>CAWDZJ010000020.1:0-143898 GCA_963806815.1 uncultured Alphaproteobacteria bacterium | reverse complement strand
TGGGACATTGATCCTGTCTCTGTGTGCTGGTGACCGAGCCATGGGTTTGGTGTGCGCCTGTGTATGTGGCGGGCCCGACTCTGCCTGCCCGCGCGCGCCAAATGCCGACAGCTGCACGAGAAAAGGATGTCGGCGGCGGAATTGAACTGGCCAGGATCCTGGCCCGGCTGGGACTTGCTGATTCTCCACTGATTACCACCAAACCATATGGTTCGGCTTATGTTGCGTGCGCTGCATCTTCAAGGCCACCACTTGTTTATCAACAACAGACCGCTTGACGATGGGTTCTGATGACAACACCTCAAGCAAGATCTTCAACTGAACGGACGATGCACGACAATGGAACGACGATGATGAGGCAGAGTTGCAGTATCTACTGGATAGCTGATGGAGTTTCCGGCACGCATAACACATACTCCGAAGCGGCCCGGAATCTGTTGAGAAAATGGCTCGGCTTTGCACGATCCCCGAACCTACCATCAGTTGGCCGCCAACTGAAAGGGCAACAACACGGAAGTTCAAAGGTCGCAGGGTGGGGAGTTTTGATGCAGGTCAACACGGCGAACATCCCGGCCCGGACACGCGCCGAGTCCCAGATCTCCGTATGGCGCTTAATTTTGATATTTGGGCGCGAGAATGATAATACGTATTGGACATCGAGTAAGAATTAATTGCCAAGATATCAGGGACGGCCATGCGTCTTGGGATGTTTATGATGCCGGTGCATCCACCGGACCGAGAATTCTGGAGCACACTAGAGGAGGATACCGAGAAGTCGCTTTTGGCCGACCAGCTCGGCTTCGACGAGCTTTGGCTCGGCGAGCATTTTTCGGCTTCAACCGAGCCCATCCCATCGCCGTTGATGTTTTTCTCAAATCTCATCGCCCGTACCAAGCACGTCAGCTTCGGCACGGCAGTGATCAATATCCCGAACCATCACCCTGCAATCGTCGCTGCCGAATGCGCGCAATTCGATCACATGAGCAAAGGACGGTTCATGATGGGGATTGGCCCAGGCGGGCTGATTTCCGACTTTGAGCTGTTCAAGAATCCCGATGTCCACGCCCGCAATCGCATGGTGATCGAGGCCATGGACATAATCGAACGCATCTGGGCGCAGGATCCACCTTACGACATCCAAGGTGAGTTCTGGAGCATCGCGATCAAGGATGGCATAAACGCCAAGCTCGGCGTCGGCTATATGCCAAAACCCTATCAGGATCCACGACCGCCAATTTTTATCTCGCTGGGGAGCCCGAATTCTTCGTCAGCGAAAACCGCGGCGCTGAAGGGTTGGGGGATGATCTCCGCTAACATCATCCCAACCTATTCGGTGGCCTCGCACTGGACTGTTTATAGCGATGCCTGCCGAGTTGCCGGAATCCGTCCGACCGGCGACAACTGGCGGGTCGCTCGCAACCTCATGGTGGCGCCGTCCGATGACGAGGCGCACGAACGTGTATTTCGGGCCGAGGCAGCAAACACCTATTTCTACACCTATATACGCGAGGTTCTGAACAGCGTCGGACTACTCAGAAACCTCAAGCCCAGTCCCGACATGCCCGACGAGCAGGCAAGCGTGCGCGCTATCACGGAGGAATGCGTCATCTATGGTTCGCCCAAGACAATGCTCGACAAGCTCATTGCGTTTCGCGACGTTGTTGGACCGTTCGGCGGTCTGCTGATGACTGGTCTTGACTGGGGCGGCCCAAACCAAAAATGGGAGCGCGAGTTGATGCGCCTTCTGGCGCAAAACGTCATGCCCAAGTTTCGCCAGCACGCTACGGCGCAGGCAGCGGAGTGAACGGCACTTTTAATTCAGGGTCTTCCAAACCGGGTGTAGGCCAGTTGTCCCCTACGTGAACCCAATCAACCGGATCGTTTTCCAAATCCTGATTGTTCCTATTGCACCTCTGGACCCCCTCGTTCATTCAGCGCCTCGTGCAACGCAAGCGCAGCCTCAGCAAGCGAAGTGCGGTGCACCTCATCATCGATCGGGATCGCCTTGGTGGTTTGCGCTAGATCATTTAGGATCGCAGCGAACAGCCCATAGTGTATATGTACACGCAGGCGGTCGGTAACGATCCGGGTTGGCGCAAATCCGTATTTCTTCAGGAGTTTCATCATCAGTTTCATTGCGGCTCTGGCGCTGCGGCGGCGCTGGACCAGGAAATCGAGCACCTCGCCTTCGTTATCTACAGCTCGCCAAAGCCAGTACCGATCACCGCGGATCGTGCTCACCATCTCGTCGAGGTGCCGGTGGTCGCTCAGTCGCGGCCTTGAGCGTCGGATGTTTGCGGCGATGGACGGACCGAATTTGAGAAAACCGTCGAACAGTCTTGTAGGAGACATCGACGCCCCGTTCGGCGAGCAGTTCCTCGACATCCCGGAATGACAGAGTGAACCTGCCATAGAGCCAGATCGCGTGGCGAATGATCCCGGGCGGAAAACGATGGCGCTTGAACGAAAGCGGCTTCATCCCTCCACGCTACCGGTCAAGGGGCGCAGTGGCTACGGCAGTTGCCGTGACAATGCCACCAGGATTTTCATTTTCCGCCGTCGCGTTACCGGCTCGACCTTGGCACGGCATGGAATGCCAGGACTTGAAATGACGGCCGGGAGTCATCAAGGACAAATCATCCAAACAATTGCGGCAACAGTTCACCGGCCGGCAACCGCACCTTCAGCCCATACTGAAACACCAACTGCAATCCACCCACTACGGCCAATCCAGCGACAGCAAAGACAGCGGTTCGGTACAGCTTTGGGCGCTCGGCGTCGGCGATCAGCGCTAGCGCTACGAAGCAGAGCCAGCTTGAAATCGCGAAGCCGACCCATTCCAGCATCAGCACCCACAGGATCATAATTGCAACGAGAGCCAAGCTTCGGCGCAATCCGGCCCGATCGCTATCGTCACTGACTTTTGGCCCTGTCGCGTTTGCCATGAGGCTGCGGACCAGCACAGCGAGACTGGACATCAGCAGCGCGCCGCCGACAAACAGCGGAAATATTGAACCGAGGGCGGAAAACTCCTGCGCCTGCCAGAGCGCCAGCACCGCGACCACGGCGATCGCCGCTGCAGTCAGTGTGGTACCCCAGTCAATCTGGCGACTTGCTCTGCTCATGTTCAAGCTGCTTTCTCCCCCTGCGGCGCGCGAGGATCGGGTACATCAGGGTCAGGATCGCCACGGCGATGATCGCGATTGAAATCGGACGACCGAAGAACATACCGAGCAGGTCGTCGCTCGCCGAGCCGATCATCCAAGCCTGGACGAAACCCTGCTCGGCCAGCGGTCCCAAGAATCAGGCCGAGCACGATAGGTGCGGCCGTGAAGCCGAAGCGGCCGAGCAGCCAGCCGATCACGCCGACACTGATCATGATGATGACGTCGTCGATGTTGCTTTGGATCGCGTAGCTGCCGATCACCGTCAGCACGGCGATGACTGGAACCAGCATCGCCTTCGGCACCGAGATGATCGACCGGTAGGCATAGCGACCGAGCACGAGACCGACCGGCAGCATCAACACGGTGGCGATGATCAGGCCGAACATGAAGGTGAAAACGATCGCGCTCTGCTCGGTGAACAGCGACGGTCCGGTCTTGACGCCCTGCACCAGCAGCGCGCCCAGCACCACCGCATCCGCCGGCGTGCCGGGAATGCCCAGCACCAAAGTCGGAATGAACCCGCCGCCGACTGTCGCGTTGTTCGAGGATTCGCTGGCGATGATGCCGCCAGGGTTGCCCTTGCCGAAGGTTTCGGGTTGGGGCGATGAGCGCCGTGCTTCGGAATAAGCAATCAGCGAAGCGATCGCGCCGCCGGCGCCGGGCAGGACGCCAATCACCGTGCCGATGATCGAACTCCTGGCGAGATTTAATTTGTCGGCCATCGCGATTGCGGCCGCCTCGCGCAAGCGGAAGCCGGACACCTTGCCGGCGACGGTGAGGTGTTCGTCACGCGATGCGACAAGATCGATCAGCACGGGAATACAGAACAGCCCAATCAAAGCCGGCACGACACCGATGCCAGACTGCAGGATCTGGGTATTTATGGTGTATCGAATATCGCCGCCGATCACCGCAGAGCCGATCATCGACATCAACAGTCCGATGCAGGCGCCGACCAGACCTTTGAGCCAGTCGCCGCCAGAGAGTGCGGCCACCAGTGTCAGGCCCAGGACCGCCAGCCAAAAATATTCGATCGGACCGAAGGCGAGCGCGACCTTGGCGAGCGGCGGGGCGAGCAGCAGCAACGCCAGCGCGCCGACCAGCCCGCCGACGACCGAGGCGAGGCAACTCAAGGTGATCGCAAGGTCGCCGTCGCCGCGCTTTGCCATCGGGAAGCCATCGAAAGTGGTGGCGATCGCCGACGGCGTTCCCGGGGTGTTGAGCAGGACCGCGGAATAGGCCCCGCCGTAAATTGCGCCGGTGTAGATCGCGCCAAGCAGGATCAGCGCCGGCGCGGACTTCATGGTAAAGGTGAACGGCACCAGCACGGCGATCGCCATTGTGGCGGTCAGTCCGGGCAAGGCGCCGACCACCGTACCGGCGATCACGCCGGCCAGCGCCAAGGCTAGGTTCTGCAGCGACAGCGCGGCGAGAGCCGTGTCGAGCATCTCAGTGCCGTCTCCCGTTCAGCTCCATCCCGGCCTAGTGTGGTGGTTAAGAAGTTCGCCTGGCTCTCTCGGCTTGCAATTCAAGCGAACTTCTGAACCAAAAACCACACTAGAAATTTAGTTTTGCTAGTGTCCTTATCGAATCCGAAGTTCGTACGGTGCACGCTGAATGGTACGACGAACTTCGGATTCGGGACACTAGAGCCGCTCAGCGGAGCATGCCAACGCCGCGTGCCGCGGCCTCATATTCCTTGCGTTTTGCCGCAAGGAAGGCCGGCGCCTTCTCGTAGTCGACGTCGATGATCTCGAAGCCGGCATCGCTCATCTTTTTACGATAGGCGGGGTCGTTATTGATCTTGGCAAACAGCGCGGACAGTTCCTTGCGCTTGGCTTCCGGGGTCGCTTTCGGCACCGCGATGCCTCGGTAGACGCCGGACACCATGTCGTATCCGAGTTCGCGGAAGGTGGGTACATTCGGTAACTTTTCCGAGCGCTTGTCCTGGGCGACGGCGAGAACGCGGACCTTGTCACCCTGCTGGACGGCGGCGGTGGTGAAGGTCATTGCCGCGTTGACTTGCTTTCCCAGCATCGCGACGATAGTGGGCGCGGTGCCGGCGAAGGGAACGTAAGTCAGCTTGATGCCGGCGAGCTTGCTGAAGGTGGTGGCGGTCAGGTGCGGACCGGTATTGGTGCCACTACCGGCCAGGATTACGCTGCCAGGCTTTTTCTTTGCCGCGGCAACTAGATCACCCAAGGTCTTGAACGGGCTGTCGGCCGGCACGATGATCGCGTCGGGCGTGAGCTGGAATATCGCAACGTGGACCAGATCGTCGGTCTTGTAGCCGACGTCCTTCTGCATCGGCTGCAGAAAGATATGGGGCAGGTTCGTTCCCATCACGACCGAGCCATCAGCCTTCTGTTTGTTCAACGAAGCCCAGGCTTTGGCGCCGCCGGCGCCGGGATTGTACTGGATGACGACGTCCTTGCCGGACAATGCTTTCAGTGCCGGCTCCTGAAGGCGGGCGGTCACATCGGATTCGCCGCCGGCCTGGAACGGTATGATATATGTTAGGTTGTCGGCGAGTACGGGCGAAGCGAACGTCAGCCCCGCGCCTAAACCGGCCGCCAGCGAGGCGAGCCGCCAGCCAGACAGTGTTGTTCTGGAATTGATCATATTCAGTTTCCTCCATGATATGCCGGGCGTCTTATGAGCCGTTCGGCAGTTTACGATTGCCGGTGTTCCGGCGTTGCTTGAATTATTAAGGCGTCAACGTAGTCGACTGCGGCTACTGCGGCGGCGACAGATCCATCTCCAGGTGCACCACATCGCTGCGGTACAGCGCTTCGGCGATATAGATAACCGTGCCGGTGGCATCGGCAATCGTGCGGCGGACCCTGGCAATCGGACCGGCAAGCGGGACGTCAAGGAGCTTGGCGGTTTCCGCGTCCGCGGCGTCGATACTCATTTTCTGTCGAACCTTGGTTATGTCGATGCCGTCCATGCGGGCCAGCAGCGGCACGACAATCTGGCTGCGAAACTGCTTCGGCGCCCGCATGTAGATCTCGCTCGAGAGGAACAGTTCGATCACACAAAAAGGATCGTCATTGCGATAGTGGACGCGCTTCAGAAACTTATAGCTGACCGCGCTGCCGCCGTCTTCAGGGCGTAAGTGCGGCCAACGGTCGGATGCCTCGACCAGTGTCATCCGAACGTCCAGCTTGTCGAGCATGCCAACAAGCGACGTCCAGTCGGTCGGCAGGTTGAGCCAGCGCTGCTCGCGCGGCTCCTTTTGCACGATGGTACCAATGCCCTGCCGGCACAGGATCAGTCCCTGGTCTTCCAGCGTCGTCAGCGCCTGGCGCATGGTCAGCGGCGCTACGCCGTAACGATGCGACATCTCGTCGATGGCCGGCAGCTTTGCGCCGACCGGCCATGTGCCGGTTTCCATTTCGGCGCGCAGGGACGCCGCGATCTGTGCATGGAGCGGAACCGTGTTTCGTCTCGGACGAGACATACCCGACACCCTACATCCGTTTGCCGCCCAAGAGGCAATCATATAGTCTAATATATGTCTATAGTCATTTCGCCGCGGATGGCGACTTCAAAAGTGAACCGGCTCACGGGCCGCGATTGAGGGACGGAGCGCGTGATGATCGAACGGATCGACGTTCACGTCTATCGTCATGTCGTCGAACGGCCGGTCGTCACATCATTCGGGATCATGCGGGATCGCCCCGCCGTATTCGTGCGCGTGGAGGCCCGGGACGGCGCATTCGGTTGGGGTGAGATCTTCGCCAATTGGCCGGCTGCCGGGGCGGAGCATCGCGCACGCCTCTTGATGGAGGACATCGCAGATCTCATGATCGGTGCCCAGCTCACGGCGCCGTCCGAACTCTATCGCAAACTGACGCGTGAAACCCACATCCGTGCGCTGCAGTGTGGCGAGTGGGGGCCGTTTCGCCACGTCATCGCCGGGCTCGATATTGCGGCCTGGGATCTGTTTGCCCGCCGTGCCGGGATGCCGCTGCGAAAACTGCTGAATGACGCCGCGGTCGCGCAGGTGCCGGCATATGCCAGCGGCATAGATATCAAACGGGCCAACGAAGCGATCACGTCGGCGCGCGATGCTGGTTTCAACGCCTACAAAGTAAAGGTCGGCTTCGATCTTGAGAGCGACGCGGCTGCGGTCAATGCCCTCGCCGGCACGCTCGCGCCCGAGGAACGGTTGTCGGCCGATGCCAATCAAGCCTGGACCGTGAAGCAAGCGCTCGCATTCATGGACAAGGTCGCGCACGCTCGCCTGCGTTGGCTGGAGGAGCCGATCCCCGCCGACTCGCCGGCCAGCGACTGGCATCGCCTGAAGCATCATGGCGGCATTCCGCTCGCGGGCGGCGAGAATATCGCGGGCCTCGCCGATTTCACCGCCGCGATCGCGGCGGGCGTTCTCTCCGTGATTCAGCCCGACGTGGCGAAATGGGGCGGCTTCACCGAATGCGTGCCGGTGGCCCGCGCCGCCATCGCGGCCGGCCGGACCTATTGCCCGCATTTCCTCGGCGGCGGCATTGGTCTCCTGGCATCCGCGCATCTGTTAGCGGCGGTCGGCGGTGATGGCGTGCTTGAGGTCGACGTCAATCCAAATCCACTAAGGGACGCGCTGGCGCCGATTACCGAGTCGCTTAACGCCGGCGTCTGGCATCTTTCGGATGCGCCCGGACTCGGCATCGAGACCCTGCCACGAGCGTTCGATGCCCTGCGCACAATGCATGCAGTGCGCCGGCTGTGATGGAAGCGTGTCCGCTGGAAACGGTCAGGTATGCCGGTGAATTGGCCTGCCGATCCCGTTTGGTCAAAAGATCGAAGCAGTAAGCACCGGAGCAATAATCCCTCACTGAAGCGGCCGGGTATTGAGGCCGACCATGGATGCTCCGAATCTGCTATTTCCTGTGAGTGAATCCCCAATATGGATTGATTCGTCTTCGCATAACGTCGAGCGAAACAGAATAACTATGCCAAGCCAGCGCTCAGCCAATCATTCGGCGCGGGACCGCCCTCCGCAGATCGGACACGGCATCGTCTCGTTTCATACTCGCCAGAAAAGTACGGAGCCAACTTGGCTGTAATCTTATTCTTCAGCACGTCACTGTTCTCGTAGGCCCGAAGCGCCAATTCAGTCGACCACAAGCTAGTCGAGGAACCCGAGTCCGGGTCGTCGAGATCCTGTACTAACCAACGTCCACATAGGCCTTCGATAGGACCGGCATCTTTGATTGCAGCGTTGTAGGTTTGCTCAAAAGCATTCCATGTTCCTGGCTTCAATTTGCCACGTATGATGCGCAATAGCATCCGTCCCTCCTTCATCTAAACCGTTGGGTGGATATTGCTTGGCAAATGTCGCATCGATAGTGCGGCCGCGCAAACGGGACTGAACAATAACGTCTGGCAATGGCCCAACTCCCAGAATGAACAGCACTTCGAATACCTATGGACAAATAGTCGACGCAAAAAGCCACTTACCCTTCACAGGGAAAACGATGCCCAAGTCAAACCGATCGCACCCATTTTGGAACAAATTCTTTTTTTTTTTTTTTTTTTTTTTTTTTTTTTTTTTTTTTTTTTTTTTTTTTTTTTTTTTTTTTTTTTTTTTTTTTTTTTTTTTTTTTTTTTTTTTTTTTTTTTTTTTTTTTTTTTTTTTTTTTTTTTTTTTTTTTTTTTTTTTTTTTTTTTTTTTTTTTTTTTTTTTTTTTTTTTTTTTTTTTTTTTTTTTTTTTTTTTTTTTTTTTTTTTTTTTTTTTTTTTTTTTTTTTTTTTTTTTTTTTTTTTTTTTTTTTTTTTTTTTTTTTTTTTTTTTTTTTTTTTTTTTTTTTTTTTTTAAAAAAAAATAAAAACCCGATTTTCACTGACGAAACCGCAGCCCGTGAGTGGCTGGAAGCACGGGTTTGGCCGCAGGGTCCGGTCTGCCCCCATTGCGGCAATGCCGATCAAGGCAAAATCCGCGCTGCAGGGCAAAGCGCACCGTCCGGGCGTCTTTCAGTGCGCCGAGTGCCGCCAGCAGTTCACCGTGACCGTCAAGACCGTTTTCGAGCGCTCCAAAATCCCGCTGACCAAGTGGCTGGCGGCGCTGTTCCTGATGACCGCCAGCAAGAAAGGCGTCTCGGCCCATCAAGTCCACCGCATGCTCGGCATCAGCTACAAGATCAACGTGGTTCATGATGCATCGCCTCCGCGAAGCCATGCGCACTGGCGGCCTAGAGCCGCTTGGTGGCGCTGGTAAAGTCGTCGAGGCCGATGAAACCTATTTCGGCAAGCCTGAGACGCCCCGCGTGTCCGCTCGCCGCGAGAAAGAAGGTCGCTCCATACAAGATCGCAAGGTCCGCAATAGCCGTCCGGTTGTTTCACTGGTGGAGCGCGGCGGTCAGGTGCGCTCTTTCCATGTGCCTGTTGCGGATGCTGCCAGCGTTGCCAAGATCGTGAACGAGAACATCCACCACGAAAGCCGCCTGCATACGGACGAAAGCCGCCTCTACACCCGCGTTGGCGAGAATTTCGCCGCGCACGAGACGGTCAATCATGGCGCCAAAGAATATGCTCGTGGCGACGTGACCACGAACACGATTGAAAGCTATTTCTCAGTGTTCAAGCGCGGTATGCGCGGCGTGTACCAGCATTGCAGCGAAAAACATCTGCATCGCTATCTGGCGGAATTTGACTTCCGCTATAACAACCGCATTGCTCTCGGCACCAATGACCTGATGCGCGCCGAAATTCTGGCGGCTGGCATCATGGGCAAGCGCCTGACCTATCGACGGCCTCACCAAGCCTGATTTACGGCCAGAGGCGAAGCGCTTTATTCGCTGGCGCAAGAAGCTCTGGAAGCCGAAAAAGCCGAAAGCGCGTGCGCTATTGAGTGCGGAAAAGTGGGACAGCCGACACTGTACCCACTTTTCGCACCGCCGCGATCTTGATAAAGTTGAGGTTGTCAATGCTCTCAACTAGGAGATTTCAAATGTCACATACTTCCAGAGAGCAGCTCCTGAATCCTGCCATTTAAAAATACCGAAACGGCACCCTTCATATATTTCGATTTTTGCTCGACCTACGGGACTGCTGCAGGCGCGGTGCAAATCGAGATTGCTGCAAGAACCCTGAGTGTCCAGGCGCTGATGGCAGCGAGGTTCTCGTTCAGATGCTGTGCACTGGACCATATCAGGTGTAGTCCAGCCGCGGCTATTAGCCTGCGCTGATGCCATAAACTCCGCGCTTAAACTTCTTGAGCAACCACAAAGCCAATCCGCCGCAGCTGCCAATAAGCTCAACTAAGATCATTCCCGTTTCTTCGTCTTCTTTTTCGTCGCCGCTTTCTTTTTCTTCGGCTGCGGCGGGCTTTTCGCCACCACGTCAACGGCGCGCTCAAAGCGCTCCCAAGCATCTGGCTCTAATTCAATATCCTGTTTCTTTCCTTGAGGTGCTTTTGCCATGGCTCCATACACTGCGCTAAAAGACTTGTCACACGATCCCAAGCTTGCTGAAGCGCTCGGCAACATGGTTGTTGCATGCGCTCATGCGGAACATGTTGTTTGCTGCACTCGCATTGCTGGCATCAAACTCAACATGGCGTTACTTGGATACTATAGGATTGAACATTCGAGGCCCGCACGAAATTTCTCCTAGCTATCCTCCCTGAATGGAAACCACAGAATATGACAAGGACCAAATCAAGGTTGCGATTGAAAAGCTTTCAAAACTAGCGCGCGCGCGCAACCATTGCGTACACGGTGACTGGTGTGCCAATGGCAGCAAATCCGAAACGGTGATTTTTGACCAGCGGGCCGAACCGTCACGCCCAGACAGAGGTAAGCCAGTAAAAGCAACGGATGTTACGAACCACTCCGCAGCAGTCCTTCGACGGGCCACCGCTCTCGGAGAGCTGATAAATGGCGGCATCTCCGCGCCTGACCAAACGCATTGCCGCATAGATTTCTTGAATCAACGCGATCACATTGATCGCCCACACCAGAATTTGGACACCATTCCAAATAAACACGAACGCCGGCTTCTATCATCTCCGGCGTGGTTTCAATTTTGGGCGCGCCAGCGTCGTCCTTTGCAGGCTCGACGCTGCTAGAATAATATTCATCCATTTGTGCTTTGTCAACGTTATAATCTGAACAAATTCCCAGGCAATCGGCCCGGGCTATGAAGAAGATCTTAATGCATATCGGGTTGTCGCCTTTGCGAAGGCTGAAACTTAAGTCGACTTCTTCATCGATTTGGAGAAGTTTTCCTTTAACGGGTCAATGGTCTCAGTCGCAGCGGCCAGGGCATCGGTGCCGTTATGCTAATGTAGCTGAGGGAGGAATTTTGTTGCGTTCTTCTGGTTGCAAAGATTCAGCGGTTTGACCTGCCGCCGTCTCCCGCGTCTCTACATCGAGCTTGTAGACGAATCCGGCGGGATCGTAATCGAGTTGTGCTACGCTATTTGGAACTCCGTATTCCAGAAGTCGGGAACCGAATCCCTTCCGCAATGTAGCTGCCACGTTGGGACCGCCGCTTTCCCGCCATGCTAATGAAAGCTTGTCCGGAGCGCTCGTGACGTTCCAACTTAGTGTCACGCGACCTTGTGGTGTGGATAGTGCCCCGTACTTTACTGCATTGGTCGCCAATTCGTGAAATACGAGCATCAGAGGTTGGACGAGTTCCGGCGGTACAATATGCGGCGGCCCATCGATCTCGATGCGATCACCGAACGGTTCCAACTCGTTTTTGGCAAATTCCCTTAGATCGGTGCCGCGCCACTCATGCTTCAACATGAGATCTTGAGCACGGGCGAGAGCCTGCAACCGCTGTGAGGTCAGTGGACTTGCCCGGATTTAGTGAAGAGGTTTTCACTCTGTGATGGCCATTTCGGCCTCGAACGATGCCGGCGATTTGTATCCCATAGCGGAATGTCGTCGACGTGGATTGTAGAAGCCGTCGATGTATCGGCCAAGTGCGGATGTCGCAGCTGTTCGGGTCTGGAAGCTGGTTCGCCAGATCAGTTCGTTCTTGATCGTCTTGAACACCGTTTCCACCATGGCGTTGTCAAAACAATTGCCCTTGCCGCTCATCCAAGGAACGATGCCATGCGCCCTCAAGAGGCGCTGGTAGTCATGTGAGCAATATTGGCTGCCGCGATCGGTATGTTGGATCAGGCCGGGCCGCGGGTTGCGAAGGGCAATGGCGCGCCGTAGCGCATAGAGGGCCAAATCCTTCTTCAACCGGTCGCTCGTTGCCCACCCGACGATGCGCCTGGAATAGAGATCGAGCACGATTGCCAGATAGAGCCAGCCTTCGGCCGTCCAGATATAGCTGATGTCGGCGCCCCACTTCTGATCGGGGCCATCACAGGCAAAATCCTGATCGAGGAGATTGGCGGCGATGGGGCCGCCATGGTGGCTATCCGTCGTCTTCTTGTAGCGGCGCTTTTGCAGAGCTTTGAGACCATTGTCGCGCATCAGGCGGGCCACGCGATGGCGCCCGACGGCATGCCCCTCTTCGGTGAGTTCGGCAGGCATGCGCGGCACGCCATAGGTCTCGCTGGATGTCGAGAACTGCGCGCGGATATGCGCCAGCAAGACCATGTCCTCACACTGCCGGCGACTGGCAGGACGGCTCTTCCAGGCAAAATACCCGCTCTCGCTGACACCAAGAACGTCGCACAGGCGATGCACGGGGAATTCCTTCTTCGCCTCATCAATGAGCTTGAATCTCATCGACTTCCCTCCTTGGCGAAAAAAGTTGCGGCCCGCTTTAGGATCTCGCGCTCCTGGCGAAGGAGTTCATTCTCCTTGCGAAGTCGTGCCAGTTCCCTGGCCGTATCCTCGTGTGGGCCGGCCAATAGATCCGCTTCCCGGTATTGCCTCTTCCACCGAGTCAGGGTCGAAAGGCCAAGTCCCAAATCTTCGGCTACCTGAGCGATTGTACGCCCGCTGGTTTCCGTCAGCCGAACCGCTTCCGGCTTGAACTCTTCGGTGAATGTCCGTCTCTCGCGTTTGCCCATCGGGGCCTCCTGTCGCGTCTAGCGCGATCAGAACGTCCCTCCACTTTTGCCGGGCAAGTCCAGTGGCGGAAATTACGGAACCCGCATTTTCGTGAAACGAGATGGCCGTCGACTAACGGTCATTCCTCAAGGTGCGCTAAGGTCAACGCGATCGGATTTGCCACCTACGAATTGATGAGTTCACGAGCGAGTGGGCAATATTGACGATTATGTCTATACATATTATCGGAAGAAAAGGCCGGCGCTTTCGCAGCGTTGGGCGCAGTAAAAAGCGGATTTGGTTCGTTCCCGTCATAAATAGGAGGAGCGTCATGAAATCATTTGTCTCAAGTTCACGTGGCATTGCGTTGGCAGCGGTCGCGGCATGCAGCCTGTGGGCGAACCCGGCAGCAGCGCAGGTCAAGATCGGCTTCAATGTGCCCCTGACTGGCTTTGCGGCCGCGGACGGCAAGTCCGCACTCAACGGGGCCAAGCTCGCCGTTGAGCAGGCGAATGCCAAGGGCGGCATCGACGGCAAGAAGGTCGAACTGGTCGTATACGACGATCAAGCAGCACCGAAAGAGGCTGTTCCTGCAGCCACGAAGCTTGTCGAGAAAGATCAGGTCGTCGCTGCGGTCTCCGGTTCATATTCGGGCTCGACCCGCGCAGCGGCGTCGGTGTTCCAGTCAGGGAAGGTCCCCTATGTCGTCGCCTATGCGATCCATCCCGAGATCACCCTGGCAGGTGATTTCATGTTCCGCGTATCAGCGATGGGGGAAGTCCAGGGACGGGCGGGTGCAAAACTTGTCAGCGATCTCGGAAAGAAGAAGGTCGTCCTTGTCACGCTGAAGAACGATTTCGGCAAGTCGCTCGCCGAAGGATTCAAGGACGGCGCAAAAAAGTTCGGACTTACCATCCAGGCCGAATACGAATACGGGATCAAAGATCGGCAATTCGGTTCGCTTGCGTCGAAAATCAAGTCGGACAATCCTGACATCATTTATGCATCTGGCTATTTCTTCACGGCAGGCCCGCTCGTCAGCCAGCTCCGCTCGGCGGGAATCTCCGCGCCTATCATCGGCCAGGAAGGCTACGATTCGGACAAGTTCATCGAAATCGCCGGGCCTGCCTCGGAAGGAACTTTTGTCACGACGTCTCTCGATCGCGACAGCAAGAGGCCGGCGACCGTGTCCTTCATCGACAGCTACAAGAAAGCATATGGCGTCGGCCCCGACATGGTGGCGGCGTCCTCGTTCACGGCCGTCGCGGTCGCAATCGAAGGATTGAAGAAGACCGGCGGCAAGGGAGGAGCCGCACTTCGTGATGCACTGGCCGGATTGACGTTCGACTCCCCGATCGGTGAGCTGAGCTTTAATGATCTGCACGAGGTCAAAAAAGACGTCCAGGTACAAATTGTCAAAGGCAAGGCTTTCCACCGCCACAGCGTGATCTCGGATCCCGTCCTGCTGGCGCCCCCGACCAAGTCGAAGAAGTAGACCGGTCTCAAATCGGCGACCGGGGCGCCGGCATCGTCCGTGCGCCTCGGCACCGCCGGACGGTCGGCTGTATCAAGGATTGCGGCAATGCTCTACCTGGAGCTGACTGCGCAAGGATTGGTCCAGGGTAGCATCTATGCCGCAATCGCTCTCGGCCTCACACTCGTCTACGGTCTGCTGCGTATCCTACATGTGGCACATGCCGCCCTGTTCACGCTTGGCGCCTATATCGGCGTGATCGTCACCAATACGACTGGCAGCTTGCTGCTCGGCTTCATCCTGGCGATGTTGCTGTGTGGCATCGTCGGCGTGGGCGTGTATCGGTTCGGCTATCAACCGATTCTGTCGCGCCCGCCATTCGTCGCGCTGATCGCCTCGATCGGACTCTATATCGCCGCGGAGGAGGTTTTTCGCATCCTGTTCGGCGCACAGGGCCTATCCTTCAGCAATCCACCGCTGCAGACAAGGATCCAGCTCGTAGGGGGACTGCAATTCAAGCAAGCGGAGATCCTGGTGATGGTCGGCACCTGCTTGATTATCGCGGTGCTCGGCTATCTGCAGAACAAGACGCGCATCGGCATCGCATGTCAGGCGACGGTCTCCGACCCCCAGATGGCACAGTCCTTCGGTATTTCGCTGCAGCTCGTGCGCAATATCAATTTCTTCGTCGGCTCCGCGCTCGCGGCCTTCGCGGGCGTATGGGTCGGTTTGCTCAACAATCTTGTTGAGCCGACGCTCGGAAGCGTCCCCGCCTACAAAGCGCTCGCCATCATCGTTCTCGGCGGTCTGGGCTCGGTCCCGGGCACGCTTGTTGCCTCCCTGGCGCTTGGAGTGATCGAGTTGTTCGGCACGATTTATCTCGGAAGTTTTCTCGACCGGAATGCGATTGCGTTCGCCTTCCTGATTCTTGTTCTTCTCGTTCGCCCGCAGGGCATATTTGCGAGCCGCTAGAGGACGTCCATGGGCTACGAGATCACTTTGCTGACGACAATGGGGATAAGCGTTCTGTTCGCATTGTCGCTCAACATGATCACCGGGTTCTGCGGCCAGATCAGCCTGGGGCACGCCGCCTTCCTCGGCGTCGGCGCCTATACGTCGGCAATGTGCAGCAAGGCAGGCCTGCCGTTTCTTGCGACGATACCGCTTGCAATGCTGCTTGCAGGTATCGCGGGGGTGGTCGTGGGCCTCGTTAGCTTGCGTGTGCGCGAGGACTTCCTCGCCGTCACGACGATGGGCGCCGGATTCCTCTTCGTCGGCATTGTGCGCCAGCAGGAATGGCTGGGCGGCGAGCTCGGCATATCGGGAATTCCCGACCCCGGAATGTCGAAGTCGGCGTTCATGGTGCTGACGATCGGAATGGCAGCAATAGCGGCGGTATTTTCGATTTATATCAAGCGCTCGTGGATGGGCCGCGTGTTCAACGGTATCGCCGAAGACGAGGACACCATGCGGCTGCTCGGTATCGATGCGCCGGCCTACAAACTGGCTGCGTTCGCGATAGGCACCGCTCTCGCGGGAGCGGCCGGCGCTCTCTATGCGTTCCACTACAAGTTTATCGGTGCTGACAGTTTCGGATTTATCGAATCCATCACGGTGCTTTCCATGGTCGTTGTCGGCGGCATCGGATCGGTTCTGGGTGTTACATTTGCGTCGGCGATGTTGAGCGTTCTGCCCGCTTGGTTCCAATTCATCGGCGACTACAAGCTGCTCGTTTATGGCGGTCTTCTATTCTTGATGATGCGGTTCGCGCCGAGTGGATTTGCCGGAATTGTTCGCGATCTCGCCAAGCTGAGAAACGCGCGCGTCGAACAGGCGCGGACATGACGGCCCCGGTACTCAAGCTTTCGAATACAACGGTCCAATTCGGCGGCGTGACCGCGGTCGACAATGTCTCCTTCGAGGTCCAACAAGGCGAACTTCTTGGGCTTATAGGACCAAACGGTGCGGGCAAGACGACGGCGCTGCGCGCTGTCATCGGCGTCGTTACGCTGACCCGCGGCACCGTCGAAGTCGACGGGGAGCGCATCGACCGCATGCCGATCGACAAGCGTGTCCGCAAGGGCCTGGCCCTGTCCCAACAGTTGGTCAGACCATTCCGCGAGATAACGATTATCGAGAACGTTGCGCTGGCGGCCGGCAGTATCAAGACCCGGTCACCGCTGGTCGCGCTCTTGAATACCAGCAACGAGGCCGAAAGGCATGTGGCGCAAAAGATGCTCGAACTGGTCGGCATCGGCCAGCAGGCCGAGCAGAGCCCGAAGATTCAGCCGCTCGGTGTGCTCAAACGCCTCGAAATGGCGCGCGCGCTGGCGCAACGACCGAAACTCTTGCTGTTAGACGAGCCGCTTGCGGGCCTCAACTCGGCGGAGGCGCATGCTCTTGCGGATACGATCGACGACATCAACAAGAATGGCACCACGATTGTGTTAATCGAACACAACCTTGGCGAAGTCATGCGCGTCTGTCACCGGCTGGTGGTTCTCGACAACGGTCGCAAGATCGGAGACGGCGAGCCGCGGGTGGTGATGAACAATCCGGTCGTGCGGGCAGCCTACCTCGGCGGCGACGTCGTCGCCGATCAGGGAGGTCCCGATGCTGCGGATTGAAAGGCTTACTTGCGGCTATGGTGCTTTCATCGCAGTCAACGACCTCTCGCTAACTCTGGAGCCCGGCACCATCACAGGCCTGCTTGGCGCCAACGGCGCCGGCAAATCCTCAACGTTGATGTGCATCGCCGGTCACGTCGAGGCCAAGCATGGACGCATTCTGTTTGGAGAGCGCGACATCGTCCCGATGCCACCGACCGAGCGCGTGCGCCAGGGAATCGCAATTGCTCCCGAAGGACGTCGCCTTTTCAAGGACCTGACCGTAGAGGACAATCTGCGCGTTGGCGGGCTGATCCATCCGGCGAGCGGATACAAGCGGGATCGCGACCGCGTTCTTTCACTCTTTCCGCGCCTCGGCGAACGGTTGACGTCGCTGGCCGGCAATCTGTCGGGGGGTGAGCAGCAGATGCTCGCGATAGGCCGGGCGCTGATGACACGGCCCAAGCTCATCATGATTGATGAACTGTCACTCGGGCTGATGCCGAAGGTGATCGACCTCTGCTATCGCGCGCTCATCGCCCTGCGGGAACAGGGCATGACGATCCTGCTCGTGGAGCAAAACACCGAACGTGCACTCGGCGTGGTGGACGATGTTTGCGTGCTCGAGTCCGGGCGCATGGTTTGGTCGGGCAAGGCCGCAGACGCGCGTAAGGACCCTCAACTTGCCGCGGCATTCCTCGGTATTCACTAATCTCGTCACTCCGGGACACACGTCGCAACATCTCACATCGATTCTTTCTTTTCCGAAAGTTATATCCGAACAAATTGGGGATGCAATCCACCGATGATGAGAACGGCGATTGTAGTGACGGTCCTTGCCGACGAGGATCGTCTCCACCGCCGTCTTCATGTTGTCCTAGATGCCGCGCTGGCATGCACCCTTGAACAACGCAAATGCCCGGTCGTGGGCATCGAGCACCATCTCCTACGTCTCGCGCGGATAGGCACGCACGAACAGCATCCGGCTATGGCAGAGCCGGACATGAGCGGTCTTCACAGTCACCGTCACGCCGCTCAGAAGAACGACTTCATGGTTCGTCTAGATCCTGCGGCTGATCACCAAACTGCGGCCACCGCCCCGACCCGGCGCCGGTCTGACGCGGCCGGTTGTCATGTAAGAAACACGGCAGAGGTGCATCTTGATAGTCTTGCGGGGAGAGCCGAAATGTCCAAAAATGAGGCCTAGATATCAGTTATCCGGTGAATGTCGGTCTGGTGAATGTCGGTCTAATGAGGAAATCGCGGCGGAGTGGAAAGCGGTGCGGGATGCCAGCCTGGCAGTGGCCACACTCATCGAAACGCAGGAGGACCTACTCATGGGCCTGTCTAGCAGAACAAACTCGGTTTTTGTTCCAAATCCGGGCGGACCAACGAAAGATGGCACGACGTCGGGCACCAATGTCGACCGCCAGAGTGTGGGCTGGACCGATGACGCACCCTTCGGTGGCGCGGTCAGTCCGGCATCTGTGTCTCGAGGTCAATCGCAGCTGAGTAGCGAAGGGCAGATTTTCTTCGGTTCGTTCCTGCTTCTCGGATTTTTTTCATTCGCCGCTGCTGATTTCACCTTTGGGGTGAATCTGTTCAAATATTGGGGCTATTGGCTCGGTAGCCTGATCGCTGTGTCCCTTCTGGTGACAGTAACAGAACGCGGAAAGAATCTTCTGATCGGCGCGTTGTTGTTTGCTGCGATGTCGCTGGCAGTACTCTATGCAAACCGTTTTGCGCCGTTCATCGACGAACCCGCGGTGTTCTCGCTAATGACTGCCGGAAGCATTGCCTGGGGCATCCTTTGTTTCGCATCAAACAGGATAATGTGGATATCCTATCGAATTGGAGTATTAATGGCAGTTCTCGCGATATGCGGCGGTGTGGCATGGTATTTCTATTTGAAGAAATGAATTTGGAGTATTTTTTGCCTTACATTAAAGCACATCTCCGGTCGCATTTGCCCTCCTGAGAATGATCGGAAAGGCTGTAAACACTCGGATTTGTTCTGGCGTGATCAATTGTCGTCGTAAATATGATCGAACTACTGTGACAGCAATTCTAGCGATTTTTCGGCGATTAGTTTTCGGGGCGGTCGTATCCAGAGTGCAAGACAAATATCATGCCTGTGACCCCGCAGCCTGTGACGCGGTCAGCGCCGTTGCCGATTGATGAACACGCCCATTACTCTCTACCGCAGGTGCTCGACGTGCTCAACTATCGTGGCAAGGACTTCGGAACCATTATGAACGGCAACACGCCCGCCTGCAATAGATGTATTGAATTTACCAATGGCATATTGGATGTACTTTTTTCTAACTGTTCGCAACTTTCTTGCCTTCCTCGGTATTCAAGTTAGCATATTTAGTGGGATCGGATGTCCCCGAAGCTCCCCCTTGGCTCAAGGAGGAGCGTTATATGAACGGCACCGAAATCCAGCGCAGTTACCAAGATCAACTGGCGCAGCAAACCCTCGAACAACTTCACCAAAAACTCGACATACAGCCGCTGCCGATTTCTCGGCCGCTGGCGAAGACCCTGTTACAGAAGGCAATCCGACGCGGCGAAGAACAATTGGCGCAGCAGGCGGCGGCAACCTTGTTGGCGGTTGGTCCGGAGAGCTTCTGGCGGCGGTCGATCATCATCGCGGCCGAGGATATCGGTGTCGCGGACACCGAGATATTAGGGCTCGGCACCGCCGCCGTCAGGGCGGGGAAAAGATGGCGCGCAAAGATCGGCGGCGAACAGGTGGTCGGTCAATTCATCGTCTCCATCATGGCTGCTTCCAACAAATGCCGCGCCACGGATGATCTCGGCGTGGTGGCCTGCCATCACCCAGCGATGGCTCAGGATCGTCTGGAATTGGCCCAGGCTTCAACTGGACTTGCCCGGCAAAAGTGGAGGGACGTTCTGATCGCGCTAGACGCGACAGGAGGCCCCGATGGGCAAACGCGAGAGACGGACATTCACCGAAGAGTTCAAGCCGGAAGCGGTTCGGCTGACGGAAACCAGCGGGCGTACAATCGCTCAGGTAGCCGAAGATTTGGGACTTGGCCTTTCGACCCTGACTCGGTGGAAGAGGCAATACCGGGAAGCGGATCTATTGGCCGGCCCACACGAGGATACGGCCAGGGAACTGGCACGACTTCGCAAGGAGAATGAACTCCTTCGCCAGGAGCGCGAGATCCTGAAAGCGGGCCGCAACTTTTTTCGCCAAGGAGGGAAGTCGATGAGATTCAAGCTCATTGATGAGGCGAAGAAGGAATTCCCCGTGCATCGCCTGTGCGACGTTCTTGGTGTCAGCGAGAGCGGGTATTTTGCCTGGAAGAGCCGTCCTGCCAGTCGCCGGCAGTGTGAGGACATGGTCTTGCTGGCGCATATCCGCGCGCAGTTCTCGACATCCAGCGAGACCTATGGCGTGCCGCGCATGCCTGCCGAACTCACCGAAGAGGGGCATGCCGTCGGGCGCCATCGCGTGGCCCGCCTGATGCGCGACAATGGTCTCAAAGCTCTGCAAAAGCGCCGCTACAAGAAGACGACGGATAGCCACCATGGCGGCCCCATCGCCGCCAATCTCCTCGATCAGGATTTTGCCTGTGATGGCCCCGATCAGAAGTGAGGCGCCGACATCAGCTATATCTGGACGGCCGAAGGCTGGCTCTATCTGGCAATCGCGCTCGATCTCTATTCCAGGCGCATCGTCGGGTGGGCAACGAGCGACCGGTTGAAGAAGGATTTGGCCCTCTATGCGCTACGGCGCGCCATTGCCCTTCGCAACCCGCGGCCCGGCCTGATCCAACATACCGATCGCGGCAGCCAATATTGCTCACATGACTACCAGCGCCTCTTGAGGGCGCATGGCATCGTTCCTTGGATGAGCGGCAAGGGCAATTGTTTTGACAACGCCATGGTGGAAACGGTGTTCAAGACGATCAAGAACGAACTGATCTGGCGAACCAGCTTCCAGACCCGAACAGCTGCGACATCCGCACTTGGCCGATACATCGACGGCTTCTACAATCCACGTCGACGACATTCCGCTATGGGATACAAATCGCCGGCATCGTTCGAGGCCGAAATGGCCATCACAGAGTGAAAACCTCTTCACTAAATCCGGGCAAGTCCGGTCTGTTCAGGCCGCCCTTCGGACCGACCTGTTGGAACGGATTGTTCGGAACAGCCCGGCTTTCTTTGAACAGTTGATCGTCGACGTTCTTGTGGCCATGGGTTATGGCGGCTCGCACAAAAATGCTGCGGCCCAGCTGGGGCGCTCAGGAGATAGCGGCGTCGATGGCATAATCAATGAAGATCGACTTCGGCCTTGACCGGGTCTATGTCCAAGCAAAGCGATATTCCACCAACAACACGGTCGGCAGGCCTGATGTTCAAGGTTTTCTCGGCAGCCTCGTTGGCCTCGGTGCGACGAAGGGCGTGTTCGTCACAACCAGCACATTCAGCTCACAAGCCCGGGAATTCGTCAAAAACCTCATGCAGCGAGTTATTCTTATTGAGGGCTCGCAGCTTGCCGATCTCATGATCGAACGTGGAGTTGGCGTGCGCACCAGCCGCACGATAGAGTTTAAACGCCTGGATGAAGATTTTTTTTCTGAGGATGAGTGAGCCGTGGGGATGGAGCAGCCCAAGTGAGTTCAAAGGATTCGGCACTGGCTGAAGGATTGTACTGGTACGCAGAAAAGCTGACGTGGGGGTACGAAGGTGTTGAGAAAAATTATCATGAGGCACTCAAGCTGTTCCAGCAGTCAGCAAACCTAGGTTTTCCGACGCCTACATAAGGATCGCGCAACTTCATGAACATGGCAAAGGAACAGAGCTCGATGCGCCCGCGGCCCTGGCCTGCTATCAGTCTGCTATTGAAGCTGGAAACTTCTACGGTTTAGCTTTTCTCGCCAAACTACTGTCCCGCGGTTCTCACCATGAACGGGCAAAATCGCTTTGGGAACGTTTTTTCTCTGCTTTGGAGGCAACTACTGCACCTGGATTTCTAGCCGCAACGCCCGGTGAATTGCTGCACGAGTGCATCGAAACACAATTGCGCTTCGACCTGCCGGTCGAGCACATAAATACATTGCGCATTTATCGGGTGGAGATCGTCGGCTACCACCAACAGCTCCTGGAACACACGGCACAAGACGTGCGCTTAGCCCGTCTAGGGAACATCACACAGTGGATGCAGAAGCATCTGGGACCGTCTTGAACGCCGAACTTGAAAGAATTGCGGCAACCGAACCGGCGTGGTCGGGCAAGCCGAAACGCCGCCTCAAGACAAAATCCGCAACCGTTGCGGATTTTGAGCGGGTAGCGATGACGGTTTGAGGCACAAATGGTCAAGGCTGAACTCAAATACTACGCCGTCACCGTCAAGGACCGGCAATATTACTACGCGTGGCGTCCTGCCCGCGGCGAGTACACCCCGTGCCTCCCCGGAAAGCCTAGTAGCCCCGAATTCAACGCGGCACTGATCGATTCGCACCAAAACCGGTGGATCAAGGACGATGGCCGGGTGCGGTCGTTGGTGACCTTGTTCAAGGCGAGTAGCGAGTACAAGGCCTTCGCCGACAGCACCCACCGACATTGGGGTCCGTGGCTCGACCGGATCGCGATCTACTTCGGCGACCTGCACGTTGCGCAGTTCGATCGCCGCGACAAGATCAGGCCGGTGATACTGAAGTGGCGCAACAAATATTCCGATCGACCGCGTACCGCCGACTATGCGATTCAGGTCCTGTCCCGTGTTCTCGCCCATGGCGTCGAATTGGGAAATATTCGCTCCAATCCCTGCGAGGGCATCAAGCAGCTCTACGACGTCGACCGCTCCGAGATCATCTGGACCGACGACGACCTTCAGCTCCTAAAGGCCGGCAAGCCGGGCCATCCCTGTCCGGCCGAAGTCGTTCACGCGGTCGAGCTGGCAGCACATACCGGCCTGCGGCTTGGTGACTTGTTGAGCCTGTATTGGTCTGAAAAGAAAACTTACGAAATTATCAAGGAGACGGGTAAGAGCCGAAGGCGCAAGGAAGCAATCGTCCCGCTTTACGATGGCTTGAGCACCGTGCTGGATCGCATTCCGCGGCGGTCGCCTATCATCCTCACCAATAGTCGCGGGCAGCCCTGGACGGCCAACGGGTTCGGGACTGCATTCCGCCGGGCGAAGATCAATGCCGACATTACCGGCCTGCGATTTCATGACCTGCGACGAACTGCGGCGACCCGCTTCTATAATGCGGGCCTGCCCGAGCGCGTGATCGCTGAAATTATGGCCTGGGACGAAGATCACGTCGCGAAGATCATCCGCCGATATGTTGGCCGAGCGGCCGCCACCAAAGCCATCATCCGACAAATGAATGAGGCCAGGAGGAGAACATAACTTGCAAAATCGGCAGCAAAACCGACTACTCGAATCCGAGCTAAGTATTGGAGCGGGCGGCGAGAATCGAACTCGCGACATACAGCTTGGGAAGCTGTCGTTCTACCACTGAACTACGCCCGCAAACGCGCGCCATCCGATGAACCGGCTATGGGTAGCCACGGCCATCATTCTACAGCTTCCACTGGACTTCAAGGGCTGGGCACCTCGGCTGGCATTCATGACGCCGTCGTGGGCTTTTTACAAGCCGCCGGTCATTTACCAGCCATCTGTCTTGGCGACCATGAGGTAGAACACTACGAGGAGGGCCGGAAAGGCCAGCGACCCCAGAATAATCCACCAGCGATCCAGCCGCCAGTAGCGCTCCGGGAGCGGCGCGCGTGTTTCAAGCGCGTGCCTGGCCATGTCCCGCATTTCGATCTGCATCCACACCACAGGCAGCCAGCAGGCGCCGGCAAAGAAATAGAGAACGAGTTCCCCCAGGATCCAGAAATCCGCGAACGCGTATCCCGCGACATGAACCAGTGCGATCCCGGTCAGCAGTTGCACGGCGGCGGCGGGCGCCGTCAACAACCAGTCGGCAATGACCACGTCGCGCACGGCAAAATAAATCCCGGCGACATCTTTGCGCCGGTTGGCCATGAACATATAAAAAGCACTGCCTATTCCCGTGCCGAACAGCACGGTGGCACTCAAGATATGAAGCCATTTCAGCAGAAAATAGTCCATCACTGTTGCGACACCGCCTGCCGCTCCGATTTCAAGGCCGAGAAATGTCTTACAATCAATTGCCCGCTCGCGGCGAACCGATATTCAAGACTGTATTCGGTGAGCATTGGGAACGCCTTCCGCCCGTCATGCGAAGCCACTATTCCGTGAGGCCTTTCAGCAATGACGCCGTCGTGTTGAATGGCACCCTGGACGTCTTCGTGTCACCGATGGTCAGCTTGATGGCGCGGTTGACTGGAATGCTGCTGGCCTATTCGGGCAACGCCGTTCCGGTGACCGTCCTGCTGCGAAGCGGCAAGGAGTCCGGCGCATTCCATTTCGATCGGACTTTTCACTTTCCGGACAAGGGCGAGGTGATCTTCCGCTCCCGCATGGAACTGATAAAGGGCAATGAACTGGTCGAGATCATGCGGTTCGGCCTCGGCTGGAAAATGACCTATGCGTGGGATGGCAGCAAGGTCATTCTCAGACACAGGGGTTATGTCTGGCGCGTATTCGGCGTGACGATCCCGTTGCCTCTGGAATTGCTCCTCGGCAAGGCGCATGCGGAGGAAACGCCGATTTCTGATGACGCGTTCAGCATGTGGACACACGTGGTTCACCCGCTGTTCGGCAAGACGTTCGGTTATGCGGGAACATTCACCGTTGCGGAGGCGTCATGCAGTCCGTCCTGATTCTTGGCGGCTATGGCAACTTCGGCAAGCGTATTGCCCACGCGCTGACCAAGGCCGGCATTCCGGTCATTGTTTCAGGACGCACCCGCCAGAAGGCTGAAACGCTGCAATCAGAACTGCCGGCGGGACTGGCAGAGGTTTCGTGCTTCGATGCCTTTGCGGAACTCGACACCGCGTTGGAAAAATTACGACCGGGTGTGGTGGTCAATACCTGCGGGCCGTTTCAGTCCAGCGACTACAGCATTGCGGAGTGCTGCATCCGCCATGGCGTTCATTACATCGATCTGGCCGACGGCCGGGAATTCGTCACCGGCATCGTCGCGCTGGATCAACACGCCAGGCAGCAGCGATGTGTGCGTGGTCAGCGGGGCCAGCACGGTGCCGGGATTGTCGTCCGCCGTGCTCGAACATTTCAGATCCGAATTCGCCGAAATCGATTCACTGAAATTCGGGATCAGCCCGGGCCAACAGGCCGAACGCGGCCTTGCCACGACGCAGGGCATTCTCTCCTATGTCGGCAAACCGCTGAAACCGTTCCCTGGCCACAGGCACACGGTCTATGGCTGGCAGGATCTTTACCGGCAGCCCTATCCCGATATCGGCAAGCGCTGGATGGCCAATTGCGATATTCCCGATCTCGATCTGCTGCCGGAGCGATACGGCATCAAGTCCATCCAGTTTTCCGCCGGGCTCGAACTCAGCGCCCTGCATCTCGGCCTTTGGGGTCTGTCCTGGCTGGTGCGCGCGGGCCTGCCGCTCAACCTGCCGCGTTTTGCCAAGCCGATGCTGGCGGCAAGCAATTGGTTCAACGGCATGGGTTCGGCCGACGGCGGCATGCATGTCATCATCACCGGCAAGGATCGCGACGGACGACGCGCATACCCGTAGCTGGTTCATCGTCGCCTTCGATGGCGACGGCCCGCAGATCCCCACCGTCCCGGCCATCGTCCTGGCGAAGCGGCTGGTTCGTGGCGAGATCAGCGATCGCGGTGCCACGCCGTGTGTCGGTCTGGTGACATTGGACGAATACCTGGCGGAATTGCGGGACTTTGCCATCAGGATCACCTGACCCGCCTGCCGACGAAAATCACACCGACAGGCTGGGCCGGCCCGGCCAACGATGCCAGCGACAATTCCCGCGCGAGCGAATATACATTCCGGTCGCGAGCACCCGGGGTCCTTGTCGTCCGGCCGCCAGACTTTCAACCCGTGCGCTTGCGACGTCGTCGCCGTCCATCATCGTTGGCCCTTCCGCATGATCGTTTCGCGAAAGTCTGCGATCCTCACCGGTCATGATCTCGTCAGTTGATCGCCGCAGGAGAAATTCGTGGGCGCCTGGCTCCGTACCATCGTCGATGACCCGCGCAGCGAGCGCGTCATCATGGTCCTCATCATCATCAACGCCGTCATTCTCGGCATCGAGACGTCGCCGTCGGTGATGGCCGGCTATGACGACCTCTTGGCTGGCCTGGATGATGTCATCCTGGCGGTATTCGTGATCGAGATCGCCTCACGCATCATCGTGCATCGCGGCAACTTCTTCCGCGACCCGTGGAGCGTCTTCGACTTTGTCGTCGTGGGAATCGCGATCGTGCCGGCATCCGGACCGTTTTCGGTGCTGCGCGCGCTGCGCGTGCTGCGGGCTTTGCGCTTGATATCGGTGGTGCCGACGCTGCGCTCTGTCGTGGCGGGGCTGCTTGCCTCACTGCCGGGCATGGGCGCGGTCGTGTTTCTGATCCTGCTGATCTACTACGTCTTTGCCGTGATGGCGACGCGGCTCTACGGGGCGGCCTTTCCGGACCTGTTCGGATCGCTCGGCAAGACGATGTTCACGCTCTTTACCGTCATGACCTTGGAGGGCTGGGTCGACCAGGTGGTGAAGCCGGTCATGGTCAAATATCCCTATGCCTGGATCTTCTTCATCTCGTTCATCGTGGTGACGACCTTCATGGTGCTCAACCTGTTCATCGGCATCGTGGTCAACGCCATGCAGAGCGAAGCGGAGAAGGCGCTGGCGGTCGAACGCGAGATCATCGAGGAGGAGACCGAGCCGATCGTCGCCCACGTGCGACGGCTGGAAAAGGAAATCGCCGCGCTGCGCGCCGACATCGCCGCGCGGATGCCGAAATCGACGGAGTAGCGGCCGGCAAAGCCGATACTATATGGGTCACGGCACGCGGCGCCGCCGCCTTTACGAGGGAGACTTTCGTGACCGCTTGGCTTCGTCCCATTGTCCTAGATCCGCGCACCGAGCGCGTCATCATGGTGCTGATCATCATCAACGCGGTGGTGCTTGGGCTCGAAACCAGCAAGACCGCAATGGCCTCCTACGGCCGGCTGCTTGAAATCGTCGACCATGCCATTCTGGCGGTGTTCGTGGTCGAGATCGGCGCGCGGATCATCGTCCACCGCGAAAAATTCTTCCGCGACCCCTGGAGCCTGTTCGACTTCGTCGTGGTCGCCATCGCGCTGGTGCCGGCAACCGAAATGTTCTCGGTACTGCGGGCGCTGCGGGTGCTGCGGGTGCTGCGGCTGATCACTTCGGTACCGTCGCTGCGGCGGGTGGTCGGCGGGCTCATCACCGCGCTGCCCGGCATGGGGGCGGTGGTCGCGCTCTTGAGCCTTCTGTATTACGTGTTCGCGGTGATGGCGACCAAGCTGTTCGGCGACCAGTTTCCGGAATGGTTCGGCACCATCGGCGCGTCGGCCTATTCGCTGTTCCAGATCATGACCCTGGAAAGCTGGTCGATGGGCATCGTCCGGCCGGTGATGGAAAAGTTTCCCTACGCCTGGGCGTTCTTCGTGCCCTACATCGTGATCACGACCTTCGCGGTGCTCAACCTGTTCATCGGCATCGTGGTCAACGCGATGCAGACCGAGCACGAGAAGGTGGCGGAGGAGGAGCGCGCCGCCGAACGCGACATGATCCACGAAGAGGCCACGCCGCTGGTCGAGGAGATCAAGGCCTTGCGCGCGGAAATCTCCGCGCTGCGCCAGCGGATCGAAGGCCCGGTCCGGGAGCCGGCGGCGTAATCCGCGTTCAAACCCGGAAGTGCTTGGAGAGTTTCAGGCCCTGAGCCTGATAGTTGGAGCCGATGCCCTGGCCGTAGAGCTGGTCGGGGCGTGCCAGCATCCGCTCATAGACCAGCCGGCCGACGGTCTGGCCGTGCTCCAGGATGAACGGCACTTCGCGCGAGCGCACTTCCAGCACCGCGCGCGCGCCGCGTCCGCCGGCGCCGGCATAGCCGAAGCCGGGATCGAAGAAGCCGGCATAGTGAACGCGGAATTCGCCGACCAGGGGATCGAACGGCACCATCTCGGCGGCATAGTCCGGCGGCACCTGCACGGCTTCCTTCGAGGCCAGGATGTAAAACTCGTCCGGATCGAGGATCAGGCTGGCATCGGCGCGCGCCGTGATCGGCTCCCAGAATTCGGCCACGTCGTAGCCGGCGCGGCGCTCGACATCGATTAGGCCGGTATGGCGCTTGGCGCGGTAGCCGACCGGGCGGCCGGGACCGGGCCCGGCGAGATCGATGCTGACGCCGATGCCCTCGCGCGACATCGGCGGCGTCATCGTCGACCAGCCGCTCGCGCGCATGCAGCGCGCGCAGGGCCTCGCCGTCGAGCACGGCATGGCCGTGATGGAAACGGATCTGGGACAGGCGGGAGCCTTCGCGCACCAGGACCGGGAAGGTGCGCGGGCTGATCTCGGCATAGAGCGGACCGTGATAGCCGGCATCGACGCGATCGAAGCCGCGGGTCTCGTCGGCGATGACGCGGGTGAAGACGTCGAGCCGGCCGGTCGAACTCTTAGGGTTGGCCGCCGCCGCGATGGTGTCCGGCAGCGCCAGGCTCTCAAGCAACGGCACGATGTAGACGCAGCCGGTTTCCAGCACCGCGCCGTCGGACAGCGCGATCTCGTGCAGCTTCAGTTCGTCGATACGCTCGGCGACGGTGGTGCGCGGTCCGGGCAGGAAGCTTGCGCGCACGCGGTAGGCGACCTCGCCGAGACGCAGGTCGAGGCTCGCCGGCTGGATCTGATCCTCGACAAAGTCATAGGACGGCAAAATCGCGCCGCTGGCGGCCAGTGCCGCGATCATCCGGTCCGGCAATATGCCCCGGTCGTCGATGGCGAATTTCAGCGGCACGATGTGGCTTTACCCCGCTTGCCTTGCTGGCCGCCCGGGGCCAGCAATCGCCTCCTTCGGTCTCTAGCCGATGGCCCGCTTGACGGAAAGCCGGAGGCCGCGTATGAGCCCATTTATCCCGTGGTCATTTGAGCCGGCCGGCTTGCAGCCACGTAAAACAAATCGCTAAAAGGCCGGGGACACGTGAGCCCGGCCTTCGGCATGATCCGGCCGGGTTTTTTATTGGGCAAAGGAGGCCCTGATGTCCGTGTCCGCCGATCGCAAATTCCGCCCGGAAACCCGCCTCGTCCACGCCGGTACCACCCGCTCCCCGTTTGGCGAGATCTCCGAAGCGCTGTTCCTGACGCAGAGCTATCTCTACGAGAATGCCGCCTCCGCCGAGGCGCGCTTCAAGGGAACAGAACCCGGCTTCATCTATACCCGCTACGGCAATCCGACGATCGCCATGTTCGAGGATCGCATGGCCGCGCTGGAAGGCGCGGAAGCCGCGCGCGCGACGGCGACCGGAATGGCGGCGGTCACCTTGGCGGTGATGGGCCAATTGCGTGCCGGCGATCACGTGGTTGCCGCCAAGGCGCTGTTCGGCTCCTGCCGCTATGTCGTGGAGGACTACCTGCCGCGCTACGGTATCACCTCGACCCTGGTCGACGGTGCCGACCTCGACCAGTGGCAACAAGCGGTCCAGCCCAACACCAAGACGTTCTTTCTGGAAAGTCCGACCAACCCCACCCTGGAAGTCATCGACATCGCGGCCGTCGCCGAGATCGCGCACGAGGCCGGGGCGACCTTGGTGGTCGACAACGTCTTTGCCACGCCGCTGTTTCAAAGCCCGCTGGCGCTCGGTGCCGACTGCGTGGTCTATTCGGCGACCAAGCATATCGACGGCCAGGGCCGCTGCCTCGGCGGTGTCATTCTGGCCTCGGAGGACTTCATCCAGAAGAACGTTCATCAGTTGATCCGGCAGACCGGCCCGTCAATTTCGCCGTTCAATGCCTGGATCCTGCTCAAGGGCCTGGAGACTTTGTCGGTGCGGGTGAAGGAGCAGACCGCCACCGCAGCGGCCGTCGCGGACGTGCTCGCGGACCATCCAAAAATTACCCGCCTGATCTATCCCGGCCGGGCCGATCATCCGCAAGCGGCAATCATCCGCAAACAAATGAAGGCGGGGTCAACGCTGCTGGCTTTTGAGATTGCCGGCGGCAAGCCGGCGGCCTTCCGTTTCCAGGACGCGTTGCGCGTCGTCGGCATCAGCAACAATCTGGGCGATGCCAAGAGCCTGATCACCCATCCGGCGACCACGACGCATCAGCGGCTGACGCCGGAAGCGCGCGCGGAACTTGGCATCAGCGACGGCTTGGTGCGGCTGTCCTGCGGATTGGAACATCGCGACGATATAATCGAGGACGTGCTGACGGCACTCGATGAGGCCTGACAATCCGGTCTTGTGGGTTACGGCGCCGGCCGCCGGCGTCGCTGCGAGGTTGCCTGAACCGACTGCGGCGCCGAAGCCGACAGCGGCGTGGCGGAGCGGATCGGCTGGCGCGTTGCCGCCTCGACGATCGCATTCGCCAGGGCCTTGGCCACGCAGGCGTAGCTCCAGTCGTTCATGTGCAGCCCGTCCGGTGACAGAAAGCTGTCAAGCGGCATGCCGAGTTGATCGCGCCAATGGCGCATGAGATCGAAACGGCGAAACAGCGCAATATTTTCTTCCGTCGCCGCGCTGGAGATCAAGCCGAGCATGACCGAAGCGTCCGGCTTGGCCGTCACCTTAGGGGCGAATTGCGGATCGATGAGAACGATATCCGCGCCGGTCGCTCTCACCTGGCGAATGCCCTCGTGAAGCAACAATGCCTGGGGCCGTAGCGCGCGATCGCGCAGCACGGCGTTGGTACCGACCTGCCAGAGCACCAGGTCCGGCCGTTCGGCAATCACGTCCGTTTGAAAGCGGCGCAGCATGTCGGCGGCAACCTCGCCGCCGACGCCGCGATTCAAGACCGTGATCGAACGGCCCGGCCATGCCTGGCGCAGGGCGGCGGCGAGACGGCTGGGATAATTCGCCGCCCGGCTGCTGGCGCCGCTTCCCGCAGTCGAGGAGGAGCCGATAGCAACAATTCGAATAGGAGCGCCGGCGGCGAGCCGATGGCCGACGCGATCAAGCGAAATTTCAAAACGCGCGACACTTTCCGGTATCGCACAATTGCGTGGCAGCGCCGTTGCGGTCACGGTCGGGGGCGACGGCGTTCCCCGCGGCTGCATGACGACCGGCGCTTCAGCGCTGGCCGGAACGAGCCCCAAGGCGACAAGAACAGCAGCCCAGGCGGCGGCCTTTCGGCCAAGGGAGCAACATTCGGATATCATGGTGGGTTACCGGGCATTCGCCTCATTGCGGCGTCTTGGTTTCGAATGATTGAAGTCCTGCCGCAACGATGATCATGGTCGCCAAGGCCTGACCGAGGCAGTTGTGCACATCCCTCGCGGTCTTCAGGTCGCGGCCGGCTTTCGAAAGGTCAAACGTACCGACGTCGCTCCAGTGCTGCATGATCGATAGGCGGTCGAACAGCGGTACGTCGTGCTGCTGCGCCACCCACCGCATGTTGTCAGCGTAGGGATCGATATCGAAGACGATTTCCGTCCGCGGGCTATACTGCATGTTCATCAAGATCGCATCGGCCCCACCAAGTTGAATGGCGAGGAGCCCTTCGTCAAGCGCATCATTGAAGTCGGCCGGGAGGGTCTGGCGGATCGCATCGACGGTGCCGGTCTGCCAGATCACCAAAGCGGGCTTTTCCGCCGTGAGCCATCCCTTGAATTGTTTCACCATCATGGCGGTGGTCTGGCGGGCCTTGGCCTGAACGACGACCTTGACGGCGACGCCCTTCAGGCGGCTCGTCAGCGAGGCCTCGAGCCGCGCCGGATAGGTCTGAAAAGCGGCATTGCGGACCGGTGCCGATGAGGCGGTCCCGACGATCAGAATGTCCAGGCGCCGGGTCTTTTCGACCGCCTCCGTGACGTGCGGCAACTCCTTGTCGCCAAACAATAAATGGTTCGGGAACGCGCAGTTTTGCGGGTCTTCCGCACGCACGGTGCCGACGAACGTCAGCGCGACCAGACCCAATGCCAAGAGAGCCCTCATACGTCGCCTCCCGCAAGGTCGGCGTCCGGAGATTTTGCGACCGGTGCCGGTTTGCGCCCCTCCACTGACTTGTACCACGCCAAAACCTTGGCGACTGCAATCATGATGGCAATTCCAACCGCACTCACCACAAACTGCATCCAGAATTGGGATGAAATCTCGATCATCGCGAAGTAAGCGGCGAAGGCCAGGAAGACACCGAGGCAAAAGATCGCAAGGGAATGCTGCCCGCAGACGATGGCCGGCTGCAACCAGGGCGATTTCAGCCCGGGCCAATCGCGCGGCAGGATACGCACGGCCAGAACCGCCAGGGCCAGGAAATGCGCGAATCGCAGGACATCCAGGTTCGTCTTGTTGACCGGATAAATGACTGCCTTGAGCCATTGCGGGACATAGATTCCCAAGGACGGAATGTGCCAGGTCAGGACGATCAGGAACGCAAAGATCAAATAGGCTATGGCGGCTGCCATGGTAAACGGAGACTGCACCAGTTTTGACAGCCGTTTGGCACCGCCCAAGGCGCACCACGCGCCGAACACAAACAGCAGCTGCCAGGCGAAGGGGTTGAAATACCAGACGCCGCGCGGATACGTCGGCAGGTTCCAACCGAACCGCCAGGTCAGCGCATACATGAGCGCGGACAATCCCAGCGCCAATGACGGCCGCCGCAGCAACAGCCACAACACCGGCGGAAAGAACATCAGCAGCACAATGTAGAGCGGCAGAACATCCATGTTCACCGGCCTGAATTTCAGCAGCAGCGCTTGAATGATCGTCACGTCGGGCTGCTGCAGAAAGCCGCCAATATTCATTTCTTCCGGATAAAGCGGGTTTTGAAAACTTGCCGCGACATAGGAAATTTCCGCCATATAAATGAGAAACAACATCATATGCGCGATATAGATCTGCCAGGCGCGCTTGAGAATCCGCGCGCCGGAGATGACAAAGCCGCGGTCGGCCATGGCCTTGCCGTAGACAAAGGCGGCGGTATAGCCGGAGATGAAAATGAAGATCTCGGTCGCGTCGCTGAACCCGTAATTGCGCACGGTAATCCAGCTGACGATATTGCGCGGCACGTGATCCAGGAAAATGAACCAGAGCGCAATACCGCGGAACAGATCCAGACGCACATCACGTTCAGCGCGGAGGGTCGGTGACGCCATTGGGTGGCAGACTTTCCAGTAAGGTTTTATGTTCGAATTCAATTCAATGCGGTATGGCGCAACCAGAAACCAGCTTCGGCGATCGTAGCACCTGGGCGTGATCTGGCATAATCTTCAACACGATTGGTTCGATCTGGGCGCGCCGCCGGAACAAGGGCGGTGGCCGGGATCTGGCTCGCGACATGAACTGATCCGGAGATTGCGGGTCGTTTCGTTTCGCCCGCGCATAAGAGTGGAATTGGAATGAACAATTATCTCGCCGTTACCCACGCGATTGAAGTGTCCGTGACACCGCGCTTCCTGCCGGACCGGTCCTCGCCGGAGAACAACTATTTCTTCTGGGCCTACACCATCACCATCAGCAATCGCGGCACCGAAACGGTCCAACTCAAGACCCGCCATTGGCGTATCACCGATGCACTCGGCCGACTGCAGGAGGTCCGCGGCGCCGGCGTGGTCGGCGAGCAGCCGATGCTCAAACCAGGTGAAAAGTTCGAATATACCAGCGGCGTGCCCCTGCCGACGTCCTCGGGCTTCATGACCGGCAGCTACGGCATGACTAGCGCTGGCGGCCGGTCGTTCGACGTCGACATTCCGGCCTTCTCGCTCGACGCACCCAATACCGCACGGACAATCAACTGACTGCTCGGCTGTCAACAACGCCTCGATGCGCAAGGATTGCGGCAAACTCGCGACCCGCGTTGACCGCCGCGGCGTTTCAACAAAAAACAATTCGTGATTGTCCGGCCACCGGGGACCGCCAGCCGGACCGACTTCGTCCCGCAAAAAGCGCTACGGCGTCACCAGCGTCTTGACCCGCTGGATGACCTCAGGCGGGGCGGCGTAGAGCGCGTTCACCACCCGCTGGATGTCCTCGCCGGATTGCGGCGCGATCACCACGCGCACCTGCTTGGCGTCTTTCAGCAAGCCCTTGTCGCGCAGCACTTCGCTGAACGCCTTGCGTAGGATCTTGACCTGCTCGGGCGGCGTGCCGGGGGGCGCCAGATAGGCCTTGCCGAACGCCTGTTGGAAGCCGACGACCAGTTCTACCGCTTTGCGGTCGATCGGATCCTTGATGTACTTCCACGGCTGCGGAACCCCCATCGCGGTCAGTTCGGGTTCCGGGTCGATGCCATCCTGAACCAGGATGTTCAGTTTCTTGTCGCGTATCCATTCCGGCTTCTGCGATTTGAGCGCCGTCCAGTCCAGGCCGCAGATGCCGTCGATTTCGCCCCGCTCCATTGCCAGAAACAGGTCGCCAGGCCCCTTGTAGCCGCTGACAATCTCGAATTTCGCACCGGTTGCGTTCTTGTGCCAGGCGGCATAATCGCGGGTGGAGCCACCGGCCGCGGTCGCCCCGATGATGGCCTTCTGCTTGAGCGCATCATCGTAGGTCTTGATCTTGGAATTTTGCATGGTCATGCACACGCGCGTGCCATGCTCGGCGCCCGCCAGATATTGAAACTTTCGCGGATCGAACCGCACCTTGAGATGCGCGTCGAGCAACTGGCCGAGAATCGCATTCGGCATCAGCGCCCCGATGACGGTCCCGTCCTTGGGCGCGGTCCGGAACAGATAGCCTCCGGCGATTGCGCTTCCAGCGCCGGGCATGTTCTTCGGCACAATCGTCGGTTCGCCGGGAAGGTAGCGCCCGATATGCCGCCCGATCAGCCGCGCATATATATTGAACCCACCGGTAACGCCTGTACCGATCACTACGTCGACCGACTTGCCGGCATAGAAGTCTGTCGCCAAAGCCGGACGAGCGTTGAGCGCCAATGCCAATACCGCAGCGGCAGCAAGCGCAACCGGCACCTTTGCGGGCCGTCTGGATTTATCGGACATGAAGCTCTCCTCACATGCTTCCAGGTCTTGTGGGGCCATGAAAGCGTTCTAATTTTTGTTTTATCGCATCTGCGGGTACGCACTTTCGCCATGAACAGAAACAGGCGCCTGGCCGACAGAAACCTGCCGGCCTGTCCGTGAGCGTCAGCCGGACCGGGTCATCGTCTTGCTGAGCGTCGGTTGCGGCAGGTAGGAGCCGGCCGCGCGCAACGACAGAACCAGTTCCTCGGTATCGAGATCGCAGGCCGGCTGGCCGGTCGCGATTGATTGCAAGGCGGCGTTGGCAACGGCCTGCCCCATCATGAAGGCGGCGGACTGGGCGCGGATCGAGCCGTGCACCTCGGTATCGCTGGAATGACAGCGCCCGGCGACCCAGAGATTCTCCCAGTCCTTCGGAACCAGAATGCTGTAGGGAATGCCGACGCAGGCGCCGCGCGGCAACTTGCCGTCGCCGTGCATCTTGCGCATGAACGCCTCGTATTCTTCCTTTGACGCATTGGTTGAGTGCACGTCCGCGGGCCGGTTGTAGACCGCGACCTGATCGGGGAATTGGCGGGCGGACCTGTAGTCCTCAATCGTGAGCTCAAATTCGCCGATGATGCGCCGGGTATCGCGCACGCCCATGACGGGAGACGTCGCCGCCAGTTCAATGCGCTCACAGCCCGGAACGTATTTGCGATAGAATTCCATATATTCGACGGCGAGATTGCGGCCATAGATCATGCCGTCGGAGAGACTGCGAACGTTGAGACCGTCAAGTTCGTAGATGTGGCCGCCATTGAGATTGCCGGTCACGGCGCCAATCTTTTTCATGCCGGCGATGAAATGGTCGGGATGGGTGAAATGGCCGTCGGCGTTGGCCTGCGGCAGGTATTCTTGCTTGACCTTTTCGCGCACGGCATCGGTGCCACGATTGGTGTTGTAGGCCGGATGATCCCAGTTGATCCCACTGAAGGTCGCGCAAACCGTAGCCGGCGCGTGGGGCCAGTCGCGGCCGGCAATCTTGCAGGGAACGTCACAGGCGGCAGCCAGGACCGCGTCACCGGTGGCGTCGATGAAGGTCTTGGCTTTGATGAAGCGCAGTCCTTCGATGTTGCTGATGATGGTGCCATTGACCTTGTACCCGTCCGTGTCGGCGTCGATCACGCGGGTGAAGTAGCGAATCTCGACGCCGGCATTCACGCAGTACTCGTCCAGCAGGCGCTTCAAACCTTCCGAGTCGAACGGGATCCAGCGGTTGTAGTGGGTGATCCAATATTCCGGCGTCACCTCCGGGCCGAGGAAGCCGCGCTCATACATTTCCTCAATCAATTCCAGTGTGAAGCCGCCGACCAGCGCCTTGGTGCCGTCACCCATCGGTCCAAACGTATTGACGAGGCCGGACGTCGACATGCCGCCCAGGCATCCTGTCGCCTCGACCAGCAGAACCTTTGCGCCGCGGCGTGCCGCACAAACCGCTGCGGCCGTGCCGGCCGGACCGCCACCGGCAACCATGACGTCGAAGCCTTCCTCGACCGGTACCGCGCGCGCATACTGATAAGCGTCCATGGGCATCCTTCCCGCCAACGTCATTATAACTTGTTGCAGCCCCAATCGTCACAAGGTGTGGCCACCCGCGAACGGCCGCGATCAGGCAAAGGCCTTGGCCGCAAGACGATGGAGCCGCAAAACTTACGAAGATTGGACGTGGAGATATATCGCTACAGACAGAATTACCGGCGCGCCGACGCTGTGTAAACAAACATATCGGCAAGACCGTCATGCGATTCGTTTGGAGCGCCGCCGTTTGAAAGCGTCACGGGCAGTCGCCAGACCGTTTCCGTATTGTCCGGAGCGCGTGTGATAGTCGCAATGCAACGCCCTGCAATCGGACGGCTGCCCGTGGCGCGGCCGGCAACCGGCCAGGATACCGATCCTATTCGGCGTCGATGATTTCTTCAGGCGGGAACACGTAACGCGCGCTGCAGAACTCGCAGGTCACGGTGATGACACCGTTCTCAATCATGTCCCGGCGGTCATCGAGCGGAAAGCTTTTCAGCACGTCGCCGACCCCCTGGCGCGAACAGGAACATTTCGCCGCGATGTTCTGGCTCTCGAACACCCGCACGCCGCGCTCGTGGAACAGCCGGTACAGCAGCCGCTCGGCTCGAGATGTCGGGATCGATCAGTTCGACATCCTCTACCGTGTCGATCAAGGCGCGGCCCTCGACCCAGGCATCGTCCTCCGGCACGACATGCGGCGCGATGCCTTCCGGCGCGTCGCCCGGATCAAGATCGGGCACGCGGGCGCGCTCCGGCGCGCGCGGCAGAAACTGGAGCAGGATGCCGCCGGCGCGCCAGCGATGGCGGGTGCCGCCCTCGCCGCCGAGCACCAATTCTTCGCCGACCGCGAGCCGTACGCGCGTCGGGATCTGCTCGGAGCGGAGGAAATACTCGTGCGCGGCCTCTTCCAGGGTGTTGCCGTCGAGCGCGACCAGGCCCTGGTATCGGCTCATGTCCGGCCCCTGATCGATGGTCATGGCGAGATGACCGCGCCCGAGCATGGTCGCGTCGTCGTCCTGCCCAGCGGCGATCGCCGCTTCCACCTTGTCACGGTTGAAGGTCGCGCAGGCGCGCACCGATCCCGGCGTGGTAAAATCAACCACCAGCATGCGGACCAGCCCGTCGGTCTTGGTCTGCAGGATGAAGCGACCGTCGAACTTCAGCGACGAACCCAGCAATACCGTCAGGACGATCGCTTCGCCCAGCAGCTTGGTGACCGGCGCCGGGTAATCGTGCGTGTTCAGGATGGTATCGACCGCAGGTCCAAGACGAACGACGCGGCCGCGCAGGTCCAAGGCGTCGACCGCGAACGGCAAAATCGAGTCATCGGCCGACAGGGTCGCGGGCGCGCGAACGGGAATGCCGATATCCGTCATGGGCCATCCGCGTGCAGACACCACGCCAGGATGCCCTTCTGGGCATGCAGCCGGTTTTCCGCCTCGTCAAAAACGACCGATTGCGGCCCGTCGATGACATCGTCAGTCACTTCGTCGCCGCGATGCGCAGGCAGGCAGTGCATGAACAGGGCATCAGGCTTTGCCCGCGCCATCAGCCGGGAGTTGACTTGATAGCGCTTGAGCAGGTTGTGACGCCGCTCGACACCGCGATCGCCCATCGACATCCAGGTGTCGGTGACGACGCAATCGGCATTCTCCACCGCCGCGTCGGGATCCCCGCCGATCGCGATCGCCGCGCCGGACTTTTTGGCCCAGTCGAGCATCCATTTTTTCGGAGCAAGCTCCGGCGGCGTTGCGACCCGCAATTCGAACTGGAACCGCTCGGCGGCATGCATCCAGGACGCCAGCACGTTGTTGGCGTCGCCGGTCCAGGCGACAATGCGTCCTTCGATCGACCCGCGATGCTCTTCGAAGGTCATAACGTCGGCCATCACCTGACACGGATGGGACCGCCGCGTCAGGCCGTTGATCACGGGCACCGTGGCGTGACGGGCAAGCTGCTGCAGTTCATCGGCATCGAGGATGCGGATCATGATGGCATCGACATAACGCGACAAGACGCGTGCGGTGTCGGCGATGGTCTCGCCGCGGCCGAGCTGCATTTCCTGGCCGGTCAGCATGATGGTATCGCCGCCGAGTTGACGCATCGCCACGTCAAACGACACGCGGGTGCGGGTCGACGGCTTCTCGAAAATCATCGCCAGCATCTTGCCGGCAAGCGGGCCGTCGGCGCCGCCCTTGCCGGCCCGGCGGTGCGCCTTCATGGCACGGCTCGCCGCGACGATGCCGTGCAGCTGGTCGCGCGGGATATCGCTCAGGTCGAGAAAGTGCCGCAGGTCACCACCACTCATTCCGCCGCTCCCTTTTGCGGCCCGGTCTGTTCCTGCACGATGCGCGCGCACGCCCGATCGATGCGCGCGATTGCCTCGGCGACCTCTTGTTCACCGATGATCAGCGGCGGCAGCAGGCGCACGACGTTGTCGCCGGCCGCAACGGTGAGCAGCCTTTCGGCGCGCAACCGCTCGACGAGTTCGCCGCAGGGGATCACGGCACGCATACCCATCAGCATGCCCTCGCCGCGGATCTCGGCGATGACGGTCGGATAGCGATCCTTGATTTCGGCCAGCCGCTGTTTGAGCAGCAGCACCGTCTCATGCATATGGTCGAAGAAGCCGGGCGCGGTCATGACATCGAGCACGGCATTGCCGGCCGCCATCGCCAGCGGATTGCCGCCGAAGGTCGAGCCGTGCGTGCCGGGCGTCATGCCCTTGGCAGCCTCCTCCGTCGCCAGGCATGCGCCAACCGGAAAGCCGCCACCGAGCGCCTTGGCGAGCGCCATGATGTCGGGTTCAACTCCGGCGCGCTGATAGGCGAACAGTTCGCCGCAGCGGCCCATGCCGGCCTGCACTTCGTCGAACACCAGCAGCAGCCCGCGCTGATCGCACAGTTCGCGCAACGCCCGCAGGAACGCCGGTGGCACCACCCGCACGCCGCCTTCGCCCATGACCGGCTCGATCAGAATGGCGCCGGTTGCCTCCCCGATCGCCTTCTTCGTGGCTTCCAGATCGGCGAACGGCACCTGATCGAAGCCCTCCACCACCGGCCCGAAGCCGTCCAGATACTTCTTCTGACCGCCGGCGGCGAGCGTCGCCAGGGTCCGGCCGTGGAAGGCGCCCTCGTAGGTGATGATGCGGAACCGATCGGGCGCGCCGCTGACCGCATGATATTTGCGCGCCATCTTGATGGCGCACTCCATCGCCTCGGCGCCGGAATTGGAGAAAAACACCCGGTCGGCGAAGCTGAGGGCGCAGAGCCGTTCGGCCAGCCGCTCGGCTTCCGGGATCCGGAACAGGTTGGAGACATGCCAGACCTTGCCGGCCTGCTCGGTCAACGCCGCCACCAGGTGCGGATGGGCGTGACCAAGAGAATTGACCGCAACGCCAGCCGTAAAGTCCAGGTAACGCTCGCCGTTGGTCGCGGTCAGCCAAGCGCCCTCCCCCCGCTCAAAAGCAAGGTCGACACGGGCATAGGTCGGCAAAAGATGTGAGTTCACGGCGCGTTCCGCGTGGTGTGAAAAACATGCAAAAATGAAATATGCCGCCCCTCCGGACGGCATACGACCTTATACTATTTGTGGTCGGTGGGGTGTCAACTCAAGAGCCACCGGAAGTTTCGCCGCCTGTCCCTGTTGATGAACGGAGTCGCCGGGCAGGAACATGTGGACGCGCGTAAGCCCGGCAGACGGGGACTCTTGCGCCTGACTCCCGTCATATTGTAGCGTTTCTTCTGTCAGATACGACATTTCGTGCGGCGGACTGTTATCTGAGTATCGGTAGCGCAGCGTTGCGTCGGCGGCCAGGACGGCTGCCGGGCGAGGTTGAGGGATTCCGTCTGAGGCGGAATTGGCCATCATGCCCCGCCCCACCGGTTTGCTGAGGGGGATTAAGCTCATGTCATGGACCGATGAGCGGGTCGAACTCTTGAAGAAGCTCTGGACGGACGGCTTGTCCGCGAGCCAGATCGCGGCCGAGTTGGGCGGGATCACGCGCAACGCCGTCATCGGCAAGGTTCACCGGCTCGGCCTGTCCGGACGGGCCAAGAGCCCGTCCAGCAGCGCGCCACGGCAGCGCAAACCGCGGTCGGCGTCGCAGATCATGCGGATCTCGCGCCCGGCGGTTCGCGGCAACACCGCGCTGGCACAGGCCTTTGAATACGACATCGAGGCCGATCCCGCGCCGGTCGAAAACGTCATTCCGATCGGGCAGCGCCGGACCATTCTGGAATTGACCGAGGCGACCTGCCATTGGCCGATCGGCGATCCCGGGGCGGAAGATTTCTTCTTCTGCGGCGGCAACACCATCGGCAGCCTGCCGTATTGCGCGTATCATTCCCGGATCGCCTACCAGCCGCCATCGGATCGGCGGCGGGACCGGCGCAACAACCGCGGCTAAAGCGCTTTCAATTTAGATGGAGGCGTGGAAGCGCTCCATCTCTCAATTTTCTTGTATTTTCGGACGGCGAACCGGATTCCATTTCGCCTGGAAATGTTCTGAAAATAGCGATGGCTGACGGTTGGCGGCCGACCACGTTGTCGTCGTCGGTTCCGACGCAGGTCTCAAGCCACCGAAGAGAATTCAGGCGGATTTTCCGAAGCGGTCGTCGAACGCGTAGCCGGCACCACGGACGGTGCGGATCGGATCGCTGCGCTGCCCGTTGTTGAGAGCCTTGCGGAGGCGGCCGACGTGGACGTCGACCGTGCGTTCATCGATATAGACGTCGCTGCCCCAGACCCCATCGAGCAATTGCTCGCGGGTAAACACGCGGCCGGGACGCTCCATCAGGAATTCAAGCAGGCGGAATTCAGTCGGGCCGAGGTCGATGGCGCCGCCGCTGCGGGAGACCCGCTTCTTCTCGCGATCAAGTTCGATCTCGCCCAGGCTCAGCACCATGGCGACGCGCTCAGGGTTTGAGCGCCGCAACAGCGCACGTACGCGGGCGACCAGTTCGGGGACGGAAAACGGCTTGACGATATAATCGTCCGCCCCGGTGGCGAGACCGCGGATGCGCTCGCTCTCCTCGCCACGGGCCGTCAACATTATGATCGGCAGGCTCTGGGTGTCCGACCGCGCGCGCAGCCGGCGGCAGAGTTCAATGCCGGAAAGCCCCGGCAGCATCCAATCCAGGATCACCAGGTCGGGTAAGCCTTCCTTGAGCCGGGTATCGGCGTCGTCACCGCGCGCCACATTATCAACCTGGTAGCCTTCGGCTTCCAAATTATAACGCAGCAACAGCGTCAGCGCCTCTTCATCCTCAACGATCAGGATACGAGCAGTCATGGCCCGCCTCGCCTATCTCTCCGCCGTCATGACAGACAGAACCGTGGTATCGCCTTTCGGCCGTTCATCCGTCATCGGCTGGCCTTCAACAATGTAGTAAATGGTCTCGGCGATGTTGGTGGCATGATCGCCAACACGCTCGAGGTTCTTGGCACAAAACATGAGGTGGATGCAGAACGTGATGTTGCGCGGATTTTCCATCATGTAGGTGAGGAGTTCGCGAAACAGCGACGTGCACAGCGCGTCGACTTCCTCGTCGCTCTTCCAAACCTGCATCGCGGCAACGACGTCGCGGCTGGCATAGGCATCGAGCACATTCTTGAGCTGCCGCAACGCCACCGAAGCGATATGCTGAACGCCACGGATCAGGCTATTGGGATGGAATTCGCCGTCGAGTTCGGGGATCCGCTTGGCGTTGTTTTTGGCAAGATCGCCGATCCGTTCAAGATCGTTGGCGACCCGCAGGGCGCCGACAATCTCGCGCAGGTCGATCGCCATCGGCTGGCGCCGTGCAATCGTCAGCACGGATTTCTGCTCGATTTCGTTCTGGAGAACATCGATCGCGCCATCACTCGCCGTGACGCGCCGGCCAAGGTCGGGATCGCGCCGAGTCAGGGCATCGCTGGCATCGGCGACGGCTTTCTCGGCCAGGCCGCCCATTTCAGCGACCATCCGCATAATCTCTTGCAGATCGACATCAAAAGCCTTCGCGGTGTGTTCTGTCATGTCTGCCATATCCGGCATCCTCATCATTCCGGCCGACGGCGTCAGCCGAAGCGACCTGTAATATAGTCCTGGGTCCGTCGGTCGGTCGGATTTGTAAAGATCTTTTCAGTCGGGCCTTTCTCCACCAGATAGCCTAGGTGGAAAAACGCAGTCTGCTGCGAAACGCGCGCGGCCTGTTGCATCGAATGGGTCACGATAATGATGGTGAAGTTTTCCCGCAATTCATCCATCAATTCCTCGATCTTGGCAGTCGCGATCGGATCGAGCGCGGAACAGGGCTCGTCCATCAGAATGACTTCCGGGCTGACCGCGATGGCGCGGGCGATGCACAGGCGCTGCTGTTGACCACCGGAGAGGCCGGTGCCGGAATCGTTGAGCCGGTCCTTGACCTCTTCGTAGAGCCCGGCGCGCCGCAAGCTCGACATGACGATCTCATCGAGCTCGGCCTTGCTGCTGGCGAGCCCGTGAATGCGCGGGCCATAGGCGATGTTTTCATAGATCGACTTCGGGAACGGATTGGGCTTTTGAAAGACCATGCCGACACTCGCCCGCAATTGCACGACATCCAGACTGGGATCGTAGATGTCACGCCCCTCGATCTCAATCTTGCCGGTGACCCGGCAGATCGAAATCGTGTCGTTCATGCGGTTGATGCAACGCAAGAACGTTGATTTTCCGCAGCCGGATGGTCCGATCAATGCCGTGACCGACTTCTCCGGGATATCGAGATCCACTCCGAACAGCGCGTGCTTCTCGCCGTAGAAGACATTCACGTCGCGGGCAACAACCTTGATCGGATGATCGGCCAACGCCGCAGCCCCCTCCGCCATAGCCCCCGCAAGGGCGGCCGGCGGGGTCGTATCCACTTGAACCATTGAGTTCATTCCATTTATCTCCCGCTTTGGCCGCTTACCAACGGCGTTCGAATCGTCTCCGAAGCACGATCGCCGTTCCATTCATGACGAAGAGAAAGAGCAACAGCACAATGATCGCGGCCGCGGTCTTGGACTGAAAGGCAATTTCCGGCAGATCCGACCAGAGAAAGATCTGGACCGGAAGCACGGTGGCCGCGTCCGTGATGCTGGTCGGCACCTCGACGATGAATGCGACCATGCCAATCATCAGCAAAGGCGCGGTCTCTCCAAGGGCGTGGGCCATTCCGATGATCGTTCCGGTCATGATACCGGGCATCGCCAACGGCAGGACGTGGTGGAAGATCGCCTGCTGTTCGGACGCGCCGACACCGAGGGCGGCCTCCTTGATGGAAGGCGGAACGGCTTTCAACGCCGCACGCGAGGCAATGATGATCGTCGGCAGCACCAGCAGGGCGAGCACCAACCCTCCGACCAGCGGCGCCGAGCGCGGTAGCCCGAAGAAATTCAAGAACACCGCGAGCCCGAGCAGGCCGAACACAATCGAAGGCACCGCTGCAAGGTTGTTGATGTTGACCTCGATCAACTCGGTAACACGGTTCTTGGGCGCGAATTCTTCAAGATAGATGGCGGCTGCGACGCCGATCGGCAAGCACAGGATGAGCGTCACGAACAGGGTCAAGGCCGAACCAAACAGGGCGCCACGAATACCGGCAAGTTCCGGCTCGCGGCTGTCGCCGGCGGTAAAGAACATCCAGTTGAACGAACGCTCGACCAGCCCCATCGATTTCAGGTGCTCGAGCCAGGCGACTTCCCGGTCGCCGAGGCGGCGGTTGGACTGCAGGGGTCTCATAGGTCACCAATTTCCAGCTGCCCGGCCCGGCGGCTGCGGTCGATGTCAGCGGCAGTATAACGCTTCCCGATATTCGGTTAGCGGACAATTCCGTCACCTTGACCAGTCCCCCGTCAATCGCGACCAGATAGCTGGGCAAGGTGTTGGTCAGGGTCTCGGCGGCCTTGGTCTGATCGGATTGGGCCTGCTCGCCTGCAGCCCGCGCGTCGAGTTCCGCGACCCGCGCGGTCAGGCTCTTGAGGTCCGCGGCGTGGCTGGCAATGCGGGTTTCCAGAACCGCAACCTGCGCCGGATTGTTGGCAGACTTGGCGGCGGCGAGCGAGCGCTCAAGCTCGGCCTGTGTCGCCTCCATGGCCCGCATGCTGACGCGAACGCGGTCGGCCTCGGTGCGGCTGATCCGGGCGCGTTGCGCCATTCTTGACTTGATGGCGGCCAATGCCTGCGCGAAATCGTCGGCGGTGCTGGTAATCGTGATGTCGCCACTTGTGCCGCTCGGCGTCGCCGTGCCGGTTCCCTCGCGGCGGACGATCGGCGTTCCGTATCCCTTATAATAAAGGTCGGCGTCAGCGGACAGCAGGATCGGAACCTTGACGGTCTGGCCGATCAAACCAGGGTCGGCAACGACACGTTCACGCAAGAAGTCCGCAGCGCCGCTGGATAGCAGGCCATCGAGCTTGCGACGGTCGGCACGTGCTTTCACATCCGGAAACAAACTGCGCAGTTGTTCGCGAACGAGCGCCTGATAATTGCCGCCGCGGATCGCCTCAGGGCTTTTCGATCCGCTGGGATCGACCTCTGACTGGGCGACATTCACATCGAACAGCAAACGATACTGAACGAAGGCCGGCAGACCTTTGACCAGGATATCGGCAATGACCACGACCAGAAATACCGCGGTCAGACCGATCGCGATCAGACCATAGGCCTTGAAGCGCCGCTCGCTGCGGTACCGTGCGCTGATCCGCGCACGCGCGGCGTCACTGGTCACATCATGAGCCCGCATACCCGGAATCGCAACATCAGTCATATTGTTCTCGATAGCGTTTGACGATTTGCATGGCGATCACGTTCAACAGCAGCGTGAAGAAGAACAGGACGAAGCCGAGCGCGAAAGCGGCCAGCGTCTTGGCGCTGTCGAATTCCTGGTCGCCCACGAGGATGGTCTTGATCTGGACCGTGAAGGTCGTAACGGCCTCGAGCGGATTGAACGTCAGGTTGGCGGCAAGTCCGGCGGCCATGACCACGATCATGGTCTCGCCGACCGCACGGCTGATCGCCAGCATCAGCGCGGACACAATGCCGGCGAAGGCAGCCGGCAGGACAACTTTTTTGACCGTCTCCGACTTGGTCGCGCCCATGGCGTAGGACCCGTCACGCAACGATTGCGGTACCGCGTTGATCACGTCGTCCGACAAGGACGAAACGAACGGGATAATCATCATCCCCATGACCAGACCGGCAGCCAGCGCGCTTTCGGAAGCCACGTGCAGGCCGAGCATCTGGCCGAAGTCGCGCACCCAGGGAGCCAGCGACAAGGCGGCAAAAAAGCCGAGAACAACCGTCGGGATGCCGGCGAGAATTTCAAGCAGCGGCTTGGCAAAGGCGCGGAAGCGCGGCGTTGCGTATTCCGCCATGTAGATCGCGGCGAACAATCCGATCGGCCCAGCAACCACCATCGCGATCACGGTGATCAACAATGTCCCGACCACCAGCGGCACGATGCCGAAGGCGCCGGACGAGCCGACCTGGTCGGCGCGGATCGCCGTCTGCGGGCTCCATTGCAGCCCGAACAGGAAGTCGATCGGAGATATTTTCTGGAAGAAGTGAACCGTTTCGAACAAAACCGAAAAGACGATGCCAATGGTGGTCAACACCGCGACAGTCGCGCTCGCAAACAGAATGACCTTCACGAACCGTTCGACATGGTTGCGCGCTCGGAAATTCATCGACAGCGACCGCAGGCCGAAAGCCACGCCAAGCAGTCCGAAGACCGCCCCGGTCGCGAAGATCAGGTAGTTGGAATAGGAGCGGGTCGACACAAAGGTTTCAGCAGCACGCTGGAGCTGCGGCGTGGGCTGACCGGAATAAGTCGTTGGTCGCCACCGCGTTGATGTCGCGCAGTACTGCGGCGCGTTGAAGTTCGTCGCCGGTAAAGCCGGGGTCGTAGGAGGCAATGGTCTGGGCATTGACGATCCGGTCGGCGACCGGAATGCCGATCGCAAACACGGCGATCATCGGTACCAGCACGCCGAGCGCCACGAACGCGCCGTGATAGGGCGGGCGCGAATGCAGATGGCCGGCTTGAGACGCGGCGACCGCACGTGAACGCCCGAACAGATATCCGACGACAATGAGAACGAGGAGTACGCCGAAATAGATTGCCGTCATGACCAATCCGTACGTTCAAATATTATTGGCAGATTGAGTGTCTTCGGCGGGCCTGAAATAGCGAAACCTTGCGGCCACGCCGGAACAACCCGGCGCGGCCGCATGGCATCCGCAGCCTCAGGACAGCGGCTTGCTGTCCATCGGCTTCTTTTCCATAACCGACTTGCGCACCTTGTCCGCTTCGGCTTTCGGCAGCGTCACAAGACCCTTGCGGCTGAGATAGCCGTCCTCGCCGATCGCCTTGGAGGACACGTATTCGGCCATGAACTTGTCAAGGCCGGGGATCACGCCGATATGCTGCATCTTCACATAGACCCACAACACGCGCGAACCGGGATACTTGCCTTCGGCGATGTTCTCATAGGTCGGAACGACACCGTTGAGCGGAACACCCCGCAGCTTGGCGGTGTTTTCCTCCAGGAAGGAATAACCGAAGATGCCGAAGGCGTTCTTGTTGGCGACGAGCTTCTGGACGATCAGGTTGTCGTTCTCGCCAGCCTCGATGTAGGCACCGTCTTCGCGGAGCGACTTCCAGGCCGTATCGAAAGCCTTCTTGTCGGCCTTGCGAAGCGTGGCCATGGCCGGGATCGACAACGCGCCATGCTCGAGCAGCAGTTCGTGCAGCGCGTCACGGGTGCCGGAGGTCGGCGGGGGACCAAGCACTTCGATCTTGATGTTCGGCAGCGACTTGTTGATGTCGGACCAGTTCTTGTATGGATTGGGGATCAGCTTGCCGTCCTTGCCGGGCACGTTCTTGGCGAGCGCCAGGAACAATTCGCCAAGGGACAGCTTCATCGGCGCGCCGGCCTTGGACTGGGCGACGCTGATGCCGTCATAGCCGACGGCCAGTTCCACGATGTCCTTCACGCCATTCTTCTGGCACTGCTCGTATTCGCTCTTTTTCATCCGGCGCGAGGCATTGGTGGCGTCCGGATGCTCGGCGCCAATTCCGGCGCAGAACAGCTTCATGCCGCCGCCGGTGCCGGTCGATTCGACGACCGGAGTCTTGGAACCGGAGGTCTTGCCAAATTGCTCGGCGACGGCCGTCGTAAACGGATAGACCGTGGATGATCCAACAATGCGGATCTGGTCGCGGGCTTCAGCGTGTCCGGCAATAAGGAATCCGGTCGCCGCGAGCGCAAACGCGCTGGCGAGTGTTGTGAGCTTCAAAGGTCTCTCCTGTTGATCTGATCGGCGGGGCAGCCGAACGCCTCATCTGTCATCTTTGAGGCTACCCTCTGGCACCTGTCCCCTAACCACCGCTCACAAATCTTCTATGACTGTTCCATGACGGTTCGATGACATCACATGCCATTGAAATATTTGATTGATTCGGAGCAAGCCGGCAGGCGTCTGTGTCTAACCCGCGGATGCGAAGCAATCGGGCCTGCAGACCGCGCCATTCTCCGCGCCTGGCGTCCCGCAATGCAGCGATCTCGCGGACGAGATTAGGCCAGCGGCAAATAAATGTTGAAGGCCGCGCCCTGTCCGACATTGGACGTGATGGTCATCCGGCCGCCGTGGCGATTGAGGATGTGCTTGACAAGGGCGAGGCCGAGCCCGGTCCCGCCCTGCTCGCGGCTTTCCTTGACGTCGACACGGTAAAACCGCTCGGTGAGTCGCGGCAGATGTTCCGGCGCAATGCCGGGTCCGTAGTCGCGCACTGTCACAAGCGCTTCCTGAGCGCCGCTCGCAGTCGAAACGCGCGACAGGTCAATGTCGACACGTTTGCCCGAGGCGGCATATTTCAGCGCGTTCTCAACCAAATTCTCCAGGATCCGGACCAGTTCGTCGCGATCGCCCAGCACCTGGAGCGGCCCTTCGGTCACGTTGACGTTGACGTTGATCTTGACCTCGACGCCACGGTCACGCGCCAGCATCTGCAAACCGTCGGCGACCTGACGGACGATGGCGATCAGGTCGACCGGCTTGTCAGGCCGCAAATGCGCATTCAATTCGATCCGGGACAGCGAGAGCAGGTCGTCGATCAACCGGGCCATGCGCGTGCCCTGAACCTGCATGATGGCGAGAAACCGCTCGCGCGCGGCGGTGTCGTTCCGCGCGGGTCCCTGCAGTGTCTCGATGAATCCGAGCAAGGCGGCCAGCGGCGTCCTCAGTTCATGGCTGGCGTTGGCCACAAAGTCGGCGCGCATTTCCTCCACCCGCCGCAACGGGGTGAGATCGTGCAGGGTCAACAACACAATGCCGCGACGGATGCCGGCCTGGGTGCCGGGAAGTGCCGTGATGAAGGCCTCGAACCAGCGATCGAGCGGAACTCTCTCAAAAAACTCCACCCGCTCCGGCTTCCCGGTCGCGGCGGCGCGCCGTATGGCATCGACCACCTCCGGCACCCGCAGCGCAAGAGACGCCGGCTCGCCGGGGCGCAACGCCGGGGCGACGGTGCGGGCGCCGGCATTGAGTGCCAGGACGTTGCCGTCGCGATCCAACGCCACGACCGGGTCCGGCAGGCCTGAGAGAATGAGTTCAAGCATCGGATTGCGCGCGGCAAGTCCGGCGCCAGTTTCCCGTGCGCCATCTGCCGCCGGCGACCGTATCGGGCCAGGCGGCACCGCCGCCAAAACCAGCGTTGCGGCAATGGCGAGGAAGCCGGCCAGGCCCAGCGCCCAGGAAACGTCCGCGACCAAAATCAGGACCGCGAAGACCAGCGCGGCAACCAGCAGAGCCGCGCGCTGGCGCCGCAGCCGGACGGGCCAGCGTTCCGGCCCCCCGGGACTGACATTGTCGTTGGGACTGGCCATGGCGCGCGCCCCTAACGTTTTGACCCGGCATCCGTCTCCGACGCGCCGTCACGAATAAACTCGGCGCCGTCCAGCGCGACGGTCTGAGGCGGCGGCGGCTGATCCTCGAAGGTCACGACGCCCAGAAAGATTTCGCGAATACCCAGGATTACAAGCGCGAGCGCGAATGGCGTGATGTAATAAAGGAGACGGAACAACAAAAGTCCGGCGAGCAGTTGCTCCGTGTCGAATTGCCAAAGCGCCACCAGCATCGCGGCATCAAAGACACCAAGGCCGCCCGGGGAATGGCTGGCAAAGCCTAAGAGTGTGGCCGACACGAAGATTACGGCCAGCGTGAGGAAGCCGATATGCGGTTCTTCCGGCACCAGCATATACATTGCGAGCGCGCAGAAGCCGAGATCGACGATCCCAATCCCAATCTGAAGGAGGGTCAACGGGCCGCCGGGGAGCGTGACCTTCCAACCGTGATGACCGATCATGCGCGGCCGGCGCCATACCCAAACCACATAGGCGACCAGCAACCCCAGGGCAAAAATCGCGATCGTCCGGTTAAGCCACGGCGGCAGATGGTCAATGGCGCTCGCCGCGCTCGGATGGGCGGCAATACCGAGGCCGAGGACAGTCACATTGCCGAGCCAAAAGGTCAGACCGGCGATAAAACAGATCTTGGCGACATCGACGGCACTCAGCCCACGGGCGGAATAGATGCGATAGCGGACCGCGCCGCCGGTCAGTGCACTCGCGCCGATGTTGTGTCCCACGGAATAGGAGGTAAAGCCGGCCAGTGCCGCAATCCGATAAGGCACCTCAGGGTGACCGATCGTGCGAAGGGCGAACAGGTCGTAGAACGTCAGGGTGAAATAACCACCGGCGACGAACAGCGCCGAAAGCGCGACGTCGCGAACCTCAATCTCCACGATCGCGGCAAAAACCTTGTGAAGGTCGATGCCTCGCAGCAACCGGTAAAGCACGACCGCGGCGATCACGATGATAATCACGCTCAGGATGAAACCGATCCGGTGCCATCCGATGCGTTTATCGATAGATCCGGAAATCTTGCGCAGTGAGGCCAAGGCCCCCTGGCCGGAAGTGGCTAAAGTCGGCTCCATTGCGTGGTCTGTCACATGAAAATACTTGAGACTCAAGCGGTTCCGCCGGCAAATGCGGTTGGCGGCCGGTTCCGCTGAAAAGCCGCGCCGCTCGGTGCCGGTCCGGCCGCCGCAACCGCGATGACGGCACTATCCCAACCGGTCGCATACAATACGGGAGAGCCAAGCATGATCAACTTCGAACATCTTTGCGATCTTTTCGTCGACGTCGGCGAACTGGTGTCGATGGGCCCGGCTCCGCTCGGCGAACGGCGGGTTGTCATGATTACCGGCGGCACCTTCGAGGGGCCTGCCATGCGCGGCACGGTCGTGGGCGGCGCGGACTGGCAAATCGCGCGCGCGGATGGGGTTGTGGAGCTCGACGCACGCTATGCCCTGCGCGACGACCGCGGTGGCATCGTTCAGGTGATCAGCCAAGGTTTTCGGCACGCACCGCCCGAGGTCATGGCAAGACTTGCCCGCGGCGAAGAGGTCGATCCGAACTCCTATTATTTTCGATCGGTGATGCGGTTCGAGACCGGCGCCAGCGATCTGGCCTGGCTCAACCGCACGATCGCCGTGGCAACCGCTGAACGCAAGGCGCGGCAGGTCAATCTGAAGGCCTACCGCCTGTTATGAGACATTGATCACCGATTATCGCGTCACGACGATAAAATTGGTTCCCTCGCCGGTTTCCTGGCCAAGCCCATGATCTGAAATGACCAACGACGATCCGCGCGACAATAGCCGCGCGATCCGTGCGTTTACGTCCGCGGGAATTGTGATCCGATCAAGCGCCTGGCCGGCACTCTGGTCCGGAGGCAGTTCCATCGTGGTCGAACGCTCGGCTTTCCGGGATCCCGAGGCGCGCGCCTTGCCACGAACCTTGCTGCGCTTTTTTGTCGGCACCACCACGGGCTGCCTGCTCGGCATGCTGACCGCTGTCCAACGCAGCACGCCGTCGCCATCCTTTTCGTCAACCACCGTGAAGACGTGGGTGCCAACCGGAATTTCCGGGTCCTTGATCGTGACCGGTGCCTGAAACAGCGGAGCAAAGCGCTGACGCACATACAGCTTTTTTGTTTTGCGGCTGATGAAAATGGAGACCGGCCCGTTCTCACGCGGATCCTTCGCGATTTTGGAGGCTGAAGCGTCGAGCGGATTGCTGTTTTCGACGCCGGTCTTTTTCGTACCGGCGGACGGCAGCGTCGTCCGCAGTGCGGGCGCGCCTTGCGCCGAGCCATTTGCCGCGCCGGCTGGAGCCAGCTTTTCGGCGTCTGAAACGCCGAGAGCAGCCGGGGCAGCCGGTGACGGTGCCTCGTCGTGATCGTCCCTGATTGCAAGCGGCGCGGCCGGAGCCGGCGGCTGTGCCAGCGCCAAGAGTTGCGGATGGGTGAACGCGACCGGGCGGACATCGCCTTGCACAACGATCACCCGGTCGCCGCGTTTGGTGGTGCGCCAGAGCCGGCTGGCGAACCATCCCGGAAGCCGAATGCAGCCATGCGAAGCCGGATAATCGGGCACGACGCCGGAATGAAGTGCAAGGCCGGACCAGGTGAGCCGGTGCATATAATGCATCGGCGCATTGTCATACAGGTTGGAATAGTGCCATCGGTCCTTCTGGATGACGCTGTAGAGTCCGGTGCGGGTCGGGTGGCGCGCGGTCCCGGTCGACACTCTCGACTCGGCGACCGCGACATCGCCGCTGTAGACGGTGAGCTTTTGCTTCTCAATCGAGATGACGATCTGTAGCGGTTCCTTGCTGTCGGTCAGCGGCGTGGCTTTCCGATCATTCCGCTCGGCCGCACGCTGTTGAGCCGCACGCCGACGCGCGCGCTCGACGGCCCTGGCGCGTGCCGCAGCACGCGCTCGCTCGCGAGCATATTCGCGCGCGCGTTCCATTTCCCATGGCGATGGGCCAAGATCGAAAAAGCCGCGCGGTGCGCCGAAGGGCGGGGGTCCATCGAAAGCAGCCGCCGGTGCCGCGGCCCCAAACAGAAGGGGCAACAGCAGGATGCCCAGCGTTGCATAGCGTCTCATGCGCCAGCCGCAGATGCCGAGGCCATTGCTTGCATTTCGGGATTGATTGATCAACGGCGCGACGCTTGGCGTCACGACGCTGCCGCTATGAGGGCGGCCACCTACACATATCCACATCATTACGCAACGCTACACGAACTCAGTTACATGGAAGTAAAGCGAGCAAATTCTGTCCTCTTTAACCATGATAGCACGGATGCGACGTCAACGCAGCCCGCGCATGAAAAAACTTCGAAAGCGAATCCGCCTCCGGCATCGAACCGGAGGCAGAGCTGCGATCACATGTTCGCGAGCAGCGAGACGCATTATTTCATCGAGCCGAACCAGTCGTCGACTTCCTTGCGCGCCTGATCCTTGGCATAGCCGTAACGTTCCTGGATCTTGCCCTCGAGCTGATCACGCTGGCCGCTGATCGTATCAAGGTCATCATTGGTGAGCTTGCCCCACTTTTCCTTGACCTGACCTTTGACCTGCTTCCAGTTACCTTCCACGCGATTCCAATCCATCGTTTTCTCCTCCATGCTTGGGATGTGTTGATAAAACGCCGGGTGTGACCAAAGGTTCCGTCACGCCGCGGCGTTGATTTGCGACTCGGCGATACGCGTCAGCAGCTGGTCGGCGGCCTTCTCTTCCTTCAGGTTGGATTCCAGAAGGGAAGCCGCATCCTTGTGGCCAAGCTGCCGGGCCCAAGCCACCAAGGTTCCGTAGCGGGCCATTTCGTAATGCTCGACCGCCTGGGCCGCGGCGAGGATTCCGGCATCGACGACGCCCGGATTCTCGCCGTCCTCCATCACCTCCTTGCCTTCGGCTATCAGGCCGACAATCGCTTCACACTTTTCGCCGCGCGCGGCCTTGCCGACGATGTCGAAGACCTTTTCGAGGCGTTCGACCTGGCCCTCGGTTTCCGCGAGGTGGTTCTCGAGCGCCTGCTTCAGATTTGGCGCTTCGGCGGCCTTAGCCATCTTCGGCAGCGCTTTGACCAGCTGCTTCTCGGCGTAATAAATGTCCTTGAGAAGGTGCACGAACAATTCATCCATGTTGCGCATGGCAATATCTCCGGTGGCCTGAAGCCAGTAGCGGCTTCACGGCGTTGAGGGTTGGCGATGTAGAGCGGGGTCGGCCGAAACACGCTGCGGCCGCCACCGACGTTTTCGTCAGGCTCGTCGCGGCAACCAACGCGACGTCCGGTCTTGCGTTCCCGCCGCTGCCCTCTCGCGAAGAAATAAAGTATCCTGCGGGTGACCTCCGGCACGCGCCTGTTGGTTGCCGTGCCGTTCCCGCCAATGCCGCAATCAGGAATGACTTATGGCTCCGATCCTGCAGCTCTTTGAAGACACCTTGGGCAATGACGCCGCACTGGCCATGCCGCTTTCCCCGCGCCCGCGGATGGTGTTCGTGGTCCACGGCTCGACATCGATCGGCGGCCGCGTGGTCAAGGCCGGCGAGGCGTGGTTCGGAGAAGACGCCGTGACCCTGCAGCCAGGCACCGAGGGCGCGACCTGCTGGCGATGGGAATTGAACGAAACTGGTAAAGCGGACGGCCTCGCAGCCGGAGCCTCGGTGACCTCAACGCTGAAGCTTGCCGCGCCGCTGGCGACATTGCCTGAGGGCGATTTGTTGTTGCGCGGCGACAGTGTCGGATTTCCGCCCGGCGGCTGCGCCTATCGCCACACCCATCGCGGGCCGGGCATACGCTGTCTGCTGGAAGGCGGCATCCGCATCGACACGCACGGCCGCTCGACATCCTACGGGCCGGGCGGGGCGTGGTACGAGGCGGGTCCCGAGCCGGTGTTCGCGCAGGCGGCCAGTGATAAGCCGAGCCGGTTCATCCGCGTGATGATCCTGCCGCGCGAACTGATCGGCAAAAGCTCGATCCGCTATGTCGACGAGGCCGACAAGGACAAGCCGCGTTCGCAGCAATATCAAATCTTCGTCGATGCTCCCATCGGATGACAGCGCACAGGAAACGTCGATTTCAGGAAACAGTTTCTCTGAGTTCGCGGAGAACCATCCATGAAACGGTGTCTGATGCTGGACGTCGACGGGGTCTTGGTCAACGGACGCCCGGAGGATGGACAACCTTGGGCCACCGACCTCGAACGCGATCTGGGGATTTCCCCCCAGAGGCTGCAAACCGTGCTCTTTGTGCCGCATTGGGCTGACATCGTGACAGGCAGGAAGAAACTCTTCGACGTGCTCGAAACGTGCCTGCCTGAGCTTTCGCATGCTCTGAGCGCGCAGGCGTTCATCGACTACTGGTTCGAAAATGACTCTGGTATTGATGAAGCCGTTTTGGCGGCGTGTGACGAACTGCGTGGACGCGGCATGCGCATTTTTCTCGCGACCAATCAAGAACACATGAGAGCAAACTATCTCATGGACCGTTTCGGGTTCCGGGAGCATGTGGACGGAATCGTCTACTCAGCGCAGATCGCTGCGCGAAAACCTCAGCGGGCGTTTTTTGACGCAGCGATGACGCGCATTGGTTCTGCACCTGAACACATCCTTCTGGTAGATGATACCAAGGCCAACGTGGACGCTGCTCGCGAAGCAGGTTGGGACGCCATACATTGGTCGGAAGGCTCGAACCTGACGAATCTTGTAGAGAGCAGATACGTCCTGTGAGGGCTCAAAGCGCACATAAGAATAGTTTATCTTTGCACTGGGTCAGTAACCCAGCCACACCACGCCAAGAACCACGACCGCAAACACAACAATGAACAAGACGCCAAAAATCTTGAAGGTGCGGTCATCGGCGTATGAAACCGCTTTGTCATAAGCAGCATCACCAAGTTCTTTGCGGGCAAGCCGCTCCTGTAGCATGCGTTTTGCGTCACCGACCCCGTCCCGAAATTGGTTTCTATAGCCGGACATGATCGCTCCAGTTTCGTTCCACTCAGTCTCGCGCGGGCCTGACCCCGCCTGCTGCGGATGGTCGATGCCAACGGGCTTCCAGTCCGCATCCCCCCAGCTTGCTTCCATCCGTCGATGGCTGCACGTCAATTTGTCCACGTCCTAAACTATAATTGCGATATTTTACATTATGATGCCCTGGCGCTTCCCAATTCTTGTGGCGTTAATTGCAGCAAAAGCTGCGAAAAATAAAATCGCCATGGTCCAATATCGAATTGGCGCGCCGGAAGGGATTCGAACCCCTGACCCCCAGATTCGAAGTCTCATGGCCTTAAATTTCTTGCGCTTCCTGGTGTTTCCGCGTATTGGATAAATACCGATTTTAAGGGCATTTTCCTTAGGACAGTCGTTTCCCTGGAGTTCCTAGGTTTTCCATTCGTGCTGCCCTGGTGTTGCCCCGACGAACTAGAGCACATTTTGCATGGCTTCCGGCGAGAACAAGCGGATCAGCAAGCGGGTGGTCGACGGCTTGAAGCCGCACACCTCCGAATACACGGTCTGGGACTCGCAGATGCTCGGCTTCGGCGTTCGGGTCCGGCCGACCGGGTCGAAGTCCTACGTCGTAGTCTACAGGGCGGGCTCAGGGCGTTCTGCGCCGGTCCGGCGCTTTACAATCGCTACGGTCGGAAAGATCACGCCAGAGGCCGCCAGAACGCGGGCAAAGGACCTCTTAGGGCAAGTGGCGCACGGTCGCGACCCTGCTGCGGATAAAGCCAGCGATAGATCAGCGCCTACCATTGCTGAACTGGCCGACCGCTTCATGGCGGAGCACGTCGAGCCCAAGCGAAAGGCCGGGACGGCGGCCTTCTATCGAGACATCCTTGATCGGATCGTGAAGCCCAAACTTGGGACCGCCAAGGCCGACAAGGTGAGCCGGGCGCAGATTGCCAAGCTGCATATGAAGCTGCGGGATACTCCGTTCCAGGCCAATCGAATGCTGGCGGTGGTCGGCAGCCTGTACAGCTTTGCGGGTCGATCTGGGGCGGTACCCGAAGGGCTCAATCCGGCCCGCAAGATCGACAAGTTCAAAGAGCATCTGCGTGAGCGGTTCCTGACCGTCGAAGAGTTGGAGCGCCTCGGCACTGCGATCCGGGAGGCGGAGACGACTGGCACCCCCTGGGACGTCGATGAGGAGATGGCGAACGCCAAGCACCTCGCCAAGCCTGGGCAGCGTTACACGAAGATCAGCCCGTTCGCATCCGCTGCGATCCGCCTGCTGCTATTCACCGGCTGCAGGTTGCGAGAAATCCTCCATCTGACATGGGATCAGGTTGATCTGGAACGCGGCCTACTGTTCCTCGCCAATTCCAAGTCCGGCAAGAAAGCCGTGATCCTGAACGCACCAGCGATTGAGGTTCTGGCCGCTCTGCCCCGATTGGGCTCTTACATTGTACCCGGAGACGATCCTGAGAGGCCCCGCGCCGACCTGAAGCGGCCATGGGCAACGGTTTCCAGGCGGGCTGGCCTGGAAGGCGTCCGCATTCATGATCTGCGGCATACATATGCCAGCTACGGTGCCGGTGGTCGACTCGGGCTGCCGATCATCGGAAAGTTGCTGGGGCAGAAACACGCATCGACTACGCAACGATACGCGCATCTCGATAATGATCCGCTCCGCCGCGCCGCAGAGCACATTGGAGGGCAGATTTCATCGGCAATGAATGGGTCGGCTAAGCGATAACTCACGGATGCAGCGATTGCTGGAATTGGGTTTGGCATAGGCTTCTAAAAGCAGGTATCAGAAAATTGTCACCCAGATACACCAAAGCACGTAGCGGAAATCCCAAAGGCGCTGGTAGACCATCGATATTTCCGCACATAGAAGATCGATTAAGGATAGGCGCAATGTGCGACGCGATGTCGAAGTTTATACAGGACAAAACACGAAATGAACGACACGAGAAACGTGCCGGAAGTGAAGCTATTGCGTCATTGCGTAAACATCAGCGAGGCCTTCGGCAAACGCTATTGAAAGACCGAAAAGCGGTAGACGTTGATAAAGTGATCGAAGCCTTCAATTGGAAAAAAACCGAAGAAAAAGGCGAGTTGGACTTGCTCTCGCATATTCCGACAGACAGGCGAGTATTCAGCGCCCCGCGACCGAAGGGAAGCCGTGGCCAAAGTGTGCGCCAGCGCATCTTGTTCAAGGTGACCGAAAAATTGCATTCCATGGGGCACGCGAAAGTGACACCCCGGATACATCGATAGATGTTGGAAAGGATATCGAGCCCTCATAAACTTCGAAAAACAACAACAAAATCGGCAGGTGTAATTTCTGACCGTAATTGATCGGCCAAAAAGCGCGTTCTGACATTCTCCGAGCAATTCCGGATTTCCGGGTAATCGATTGGAGTTGTCTATAAATGCCCCACACGAATCCTTACTACGATCCGAAGTCCCGTCTCTATCTCGGGCGGGCAGATGCTGCTGCCTACATAAGAGACAAATTCGGCATTCGATGCGCCAAGCAGACGCTGGCGAAGTTGGCCGTCATCGGCGGCGGGCCGCCATATAGGCTTGCCGGTCGGACGCCGCTTTATGCCCCAAACGACCTTGATAATTGGGCTCTATCGCGGATCAGCGAGCCGCGCACGTCGACCTCTGACGGTGGATCGGAGGCCGCATGATGCGAGATATCAACGTCGAACATTCTAGTTGCGACCGACTTGATCAGCGACTCATCGACTGGTTTGGCCGCCAAGGCGTGCCTGCCTTAACGCTCGGGTGCCCTTGGCCGCTGGCCCGTGATCAGGTCGTTTTTGAAGGAGAGCGCGATTCGAGTTCGCCCGTCATCTCCGAGGGCCACGTGATGATCTCGCGACGGCGATCTGTATCGGCGTTGAGGCCAATTCTGATCACGATGCGCCGATCTTGAATGATATCGTCGCCTGGAACCCGAAAGACCATCGATTAGCGTGCTGGCGCAGCACTGCCTTTGTGCTCGGTGGAAATCAGATCTTCGAACCGAACTTGGAACGGAAGCCTTTGCCGGTCTGGCGTTCGCCGCTGCGTTGGCTCAAGGAACAGCGCTACGGCATTGTGCTCGCTCGACCAAACGCCGCACATCAGTATCTCGACCACCTGCCCGGCCTGATCGCCGAAGATCAACAACACGCCGAGGAACTTGAGCGACTGTTGTGGAACCCGCGTCGACGCCTGCCGATTTTCATGCGTGATCTTGCGGAGAAAGCCGCATGACAACAGCATTAGTCCCTCTCGAAGAAGTACGCAGGCGTCAACAGGCTGAAGGTTCTTCCTGGAATGTCCCCGTGGATTTGCCAAATGGGCTGCAACCAGTCGCGCAATTCGATCCCGAATATCTTCCCCGCAGTGTCGCGGCTTGGGTCGAAGATATTTCCGACCGGATGCAATGCCCCCCGGACTATGTCGCCGTTTCCGCCATGACCGCCTTGGGGTCCGTGATTGGGCGCAGGATCGGCATCCGTCCGCAGCAGCACACCGACTGGCTTGAGGTGCCGAACCTCTGGGCGTGCATCGTCGGGCGACCGGGCGCGATGAAGTCGCCAGCCATGGCGGAGGCGCTCAAGCCATTACAGCGCCTGGAAATGCAGGCGCGAAAGTCCTTCGAGGTCGACAGCCAGTCCTTCACGATTGAGATGGAGGCATACAAGCTGCGAAAGCAGCAAGCCCAGCAAAAGGCCAAGGCGGCCATTGATCGTGGCGATGACATAAAGCACCTGCTGCAAGTTGATGAACCAAATGCTCCGAAGGCACGGCGCTTCATCGTCAACGATTGCACCTACGAGGCGCTTGGAGAGATCCTGGCTGATAATCCGAATGGGGTTCTTGCATCCCGCGATGAGTTGATCTCGCTCCTCAAGACCCTTGATCGCGAGGAATATGCGGCAGCGCGCGGCTTCTTCCTGACCGCATGGAACGGGACGAGTGGCTACACCTTTGATCAAATCATCCGTGGCCGGACGCACATTGAGGCCGCCTGCGTCAGCCTCCTGGGATCAACTCAACCGGGACGTCTTGCCGAGTACATACGCCGAGCGGTAAGTGGCGGCGCGTCGGATGACGGTTTGATCCAGCGGTTCGGGTTGCTGGTATGGCCAGATCAGTCCGCCGATTGGCGCGATGTCGACCGCTATCCCGACAGTTCAGCGCGAACGCAGGCTTGGGAAACGTTTCAGCGGCTTTCGGACCTTTCGCCTGCAGCGGTCGGCGCCGAGTACGACAATTTCGGGCCGATCCCGTTCCTTTGTTTCGATCCGCCAGCGCACGAGTTTTTTGCCGAATGGCGCAGCAAGCTGGAACAGCGCCTTCGATCCGGAGAACTTAACCCTGCGGTGGAAAGCCACCTCGCCAAATACCGCAAATTGGTTCCGGCCCTGGCACTGATCAACCACTTGGCAGACAGTGGTGAGGGGCTGGTCAATGATGATGCCACGCTACGGGCAATCGCCTTTGCCGATTATCTGGAAACGCACGCCCTGCGGGCATATGCGGCTGGATCGGCAGCCGGGGCCGACGCTGCCCGCGCCATCCTGAATCGTTTCCGCAACTGCGACCTCGCCGACGGCTTCTCAGCCCGCGATATCTACCAGCGTGAATGGTCGAACCTGGCACAGCGAGATCAGGTGCAGGCGGGCTTGGCGCTGCTTGCCGAGTACGACTGGATTGCCGCCGAAAACGTGGATACCGGCGGAAGACCAAAAACTGTCTATCGAGTCAATCCAAGGGGGGTCCGATGACGAACTATCTCGCCATTCTCAAGGCCCGAACTCGTGAAAACACACTCCCCCAGGAACCTGCAAAACCTTCAAAAGCCCCTTTTGGGGGTTTTGGGGGTTACCCGGACAGGGCTTTTCGGAACCCGGGGACCGCTAACCGCAGGGCGGAGCGCGCCGCGATCATGGAATTCGACGGCGCCCTTCCCCGGAGCATCGCTGAAGGCTTGGCCAAGCTCGACACGATGGCGCCGCCGGACGGGTTCTCGCCGGACCGCTGGCATACAGCAATCGACATTGCGGCCCGTCTTGCCGACGAATGGGGCGCTCGCGCGCTCGCCCTCGGGTGGACCGCAGAGGACCTGTTCGGACTTGTCCCGGCTGCTCCAGCCGCCCGCCAGGACGGCAAAGGTTTGGCTTTCGTACTCCGTCCTGAGGACCGTGTCATTGCCATCACGCCAGACACTGCAATGACGACGACAGCGTCAGGAGCAAGGTTGACCTACTGGCGCAACCGCGATCCGGGAATAGCCGTGCCAGCCTGGAAGCTTGAGCGAGGCGTCAGCAGCGCGTCTGGCGCCAATCAGATTTTTGGCGAATTCTGAATGACATAGGAGTTGCTGCAATGCCCTTTCAAAAAGGCCAATCCGGAAATCCAAGCGGCAAGCGGAAAGACAAATTGATGCATGACGCCCTGCGCCTAGAGATCACACAACTCAAGCCTGACGATCTAAGATCGGCGCGCTCTATTGTCCGCAAGCTTTTAGAAAAGGCAGCCGGTGGCGAGCCATGGGCTATGGGGGAGGTCTTTGACCGTCTCGACGGAAAAGCCGTCCAGGCCATCAATGCCGAAGTTAAGTCTGGCCCCGCCGAACTCGCTATCAGATGGATGAAGCCGCAAAGCGATGATCCCTAAGCTTTCAACGTATCCATACGGCCAAGGCCGCGGAGAGCTAGATTTTCGGTGACGATTTCACGCTATAGGTTTTGGCGGTAAGGGCCCCGAAGTTGATATCCCATCTCACGGCTTCGCTTTTATGTCGCCCAGATCAGGCAGCCTTTTTCGCCGTGGTGCTCACAGGATTCCAATTCCACGGGAGCAAGTCGTCGAGCGTTGTGATCGGCGTGTCAGCGATACGGTCCAGCACGTCGGCAAGCCACGCCTGCGGATCGACGTCGTTTAGCTTGGCGGTTGTGATCAATGTCGCCATGACGGCGGCGCGATCGGCACCGCGCTCGGAGCCGGCAAATAACCATGCCTTCCTGCCGAGGGCAAATCCGCGCAGCGCCCGTTCAGCGGCGTTATTTGACAGGCAAATCCGGCCGTCGCCGAGGAAGGATGTGAACCCGTCCCAACGCTTGAGCATATAGTCCATGGGCTCGGCGACCGGAGAACTCCGGGACAATTTGACCCGCTCGGTCCGCATCCATTGCTCAAGTGCATCGACAAGAGGACAGCTGTCCTGCCGGCGTCGTTCCAGTCGCTCATCGGCGACAAGCCCGTTGATCTCGCGCTCGATATCGAACAGGGCGTCGATACGCTTGACGGCCTCAAGTGCGATCGGCGAGATCGGCGCGGCGTTCTTGCCACGCTTGGCATTGGTGGCGATGTCGGCGAGCACGAAGAACTTGCGGCGCGCATGAGCCCAGCACAGCGCCTGCGTCAGCGGACCGGGACGGCGATCCACCTTGAACAACGGATTGTAGCCGCCATAGGCGTCGGCCTGCAGAATGCCGGTGAAGGTCTTGAGGTGGCGCTCGGGATGCTCCTGTCGCCGATCACGCGAAGCGTAATAGAGTGCCGCCGGCGGCGATGGTCCGCCGAACGGCCGGTCATCCCTGACATAAGTCCAGATGCGGCCCGTATCGGTCTTGCCGCGGGCGAGGATCGGCACGGTGGTGTCGTCACCATGCAGACGCTCGGCGGCAAGCACATGCGCCGCGATCAGTGCATGCAACGGCTTCAGCGCCGCGGCACAGGCCCCGACCTGGTCGGCCAGCGTCGAGAGGCTCAGGTCAATCCCTTCACGCCGATAGCGCTCGCTCTGCCGGTTCAGCGGCTGATGCTGCCCAAACTTCTCGAACAAGATCATCGCCAGGAGATGAGGACCGGCAAAGCCGCGCGGGGTGACGTGGAACGGCGCCGGCGGCTGGGTGATCCTCTCGCAGTCCCGGCAGGTGAACTTCTCACGCACTGTCTGGATCACCTTCCACTGGCGGGGAACGACCTCCAGCGTTTCGGTGACGTCCTCGCCGAGCTTCGACAACTTCCGCGAGCCGCAGCATAGGCAGTTCTCTGGCGCCGGGATCACGATCCGCTCGCGCGGCAGATGGTCAGGAAACGGCTTGCGCGACGGCCGCCGCCGCTGGAACGATCTGATGGTCTGCGCCAGGGCCGCGGCCTTCTCGGCCACCTGTTCGTCCTCGCCGGCGTCCGCCTCCAGTTCCTCGAGCTGGAACTCCATCTGTTCGAGAAGCCGGGCTTTCCGCTCCGAACGGCTGCCATGGATTTCGCGCCTGAGCTTCTCGATCTCCAGCCGGAGCCGGGCGATCAGCGCGTCGGAGTGCGCGTTCATGGCCTGCGCACGTGCGGCGAGCGCTTCGGCCTCATGGCGGGCCACACGCTCGGCAAGGATCATCGCATGGGCGCTGGCAAGGTCGTCGGGAAGCTGATTGGCCGCATCGCTCATGATGAGATGGAATCATATTCGCACCATCCTAACCAGCAGTTTTGCTCATCCGGCAGAACTTGGACGCCAGGTCTTCTGCGGCATCCGCCAGTCGATGCCCTCGAGCAGATAGCCGAGCTGCGCGGGCGTGATCACCACCGTACCATCGGCCGTCGAAGGCCAAATAAACCGTCCACGCTCGAGCTTCTTCGTGAACAGACACGCACCCTGGCCGTCGTGCCAGATCACTTTGATCAGGCCACCCTGCCGCCCGCGGAAACAGAACAAATGACCGCTGTGCGGATTGCGCTTCAATATCTCCTGCACCATCAGCGACAGGCCGGGGAAACCCTTGCGCATGTCCGTATAGCCAGCGGAAAGCCACACCTTTACACCACTCGGAACCGGGATCATCGCCGCTCCAGCACATCAAGAATCCGGCCGAGCGCCTCGATATCGACATCACTCTCGACCCGCAGGCGAAGGCCGCCGCCAAGCTCGATCGTCACCATGCTGCTCTTCTTGCGCGGTCGGGAGATCGGCGGTGGCCCCGGCGGCGATGGCTGAGTTGGCAGTGCCTCGACGACTTCCACAGGAACGAGCTGCGGGACTGACGGAGCGGAAATTTGGCAGAGTTCTTTGCGCCACCTGAATAGCTGGCTCACATGAATGCTGACCGATCGCGCGATCTCGGAAACGCTGGCCCCAGGCTCAAACGTCGCAGCGACAAGCCGCTCCTTCTCCTCCCGAGACCAGCGCCGCCGCCGCTCGACCGATGTGATCACCTCAATCAGCTGCTTCGTCATAGGGATACTCCTAGGATTACCCTTAGGACGTGCGGCAATTGTCGCAATCAAACAAGGCGGCCCTCACCGTGGGGATAGATGCGCACGCCGTTGATGACCGCCGACGTCAGGTCGCGTTGCAGCTTCTTGCGCACCACCCCGGCCAAAAAGCCACGCGCAGAATGCTGCTGCCAGCCGGTTGCTGTCATCATCTCGGCCACGGTCGTCCCGTTGGGGGACGACAGCATTGCAATAACCCGAGCCTGTTTTGTGCCGGGGGTACCGCCGCTCTTTTGTTTAGCCCGGGAGTTCGTCTGTTTCCGGCGCTTCGTAGCGTTGGATTTTGAGCTGACGCGCTCAGTAGTTCGCTTTTTGGTAGATTTGGCCATGGAATTCCTCCAGTGCTTCGACCGCGATGTAGCGTCGCACCACCCAAGCCCCGCATCAGCCATCAAGCCGGCGGGGCAGGATCCCAGAGCGCTCAATAGCTCCAGACCTGCAAATAGTACCGCTCTGTTTGCAGAACAATGCCAGTCATTTCTGGACCATGGTTACTGTTTCTATACCGCCCTCTCACGGCGAAAACAGGGGTTCGAGTCCCCTAGGGAGCGCCAATAAATTCAATGACTTATACGAGCTTAGGCGCATTTAAATTTTGATCAACCAAAGATCGAATAACGTTCGATTTGGGTTCCGATAGCTTCGGTCCAGCCCGAAAGACGGCCGCATGCGAAAATGATCAGAGGCGGTTAGCCCGGCCCACATCTGGCCAGCTTATCGTAATGACACCGACTAGGATTGGCCATTTCGCCGTCTTCATTGCGAAAACAACAACCAGCGTTCTTCGCACCCCGGCTTAAGGTGTCGGGCAACCTCAACATCCGGCGCTATGTAGACAACACGCCCGAGCCCGAACCGGAGGATGTTACGGGTGCATCTGATCGGTGGCGTTCCAATAGCCGAGGTCGCGGCGATGCCTGCGAATTGACGGCTTCGTGAGCGTGACGGACGACCCGAACGTCGAACGATCAAGGAAGACAATGCGCATTATGACAAGGCGTGCGGTTCGCGGGGTTCACTCGGCGGCCATGCGTATCGCCTCTCCCACGTTGGAGAGATGACGCACAGCGGCACCGACGCCGGAGCCTGGCTCAAACGCTAGCCCGACATCCCGCATCGCCAGTTCGACACCACCAAGCGCCTGCAACACCATGATCTCGTTAAGCCAGCCCAGATGTCCAATTCGGAAGACTTTGCCCGCGATCTTGCTGAGCCCCCCGCCGAGCGACAGATCGTATCGTTCGTAAGCTGTCGTAATGACCTTGTTCGCATCGAAGCCTGCCGGGACAACGACAGCGGTAACCGTGTCAGAGTACCATTGCGGGCCTTGTGCGCAATTGTCTAGTCCCCACGCCTCGACAGCGGCGCGAACGGCGCCCGCGAGCCGGTGGTGGCGGGCGAAAACGTTCGGCAAGCCCTCTTCCAGCAGCATGTCGACCGAGGCGCGCAAGCCCCGTAGCAGCGTGGCCGCCGGCGTATAGGGGAAGTAGCCCTGCGCATTCTGCTTGGCCATGTCCTTGAAGTCGAAGAAACAGCGCGGCAGCGACGCCGTCTGCCCGGCCGCGAGAGCCTTCTCGCTGACGCAGACGATTGCCAAGCCGGTAGGCATCATGAAACCCTTTTGCGAACCGGCGACGGCGACGTCGACGCCCCACTGATCCATGCGGAAATCGATTGAAGCGATCGAACTGACACCGTCGACGAAAAGAAGTGCGGGATGACCGAGGTCATCAAGAATCCGGCGCACCCCTTCCACATCCGATTTCACGCCCGTCGCAGTCTCGTTGTGGGTGACGAGCACGGCTTTGATGGCGTGCTGCTTGTCCGCTTCCAATCGTGCGCGATATTCTGCGAGTGGCACGCCTTTGCCCCATTCGACTTGAACGGCGTCGACTTGCAGGCCAAATCGCTTGCAAAGATCCGCCCAGAGCATCGAGAACTGGCCGAACACCGAGGCCAGTACCTTGTCGTTTGGCGATAGCGTATTGGCGATGGCGGATTCCCAACCGCCGGTTCCGGAGCCGGAAAAAGAAAGACCTGGCCAGTCTTGGTCTGGAAAATCTTCTTCAGGTCGGCGAACAACGGCAGGGTGAACTGCGGGAAATCCGGCGCGCGGTGATTTTCAAGCGCAACGTCCATCGCTTGGCGGACGCGGAACGGCATATTGGTGGGACCGGGAACGAAAAGGCCCTTGTATCCTGGCATTCGGAAATTCCTTGTCTTGGCCCCGATCGATGGTCGCGGCCGCTCCAGTCTGGTTGGTTGGCAGGGGGCTTAGGCGGCGCAGAGCCGATTGCGATCCAGCTTCGCGTTGATTACTGAAACGGTGTAGTCGATCGCCGGGTTGGCAATTCCATACTGGCGGCCGATCAGTTGAACGAGCTTGTCAACCCGTTCGACAAACGGCACGCCCATAACGATCGCGCGAGCCACCGACGATTGATTGGTCAGCCGTTCCGCTGCCGCTGCGTATTTGTCGAACGGCACCAGATCTTCCGGTTTCCCGCCGATTTTCAACACAATGGATTCGACGGCGGCATAGATGTCGCGAGACAGGCCGATATCGGCATGGACGGCTTCGCGGATTGAAATCGGTGCGCTGACGGTGACGCAGCGGTAGTTGCCGGTCATCAGCATGGGCCACTTGCTGAAGGGCACGTACAGCGAGTTGTGCACCCGCAGTTTCACCGGCACATCAAGGCCATCAAGCCGGACCGCGTCGATATCATTGGCGAGCGTGGTCAGTATTTGATTGTGAGCTGGCGCGGCAAGGCGCGCTGCTTTGAAGTTGGTCGCCAGATTGACTTGCAGGATATTTGCCGGCAGGCCGGCCGGGCGCACGGCCTGCGGGTCCGGCGAGCACAGCGTCATCACGTCCGGATCGAATCGGTCCCAAACGCTGGGCATGGCGAAGGTGGCTTCGGTGGCGGCCGCATCGATTGCCGCGATCCGCTTTAGATAGGGTAATGGCGGCATGTTCATCAGCGAAAGACACGGAATTTGTGCCATTGCGATGCGTGTGAGCAGCATGCGTATCGTGTGATTGAGGTATTGCGGCTCCTGCATCGCCAGCACGACGAGGTGGTATCCCGCGGGATCGACATCCTCCGGAGTTCTGGCGTCAAGCCGGCCGGGCAGGACGGTGGAGAGAATCGCGCGATGGGTGTCCTCGCCTTTCAGCTTGATTCGGACCTCTGTGCCGCGTGCGTTGATGAGGTCGGCTGTCGGCGCCCGACAGACCATCGTGACGTCGTGGCCGGCCATCAGGCACTTCGTGGCGAACAGCGAGCCGTATGAGGCACCGAGGATCAATATCCTAAAGGTCATGGGGTCACTCCCTTGCTCGTCGCCGCCATGCGCCTGGCCGGCTCTTGAACACGGGATAGCAGCAGTATCGTTGGGTTGCATTCTTTTTAGTGAAAATGTGTTGCATGTCTGCATACAAATCTGCAATATATGTAATAATGTAAAATTTGAGGGACAGGCGTGGCAAAAACGTTTGTCGGGCCGCAACTCCGGCAGCTCCGGCGTGAGCGCAAACAAACACAAGCTGAGATGGCGAAGGCCCTGGGGATCAGCCCTGGCTACGTGAACTTGCTTGAGAACAATCAGCGCAGTCTATCGGTGCGCCTGCTGATGGCGCTCGCCGACACCTATCAAGTCGACTGGCGGGACATCGTTCACGACGAGACTTCCAACCTATTGGCCGAACTTCGCAATGTTATTCGCGATCCCATGTTCGCAGGTGGCGTGCCTGATTTGCAGGAATTGCGTGCGGCTATCGATCATGCGCCACGGCTGGTTGAACAGTTCCTCAGCCTCTACGGGATCCATCGGACCACGCTTGAACGCATCATGCGGCAGGGTGCGGATGGTGCGCCGGAAGGCTTGTTGGCGACCTCCGCAGAAGCCGTGATTTATGACTTCTTTCGCGACCACTCAAATTATTTCCATCAACTTGAAATCGCGGCCGAGCGGTTGCGTGCGGAGGAATCCTGCGAGGCCGACGACATCTACGCCGTGATAAAGGCGCGTCTATTACACAAGCACGGTATCAGCGTGCGGCGAAGGGCCATTGAGGAAATGACCCAAGCGCTTCGGGTCTACGATCGAAGCGAGCGCGTCATTCATCTGTCGGAGGCTCTCGATCACCGCAACCGGGTCTTCCAAGTGGCCCACGTCCTGTGCCTGGTTGAACTGCAGGAACTGCTGGATGAAATAACCGCTGGCAGCGTTACTATGCAGCGCACCAGCCTGGCACGTTGCCATATCGAACTCGCGAACTATTTCGCGGCTGCATTTCTCATGCCCTATGTGCCGTTCTTGCGTTTCGCGGAGAGCACGTCCTACGATATCGATCGCCTTTCTGCCCGCTTCGCGGTCTCTTTCGAACAGGCCTGTCACCGTCTGACAACGTTGCAACGACCCGGCGCGCAGGGCGTCCCGTTCTTCTTCCTGCGCATCGACAAGGCCGGCAACGTAACCAAGCGATTCAATTCCACGTCCTTCCATCTCGCCGAATACGGTGGTGCCTGTCCGGTGTGGAATATCCACCTGGCATTCCGGACACCGGGCGCCATCCTTCCGCAGTTCGTCGAACTCCCCGACGGCGACCGGTTTTTCACGATCAGCCGGACGGCCGATCGGCCCGCGGTCAATTTCGAAACTCAGGATCATCGCCTCGCGGTCGCGCTCGGATGCGAGCTGAAATATGCGGACAGGCTCGGCTATGCCGCTTCGTACAATCTCGATGATAACCTGATGTTCAGCCGGATCGGAATCAATTGCCACCTGTGCCCGCGGCAAGCCTGCTCGCAGCGCGCGCACCAGCCGGTCTTCATGGAGTTGCCGCTCGACACCACGCGGCGCGGCAATACCCGGTACGAAAGCTAGCAGGGTCAGCTCTCGCGCGCGCGTCAGTCACAATGCGTTTTCGGATTTGTTTTCTCCCTCTCATCCGCCATCCGGATAAACAATCCCACAAGGAAGATGTCTGAGCCGTCGCGGCCGGCGAGCAGGTTGGCGTGGAGTGCGGAGTATCGGAGTAGCAGAGTAGCAGGGCGAGACCGCGAACCGTGAATCGGTTGCCACGGCTGATGCCTGGCATTCTTTCGCTCAGTAGGGGAGGGAAGAGGGCTATCTGGTATTGCCGAGATTCCAGCGAATCAATTACAAATAATGAAAATATTATATTTGGAGCAGAGACCACTATGGAGGCCGGGAGATGTGGCACCTTCACAGCGTCAAAGGGCGTCTTTGCGCCAATCCTAACTGTCGGTCAGGTCGGGATCACGATCGTCGAGTCCTTGAACGATGTGCGTTCCGAGTAGTCTACCAGAATATCGAAGAGTTCTATTGCTCTGAGTTCTGTGCAGAATCATCCGTCCCAGTGAAAAAAGTCGGATAGGCACAAAAGGCCGTTGGGTTCAAAATATTGAAGTGATCGTAGGACGGGGATTTGTCCCAGCCGGGACATAACCTCGTCAGCAATGGACTGCGATCGGGATGTTATTCGGCGTGCAATCTTGGCTCTGACGAAAATTCGATGATGATGCGGTGCCGTTAAGTTGCACCTATCAGCCGGGCCTGCAGCAGGTCTATCTTGGCGCGTCCATATATCTGGCGTTTCACCAGCTTTTCTTGCAGACATCAACTCGCGAATCAGCGAACCGAGCTGCCATCTGGGTGATGACGATTGTTTGCAGGCGGCGTATCGAGGCCAAGTCTTTCTGCTAAGGAACTGTGATGAAGGTTTCGTCTGCCGTCAACAGTTGGTCTATTGCGTTTACTTGAATGAGCTTGTTGGAAATTTAAATCCGCCATCGCTGCCGCAGGTCAATCAAATGGGCGATTAAAGATATTGTCAGACCAAGCGCGATCCAGATCCAACTCGCCCCCGTGAGGGCGGCTCGCAATGCCACCATCAGGCAAAGTCCCGAAAGCAGGGTAGGGGTGATCTGTTCCGGCGCGGGGCCGTGGCCGGTCTGGCGGTGATAGATAAAAAGCGCCGCGGCCTCGATCAATACCAGGGCGATGATGACGTCGACGATGCGACCGCTGGTGATCAGATCTTCCATGATTCGTCGCCTGATACCTCATCGAAGCGCGTCGGCCTCGCGCGATGAATGGATGCCTCGACTATTTTAGATGAGGGTGTCGAAAGCTGCCGAAAATTGCCAGATCTCGCGTGATCTTACCCGAATTCGCGACCGACGTTCGAGGCGGTCCGTTGGAGGATGTATCAGTTCTTTTTTGTTGCCATGCTTATCTGACGTCCTGGTCTGTCGTGTGATCCCTTCGGAAGAGTTTGTAATTCTCGGGGCAAGTCCGAGCGTATTCTTTTCCGGGTCATGCTCTAGGCCGGAACGATACCCGTAAGGTGAGCAATGTTTTTCACGAAGATTCGCATATGCGCCAGCGGATGCCCGCGCACCAGTTCTTTGTGCATGTAGGCGTCCCAGGTCAGGCGCTGGACGTCGCTGTCGCCGCAGATAAGGACAAAGCGTTCGCGCCGATTGTCGCTCGCGTACCAGAAGTGTTGCATCATCCCGAGCATGCGGAAAACGGCGCCGTGCGCTTTCATGAATTTTTTGCGGAGTCCGCGAAGCGCGCGGACGTCGGCAGTGTGGAGGAATTCGTCCAGTCCGTCGGCCGCCCAGCGGCCACTCGCCATAGCGTAATAGATACCTTCGCCGGAGGCTGGCGCGACGACACCAGCGGCGTCGCCTGCAAGAATTGCGTCACGGCCATTGTCCCAGCGCGCCAGCGGCCGCAGCGGGATTGGTGCGCCTTCGCGTCGGATGGTCTCGACCTGACCAAGCCCGGTTCTCTCCCGCAGTGCGCCGACGGCCTTGCGGAGCGCGAAGCCCTTTCGGGCCGAGCCGGTGCCGACGCTGGTGGTTCGGCCATGGGGAAAAATCCAACTGTAGAAGTCGGGCGATAATTCCCCGCGATAGTGGATATCGCATCGTTCGGCGGAAAAGTCCGACGCCGCCGTGCCGGGGGAGCGAACGATTTCATGATAGGCGAACACGTAGGGCACATGCCCGGCGTTCGGAAAGACGTGACGTGCCACCGCCGAATTAGCGCCGTCGGCGCCGACAACGCCGCGAGCGCGGACAGTCACGATGTCTTTTGCATTGTCACTGCGTCGGTAGCCGATCAGCGCCATGCCATCGCGATCGCGTTCGAAATGCGCGAAGGTCCCCTGTCGTCGGATCGCGCCGGCCTGCGCGGCCCGTTCGCGCAACCATTCGTCGAATACGTCGCGGTCAACCATCCCGACATAGCCGCCGTCGATCGGCATATCGACACGCCGATCCTTGGGTGAGACGATCCTGGCAGACGAGATCCGCGCGACCAGGAGATTGTCGGGGATATCGAACTCACGGATCAAGCGCGGCGGAACGGCTCCGCCGCAGGGTTTGATCCGTCCAGCGCGATCCAGCAACAAAACGGAATGACCGCGTGCGGTCAGATCGGCGGCGGCGGTCGCGCCGGCGGGGCCTCCGCCGATCACGACTGCATCGAAGGATTCCAGTGGCGAATGCATTGCTAGTCCGCTCGTGCGTGTACGGCGTGCAGCACCGCTGATGCCGGAGCTACAGCGTTTCGCTCGCCGGGGCTTCGTGCCGGCAGGCCGACCCTTGCGGCAAGCACCGCGGCGAAAACGAACAGCAGCGACTCCGCAGCAAAGACGGTTGCATAGGCGAGGCCCGCCGGTTCCAGAACGGAGCGGGCAATGTCGCTGGCCACGGTGCCGATCAACCCGCCCAGCCCAAAAGCGATTGCCTGCGAGGCGCCCCAAAGGCCCATCCTCACGCCTTCACGCGATTGAGCGCCTTTGTCGACCAGCCCCATCATCGAGCCGATGGCGGCGACTGCGTAGACACCATTCGCGAGTCCCAAGGCGAATACGGAAGGCCGCAGCGGCCAGCCCGGGCCGATAAGGCCGGCCATGACCAGTCCGAACAATGCGACCGCCGACGCCAGGCAGCCGATCACGGTCCACATCTTCATTGAGCCGAGCCGCCGGCCGCCAATGGCGCTGCCGAGCAGTGCGACGCCGATCATGCCTGTGAGCACGCCGCCGTTCTGAAAACCGGACAACTTGGTGGTTTCCCCCGGCGTGAGGCCGAAGGTTATGCCGGCGAACGGCTCCAGGATCAGGTCCTGTGCGCTGAAGGCAATCATCGAGACGAAAATAAAGATCGCGAAGCGCCGGCTTTGTGGTTCCTGCCAGACGTCGTGAAGCGCCGCGCGGAACGAACCCGCGGTTGCTGTGGAGGGACCGCTCGTCGCGGTCTTCGCCAACGGCGCGCCTTCGATGCCCCAGACCGCGAACACTGTGACGACGAATGCGGTGACCGCCACTCCGCTTGCAACGGCGATCAGGCGTGCGGGCGAAAACGGATCAAGCCAATGTCCGGCAAACTCGGCGGTGACGATGAAGCCAATGATCATCATCACCCAGACCAAAGTCGCGGCCGCTGGTTGCTGACCCGCGTCAGTGCGTTTGGCGAGCAACACCAACAACGTCGTGCCGCAAGCGCCGACGCCGACGCCGATCAAGGTGAAGGCGACAATGGCGAGCACGATGCCGGCGACGGTATTGCTCGCCATCCAGGCCGTCGCGCAGGCCGCCAGGACGCCACCGCTTGCCAGGATTGCCATGCCGCCGATGATCCAGGGCGTGCGGCGGCCGCCAACATCGGAGCCGAAGCCGAGTCGCGGCCGGAATATTTGGAGACCATAATGGAGAGCGACCAGGAGACCGGGCACGGCGGCGGGTAACGCGATTTCGACCACCATCACACGATTGAGGGTGGAGGTCGTCAGCACCACGATCGCCCCAAGCGCGGTCTGGACCAGGCCAAGTCGAACGATGCCAAGCCAGCTCAATGATTGGAGATCTGTCATGCGTCACCCGCCATCATGCGCCACCAGCGATGAGTGAATGCACGGCGAAGGCGCTAATCAACATGCCAAGCACATAAAGGGTGACGCCGGTTGCGTTGTACCAGGCCGCTTTTTCACGCGGTGCCTGGATCAGTTTCGCCATTAGTACGAGCTGAATCACGGTGAGACAGGCGACGGCGCCGGCGTGCCAAGGCTGTCCCCAAGACCAAAGCAGCGCGAAGACTATGACCTGGGGCAGCGCCATAAACAGACATGCCAGCCGCGCCGCGCGATCCGGGCCCAACCGTACCGGTAGTGAGCCAATCCCCATCTTTCGGTCGCCGACGATCGACTTGAAGTCGTTCAATGTCATGATGCCATGGGCGCCGATGCTATATAGCGCAGCGAGGACAATGATCCGCGCATCCGGGAAGGCACCGGAGACGACCGTGGCACCGGTAAACCACGGCAAGCCCTCGTAGCAGGCTGCGACCGCGCTGTTGCCCCACCAGCCATTGCGCTTGAGTTCGCAGCGGCGGGGCGCTGTAGGCCCAGGCCAACGCGAGACCGACAATTGCGGCGCAAAAGCCCCAGATGCCGAGTGCCGTCGCAATCACCAAAGACAATGCCGTCCAGGCGATCGCAATATGAAGTCCCCATCGGCCCGGGATCGGCCGGACGGAATTGGACGGTTCGGTTCGTTGATGGCGTCGACGTGACGATCGAACCAGTCGTTGACCGCCTGCTATGCGCCGCAGACCAGGGGGCCGGCAAGCAGGATGCCTGCGACAACGATCGGCCATCGTTCCACAGACGGGAGACCGACCGAGACCACGCCGCAAACGAACGCCCATATCGGCGGAAACCAGGTGATGGGTTTCAGCAATTCCAATATCGCGCCGGCAGCCGGTACGGTTCGGGGCGTATGCAGAGCGTTTGGCGCTGTTTGCGGCATGGTGACCGGATCCCGCTAACTGAGGCCAGCGGCGTCGGCCGCATCTGCCATGCCGTAACGGCGAAGTTTCACATAAAGGCTCTGCCGGCTGAGCCCGAGAATTTCGGCAGCCGATGCGCGATTGTTGCCGGACAGTTCCAGCGCGGCTTCGATGCACAGTCGCTCGATCACGTCGGTCGATTCGCGCACCATATCCTTCAAAGTGACGCGGCCGAGCAATTCCTTGAGTTGGTCTACGGATTTCGGCATCTGGCTGATCGCCGCGGGTCCCTGATTGATCCGCCGTTCGACGTTGCGGATTGACAGCCCGAAGCTCGGCGGATCGGCGTCATCCAGAGCAGCGGCTGAAATCTCAACGTGGGCCGTCGCGCCAAATTCGCCGCGCACCAAGGTCGAGAACATGGTCACGATCTTGTGCTGGCGCAAATTGGCGATAAGAACGCTGATGTCGACACCAGAACGCCCGACCCAGCGTTCGATCAATTCGCCTCGGGCCTGGTCCTCCATCATGACCTGAATCATTTGCAGGAAGGCCGGGTTTGCCATCAGAATGCGGCCTTCTTGATCGACCGCGACATAGCCGTCCGGCGATTTGCTGATGAAGCTGATGCGCCTTGCGTTGGCGCCGGAGTGAGCCGGTAGCGCCGCCTGAATTTTGGCCGGTGTGAAGCGCATCAAATAGAATGCCGATGGGCCCTGCCGGAACGTTGTGAATGACACCACGAATTCGTCCTGCGTTCCCTCCAGACGGACCCGCACATCCTCGATATTTGATCCCGAGCGGATGGCCACGGCGAGCGTTTTGAGCGCTTGCATGCTTTCGCTGTCGAGCCCGGACGGAAAACTTCGCCCGATCATGCGCCCAACAGTGTCACCAAATAATCGCGCTGCTGCAGGGTTGGTTTCGACAACCTTGTCGCTGGCGGCGTCAATGACAAGTACGGCTTCGGCGGATGTCTGGAACAGGACCCGATAGCGGGTTTCGGCATTGCGCAGACGCGAAAAGTCGCGCTCCATCGTCATCTGCACCTCTACGAGGCGCTGTTGGAGCGCTGCGATACCGCGCATGTCGCGGCCGATAGCGAGGAAACGACCTTTCGGCCGCAAGGCGGCTAGCGAATACAGAACCGGTATTTCGGCGCCGGCTTTAGGGCGATGATTGATCTGCCGCCAGCGTGACCAGGGATGGGAGGTAACCTCGTCAAGAAGCAACGCAATCTTTGGGCTTGTGTCCTCGGATACGATATCGGCCCAGGATTTTCCCACCCAGGCTTTTTGATCCGCGAGTTCCGCCGAGAGTTCTGCTCTCGGTATTGCCACGTCCAGGACCACCCCATCCTTGTCAATGATCAGTGCGATATCCGCGGTCGCGGCAACCACGGAGGCCGCAGTTACAGCGTCGAGATCGCCGAGCGATTCCTTGGGAGACTTGAACAATTGCACGGGGGTAAAAGTCCTCCACGCCACGGATGGTCTCCAAAGCCATATTCCTTCCCCCGGCAACGAAAAAATAATGACTTGCTTCGGTGGCCGGCGGCTTCACTCGCTATTCGCAATCGCGCGAACAAGGGTCTGGGCCTCGTTGGCAGCATCTCGCGGATCCGCAGCAGGCATGTCGCCACCAACAAGAAGGACAAGCTCCGGGTGTTCGACAAATGTCTGACCGCAGACGAGAACGCCGAGCGATCGATTCAGTGAAGCCTTGCGAACCATTTTGATCGTTGCAGCCAGTTCATCGAGGCGCTTCTCGCCGCTGGCCATGATCTCGACAACATCGAACCACTCGGATTGAATTGTCGCCGTGAGTTCGCTGGCTTCCGGTCCAGGTTCGATCCAGGCATCTGTGTGTGCCGAAAACCTCATCCGCATTGATTAGGGGAAAAAATCGCCTAACCTAGGTTGACCATGATCGCGCTGGTCTGTTTCATTTGCTCGATTTTGGCTGCTCCGTTCAAGTCGAAGCTTCGGCTTGAAGTGGAGAGCGCCGCACTTCGGCGCTAGTTGGTGGTGCTACAACGAAAGCTGCGCGGCCGGATCGAGCTCATGAATGGCGATCGGCGGTTCTTCATCTTGCTTTATCGATTGTTTCCGTCGGTCCTCAAGGCGATGGTGATCGTTCTGCCCGAGACGGTCGTGCACTGGCATCGAGCGGGTTTCCGCCATTACTGGCGCTGGAAATCGCGGAGACGGGGAGGGCGGCCGCCAATCAGCGCGGAATTGCGCGTGTTAATCCGACGAATGAGCATTGAGAACGTGCCTTGGGGCGCGCCGCGCATTCAGGGGGAATTGCTCAAGCTCGGCTTTGCCGTGGCTCAATCGACCGTCGCCAGATACATGGCCAAGAAAGATGATCCGTCCGGACAAGGCTGGAGCACGTTCCCGCGCAATCATACACCGCAGACCGCTGCAATGGATCTATTGGTGGCGCCGACGATCGGCTTCGGCCAGCTCTATGTCCTGGTGATTGTCCGGCTGGCTCGGCGCGAGCTTGTTTGGATTAATGTTACGGGGCATCCAACGGCGGAATGGATCGCTCAGCAGTTAACCGAAGCTTTTCCATGGAATGAAGCCCCACGCTATTTGATTCGAGACCGGGACGGGATTTAAGATGCTGCCGTCAGGCGCCGGTTACGCGCGATGGGCATTCGGGACAAGCCGATTGCACCTGGGGCGCCGTGGCAGAACGGGTACGCGGAGAGACTGATCGGCACGATCCGACGGGAATGTGTCGACCACCTGATCGTGTTCGGAGAAGCTCACTTGTGTATTTCGGCACGGGGTCCCGACGCCGATCGGCGCGGCAAGTGCTTGACTTGCTTGAACTCGGCGGGGTCCCGAGATCGCGCCTATTCAAAATCTTTGGCGAGGTGCATCTCCGGCGTGTTCTTTCAGCGTATGCGGACTATTACAATAGGACTCGTACCCACCTGACTTTGCAAAAGGATGCGTTGCAACGGCGAGCCGTTCAGCAGGTTGGTAGCATTGTCGCCGTTCCCGTCATTGGTGGATTGAATCACCAATACGTCCGGATATGATTTTCGGAAAGGACACCGGGATTAGCGCGGTCTAGCGCCAATCGTCGACTGAGATCGTTGCCTTGCCGCGATAAGAACCGCCGATCATCCTAAAGGCGCCCTGGGTTTCCCCGCCGGTCACGACGATATGGAGGTCGCTCGGCTCATACATTCGGACCATCTCATCCTGCTTAGCTTTCAGCTTTGATGCGTGTGGTTCGACACCGGCGACCGCAAGCGGCAGGACCCGGGTCTGCACCCACTGATCGTCCCAGTATTCGCGCGACGGAAGCTGCGCGTTCTCTGCGCACCAATCAATCAGCTTCTGTTTGGTGTAGCCCATCTCATCGAACAACCGCGCGACGATCGGATCCATCACGATCAAGGGCGGCTGGTTGTGATCGCCCGCCGTGATGCACTGGACGAACTTTTCCTTCCAGGTTTCGCGCGGCCCGTAGCCGGACGTGGTGTAGCGTCCGCCAAAGAAGATGCTGACCGTGCTCTCCTCCGGTCGCCATCCCCGATCGACGTGGAACGGCGGCCATGGACTGCGTTCCTCGGCTTCCGCAAAGGTCGCGCTGTAATTGCACCAGTTGCCGAGCGTTCCCATGTAGGTGTCGCCCGGCACCGAGCCGCCCTGGCCATTGATGGAGACGAGATTGTAGGCGCGGCCGATCGTGGCATTGGCGTGGTTGTAGGGCCCCATCGCGCCGATGCCCATGCCCATACCAATCTCATTGCGGATCGGGCCGTTCACCACCGAGATCATGGCGAGCGACGTAGTGCTGCTCGATCGCGCGGAGATGCCGCTTGCGGTCAAGGCGAGGATCACCGGCAGATATTCCGGTTTGGCGCCCGCCATCACGGCATTGACCGCGACCTTCTCGACGGTGACCTCCCAGAATTCGCGGAACGAGGTTGGCTGCAGCTTTGCCACCACCTTGTCCGGCGGATGACTGGTGCCCTTGAGCATCGCCGCGACCCGTTCCTCGGTCGGTAGGATGATGGGCAGGCAATCAGTCCAGAAATTGTCGAGGAACAATTGCTGGAGATTGTCCTCCGTGTCGGGCGCCAGCAGCCGTGGGGTCGAACGCTCGAACGTGACCCCTTTGAGATCCTCCTCGTCGAGCGGCCGTGTCAGCGCCTCGATGATCTCCTGCATGAATGGCCGCTTGGAGATCGGGTCGGATCCTTCGATGTAGGCGCGCAACTGGCTCGCCGAGCGGTCGACGACCGGTTGCGGGACATAGGCTTGACGTGTGCGCGGCATGCCGGCGGTGCGTGCGGTCGATTGTGCGAGCCGCGCAAAGACGTGCGTGTGCACGGCGACCGATGGCACGCCAGCCTTTTCCAGTTCCATGGCCAGCCCCACGACCGTGGGGCTACAGGTGCTTCAAAGCCCGACTCCCAGGATGGCGGCGTCGCCATCCGCCTCGACGCGTTTGCGCATCTCCGGGTCGTCGACCCAGCTTTCCCGCGGCTTGATGATCTCGGTTTTCACCGCCGGCAAATGCTGGCCGAACCAGCGTTGAAGCTGGTCCATGAACACCTCGGAATTGTCGAATAGGCAATCGACCAGATAAAGGTGCTTGCCGTCGAGACTTCTCAAGCCGTTGTGCAAGCCGCTTGCCGGTGACCATCGGTGCGTAGCCGCGCGGGTCGTGAACCGTCAACAAACCGCTCATCGTCCTTCTCCCTGATCACGCCACGCGCCGTCCGCCAGAAAGCGGTCAATGGCGATGGCGGCCGTCACCCCGTCACCGGCGGAACTGGCGGCCCGGCCCGGCGAACCGGAGCGGACCGTCCCGGCGGCGAACAGGCCCGGTCGTTCGGTACGCATCCAACTGTCTGTAGGAATGGCGCCCGAGGAGTCTAGGCCGGTTGTGCCTCGTACCAATGCCGTGTTGGGTACGAGGCCAATGTACACGAACACTCCCGCGGTCTCCAGGTCCGACCTCACATCGTTTGTCAGATCGCGCATGCGGATTCCGGAGACCTTGTCGTCACCTAGGATTTCCTCGACGACCGTGTCGCAGCGGATTTCGATTTTTGGATCGGCATTGGCGCGGTCGCGGTAGACGGCCTGACCGGTCAGTGAATGTCCCTGTTCCAGAACAACCACTCGCGAGGCATGCGCGGCCAGGGTCAAGGCTTCCTGCAGACCTGAATCGCCGCCGCCGACCACGATGACCGAGCGATTGCGCAGCAGCGGTCCGTCGCAGGTCGCACAGTGGCTGACGCCCTTGCCGTGCAGGCGCGATTCCCCGGGCACGCCAAGCGTTTTCAGCGAACCGCCGGTTGCCAGCACAACGGCGCGAGCCGCGACGTTGCCCTGAGCGGTCGCAAGTCGCCAGCCGTCATGGTTAGGTTCGAGGCTCTCGACCTGCGTGGTCGCAAATTCCGCGCCCGCATCGGCGGCTTGTTCTTGCGCCATCGGGCAAAGGTCATATCCCGCGACGCCTTCGGGAAATCCGGGATAGCCATCGACCTTTTCGATGCTCAAGAGTTGTCCGCCGAGGACATCCGTCAGCACGAGTGTCTTGCGGCCCAGCCGGGCTGCGGTCAGCCCCGCGGTCAGTCCGGCGATGCCTGCGCCGACGACGGCAACGTCGAAGTCTTGATCCGACACGTCTATTTCACCGGAAGAACTTGATGTTTTTATTCAGATCGATGGTCGCTTCTTCGAAGCCGGTCCGTAAGCGATCATTCGCTTCGAGTCAAAGGATTGCCGACGGTCTCAGGGAAGACTGCCATGGGACCACCGTGGAGGGAGGCGGCTGTTGCGTTTGCCTTATAAATGGGCTTGGCGCCGCCTCCGCCGGATCAGTTGACCTTGATATTGGCCGCCTTCGCAATCTCCGCCCATTTGGCGACCTCGTTGCGGATCCATTCGTCCTGCTCCTTGGGCGTTGTCGCCATGGGGGTCACGCTGAACTTGGCGACCTTGTCCTTGAATTCCTTCGATTCGACGACGGCCCGGATGTCGGACGACAGCTTTTCAAGGATCGGTTGCGGCACGCCGGCTCGCACGAACAGCGCCTGGAAGGCAACCGCGCTGAGGCCGGGATAGGTTTCCGCAATGGTCGGGACATTCGGCAGGTCTGGAATTCGCTCCGGCCCGACGGTCGCGATTACCTTGAGTTTCCCACTTTCGACATGCGGTTTAGACGAATGCCAGATGTCGAACATCAGCGGAACCCGGCCGGCGATGACGTCGGTCAGGGCTGGCGCGCTGCCTTTGTAGTTGATGTGGACCATATTGATTCCTGCGCGACTTGCCAGCAGCACGCCGGCAAGATGCGCCGAACCGCGCGGCCCCGGTGAGGCATAGTTCAGCGGTTTTGCGCTCTTTTTTGCTTCCTTGACCACATCCGCCACCGTATTGGCCGGAAACGATGGATGCGCCACCAGCACGAGCGGCTGCGTGACCACCATGCTGACATTCGCGAAATCCTTCAGTGTGTCGTACGGAAGACTTTTGTTGATCGCGGCGTTGATGACGTACGAATTGGTGGAAACACCGATCGTGTGGCCGTCGGGCGGCGATTTCGCCACCGCCTGGGTCGCGAGGATCGTGCCGGCACCAGGACGGTTTTCAATGATCACGTTCTGCTTCCAGCGGTTCGAGAGCTGATCCGCGACGATGCGCATGATGACGTCGGTCGGACCGCCGGCCGAGAACGGAACGATGATTTTTACGGTTCCTGTCGGGAATTTGGCGGCATCTTCCGCATTGGCTGCGGCACCGACGGCCAGCACCAAGGCAATGCTCATGCACCATGCGCGAATCAAGATCACGGGACGTCCTCCTCACTCGGCGACAGCGCTTGACCGGAATTCCCCAGATTAATTTCCAACCAACGACAATTTTGTAGCTTTTCTGGTCATTTAGCAAGATAAGGTGCGAGGTCGTGTGTACAAAATTCCTGTACCTATCAAACCTAATCTGCTGACAAGGAATGCCAAAAGGGTCGATGTTTTCGACCGATGAGCGTGGTCTGCCACCTGAAAGGTGGTCCTTCCTGAAACACTGGAGTGTCTTACTCAGCAGCGACCAGCGTGGCAGGGGTGGCCAATATGATCGAAGAACGTGTCGAAGGTCGAATGACGGGCAATGTGTCACTTAATCCGCTTAGTAAAGGGATCGATTCCCGCCAAGCCGGCTGTGTGTGCCGAAAACCTCATCGGCATTGATTAGGGGAGGGAATCGCTTAACCTTGGCCGATCACGGTCGCTCTGGTCTGCTTAATTCGGTCGGTTTTGGCCGCGCCGTTCAAATCGAAGAGCCGGCTTGAGGCCGAGAATGCGGTGCTCCGGCATCAGGTGATGGTGTTGCGGCGTCAGGTGCGCGGCCGCGTCCATCTGACCAACTTCGATCGATTGGTCCTGGTACAAATTTATCGCTGGTGTCCGTCAATCCTGCAGGTGCTCACAATTGTCCAACCGGAGACCATCGTTCGGTGGCATCGCGCCGGCTTTCGCGGCTACCGGCGTTGGAAGTCGCGCTCGCGGGGAGGGCGGCCGCGGATCAGCGGAGAGCTGCGCGCTTTAATCCGGCAAATGAGTATTGAGAACACTCTTTGGGGCGCCCCGCGCATTGACGGCGAACTGCTTAAGCTCGGATTTGAGGTCGCCCAATCGAGCGTGGCCAAGTACCTGGTCAAACGGCGCGGTCCGCCGAACCAGAGATGGAGCACATTTCTCCGGAATCACGCCCCGGACATCGCCGCGATAGATTTGTTCGTTGTGCCGACGCTGGGATTCGATCTGCTCTATGCCTTGGTAATCGTCCGGCTGGACCGCAGAGAGCTCGTCTGGATTGAGACAACGGCGAACCCAACCGCGGAGTGGATCGCACGGCAGTTCACGGAGGCGTTCCCGTGGAACACGACCCCGCGGTATCTGATCCGCGACCAGGATGGCATCTATGGTGCCGTGGTCAGGCACCGATTGCGGGCGATGGGCATCTGGGACCGGCCGATTGCACGCGGCTCGCCTTGGCAAAATGGTTACGTTGAACGGTTGATCGGCTCGATCTGACGGGAATGTCTCGATCATGTCGTTATTTTCAGTGAGGCGCACTTGCGTCGAACGCTGCGAACTTACGCGCTCTATTACAATATTCTGAGAACACATCGGTCGCTGGACAAGGGTGCGCCGCGATCTCGGTCCGTCCAGCGGGTTGGGCGCATTACATCACAGGTCATTCTCGGCGGACTTCACCATCAATACGCCCGCGTTTGAGTTTTCGGTACAGACAGGCTCACCTTGATGCCGCGCGCGGCAAGCTTCGCTCCCAGCGCACGCAACGTGAGGTCTGGCTTTTCAGCCAACCGCGACAGCAGCCACTCTCGTTCGCCAGCCAGCGCAAAGGGCCTGTGACCGCCGACCTTGCGAGCTGCGGCACTGCCGGTCGCCCGGAACCGCTGCGACCACTTCACCACGCTGGCAACACTGACCTTGAACGTCGCCGCCACGGCCCGGCAGCTCTCGCCGGCCGTAACCGCCGCAAAAGCCGCTCGCGCAGATCAAGAAAATAGGCTCGGGCCATCAGATGCTGGCCTCCATTCCAGCCAACATCTTGAATCATATTCGCGGCGAATCGGGAATCCCCGCCGAATTCAGAAAAAATCTGCCATGCTCTAGCGCGATCGGAAAAATTTACAGTATTCTCCAGGCGGGTCCTAGTTGTTCGATGTACCGGCGGCGCTGACCTCTTGTTCAACACGCCATCGGTCTAGTGTATCAGGCCTCAAGGGCGTTGCCTTGCCGCCGCCGAGGCTGGTCGACTGACTAAGATCGATGATTCGATCGGCGCGCGCGATGGTCTGTGGCCGGTGTGCGACCTGGATACGGGTGATCGGCAACGTCAATAACGTTTCGTTGATGCGCTCTTCAAGCGCGACATCGAGATTGGCGGTGCCTTCATCGATAAATAGGATGCGCGGGCGGCGATAGAGAGCGCGCGCGAGCAATACGCGCTGGCGCTGGCCGGCGGACAGAGTGCTACCCAGGCTGCCGATGAGCGTGCGATAGCCCATCGGCATGCGCATGACTTCCTCATGGATGCAAGCGAGCCGCGCACATTCGCTGGCAAAGGCGTGGTCGGCGTGGTCATCAAAGAAGCAGATGTTCTGCAGAATTGAGCCGGTTAGGAGCTGGTCGTCCTGCATTACCGTGCCGATCTGACGGCGATAGGCGCGTTCACCGAATACCGGCAACGCCATGCTGTCGATCAATACCTCGCCGGAACTTGGCTCGAACAGTCCGAGCATGACCTTTACCAAAGTCGTCTTGCCGCAACCGGATGGGCCGACAATGGCGACGCACTCGCCCGGCTTAACCCGCAGAGAGAGTTCGTTGAAAATCAGCGGATCGGCGTCGGAATAGCGGAAGCTTACACGCGAGAGCTCGATGTCGCCGCGGATCGCCGGTCGCTCGATGGTTGGACGGGCATAGGCCTTCTCCTGATCCGACACCGCGATGTCGGAAACGCGGTCGAGGTGCAGGCGCAAGAGGCGGTAATCGATCAGTTTTTCGATTATACTGGTGCCGCTGCTTATGAACTGGCCCTTGTAGGCGAGCACGGCAAACAGCACGCCGATCGTGAGCTGACCTCGAATGGCGAGATATGCCGCGACCGTTACGAACACGACCTGCTCGATCATGACGATGGTCTCACGCGCGGCGCTAAAAACGCCCATCAACCGATGCTGTGCAGCGCGGCTATGGACGGCTTCTGCTGTTAGTCCGATGAACTGGCCCTCGCGCGCGGTTTCCGCGTTGAACAATTTAATGACCTGGACAGCTCGGATGCTCTCGATCAACTGCGTCGTATACGCGGCCTCTGTCCGCACAACGTCCTCGCCACGCCGGAACAATGGCGTGTAAAAGGCAATGCGCAGCCCGGCATAGATCACCAGTGCGCCGACGGCAACGGCCGCCAATAACGGGCTGATCAGGAACATGATGGTGAGCGTGCCGATCGCCAGAACGCCGTCGATCAAAGCCAGCAGCAGGCCTTCGGCCAGCAGGTGGCGGATCGGCTCCAGTGACTGGAAGCGCGAAATAATATCGCCGTCGTCGCGCTTGACGAAGAACGGCAGCGGTAGCCGCAGCATGTGAGTAAACAGCCGGCTCGACATCGATAGATCCAACCGGGCCTGGATGAAGACCATAAGCAGCGCGCGCATGATCTCGGTGCCAAACCGGAACACCGCGACGACGGCAAATCCACCCGCCAGCAGCAGCAGCAGATGGGTATCGCCACTCGGAATGACATTGTCGATGGCCATCTGCATGTACCACGGAGCGACCAGCAGCAATGCCTCGAAGAACAGCGAAAACAAAATGACCTGGGCGAACTGCCAGGCCATCTCGCCGGCGCCGCGAAACAGGCTGAACAACGGTAGCCGCCGCTCACGGCGGATCGGCTGGAAATGCTCGGTTGGCGTGAACTCGACCGCAATGCCGGTGAAGTGTTGGGCGAGTTCCCGCAATCGGACCCGCAACACACCCTTGGCCGGATCGTGAATCACCGCAGTGCGGCGCCCAATCGACTTCAGCACCACAAAATGGTTCATGTCCCAGTGCAGGATCGCCGGCAATTTGATGCGATTAAGATATTCAGGGTCGAGCCGCAACGCGCGCGCTCGCAACGAGAATTGCTCGGCCATCTGTGTTAGCGCGAAGACGCTAAAGCCGTTCGCGGAGGTCGCCTGATGAAGCCGTAGCGAGACCAGGTCGATCTGATGACCGAACCAGCAGGCCACCATCGCAAAGCAAGCATGGCCGCATTCGGTGGTCTCTGCTTGGCGAACCATGGGAAGATAGCGAAAGCGTGAAAACATCATTCAGCCCGCTCGATCTTCAAAATGAGAATCATCCTAAACGCTAGTTCCTTAATCTTCAGTTCTGCGTGACTCCAAAAACGCTTTCATTAATCCAGGCCAGGATCGAGCGGCGATCGATTTCGATCGTCGCCGTCAGCAGCATGTCCGGGCGCAACCGGGCCTTCCGCCCGTCGCCGAGTTCTACGGTCTGACGTTCGATCACAACGTCGAGGACATAGGCCGGCTCAGGCAGCCGGACCGGCGTGACGCTTTCGACTTCCTGCGGCAGCAGCACCGAGCGTGATACGTCCTCAACGCGACCTTTAAAGGTCCCGTACTTTTGGTAGGGGAATGCCTCATATCGAATGAATACGGTCTGCCCGACCCGAACCCGGCCGATCGAGCGGGTCGGTACAAAAAGCCGCGCACGCAATGCGTTCACCTCCGGAACGATGGTCGCAATCAAGCTGCCGGTGTCGACGGCCGCCCCGGTCAGCGCCGGGATTGCTGCGATGCGGCCGCTGCGCTGAGCGCGCACGATGACAGCGCGGCGCGCCTCCAATTCGATCTGCTGCTGGACCACATTGGCCAACCGCTCGCGCAGCGCTCGCAGGCGCTCGCTGGCGAGGGTCGGAAGCTGTTCAATCGCGATGCGCGCGAGCGAGAGTTGGGCGCGCTTAGTGGCGATCTCGCGTTCTGCGTTCTGGACCGACAGCCGCTGCCCGAGTACTGTCATGTCGCGGCGATGCAGCTCGTCAAGCGAGATGGTTCCCTTGACGGCCAGCGCGCGGATGCGGTCGGCATGCTGTGTGGCAAGCGTCAGTTGCTCGTCCTGGGTCTTCATGGTGCGGGCGAGAATTCCGAGATCGTTGGCCAGTTCGTCCGCGGTGACTTTCAACCGGCGCTCTTCATTCTTGCGCCATTGGCTCTCCCGCGCGATTTGCGCTTCAAGGTCGCGCCGCTCATTCAGCAACTGGACGGCAATTTCGGATTCCGCGGATGACCCTGATGCTGTGGTTTGGCCAGATTGCAAAGTGACCAGGAACTCGCCAACGGTTACGAACTGCCCGTCTTTGACATGTACGGCGTTGATGATGCCGCGCCGCGGCGCCCGCACGCGCAAGACACCGCCTATCGGCTCCAAATAGCCCGCGACGAACTCGACCCGCGGCAGCGCGCCGCGCGCAATAAAAATCGTCGTAAGGGTAAAGACCACAACCAGGATTGCGATTGCCATTGCCGTGAAGAGGGGCGGCCGCGGCATCAACCCGTGTGACTTCAGAATCTCCCAGTTGCGCTCGGCAACCTCGGTTCGGAATAAGGTCGGCCGATCGTCGTCGGCGGCGTTGTCTCGGTCGCTGGTTGCTGTCATGCGCTGAGCCTGTCGATTGCACGTTGGCCCCGACCCGGCAGGCCACTGTCTAAAACGTCGAAGGCGGCGTCGCCGGACCGAGGCGACGCCGCGTGTTGTCAAAGCTGATCGCCGCCTTCACACCTCGGCCCTTCAGGCCGAGGCGAGAGGTGACGGCTGCGGCGACATTTTCATGTCGCCGCCGCGGCGAAGCGCAAGCGGCGCTCCACCGGCATTGGGTGTAAGTCGATCACGCTAACCGCTTCGGATCTTGCTTGCCGCCACCAATGAGGTGACGGATGAAACCTAGAACGAACTGCAGAAGGGGGTATCGTGGCTGTGGGGCGGACAAACCGCCCACGACTGCTTCGGTCTCGGCTTGGGTCAGTTCAACGATCTTGTTCATGAAACTTACTCCTTGTTTGAGTCCTGATAGTTGACAGATGCGCCGGTCACTTCTCGACAACCGGCTTACCACCACCAATGATGCGACGGATGAAAAGCGCGAAGAGCCGCAAAAGCGGAAACTGCGGCCGTTCGGCCATGGCGCCGCCAACTACGGATTTGGTCTCAACTTGGGTCAGTTCAACGATCTTTTCCATGGCATTCATTCCTTATCTGAATTCTGCTGAATGGCAGAGGCACTGGTCACTTTTGGGCAACCGGCTTACCGCCGCCAATGATGCGGCGGATTAAGATCGCGAAGAGCCGCAGAAACGGATGAGACGGCTGCTGTGCCGCAAGACCACCGACAACGGCTTCAGTCTCAGCTTGGGTCAGCTCAACAATCTTCTTCATGGCGTTTGCTCCTTTCGTCACAGGTCTCGCCCATGACACGTTTATAGCCTTCGCTTTTTAGATCTGCGCTTTCCGGACATTTCGCCTTAGTCTCATCTAAAATATGAATGAAACTTAAGTTCCGGTATCGCCACCGTTTTACGAATACGCAATGGCGTCAACATGCATCATCGATCTGTGTTGTCTTTTCTGCAGTACGGTTAAAACTCATTCAGAACGACAGAATCAATTTGAATGTCGCAGTGCTTTATCTCATGACCAGAATGGGCATACGTTAAACTCGGTTCAATAAATTGCGCTATGCAATGCGATTATGTGTAGATCAGCCCGTCAATTGGAGTGACCAGAAGACTTGATCAAACCGCCAGTGAATTATGCCTACTTCAATTTTATATCGGTGGCCTGAAGTGATAATTGCGGTTTCAACATTAATTGCTGGCAGCTGAAGAAGAATGGGCCTGACTGCGGTATCGCGCTCGCAGCGGCTTTTGTCAGATTGTTGAAGATCAATGCGACGGATGGCAGCCCGGCCTCTCGATTTCTGATCAAGGCGGTCAACGGTATGAGTCCGGGCATGCGGATTTCAGACGCGGGCCAATTATAATGCTGTGCACCTTCCCGAAGTCGACAATAACAGCATGGGTTTCGAGCGGATCGCAGAACGACGTGATACGCGTGACGAACTGCATCACGAATTATTCGGTGATCGAATTGGCTGAATAAGCGACGCCGCGTGACCTGCTCTCCCTAAACGTCCCCGATTTTTGGTAGAGTCCGTTCCTTCGGGAGACGGACATGTGCAGGAGCAGATTCACTGAAGAGCAGATCATCAAGGCATTGAAGGAGCATGCGGCCGGATTGTCGGCCGGTGACGTATGCCGCAAATACGGCATCAGCGACGCGACCTTCTACAAGTGGCGATCGCGCTATGGCGGGATGGAGATCTCGGACGCCCGCAAGCTGAAGGCGCTGGAGGACGAGAACCGGCGGCTGAAGAAGCTTTTGGCGGACACGATGCTTGACGCTGCCACCCTGAAAGAGATGCTGACAAAAAACTTCTGACGCCCGGCTTACGGAGACGTGCTGTGACCTGGGCGATCCGAGAGAAGAACTACTCGCAACGGCGGGCCTGTGGGCTCGTCGGCCTGCAGCCGAAGACTTATCGTTACCGATCAAAACGACCGAGTGACGATGGCCTGCGCAAGCGGCTTCGCGAACTGGCTTCGCAACGGCGTCGGTTCGGCTATCGCCGTCTTGGACTGTTGCTGGGGCGCGAAGGCATCCGGCTGAGCCACAAGAAGCTCTATCGGCTCTACACGGAAGAGCGGTTGACGGTGCGCAAAAAGGGGGTGGGCCGCAAGAGGGCGCTTGGTACCCGGGCTCCCATGGTGCTTCCGCAGGACCGCAATCAACGCTGGTCGCTCGACTTCGTGGCCGACACATTGGTGAGCGGCCGGTGCTTCTGCATTCTGACGCTGGTCGATGACTTCAGCCGGGAATGCCTCGGCCTGGTGACGGACACCTCGCTCACCGGCCAGCGGGTCGTGCGGGAGCTCGATCGTATCGCCGAACTGCGAGGGTATCCTTGCATGTTGGTCAGCGACAACGGCACTGAACTGACCTCCAACACCATCCTGGCTTGGCAACAAGAACATGCTGTCGAATGGCACTACATTGGGCCAGGCAAACCGATGCAGAATGGCTTTGTAGAAAGCTTCAACGGCCGTCTGAGGGACGAGTGCCTCAACGAGCACCTGTTCAGCAACCTCAAGGAGGCGCGCCAGATCATCGAATCCTGGCGTCGCCATTACAATCCTGTTTCATAACACCCATCTGTCTATGTTGTTGAAGCGAATAGGTTTTGCTGATCGGGATGCGATCCCGTGGGGTATTTGGGGTTCTGCCTGGCGCGATGAACGATGCTGCTGGGCCGCCGGTTTGTCGAGCTCTGATCGGCTGAAGATCCATGGTCCATCCGGCAGAGGATGAACGCCCTCGATCGTCTCCGGCTTCGGCAGCCAACCTGAGCGTCTTCGGTGCGACGCCGAGCAGCCGCGCTGCATTGCTCAGATTGAGCCATGGCTCGACTGCCATCCGGCTGCGGGCGGAAGACCGGAATCTTGTGATACGATCTGAGCGCGGTGACCCGCTCGCGGGTCCAGCGATTGCCGTTGCCGGTCACCAGGCCGTTTCGGTTGAGGATGCCGGCGATCAGATCGTCATTGGCGATGAGCACCAGTTGGCGAACTGCGCACGATGATATCGGCGGAGGTGGCGTTGCGCTGCCCTCGACGCCGCTTCGGCAGGCGCAACTCGGTATGGACGCCGCCGACCCAATGGATCAGGAGAACGATCTCGAAGGCGCGTCATCGATATCGGCAACGCACCTCGTGTATGACGGTGCGCACGATGCGCTTCTTGAGCCGCGCATCCGTCGTCGGCGCCGACCAGACAGCCCGAAGGTCTGCAGCAAGTGCCGCAATGTCCGTCGCCGTCAGAGGTGATGGTTCCGGTGTCGCGGCATCATGCGCGGCGATCCTGCTCTCGATCTCGTCGACGCGCGAAAGCGCATTGTTCCACCGCGCCTCCAGTTCCGCTGCAACCAGCCGGTTCTCAGGATCCGCGGTTTCATATTGCCGGAATGCTCGATCGGCGGCTGTAGCGGGCAGCCTGAGATCGCGCATGAGGGCGTCGCGAACCTGATCGCGGCGGCTGGCCGCTTGAGCCTCGGCCTCGACGGCCGCCGCAATGGCGCCAGGCTCGACGACACGCAGAAGCGCTTCCTCGATGGCATCGTCGATGCGCAATCCGCCGAAGGCGATGCAGCGCGGCTCGCCATTGTCGAGCAGGCCTCGCCAGCAGGAATAGCGCGGAATGTTGTGCTTCGTGCCAGTGTAGCGGACCGTCAGCTTGCGGCCGCATCGCCGGCAGCGGACAAGCCCGGCGAGCAGTGCGTCGCCATGCTTGGGCGCTCCGTGATGTCGGCTTGTGGGCACGTTATCGCTCACCATCTTGCGGATCGCCTCCGCCCGTTCCCAGCTGACATAGCCTTCATAGGCGCCGGGGATCAGCGCCAGCCATTCGGCGCGCGCCTTGCGGCGAGCAACCTGACCGAACGGCCGACGGACCAAATCCCGACGCGACACGAGTCTTACTATAGGCGTAGGCGCCGCCGTAGATCGGGTTCTCGATCATTCGGTGGATGGTCGCATAGTTGGACCGGCGCCAGACCACGTCACCGTTGTTGCGTTTGGCTGGCAAATCCAGCCCGTGCTCAAGGAACCTGAGCAGGACTTGGCGCGCGCTGCCGAGTTCAGCCACTTTGTCGAAGACGAGAATAATCGCCTCTTGGATACGACGGTCAGGATCCTTCTCGAGCCGATCGTCGACCTTTACGAAGCCGACCGGTGTAGCCACGACGAGTTCGCCGCTGCGCGCCTTCTCGTAGCGGGCCGACAGGGAGCGCTGGCGCAGAAGATCGAGCTCATACTCATTGAGACCGCCCTTCAATTCCAGCAGCAGCCGGTCGTTGCCCTGACGCGGCGCATAGACCGTCTCCTGATCGACCAACATGGTATCGACGACGCGACACATCTCGATGAGCTATTGCCAATCGCGACTATTGCGGGCGAAGCGCGACACCTCCCGCGCTGCAACGGCTCCAACCTTACCGAGACAGACCTCCGCGACCATCCGGTCGAAGCCTTCGGGCGCAACGCCACCGGCTACCGAACGGCCGAGATCGTCGTCGACTGTCTCGATACGCGACCCGCCGAGCGCCGTCAGGCGGTCGCGCATCGCATATTGCAGCGTGCTGCTCTCGCGATTGTGCAAAACCTGATGCGCTGAGGACTGCCGCACATAGAGGATCGCCTTGCGCTCCAGATGGTGTGGCCTGATCTTCTCATGCATCATGACGCGTCTTCTCTCCTTGCACGGCGTGCTCGCCGTCGGCGTATCCGAGGATCAGGCGCATCATCAGCTTCGTCAGCGTTCGGCGCGTCTCTTCGGGCAATGTCTGCCGTGATGGGATCTGCGCGATGTACGCATCGCGTGGGTTGGAGAACAGATCGAACTGATATGTCGTGGGTTGGTGCGGCATGGACATCTCCCCGATTCGCGTCGTAAGAGCCCGATGCTGCGCCCGAATCCTGTGATTGTGATGGGGCGCGGGAATTGGCTGCAGCCTGCTTCAGCAGCATCACCAGACCGCAAAGCGTTCTGAGAGGGACGTGTGGGATGGTGGTAATGTGCCATGCGGCGCTGGCGACCCGATCGAACATCCAGGCCGGAACCTCCAGCCACCGATCGGACGTGTGGTCAGAAAGGCTGCAACGGAACACATCCCGCCCAGCCTTTTCGATCATCTCATGAACGTGAACACAACGCCCGTCCAACGGATGCCACGGATAAAGAAGCTCTCGCTCTCCGGTCCCGTGGGCGTTCTGTCGCCGTGTTGTACAACGAGCGCCGTCCTCACTTAGCTTTGCAGAACGACGCGCCGTTGCGGCGCGCCGTCCGGCGAATCGGAAGCGTTGTCGCCATCCCCGTTTTCGGTGGATGACATCATCAATATGTCCGGATATGATTTTTGGAAAGGGCAGGATCTGCTCGAGGCTGTCGTCGACCGACGCGCCTCTATCGTCGTCAAACTGTATCGTCGTCAAAGAGCGACTGGACCGCATGAAGGCACTATTGGTTGGGCCGAGGCCGTCGACCCTGGAGGCGTTGATCATCGCTTATGTCACGCCAGGTCTCACGGCCTGTTTTGATTCCGATGAATTACGCAAGCATTTTGGAAGGCTTCATGCCCGTTTCAGTCACGAGGGCGATCCGGCCATGCGCGCCATTATGCGGCGCCATTTCCGAGAGCCGGGTCGCTGCTTCATGTCCGGAAACAGAAAAATTCTTCCGCATCTGAGCGAACGCGAGATCGAGTGGTGTTTTTACTTCATGGTCGGCTCACTGACCTACCTTATGCCTCGCCCTGGCCGCGTACAGGCGGTCGATGACGGCTCGGGCACCGATTTTACAATACAGATGAAATGGATAAGGCGTTGCTTTTCTTCGTCCCAATGTTGGCGACGATCTTTCGCGCTCCATTGACTAATATCGACAAGTTCAATGCCGCAGTCAGCGAAATGAACGAAGCGACGATACGTGTAACGCCTGAAAAGGAACGGTTGGATAATCTGACTTGAAAAGAAATCGCCGATCGAATTCACAATAAACGATCCCAAGGGAGTTTTGATATGACGCGCGTGAGAAACCTATTGTCGGCCGGCTTTGTGGCCCTTGCGTTCACGGCGATACTGTCACATGGCGCCGGGGCGCAAAGTGACGAAGACGTCGTCAAGGCCACTATGGCTGCCCAGAAATGGGCGGACGGCAAACTCAAGGACTATGGCAATTTTTCGGTTACGTATTCCGGAGAGCCAATTACTCTCCGTCTGACAAGCCATCTGCCTGAAGTGGCGGCGCAGGCACGATTTCTGAAAAAGGCCATCATCGTGCTCGAAAAGATGTCGCACGGCAAACTCAAGATGACGGTACGTTTTGGCGGCACGGTGCACAAGGTCACCGAAGGATTCGAAGCAAATCGATCCGGTCTCACGGACATGGCAGCCTGCTTCACCTTCCTCAATTCGCGCGCTTTCCCGTTGACACAAGCGTTGTCGCTACCCGGGTTGTTCCCGAATGAAGCAGTGCAGACGATCGTCGCCGAGACACTCGCGCAAAAATACTTTCGCAAAGAATTCGAACGGCAGCAGGTCTATCTGAACGGCATTACCGGAAATTCGAATTTCAACCTGTTCTCCAATGTCCCGATTACAACCTTGGAGTCTTTGAAGGGCTTGAAGGTACGGTCAGGAACCGGCATCAGCCAGAAGGTTTTCGAGGCGCTGGGCGCCGTGCCGGTCAACATCAGTTCGGCCGACTTCTTCTCGGCGCTGCAGCGCGGCCTTCTCGACTTGGTCTTTACGTCGGACGCAGCCGCTAAAGCGTTCCGAATCAACGAGGCTTCGAAGCATCACACGTTCACGCCGATCAATAATCTGCCGCTGGAGTGGTGCATGAACCGGCGCACGATCGACGGTTTGCCAGCCGATCTCAAGCGCGTGTTCTATGCGTGGTCGCGTCAGCTTCATCAGGCCGATAGCCAAATCTCGTTCATGTTGGCTTCCGCCAATGCGCGCCGAGCGTTCAAGAAAGAGGGCATCCAGTTCCATCAGATCGCGCCCAAAGAATGGAAGAAATGGGAGTTGAAGTACGAGCCGGTGATCGAGCAGTATATTAAGGAAGGTGAGGCCAAGAACTTGCCGACCCGTGCGCTGGTCGCTGACATTCGCGCGCTGGTCAAAAAGTATGGCGCAATGCCGCTCGATAAATTGATGATGGAATCCGTCAAAGAGCCGGTGCCCGGCGTCTCTCCGGAAAAATAACGCGGCTATCCGACCGCCGGCCATCTTGCGCGGCGGTAAAACACCTTAGCGGTCGAGGTTTCAGCCATGACTCGATGGCTCAGCATCCTGTCACGCGCTCTCAACGGCATTGGCAGCTACGCGGTGCTTCCGTTGTTGACGCTGTTAATCACCGTCGATGTCGTACTGCGTTACGTTTTCAACGCGCCGCTGTCTTGGGGTCTGGAGGCGTCGCGCCACATCCTCTTGGTGTTTTTTCTATTCGGGCTGCTGGAGTTGTTCAGAGCCGGTGAACATGTCGGTATGGAGCTGCTGGCCGTGAAATTTCCGCCCCGCCTGACACGAATTGTCTCGGTATTGCAATCACTGCTGCTTGTATTGGTGTTCGGGCTGATCGTTAAGAAAGTTCTGGACGAGATGCCGTTCCTCTATTCGCTACCTCAGGTTACGCCTGAACTGCAAATGCGCGTCTGGATATTTTACGCGTTCATCGCATTCATCAGTTGCGCCATCATCGTCTACGTTCTGCATTCCGTGGTCTGTCTGCTTTTAGGTCGTCGCAATAAAATCGAAGAAGTAGAACAAAGCACGTGGGCGGAGTAGGCGTCGTGGACCCTATTTGGATCGGCATTGCCGGCCTTGTCGTTTTGCTGGCGCTTATCGTGCTCGGTATTCCCATCGCGGTCTCCCTGCTGGCGGTAGGCGCGATCGGCCTTATCGTCATGGGCGGACCAATGTTCGCTGAAACGCAGCTTGTCCTTAATTTGTGGAACGAAGGCACTAATTTCGCGCTGACGGCGATCCCACTCTACCTCTTGATGGGACAGTTCGTCTTCCGGACTGGTTTAGCGAGTGATCTTTACGACTGTATCTACAAATGGGTCGGCCGCATGCCCGGCGGTCTTGCGATCGCGTCGGTGATCGCCTCGGCCGGTTTTGGCGCCGTGTCAGGCGGCAGCGCGTCCTCTGTGGTGACGCTCGGGCCAATGTGCATGCCCGAAATGCGCAAATTCAAATATGACGGCGCTCTTGCGGCTGGCTCGATCGCGTCCGCTGGCACGCTTGGCATTCTCATTCCGCCTAGCATCTTCATGGTCGCCTATGGGCTGTGGACCGAAACCTCCATCGGTGCGCTTTTCATCGCTGGGATCGTGCCGGGTCTGATCATGACCTCGGCATTTTCCGCCTTGGTCTACCTGCGCTGCCTTCACAATCCGAAACTTGGACCGGTCGGGGAGGCGTTCCCGATGGACGTCAAGATCCGGTCGTTGCTGCGGTTGCTGCCGGTTCTGCTGATCTTCGGCGTCATCATCGGCGGCATTTACGGCGGCGTGTTCGATCCCACCGAGGCCGCCGCTATTGGTGTCATCGGCGTGATGGTCGTCGCCGGTTTGATGGGCCGCTTGTCCATGGTTGCCATCAAGGAGTTGCTTTGGGGCACGTCGCGCACAAGCATGATGATTTTCATGATCCTTCTCGGTGGCCACGTCGTCAGTCGCTTTCTGGTGCTGACCGATTTGACCTCAAAAATGGTCGAAGGAATCTCGGCGATGCAGCTGTCGTCCGTGGGGCTAATTGCTTGCTTTACCCTGATGTACATCGTGCTCGGCATGGTGCTCGACATTTGGGCAATGCTAATCTTGACTGTGCCGTTCGTTTTTCCGGTCATCGTGGCGCACAATATCGACGCGGTATGGTTTGGCGTCTACCTCATCGTCATGTGCGAACTGGCCGCGATCACACCGCCGATCGGCTTGAACGTCTACATCATGGCTAGGGTTGCGCCGGAGGTCCCGGTTGGCCGTATCTTCCGCGGCGTCGTGCCTTTCTTTTTTACCGCTTTGGCTGTGCTGGCGTTGCTGGTCGCGTTTCCCGATCTGGTGACTTGGTTGCCGACTTACGCCTTACGAAAATGAGAATGGGCCGGCAGTTGCGCCATTGAGAGCTCGACCTGCGCACGGTGAATGCCGCCGTGCCGGAACCTGCCGGTTGACGACGTTTTTCTGTTGGAACTTGGAGTATGCTTACTATGAGTGCGAAGCGGTTCGAGATGAAGGTAGAGAAGAACGTCGGGATTTCAGTGGGCGACGGGCTGGTGCTACGTTGTAATGTCTTCCGCCCGGCTGCCGAAGGCCGTTTTCCTGTGGTCATGGCCCAAGGTGTATACGGCAAGGACATTCATTTTGAAGATGCTTTCAAGCCACAGTGGCAGAAGCTTCTCGAAGTCTATCCCGATCTTTGCAAGAACGGATCGACTGGCAAGTATCTTCGGTGGGAAACAGTCGATCCGGAGCGCTGGGTGCCGGACGGCTACGTCGTCATTCAGATCGACTCGCGCGGTACAGGGCAGTCTCCCGGCTACCTAGATCCGCGCTCGCCGCGCGAGATGCAGGACTATTATGAGTGCATTGAGTGGGCGGGGCAGCAAGGCTGGTCAAACGGCAAAGTCGGGCTCTGCGGTATTTCGTATTACGCTTTCACCCAGTGGGCCGTGGCCGCGATGCAGCCGCCGCATCTGGCGGCCATCTGTCCATGGGAGGGCTTCGTCGATTACTACCGTGACTCGACACATCACGGCGGCATCTTCGCGAACGGTTTCACGACCGCGTGGTGGCCGCGCCAAGTTCTCGCCAACCAGTATGGCAATGCCAATACACAGCACCGCGACCGTGAGACCGGCGAGCGGGCGACCGGTGGTCCAGCGCTAAGTGAAGTCATCTTGAAAGGCAATCGCGCCGATTATCCGGGCGATCTACTCAATCATCCGCTTGACGATGAATGGTATGGGGAACGGACGCCGATTTTGCGGCGCGTGGAGGTTCCGTTGCTGTCCGCCGGCAACTGGGGCGGGCCGGGTCTGCACCTGCGTGGCAATATCGAAGGCTATCTCGGGGTCGGATCGAAACAGAAGTGGCTGTCGCTGCATATCGGGACGCACTGGGAAAGCTTCTATCTCCCCGAGTACGTCGCCATGCAGAAGCGGTTTTTCGATCACTTCCTGAAAGGCGAGGCCAACGGCTGGGACAAAGAGCCGCCCGTGCAGATGGCCGTCCGCCGGCCGGACGGCGCGTCACGCCGCATGGAGAAGGAGTTCCCGCTCGCGCGTACCCAATGGACCCGCTACTTTCTTGACGCCGACAAACTTTCGATCGGCACAAACGCGCCCGCCAAATCCGCGACCGCTAGTTATGACGCACTTGGCGAAGGCATCAGCTTCGCGACCGCGCCGTTCACGAAAGAGACGGAATTCTGCGGTTTCGTGACCGCGCGGCTGTGGGTTTCGTCGTCGACGACGGACATGGATATTTTTGCCTTTATGCGTGTCTTTGATCCAGAGGAAAAGGAAGCGCAGTTCATCGGTGCCCACGAACCGACGACGATGAGCAAAGGCTGGCTGCGCGCGTCACACCGCAAGCTAGATCCTCAGCGGTCGCTGCCAAACCGGGTTTTCCATGCTCACGATCAAGTGCAAAAGCTGACTCCGGGAGAGGTCTATCCCGTCGATGTCGAAATTTGGCCGACCAGCATGGTGTTCCCAAAGGGATATAAGCTCGTTCTCACTTTGAAGGGGGGCGACTTTGAATTTGAGGGCATTCCGGGCCGCATGTTGCATAATCATCCGGAGGACCGGCCGATGAATGAATTCGGCGGCGTCAGCACGATCGTGACCGGCGGCTGCTACGAGTTGTATTTGACCTTGCCGCTCATTACTTGATCTGGCGGATGAGCAGGAAAAACGGCAATGTCACGGTAACTTGGCTGGCTTTCGACAGTAGCAGCTCTTACCGTGGCCTGTTGAGACCAATCTCGTTCAAGCGGCATCGCTTCCCACCCGAAATCATCCGCCATGCAATTTTGGCTCTACGCCCGGTTCAGGCTCTCGTTACGTGATGTCGAGGAACAGCTCACTGAGCATGGCGCGGACGTCTCATATGAGACCGTTCGCCGTTGGTACCTCATTTGGGCTCTCGATTGCAGAAAATATCCGCTGCTCGCAGCCGCAACCAAGTGATCATTGGCATCTCTACGAGATGGTCAATGCGATCCGCGGTGATCGCTACTGGCTCTGGTGGGCGGTCTAAAAACAGGTTCCATGTCACAGGCAAAATTGGGCGCAGCATAGTAAGTGATGCCCGCAGATCGTTGTTCTCGAATGGAGCCATCTAGCAATTGAGCGTCTTCCGGAATAGGTCCTAGCCTAACCGCGGCTCTTGCTGCATTATGGCTATAATTCCTTATATATACAGGAATTTCGTAGATGGCGCGTGGAAATCACAATAGCGAAAAAGCGAATGCAATGCCCTTGCCGGCCGACTCCCCTCCGATGGGCCAACGTGAGAAGAACAAGCTCGACAAGCTTCACCGAATTGAGACGGCGGCGCGTGAACTTTTCTTAACCAAGGGCTATGATGAAACCACGACACGCGAGATTGCCCTTCGTGCGGAGGTCGGCATGGGAACCATTTTTATTTATGCCGACAATAAGCGCGATCTTCTGTTTCTGATCGCCACCAAAGATCTTGAGGCAGTAGGTGAGGCCGCTGAGATCAGTATTTCCAAATCCTCATCTCTGATGACGAACTGGCTTGCAATTTTTGGTGAGCATTATCGGTATTTTGTACAGCAACCAAAATTATCACGTTTAATGTTGCGTGAAATGGTGTTTTATGATTCTGGTCAACAAGCACGAAAATTCAACCTAACTCGGAGTAAGATTATTTCTTTGGCCTGCTTTGCTACGAAATTAGCTTTCGAAGGAAAGGAAATTCGTTCTTCCGAAGATCACCAATTCATCGGTTGGATAGCCTTTTGTATTTATCAGGTGGAGCTTCGCCAATGGCTCGCTGGCGATACGCCAAATCTTAAAATCGGGTTGGCGCATCTGGAGCGAGCATTACGCGTTCTTGTTGACGGCCTAAATTCCCGGCATCCAAAAAGGTCTAAATCGCCGAGAACAAAATCACTAAAACACGGCTAGCCACTGAAAGAATAACAACCCGTCGCACATCGGCGAAGCGCACGTTATTCCGTCCAATCCAACTTCCAGGCTGGCGGCTCCTTTCCATCGATCAGAATGAACGCAATACGGCACGTTTTCTTCCCATTGTTGACCCAGGCGTGATTAGTGCCTTGTTGTACCAAAACATCACCCGCCTTCATGTGCACTTCTGCGTCGTCAAGAAGCATGTCTATTTCGCCGTCGAGAACGATAGCATAGTCGAGGCTTTGCGTTCGGTGGGTGTGATGATGGCGTCGGAACCCTTGAGAAGCGGGATCAATTCCCATGCCAAGCAACATTTGGTGATGGTCGACCGTGGGCGCTTCGGAAGACGCCGGGGGGAACTCTACTATTCGAAAAATTGAACCGTTCCGTGGCGGAGGGACCCCGACCTTTGTCTCCGCGCGATCGGTGGTAAGCGAAAGATCGACGGGTAGTTCATCCGTGACCCAAAGCATAGTGACTGAATTTCCCCCCGGGCTGCGTTGCCGCGGTGCAATAGCCCTGTCGTGGAAGACTACCGCCTTACCCCGCTCATCATGACCTGTAACGATTCGACAAGTCTCTGTTCCGTCATTCATGCCCCGTGTCCTTGTTTCCTGCTTTGCCTCATGCCCATTCAACTCAATTGGGCTCATGTAGCCTTCCCGCAGCGCTCGCCCGGTGGCGCGCTGGACTCTACAGCCCACACTATCTTGACTTAATATTGATCATACTCAATCATGAGCAAGATCAGATTATCTTGTCGCTCCGGTGTACGTCAATCTCCTACCTTAGCGCATCACTTCGTTTGACACATAGGCCAAATGGCATCGCGGATGACCTTAACCAAGTCGATGGTAATATGCAGAAGTTTGTGTCCAGCCCAGGATTATTCCCACTCACCGCTTCGCATGCACGTGAGCGGATGAGAATTCGTGAACGGGCACAAATCGACGCGATTACGTGACCAACAAATCAGGCATCGATGCGCTGAGGCCATCTCACATTGTCATGCCGCAAAAATTCGGCGGATGTTCAGAGGAGACACACAAATATGAGTAAGCAAGAAGCCGGGGCGAAGCCGATCGTATACGCACCCGATTCTCCACCGACAGACTACGACCGCGCGCCGACATACGAAGAGATGATTTGCGAAACGGATGTTTATGTTCCTATGCGCGACGGTATAAGACTTTGCGTAGATATCTATCGACCCAAAACAAGCGAAAAGCTTCCGGCGCTATTGGCATTTGCTATCTACAATAAGGATTTTCAGGGTCCGGATGTCGCGCGCGAACTGCCGCCGCAGCCGGCATGGGCCCCACTCTGGACGGGGCCACTTGAAACTGGCGACACCTATTTTCTGGTATCACGTGGTTACGTGCACGTTATTGGATCGCCGCGTGGAGTTGGCAAGTCGGAAGGTGGCGGATCTCGTCAATTCGACAGCTACGACCTCATTGAATGGATTGCCGAACAACCGTGGTGCGACGGAAACGTCGGCATGGTTGGCATTTCTGGCTTTGGGGCCGAGCAATTCCATGTCGCCAAGCAACAACCGCCGCACCTGAAGGCCATTTTTCCATTTGACCCCCGTGGGGCCTATGGAACGTTGGGCAGTTTCCGGGAAGAGTATCCGGGTGGTGTGCTCCACCTGTTTCGTTATTTGGTTGGCCATTTTTCAGCGATTTCATCAACACAAGGGCCCCCCCTCCACTCTGCCAGAGCCGAAGGAAACCTATTGGCGAGAGGCAATGGAAAACCCTGACTATCGGATGTACCCGAACGTCTTGAATTTGATCGCGCAAAAAGGTCAGCATATGCCGCCATTGTTCGATCTTTTCATCGACCCATATGACAAGACGGAGATCATCGAGAAAAGCGAAGCCGATTTCAAGAAAATTAAGGTGCCATTCTATACCGGATCCGGATGGTATGGATACACGTACAAAACTCATTTAAACGGCGCACAGAATTACTTCTCCGAGGTCGATGCCCCAAAGAAAATGATGTTGACCGGTCCGGCGCATTTGGAGCGGCCTTTCCGGTCGTTTCACCAGGAAATATTGCGTTGGTACGACTATTGGCTGAAGGGCATGGAAACCGGCATCATGGAGGACCCGCCGGTGAAATACTGGGTCATGGGTGAGAACAAGTGGCGCTCCGCTGACAATTGGCCGCTTCCCGACACCCAGTGGACAAAGCTTTATCTAAAAAGCTGGGGAACGGCTGGTTGCCGAACCGTTTGTACCAGCGAGTGTGGATCAATTCGAGCCTGCGGACGCCTTTATCCAGATGCCGCCGACCCAAACAAAGGCGATCCAGAAACTTCGATATTTGACCGATCCTCTTCCGAACGATGTCCTGGTCGCCGGTCCTATTGCTCTAAATCTTTTTGCCGAAATCGACCAGAACGACACGAATTGGATCGTCATCCTCAAGGATGTTGGTCCGGATGTGTCGGTCATGTCGGTAAGAGAGGGTGAGAAGGACATTCCGGAAGACTTGCACGTACGCGAGGTTTCGCGCGGCTGGTTGAAGGCGTCACTTCGAGCGGCGGACCCTGCGCGATCCAAACCCTGGAAGCCGTGGCACTATCTCACCCGTCAAGCGCGCAAGCCGGTCGTGCCCGGTGAGATCACCGAATATTGCATCGAAATCATGTCAACCGCGAATCTCTTTCGGAGAGGACACCGGATCTGCCTGGAAATCACCAGCCTCGATCTTCCAACCGGTGTTGCAGGTGCGACTAATGCCGAATACGTACCGTATCACATCTGCGGAAGCAAAACGGTAGTCCATAAAATCTATCATGATCTCAATCGTCCATCTCATCTTTTGCTTCCCGTCATCCCGGAAGGCTGACAATTGATCGGTGTCATAGCAATCGCATTGTCGCTGAGTTGAAGCAAAGCCGAATTGAGTGATCGATACAAAATGCTTGTCGAATTAGATACTCCCGTCGAAATGCGGGACGGAGCAATTTTGCGAGCCAACGTCTACCGGCCGGAATTCGACGGTCAGTTCCCCGTTCTGATAACGCTCGGACCGTATGGAAAAGATGTGCCGCTACAACAGTTCATGCAAGCTGCCTGGGATCGGTTACATGAAAACTATCCGGAAATATTGGCGGCTTCATCCTGCAAGCATCTGATCTTCGAACGCCCTGACCCGGAGGTGTGGGTCCCGGACGGATACGTAATCGTCAATGTGGATTCCCGAGGTGCGGGAAAGTCGCCTGGCCGTCTGGATCCTAATTCGCCTGCAGAATTCCTGGACTTCTTCGACGCGATTGAATGGTCCGGCGTGCAGCCTTGGAGCAATGGCAAAGTCGGATTGCTCGGGATTTCCTACTATGCCGCCGCGCAATGGTTCCTAGCCGCCATGCGACCGCCGCATCTCGCCGCCATATCCCCGTGGCAGGGTACCTACGACTTTTACCGCGATCGAACGCGGCAAGACGGCATCTATGCCAGCGGCTTTTTGGAAAGATGGTGGCACCGTAGCGTCTTGCGGAACCAGCACGGCAATCCCGATACCGACTGTACGGATATATATACCGGAGCACGTGTGACTGGCCCCGACTTTCTATCGGCTGAAGAGCTTGGCGCCAATCGAGCTGATTACTTGGCCGACATTCTCGAGCACCCGCTCAATGACTTATTTTACCAAGCTCGAACACCGGATCTGGCTCTCGTTGATTGTCCGGCGCTTGTTGTGGCGAATTGGGGTGGGTTGGGGCTGCACTTACGTGGCACGATAAAGGGCTACTTGGGAATAGGTTCGAAGAAGAAATGGCTGAAAATTCAGTCCGGATCTTATTTCCATACATTTTTACAGCCGAAGAATGTCGCCCTCCAGAAGCGCTTTTTCGATCAGTATTTAAAAGGCATTGACGGTGGGTGGGATTCAGAGCCGAACGTCGAAGTCGAAATTCGGACCATCGGCGACGCTGTCAAGCGAATCGCCAAAAGCACAACATGGCCATTCCCGAATTCCAATTGGACGCGTTATTATTTGGACGCTGACCATGGAACGTTATCGCTATCAAAACCAGACATCAGCGCTCAAGTGAGCTACGCCGCTCTTAAAGAAAGTGTGACTTTCTGGTCAGCGCCATTCACTCAGAATACCGAGATCGTCGGTCCGATCATTGCAAAGCTGTTCGTGTCGTCCACGACGAATGACATGGATCTGTTCGTTACTATTTGCGCTTTCGACAAAGATGGCAAAGAGATGACATTTCTTGGTGCACCGGAACCCAAAGCACCTGTCACACAAGGGTGGCTGCGCGTATCGCAGCGCAAACAAGACCCGAACCGATCCAAGGAATACCTTCCATACCTTCCACACGACGAACGCCAATTGCTAATCCCCAATGATATTTGCGAGGTTGATGTCGAAGTATGGCCAACAGGCCTCGCGCTACCCAGCGGTTCGTATCTGGCGCTCATAGTTCAAGGACGCGACTTTGAGAGACCTGGAGCCACGGGTCCTTATCGCGGCGTTGCCTGGTTTACGCACAACAGTCCGGTCGACCGTCCGCACGAGGTATTTTCCGGAACGAATACAATTCACAGCGGCGCGTCAAGGAGTTCCTTCCTAATGCTGCCAGTAATCTCGGACGGATGACGGGATTCGATCACGCGGTACGTCTGTGGCAGCCCGCCATTCGAAAAAATATTCCTCTGGATGCTTCGCAACATTTTTTGGATCGCGTGTCCCCAAAAGAGATGCTGTGCGGCGCGGCACAAGTGTTTTCACCCGACCCCTGTGAAACTTGACACTACTGGAACAATGGCAATAACCTACACACAATTATGAGAGTGATCATTTATGATCATGCTCGGTCTGTAACTGCCAACTGGCCTTGTATGTGCAGATTGCAATGGCAAGGCGCAGCAGTGGACAACAACAGATGAGGGAGGAATAGTAATGGCCGCTCGCCAATCCATACGCACATTTTTTCTAGTGGCGATCGCATCGTGCGTGGTGTTCTCCGCTTCGCACGCAGAGACCTTCAAGCTGACAGTCGTCGCGGGGCAACCTCCCATCCACCCCATCCCAAAGGGATTGAAGGAAGCATTCATTCCGACCGTGAATAAATCACTTAAAGAAGCTGGAGGGAAAACAAAGATTGAATGGACCGAGGCCTATGGCGGCAGTTTAGCAAAATTCACGGAGGTCTTGGAAGCGGTTGAAGGAGGGATAGCGCATGTCGGCGCAGTGACATTTGCCTTTGAAGAGGCAAAGTTGCCAATGGAGCAGTACACGTTTGTTATTCCTTTCGGTCCCGGTGACAACAAGGTGATGGCGGCCATCAATAAAAAGGTCCGGGAAAAGGTCCCCGAAATGAACAAGGTCTGGGACAAGTACAATCAAGTCTTGCTGGGTGTCGGCGCCGAGGCGCCATGGCATATATTCACCAATTTTCCGTTGAACGCGTTCGACGATCTCAAAGGTCACAAAATTGGCGCCACCGGCTCCTCCGCGCTTTTGCTGCGGGGAACTGGCGGCGTAGTCGTCAATAGCAATATGTTTGAAGCCTACAATAACATAAAAAACGGTCTCTATGATGGCTATCCGTGCTCTGTGGGCCTCTCGTTTGTATACAGAATCTATGAAGCCGCGCCCTATTTAACGAAAGTCAATTTCGGCGCCCGAATTGGCGCTGGAATATCGGTGAACAAGCAAACTTGGGACAAACTGCCTCAGGATGCGAAGGACGCATTCCGAGCCGGAGTGGCGGCTTGGATCGACTATTATGAAAACGCCGAGTCAGGTCGACAGGCGCAGTTCCTGAAAATCATGCAGAAAAAGGGGACCAAGGTGTCTGAGTTTTCGCCGCAGCAACGTGCGGCCTGGGCGCGTGCCATGCCAAACGTTCCCAAGGAATGGGCAGCGGATCTTGATAAAGCCGGCCTGCCGGGGACGAAGCTATTGCAGACCTATATGAACGAGTTGAGAGCTGCCGGCGTAGATGTTCCTCGCGAGTGGGACAAACAATGAATTACCGTGCTTAAGCGGCAAGATAAAATGGCCCATAGTGCGGATCGCCACGTTGATACGTCGGACTGAAAATTCTATCCCCAACCTAGACATTGCAGAGCGGCTTTATACTGCTCTGCTTTCAATATTAAGCGCCATCGGAACGATCTGGATCATGATCATCATGATCCTGATCAATGCTGATGTTTTTTGCCGCTACGTGTTCAGCGCGCCAATCCGCGGAATTCCGACCATTGTTTCGATGTCCATCATCGCAATAGTTTTCTTCCAATTGCCGGAGTGTATCCGATCCGGACGATTGACTCGCAATGAAATTATAATTGGCCCGCTTCTCGGCAGAAGTTCGCCGACGGGATATAGCCTTCAGTCCGCCTTCTATATTGTTGGCGCAGTATTGATGTCTCTTATCGTTCTGTACACACTTCCCTTGCTTGAAAAAGCCTGGGAGTTGCAGTCGTATGTCGGGAACCGAGGTGATTTCGCATTTCTGGACTGGCCGATTGTTCTCATAGTTCTCTTGGGCGCAGCCCTTTGTACCATTGAATTCCTGCGCCAGGCCGTTCTTGACTATGTTTCGTATTGCGCGGTGACGCCCGAAGGTGTGTCGCGGGATCTGACATATTTGTTGCCAATCGCCGTCATAGCGGCCCTGCTTGCGGCCTTCGTCCTGCTTCCTTTCAGCAACGCGGCTCTTGGATTGTTATCCTTTGTCGTGCTGCTCGTTTTTGTTTACGTCGGTGTCCATATCGGTGTTGCTTTATCGATCGTTTCCTTTGTCGCGATTTGGGGCGCGCGAGATAACGGTTTGATTGCTGGCAAGATGCTCGCTCAGGCGGCCAACGAAAGTCTGCAGCGATTCGAATTCGGCATCATTCCGCTCTTCGTGCTGATGGGCACGCTGATCAGCGTTTCAGGTGTCGGAGGCGATCTTTACCGTGCCGCCAATCAATTGTTTCGCCGTTTTCGAGGTGGCCTTGGCATGGCGACCGTTTTTGCAAATGCAATCTTTGCGGCAACGACCGGCGCCAGTATTGCATCGGCGTCTGTCTTTACCCGCGTCGCAGTGCCGGAAATGTTGAAATTGGGTTATACGCCGCGTTTCGCCGTCGGAGTTGTCGCGGGCAGTTCTGTCCTCGGCATGTTGATTCCGCCAAGTCTCTTGATGATCCTTTTTGGCATCCTGACCGAGTCTTCTATCGGAGACCTGTTCATCGCGGGCATCATGCCCGGAATTGTCTTGTCGTTTGCCTTTTGCGTGATGATCTGGGTGATGGCCATCTGTTTCCCATCGTCGGTCAGAATAGTCCAGGAGCCGCCGCAATTCGAACTCATGTCCTCCTGGGAATTAATGAAGAAACTCGCTCCGATGGCGGTGCTTATCATTGTAGTTCTCGGCGGCATTTACGGCGGTGCTTTTACCGCGACAGAGGCTGGCGGAGTTGGTGCTTTGGGAGCGCTGCTAATTGCACTGTTCCGTGGCACCTTGGGAGCCAGAAGCTTCTGGAAAATTTTGGTAGAGGCAGGGCAAATTACAGCTGCCATTTGCTTCCTTTTTATTTCCGCCCACATCTATTCCCGAATGATTGCAACATCGGGTTTACCGGGCATGCTTGAAGGTTTTGTCAACCATGCTGGAATTGGATTCGTCGCCTTGTTGGTGATTTATCTCGCCCTCATTTTGCTGCTTGGCACCATATTAGATGCCGGATCGATTATGCTGATCATGATACCGATTACCATTCCGATTTTTCTCGGCATGGAAGCCAACGGTGTCGACATCGTCGGTCTGACCTGGATAGGCATTTTGACGATCATTGCCATAGAGATTGGGTTGCTTACACCACCCCTTGGCCTATCTTGCTTCGTTGTCCATAATTCGCTTCAAGACAAGTCCATTTCAATCGAGGAAATATTCAAGGGCGCCCTACCGTTTGCCGCTGTCATGCTTTTGCTCCTGATACTGGTCGCAATGGTTCCCGAAGTTGCGTTATTGCCATTGCAGATTATGAAGTAGAATGGGCATTGTAACGGTAACCACCGTAGCCACTGTGCCTCTTGACCGGTAGCGTGGAGGGATAAAGCCGCTCTCGTTCAAGCGCCATCGTTTTCCGCCCGAGATCATTCGCTGCGCGGTCTGGCTCCATGGCAGGTTCACTCTGTCATTCCGGGCTGTCGAGGAACCGCTCGTCGAACGGAGAGTTGATGTCGCCTACGAGACCGTTCGACAATGGTTTCTCGAGTTCGTTCCGTCCATCGCAGCCAACATCCGGCGCTCGAGGCCGCGGCCGAGCGACCACTGGTATCTCGATGAGATGGTGATCACGATCCGCGGTAATCAGTACTGGCTTTGGCGCGCCGTAGACAACGAAGGCGAGGTGCTCGATTTTCTGGTCCAGCGCCGTCGCAGCGCCAAAGTCGCAATAAAGCTGATGACGAAACTTCCGAAAAAACACGGATTTTCGCATAGCAAGGGACACCGGCACGGCATGCCACGACCTGGACGAGTTATTGTGACAATACCCACACACACCAAGCTCAAGTTGGTGACGCGCCAGATGTATGGACGGGCCAAGATAGAATTGCTGCAAGCCCGATTAATCAGTGCCGCTTAACCGCAACGTTTGATCATCGGATATGCGTCAGAGCCAAAATTGCACGCCGAATAACAGCCTGCGTTTGAGTTTCCGTTACAGACAGTGGATTGAGTGCAACTTGATCAATCCTCGATCATTGCGACCACTCGAGACCAGCCGGCCGTCCCGTGTTCAATCTTCACTGGGAATGCCACGACCGTGAAACCAGCAGGTGGCAGAGCCTCGAGATTTGCAAGGCGTTCGATCTGTAGATACTCGCGATCGCGACCGACCAAATGTGTAGGCCATAATGAATTCGGAATTCCCTTCTTGTGGTCGGCAGCCATGTCGCGTGGGGCGCGGTCCAGTCCCCAGGCATCAATACCGATCATACGTACGCCCTGATCGAGAATGAAGTGACAGCCGTCGGGATGCAGACCGGGCTGGAGATTGGGGAACTGTGGATCATCGAAGTACTTGGAAGCATCCGTCCGTAACAGCACGATCTCGCCCGGCGCCAGCGTGTGAGGGATCTTGGCGAGTGCGGCTATGACATCGTCCCTGGTAATGAACTCTCCCGGCTTCTTGTGCGACAGATCGAGCACCACACCTGGGCCAAAGCACCATTCCAGCGGTACCTCTTCAATGCTCTTGGCGGGCTTGCCCTCGCATAGCGGCCCATAGTGCAAGGGTGCATCCACATGGGTGCCGCCGTGTGCCGAAAGCGTTACTTTCTCATGCGCCAGGGCCAGGCTGTCCGGATAGCCACTTGGGTGAAAGTTGAAATCGGCGGCGCGTTTTCGAGCCGCCTCGGCATGGTTCATTCGGACTATGACCGGGCCCCCTGGTTCGAACGATTGGTTGCGGATGGTCACGCTCAAGTCGACGAGACGCACGGTCAATTTTCCTGATTATGATCGTTTGTTGGTTGTTGCCGGCGCGATCGAGGCTCTGATCAACGTGGCGGCACATTGGAGATTTTTACCAGTTCCGCCCATTTCTTGTACTCGGACTTAATGCGGTCGGTGAACTGTTTACGGGAAATAATATCGATGATGTACGCCTGAGGCTCGACGAAATTCTTGACGAATTTGGGATCTTTAAGAATTTCCGTCACATCGTTATGGATTTTATCAAGAATTGGCTCCGGGGTTCCCGCCGGCGCCGCGAGACCAAACCAGACATTGACGTCGTAGCTCTTCACAGTCTCACCAATGGTCGGGAGGTCCGGGCGCTTCGACAGTCGCTTATCGGTCGCCGCCGCAAGAATCTTCAACTTTCCGTCACGCTCCAAGGCTTGGAATACGGAATAACTGACCATATACATCGAGACCCGGCCGGCTATCAGATCAGCCAGCGCTGGTGTCGAACCACGATAGGGAACGTGCAGAATTTCAATGCCGGTCAGGTGTTTGAGATGTTCCATCGCAACGTGCGGATAAGAGCCGACGCCGGGAGAAGCGTATGTGAGCTTCCCGGGGTTTTTCTTGGCGTAGGCGATCAGTTGCTGAATGGTCTTGCCTGGAGCATTGTTCGCAACCGCCAAAACCGGCGCGAGCCGCACGACGAGGGCAATCGGTGCAAGGTCAGTCAGCGGATCGTAGGACAGTTTGGAATAAATATGAGGGTTGATGACGAAAGACGCGCTGTCCGTGAACAGGAGCGTGTATCCATCGGGTTGCGCCTTTGCTGCGGCGCCGGCACCGAGTGTCGTGCCGGCCCCAGGACGATTGTCAACAATTACAGGCTGTCCCCACTTTTCCGAGAGTTGTTTCGCGATCGCGCGAGCGACGGTGTCGGTGCCGCCGCCAGCCGTATAGGGAACGATAATTTTTACCGTCCGGTCCGGATAACTTCCCGCGTCGGCAGAAATCGAGGCAAGTATCGAAATAAACGATGTGAGAATCGCAATAGCGAGAACTTTGGAAACTGTTTTCATAAGTCCCTCCCCCGGTCACTTCGACGCGTTTAGCTTTACGGGTTGGTGGCCAATGCATGAAGGCCGCGCGTTAGGGACAAATTGCTCCTGACTGATCGATTAGTCAACCCATTCCAGTGCTGCACCCGCGTCCCGTTTCGGCCGAATTCGCTCGGGAAACCTCAGCCAATCAATGGCTTAATCCTCCTGGCGGCAAACGAGACGCCTCCTGCGCATGGCCGTGGGGCCGGGTGGGGACAAGGCGGTCAAATTCCTGGCGATACTCATTTTTCCGTTCCAATCGAACCGAAAGCGCGAATACGCGAAATATTTCGGTGCGGAGGGATGGATTTGACGCAGGTCGGATATACTTTGTGCGGCAATCAATCAATCCGCCTAATCGAGGGCCTCGATGAAGTCTGATACCGACGATGTCAAATCGCGTGGCGTCATACTTGATGCCGCCGAGCGCATCTTCGCGACCCACGGCTACGAAGGAGCCAGTATGCGCCTGATCGCGCAGAAAGCCGGCGTGGCGCAGGCGCTACTCCACTATCATTTCAAGACAAAGGACCAGCTCCACGAAGCGATTTTCAGCCGACGCTCCACCGCCATCAATGCCTTTCGGGAGGCCGGCCTTGAGTTGCTGTTTGCTCGCAAGGCCAAGCCGACCCTTGAGGAGTTCATCGACGTGCTGTTCCGGCCGTCGCCGGCATCGCTCGGCAGTGCCCGGCAGCCTTCGACGTATTTTGCCCCGATGGTTTCCGCGATCTCGATTGGCGAAGACGAGCGTTCCAAAGGCTTGATGACGAAGTTCTATGATCCGATCGCGCGGCGGTTCATCGCGGGGTTCCGTCAGATCCTTCCCGGCCTATCCGAGACGTTGGCGGTCTGGGCGTATCTCTTCGCACTGGGCGCGCGTATTCAGACGAATATGCAAAACGGGCGGGCGTCACGGCTCAGTGGCGAGGCCGGGATCACGTCCGATGAGAAAATCCGTGCCGCCTATGTTTGTTTTATTGCTGCAGGCATTAGGGCGATGGCTGAACAAGCCGAGGATGCCATGCCGCCGAAACGGCGGCCGTCTCAGCGGAAAAAGCCGCTCAAAAGCCGCAGAAAAAAATAGAAAGGGCACATGTCGTCGTAACTGGCATGTGCCCCAAACTCGCCTACGCGATGTTTCTTTGGACGATAAGTAGCTGCGATCGTTGTTTTATTTTTTGGCGAGGCCCACCTCGGCCGCCATCTTGCCCCAGGTCTCATAGTCTTTTTTCATGCGCGTTACGAATTCTTTCCGGTTGAGTTTGCTTGGTATGAAGCCGCGGGGCTCCGCAAACTCCTTGACAAACTTGGGATCATTGACCACTTCGACGACGTCCTTGTTGATCTTGTCGAGGATCGCGTCGGGTGTCCCGCTCGGCGCAGCAAAGCCGAACCAAACATCAATCTCATAGCCCGGCAAGACACTGCCAATTGTCGGCAGGTCCGGCCGTGACGGCAGCTTATCCTCAGTTCCCATTGCAATAATCTTAAGTTTTCCGTCTTTCTCAAGCTGCTGAAATACGCTGATCGAAACCATATAAACGTTGATTCGGCCGCCGAGCATGTCGGTGAGAATAGGGGCCGTGCCGGTATACGGTACATGCAACATGTCAATTCCAGCACGCTTGGCAAAGTATTCCATCGCTACGTGCGGGTACGTGCCTTTGCCAGTCGACGCGTAAGTTAGTTTTCCGGGATTCTTCTTTGCGTAGGCAATCAACTCCTGCAAAGTCTTGGCCGGTGTTGAACTGCTGACCGCCATTGCGGGCGACCCGCTAACGGCAAGCGCGATGGGAGCAAGTTCCTTCAATGGGTCAAACGGTAGCTTCCGGGTATGCGGATTGACCACAAGCGGCGTGCTGCTGGTGAAAAGTAGTGTGTGCCCGTCCGGCGGGGATTCGATAACGGCGCGCGTTCCTATGGCAGTTCCGGCGCCGGGGCGATTTTCGATGACAACCGGTTGTCCCCATTTTTTCGACAAGCGCTCGCCGACCGCGCGCGCGACGGTATCGTTTCCGCCACCGGCGTTGAACGGCACCACGATCCGAACCACCTTGGTTGGAAATTCTTGGGCCTGTACTGACGGCGGCAGACACGCAACACCCATCAGCATAGCAAGATATGTAAGAGCAAGTTTCATGAGTCACTCCCCTTCCTTGTGTTTTTTACGGTCGCCAAAGCCGTGCTCTTCAATATTGAATTCATAAGTGTCTTGCAGGCTGATGCAAGTTCTTCATCTCAATGCCGCGATTTCTCGTATGAAATCCAATGCGGGTCGCAGGTCAATAGCCACGATTGCGATCGACAAGCGACTTCAAGGGGCTTCCTTGAAGAAACCGCTCAAGATTTTCCATGAAAAGCGCAACGACAAAGTTTTCCCGCTCTGGATGCATCCCACCTATATGCGGGTAAAGAATGATGTTTTTTGTTGCCCAGAATAGATGGTTCGCTGGCAACGGCTCCTGACGAAAGACGTCGAGCACCGCGCCGGCAATGATGCCCTTGTCAACTGCGGCGACAAGATCGTTGTCGACGATCAGTTCGCCGCGGGCAAAATTGAGAAGCCACGCGGAAGGCTTCATCCGCGCAAATCGGGCGGCATCCATTATGTCTTTCGTGTGGCGTGTCACCGGTATCAACATCACGACGTAGTCGGACTGGGCGAGCACGCTATCGAGGTCGTCCAGAGCATAGATCCGCTCGACTCCGGTCACGGCCTCCATCGTCCGTTTGACGCCGATCACGCGCATATCCAGCGCGCAGGCCTTCCGCGCCAGTTCCGCGCCAATCGCTCCCAACCCCACGATTCCCAGGGTTTTGCCGGCGAGCGACGGCGGCGAAACGCGATTCCAAATGCGCCGCTGCTGCTGCTGCCGAAGCAGATTGAAGGGCTTGGTCACCTGGAAAAGCGATCCGAAAATGGTGTCAGGCATCTGAAGTCGGTGCACGCCGCGCGTTCCGGTCAAGGTCAAGTTTGGCGGCAGATCCGGCCGCGCCAGCCACTTCTCGACGCCGACCGACTGACATTGAATCCATTGCAGGCGCTTCATTTTGGAAACGACGCCCGGCGGCAGGTTCCAACAGACTACCGCGTCGGCGCGCTCCAGTTTTTCGTCTGGAGGGAGGTCGTGCGCCCGATACAGCGCAAGTTCGACAAAATCCGAAAAGTTCGAGTTCTGGACTGCAGCCGCAAATCGATCGGCGGAATCCAGCCACAGCAGTACCATTGGCTTATGCGGTTTCGGGTTGGCCCCGACCCCGGTCGCCGTTGGCAGGTCTGTCATTGCTTAGGGCCAACGACGCGATTGCGCAAAATTCCAATCCCGACGGCCTCCATCTCAATTTCGGCCCCGGGCTCGAACCAACGGTCCGCTTCGACACAACAGCCGCCGTCCATTGTTCCCGATGCCAACAGGTCGCCCGGATAAATCGTTTCGCCGCGAGATGCGTTCTCGACGATCTTTCCCCAGCTATGTTTCATGCCTGCGGTCGAACCTTCGGCCCATTTTTCGCCGTTGACGCGGAGAATCATCTTGATATTGGCGCCGTCGACTTCGTCGGGTGTGGCAATACATGGGCCGATGATGTTGCCCTGATCGAAGTCTTTGCTCTTGCCAGGCCCTGAGCCGATGATGCGCTCGTTCGCTTGGATGTCACGGGCGCTGAAATCGTTGTAAATCGTGAATCCTGCGATGTAAGAGCTTGCATCTTCAGCCCTTATATCCTTGCCCATGCGGCCGACGATCAAACCGATTTCAAATTCAAAATCGAGTTTTTTGCTATAGTGCGGCCAGATGATATCGTCGTTCGGGTGACCGATGCCGAGAACATTCCGATTGGAATAGGACGGAACTTGATACCAAAGTTCCGGGACTGTCTGGCCCCGACGTGCCATCGCACTTTTCTTGTGCGCCTCAAAGGTCAGGTAATCCTTGATCCGCGCGGGACGAACCGCCGAACGAAGGGAATAACGTCCCGGTCCAAAACGCACGGACCGGCCGATCTCCGGCATCACATCGCTACCGCCGCGGCGGGTTTCGGATACGAACGCCATGGCTTTTTCGGCGGCCTGCATCGCAGCCGGGCAACGCCCCAGAAATGCCCGCATATCCGGCGGAATCAGCCCTTCAGAAACTGCTCTTGCCTCAAAGACATGCTCGCGGATCAGCAAACATTCATACGCGCTGGCGATATCGATAACGTCGTCGCCAAGCAGTGCACCAATTCGTTCAATTGGTCCAAACGGTGAGTTGACTAGAAAAGTAACGAGCTTCACTGCTGTACCCCACCTTATGCTTCGATGCCTGTTATTCGGGAGCCTCCGATCGTTCCATGGCAATGAACGGGGACCAATCGCAAGTCTCCGGCACCGACTTGTATCTCGCCATTACAATACTTCGCCACAACCTGAAATACCAAAGATGAGCCGGCTATCGTGTTCCGGTACTTGATTTCAGTGACGCTCCTGCCGCAACCTTCCCGGCGCTCCGGCAACCGCCGCCCCGGAAATATATATTATTTCTCTCTGTTAGGTTATGTCTAACAAATACCGTGTCGATGCCAACGTGACGGTCCTAATGTGGTTCGCTGACCATACGATCCGGGGAGGGATGAATTGACGATTGGAAATCAAAGGGACTTCGCCACGGGTGTTATGTACATACTCATTGGAGGGGCAGTTTCATGGATTGCGTCCTCCTACGATATGGGGACGCCTTCCAGAATTGGCCCCGGATTTTTCCCTTTCTGGCTTGGACTGCTCCTCGCTTTTCTCGGTGCCATCGTTGTCATCGGTTCGTTGCGACATTCGGGGGAGGCAGTCAGGATCAGCGGCTGGGACCTGCGCAGCGGCTTTCTTGTTTTCGGAGCCGTCATCATATTCGGCGCAACAATTACATCCATAGGACTGGTCTTCGCAGTCGCCGCTGTCGTCATCATATCCAGTGTCGCGAGTCATGAATTCTCATGGCCGACAACCCTTGCCAACAGTGCCGTCATCACGCTCCTCTGTCTGCTATTGTTCGGCTATGGACTGAAGCTGCAATTTCCGATTTTTCCTCCGTTCATATCCGGTTGAAAAGTTCCAATGGAATTACTTGACAATATCGGCCTTGGCCTCAGCAGCGCGGTTACGCTGCAGAATCTCCTGTACGTCTTCATTGGCTGCTTGTTGGGTACCCTCATCGGGGTGCTCCCAGGTCTCGGACCGCTCGCGACCATCGCAATGCTGCTGCCATTCACCTATGGGTTAGAGCCTCTTTCCGCTCTGATCATGTTGGCAGGCATCTACTACGGTTCACAGTATGGCGGATCAACGACCGCTATCCTTGTCAATTTGCCCGGAGAGACGTCATCGGTCGTGACCGTTCTCGATGGATACCAGATGGCGCGACAAGGCCGAGCCGGCGTCGCAATTGCGACTGCGGCCCTTGGCTCATTCTTCGCAGGCACCGTCGGAACATTCATACTTGCGGCATTTGCGGCACCATTGACGAATCTCGCCATCAGTTTTGGCCCGGCTGAATATTTTTCACTGATGGTTGTCGGGCTGGTCGGAGCGGTGTTCCTTGCTTCAGGATCGATCGTCAAGTCTTTGGGAATGGTCGTGCTTGGCGTAATTTTAGGACTGGTCGGGACCGACGCGTATTCTGGCGAAACCAGATTTACGTTCGGCATGACGCATCTTTGGGACGGCATCGAATTCGTCGTCGTTGCGGTCGGCATCTTTGCCTTCGGAGAGGTTGTCGCCAGCCTGGAAGCAAAGGAAAACCGCGAAGATATCGGCGCCAAGATCAGCCGGCTTTTGCCCAGCACGCAGGACTTCAAACGAATGTTTCCGGCAATTTTGCGTGGCACTGGGATCGGTTCGGTCGTCGGTGCGCTGCCTGGTGCCGGCCTTTCGATCGCTTCATTTCTAGCCTACAGCCTCGAAAAGCGAGTATCGCGAACGCCGGAGCGCTTCGGAAAAGGCGCTATCGAGGGCGTCGCAGCGCCTGAATCAGCAAACAATGCCGCTGCGCAAACAGCTTTCATTCCAACCTTGACGCTGGGCATTCCTGGCAGTGCTACAATGGCGCTGATGTTGGGTGCCATGACCATCCACAACATTCAGCCTGGACCGCAGGTCATGAAGAGCAATCCTACGCTCTTCTGGGGACTCATTGCGTCAATGTGGATCGGCAATCTTATGCTGGTGATTCTTAATTTGCCGCTAGTTGGCTTGTGGGTGCGACTATTAAAAATTCCCTACCGGATCTTGTACCCTGCGATCCTTGTATTCTGCTGCATCGGCGTCTACTCGGTGCGCAATTCGGTGGCCGACATCTACTTCGCAGCTCTTTTTGGCGGATTTGGATATGTGTTTCGAAAATTCGAATGCGAACCCGCGCCGATGATGTTGGGCCTGGTCCTGGGACCGATGCTCGAGCAGAATTTTCGCCGTGCGCTCGTGCTCTCGCGAGGCGAGTTTTCGATATTCGTGACAGAGCCGATATCGCTCGGTCTGCTTCTGTTGGCGATCGTCCTGATTTCGTTGTTTGCGGTCATGGAGATATTTGGAAAGCGCGCGGCTGAATAGCCGCTGTCACATCATAGGCAACTGTGCCAAAGGGGGTATAATGATCGAACTCTACAATTCTCCAAGTTCAACTTGTAGCCAGAAGGTGAGGTTGAGCCTAGCTGAAAAAGACATTGAGTTCATAAATCGGCGGGTCAACACTCAGAAGAACGAACATCTGCAACCCGATTACCTCAAGCTTAATCCCAATGGCGTGGTGCCAACGTTGGTTCATGATGGAAACGTGATCTGCAATTCCAGTGTGATTTGCGAATACCTTGAGGACATATTTCCGAACCCGTCGCTTGCTCCGGTCGAGCCGGTCCAGCGCGCCCATTTACGGGCCTGGCTTCGCTTTGTTGAAGAGGTTCCGACGCCGGCAATTCGGGTGCCATCGTTTCATCTCGCATTGGTGCAGCGCTATGCCGGGTTCGACGACGAACGATTTCGAACCCAGGAGGCTGATGCGCGACCGTTGCGCAAGCATTTCTATCATCGCATGGGCCTTCATGGGTTCTCGAATGAAGATGTGGCAATTGCCCTGGAAGAACTCGATCTGACATTGCGGCGCATGCAGGAGATGCTTGCGAACGGCCCATGGCTCCTGGGATCTGAACTGTCGCTTGCCGATATCGTTGTTACTCCAACGATCGACCGGATGAATGACCTTGGTCTTTCCTACAAGTGGAAGCAAAAATACCCTGAAATCAGTGCTTGGTACGCACGCTGGCAACAGCGGCCATCATTTGCAGCAACCTATTACCCGGGCACGCGGCTTTCCGAACGTATCAAGATAAAAGAACTGGCATTGTCGGAGGCTTGCTAGAGCGAACGATGTCATCGCAGCATTGAGCACCTTCGGCGATATGCTTCAAATGATTATGAAAGCTATGCTAACCTGCAGATTTGGTTAGCATGGAAAAGCCAATCACCTAGTAAAAATGAGTATTCCTACCGATTAGCAAATACAACGGCGCAACTGGACGCGTACAGCGTTTACTTATTGCGTAACCGTCCATCTCTGACACGTGTGTCAGGCTGCGGCGAGGGTCGACGTGACTCAGTTCCGGAGCAACAGGTCAACGAGCCGGCGTATTGGGATGGCCGTTTGATAGGCGATCCACCATGTCCTTTCGGCGTCTGTTCGGGGTATAGACGTTGCCGCATGATCTCCGGGAGATCATGTGGCTTGGGGTCACCATGCATCCGACGACCAAATGGATTGCTCGGCAGTTTGCTGAAGCCTTCGGCTTAGAGACGACACGCCGGCATTTGCTGTGTGATCGAGACCGGACCTATGGAGAAGTCTTTGCTCAACGCATTCGGGCCAAGGGGATCCGAGATCGGACGATTGCAGCGCTGTCACCAATGAAAGGACAGATATTGCGAAAGGGCGATCGGCTTGGCCCGACGGGACTGCCTTGACCATGTTGTCGAAATTGGCGAGCGCCATCTGCGCCATTTGCTGCAATGTTATGATGACTACTATAATCAGAGCCACACGCACCTGTCATTGAGGAGGCATGCCCTTCATGGAGGCTGATACAGGGCCGTTGGGCGCATCGAGCCGCTACTTGTACTGGGCGGCCTGCATCATCGGTACGTTCAAATCAAATTTTTGATGGGGATGACGGACCGAACTTGAGAAACCACTGTCAAACGGTCTCGTAGGCGACATCGACTCCCCGTTCGACAAGCAGTTCCTCGACATCCTGGAATGACAGAGTGAATTTGCCATGGAGCTAGACCGCGCGGCGAATGATCTCGGGCGGAAAACGATGGCGCTTGAACGAGAGCGGCTTTATCCCTCCACGCTACCGGTCAAGAGGCGCAGTGGCTACGGTAGTTACCGTGACAATGCCTACAGAGGCCCTTTTCCGGAATTGTAACCTCTCGCGATGGTTTTCCCGCAGCGGTCTGATGAACTTCGTTGGTGTCGAGGCAACAATCCGTATCGGTGCCATTGACGCCCGAGGTGGCGCTACGCGCAGGGTTGCTAGAATTGATCATTGGGATTTTCCGAGAAGCTGCTGTCCGAGCATATTGTTCCCTATTTGTTTCTGCTCGGCAAGATTGAGATCCCTGCTTCTTGAGTAGGGAGGATTTGTCCAAATTATTGAAAAAAGGGAGTATTTACCCCGGGACTGGCCGGAGCCTCCCTGTATTTCTCGAGATTCTCCCTGCAAATGACAAATTGCAGGGAGAGACTGGTTCGCTATAGGCAGCGTCCAGCACCATCTGGCGACGCCACCCGAAAAGGGAATTTGGCAGGCGGGCCGCAATTGACTTGGCGCGGACAGCTTTCTAAATACAGCATCTCTTTCAATACCAGTCAGGCGATCCGCGCGCGCGCGGGCGGCGAGGGTCAGTCTCATGAAAGTCCGTAACTCATTGAAATCACTGCGAAGTCGGCACCGGAACAATCGTCTGGTCCGGCGCAAGGGGCGTCTTTACGTGATTAACAAGGTGCAGCGCCGGTTCAAGGCCCGCCAAGGCTAGTCCGATTGCCGCGCTGCCCCTCCGACAGGCGCCATTTTCAAGACGTCTTTTACCGTCACGCTGATTGGTGAGACGGGGCTTTGCTGCGCCGCGGCGGCGTATTAGACTTGGGCCCATGAGATCATCGTTTCGAACACTTTTGATCGCGGCCGCAGGGGCACTTGCGGCATGTGTATGGACTGCGCCCGTTATCGCGCAGGCGCTGCCGAATCCGTCCAAGCCGCGCAAGATGATCGAACCGCCGAAGGATTTGCCGCGGCCCCATCGCGTAGGCCGCGTCGAGAATCTCGATTTCCTGTTCGAGGCTCTCAAGGTTGCGCCCGACGAGACGTCCGCCAAGCACATTGAGAACCGGATCTGGGCGGTATGGATCGTCACTAAAAGCGATACCGCCAATCTCCTGATGGTCCGCGCCAAGGCGGCAATGGATGCCGACAAAAATGATCTGGCGATCAAGCTGCTCGATACCATTATCGAGATCAAGCCGGATTACACCGAAGCCTGGAACCGGCGTGCGACTGTCTTTTTTGAGCAAAAGGATTTTGCTCGGGCACTGTCGGATATTCGTCATGTCCTGGCGAATGAGCCGCGCCATTTTGGGGCGCTTGCTGGCCTCGGCATGATCATGCAGGAATTGGGTGATGAGAAACATGCGCTTGAGGCGTTTCGCCGGGCGCTCGAAATTCATCCGCACCTGGAGCGCGTTCCGGAGTTGGTGAAAAGCCTCACCGATACGGTCGACGGCCGGAAAATCTAGTTTTAGCGATTTCGATAATCACCCGCAGGTCGGGCGCGCATATACGGCCGAACGACAAACCGGGCCGGGATAGTACGGGACATAGGCGCACCGATACGGACCGCAGACCCATCGTTGCGGCAAAGCCGGACCACCGGAATCAAACGGCGAAATCGAACCATCCAGAGACTGCAACCGAATCAGCAGTCGGTCCTTATGGCTCCATCGCTTCAGGGCCGACATACGCGATCCGCAGCATGTTGGTGGCTCCAGGCGTCCCAAGGGGTAAGCCGGCGACAATGATGACGCGCTGTCCGATCTTAGCGAAACCGTCCCTGACCGCGAGACGGCAGGCGCGCACGACCATGTCGTCGAGATCATGGGCATCCTCGGCGACTATACAGTGCACGCCCCAGACGACCGAAAGTTTGCGTCCCGTCGCCGGAATTGGCGAGATCGCCAAAATCGGCGAACTCGGCCGTTCACGTGCAACGCGCAGTCCGGTCGCGCCGGAACTCGTCCAACAAACAATCGCAGCCAGATCGAGCGTATCGGCGATCTGCCGCGCGGCGGCGGAAATAGCGTCGGCGCCGGTCGGCTCCGGCTCCGCGCGCTGCGCCTGAATAATCGTGCGGTAGGTCGGGTCGTTTTCGACCTCCTCGGCGATGCGATTCATGGTGGCGACCGCTTCGACCGGATATTGCCCGGATGCGGATTCCGCCGACAGCATGATCGCATCCGCACCTTCGAACACAGCGGTTGCGACATCGGAGACTTCGGCACGCGTGGGTACTGGGCTTGCAATCATCGATTCAAGCATCTGCGTGGCGACCACAACCGGCTTTCCGGCGCGGCGGCCCGTTCGGGTCATTTGTTTCTGGAGACCGGGAACTTTTTCCACAGGCATTTCAACGCCGAGATCACCGCGCGCCACCATGATCGCGTCGGATGCATCCATGATTTCGCCCAACCGCTCGATGGCCTGCGGCTTTTCGATCTTGGCCATGACGGCTGCGCGGCCGCGGGTGAGCTTTTTGGCTTCCGCGATATCCTCCGGGCGTTGAATGAATGACAAGGCCACCCAGTCGACTCCGGCATTCAGCGCGGCTTCGAGGTCGGAGCGATCCTTCGGCGCCAACGCGGAAAACGGAATTGTGGTCCTGGGTAAGCTGACGCCCTTGCGATCCGACAATGTGCCGCCAACCTCGACGCGTGTCACCAAGCGGCTCGCACTCGAACTCGATAACCGACAGCCGGATCTTGCCGTCATCGAGCAGCAGGATATGGCCGGGCTCGATCGCATCAAAGAGTTCAGCGTGTGGCAGTTCTACGCGGTTGGAGTCTCCGAGAGCAGAATCGTTATCGAGTGTGAATGTTGCGCCTTTTTCCAATTTGCAAGAGCCGCCGGCGAAAGCGCCAACCCGCAACTTTGGACCCTGCAGATCGGCCATGATTCCAATCGGTCGGCCATCGCTTTTTTCAATCGCACGAATCGATTGTATCAATTCGCGCATCCGCTCTTGCGGGGTGTGGCTCATGTTGATTCTAAAAATATCGGCGCCGGCCCGAAACAGGGCCGCGATGACAGCCGGATCGGAAGAGGCCGGACCGAGCGTTACGACGATTTTCGTCCTGCGTAGCCGACGCATCAGCGAGGGGTTCCCGTGGCGGGGGGGATAAGCTGCCCAGGAATGTTTGTGGGCGGCAGAACGGGCGAACGCTGACGCGGTGACGTCTGCGCGGACTCCGTCAATTGAACCGTCCAGGAACGCTGCTCTCCGGTATCGACTTCAAAGAAGCCGGTCCGGTCAAAGCCACGGGCGAGACAATTCTCGGTGCCGTGAATGATGAATTCCTTGTCGCGCGTGCACATGTAGGCACGTCCCGACCATTCGCCGCCGCGATCATAATCGATGGCATAAATATAATAATAGCGTGCCACCAGTTGTCCGCGCAGCAAGGTTTCGCACTTGCGCGAGGGCAGGTTCCACCAGCCCTCGGTCGTCCAGCCTTCGTTGTCCTTGTAGCCGATGGCAACGCCGACACGGCTTCCCGTATTGTTGCAGAGGCGGAAATCAGCGTGCGCGGATTCAGAGGATACCGCAAGCATCATGATCACCACCAGCGTGGTAATAAATGCGGCCAAACCCTGGCCGCTGCGAAGAGGAAACGGAAAAAATTGCATAGTGACTGAATTACGATAGCTCATGACTCGAAACGTCGAACGGAACTTTAGATATATCAAGGCTTCGTGGCTGTGACCTTATTGGCAGTAATGTCATCGCGGTCGCCGCACTGGCAGTTGACGGTTGGCGACGCTGGGGATTTCGCGTGAACCGTCATGGCCTGTCAACGAGAATGGCACGGAAGTCGTTGACGTTTGTGAAAGTAGGACCACACGTCACCAAATCGCCAATTGTGGCGAAAAATTCGGTTGAATCATTGTCGGATAAACAGGCCAGGGGATCGAGCCCAAGGCCGCGGGCCCGCGCCAACGTTGTCGCGTCGATATAGGCGCCGGCGGGGTCATTCGGTTCACCGCTGCCGCCGTCGGTCCCGTCCGTGTCCGCGGCGATGGCCGCAATCCCTGGCGTGCCGGCGAGCGCGATGGCCAGCGCCAGGGCATATTCCTGATTGGGGCCGCCGCGGCCCCTGCCGCGCAGCGTTACGGTCAATTCGCCCCCGGACAGAATGATGCGGCCGCGCTTGCCCGGATCCTGGCATAGTGCCAACTCGGCTTGCAGGGCGGCCACCTCGCGCGCTTCACCTTCAAGGTTGTCGCCCAGGAAAAGCCATTCGTAGCCGGCCGCTGATGCCACCTGTTCGGCTGCGCGAAAGGCATCGCCGGGCCGGGCGATTAGGCGGAAAGTGCTCGCGGCAAACCCAGCATCGCCAGGCTTCGGCGTTTCGTTGGCTGGTTCGGCGAGCGCTGCTGCGATCGCGGGTGTCGGTTCGAGCCGGTAGCGTTGAATGATGGCGCGGGCATCTGCCAGGGTCGAAGGGTCAGGGACCGTGGGACCCGAGCCGATCACCGTCGGATCGTCGCCCGGCACGTCGGAGATCGCCAATGTCACCAATTCGGCCGGGAAGGCGAGGCGGGCCAGCCGTCCACCCTTGATTCGCGATAGGTGCTTGCGAACGGTATTGATTTCGCCAATGGAGGCCCCGGATCGCAACAAGGCGCGGGTGATCGCCTGTTTTTCGGCCAGATCAAGGCCTGGCGCCGGTGCGGTCCAATTTGCCGAGGCACCGCCGGACACCAGCGCCAGCACCAAGTCGCCAGAACGGGCATTGTCGGCGAGTTCCAGGGCACGCTGAGTGGCCTCGAGGCCGGCTTTGTCGGGAATCGGATGTCCTGCTTCGACGACTGGGACGCGTTGCGTAGGACGTCCATAGCCTACCCGGGTCACGGCGATTCCCGTGATGCGTTCGGGGCGCAAGCCGACCTGTTCTAGATAGTGGCGTTCTGCGACCGCGGTCATGGCGGCGGCCGCCTTGCCGGCGGCCAGGATGATGGAGCGCCCGTGGCGGTGCCGGCGGCAAAAATGCCGGCAAAACCTGCTCCGGCTGCACCGCGGCGACGGCAGTCCGGAACAATGTCTCAAGCAAGGAGCGGTGAATTTGGTTCATGGACGGGGGGCAGTCCGTGACACCCATGACGGGCGAGCCGGCGAAGTCGGAGCAATGGTTCGCAGTCCAAGGCAAGGTCGGGGAAAATCGTCCAAAAGTTTGGTGCTGTGGCGTTGTTTCGATGTCTGGTGAATGGGTGCGGCAATATGCAGCCGGATGCAATCAGCGCTCGCCTATGTTATATTTATTCTAGTTCCGATTTCGAGACTTGGCCGTGCGATCACGCAGCCGTGCATGCGTACCTCGATGTTGTGACGCCGCCCATTTCTCGCAACCGGAAGGCTGGATGCTGGTGCCTTTGGCACAGCCTAACAGCTGAAAGCGTACGGGCAAATCCCGGCGACAAAAATGAATAGCGAGGGAGGACGACGCATGACGGCGTTCGCGATGACGATCAACGGCAAGGCGGTTGGCGTGGAGGCAGAGCCCGATGCGCCGCTGCTTTGGGTGGTGCGCGAGCACTTGAAATTGACCGGCACCAAGTTCGGTTGCGGCTCGGGTCTGTGTGGCGCCTGTACGGTCCATGTGGACGGCAAGGCGGTACGCTCCTGTCAGATCGCGGTCTCCAAGGTGCAGGACAAAGCGGTCACCACCATCGAAGGCCTTTCGCCGAGCAACAACCACCCGCTGCAAGTGGCATGGGTCGCCGAGCAGGTGCCGCAGTGCGGTTACTGCCAGTCCGGTCAGATCATGCAGGCGGCAGCGCTGTTGGCGACCAACAAGTCGCCGACACGCGAACAGATTGTTGCACACATGGACGGCAACATCTGCCGGTGTGGAACCTATCCGCGTATCGTTCGCGCGATCGAACGCGCCGCACGGGAGGGCTGAGCGATGACCATCCATGTCAAAAACGGTTCGCTCGACACCACCATCAGCCGCCGCGAATTCGTGGCCGGCGCTTCCGGGTTGACCTTCGCCTTCACGCTCGGCGGTCTCGGACACAGTGGCGCGGCGCTCGGTGCCACACAGGCCACCAAGTTCAATGCCTGGGTCAGCATCGGTGCCGATAACACCATTACGATCCTGTGTCCGTCGGCCGAGATGGGGCAGGGTGTGCTGACATCATTGCCGCTGATCCTGGCGGAAGAACTCGACGCCGACTGGTCGAAGGTCAAGACCGAGTTCGCGCCGCCGAACCCGAAGGTATACGGCAATCCGCATCGCCTGTTTGAAGGTGCTCAGATCACGGCGGCAAGCGTGTCCGTGCCGGGCTATTTCATGCCGCTGCGCATGGCTGGCGCTCAGGCCCGCAAGGTCCTGCTCGATGCCGTCGCGACGGAATGGAAGGTGCCGGTCGGCGAACTCTCAACCGAGAAGAGCGCGGTCGTTCACCAGAAATCCGGCCGACGCATCAGCTATGGCGATGTCGTGAAGTTTGCGAAAGTTCCGGCCGCACCGCCGAAGGTCGCGGAATCGGAACTGAAAAAGCCATCGCAATTCAAGCTGATCGGCCGGGAGGATATCGGCCGCGTCGACGTCCCCGACAAAGCCCACGGGACGGCGCAGTATGGCATCGATGTTCAAGTGCCCGGCATGGTCTATGCCTCGGTTCTGCAGTCGCCAATGGAAGGCGCCAAGGTCAAGACCGTCAACGTTCCGGATATCATGAAGATCAAGGGCGTGACCAAGGTGCTTCCCTTGCCGTTTGGAGTTGCAGTGATCGGGGATACGGTCGAGGCGACGCGCGCCGGCGTGCAGGCGCTCAAGGTCGAATGGGATACGTCTGCTGCCGTGGCAGCGAAATTCGACTCTGAAAAAGCCAAGGCCGACTACGCCGTCAAGGGCAAAGACCCGAAGGCTCCGACGCACGTCGAGTACAAGGCCGGCGATGCGGCAAAGGCGATCTCCAGTGCAGCGAAGGTCGTGGAGGCGACCTATTGGTCCGAGTACTGCTATCACGCCCAGATGGAGCCGATGAGCGCGGTCGCGCAGGTCGCGACCGATGGCAAGTCGGCCGACATCTGGGTCGGCACCCAATTCGGCGCGCTGGCCGCTTTCATCCTTTCCGGCATTCTGAAAACCACGCCGGACAAGATCCGCATTCACCAGCAATTGCTGGGCGGCGGCTACGGCCGGCGTCTCTGGCCGGATGCGCCAATCCAGGCGACGATCCTGTCGAACATTCTCAAGAAGCCGGTGAAGTTGATCCTGACTCGCGAGGATGACCTTACGGCCGCGCGGCCACGGCCAATGACGCACCATGTGCTCAAAGCCGGTCTTGACGCCAACGGCAACATTGTCGGCTGGCAGCATCGGCTGGTCTCGGAGAATGTTGATGCGGTCGCTGCCCCGCCGCGCTTCAAGGCGACGGGCGGCAAGGACTACGTTGGCGCGCGCGGCCTTGATCAGGCGTTCTATGCCATTCCGAATGCCCTGGCCGAGTACACGCGCGAGATCCGCGGCATGCGGGTGCACGCCTGGCGCGGCATCGGCTCCGGCTACAACAAGTTCGCGGCCGAGGCCTTTCTTGACGAGGTGGCGGCCGCCGGCGGCAAGGATCCGCTTGAGCTGCGGCTGGCGCTGACCAAGGACAAGCCGCGTGCTAACGCCGTGATCAAGGCGGTGGCCGAGATGTCGGACTACAAGCGCAAGCGGCCCGGGCATGCGTTGGGCATTGCGTTCTCCGACTATCACGACACGCTTTCCGCCGGCGTGGCGGAGGTGTCACTCGATCAGACCACCGGAAAGATCAAGGTCCACAATTACTGGATCGCGGTCGATCCCGGCTTGGTCATTCAGCCCAAGCATGTGCATGGCCAGTTGGAAAGCGCGGTGGTCTATGGCCTCAGCGCCGCGCTTCTGGAGGAATTGTCGGTGAAGGACGGTGCTATCCAGCAAACGAACTTCAACGACTACCTGGTGCTGCGCATGAGCGACATGCCGGAGATTCACACCAAGATCATCGCCACCGACAACCCGCCGACCGGCATGGGTGAGATTGGTGTGGTGACGGTGGCACCGGCGATCGCGAATGCTGTCTTCCAGCTGACCGGGAAGCGGCTGCGTCATCTGCCGATGTCGCCGGAACGCGTCAAGGCAGCTTTGAAGGCCTGACGGTGCGATATTCTTCGCCCCGCCGCGGTTGCCGCATGGCCCGCGGCGGGGTCTTGTTTGTTTAGGCAGCGCCCCTACTCAGCTATGGCAAGTTGTGTACGATGGCCTAAATGACAATACGGCCGGTCATGCGCCGACCGGCGGACTTGCCGACCGATAGGAGACATTCGAATGCAGCCCGATGATGAAGCCCGCACAAAGCTTGAGGCTGCCGTCTTCCGGCGCCTGGTTCAGCATCTGCGCGAACACGCCGAGGTGCAGAACATCGACCTGATGAACCTCGCCGGCTTCTGCCGCAATTGCCTGTCCAATTGGATGAAGGATGCGGCAGACGCCGAAGGCGTTGCTTTGTCCAAGGACGAAAGCCGCGAGGCGGTCTATGGCATGCCTTATGAGGAGTGGAAGAAGAAGTACCAGACCGCGGCCAACCCTGCCCAGCAGGCGGTCCTTGGGAAGACCGGTCACAGCCACTAGTATTCGTCCGTCGCGACACGCGCAGTGGCGATTTGCCATGCGAACCGGCGGACCGCACAGCGCAGACCCTGCGCGATTCATCCCCATTTCCATTTCGTATTGACGATTTCCACCTGTTCCTCGCGAGGCTGTGGATGACCCACGGCCGCGCTTGACGGGCAGCCGGCTTTGCCGAAAGCCTTGCGGCGTTTATCGCTCTCGCAAGCGTCGTATCGCACAGCGTCCCAAGAAGGAAATCCGATGTCCGCTGCCAATGTCGCCAAGGATCAATTGAAAGCTTTTGTCGAGCGCATCGAGAAGCTCGAAGAAGAAAAGAAGACGATCGCGGACGATATCCGTGATGTCTATGCGGAAGCGAAGGGCAACGGTTTCGATGTCAAGGCGTTACGCGCAGTGGTGCGGCTGCGCAAACAGGACAGCAATGAGCGCCAGGAGCAGGAAGCGATTCTCGAGACCTATATGCATGCGCTCGGCATGCTCAAGTGAAGGCCCGGTCGAGTGCAAACTTTCAGCTGTCTGCGCCGGAATCGTGTGAACGCTTTCGGTTCGCGCTTCGCGAAATGTGGCGAAACAGCTGCAATCGCGACGGCGCCACAGCGCCACAGCGCCACAGCGCTTAGAGTGCAATTCAGGCAGATTGAATCGCAGTGACCATCTAATATCTTGGTTTGTCGTATGATCCGGAAAAGCATGCCCTCGGGTCAAGCCCGAGGGCATGCTTTTCCGGATCATACTCTAGCGCTGCAGAAAAGCGGTGCGGGTATTGAAGCTCACGGTGGCGACAAAAACCACAGCTGAGCCGCTGAAATGGTCGCTGACCATGCCGAGATGGGGATCGGCCGCGAAGGTCATCATGACGGTGTGGGTCGGCTTGACGAACTGAACTTCCAGCCTGCGAAAGTCCGGTGCGCCGAGGCGGGTGATGGACATGAAGCCGCGCACACTCGGCGTGACGATGACGGTTCGCAGCCAGGGGTCATCGTAACGGTCGCCGGGGCGCACCGAGGCGCTTCCCGGCGGCGACAGGACGGTGGTCGGACGATCGGCGGTGCGCTTCAGCGCAACGGTGGTATTGGCCGGGACCGCGGCAGCGCGGGCGACTTTAGCGACCTTGCGCCCCATCGGCTCCGCGCGGCGCCGCGATGTCGGGCTACGGGTGCTCGGTTCAGCGGCGTAGGCAAGCGCCAATCTCGGTAGCGGCCGCTTGGCGTCTTGGTCGGTCGGCCAAGGCGTGACGCTTGCCGTTGTCACAGGATCGTTGGCGCGGCGGTCAGGCGTGCTCTTGCGCGACGCCGATATCTGCGGCGCCTCCGGCAAGCCCTGCCAGAAGCCGCGACTGCTGATGACATCGTTGGCGGATGCCGTGGTGGCGCTCGGGATGTCGGCGCGCGGCCGCGGTGGCGGGACGATCCGTGTCGTAGCGGCTGCGACCTGGTAGGTCGCGGCCGGCCGGTGCGGCGGCAGCGGCACGCTTTCGGCGTTGGATTCGGCTTTGTCAGAGCGTGGCGCGACGGCCGCGACCGTGGTCATGTCGGTGGCGCGCTCATTCGGCTCGGACTTGGTCGGCTTGGACGATTTGGCCGATTTGGCTTCGTCGTTATTTTTGCCGCTGCCAATCAGCTTCGCCAGCAAGGTCGGTTTGCCGGTGGAGGGGCTGGCGCTGTCATCGGTTTCATCCACCCCGGCATTCCGTGCCGAGGCGAGGGAGGTTGCCGACGGCGTGCGGCCTTTGTGGCGCAGTTCGGCAAGCGCAATCTTGTAGCCGGGAAGCGGACGGCCGTCGGTCGGAACATGAACGGTGCGACCATCCGGGAAGACGCGGACCAGTTGTTCGCGCGTCATCCGCGGCCAGTGCCGCACGCTACCGGTGTCCATGTGGACGAATGGCGAGCCTGATGTCGGATAAAAGCCAACGCCGCCGCGCTGCAGGCGTAGGCCGGCGACCCTGAGGTCAGCAAGCTTTACGCCCGGGATAAAGAAATCCATCGCCCGGCCGACCATGTGCTGGCTGAATTTCGCAACGCCGCGGCTGCGGCGACGCAGCATGGCATTGGTCCGGGGCGCGCGATAGGCGGAAATTATATGGATCGTCTTGTTGCCGCCGAACTCGTGCTGGACCTCCCACACCAGATCGAACAGGTGGGGGTCCATTTTGGTCGGCTCATCGTTCCGCCAGTCACGCAGGAACCAGTTGATCTTCTTCAGCGCGGCTTCGTCATATCGGCCGTCGCGCTTGAAGGTGATGGTGAGATTTTCCTGCGTATGGGTGTGATGAAATGACAGGGTACGGGTCTCGCCGTCGGCAACGGCGTCCTGCAGGCTTTCGCAGCCAAAAACGATCAGCAGTGCCGCGAGCCCGAGGCAATATCCACCCCGTACGGCGTTAAATGCCGATGAACCTAAGCGCCCGAAAGTCCCCGCCACGTGCGATCTTGCCCCGCAAGGTGTCCCATGCCGCCCGCATTGGCTCCCCAGCCGCAGCGAGCAAGGCTAACGCAGTCTTATCGGGAAGAGTTAATGCGCGCTTAGCGCCCCCGTCCCCCGACGACTAATGGCTAATGCATGAGTATGGCGAAAAATTGCCCATATAATCCAGTCCCTTCGGGATAAATCCACAGGTCACGGCCTGTTTGATGCTCAGGATTTGTGTGGAAGGGAGCAAAATAAAATGCCCCGCCGGAGCGGGGCATCGCGGTTTTTGCAGCTTTTGGCGCTAAAACCGATCGGATCATGCACCTCTAAGTTGAGCGATTGCGTGCAACAACTATTGAAACAGGCGCTCAAAAAATGACAATCCGGACGGCTGATAAGACCGGGCCGAGGTATTGCGAATTTCTCGTTGACGCTGCCGGTCGGCCGCCTGGCGACGCCGTTCCGCCGATGCGTAATCGATTCGGCCATCATTCTTGATGCCGGCCATCACCCGCTGGTCATAGCCGTAGATGTCCGGACGGACGACCAGTTCGCCATCATTGTCGACGAAGGCGGTCTGATAGGTGACATGGACCGGTATGGGCTTCGGGAAGTTGATGTTGTGCTCACTGCTGCCATAGAGCCGACGCAGGCCCGCGGCCGTGTAGTGCTTCTGCGGCAGGGCAATCGAGAGCAGCACCTCGCCGTATTTCAATGGATCTTCCACCCGCATGCAGCCGTGGCTGTAAGCTCGCCGGGTTTGTTTGAACAAGTGCTTGTCCGGAGTGTCGTGCTGATAGACTAGGAACTTGTTCGGGAAATTAAACCGGATACGGCCAAGCGCATTACGGTCGCCCGGCGGCTGATAGATGTGGACGCTGCCATCGCGGTTGTTGACGACCTTCAGGCCCATGCGGTCGAGCACGGTCGGATCCTGTTGCAGGGCCGGCAGGTATTCATTGTAGACAATCGATGGCGGCACATTCCAGGTCGGGTTGACCGTGATGAACTTCATCGTTTCGGTCAGGATCGGTGTCGGCGTTCCGGGCTTGCCGACAACAACCTTGGTGCGCCAGAGGACGTCGCCGTTCGATACGACCTTGAGCGTGTAGTCCGGAATATTCAGCATGACATGGGCCGTGCCGAGGTCACGCGGCATCCAGCGCCAGCGTTCCATGTTGACGACAATTGTTTCGATCCGGTCCGCCTTGCGCGGGCCATTCATGGCGCGCACCGTATTGGGGCCGGCCATGCCATCCGTGCCGAGTCCAGCGCTGCGCTGGAATTTTTTGACCGCCTCGAAGACGGCATCGTCGTAAGCCGTGCTGGTCTTGTCGCCCTCGATATTCAGACGCTGCCGCAGCAATGTGACCCGCGGGTCGTTCATTCCCGGCCGCAGGATCGAACCGCTCGGAATTCGGACCGTGTCCGTGATTGCGTTCTGCTGGCGAAGTTCGGCGAGCTTGGCCTTGAGCGCCTTGTATCCCGGCTGTGGCGGACTGAAAGCGTCCAACGCCTTGTCGGTATCGGCGCTATCGGCCACTGCTGTCAGGACCTTTGCCGGATCCGGCGGCGTCTGCGGCATCAGGATATTGGTGCTGATGCGGGAAATCTCGACACGTCCTGCTTGCAGGTGCCGCGCAAAGGTCAGGAGTACGGCGGTTGCCTTCAATTCGGCATCAGCCAGCGCGTCCGGTTCCTTGGCCGCGAAGTCCGGGAGCTTATAGTCGGCCGGGTCGAGGCCGTCGGCCTCACTTGCCTTGACACGGGCGGTAAAGGCCTTGGCGCGACCATTTTCCATGCCGTTTTCGATCCACAAGGGCGTAAATCCGCGCGCGGTGTAGAAGGCTTCAACTGCGCTGCGTTCGTCCTTGTCCCGGAATGTCCGGTTCAATTTTCCAGTGACGATTTCGCGCAACTTCTCGGCGATCGGCATGTCCGCCGGCCCGAGTTTGGCCAAGCCGGACTTGCTCTCATCTTCCTTTGCGGCGGGCGCTGCTGCCGGAGCCGAAGCGGTCTCGGACTTCTGTGCTGCTTCGGGCACCGGGGTGATGTCTGCTGCCGGCAGTTCGGCCGGGGTTACTTTCGCCGTTTCGGCAGGCGCGGGCGGTCTCGCTTTTCCGTGGCAGGGGCGGGCTGCTCGGCCGGGTTGGCTTTAGCGGTATCCAATTTGTCGGTGTCAGGCGTCGCGGTCTCTGACGTCTCCGACTTGGCGGCGTCAGGCGCAGCGTTTGATTCTTCTGCGGCCTTGGCCGGGGCTTCGGTCGTTGTTGATGCTGTGGTGGCCGGCTCGTCTGAATTCGGTGTGGCCGGCTCGGGGATAGCCTTCGCCGTATTTTCCGCGGGCTTCGGTTCCGGTTCGCTCGCCGTCACGGCCGGGGCCGGCGGTTGGTCGGTCGTTGCAGCGCCAGGCGTCGCTGATTCGGCTGCCGGCTTCTCCGCCGACTGCACAGCGTCCGGAGCGGGCTTGGCCGCATCCGAAGTCGCGCTTGCGGATGATTGATCGGTTTGCGGGGTGCCGCCGGAGTTTGCCGCTGCTACCGGCTGTTCCGAGGCCTCATCTTTGGCCGCCGGTTGACTGGTCGGCTCCGCCGATTTTGTTGGCTCCGATTGCGACGGCGCTGCAGCTTCGGTGGCAGCACTCGCGCCGCTTGTTGATTCAACAGTGGCTGTTGATTCAACAGCGGAGGTTCCGGCCGTCGATTCGGTCGCCGCAAATGCTCGCCCGTCAGCCGCTGCGAGGACGAGGGCAATTGCTGTTCCTGCCAGGATGCGGTCAATTCCAAAGCCGCGCATTCACCAGTCTCCCCAAATGCAAGAAATTTCGTCTCAGAATTAGCCGTTACGGCCGTTATCCACCGTCCTGGACCTGTGCTTGAACTGACTGCAATTCGCGTTGCGACGCAACCCAATCCCGGTCATTTTTTCGCGATTTCGCCACCGTGTCACCGCGGTACAACGCATTGTGGCGACATTCGGACATGCGATGGTTAGCCCGTGGCACGGCTGTCGAGCCGGCGGTAGAGCGTCGAGCGCCCAATCCGCAAACGGCGGGCGACTTCCGACATCTGGCCACCGTATCGCGCGATCGCATAGCGAATGACCTCCGCCTCGATATCTTCCAGTGGACGAATATGGCCGGCCTCATCAAGCAACGGCATCATATCCTGCATGCGCGCCGCCAAGCCTGTGGGGACGATCGTAATATCGGAAGGGGCGGCGCCTGGAAGTTCATGGTGCGCGCGGCCTTGGCTGCCGTGGTGGGTCGTTTCCGCCAGCGGTTCCGCGGCTACGGTCAAGGCGCTCCGCAGTGCCGTCTCCAGTCGGCCGGTTTCGATCGGCTTTACGAGGAAATCTATCGCGCCAGCCCGCATGGCGGAAATGGCGTTGTCGATGCCGCCATGACCGGTTTGGACGATGACCGGCAGACGCATTCCGGTCTGGCGCACATGGGCCAGAACGCCGAGGCCGTCCAGCCCGGGCATGACCAGATCGAGGATCATGCAGGCAATCGGGGACGTCTCCGGCGCGTTGAGGATTTCGGCCGCGCGGTCCCCGTCCGGAGCCGTCACCGCCGCATAGCCGAGACGTTGAACTTGCTGCGCCAGCAAACTCACCTGCGCGGGATCGTCGTCGACAATAAGGATACGCTGCATTGTCTGGGGCGCCGCTCTGCTCATGGTGTTGCGATTTGGGACAGTTTCGCCAGATTTGCGTTAAAACTTTCTGAAATCGCTAATCGAGAGGGATTGTTGGGCGGCCCTGGTCCTGTCCAACGGCAATTCGGGCCTCGGTTGGTTTGGCCGTTGTGCCATCTTGGGGGTTTATTCCTCGTGGTTGCGTCAGCGGAGATCAACCGTATGTTCTTGGCCAACCGCTTCTAATTAAAATCAGCAGGTCCAATGCCCTCCGCAGCCAAGAAATTAAGCCGCCGCAGCACAAAACAATCCGGAGCTAATTCTCTTGGAGCGCTGCCGGAATGGAACCTGACCGATCTCTATCCGGCAATTGATGCCCCGGAGGTCTCACGCGACCTCGATCGGGCGGATGCCGAGTGCCTTGCGTTTGAGAAGTCCTATAAGGGCGGGTTGGCCGAGCTTGCCGCACGTCCGAGCGGGGGCCGTTCGCTGGCCGAAGCCGTAAAAGGCTACGAGGCGATCGAGGATACGCTCGGGCGGCTGATTTCCTATGCCGGCCTCGTGCACGCTGGCGACACCGTCGATCCTACGCGCGCGAAATTCTACGGCGATGTCCGCGACCGCATTACGGCGGCTTCGACGCACCTGTTGTTCTTCGAGCTTGAGCTCAACCGAATTGCGGACGAGGTGCTTGATCGCGCCATGCAGGATCCGGCAGCTCGGCCATTACCGCCCCTGGCTGTTGGACATCCGCAAGGAGAAGCCGTTTCAGCTTGAGGATCGGGTTGAACAATTGTTTCACGAGAAGTCGGTGACCGGGCGTGGCGCCTGGAACCGGCTGTTCGATGAGACGATCGCCGGTTTGCGTTTCACCGTGCATGGCAAGGCACTGGCGATTGAGCCCACGCTCAACCTGCTGCAGGATTCGAGCGAAAAAAACCGCCGCGCAGCCGCTCAGGCGCTGGCCAAGACCTTCAAGGCCAATCTTCGGCAGTTCACGCTCATCACCAATACACTCGCCAAGGACAAGGAAATTTCCGATCGGTGGCGCGGCTTTGCCGATGTCGCCGACGCACGGCATCTTTCCAATCGCATCGAAGGTGAAGTGGTCGAAGCGCTGGTGTCGACCGTCCGTGCGGCGTATCCGAGATTGTCCCATCGGTATTACGCCCTGAAGGCAAGCTGGTTCGGCAAGAAGCGTCTGGCGCATTGGGACCGCAACGCACCGCTGCCGAAGGTCGCGACGCCGGCTATCGGCTGGCCGCAGGCGATGGAGACCGTTTTGACCGCCTATGGCGCATTCTCGCCGAAAATGGCGGCAATCGCGGCACGCTTCTTCAAGGATCGCTGGATCGATGCGCCAGTTCGGCCCGGCAAGTCGCCGGGCGCGTTCGCGCATCCAACGGTGCCGTCGGCGCATCCCTATGTGCTGCTGAATTATCAGGGCAAGACGCGCGATGTGATGACGCTCGCGCATGAACTCGGTCATGGCGTGCATCAGGTCTTGGCTGCACCGAACGGCGCCTTGATGGCGCCGACGCCGCTGACGCTTGCCGAGACCGCAAGTGTGTTCGGCGAAATGCTGACCTTCCGCAAGCTCCTGGCGAACACCAAGAACCGCAAGGCGCGCCGGGCCATGCTGGCCGCCAAGGTCGAGGACATGATCAACACCGTGGTGCGCCAGATCGCGTTCTATTCTTTCGAGCGCAAAGTGCATATCGAGCGCCGCAACGGCGAACTGACCGCCGAACGGCTGAACGAGATCTGGATGGAGGTGCAGCGTGAAAGCCTTGGTCCCGCGATCGACATCAGGCCGGGTTACGAGACGTTCTGGAGCTTATATCCCGCACTTCGTCCATTCGCCGTTCTACGTCTATGCCTATGCGTTCGGCGATTGCCTGGTGAACTCGCTCTATGCGGTCTACGAGCAGGCGGCGGATGGGTTTGCGGAACGCTATCTCGATATGCTGGCAGCCGGCGGCACCAAGCACCATTCCGAACTGCTCGCGCCGTTCGGGCTCGATGCCCGTGACCCGACTTCTGGGAGGGCGGCGTCGCGGTGATCGAGCGGATGATCGTGGAACTGGAGGCGATGGAACGGTAGCCGCCCGTTGTGGCAAGAGGCTTTCCGAGGCACCGGAGCTACTCCAATACCGTTGGAGTGAGGCTGGCTTTTTGGCGCCGACGACTTAGATCGTAACTCCTGATGTCCGAGCCCCCGTCCGATAAGAGCCAGCTAGACCAGGAAGCCAATCGCTTTTCCGCGCGGGCGCGCCGGTACGCCCAGGTCGGCACCAATGTCGGCGGCGTCGCCGCGCGCATGGCCGGCGCGCGGTTCCTCGGCATGGACCTCGATCGCGCCAAGAACGCCGTCGCATTGACGGCGGCGCTTGGCGGGTTGAAAGGGCCGATCATGAAGGTCGCCCAATTGATGGCGACCATTCCCGACGCGCTGCCGGCGGAATATGCCACCGAACTCGCCAAGCTGCAGAGCCAGGCGCCGCCGATGGGCTGGAGCTTCGTCAAGCGGCGCATGATCGCGGAACTCGGCGCGGATTGGCAGGCGAAGTTCGCAAGTTTCGAGCATCGTCCGGCGGCGGCGGCCTCGCTCGGGCAGGTCCATCGCGCCAGGGCGCACGACGGCGCGGAACTGGCCTGCAAGCTGCAATACCCGGATATGCAGTCGGCCGTCGAAGCCGACCTGCAGCAACTCGGCTGGGTCTTCGCCATTCATCGCCGCATGGATCCGGCGATCGATACCACCGAGATCGCCAAGGAAATCAGCGCGCGCATTCGCGAGGAACTCGACTATCGGCGCGAGGCCAAACATGTCGCGCTCTATGAATACATGCTCGCCGGCACCGATCAGGTGCGGGTGCCTAAGGTCTGGCCGGAACTGTCGACCGGACGCCTGTTGACCCTCGACTGGCTCGAAGGCCGGCGCCTGCTGGAGCATACCGGCGACGATCTTGAAGCCCGCAACCGGCTGGCGACCGCGATGTTCACCGCCTGGTGGTTTCCATTCTCCCGGTTCGGCGTGATCCACGGCGACCCGCATCTCGGCAACTACACGGTGTTCGATGATGGCGGCGCGCCCGGCGGCATCAACCTCCTGGATTACGGCTGTATCCGGATTTTCCCGCCGAGCTTTGTCGGCGGCGTGGTCGATCTCTATCGTGGGCTGCTTGCGACGACGATCAAGATCGGATCGTCCATGCCTATGAGACCTGGGGCTTCAAGCGGCTCAATCGCGACCTGATCGATGCGCTCAATATCTGGGCGCGTTTCATCTATGGGCCGCTCCTGTCCGATCGGGTGCGCAGCGTCGCCGATGGCGTGAAGCCGGCCGAATATGGACGGCGGCAGGCGTTCGAGGTTCATCGGGCCTTGAAGGAGAAGGGGCCGGTCATGGTGCCGCGCGAGTTCGTGTTCATGGATCGCGCGGCGATCGGGCTTGGCGGTGTCTTCCTGCATCTGCGGGCGGAACTCAATTTCTATCGGCTGTTCAACGAGGCGATCGAGAACTTCTCGGTCGATGCGGTCGCGGCGCGGCAGGCTGAAGCGTTGTCGGTTGCCGGACTTGCCTGACGGTACCTGGTCGGCTGGCGACGCATGCGGGGTCGCGAAAATGCCATGAAATTCTCTGAACTTTTCCGGTGACGTTGCCCTCCTGCCACATTTGCGCTAATCGCAGACGCATCTGGCCGATTAACCGGAGGACGCAATGGCCGAGCACGGCACTGTGAATACGCCGACAGCGGAGGGCAACGACTATGCCGGCGCACGAGCAGACATACGCGATTTTGTCCATTTCACCTTTGTCGGCTATTGCTGTGATAATATCGTGATCGGCCTGGCGTGTCGGTCATCGTCGTCCTCAGTCCTGATGGGGATTTTCCTCATCCTGAATTGGCGAGCGTCCGGCGCCGTTCACCGGCGAAGCGCGGTGCCGGTGTTGCGATCTGCCTTGCTCTTGCTTCCCGACCGTGTGCAGGCGTGAGAGGCGCGAGTGAAGATGCGCGATTGCCGCCGAGACCGATCCGGCTGAGCCGCGCGTCGCCGCAACACCGGAAACCGTCAAGAAAATCAAAGCGCTCGGCGCCGATGTCGCGGTCGAGCCTGGCGCCGGCGTGAAGTCCGGCATTCCCGACGCGGATTACGAGGCCGCCGGCGCGACGGTCGCCGACGGACGCCGTGAGCGATGCCGACATCGTGCTCAAGGTGCAGCGGCCGACGGAGGCCGAGCTGCGCGACCTACAAGAAGGGCGCGCTGGTCATCGCCATCATGGACCCGTATGGCCAGCGAGGCCGCGCTCAAGGCCATGGCCGATGCCGGCATTACCGCCTTTGCGATGGAATTGATGCCGCGCATCACCCGCGCGCAGGTCATGGACGTGCTGTCGAGCCAGGCCAACCTCGCCGGCTATCGCGCGGTGATCGACGGCTCGGCGGAATATGGCCGGGCGTTGCCGATGATGATGACGGCGGCCGGCACCGTGCCGGCGGCGCGGGTCTTCGTCATGGGTGCTGGCGTTGCCGGATTGCAGGCGATCGCGACCGCGCGCCGGCTTGGCGCGATCGTGACCGCGACCGACGTGCGGCCGGCGGCAAAGGAGCAGGTCGAAAGCCTGGGCGCCAAGTTCATCGCGGTCGAGGACGAGGAATTCAAGCAGGCCGAGACCGCCGGCGGCTACGCCAAGGAAATGTCCAAGGAGTATCAGGCCAAGCAGGCCGCGCTGGTCGCCGATCACATCAAGAAGCAGGACATCGTCATCACGACGGCGCTGATTCCCGGCCGGCCGGCGCCGAAGCTGATTTCGGCCGAGATGGTCAGTTCGATGCGGCCGGGATCGGTGATGGTTGATCTCGCGGTCGAACGCGGCGGCAATGTCGAGGGCGCGAAGGCCGGCGCAAGTGACCGATGGTCGGCGGCGTCAAGATCGTCGGCCACCGCAACGTGCCGAGCCGGCTCGCGGCCTCGGCGTCGGCGCTCTATGCCAAGAACCTCTACGCCTTCCTGGAAATGCTGATCGACAAAAAGACCAAGCGATCGCGATCAACTGGGACGACGACCTCGTCAAGGCGACTGCGCTGACGCGCGACGGCGCAATCGTTCATCCGAACTTTCAGCGACCCAAGAGCGCGGCCGTGAAGGGAGCGCAGTCGCTGCCGATGCGATCGATGCTCGCCGTGCCGCGCGTCGATCCGTTCGTGTTCCGGTCTTCCATTTTCGTGCTGGCGGTGTTCGTCGGCTATTACGTCGTATGGTCGGTGACGCCGGCGCTGCATACGCCGCTGATGTCGGTGACCAACGCAATTTCCTCGGTGATCGTGGTTGGCGCATTGCTGGCGGTCGGGGTGTCGCTGGTGGCAACGACGCCGGTCCGCTCTGGGCGCGTGCGCTCGGTTTCGTCGCGCTGATCCTTGCCTCGGTGAACATCTTCGGCGGCTTCATGGTCACCCACCGCATGCTCGCGATGTATCAGAAGAAGAAGAAGTAGGAGCGCGCCGATGTCGCCCAATCTCGCGGCGCTGCTTTATCTGATCGCCGGCGTCCTGTTCATCCTGGCGCTGCGCGGATTGTCGAATCCGGAATCGAGCCGGCGCGGCAATCTATACGGCATCGCCGGCATGACCATCGCGGTGCTGACGACGCTGGCCGCGCATCCGCCGGCGGGCATTTCGGCCTGGGTGCTGGTGATCCTCGGCATCGCCATCGGCGGCGGCATCGGCGCGACCATCGCGCGGCGAGTGCCGATGACCACGATGCCGGAACTGGTCGCCGCCTTCCATTCGCTGGTCGGCTTGGCCGCCGTGCTGGTCGCGGCCGGCGCGTTCTATGCACCGGCCGCTTTCGACATCGGCAGCGTTGGCGATATCCACAGGTCGAGCCTGGTCGAGATGTCGCTTGGCGTTGCGATCGGCGCGATCACCTTCACCGGCTCGATCATCGCGTTCCTGAAGCTGTCCGGCCGCATGAGCGGCGCGCCGATCATTTTGCCGGGCCGGCACATCATCAATATCGTGCTGGCGCTTGCGCTGATCTTCTTCATCTACGGCCTGGTCGTGTCGCAGAGCACGCTCGATTTCTGGCTGATCACCGTGATCGCGCTGGCGCTCGGCGGGCTGATCATCATTCCGATCGGCGGCGCCGACATGCCGGTCGTGATCTCGATGCTCAATTCCTATTCCGGCTGGGCGGCGGCCGGCATCGGCTTCACGCTCGGCAATTCGGCGCTGATCATCACCGGCGCGCTGGTCGGCTCTTCCGGCGCGATCCTGTCCTACATCATGTGCAAGGGCATGAACCGCTCGTTCATCTCCGTCATTCTCGGCGGCTTCGGCGGCGAGGTCGCAGGCCCGGCCGGCGGCGCCGAGCAACGGCCGGTCAAGCTCGGCTCGGCCGAGGACGCCGCCTTCATCATGAAGAATGCCTCCAAGGTCATCATCGTGCCGGGTTACGGCATGGCGGTCGCGCAGGCGCAGCATGCGCTGCGCGAGATGGCCGACAAGCTCAAGGCAGAAGGCGTCGAGGTCAAATACGCGATCCATCCGGTCGCCGGCCGCATGCCCGGCCACATGAACGTGCTGCTGGCGGAAGCCAACGTGCCCTATGACGAAGTGTTCGAGCTGGAAGACATCAATTCGGAATTCGCGCAGGCCGATGTCGCCTATGTGATCGGCGCCAACGACGTCACCAACCCGGCCGCGGAGGACGATCCGTCGTCGCCGATCTACGGCATGCCGGTGTTGCAGGTGTGGAAGGCCAGGACGGTGATGTTCAACAAGCGCTCGCTGGCCTCGGGCTATGCCGGCATCGACAATCCGCTGTTCTACCGCGACAACACCATGATGCTGCTCGGCGACGCCAAGAAGATGACCGAAGAGATCGTCAAGGCGCTGTAAGGGCTGCATTACAAACTCCGAAACATCACCAGCGCGTCGACAAAGCCGATGCGCGGATGCCTGAACGCCCGCGGCAGGCGGCCGACGATCTGAAAGTCGAAGCTCTGCCAGAGCCGCACCGCGCGCTCGTTGGTCGAAATCACGAAATTGAACTGCATGGCGCGGAAGCCGCGCGCGCGGGCGTGCTCCAGCGAATGCGCGCACATGGCGCGCGCGATGCCGCTGCTCGCCTGTTCCGGCGCAACGATGTAGCCACAATTGGCGACGTGGGCGCCGCCGCCGCGATTGTTGGCGCGCAGGTAGTAGCTGCCGGCGATCTGATCATCGCGTTCAGCGACGAATACCTCGTGACTGGAATTGAACCAGTAGGCCAGCGCATCCGCCTCGCTCATGTCGCGGGGCAGGGGATAGGTTTCGCCGGCGCGGATCGCCGGCATGATGACGGCGAGGATCGCCCGACGGTCGTCATCCTTGGCGTGGCGGATCAGCATGGCGTGTGCTCGTCATGTGGCTTCTTGAATCGGATAGCGCACCACCGTTTGCAGCCGGGTTCTTCAATCGGCTTGCGCCACGGGAACGGATTGTTGAGGCGTCGTGCGCTCGATCGCGAACCAGGAGACGATCAGGACCGCCGCCGCGAATGCCGCCGTGCCGAAAAATACCGCCTTGTAGCTGCCGGTCATGCTGAACACCGTACTGCACACGGCCATGCCGACAGTCGCGCCGAGCAGCTGCATGGTCATGGTGATGCCGCCGGCCTGGCCCTGCTTTTGCGGTGGCACCGAATTCATCACGGCGCGTTGCGGCGGCACGAACACGAAGGCCTGCGATAGGCCCCAGGACAACAGGCCCCAAAACATCACGGCGTAACTTTCCCAGATCATGGCGATGGTGACGATGACCAGCCCGACCGCCATCGCCAGCACGCCCAGGATCGACGGCCAGCGCGCGCCGTATCGGTCGGCGGAACGGCCGGCGAGCGGCGCGGTCACGATCTGCGGTGCGACCGTCGGCAACAAAGCGACACCGGCCATCAGCGGCGACAATTTCAGGACCTCCTGAAAATACAATGCGCCGAAGACGAATACCGCCATCTTGCTGTATTGGGCCGAGAACACGACCAGATTGCAGGCCGAAAAGGTCGGATTGGCAAACAGTTTGACCTCGATCAGGGGCATGCGCTTTTTCAGTTCGAACCGCACGAAGAGGCCGAGAAGAACAATGCCGGCGATCAGCAACGACTGGATCGCCGGATTGCTCCAGCCCCAGTCCGGACCTTCCATGAGGGCGAAGACCACCATCGACAGACCGCAGACCAGCAGGACAAGACCGGTCTGGTCGATTGTTTCGGTCTTGCCGTGTTGAGGCGGGTCGACCCAGGCGGCGAACACGATCAGCGCAACCGCGAGGCAGACCGGTGGATTGACCCAGAAGATCGCGCGCCAGGTGACATAGTCGGTCAGAAAGCCGCCGACCAGCGGACCAAGCGCGAGGAAAGCTGTGCCGATCGCGCCCCAGATTCCAAGCGCGAAGCCGCGCTGTTCGGGCACAAAGACGATCGTCGCCATGGCAAGGCAGGACGGAAAGATGATCGCGGCACCGACGCCCTGTACGCCGCGGGCGGCGATCAGCCAGAGATCGGTCTGGGCAAAGCCGCAGGCCAATGACGCGACGGCAAAAATGAGGAGGCCGGTGTTCATCACCAGCTTATGGCCGAGAATGTCGCCGAATTTTCCGGCCGCGGCCGCCAGTCCGGCCAGCACGAGCATGTAGATGTTGACGACCCAGTGCGAACTGATCGCGGACATGTCCAGGTCGGTCTGCATGGTCGGCAGCGCGACGCCGACAACAGTTTCATCGAGCAGGATGACGCCGAGAATGGCGCCCATCGCGGAAAGGATCCACCATCTGCGATTGTTGTCGCTGATTCCAAGCATTCGCGATCCTTTCGGCGTGCGGCGTGGGCGATGCTGCTGGGGCTGTTCAAGTTCATCAGGCATCACGTTTTCCTGATCCAGCATCTTGAACTGAAAATCTGATGTTTTCGGAAATGTCCGTGACTTTCCCGAATTGTGCTTTCGTCAAAGCTCCGCCGCCCATATTCCTGAAACCCTCATGGTGAGGAGCATTGCGCAGCCATGCGTCTCGAACCATGAGGCCGGGGAACCTTAAGCCAACGCGTGGCCTCATCCTTCGAGACGCCAGCCTTCGCAAGGGCTTCGGCGGGCTCCTCAGGATGAGGCGTGCACGTAGCCAACGCTCCGCCGCCCGGTGGCTTCAAGGCGCCGGGGCCGCCCTTACTTTTCTTCGCCCCGGCCAAGCCGAGGGGGTGGAGCGCAAGGAGGCGCATCCAACGAATCACCACGCCTTGAGAGGCGTGGCGCGCGTCTGGCGATGACGCGCGCGCCTCGCGGCGCTCCAGCCGTGCAACCGGCAAAAGCATGCCCCGGGCTTGATCCGGGGTGGACGCCGGTTTTGCGTCCGGTTGCACGGCCTATTTAACGGCTATTTTTCGTTCCCGGGCCACGCTTTCCAAACCCGTTGCCGGGTTTGATCAGCCAGCTCCTGGCGGGGGGTTCATAGTGACCCCCGGGTGGAGCCCCGGGACGCCCGGTGGCGCGGTTACGAGTTCGCGCCAGCAGGAGCCGCACCCCGCTCCATCCACCGAACGTCTCCGGAAGACGCCCCTCGGTAAGCAAGGTAATAGGAAAATAATCAACAATAGGATAAAAGTCAATACCGCCTCTGCGGCCGCCTCTGCGGCCGATAGAACCTGATGGCGAAATATTGCAGACATTCCCGACAAGATCATGCGACAAATCAGAATGTTAGGCGGCGAAACAGTTTGATGGGACCGGACGTAAGCCAGGCCATGACAACGATCAAATGGCTGCTGGTCATTGCGGTCGCGCTCTATGGCGGCCTGCTTGCGCTGATGTACTTCGCCCAGCGCGCCTTGATGTATTTTCCCGACACGCGGCGCACGCCGCCGGCCACGGTCGGCCTGCCGCAGGCCGAGGAAGTCACACTCAATTCCGCCGACGGCGAGCAGGTGATCGCCTGGCATGTGCCGCCGCGCGGGGACGCGCCAGTGGTCCTGTACTTCCACGGCAATGGCGCGGCGCTCGCCAACCGGGCCGGCCGTTTCCAGCAGATTGTCTCCGATGGCACCGGGTTGCTGGCGCTGAGCTATCGCGGTTATGGCGGGTCGAGCGGACGGCCGAGCGAGGACGGCCTGATCATGGACGCCGAGGCGGCCTATCAGTTCGCGGCCGCGCGCTATCCGAACGCCCGTCTGGTGCTGTGGGGCAAATCGCTCGGCACCGGGGTTGCGGTCGCGGTCGCCGCGAAACATCGCGTGGCGGCGCTTGTGCTCGAAGCCCCGTTCACGTCGGCGGTCGAGATCGCCGCCTCGTCCTATCCGTTCGCGCCGGTGCGCTGGTTGATGAAGGATCAGTTCCGCTCCGATCAGCGGATCGGCAAGGTGACCGCCCCGATCCTGATCCTGCATGGCGACCACGATGCCATCGTCCCGTTCGCCCTCGGCGAGCGGCTGTTTGCGCTCGCGGGCGAGCCAAAGCGCTTCGTCCGGCTGCCGGGCCGCGGCCACAACGACCTCGACAATGGCGACATCCTGGCCACTGTCCGCGCCTTCCTGGCGGAGTGGCTGCGGGCCGGTTCCAGTCGATAGAATATATAGAAAGCTGGGCGCAACTTTTGGGACTTGGCCACGCTGGCCAGTGCGGTAGAATTTTGCTTCATTGTCAGCGGTCCCGGCGCACGCGCCGGTTCGAGCCAGACAGCAGCGGAGGCATCATGGCCAGCGACGTCGCATTGGTGCAGCAAGCGACCCCTTCTGCGTCCGTGCGCCTGACACGGCAGGATTTCGATCTGCCGGGCGAGGCGGCGGCGCCGCTTGGCTCGCTGGAAGCGGCCATGATCATGCTGTTCGGCAATGTGCTGGAGATCGATGGCATCGGCGCGGAGGATTCGTTCTTCGCGCTCGGCGGCGATTTGCTCGGCGCGGCGTCGGTGATGGCCGGCGTCGAGCGCGATCTCGGGGTGGTGCTGCCGGTGTCCACCATCATCGATTTGCCGACGCCGCGCGAACTGGCGCAGCTGATCAACAATGCGCGCAGCACCGAGGCGGGAAGCTGCGTTGTGCCGGTGCGGCCAAATGGGCGCGGTCCGGCGATTTTCTGCGTGCATGGCATTCCCGGCGACGTCGTCTACGCCCGGACCTTGGCGCTGGCGATGGGCCCGGAGCGGCCGGTCTACGGCCTGCGCGCCACCGGCCTGCTCGGCGGCGAGAAGCCGACGCTCGGCATCGCCAATATGGCCGCCAACTATCTTTCAGAAATCGACGCCATCAAGCCGGAGGGGCCGCATCTGATTTTCGGCTATTGCGGCGGCGCGCTGGTCGCCTACGAGATGGCGCAGCAGCTTCACAGGAGCGGCCGGCCGCCGGCCGGACTGGTGATGATCGATCCGCCGGTCTATCCGGACCTGGCGCCCTGGTTCTATCAGGCGGGACTGTCGCTGCAGGCCCGGCAATGGCGGTCGCGTCTGCGCGGCCAGCGGCTGAAACTGATGGTCACCGACGGCATTCGCGGCGAGACGCGCCGCGATCGGGTGCGGCGCTCCTTTATTTCATCATTGTGCGCCTATTCCCGGAGCCCTATCCAGGATCGATGCTGGTGGTGCATTCCCAGGACCGCCGCGACACGCTCACGGATCGCGCAAATGGCCTGCCGAAATATTTCGGACCTCAGGTTGAATTCGTCGAAGCCGGGCCAGATCACGAGTCCCTGTTCATGACCAACGTCGCGGCTGTCGGGCTTGCCATCACCAGCCATCTCAATCGCGTCGCGCCACTGTGATCACCGGGCATGTCCCGGCGGCGCGTGGCTGCAGGCCAAACAGGAGCGGCGGTCGCCGGCCGGCCCGTGCCTTTCGCGCTTTCGGAAAACTGAACCACGACGAATCTCTCCCTTCCCTGGTTGCCCATCCCGCCAAGTATCGCGCCGCGAAGGCAGCGATCGAATACGGCACGCGCGTCCTCACCTATGGCGAGTTCGATCAGATCACGCGCCGGGTCGCGGGCGGATTGCGGGCGAATGGCGTCAAACAGGGCGATCTGCGTCGGCATCCATATGAAGGATACGCCTGGAGCAATTGGCGGCATCGTTCGCGGTGATGCGGCTCGGCGCCATCGTGCTG
>CAWDZJ010000019.1:0-168080 GCA_963806815.1 uncultured Alphaproteobacteria bacterium | reverse complement strand
GCCGAACGTGTACTGCAGGTTGGTGCGCCGGTAGAGCATCTTGAGCACCTTACCCGCTTTGGCCGCAGCGCTTCAGCTCGATGACCAGGCGGATGCCGTCTCGGTCGGTCTCGTCCCGGATGTCGGAGATGTCGTCCGCCTTCCCCTTCTTGGCCAGGTCCGCGATCTGCTCGATGATCTTCGACTTGGACACCGTGTAGGGCAGCTCGGTGACGACGAGCTGCTCCTTGCCACCCCGCAGCGCCTCCTTCACCACCCGGGCGCGCATGACGATGCGGCCGCGCCCGGTCCGGTACATGCCGTCGATGCCGTCCCGCCCGACGATGAAGCCCGCCGTCGGGAAGTCCGGGCCCCGCACGTGGCGCATGAGGTCGTCACGGTGCAGTCCGGATCCACCACCAGCTGCTTCACCCCGGCGGCCACCTCGCGCAGGTTGTGGGGGGCACGTTCGTGCTCATCCCCACCGCGATTCCCGACGATCCGTTCACCAGGAGGTTGGGAAAGCGCGCCGGGCAAGACCGTCGGCTCCTCCAGCCGGTTGTCGAAGTTCGGCTGGAAGTCGACGGTCTCCTTGCTGGATGTCGTCGAGCAGCTCCACGGCCAGCGCCTGGAGCCGCGCCTCGGTGTACCGGTAGGCGGCGGCGTTGTCTCCGTCGATCGAGCCGAAGTTGCCCTGCCCGTCCACCAGCGGGATACCGCAGCGAGAAGTCCTGGACCATGCGGACCAGGGCGTCGTAGACCGCCGAGTCGCCGTGGGGGTGGTACTTGCCCAGCACGTCGCCGACGACTGTCGCGCATCTTCTTGTAGGCGCGATCGGGCATCAGCCCGAGCTCGTACATGGCGTAGAGGATGCGCCGGTGCACGGGCTTGAGACCGTCGCGCACGTCGGGGAGCGCGCGCTGGACGATGACGGACATCGAGTAGTCGAGGAACGAATCCCGCATCTCCTCTTCGATGAGGCGAGGCAGGATCCGTTCCCGCTTCCGGGCCGTGGCCATTCCTTCTCCAGGCAGGCTGTCAGGGGAGTGCCGGGGTGCGACGGCGCCAAGGTTCTCCAATCGCCGGACGAGAGAGGCGGCGCCAAGGTTGTCGGCTCACGCACGCGAGGAGCAGGTCGAGCGGAGTGTCCGCGCCGGCGCCGAGTGGGTCTAGCCCCGATCGACCTCGGCGAGGATGCCCAGCACGCGTGCGCGGAGCTCGGGCGGGGCGCCTCGCCGCACGACGCCCGCTGCACCGCGGCACGGAACGACGCCTCGAGCTTGAGGTGGGGAAAGCACCGCTGACACGCCTCGAAGTGCGCGCGCACCTCCTCCTGCGACACGTCCTCCAGCTCGCCGTCGAGGTACTCGTAGAGCGAGCGTTCAGCGCCTCCTGGCACGAGATCACTCCGGTGCGCCTCCCGCGTCCGGAGTCCGGCGCCTTCGGCGCTTCGGAGGTACCCGTTCTCGACCGCGTACTCGTACAGCGCCTTCTGCAGTCGCCTGCGGCCGCGGAACAGCCGGCTCTTCACCGTGCCCACCGGGCACGTCCAGCAGCTCCGCGATCTCGTCGTAGGACAGCCCCTCGACGTCCGACAGCACCACGGCCATGCGATATTCCTCCGGAAGGCGCGTCGATGGCCCGCAGGATCTCCTCGTCCACGAAGGAGCCGAAGAACTCCCCTTCGGGATCGACGGTCTTCGACCGACGGACCACACCGGGTTGACGGGCTCGGCCCGGCGCCGTCGCGGCGCGCGTTCTCGGCCACGATCTCGTCGTGCCGCTGACCGCGCTCCCACTGCCGGACGAACAGGTTCCGGCAGATGGTAAAGAGCCAGCTCTTGCATTGGGTTCCCGGCGTGTACTGGTCCCAGGACTCGATACGCCCGCAGAAACGTGTCCTGCACCAGGTCCTGGGCCCGGTCCGGCGAGCCGGTCAGGCGAAGCGCGAACCGGTACACCGCGTCCAGGTGCGGCAGCGCCTCCGCTCGAAGCTGGCCCGCCGGCGCCGTCGGACGCGTCGCTCACGCGTCCCACCCCTCGAGCACTCCTCGAACTCGGCGGCCATGGTGGGATGCCCGTGGCGGTAGGCCGCCTCGATCCCCCGCCGATACGCCTCGCTGCGCCTCCTCGTCCCGCCCCCTGCGCCGCAGCACCGCACCGAGCCGTCCCCAGGCGTTGCCCTCGTCGTCGGCGGCGTCCAGGTAGGCGCGCAGTTCCCGCACGCCCTCCTCGGTCCGGCCGGCGTTCAGGTACTCCAGGGCCAGCCCGAAGCGAAGGCGGGCGTCGTCCGGGCGGCTCTCGAGCATCCGCTCCAGCGCCGCGACGCGGTCGGCCATGCTCGGACGTGGGGGGGGAGGATCGCCGGGTCTAGTCCGGGAAGCGGAAGGTAGCGGCGGCCTCGGCGTCGACGGGCTCGCCCGTGACCAGCTCGATGAGCGCCTCCATCTCGGAAGCCATGTCGTGCAGCCGGCGCAGAGACCGTCAGCACGTGGGCGAAGTCGAAGTAGGCGGCCACGGCGATCTCGTCGGCGGCGTGGGTCGCGACCACCACCGCCTCCATCTCCACGCGCAGGAACTCGAGGATGGCTCGCACCGCGAGCGTGCACGCCCCGCAGCTCCGCGAGCGTCGTCACGGACACGTCCCCGTCCAGGCGGGGCAGCAGCGCCTCCACGCGGGCCCGGTGCTCGGGCGGCGCCAGCACGTACGAGGGCGCCTCCGCACTCCCCGTCCAGCAGGGAGCGGCCGCCGGACCGCAGGGCCCGGAGCTCTTCGTAGTTGCAGTGGAGGATCACCGTCGTTCTCTCCGCGTGCGTCTCACGGCGTCCGAGCCATCGACGACGTCTTCCTACCTATTTATACCTATCGGACGCCCGTCGGGTTTCTGCAAGCACCACGTCGCGCCTCGACGCGAGCCGATGCGCGGTGCGCCGGCGCATCGGCGGAAACGGCGCTCCTAGGCCTCCGCCGCAGCGGACCCGCCACGTGCAGCGGCACGGAGACGTGGTGCTCTCCGTCGACACGCACGTCGAAGGCGTACCGGCCCGGCACGGGGAAGACCATGCCGTCCAGGTGGAGCACGTGGGGCACCTTGACCCCTCGCGCGACCCCAGCGGCCCGGCACCGAGCTGCATCTCGCCGTCGATGTGGACGACCTCCTGCCCCCGGGGTCCGTCAGCGAGATCTCGACCTTGTGCTTCCCGATCTCGCCGACCCCCGCGGAGAACCGCAGGATGAGGACCATGTGGGGATGCTGCGCCGGAAAGCTCGCCGCGGAGACCGGTCGAAGACGCCCAGGATGTTGAGCTTTCCCGACGCGTCGATGGTCGCCGCGTCGGCGAGAAGCGCCAGATCCACTTCCATGTCACTCCCTTGGTCGTCCGTGGAGCGTCGGGACGCTCACGCGTCGGTCCGCTACGTCCGTGGGTACCCCGTGTCGCCGGCAGGTACCATCAGCCGCTCCGCCAGCACGATCCCGGCCAGCACGTCCAGGAGCGCGTGGGCGACCATCGGCGGCCACAGGCTGCCCGACGCCAGGAAGCCCCACGCCAGGAGGCCCCCCAGCGACGGCGGTGCGCGACCACCCCGAGCGTCCCCTGATAGGCGTGCAGGACGCCGAACGACCACGGACGTGAGCACCGCCGCCCGAGCCGGCCCGAGCGACCGGCGCCAGCGCGGTGATCGCATAGCCCCGGTAGGCCATCTCCTCCCCGACGCCCGCCGCGAGCGACAGCACGCGAAGGCCGCCCGCTCCCGGCGCCGTGCGGGGCAGCAGCGTCGCGGAGCAGCGGCGACTCCTCGCACGCCCGAGGGCCGCGCCGACGACGCGGAACGCCAGCGAGCAGGCCAGGCCCCGCCAGCCGTGAGCCCCAGCGCCCACGCGAGCAGCGAGCCCAGGCGCAGGGCCCAGCGCCCAGCGCCGCCGGCTCCCCCGCCGCGGCGGCCCCGACGAGCCAGGCACGCCGCCGCCGAGGAGCACGAGCGTCACCGCCGAGCTCGCGTACGACCGGCACGCGCTGGATCTCCGACGTCGCCTCAGGCAGGCGGAGCTGCAGCGAGCGGAGAGCGCCAGGCAGCCCGACCAGCAGGACGCGCACGAGCGTCCGAGCGCAGGTCCAGCACGCCGGAGCGGACCGCTCACGTCGGCCAGCGGCCTCCACGGCCGAAGCGCTCGATCGCGCCGCAGCGTCTCGCTCCACGTCCGCGCCAGGTGGTGTGGTGGGCCAGGATGCAGAGGCGCAGCGCGTAGACGCCCCGCAGCCGGGTCGACGACATCATGGCCATGCCGCTCTCGATGACCCGGGCCTGGACCGCCTCGTTGATCCGCTCCAGCGCCGCCTCGTCCACGCCCGCGCTCGCGCGGGTTGAACGCGGAAGCACACCACGCCCAGCGACGCCGGGCTCAGCAGCTCCAGGCTGTCGGAGCCTCCACGTAGGCGCCCGGCCCGGTCGGCCAGCTCGATGCCCTCGCGCCACCGCGCGCCGGAACGCCGCCATGCCGAACGTCTGGATGGACATCCAGACCTTGAGCGCCCGGAAGGAGCGGGTGAGCTGGAGCCCCCGGTCGGCGAAGTTCACCTGCTCCATGCCCCAGCCGCGTGTCCTGCAGGTACTCGGGGTGCACGCTGAACGCCGCGCTCCAGGTCGCGCACGTCCCGCACCAGCAGGCACCCGGCCTCGAAGGGCTGGAAGAGCCACTTGTGGGCGTCCAGCGTGATCGAGTCGGCCCGCTCCATGCCCGCGCAAGCAGCGTCCGGCCCCGCTCGGTGAGCACCGCGAAGCCGCCGTAGGCCGCGTCCACGTGCAGCCAGATCCCCTCGGCGCGCGCAGAAGTCCGCCATGCTCGTCCAGGGGATCGACGCGCCGGTGTTCGTGGCGCCCGCGTTGGCGCACACGGCGATGGGCGTGAAGCCCGCCGGCCCGGTCCTCGGCGACCGCCCGGTCCAGCGCGTCCATGCGGATCCGGAAGCCGTCGTCCGACGCGACCTTACGGACGCCCTCCGGGCGAACGCCCGACGATGCGCGCCGCCCGCTCCAGCGCGCGGTGGCTCTGGTCGCTCATGTACACGGCCGGCCGCTCGGGCGCCCCGGCGGCCTCACGGGCCGCCACCAGGGCGTCGAGGCTGGCCGCCGAGCCCCCGCGCGTGAACAGCCCGCCGGCCGTCTCCGGATACCCGACCCAGTCCCGGAACCAGTCGGTGACCACCAGCTCGAGCTGGCTCGGGCCGCCCGACCCCAGCCAGGTGCCCTGGAAGGTGTTGAAGCCCGCCGCCAGGAAGTCGGCGAGCACGCCCGGGCCACGTGGGCGCGCGAGGGCACGAAGGCGAAGAAGCGGGGATGGTCCACCCGGCCCGCCACCGGAAGGACGTCCCGCACGGCGCGCTCCATGACCTCCCGGGCGGGCCGCGCCCTCCTCGGGCGGCGGCTCGCGCAGGAGCGGCTCCAGCTCCGCCCGGGAGGCCCCGCGCCAGGCCGGCTCGCCGGCGAGGCCCGTCGATGCGGCGCACGACGAGCTCCGCCGCCTCGCAGCCAGCTCGCGCATCGCGTCGGGCGGCATCTCCAGCTCCGACGCGCGGCAGTCCGCGCTGCCGGCCGCGCCGTCTTCCTTTGGGGCGCTCATCCGATACTCTTTCTGCCATGTCTACGCAGAACCGCTACCGGTCGGGGCGTCGTCTTCCGCGTCCTGGACGCCATGGACGCCCCCCACACCGGCCGTATTCTACGCCTCCGCCTGCAGTCGGGCGAAGCGCCCCCGGTCAAGTGCCCTCAAGGGCGCCCAGCTGCGCGCCACCGCGCCGGACGGGCGCACCGTGCCGGCGCGGTCACCGGCTTCGCCGCCTTCGGCGGCAAGCCCAGGGACGACCGCCTGGCCCGCACGGGGCGCGTCGACGTGCACGTCGTGGAGCGAGGAGGGCGACGGGCCGATCGCGCTGCGGTGGGAAGTCACGCCGGCGCTGAACCCCGCGGCCTGGTCCGGCACCCCGCCGGAGCTCTCGCCGTAACGCGGGCCGCAGGCCGGGCGGCTCCCGGTTGAACGTCTCCAGGAACCAGTCGCGGTACGCGTCGGCTGCGTCCGGGGTTGCTCGCGTGCCCACGCGGCCCGCGCCTCGCCGAACTCGTCGGGCCGCGCCGTGAAGATGAACGCGTCCAGGTAGCCCGCCCTCCTTGGCGTAGATGAGCTCGTCCAGCGGCGCGTACGGCGCGGTGTCGAAGACGGTCCGCCCCAGGAGCCAGGCGTCGGCCACCCGGGTCAGGATGGCCCGCTCCAGCTCGTACCCGGTCGCGGTCGGGCGCCTCGGGCAGCCACTCCTCCTGGCGGCCCATCTGCGCCATGAGGTGGAGGTGCGCCGTAGATCTCGAAGGGAAGCCGGGCGTCGGGGGCCCGCGGGTCGACGCGGACCGTGCACGGTGTCGCCCGCTGATACTCGAGCCCGTCCCAGGGATAGACCTCGTCCGCGGCCAGCTCCGTCTCCACCATGAAGGCCGGGTCGTTCGTCGATGTTCTTCTGCTCCCGGGTGACCCACTCGTTGATCGCCTGCATCGAGTCCTGGTCGGCCCGGATGCGGGCCCCGGAGTAGATGACGATCGGGCCGGGGCTCGGGAATGGACGGCTGCCCGCCCGCGCACGCGGCCGAACGCAGCGGCCATGCCGCAGGCGCATCAGGACACGAGCGCCGCGTGCGCAGTCGCCTTGCGAGGCATCGATTGATCGGTCATGGATCCTGGCCTCTCCTCGATCGAAAACCTTGACACCCTCAGCCCCGGAGTGGGAATTGAGGGTACTTGAAACGCCTCGACACGAGAATGACACGACGTGCACACACCGTGATGGACGATACCCACGAGTTCCGAGCTCCCCAGAGCATGACGCCCGACGAGCTGGGCGACAGCCTCGCTCGCCTGGTCTGGGAGAGCTTCTCCGACTTCCTGGCCCATGAGGACGTCGAGACGCCCCTGCCCGAGTCGCCACCCTTTAGGACGAGGACGGCGACCCCGACCGGCCAGGCCGCCGAGGAAGCGCTGATCTTCTTCATGTGGGCGCATACTCGCGGAGCCCAGCTCGCGTTCCTGGGCGCGGACCCCCGACCAGCTGCATCCGCCGGGGCCTGGACGCCCTGCACCGGGCCGTCTTCGAGGACATGGTCGAGCACGGCACGCCCCGGCCCAGCTCCCGATCTTCGAGCAGCGGGTCAGCGCGCGCTACGCCGAGTACCATCAGGCGGCCGCCGAGTCCGACGAGCGCCTGGGAGAGGCGGTGTCCCGCCACCTGGCCGGCGACCGCCGCCGACTGGCGCAAGATGGCCGTCGGCCATCACCGAGCGCGCCATCGCGGTGGCCAACCCGCTCAAGGACTTCCTGGAAGAAGTGGAGCTGGTCGACTAGGACGGCGATACCTCCGCGTTCGAGCTCGTCCAGGAACGCCACCGCCCTGCGCAGGTGGGGGATCACGATCGATCCCCCTACCACCAGGGCCACGGAAAAGGCCTCGAACAACTCTTCGTCGGTGGCCCCCTCCTCCTTACACCGGATCAGGTGGTATGCGACGCAGTCGTCGCACCGCAGCACCATCGAAGCCATCAGGCCCATGAGCTCCTTCGTGGACGCCGGAAGGGCGCCCTCCTCGTAGACCCGCCCGTCCAGCGCGAAGAAGCGCTTCAGCTCGAGGTTGTCGGCTTCGAGGATGCGCTCGTTCATGCGCTCCCTGAAGCGGCGGAACTCCTCCAGCCCGCTCACGCCCCTCCCCTCCACTTCATGAGCTCGAAGGGGCTCCGGCACGCCCGGCACCAGTAGGTGCTCACCGACGCGTGGGAGCCGAAGGCGTTCATGAGTTCCGTGTCGCGCGCCGTCGCAGAAGGGACAGGCGGGCGCCTCCGGCAGGCTTCGCCGGCGCCTCGCCCTGGCGGCGCCTCGTCCGCGTCGACGGAACGGCGCACGGGCGTCATTCCACGAACAGCGTGCGGTTGCGGTCACCCCGCGCGCGCTCCACGGCGTCCTCGTCGGGGTGGCCCGGGCCCCGGCCGCGCGCCGCGTCCCACCCGGTCGCCGGCGCCACCGCGTCCACGTCCACGCCGCCGCGGCCAGCACGTCCCGCACCGCGGTCGCGGAAGCCGCCGACCGAGCTCGCCGGCCGGAGCGGTGACCCCCGCCGCCACCAGCGCGCGCGCCGCTGCGTCGTCGGCGCCCAGCCACGCCAGCGCGGCCGGGAGCATCGGCTCGCGTGGCCGCACGCAGCAGCCCCCTGGCCTCGTCGGACGGGAGCGCCGCCAGGCGCCGGTACCACGCGACCGCCGAGGCTCGCGTGGAACTCCTCCTCGGCGATCATCTTGGGCACCCGCGTGGTGGCGGGCTCGAAGCGACCCGTCGCGCAACGCCGTCCAGCGCCACCGTGAGGGCCCCGTCCACCACGCGCCATGCCGGCCACCACCGCGGCCCAGTCCGGGAAAGGGTGCGTCCAGGGGGTCGACGGACGCGTAGGCCTCCGTCGGCGCGCTCGTGCTCGACCGCGACGGGGTCCTCGCCCAGGTCCTTGAGCATGGCGTAGAGGAGGCGGGCGTGGCCCCACTCGTCCTGCGCCATCGACGACGCGGCGATCCCCGTCTCGATCGACGGGCGCGCCCAGGAGCCAGTCCGAGTAGCGGATCCCCATGAGCCGCTTGCTGTCGGCCAGCGTCAGGATGCAGCCGCGCGAAGCGCGGCGCGCGTGCGGTCGTCCAGCGGCCCGACGTCGAGCGAGCAGTCGCTCATCGCGTCCCTCCTCTCCGCGGCCCCGGGCGAACGGCCCGTCGCCGCGGTTCACCGGGATGATGGCCGAGCGGCGGCACGACGCACATCTCGAACCAGTTCTCCTCGTCGTACGTCTTCCAGGCGTAGACCCGGGCGGTCTCGTCGTCGAGGGCGTCGACGTACCCGATGTGGGCGAGCGCGTCGCCCCGGTTCTTCCGGGCGAAGACGTCGTACACGTCTCACGCATGCAGCCTCTCGGTTCGGAAGCCGTGCCGGGCTCACGCGCCGACGCCCAGGGCCGCGCAGCTTCGCGCCGCCCTCCGGCGTGATCCGCTCCGCGGTCCACGGCGGACTCCAGACCTCCTCGATCCGCACCTGCGCGGATCCACGGCTCCCGCTCCAGGCGGTCGGTGATGTCCTCGCGGATGAACTCCATGCACGGGCAGGCCGTGGCGGTGAACGTCAGGCGCACCTCGGCCACGCCGTCGCCGCACTCGACGCCGTAGACCAGCCCGAGCTCGACCAGGCTGATGGGGATCTCGGGGTCGAGCACCTCCCCGAGGAGCTCGAGCGCGGCCGCGTCCGCGTCCACCGGAGCCGCCGCGAGGAGCAATACGTTTTATGTTAAGTCTTACGCTAAAACATTTAACCTAGGTATTCCTTATCCGCACGGCGAGGATGTCGAGATCATGCGCTTCGCCGCACTCGAGCGCGCCTGGCGCGAAGCGGCTTCCGCCTACGAGCGCGAGCACGTCACGCCGTATCTCTACCGGCATCCGGAGCTGTTCCGGCTCGGCTCCGTCGAAGCCGACGAGGATCGGTCGTACTTGCGCCTGACTGTCGATTATCCCGAGGATCTCGAGCTCGTCCGCCGCTGTTCGAACGGCTCTATGGCGCGAACCCCGATTTCTCGGCCGACGACATCGTTGCACTCTACGCGCGAGAGCCGGCGCTTGCCGCAATCAATGCGATGCACAACCGTCGGGCCGACGATGCGGTCGCCGGGGCTTTGAAGCTGCTTGCAGCGGTGCGTTGAGGGCAGACGCGGCGCTCGCGCTCAGAGCACGTTGCGGCACGTCTCGCCGACGACCTCGATGACGCGGTCTACATCGGCATCGGTCATGCGCGGGAAGATCGGCAGGGAGACGGCTCGCGCCGCGTAATCTTCGGCGACCGGACAGAGCCCCGCGCGGTAGCCGAGATCGGCATAGGCGGGATGCCAGTGCACGGGCAGGTAGTGCACCTGTACGCCGAGCCCACGGGCAGGTCGTTGATCAAGGTGATGCGGCGGATCTCGACGTCGGCATCCGGGGCCTCCACGACCTCCATGCGTGGGCGAAATCACCATCACGGCGGCGGAACTCAGCCATATGCGGGTGAAAAATCACTTCCTCATGGTCGGCGCCAACACAGGCTGACGACCAAGCGACTAAAAGGCGTCGCGCTCGCAATCTTGTAGGTAGATCCAATTACCCCACTCATTCCAAATGTGGCAGTTCAGCCGGCTCAAGAGCGGCGAACTGGTGCCAATCGTCGCGCAGGCCGGCAGCCGGCTGAAGAACTATCCCAACGTCCCGATCCTGCTGGAGTTCGGCAAGACCGACGTCGAGAAGGCTTTCCTCAAGGTCTTCACCTTGACTGCCGAGATCGGCCGTTCGCTGACGACACCGCCGGGTGTGCCAAAGGACCGGCTTGACGCGCTGCGGACGGCGTTCGACAAGATGGTGGCCGATCCGCAGTTCAAGGCCGATCTGGTGAAGGCGCACGTGATGCTCGATCCCAAGAGCGGCGCCGAGATGGAACACGTCGTGCGCGACGCGATGAAAATGTCGAAAGCGACACGCGAGCAGGCACGCGCGTTCTACAATGAGCTATTCATTACCAAGTGACGACGCCGTCGCGGCTTTGGCGACGCGTTACGCTCGGCCAACGCAGCAATCGGTGCAAATGATGTCGACCTGGAAACGCGCCTGTCAGTACAGCTGTTCGGACGGCGTGCCGCTGCGCTCATTCTATGTCGCGCTCGTTGTTGGCACGATCCTCAACCTGATCAACCAGGGCGACGCTCTGTTCGGTGCCGCACCGGTCAACTGGTTCAAGATCGCCCTGACCTATTGCGTGCCTTATCTGGTCTGCACCTATGGCGCGGTATCCGCCCGCCTTACAGCAGACCTCCAGAGACCGGGGCCTCAATAACATCGAGAAGCGCGCCGACCCCCTCGCGCAGGCGCCGTGGCTGTCTTTCCTCGGTTGCGAGCACAAACAACAACAGCGAGCGGCCCGTCACCTCGTAGCGATGGCCGAAGTCGAAAGCGGGCGGATCGCGGCGGGCGGGATCGTTGGTGTCGATCAGGCCGACCCACCGCTTGCCCTCGGGCACTTCGGGCAACGCGAACTCGACGACGTCATGATACGCATTGAAGACCAGGAGCAGCGTCGCGTCAGACCCGCGCCGCTTGATGCCGGTCGGCTGCGCGCGGCCGTCGAGCAGCATGCCGAAGCATTTGCCGCGCGGATCCTGCCACTGCTCCGCGGTCATCTCAGTCGCCGGTCGGCGACAGCCAGGTCACGTCCTTGACGTCCAGTTCCTCGTTATACTGGCCGACCAGGAACCGGCTGCGGTGCAGGATCGGATAGGCCTTGCGCACGGCGATCAGCTTGCGGGTGAACTCCAGAAGTTCGTGGCCGTCCGCGGTGATCTTGTTCCCAGTCGAGCCAGCTGATCTCGTTGTCCTGGGCATAGGCATTGTTGTTGCCGTGCTGGGTATGGCCGAATTCATCGCCGGCAAGGATCATCGGCGTGCCCTGCGAGAGCATCAGCGTCGCCATCAGGTTGCGCTTTTGCCGCTCGCGCAGCGCAAGGATCTCCGGACGTCATCGGTCGGCCCCTCGACACCGTGGTTCCAGGAATGGTTGTTGGAATGGCCGTCGCGATTGTCCTCGCCGTTCGCCTCGTTGTGCTTGTCGTTGTAGGAAACGAGGTCATTCAGGTTGAAGCCGTCATGCGCGGTGATGAAATTGACGCTCGCCCATGGCTTGCGGCCGCGCTTGTTGAACAGGTCGCTGGAGCCGGAGATGCGTTGGGCGAAATCCGCCAGCGTACCTTCGTCGCCCTTCCAGAAGGCGCGCACCGTGTCGCGGAACTTGTCGTTCCACTCGGCCCAGCCCGGCGGGAACCGGCCGACCTGATAGCCGCCCGGGCCGATGTCCCACGGCTCGGCGATCAGCTTGACGCTGGACAGCACCGGGTCCTGACGGCAGGAATCGAGGAAGCCGCCGCCCTCGTCGAAGCCGTAAGGTTCGCGGGCGAGAATTGTCGCGAGATCGAAACGAAAGCCGTCGACATGCATCTCGGTCGCCCAGTAGCGCAGTGAATCGGCGACCATTTGCAGCACGCGCGGATGCGAAAGATTGACGGTGTTCCCGGTGCCGGTGTCGTTGATGTAGTAGCGCTTTTTGTCCGGCAGCAGCCGGTAGTAATTGGCGTTGTCGATGCCCTTGAGCGACAGCGTCGGTCCGAGTTCGTTGCCTTCGGCGGTGTGGTTATAGACCACGTCGAGGATCACCTCGATTCCGGCATTGTGGAATTGGTTGACCATCTCCTTGAACTCGTTGGAAACGGCGAGTGGAGATAGCGCGGCTCGGGGGCGAAGAAGGCGATGGAATTGTAGCCCCAATAGTTCCGCAGCCCCTTCTCGACCAGATAGCTGTCGTCGATGAAGGCGTGGATCGGAAGAAGTTCGGCCGAGGTGATGCCGAGGTTCGCAGGTACTCCGCGACTCGACCATGCGCCAGACCGGCAAACGTGCCGCGTTCCTCCTCGAGAATATGATTGTTGAGCTTGAGGAAGCCCTTCACATGCATTTCGTAGATGATCGTGCGGTCCCACGGCACCATGGGTCTTGCGCCCGTCCCCAGGTGAAGGCGGGATCGATGACCCGGCATTTGAGCGTCAGATGCGCGCTGTCGCGCTCGTCGAAAGACAGATCCTTGTCCGGCTGAGTCGAGCGTGTAGCCGAACAGTTCCGGCCCCCAGGTGAAGGTGCCGACCAGTTGCTTGGCATAGGGATCGATCAGCAGTTTGTTGGGATTGAAGCGATGGCCGGCATCCGGCTCGTAGGGGCCATGGACGCGATAGCCATAGACGGTGCCCGGCCGGGCCTCAGGCAGATAGCCGTGCCAGACTTCGTCGGTATATTCCGGCAGTTCGATGCGCTCGATTTCAGTCTTGCCGTCATTGTCGAACAGGCAGAGTTCGACCTTGGTGGCATTGGCCGAGAATAGGGCGAAGTTGACGCCCAGCCCGTCCCAGGTCGCGCCGCGCGGAAATGGCCGCCCCTCCCGGATTTCCGAGCGTTTCAGAACTTGGGGCGCTTTCATGGGAGCATATCCGCTGTTGTAGAAGCTGGCCAAATCGCCAATGCTGACTTGGTATTGGGGTAATCATTTCGAAAATGGTCGAATGCGTCTTGGGCCGCGCCTTGAAAAGAAGGATCGTCGACCAAAGTTCCAATTCGTCGCAATGGTTCATGGTTTTCAGTTTGTCGTCCCCGTTTGGTTCACGAAATTCCCGATCACGTTATAAGAGAGTTTGCCGCAGGACAGAAAACGGGTTTTGGATTTGCCAAGTGGTCCGATTCCGACATTTGCATCACGCTGCTGCAAGCTCCCGAGCAAATGTCGGAATCATGGACCACTAGCAAGTATTCTGATACTAGTGGAGCTTTGAATTTGACATTTGATGAACGACTAGCCGCGAATGGGTATCAAATGTAAAATTCGCTCCACTAGGACTCATTTGTAACGGCATCCCACCCCGCCCTATTCCGGCGATATCGCACCGAACACCGCATATTGCCGGCTGACCGCGGCAGCGAACTCCTGAAGGCGCGGTACCAGCACTTTTTCCTGGTGCGCCTGCGGCACCGCATCGCGCAGCAGGATCAGCGACATCGCGCCGACAGGCGCGTCATGCGCGAACACCGGCAGCGCGAGTGCGCGGGTGCCCTCGATCGGCGCTTCGTAGTCGTGCATGGCATAGCCGCGCCGGCGCGTACGCTCGATATCGTCACGTGCGGCCTGCACGACCTGTGCCGGATTGCCGGATTTCAGGCTCGCAGCCGCCGTCCGGATGATGTCCTCCCTGTCGGCCGGCTTCGACCACGCCAGCAGCGCAATTCCCGCCGCCGAACTGAGCAGCGGAAAACGCGTATACTCGAACTGCTTCAGGCCAATCGGCGCGACATCGCGGTTCGACAGTTCGATCACCATCGCGGAGCCTTCCCGCACCAGGAATTCCGCTGGCCATTTCACGGCGCGCGCGAAATCATTGAGCTGCCGCCGCACCACCTGCTTCGGCGCGCTCTCGCTGTTGAGCGAACTCGACAGCAGCCGCGCCCGCGGCAGCGCGCGGTAGCCGGACCGCTCGGCGCGTTCGACATATCCGTCCGCCCGCAAGGTATTGAGGATCCGCACCACGGTCGCCTTGGCGAGGCCTGTCGCCGCCACCAGATGCGTCAGGCTGGCGGGCGATCGCTCGTTGAGCGCGGCCAGCACCGACAGTCCGCGCGACAGCGACTGGATTGTCAGCGGTTCCGGTTGCTCCGCGCCGGACCGCGCCTTGGTGGATGCAGCGGGCACCGTCTTCCCTCTCCCGGACAGGGGGCAGATGTTTGTACCATAAATTGGTCCACCATGTGAACCGCTGGCCCATTTTCATTGACGGCCTGACAGCCGCGCGCGAAGCACGATCAGGGAGAAAGCCAAACAATCCAACGCCCGGAGGTGGATCATGAGCGGACACGCGAGCAACCCGCTGCGCGAATGTGGCAAGCCATTGTTTTTCAAGGTCGCCAATCCGGACGCAGTCGGCTTTGCCGCGCCGGCGAACCGAAAGGGCCAAGCGCTGCGCCTTGCGGTTCGATCGCTCAGCGTAATGCAGAAGGAGGCGCTGGTCGCCTCCAGCCTCACCGGCGCGGTATGGCGGCTGGCGAGCGACGAAGGCGCCTATCTCGCCGGCCTCGACGAAGGCCCCTGCCCGCTGTCGTTCCTCACCACCGGCATGGTGGCGTCCTACATGGATGAGATCCTGGCGCTCGCCAAACTGCGCGGAATTGCCATCCGCGACATCAAGCTGATCCAGGACAACTACTACACAATGAAGGGTTCGGCGTTGAAGGGCACCATGACCGGCGGCGCCAGGGATATCGACCTCGAGGCGCAGATCGATTCCGATGCCGATGCCGAGACCCTGCGCACGCTGGTGCTCGACGCGGTCGCGGCCTCCCCGCTCAACGGGCTGATGCGCGGCAGCAAGGAGAGCCTGTTCACGCTCTGCCATAACGGCAAGGAGATCCCGCTCGGCAAGGCGCTGCCGATCGGTTCGCCAGCGCTCCCCGATCCTGGCGATACCTTCGACAAGGCTGAGCCGGCCGCTAGCGATTGGTCCAACCTGATCGTGCGCAACGGCATGACGCCGAAGACGGTCGAGTTGGTTACGCTCGCCGGTGACAGTCTGAAGGACGAGCAGGACCGGGTTCTGCATGTTCGCGGCATCTGCACCCTGCGGCCGGACGGCATCAAACATATCGAGCAGCAATTGTTCAATCCGCACGGCTCGATCTTCCATTACCTGTGCGAGGAAGGGCCGCAGAACGGCGGCCAGGGCCGCGCGCCGGATGCCGCGAGCTACATCTCCGCCGGTATCGGCTTCTGCTTCCTGACCCAGCTCGGCCGCTACGCCAAGATCGCGAAGAAGAACCTTGGCGATTATCGCATTATCCAGGACATGCACTTCTCGCTCGGTGGCGCCTCCGGTGGCACCGGAAAGCCGGGCGAATCCGATCCGGTGGAAACCCATCTCTATCTCGGAAGCGGCGAAGACGATGATTTCGCCCGCGCCGCGCTCGACATGTCGGAGCAGACCTGTTTTCTGCACGCCTTCTGCAAGGCCGATCTCAAGGCAAAAGTAAGAATTACCAAGCAAAACGCGGTGGCGGCCTGATACCAGGAATTTTCTTCGAGCCGAGGCGGAGTGTGGCGCGGCTCCGGCGCATGCGATGGCAATGGACTTACAGACGAACAAAACAGCCGGCCTGAACACCGATGTCATCATCGTCGGCGGCGGCCCTGTCGGCATGGGGCTGGCGATCGAACTCGGCCAGCGCAATGTTTCCGTCATCGTCATCGATCGCCATAGCGAGCCGCAGCCGATTCCGAAAGGACAAAATCTCACGCAACGCACCATGGAGCATTTCCATTTCTGGGGCGTCGAGGATCGCATCCGCGAGGCGGTTCCCATTCCCGCCGAGCACGGCATCGGCGGCCTGACCGCCTACGGCACTCTGTTGAGCGACTATCATTACAACTGGTACCAGCGTTCACTGGTGCGGCCGTTCTATTTCACCGCCAATGAACGCCTGCCGCAGTATACGACGGAGGAAGTGCTCCGGCGCCGGGTCGCCGCGCTACCGAGCGTCGAAGTGCGCTACGGCTGGTCGGCCGAAAGCGTGACGCAAGACGAAACCGGCGCGACCGCCAGTATCGTTTCGCGAACGGCCGGCGAGCGCGCGGTCGTCCGCGGCCGCTATCTGGTCGGCTGCGACGGCAGCCGGTCGATCGTTCGCGAACAGGCCGGAATTGTTCAGTCCCAGACCGATCATGATCTGCTGATGGTCCTTTTGGTATTTCGGTCGCGGCAGTTGAACACGCTGCTTGAACGCTATCCGGGAGTGTCGTTCTTCAACGTGCTCCATCCCGATCTGGAAGGCTATTGGCGCTTCTTTGGCCGCGTCGATCCAGTCGATACATGGTTCTTTCATGCGCCTGTTCCGCGTGGCACCAACGCCGACAATTTTGATTTCCGCACCTATCTGCAGGATGTCGTCGGCGCGCCGATCGATTGCGAACTCACGCATGTCGGATTTTGGGATCTGCGCATCGCGCTTGCCGACAACTACCGCAAGGGGCGCATCTTCATTGCCGGTGATGCCGCGCACAGTCACCCGCCTTATGGCGGCTTCGGCATCAACACCGGTTTTGAGGATGCCCGCAATCTCGGATGGAAGCTCACGGCCACGCTTGCCGGCTGGGGCGGAGCGGAGTTATTGGATTCCTATACCCTCGAACGCCGGCCGGTCTTTGCCTCGACTGCCAGGGACTTTATCGAAACCTTCATCGCCCAGGACCGTGAGTTCTTGCGCCGTTACCATCCGCAACGGGACAAGGCCGCATTCGAGGCGGCCTGGACGGCACGCAGCACCGGAACAAGTTCCGAGATCGATGCCTATGAGCCGAACTACGAAGGCTCACCGCTGGTGTTTGGTCCGCCGGGCGGCATCAGCAGCGCGGTCGGCAGCCATCGCTACGAAGCACGCGCCGGTCATCACCTGGCACCGCAGCACGCTGTCATCCGGACGCAATGTGTTCGAGCTTTTGGGTGATGGCTTCACGCTGCTGGCGTTCGATGTCGCCGATCAGGTGGTCTCCCGGTTCAAGGCTGCGGCAGATGCATTGGCCGTACCGCTGACGGTTATTCGCGATTCCTACGCCGGCGAACGAGAGGCCTATTGCGCGCGCCTGATCCTGGTACGACCCGATCAGTTTGTTGCCTGGTCCGGCAACGAATTCCATGACGACGCAGCGGAGGTCATCGGCAAGGCGATTGGCACGCCCCAGAGTGTTATGCAGTCAGTCTGATAGCGGTTGTGCGACGATTGTCGTCGTTGGGCGTAAGCCCATATCATAACGCTCAGCCTGTGCGGGCCAGCCGCTAGACACGCCTGTCGCGGTACGCCTCGCGAAACGAGACCAATCGCCGGCGCGTCTCGTCCCACAGAGCCAAGCGTACACAACGAAAGCTTTGAAGCAATGTTAGCCGGCTCACGCCGCGCAGTGACGGATTCTCGCGCAGGACACTCGGCAGCCGGTAATAGGGAATTCGGCTGCACAGATGGTGGACGTGGTGCACGCCGATATTGGCCGTGAACCAGCGCAGCACATGCGGCAGGTCGTAGTACGAACTGCCGTGCAACGCCACTTCGTGCAGGTTCCACTCGCCCTCGTGCTCCCACACCGTTCCTTCGAACTGATGCTGCACGTAGAACAGCCACACGCCGATGGCCGCGGCTGTCAGCATGATCGGCAGATGGACAAGCAGGAACGGTCCGATTCCGATGAACCAGATCAACACTGCGATCACGCCCGCGATGGCAAGATTTGTAGCCATGGCGCTGATCCAGGGCTTCCAGCCCTCGCGGAACAGGCCGAACGGCAGCCGTTGCTGAACCAGGAAGAGATAGGCCGGCCCGACGCCGAACAGGACAAGCGGATGCCGGTAGATGCGGTAGCGCAGCCGGCCCCAGAACGAGAGTCGTTCAAACTCGCGCACCGTCAACGTGTCGACATCGCCGATGCCGCGCCGCTCGAGGTGGCCGGTAGTTGGCATGATGGACCGCATGCGTTCGCCGCCAGACATCGTATGGCGTCAATGTCAGCACGCCGATCACCCGCCCGACCCAGTCGTTGGCGAGGCGATGGCGAAAGAACGCGCCGTGTCCGCAATCATGCTGGATCATGAACAGCCGCACCAGAAATCCCGCTGCCGGCACCGAGAACAGCAACGACACTTCCCAATAGCCAAGATAAATCGTCGCCCAAGCCAGAACCCACAGCGCGGCGAACGGCAGCAGCGTGATGGCGATCTCGAAGATGCTGCGGGTGAGACTCGGGTCACGATAGCGGGCGAGAACGCGCGCCCAATGCCGCGCGCCGGTCGCGGTAAGAGATTCCGGTTCGCTGGTCTTCGTGTCGTTCACGGTGAGATCCCGATTGGAGTTGCGACGTCGGCCTTCGACCAACGCGGCTCAAGTTCAGTGCCCGCGCCGATTTCCCTGTCAATCCACGGGAAACTGGCGCAGGGTGTCTCATGAGCACAGACACAACCTTAAACTACGCCATCGGCGCTGTCGTCATTGCCGGTGTCTTTTGCGTCGGGCTGGCCATTCTGGTCTGGTGATTGTGTCGCCTCCGCGTTGCGCCCGCGGACAGGCCATTCAGGCTGCAACGACTTTTTTCGGAGCGACGCGGAAAAGCTGAAAGCCCTGCTCCGTAATCGCGCTCTCGATCGTTTCGCGGCTCAGGCCGAATGGCGGATCCTTGTCCGGCCGGATCACACCGATGGCCTGCCATGGTCCAAGCTGCGACGGCAATCCGTGACCGTCGGACGCGTCGGCGAAAGCGCGCAGATTTTTCTGGCCTTCCGACTTGTAGATGAAGATGCGCATGATCGCCGCTCCTGTGATGCAAGAGCCGCCGCTCTAGTCCAGCGGCGGCCTTGATGCGTGTGACGAATTCGCGCGAGAAAAGCGCGTTATTCGACTTCGATCTTGTCGACCGCGAGCTTGCCGCTACGCGGATCGTTCTTTGTGTCGAACCGCACCTTCTGGCCTTCGTTCAAACTGAAGATGCCGGCACGTTCCAGCGCGGTCGCATGGACGAAGACATCCTTTTCGCCGTCACTCGGCTGAATGAAGCCGAAGCCTTTTTGGGTGTTGTAGAACTTTACGGTTCCCGAATTCATGGAAGTTTCCTTTTACGGACGATGTGCATAGTGGACATGGCGCGCGACCATCGCGGCCATTTTCCCGTTTCGTCGATTTTGGTGAGAAAGTCTGAAACGTGCGCCCGTCAGTCAAAAGGCGAAGCGGCCCAGTCGTCCGGCCAATCTCGATTGCTATTAAATAAGTGCAAAATACGCCCATTACAAGGCGATCTGGGCATCAATATTGCTCCACGTCCGAAGCTCGGCGACGCTAAACCACAATCGGGGCTGTTTTGACGTCCGGATTGCATCGCAAATGCTTTCCGGCGCGATGAATGACATCCGTTTGACTTGGCGCTTAAGCGGTTTGCGGCATGATCGGTAAGGCCGCTAGCCGTCAGAGCGCAGTGCGCCTGAAGCTGGATTGGCTTCCAGAAACTCGGCCAATCCCAAGCACCTTTGGCTGCCTTCAGGCATGTCCGGAACCCGGATCTGGCGTCCCATGAACGTCGTCCACGGCTTTTCCGCAGGAGGCTGCAAGCTGACAAAATTCCAGAATTGCCGTTCGGTCATGACAATCTCAGTCACGCCAAAGTCCAGCACCCAATCGCTCAGCCCCGAGAGACGGAGCTGCTCACGCTTGCTCATCATCGTATTCGGCACAGATTTTTTCATGACCAGTCTTTCCTTGCCGGCAGGTCTGCCTGTCAGACGTTGCTGCAACCGCGCGAAAGATCGAATGGCGTGGCGCTGTGGCCCGAAAGCCCGACCCGCGACTCAGGACTATCGTGTTACGAGGCGCCGGCGGGCAATTCCACGACCGTATTCCGGCACTCGACACTGTCGTAAATACTGACTTGAACCACAGGGTGACGGGTCTTGATCGCCAGTCCGGACACTTCGGCTTCCTTCGCGGTTGCGAAGGATTCCTTGGTTTGACGGTCGATCTGCAGCAGATAGCGGCCGACTTCGGGCCGTTTTCGCTGCGAAAGATGCTCATTGGGTACGTTCGACTGTTCAGTAGACGTGGAGGCGGCAGTCGTGCCTCCTTCGCGCAGCTTGATAACTCGCGCTACCATATTGTGATTCCTATTTGGCTGTAATTTCCTCATGTATACATCGTCTGGACAAGAAGCGAGGCCCTTAAGGCCCGATCGACCACTATTTTTCGTGCGACTTCCATCTTGCGGCCCTGCCGACATGCGCCGAAACCATACCGCTCGGTAAGAACAGATCCCCCTTTGGATGTTGCAAGGGCCTGGAGCTAGTAGAAAATTTTTATCGTGATTTCTGGTGGGACTTTTTCGATCGCGTTTTTGATTTCCTCCGCGGCGTTTGCGAGCCGATCCGTGTCGATATTGACTCCGACGCCGCAAGCGCGACAGCTAATCTATGCCTATTTGCCTTGAGGAATTCGACGGTCTGCTTGAGGTCCTACCCGCAACTCGGACATTGAATCCTGATTTTAAGCGGCCCGTTAGCGACCACCGAGCAAAGCTTCTAGTTTTGCCATCAGCACTAGGAATTTCATGCGAAAGCCCAATCACGCAAATCAAAATGTATCATTAGAGCTCCTTTTGCGCCATTTTACGCAGGAATTCAATGAAATTCCGCCTGTTGAAAATATAAAGTACGACGTCTCTAGCTATTTATCTTGCAAGATCCTAGTTAAAGTAGGTAGTTTCTGTGACAATCACTGCAGTGATATTTAATGACTATTTTCACGATACTTGAATGACAGGCACCTCTCCAGGCACTGTAGGGCCTTGTCATGCGGCCTCGATCCGTGATCGGGAACTTTCGAGCAGGCAAAACAGATAAGGGCGCAAGGTCGCCAACATGACCGACAAGACGATCAATTTGGACCGGCATCGCGGCATGGCAGCCCAGAAGGCAACTGACGTTCGCAGGCAGTTGGCCGAAGTCGAGGCCAATGCAGAGGCGTTGCGCCTGCGGCAGGAAGAACTGGAAATTCAATTGACCCTGGCGCCGGCGGAAAGCTGGCGCGATGCGGTGGAAAAGGCGCGCTACCTTCTCAACCTTTTTGCCGCGTCACCGTCTGCGCAAGATCCGCGCCGCCAGAAGATGATCATCGCCGTGCTTGAAGACTTTGAAAAACTCGCTGGCGAATCCGAACTGGAGTCCGCACCGGAATAATTCTCGCGCGGCACCAAAGAGCCAATAGCAAACGGGAGAACGACATGGCAAAGGGTCAAATGCGCGGAAACCGCGAAAAGAAGAAACCGAAGGCTGACAAATCTAAGACAAAGCAGGCCGCATCCGAATCGGTATTTTCGTCCAATCGCTTCCCGGGGCAATCACCTCCTGGTCAGCCCAGCAAAAAGACACGCTAGAAGAAAGCACGCTGGATGGTCACGCGTGCGGTACCCCATGACAGTATTGAAGTGTCTGCAAACATGACTCTTATTTTTCCAAATCCGAGCCGCTCATATGATGCTACGCGACGTGCCGTTCGCTTCTGGGGGCACGACAGCGCGATGGAAATAACGTTTTTCGTTGCCGAAGAGGCATTGTCGCGGATTGAGCCTGATGCGCAATGCGATGAGACCGGGCTTCTGTGCGCCTTCGATCGCAACCGCACACGTATCTGTAAGACCGCTGCCAAAATGTACCGGCGCGGTCAAAAATGGTCTTACGATCTGTTCGCCGCCGATTTCTAAAGCATTTCCAGGCGAAGTGGAAACCGGCTCGCCGTCCGAAAATGCAATAAAACAAAGAGATAGAGTGCTTTCACGATTCCACTTAAATTGATAGCGCCCTAGTGTCCGTATCGAATCCGAAGTTCGTCACACTATTCAGCCTGCTCCGGACGATGTGAGCGGCCGCCCCACGCCTGCCTGCGGAGAGTTTGCGTAACCCTGTCCTACGACGCTTGTGCGTCGATATGTCTTTACCAATTGGCTGCGCGGCATCGACATTAACCTAGATCACGCGCACTGTGCCAATGACCGAAACGCCAACGCAAGGCGGCCGGCTCTCTAGCCAACTTTTCGATCGGAACCCGACCGGGTGTCCGTGGCCATCGCTCCGAAACATGTCGGGCGAAAGGAAACCTCATGGAACTTCCCCCAATCCTCCAAGGAGAATCGTTGACGCGTCTGTTACAAGGTGTGGCTGTCGGCGCGGTCGCCACGATCGCCATCGGATTCTACTGGGGTGGATGGACCCTGGGCAGCACCGCGGCCGAGCGGGTCAAGACCGCCGAGCAGGCCAGCGTCGTGCGCGTATTGGCGCCGATCTGCGCCGACAAATTCCAGCGCTCCGCGGACGCCAGCGCAAATCTTGAAGCGCTCAAGAAGGCTGATTCGTGGAAGCGCGACGAGATCATCGAAAAAGCCGGCTGGTCCAAATTTCCGGGTTCTGAGCCGGACCGCAAAGTAGCGGAAGCCTGCGCAACTCTGTTGAGCCAGGCGAAGTAGATTTGACGCCGTCGCATCAAACGCGACAGTGCCCCGGCCAGTAAGCCGGGGCCGCCGTTTTAGCCATCGTGCCTCGTCAATTTGGCCTGTCGAGGCGGCCGCCAGCGGCGATCTTGCCATATTCGCTGCGTTCCTTAGCGATGATGGCGGCGGATTCCGCTGGGCCAAACACTTTGTAGTTATAACCAAGTTCGTGCAGTCGCTTCACCAGCGCCGGGTCTTTCTGCAATTTCGCCAACACGCCGGCCAGCTTGTCGATGATCGGCTTCGGCGTGCCAGCTGGCGCGCTGAACCCGAACCATGGCGATCCAGCGACCTGTGCCAATCCGACCTCCTCGATGGTTGGGACGTTGGGAAATTCCGGGACTTGCTTCGGGTCAAACGTCACCAGCGCACGCAGCCGTCCGGTGGCGAGGTGTTCCTTCGTTGCCGCCAGCACCAGGATCATGGCGTCAAGCCGGTCCGCCAAAAGGTCAATGATGGCCGGCGCCCCGCCCTTGTACGGCACCGCCAGCAGCTTGACTCCGGCCGCCTCGCGCAATTGTTCCAACGAGACATGGAATTCGGCGCCGATGCCCTGGATGCCAAAGGTGACCTTGCCCGGATTCTTTTTCACGTAGTCGAGAAATTCCGACATGGTCTTGGCCGGAAACGAGGCCCGCACCATCAAGAAGGCGGGGGCCCATGTCGTGATTGCGACCGGCGTCAGATCTTTTGCCGGATCGAAGTCGAGCTTCACCTTGAGATGCTGCATGATGCTTAGCGGCGACTTCGGCGAATAGAGCAGCGTGTAGCCGTCAGGCTCCGACTTCGCCACCAGCGAAGCGCCAATCCGGCCGCCGGCACCCGGCTTGTTTTCCACCACCATCCGCTGACCGAGCAGTTTCTCCGCTGCCGCGGCAATCACCCGGCAGGCAACGTCGGTCCCACCGCCGGCACTTTGCGGCACGATGATCTTGATCGGTCTCGAGGGATATGCGGCAACGTCCTCGGCTTGCAGCGGTGTCGCCAGTCCGGCAGCGAGGAGCAGTCCGGTAAGAATCCCCAAACACCTTGAACGCATGACATATCTCCCTGTTGATTGTTTAAACCGACACGGCGTATCTCGCGCCGCATTATAACAAGAGCGGTCGCAACATCGGTTTGGTCATTGTCGTTGACTTTTTCATTCAATCGTTGGAACGTCAACGTTGAATTTTCAATGATCGCTGTGACCTCCTGACCCATGCCCCGTACCGCGTCCCGCAATCCCCTGCCGCAACCGATCGTGGCGACACGCCATCAGCGGCGTAATTCGCGGTTTCCGTATTGGTTTGCCCGCATCAGCCGGACGCTGTCGCAACATCTCCTGTTGCACGTCGAGGCGCGCTTCGGCCTGAATCTGGCCGAGTACCGGACTCTCAATACGGTGGCCTTACTTCGGGCACGATCGATCCGGGACATCGCCGCCGACGCCTGTCTCGACAAGGCGCAGGTCAGCCGTGCGCTTACCGCCCTGACCAAACGCGGGCTTGTGGTGCAGATTGTCGACGGCGCCGACCGGCGTCTGCGCGTGGTCAAGCTGACAGCCGGTGGCGAAGCGCTCATCGCTCAGGCCCTTCCGTTCGTGCGTGAGCGCCAGAAATTGCTCGAAGCGAGCCTGTCGGAATCCGAGCGCCGCACTCTGTGGAAAGCGCTTGCGACCATTTCAAGCACCGCGGATCGCTTGCTGGGCCAGGCGCAACGCAAGGGCACACGACGAAATCTGCTGTCGGATCGCGACGCCACTGCGAACGATGAGATCAACCATCCAAAGACAACTCAGGACTGACCGCCATGCGCTATCGGGATTTTGGCCTCTTTGTTTACGACAAACGCCGGGCAACGCCGGGGGCAACGCTGTTCTCTCCGCTCAACGCCAAGGCCACCTATTTGATCGGCATGCGCGGCGATGTTCTGCACACCTGGCAGCATCCGCTGAAGACCGGCACCAACAGTTATCTGCTTGAAAACGGCAACCTGCTGTGGGCGGGCATGCTGCCGGAGGGCCCCAAACACATGGGCGGCCTCGGTGGATTGTTGCGCGAATACGACTGGAACGGCGATGTCGTCTGGGAGCACCGTCACGTCGGCCAGCATCACGATTTCCGCCGCCTGCCGAATGGCAACACGATCTTTCTGGCATGGGAGGTGGTCCCGCCGGAAATCGTCGCGCGCATTCCTGGCGGCCTACCCGGCACCCAGCACGCCGACGGCTGCATGTACGGCGACTACATCCAGGAAATCACGCCGAAGGGTGAAGTGGTTTGGGAATGGCATGCTTGCCGGGACATGGAGGTTGAGAAATACGTCCTCAGCCCGAGCCAGAAGCGCGATGAGTTTGCGCACGCCAATGCCATCTCGCCGCGACCGAACGGCGATATTCTGATCAGCTTCCGCCGCCTCAACATGATCGGCCTGATCGACCGGCAGACACGCGCAATGAAGTGGGAGCACCGGGACGATTCCTGGGGCATGCAGCACGATTGCGAAACGCTGCCGAACGGCAACATCACGCTGTTCGCCAATGGCTGCAATATTACCGGCAATCCGTTCTCGCGCGTAGTCGAACTTGATCCGCAGACGAAGCAGACGGTGTGGGAATATCGCGGCCGGCCGAGTTTCACGTTCTTCTCTCCGCACATCAGCGGCGCGCAACGTCTTGCAAGCGGCAATACGTTGATTTGCGAAGGACAATGGGGGCGCCTGTTTGAAGTGACGCCGGAATGCGACATCGTCTGGGAATACGTCAGCCCGTTCATGGGGCCTGACCGCAGTGGCGACCCCGCCAACGAAGTGTTCCGCGCCTACCGCTATGCGGTCGATTCACCGCAAATCCAGAACCGTGTAACCAAGATCTATGGATGAGCCCCGACGGCGCCCGGCGTCACTGCGGCGCCGTTCCCGTCCGGCGACCGACAATAATGGAAAACCGCAATCCACTTAGAGTTTGGATTTCGCGATTTGCGACAACGCCCCGAAAACCGAAAACACCAACGGCTTGCGTTCGAGGTTGTAGGTGTCGACATCCCGCGCCGCCTGATTGGTCCGCTCCCAGGCTTCCGCCAGGCCGGTGAGCCGCGCGGCGCTGCTGCGACCATCCGCGAGTTGCGCGCTCATCCAGCCGTTCACGGTATCCAGAAAAGTTTCCAGCTTGAGCGGATCGGTCCCGCTCATCATGTCACCGAGCCCATGCAGCGCACGCGGATCGAGCGCCGGTAGGCCCGCGAGCATCTCGACGACATGATTGTGCAGGGCGAGCGTTGTACCTTCGATCAGCATCAGTGCGCGGGCAACGCTGCCTTCCGCGGCGGCAGCGGCTTGCGCGAGTTCGGCATCGCCGGGATCGCATCCAAGTGCGCTCGCGGCTGCGCGCGCAACGTCGGCCTGATCGAGCGGGCGCAGCGCCAGCCGCCGGCAGCGTGAGCGAATAGTCGCGAGCAGGCCGCCGGGCGCATGGCTCACGAGCAGAAACAGCGCCCGCGGCGGTGGCTCCTCAAGCACCTTGAGCAGCGCGTTGGAGCCTTGCGGATATTGCAGTTCGTCGACGCTGTTGACGATGCAAACCCGCCAGCCACCCTCGCCGGCAGTCGAGCCGAAGAAGCCGACGGTTTCGCGTACCTGATCGACAGTGATCACCGTGCGCAGCTTGCCGCTGTCGCCGGACGTGCGCTCAAGTTCCAGTAGATCGCCGTGCGACTGCGCGGCCATACGGCGCGCGACAGGATTTTCAGGGTCGACCTGCAGCGAGGTTGCAGCCTGTACAGCCTGGGATTTCGGATCGGGATGCGCGAGCACGAAACGCGCCATCCGGTAGGCGAGCGTCGCCTTGCCGATGCCGTTCGCCCCGCTGATCAGCCAGGCATGCGCGATGCGGCCCGATTGGTAAGCCGACAGCAGCGCACGTTCGGCCGCCGCATGGCCGAACAGATCGTTGGTCTCGCGCGGATGCCGCGGTTCGACGGTGCTCTCCGCCTCCTTCCGTCCGCGGCTCACCGTGCCACGTCCTCCATCGCCACCGCCGCTGATCCCGGATCAAGCCGTCGGCTGACCTCACGCCAGATCCGCTTAGCGACTTCCTCGCGCGGCTGGCTAGCGTCGATCAGCACGCAGCGCTTCTGGTTCTCTGTCACCAATTCCAGATAAGCCTTGCGAAGCCTTTGGTGAAATTCGAGCGACTCGCTTTCGAACCGATCGGTCTCGTTGTCACCGCGGCGCAGTTTGGCGCGCGAGAGCCCCTCTTCCGCAGGCAGATCGAGCACGAACGTCAGGTCCGGCAGGGTCTCGCCCACGGTAACGCGTTCAAGCGCCTTGATCAGCCGCGGATCGACATTGCCGAGCACGCCCTGATAAACGCGGGTGGAATCCGAAAAGCGGTCGCAGACGACCCACCTGCCCTCTTCCAACGCCGGAACAATCGTGCTGCGCAAATGATCGTCGCGTGCAGCCGCAAACAGGATGGTTTCCGCCTCCGGTCCAAGCGGCTTGGCGATCCCCGACAATAGGATATGGCGGATAATTTCGGCACCCGGAGAGCCGCCGGGTTCGCGCGTCAACTCGACCGCGATGAACAAGAGCCGCAGCCGGTTGGCCAGCATGCCCGCCTGCGTGGACTTGCCGGAGCCTTCGCCGCCTTCAAAGGTGATGAACCGTCCGCGCATGGTATCGCGCCTCTCGTGGCGAAAGCCTAAAGCCGATCGATACCGGCCCGGAACACACCGATGACCAGTTCGGTCGCCGCATCGAAGGCGCGTTGGGAAATGGAGCCGACCGGGACATTCTCATCGGCCACAAGCGGCGCGACCAATGACAACTTGTCGTCGCGCCAGACCTTCAACTCGCCGATCTCCTGCCCCTTCCTGACCGGCGCCCTTACCGGACCGGTATAGACCACCCGCGCGATCAGCTTCTCGTCGGACTTGCGCTGCTGGAGCAATTGTATCGGCTGATCGGACACCAACCGCACGCTGCCCTGATCACCGCCATAGACCTTGGCCTCCGCCACCAGCTGCCCGGCGGCAAACAGCGGGCGCGCGGCAAAGGCGTTAAAGCCATAATCCAGAAGCTTCTTGGCCTCGTCCGCGCGGTCCTTGGCGGTCTTCAGACCATGGACCACGACGATCAAACGCAGCCCGTCCCGCACCGCGGATCCCACCACGCCATAGCCGGATTCCTTGATGTATCCGGTCTTCATCCCGTCCGCGCCGATATTCATCTTCAACAGCGGATTGCGATTGAATTGCCGGATCTTGTTCCAGGTGAATTCAGGGATGCTGAAGTAGCTGTAGAAATTCGGATAGGTCTTGATGATGTGCTGGGCGAGTTTGGCCATTTCCCGCACGGTCACCTGATTGGCTTCATTCGGCAGACCGGTGGAATTTCCGAATGTCGATTTTTCCAGCCCAAGTTCCCGTGCACGGCCGGTCATCAATCGGGCAAAGGCATCCTCATTGCCGGCGATGCCCTCGGCCAACGCGATGCAGGCATCGTTGCCGGACTGAACGATGACACTGTGCAGGAGATTGTCGACGCTGACCTTGCTGTGGATCGGCGCAAACATGCTGGAGGTGCGAGACGGCGCGCCGCCGCGGCGCCATGCATCCTCGCTGATGGTGTATTCATCAGAGAGCTTTATGGAGCCCTGCTTGATTTCGTTGAACACCACCTCCGCCGTCATCAGCTTCAAGATGCTGGCCGGCGGGATCAAGGTATCGGCGCCTTTCTCATAAAGAATGTTGCCGCTTTCGGCATCGATCAGGATGGCGTAGGGCGCGCCGGATTGAAAGCCGGGCTCGTCCTTCTTGGCGCCGAATTGCGCGACCGAAGGAAGAGTCAGACCCAGGAACATTGAGCCTATTACGGCCGAGGCAATCGCGGCGGCGGCCATGCGACGGGTTAACCGGGCGCGCATCCCTGAAAAGTTTCGTTCCATACCCTGTCCAGCAGATGCCTTTGTCGGTTGCGGGTCCATGTCAGCCTCCCTGTTGGACCCCTTAGATCATCCTGCCTTGAGGTGGAACCGCTATCGCGTCCATCCTCAATGCAGAAAGATGATCGAATCGGCAGACTCGAGTAATTTTGGCCGGCCACGACCTGGCCGCGCCAGCACACAGTGGCGCCGGAGCGGCGCGATTTGATGGCAGAATCAGCGGCCGCAAGGCGCCGACGGAAATATATCGTATTAATAGAGGCCGCGCCCGCTGGCGAAACCGGCCGTGGTGCCGCCGGAATCCGGAGCGTAAGCTGTCACTGGGCTGGTGGTGAACCCGCTCGGCGCGACTGTCGGACGCGGGTCCATGATACCATTGCCACCATCATTCCGCGCCTCGCGGCGACCCGCCGCAGCCAGACTCTGGCGAGCGGCTGCGGTGATGTCGGTCGAGCCGCGCTGCCGGACGATCGATGCCGTCGCCCCGGTATCACTCCCAAGCGAATAAGGCCGTCCGTCGGGAACCGGCACCGGACCGGTGATGCGGCTAGCCATCCGTGACGGTACCCTTGGATTGGTCGAGGCAAGCCGGACCTTGGACGGATGCGGCGCCGGGCCGCCTTCCCGCAAGGTCGCCATCAGAAGGCGGTCGCTGGACCCTTCGAGCGGCGCCCGACCGACATATTCCACCCGCACCCGAGCCAGCCCGCGATCATGGAAATCGAGCACCTGGGCGGTGCGGACCGACAGGTCTATCTCGCGGTTGCCGTGGAACGGTCCGCGGTCATTGACCCTGACGATGACCGAGCGGCCGTTGGCCAGATTGGTCACGCGCGCATAGGATGGAATCGGCAGCGTCGGATGAGCGGCCGACAATGAATTCATGTCGTAGACTTCGCCGTTGGCGGTCAGACGTCCGTGAAAGTCACGGCCGTACCAGGAGGCAATGCCTTCGGCGCGGTAATGCGGATCCTCGCGCGGAACGAAAAGCCGGCCTGCGACCTTGTAGGGCTTTCCGACCCGATAGGTTCCCCCACCTTTCGGCACCGGCTGACCGAAAGCGACCACGCGCGGGCTTGCCGATACGCCATATTTCGGATCGACATTGCCACCGAGCTTGTCGGTCGCACTGCAATTGGCGAGCAAGAGACAACCGGCGACGGCCGCCACGCAACCGAGCGGCCCGGCAACCACACGCCGGACAATCCCAACTTCCGTCGAATGAACGCGCCCCATCACACCCCGCACGGCTGCCGCAAAACCGTAAACCCGCGAGCCATCCGCCCCTCCTGGCCGCCTCTGGCCGAAATGGGCTTAGCCCGCGTCACCTCGAATAATTCGGCTGAACCCGATTCCGGGTTTCGCCGGTCCCCATCCGAGTGTTTACCATAGCGCGGTTAAAAGCAGGCAAAAATGCGGCCAAATCCGCCAAGCCGTTGAATTGATGCCGTTTTGGTAAACACAACCTTTCCAATTTTATCCTTTTCGCTGGTCGAAAGCGGAATGAAGGCTGTTGGCGGCAGCAACGTTGTGGTGGCAGAGCCGCAATCCGCGCAATAAGCTTGGAATTACCGTGGCGTCAGACCGCGGGATGAATTTACGCGCTGGCCGACCCAGAAACGTTCAAAGCACGCACGGTGCCCGGCTCGACGCGAGCGGATGCCGCTGACGCCATCGGAGGAAACCCGTTATGAACTCGATCCGCTCGACCGCGAACCGCCGCAGGTTTCTGCCTGTCATCACCGGCGTCGCATTCGCGGCCATGCTCACCCTAGGCGCGCCCGCCCAGGCCGAGTCCGCCTATCCCAACAAGAAGATCACCTTTGTGGTCGGCTTCTCTGCAGGCGGCTTTGCCGACACCATGGCACGCTATGTCGGACAGAAGCTGTCGGACAAGCTCGGGCAGTCGGTGGTGATCGAGAACCGCGGCGGGGCCGGCGGCAATACCGCGGCGCGCGTCGTCGCCAACGCCGATGCCGACGGCTACACCGTTCTGGTGACGACGACCGCCATTTCGATCAATGCCTCGATCTACAAGAAACTCGACTATTCGCTCGATCAACTCGCCATCATCGCGATGCCCGGCGCCTCGCCGGAGACGTTCGCCGTGCCGCCTGATCGGCCAGGTACGCTGAAAGAGTTTGTCGCGTGGGCCAAGGGCCGCGAAATTACCTATGCCACCGCCGGTGTCGGCTCCAGTTCCAACATCGCCACTGAATTCTTCTTCAGGGAAATTGCCAAGATCAAGGCCTCCCATGTGCCGTTCCGCGGCGGTTCCCTGGCGATCCAGGCTGCACTCGGCGGCCAGGTCGACGAGGTGACCTCGTCGTTCGGGACCACGCCGCACATCAAGACGGGCAAGCTCAAGGGTCTGGCGGTGGCCAGCGAAAAGCGCAACCCGGTGCTGCCGAATGTTCCGACCTTTGCCGAGGTCGGCTATCCCGGTTTTGTTGCCGGGTCCTGGGTCGGCTTCTTCGTTCCCGCCAAGACCGACAAGGCGATCGTGGAAAAGCTCAACGCCGCAATCAACGCCGTCATCACCGACCAGGCCAACGCAGCCTATCTCACCAAGATCGGCTACACCCTTACGGAGCGTTCGCTGCCGGAATCGCAGGCCTATCTGAAATCCGAAGTCGAGAAATGGTCAAAGTGGGTCAAGACGCTCGGCATCTCGATCAAGTAATGAGTTCTGGTGTGGCCCAGGCACTGGCCATCACCATGAAACAAGCAGCTATCTGACCAGTCGGAAGGCGGGGTTCGCCGAACGCATCCCCGCCTCCGACAACGCTCCGTCCACCATTCGACCGACCGCGCACATCGTGACGTCCACATCAGCAACATGAGCAGGTGACATGAGCAGCCTTGGCCAAGCACCGGCTGGTCGGCGCATCATCCGTGCGCCGCAAAATTTCTTCGCCGGCCTGGCGCTGATCGCGCTCGCACTGTTTGCGATCTGGGCGGTCAGCGATCTGTCGCAAGGCACCTTGCGGATCATGGGACCGGCGATGATGCCGCGGTGGGTCGCGATCTTCATCGGTGTCGGTGGCGCAATGCTGGCGCTGTCGGGGCTCATTGTCGACGGCGAACCGCTGGAACGCTGGCATCTGCGCGGGCCGGTCTTCATTACCATCGGCCTTGTGTTGTTCGCGCTCACCATCCGCCCCTTCGGCATCGCTGTCGCCGGCCCCTTGGCCATGTTGTTCGGCGGATTCGCAACCCGAGAGGTGCGTTGGATCGAACTGATCATTTTCACCATCGCGATGACGGCCTTCTGCATCGGCCTGTTCGTCTACATGCTCGATCAGCCGATCCCGGTCCTGATCATCCCCGGCACCGGTATCAAATTTTGACACCGCGATGATGGATCTTCTCAACAGCCTCGATCTTGGATCGCTCGCCAACTACCAGCCGGCTCTGTTCAACAATCTCGGGCTCGGTTTTCTGTCGCGTTATCCTGGCAGAACATCGCACTCTGTTTCGTCGGCTGTCTGTTAGGAACCCTGGTCGGTGTGCTCCCGGGCATCGGTCCGATCGCCACCATCGCAATCCTTCTGCCGGTCACCTTCGGTCTTCCGCCGGTCAGCGCACTGATCATGCTCGCCGGCATCTATTACGGCGCGCAATATGGCGGCTCGACCACGGCGATCCTGCTCAGCATTCCGGGTGAAACCAGCGCCGTCGTCACCGCACTCGACGGCCATCAGATGGCGCGCCAGGGCCGCGCTGGCGTGGCGCTCGGCATCGCGGCGATCGGTTCCTTTGTCGCCGGTACCGCCTCGACCCTTCTGATCGCCGCCCTCGGTGAGCCGCTGACGAAACTGGCGCTGATCTTCGGCCCGGCGGAATATTTCGCGCTGATGGTAATGGGGCTGATCTTCGCCATCGTGCTCGCGCGCGGTTCGGTGTTCAAGGCGGTGCTGATGATCCTTACCGGCATCCTGATGTCGACCATCGGGCCGGATCTAACGACCGGCCAGGGCCGCATGACCTTCGGTACGCCGTGGCTTGCCGACGGCATCGACGTCGCCATCATCGGCATGGGCATGTTCGGCATCGCCGAGGTTTTCCGCAGCCTCGAACGGCCGATGGGTAGCGAAGTGTTTCACGGCCGCATCGGGCGTCTGCTGCCCAACCGGGAAGATCTGGCGCAGTCGGTCAAACCGATCATCCGCGGTACCGTTGTCGGCTCCATCCTCGGCATTCTGCCCGGCAACGGCGCCGTGCTCGGTTCGTTTGCGTCTTATACCATCGAAAAGAAGATTGCCGCCGACCCGAGCCGCTTCGGCCGCGGCGCGATCGAGGGCGTTGCCGGGCCGGAATCCGCCAACAATGCCGGCGCGCAGACCTCGTTCATTCCGTTGCTCACGCTCGGCATTCCGCCCAATGCCGTGATGGCCATCATGGTCGGCGCCATGACCCTGCACGGCATCGTGCCGGGGCCGACCGTTTTGACCCGCACGCCGGAATTGTTCTGGGGCTTGGTCGCCTCGATGTGGATCGGCAATTTGATGCTGCTGGTCATCAACCTGCCGCTGGTCGGCTTGTGGGTGAAATTTCTCCAGGTGCCCTATCGTCTGATGTTCGTCGGCATCCTGATTTTCTGTTGCATCGGCGTTTATTCGATTGACCGCGAGGCCTCGGACGTCATTGTCCTGGCGGTGCTGGCGCTCGCCGGCTACACGCTCACCAAATTCGGCTTCGAGCCCGCGCCCCTGACGCTCGGCTTCGTGCTCGGGCGGATGATGGAAGAGAACCTGCGCCAGGCACTGATCATTTCGCATGGCAGTATGACAACCTTCGTCGAGCGGCCATTGTCGGCCTTCCTGCTTGCGGTCGCCGCCGTGCTGCTGGTAATCGCGCTCCTGCCAGCCATTCGGCAGAGCCGGCAGAAGGTGTTCGTCGAAGAAGACGGCTGAGATAGGTTTGGCAGCCGTCACGACAGCTTCATCAATACCGGGTCTGGATCGTGGAAACAGCGCGCGGCCATGCAACGGGCGATTTGCGCCGTCCGCGGCGGCAAACGCTTGCCGGTTCGCGATGCCACGTCACACGATCGCCGCGATCGCCCGACACCTATGCCTGCGGACGCCACCATGACCGAGACCGACCACCTCCCCTCATTCGAGACCTTCAACCGGGTCGCGCGGGCGATGACCGCCCGCATGACACAGGGCGTCTCGCCACACGCCGAGGCCGCCGCCTGGTTCGACTGGCTCTCGCATCTCGGCAGTGCCCCCGGACGGCAACTCGAATTGGCGCTGCAGGCCTCGATCTTTGCCGCGCGGCTTGGTCAGTTTTCCCTCCTGCATCAGACTGATCCCCGCGCCGAACCGCCGTTTCCGCCAAGCCATTCCGATCACCGGTTCGACGATCCGGCCTGGCAACGCATGCCCTACCAATTCTGGCAGCAAGCCTTTCTGGCGCAGGAAACCTGGTGGCTCGACGCGACGCAGCAGGTACGCGGCATGAATGCCAAGAACGCCGCACGCGTCGGCTTTATGTGCAAGCAACTGCTCGACGTTTTTTCGCCGTCGAACGTGCCGTGGCTCAATCCGGTGATCATCGAACGCACCAGGAAAGAGTTGGGCGCCAACCTGGCGCGCGGCCTGACCAACTACATCACCGACCTCATGCACCTGATCGCCATGGAGCCGCCGGACGAATCCGACGGCTTTCGCGTCGGCGTGGATATCGCCGCCACGCCGGGCGACGTGATCTTTCGCAACGATCATTTCGAACTCATTCAATACCGGCCGACGACCGCCGACGTCGTTGCCGAACCGATCCTGATCGTGCCGGCGTGGATCATGAAATATTACGTGCTCGACCTGCTGCAGCAGCACTCGCTGGTCCGCTATCTGGTCGATCGCGGCTTCACCGTCTTCATGATGTCCTGGCGCAATCCGACCGCTGCCGATCGCGGGCTGACCTTCGACAGCTACCGCACCTCAGGAATCATGGCGGCGCTCGATGTCGTTAACAAGATCATTCCGGACCGCAAGGTTCATGCCTGCGGTTATTGCCTTGGCGGCACCCTGCTCGCGATCGCGGCGGCGACGATGGCGCGCGATGGCGACGATCGGCTGGAATCGGCAACGCTGCTGGCCGCCCAGACCGACTTCAGCGAGGCCGGCGATCTGATGCTGTTCGTCGACGAAAGCGAGATCGCATTTCTCGAAGACATGATGTGGGATCAGGGCGTGCTCAACACGCGCCAGATGGCCGGCGCGTTCATGGCGCTGCGCTCCAACGATCTCGTCTGGTCCAAGATGATGCGGGAATATCTGCTCGGGGAACGCGATACGATCACCGACCTGACCGCCTGGAACGCCGACCAGACCCGAATGCCCTACCGCATGCATTCGCAATATTTGCGCGGCCTGTTCCTCGAGAACCGGCTGACCGCCGGCCGATACGCGGTGAACGACCGGGTGATCGCGCTCAAGGATATCGCGACGCCGATGTTCGTCGTCGGCACCGAGACCGACCACATCGCGCCCTGGCGCTCGGTCTACAAGATCCACCTGTTCACCGACAATGACATGACGTTCGTGCTGACCAGCGGCGGCCACAATGCCGGCATCGTGTCCGAGCCCGGCCATCGCGGCCGGCGCTATCACGTCGCGACCCGTCCGGCGGGCGCCCGCTACATCGATTCGGACGCCTGGCTCGCGGCGTCAAAGGCGATGGAAGGATCGTGGTGGCCGGAATGGGCGACATGGCTCGAACGCTGCAATCCAGGACCGCGCGTCGCCCCGCCAACGATCGGCGCGCCTGCCGCCAATCTCAATCCTCTGGCGCCCGCGCCGGGCACCTATGTCCACCAGCATTGACGGGCTCGGGCCTGGACGATCCGATGCCGTCAATAGCTGATACAATTCCTGGCGGGCTGCATATCGGGTTGGCACCTGAGCTGCATTTTGGGCCGGCACCGCAGCCGTTTTCCGGTCGATCGCGGTTTGGATGTCCTGGTTACTTAGGACTTTCGTGACCGGTCGCGGCTTGATAAAGCATTGCGCTTGCAAGCCGGAAGGGTGGCCGAGTGGTTGAAGGCAGCGGTCTTGAAAACCGCCAGGGGGTTTACGCTCCCTCGTGGGTTCGAATCCCACCCCTTCCGCCAAGCTGATCTCGCTTCAGATCGGCCGTCATCTCAAAGGTCGCTTCCGCTCACCACGTCATGCGCAACCCGGCGCTGAACGCGTGCGCGTCGCTGCCGCCGCCGAGTTCGCCGTCATAACGCAGATAGAGCGACGTCGCCTTGCCGACGGCGGTATTGGCGGCAACGGTCAGCGCCGCAGCGTCGCGCGCGGGCGTCGCACCGACGACGGTGAAGACACTCCCCGGCGCGCCGGCGAATGCGGCGGTGACCGGACGCTCAACGTCGGCGAACTCGTGCGCCCAGCCGACGCGGAACAGCAGGCCGAGCTTGTTTCCCGCACCGACATCGATCGCAGCCGTCATTTCCGCGCCAAGCGTCGAGCGCACCGAATCCGTCGACTGCTCCGAGACGTTCAGGCTGATCGCGCCCGCGCCCCATTCCGTGAACGCGCCTTGCGAAACTGTGCTCGCCTGCAATCGCCCGTAGGGTCCGATGGTGACCGCGTTTGGAACGGCCAGGCCGAAGCGCCAGCCGGCTTCGACCTGGCCGAGGAACTGGTCGGCACCAGCATCGCCGTTTGCCGTGCGCAGACCGAGGCCGGGCAGCGCGCTCTGCCGTGTCAGGCGGTTGTCGTTGTAGGCATAACCGGCGATCGCGTCGGCCCAGAACGGACCTTCGCTGTAGGAGGCATATATGCTGGCCAGATAGCTGTCGCTGCGGCCGCTGCCGCCAAATCCATCGACCGACTGGTGCCCGTTCAGATAACCGATGGCAACGCCGACCAGCAAGCGCGGATCGACCCGGTAGTCGACGCCGCCCGCCAGACCGCCCGCATTGTAGCTGACACCACCGGCGTTGGTGTCGCCCGCCACGCTGCCGAAACCGGCGATGCCGCTGAGCCAGACACTCCACGGGCCGGGTTCACAGACTGACGCGTCGCAGGCCTTGGTGAACGTGACCCGTGGTCCGGCCGCGCCGGCCGCAACGCCGTGTGCCGCGCTGGTTTGCTGGCCGATCGTATTCATGAACAGGTAGGCGCCGGCTACGTTGGCGGTGCCGAACGCGCCATAGGCCTCCCCGCTCAAGGCCGTCATCGTATGCCGGCCGCCGGCGAGACTATAGGCCGCCATCGTGCCAACCACGGTTGTAAAGTCACCTGTTGCACCGGCCACACTGCGATCGAGCGCGGCGCCGACCGCCGCCTGATTGCGGGTCGCGGCGCCGGCCGCGAAGCCGCCCGGCGTCAGAGTGAGGAAGACGTTATTGGCATCGTAGCCGATCGACGCCAGCAAAAACGGATAGAGGCTGGTCACGGCGTCGAATGCACCGGTGACGCCACCGCTCGCGCTCAGGATCGTGTAGGTCCTGCTCGGCGCGTAGACGCCGCTTGCCCCGATGACCTGCACCGAGCCGCCGTTGAGCTTCACGGTGCCGGGCGTCCCCGTGACATTGATCAGGTCCGACTGGCCCGACGCATTGGTCTCGACCAGATAGGTACCGCCAACATTCTGCGTGAATGAGCCGTTGATCGCCAGGGTGCCGATCGAATTGCCGGGCGATATCGCGTACTCATTGGTGAGCGCGCCGACAATGATGCCGCTGCCGCTGAGCAGACCATAATTGACGACGTTGCCGTCGATCGTGCCGCTGTTGGTGGTGATGCCCGCATTGATGAGATTGCTGATCAGGTTGCCGGTGTTGATGAACGTGCCCTGATTGATCAGGTTGGCATTCACCGATTCGAACGTGCCGGCATTGGTCAGCTTCGCATCCGCGGCGACCGCATAACCGCCACCGGTCACGAATGTGCCGTCGGCCAGGATCGTGAGATCGCCGATCATCGTGCCCGTGAGCGCCAGGGTGCCGCCGGTCACGGTGGTGCCGCCGGAATAGCTATTGTTGCCGCCCAGGATCAGCACTCCCGTGCCGCCCTTGGTCAGACCGCCGGGTCCTGAGATATCGTTGCTCCACATGTCAATGGCGTTGAAGCCGCCGAGCGACGCATCGAGTGTAACACTGACGTCGGTGTTGAATACACCGTAGCCGCCGGCAGCCGCATAGAGATTGAGTTCGCGCCCAGCCCGACCCGTCATCGAGCGGCACGCCCGACGGCAGTTCCGTCGTTGCCAGCACCTCGCGGCGCTGCTCGGCATTGAGATAGGGAAAGCGGGTTGCCAGCAGAAGTTCGGCATTTTCCGGCACAACTGGCGCTTCGGTCGTGGAACCGACCGACGGCAAGCCGTAGGTCAGCGCAGTCACCATGGCGGCGTTGGCGACTTCGAACGTCGCGGCAGTCGGAAACACGCCGGTGGCTATGCAGGAGGCCACCTTCGCAGCGCACGCGGCATACGGTGCGCTGATGCCCAACGCGTCGTGCAAGTCATTCGACGCGGTTATCATCGCATCGAAATAATTGCCGGAGACATAATCCGCATTGTTGGCCAGGAGCTGTGTCAGGTTGTAATAGGCCATGATACGGCCGCCGATGATATCGAGCGGATAATGGACGCCGAGATAGTTTCGGCTCAGTCCAAAATCCACCGCGGCCTGCATCAGATCCTGGAACGCCTCGGGTACAAGGATCGCATAAAACAGCGCCGTCGAATTGCCTTCCGTGGAATGACCGCTGGGAAATGCGCCTTCGGTGGCGAGGCCGGCCCATTGGCTCTGCTGTTCGGCGATCGCGGACGACGATGCCTGGCCTGTAGTCCAAGGATTGTCGGCAATGGTCGGACTGGTCAGGAAGGGCCGCGGGCTGCCGCTCAGTCCCCCAGTGTAATTGTAGGCATTGGCGTAGATGTCCGTGCCCGCATAATAGTCCTTCACGTTGCCGACCTGCAGGGTCGCGTTCATGATGTGGAACAAAGCTTCGATACCCTCGGGCACAGCGCCGCCAGCCGACATGAAACTGTTCACGCTCGCCGCGAGCGGCGTCCCCACCATTTCCCATATATGCGGCTGGACATCACTAAGGTCGGCATTTTTCGCAGCTAAATCGCGCAATTCCGGCGTGCCGCTCAGATAGATGTTGACCACCGTTTGCAGATTGCTGGCCAACAGCCCCTGCCCCTCCGCCGACTGCGGATAGGTGGAGAAGGCAGACAGCAGACCGGTCTGGTCTTGGGCCTGCGCAGTCTTGCAGTCTGTGCTCGTGCAGGCTGAGGGGCTCTCCGCCATCGCGGCAACCGGCGCCAGCAAGACCGCCGACAACACAATAAAACGCGGCAGAAGAAACCGATCGAAAGACATTGCCCCACCTTCACCCAGAAAGGTGCCTCGCCCCCAAGGCACAGCCCGCCTTTTTTTTTTCAAGAGACGCCAGAGCGTTCTCGTAAGCGACCTTTCCGCCCTGCAGTCACCTCTCGGCTCGCCCCCAGACGATCTGAAATTCAGCACCAGCGAGACCGACGTTCTTCAGGTCTTGTGATATCATGGCCTCCCGGTGGGCCGAGCCCGCCGGCCTTACACCTACCTTTGATGTCGAGGAACGCTACGCGGTCGTCTGAAACTTCGACGCACGGCACAAACCTGAAACGGATCGAACCGCAACCACAGCCGTCACACTAGGTCACCAACTCATTAAATCGCAACCAGATGCGGATTGCAGCGAGTTTGATGCCGGCAAGGTAATTGTCTGGGTCTTTGTCGTATCGGGTGGCGACGGCGCGGAAGTGTTTGAGCTTGTTGAAGAAGCGCTCGACGAGGTTTCGTTTGCGGTAAAGTCGCTTGCTGAAGGCCGGCACGCAGACACGATTGGGCATTGGGCGGATGTTGTCGAAGATGCCTCGCTTCTCCAGCTTCAGGCGTAGGGCATTGGAATCGTAGGCGCGGTCGGCCAGAAAGATACTCGCTGGCCCCAAGGCATCGAGCATGTCCTCGGCCGAACGCCCGTCATGCGCCTGGCCTTCGGTGAGCTTGAGCCGCGTCGGCAGACCGCAGGCATCGACGAGGACGTGGATCTTGGTCGTCAGCCCGCCGCGCGAGCGTCCCATGCAACCGGATCGCCCCCCTTTTTTCCGTTCGCCCCATGCTGGTGAACGCGGATGGAAGAGGAGTCGATCATCTGGATGTCGCCGTCGTAAGCCGCTGAGACTGCTTCCAATATCCGGCTCCACACACCCGCCTTGCGCCACCGGACAAACCGGTTGTAGCAGGTCGTCGTCGGCCCGTAGCGCTCGGGGATATCGGCCCACGGCGCGCCAGTCCGAAGCCGCCACAAGATGCCATTGAGAACGCGACGATCATCAACCCGCGGCACGCCACGAACCTTTGTGGGGAGCAGCGGCCGGATCACCTGCCATTCAAAATCCGTCAGATCAAAGCGTGCCATTCGAACCTCCTTCAGTCAGAAGGTTGAATCACGCATCGAATCAAAACGGAATCCCCTTTATGAGTGCATGACCTAGTGTGGTGGTTCGGAAGTTCGCTCGCGAACGGGCTGCACGATTAAGCGAACTTCGGAATCGGGATACTGAATTCCGGATCAGGGCTTGGCGGTCGTTGTGTACATGTAGGGCAACAATCGCAACGACCCAGTCGCCGAAATTATCGCCCGAAGGCGCCAATCCACTGCAGAAACCTGTGTTTGAGCCATTTCAAAAGCACAACCTAACAAAAAAGAACTCGCTGCCGATGTCAACTACTATGTTACCATCGGCCAACAATATTATTTATTATTTGTCGTCGCTTGAACTCGAACGACGGCTTTGAATTTTGCGCGGCTCACGTCCTTTGCTAGGTTCGTGACGATCAAGTCGGGATGCGTGGACGCGCGCTCAAAGCAGGCGTTGTTGAAATTGTCACGGATTTTTCGCTTTTCCGTGCGCGAATATCAGAGATCCTTCACCAAGGCTGTGCGTAACAAGCGTCCACGATTGCCGCCGCGTGCATGTGCACCGGATTGCAAATCCCAACCGGATGCGACAGGAGAGAGTCATGCGTCTTGCGACCACGTCCGTGTTTGCCTCACTGGTCCTGGGCTTCGGCGCCTTATTCGGTCCGGCCATAGGGCCTGCCGCCGCCGAGGGCGCAGAATGGTGCGCCGTTCCCGACGGCGACGGCGACCCGGATTGCAGCTATTACACTTTCCAGGAATGCCAAACGGCGATTTCCGGCGTCGGCGGCCAGTGCCAGCAAAACCTGCGCCCGTCGACCGACGAGCCGGGGCCGACACCGATCCTTCCGCTGCCACGCCTTTTCGGCGGCGATCATCCCGCGCGCGATTATGGCGTGCCGCCTCCTCCCGGCATGGACCCGGCACCGCCTTATCCGGAAACGCCAGCGGAAGGCAGCGCAGCGCCGGCACCGGAGGAATACGCACCGGCACCTCCGGGCTATCCGCCACCGCCGCGCTGAGCGGCGCGGCAGGCCTTTCCATTGCTACGCCGGCATGGCCTCAACCAGGCTCTGCGGCGCGGCGGTAGGGATGGTACCGGTCAGCCTTAGTCCGGCGGCGTCAAGCAGCGCTTCGAAATCCTCCCGCGTGCGCTCTCGTCCGCCGGCGGTACGAACCAGCATGATCAGATCGATCATCGTCAGGGCCTGATGGGCAGGGCCGGCTTCGACCCGGTCCGGCATCACCCGGTCGGCGATCAAGAGCTTGGCCTGCGCGTCCATGGCCTGACGGCAGACTTTGAGGATGCGGACGGCGTGATCGTCGTCCCAATCATGGATCACATTACAGATCAGATAAAGATCCGCGCCCGCCGGGACTGAAACGAACATGTCGCCGGCAATGATTTCGCAGTTCTCCGCGACCCCGGCATCGCGCAACGGCGCGCCGGCCTGCGCGGCGACGCGCGGCAATTCCAACAGCTTTGCCTGCAAATCGGGATTGCGTTCCAGGATCGACGCAAGCACCCGGCCCTGCCCACCCGCGACGTCGACCATGGTCTTGATGCCGGAAAAATCGTAGGCCGCAGCGATCGCCGGACCGGTCGTGCGTGAAATCGTTGTCATTGCCGCGGTGACGACGGCGGCATCCTGCGGATGCGCCTGATAGAACGAAAAGCCGTCTTTCAAACCATAGGCAAGATCGAAGGCATTGCGCCCAGTCGCCACGCAATCGCCGAGCCGTTCGAAAGAACCCCAGAAATTTTCCGCGCTCCACATCTTCACCAGCGGCGCCAGCGAATGCGGCGCGTCGCTGCGCAACATCTCGCCCGCTTCCGTCAGCGCAAAATGCCCCGGTTCGACTTCGCGAAATATGCCGAAGGCGGCAAGCGCCCGCATCAACCGGTTGAGCGAGGGCGCATGCATGCCGGTTTCGTCGGCCAGTGAATGACAGTCGCGCGCTCCATCCTTGAGGCAGTCCATGAGCCCGAGATTGGTGGCGACAAACAGTGCCTGCGAGGCTTGGTAGCCGCGCGCCAGTTCCATGATGACGGCAGCAGGCGGCCGCGATGGTTTGGACGGGGAAGTGGTCATGGGTGTTTTCGGTGAGTTCAGATGCGCGCGGCAAAGCAAAAGCAGCAACGGCCGGGCACGGGTTGGGTTGCGCCGCCACCATACGGCATTGCCCACCCCTCGGCCACTATCGGTGATTGGCCGCCAAAGCAAAGCCGGCGCAGCCGCTTGGCGACCGCGCCGGCAATAAACTCTTCAGAGCGAGGACCAGCCTCGATCAAATTCCTGATCAGGTGGTGATATCGCCAGCCTCGGGCCGGCCGAGCGTAACGGCGAGCTTGCGATGCATCTCGCTGTTCCAGTCCTCGGTCTCCCCGGAGCCTTCGCCGGCATAAGACGGCCAGCGACTGCCGGCAGCGACGAAGTCATGTGCGTAGCTCAACAACGCAGCGGCACCGGCGACCGTGGTCGGCGCAGCGTCATCGATGAGGGCCCATGAAGCGGTGTCGACCGCATCGCTGGTTGAAAGCACGGCAAGCTGCGCATCGATCCAACGCGAATCATCGGCGTTACCCGCCGGCGCTTCACGTTCGCCCTCCCCGGGAACCCATTGGCGCGTTTCCGGCGGCAGCGTCCGCTCGAGTTCGGCAACGGCATCCACGGCGCTGGCGTGGTCGGCGACAGCGGACTTGTGGACATCGATCGCGGCAATGACCGGATCGGTCGCCTCCTGCGCGCTGACGCCGGTTGCGGCGAGAGCAGGCAGTGCGGCGATGGCGGCGACCACATACCGACGATTTGGGTTTTGTTTCGTCATGTTTTTTTTCCTTTTCGGTGTGGGGGTTCCGATCACGGCTTTGGGGCAATTCATATCGGAAAATGGGCCATATCGGAATTGGCCAAGACTCCTCGCCCCAAGCACCTCCGCTCTTTGCCAACCATTTGCGGAGATTTGGTGACCGGCGCCACAATCGCTAACATGGCCAATAGTCTCACTTGAGACTTTTCCGTTCCCGCAACCGCCCCCGAGACAAGGAGACGATCGTGAAGCCCGGACGTGAACCCATTTTGATCGTTGGCGGTGGCCTTGGCGGCCTCACCACCGCGCTCGCACTCGCCGACAAGGGGTGGTCGGTGCGAGTGCTGGAGGGTGCCCCGGAATTTGGTGCGATCGGTTACGGCATCCAATTCGGCCCAAACGTTTTTCACGCCCTCGACCGGATCGGGGTCGCGGATCAGGTCATCGAACAGGCAGACTCGCCGCCGCGGGTGGCGATGCTGGACTGCTTCACCGGCGATGAGGTCGCTCACGTGCCGACCGGGCAGCCATCGTTTCGGCACCGATTCAAATACCCCTACATCATCATTCACCGCATCGACATTCACAACATCCTGCTCGACGCCTGTGCCCGTGTCGACAATATCGAATTGGTACCTGAGGCCATGGTCACCGGATTTCAGGATCACGGCGACCGGATCGAACTCGCGATCGAAGACGGCAGGAGCTTTAGCGGCGCGGCCGTGATCGGCGCGGACGGCCTGCGGTCCCGGCTGCGGGCTCAGATCCGAACCGAAGGTGAGCCGCGCGCGGTCGGCTATGTCGCGCATCGCACGATCATTCCGATGCAGAACCTGGCGGCCGATGTATCACGGGAGAACGTGGTGCTGTGGGCCGGACCGGGATTTCACATCGTGCATTATCCTCTGCGCCACGGAACGCTTTTCAACATCGTCGCGGTGTTCCGAACCGAGACTTTTGCTGATCGCGGCGACGTCGCGAGTTACCGGGCGGAGTTGCAGCACACCTATCGCGACGCCCACCCGGCCATGCGGCAATTGCTGACCATGATGGAGTTGGACCGGCGCTGGATCATCGGCGATCGCGACCCGATCCGGTCGTGGTCGAAGGGTCGCATGGTGCTGCTGGGCGATGCCGCGCACCCGACCCTGCAATCACTGGCACAGGGCGCCTGCATGGCGATCGAAGACGGCGTTTGCCTGGCGGAAATCATCGCGCGAACCGATGACGGTTTCGAACCGGCATTCCGAAAGTTCGAGAAGGAACGCTATGTCCGGACCGCACGTGTCACTCTGGAGTTCTCGTTACCTCTGGCAGGTGTTTCATTCCGGCGGCATTGAACGCGACGTCTTCTGGCAAATGATGTCGGAGCGCAACGAGCAGGACACCTATCAGTGCCTGTCCTGGCTCTATGACGGCGCAGAGGAATTCCGCCGGTCGCCGGCCGCCATTCAAAAGACCGCGTAAATCCGGTAAGCTGTCTTCCGGTTCATTCCGCGCTGGTGGTCCCATTCGATGCCGGCACGGATCTCCGAGCCCCCGACCGGAGGACGCAATGACCGTATCGTTCGAAACCGTGCTCGGCGAACGCGTCGCCGAGATGGTCGACGCCTGCACCCGCTGCGGCAAATGCGTGGAAGCGTGCCCGATAACGGGCCCGGCCGAGGTCGCGGCCGAACCGCGGGCGGTCATCGAAGGCGTCTTCGACATCCTGCGGCTCGGCATTGGCCCGGAATTATCGCGACGCTGGGCGCAATCCTGCGTGCTGAGCGGCGAGTGCATCAAGGCTTGCGACGAAGGCGTCAATCCGCGTTTTCTGCTGATCATGGCCCGGGCCGCCCTCGCCCGCGCCGACAACGAGCCGGCGGAAATGCGCAAACGCGGTCTCGACAATTTCCGCACCGTCAGCCGCGATGTCTCGCATCTTTCCAAGATGCAATTGTCCGACGAATTACTGGAGCGCCTCGGCCAGCGCGGCACGCGATCCGCACAGGAAACAACTTTGAACGACGAGCCGCCGGACTTCATCTTCTATACTGGCTGCAACGTCCTCAAGACGCCCCACATCGCCCTGCTCGCCCTCGATATCATGGACACGCTCGCCGTCACCTATCGGGTCCTCGGGGGGCCGACCCATTGCTGCGGCGTGGTTCAATTGCGCGCCGGCGATCTGCAAACCTCCGGACGGGTCGCGAAAGCTGCAATCGACAAACTGACCGGGAGCAAGAGCGGCCAAGTGCTGGCCTGGTGTTCAAGTTGCTATCAGCAATACAGCGAGACCAGCTTGCCGACGATCGAACGCATGCGCGGCAGCCGGCCCTTCGAAATGGTCCCGTTCATGCGGTTTCTGCATCAGCATCTGGACCGGCTGCGGCCGCATCTGCGCGAGCCCGTGCCCATGCGCATCGCGCTGCACCGTCATCCCGGGGTCCCCGGCGTCGTGGAGGCGGCAGAAGATATCCTGACCGCCATTCCCGGCATCGTACTGGTTGACCTGCATCAGCCGGCGATCGGACTGATGAGCAACAATCTCGCCACTCTGCCCACCTACAAGCGCGAACTCTATCTGGCCGAATTGAAGGCGGCGGCCGAAGCGCGCGTCGATGCGCTGGTCGCGGTCTACCACCCCGATCACCGCGAACTCTGCGCCCACGAAGCCGAATGGCCATTCCAAATTCTCAATGTGCTGGAATTGGTCGCGCGGAGCATGGGCCTGCACCGTGATGACGACTATAAGCGTCTCAAACTGATGCAGGACGTCGACGCCATATTGGACGACTGCGACGATATGCTGGTGCGCCATGGCCTCGATCGCGAAACGAGCCGCAAGGCGGTCGAAGGCATGTTGAAGGACCAGCCGGTGCCCTTGACCGGCGGACAGCACGTCAACGGCTGACTCGGCCATTGGCCGACATCATCTTTTATCGCGTCATTAACCGCATTGTCGGGCGATCGGCCGTCGCAAGACCGATCTTCAGCCTTCTCTCATTGTTTCCGGTTTGACTGTTCGAAAGAAAATTTGAAAGAAGAAATGTGGCGTCAAACCAAACGATGATGGCGAACATCGCCAGTATGAACTAAGCTTATTCGATCGTTTATTTGGTGAAGCGTGGCCGGAGCCTGCGGGCATCGCTTGGCTTGCGACCAGCCTGGCAATTCATTCGCCGCCCGGCGGATCGTTGCCCGGACCCGGCGTGAAGGAGGTATGAGTGTCACAGAACAGAACCAAGTCGGACGATCCAGCCGCGGAACTTGCCGCACAGATCCAGGAAATTCGCGATGACATCGGCAAGCTCAGCGACATCGTAACCCGGCTCGCGACCCAGAAGCTCGATGAGACCACTGGTATGGCGCGCGAAGGGCTCGACGAATTCGCCCGCCGCGGCCAGGAAGCGGCCGATCAGTTGCGCGGCAAGGCCAAGGAACATCTGGCCTCCGTCGAGCACACGATCGAGGACAAGCCGCTCGTCGCCGTGCTGGTTGCGCTTGCGGTTGGGTTTTTCGTCGGCACGGTGATGCGTCGCTGATCGATCATGTTTGATCTTGTCTTCAAGTCGTTGATGTCGGCGGCCTCCGGTGCCGCGCGCCGCGTTGCGCTGCGCGCGCTCGCGCTGGTGATCGGCGCCGCCCTGCTGATCGGCGCACTGGTATTTGCTTCGGTCGCGTTCTTCTTCTGGCTCGAACAGCACATGCTGGCCTGGCAAGCCGCCGCCGTCGTAGGGGGCGTGTTTGGCGCCCTGGGACTGATTGCTGTCTTGTTGGCGCTGTTGTCTTATCAGCGCCGTCCGCGCCGGCTCGCGGCAGCACCCGGCGAGCCGAGCCCGCTGCTTGAACTGGGCCGTAATCTCGGCCGCCAAATGGGTGTCGATATCAGCCCGACGCAGATGGTGTTGCTGGCTGCCGTCGCGGGTTTCCTGCTGGGACGACGGCGATGACGCCGACTTTTCTCATTCGCCGAATTTAGGCCCACCACGATGCCGGACCGCCCGATGTTTTCCGTCGACCATGTCGCGGCCTGGGCGATCATTGGCATCATTCTGGCTGCGGCGGGCCTGACGCTGTTGCCGTTTCTGCCGGCGCTCGTCTGGGGTGCCATTCTCGCGGTCGACCTCACTCCCATTCACATCCGCATCGTCAACTGGGTCGGCGGCCGGAGACGGCTGGCCGCCACCCTGTCGGCAACCGTTCTCACGCTTATCTTGATCATCCCGACCGCGGCCATCACCTATGCGGTCGCGCAATATGTTCCCGATGCCATCTTGTGGGTGCACAACCTGCTGGATCACGGTTTGCCGCCACCGCCGGAAACGCTGCGCACCATTCCCACCTTCGGTCCCTATTTTGAACAGGGCTGGCTCGCGCTCTCCGAAAAGGGCTCAGGCATCATCGCCCATTTCAGCACGGAGATCCGTGGCGGCTTCAACTGGCTGCTGCTGGAGACCGGCGTCCTCGGCACATTCATCTTCGAGTTTGGTTTTGCCATTTTGCTGGCGGGCATCGTGCTCGCCAATCATGACAGTGCCGCCGCCGTAATCCGCAAATTTGTCGGCAAGACCAGCGGCGCGAATGGTCTTGAAATGCTGGACTTGGCCGTCAGCACCACGCGTAGCGTTGTGCGCGGCGTGATGGGTACGGCGCTGGTGCAGGCCATCGTGGCGACCTTCGCCTATGTTATCGCCGGCGTTCCGGGCTGGCCGCTGCTGGGCGCTTTGACCTTCGCGGCAACGGTCATCCAGATCGGTCCGCCTCTGGTCTGGATTCCGGTCGCCGTCTGGCTCTGGCTGCAAGGCGATTACATGTGGGCGCTGTTCCTGGTGGCCTGGGGCGTCATCGTCGTCAACACCATCGACAACGTGCTCAAGCCTTACCTGATGAGCAAAGGCAGCAACCTGCCGATGATCCTGAGTTTCATCGGCGGCCTGGGCGGCTTTCTGGAATGGGGCATCGTCGGCGTCTTCATCGGCCCGGTGGTGCTCGCCGTCGCCTATGATCTGGTCCTGCGTTGGATGCGACAACCGATCCCGGATGCCGCTGCCGTGCCCGCCCCGCCCGCGGACCCTGCCGGTCCGACCGGCGGCTGATTGGCCTGAGCGCGCGATTTGCGCAGACCGGTCACGGCCCCCATATGAATTTGCCGAACCAAGGTCTGAAACCGCGCCCGCATGCCGCGGATGACGGATCCCGTGCCGTTCCGGCGCAACCCCCAACAATCGACCCAGCACAGTGGCCATCAGCTTCACCGACATCGTCGAACAGGCCCGCCTGACGACCCGCGCTCTGGTCGAGTTCGGCGAGGGTCTGTTCAATCCCACGGTCAGGCTCGGCGTCACCGGACTGTCGCGCGCCGGCAAAACGGTGTTCATCACCGCCCTGGTGCACGGGCTGGTGCGCGGCGGACGCTTCCCCGTATTCGAAGCCTTGGCGAGCGGCCGGGTAGCCGGCGCGCGCCTCGCACCCCAACCCGACGACGCCGTCCCGCGTTTTGACTATGAGCGCCATCTTGAAGCCCTGATCAAGGATCGGATCTGGCCTGAATCCACCCGTCAAATCAGCGAATTGCGGCTGATCATTGATTTTCAATCTCAGAATGGCTCGCCGCGTCAGTTGACTTTGGACATCGTCGACTATCCGGGCGAGTGGCTGCTTGACCTGCCATTGCTGGAAAAAAGCTATGAGGACTGGTCGGCCGAAAGCCTGGTGCTGTCGCGCATGCCGCCGCGCGATACGCTTGCAGCGTCCTGGCACCGGCGTCTCGCCACGCTCCATCCGGACGCCCCCGCCAAAGAGGCGGATGCAATCGAGGCGGCACGGCGTTTCACCGACTACCTGCGCGCCTGCCGCGACGAACGCTACGCCATGAGCCTGCTGCCGCCGGGCCGCTTCCTGATGCCCGGCGATCTCGCGGATTCACCCGCGTTGACGTTCGCCCCGCTTGAACTTTCGCCCGGCACCAGCGCACCGGACGGCTCGCTGTGGGCGATGATGCGACGGCGATATGAAGCCTACAAGGACGTCGTGGTTCGCCCCTTCTTTCGCGAACACTTCGCAAGGGTCGACCGTCAGATCGTGCTGGTCGACACGCTTGCCGCCATCAATGCCGGGCCGGAAGCCGTGCGCGATCTTGAAGGTGCGCTGACGTCGATCCTGTCCTGCTTTCGGGTCGGACGGCGCACGTTCCTTTCCACGCTGATGCAGCCGCGCGCCGACCGCATCCTGTTTGCCGCCACCAAGGCCGACCATCTGCATCACACCAGCCATGACCGGCTGGAGGCGATCCTGCAACGTCTGGTCAGCCAGGCCGCCGAGCGTGCGGCATTCGCCGGTGCCGAGGTCGACGTGATTGCGCTGGCGGCGGTACGCGCGACGCGTGAGGCGCAGGTGCACCGCGGCGGCGAGGAATTGCCCTCGATTGTCGGTGTCCCCGCCGAGGGCGAGACCGCGGGCGGTCAGCGTTTTGATGGCCGCAAGGAGGCGGCGATCTTTCCCGGCGACCTGCCGGCCGATCCGGAAGCTATCTTCCAGAACGAAGGGGCTGGCTATCGCGGCCTGATCACCGGCGCGGCGGACGAAGCCGACTACCGCTTTCTGCGGTTCCGTCCGCCGCATCTGGAATTGACCGACGACGGCATCCCGGCGCTGCCGCACATCCGGCTCGATCGTGCGTTGCAGTTCCTGATCGGAGACCGGCTGCGATGAACAAGCGCCCGCACTCCCGAAAGCCCGCGGCGTTCAGCCTCGACGACCCGAACATCGTCCTAGGCCCGCAGACCGAGGACACCGGCGCGCCGCATCGACCGGCGCGCGACAAGGTTCTGGTGACGCCGACACCGGACGATGCCGCGGCCGCGCTGCCAGCGACGCAGCCGAGCCCTGCCCGCCGTCGTGGCCTGCCGTGGGGCGCGATCTTCTGGTCGTCATTGAGTGCGCTGCTCGCGCTCGCGCTCGGGGTCGCGACCACGCAATTGATCGAAGACCTGTTTGCCCGCGCCGAATGGCTGGGCTATCTGGCGACCGGGCTCGCCGCGTTGGTCCTGCTGGCATTGCTGGCGATTATCGGGCGCGAGATCTACGGCCTGATGCGGCTCGCCAAGATTGACCACCTGCGCGACCGCGCGGCCGCGATCCTACTCAGCGACGACCGCAACGAAGGCCGCGCACTGATCCGCGATCTTCTTACGCTGACCGGCCGGATGCCGCGGCTTGCCCGTTCGCGCGCGCAGCTTCAGAACCATCTCGGCGACATCATTGACGGCGCCGATTTGGTCCGTCTCGCCGAGCGCGAACTGATGCCGTCGCTCGATGCCCAAGCGCGCCAATTGGTGAGCGACGCCGCCAAACGCGTCTCGGTGGTCACCGCCGTCAGTCCGCGCGCGCTGATCGATGTTTTCTTTGTCGCGATGACGGCGCTCGGCCTGATGCGCCGGCTTGCTGTGCTCTATGGCGGGCGGCCCGGCACCCTCGGATTGATTACGTTGTTCCGCCACGTCATATCGCATTTGACCGTCACTGGCGGCATGGCCGTCGGCGACAGCCTCATCCAGCAAATCGTTGGCCATGGCGTCGCCGCGCGCCTGTCCGCCAAGCTCGGCGAAGGCGTCCTCAATGGATTGCTCACCACGCGGCTCGGCCTCGCCGCGATCGAGGTGACCCGGCCGCTGCCGTTTGCCGCCCTGCCGAAGCCGACGATCAGCGATCTCGCCGGTTCGCTCCTGCGGTCGCGGCAGGACCCGGATCGCGCGGAATGACCGATGCCGTGCGGGGTATCGAGGAAACTTGATCTTTGCGGGCCAGGGGACTAGCTCCAGCCGCAAAGCTCTAACGAAAGTCCAAAATGAACGATCTTCGCGCGCCGAAAGTGAGCTTTGTCTCGCTCGGCTGCCCCAAGGCGCTGGTTGATTCCGAGCGCATCATCACCCGCCTGCGGGCGGAGGGCTACGAACTCGCCCGCAAACATGATGGTGCCGATCTGGTGATCGTCAACACCTGCGGTTTTCTCGACAGCGCGCAGGCGGAATCACTGTCGGCGATCGGAGAAGCCTTGACCGAAAACGGCAAGGTGATCGTCACCGGCTGCATGGGCGCGGAGCCTGAGAAGATCACGGAGCGCTATCCGGGCGTGCTGGCGGTCACCGGTCCGCAGCAATACGAAAGCGTGCTCGATGCCGTGCATCGTGCCGTGGCGCGGCCGCACGATCCGTTCCTCGACCTGGTGCCGCCCGGAAGGCGTGAAGCTCACCCCGCGTCACTACGCTTATCTCAAGATTTCAGAGGGTTGCAGCAACCGCTGCACGTTCTGCATCATCCCAAAACTCCGCGGCGATCTGGTCTCCCGGCCGGCGGCCGACGTCCTGCGCGAGGCCGAACGGCTGGTCGCGGCCGGCGTCAAGGAACTGCTGGTGATCTCGCAGGACACCTCGGCTTACGGCGTCGATCTGAAATATGCCGAAAGCCCCTGGAAGGACCGCGCTGTGCGTGCGCGCTTCTTCGATCTCGCATCAGCGCTCGGCGAACTGGGTGCGTGGGTGCGCCTGCATTATGTCTATCCCTACCCGCACGTCGACGAAGTCATTCCGCTGATGGCCGACGGCAAGGTGCTGCCATATCTCGACATCCCATTCCAGCACGCCAGCCCTGACGTGTTGCGACGGATGAAGCGGCCGGCGGCCCAGGAGAAAACGCTGGACCGTATACAACGCTGGCGCGAGGTCTGTCCCGACCTCACCATCCGGTCGACCTTCATTGTCGGATTTCCAGGTGAGACCGAGGAGGATTTCGCCTTCCTGCTCGACTGGCTGGACGCGGCCGAACTCGACCGGGTCGGCTGCTTCCGCTACGAGCCGGTCGCGGGCGCCACCTCGAACGATCTCGCCGCGCTCGTCCCCGACGCAATCAAGGAGGAGCGCTGGCACCGCTTCATGCAGCGCCAGCAGGCGATCTCGGCGCGCCGCCTCAAACGCAAAGTCGGCACCCGTCAGCAGGTCATCATTGACGCAGTCGGTCCCACGGTCGCCAAGGGCCGCAGCAAAGGTGACGCGCCGGAGATCGACGGCAGCGTTTATGTCGCCAGCCGCCGGCCACTGCGGGTTGGCGAGATCGCCACCGTCAGGATCGACCGCGCGGACGCCTATGATCTCCATGGCAGTGCGGTTGGATTTTGAGTGCCCTCTGCCGCATCGAGATAAATGTGCTGCGCGATCTTCCGGTCCCTGCAGATGAGAGCGCCATCATCTCCGACTGCATCATGAAATCGGCTTATCTTCTTGTTTTATCGCCGTTCCGGACGGCGAACCGGTTTCCCCTTCGCCGGGAAATGCTTTAGAAGCCGAGTTGAGTGCCCCGGACAGGATTGCGCATGCCTATTGGCGTCATAGCCTCGATCACGGCTCATGTGGCCTTGTTCGGGCTATTCGTGCTGGTGATGTTGAGCAGCCACAAGCCCTATGAACCCTTGAACACCAAGCCGGTGATGGTCGACCTTATTTCGCCATCCGAACTCGCCCTCAAAATCGCGAAAAAGTCGGAAACCGGAGAAAAGTCGGAAGCAGGGGAAAAGTCGGAAACAGGGGAAAAGTCGCAGGCAGGGGAAAAATCGCAAACAGCGGAAAAAACAGCCGACAACAAGCAGAGCCAACCGGCCGAAAAAAAGCCGGAGCAGCCGGCCGAAAAAAAGCAGGGCCAGCCGGCGGAGAGTAAACAGGAGAAGCCGCCCGAAAAGCCCCAGCAGGCCGCCGGCGCGATGGCGCCAACTCCGGCCCCGAACGCGAAGCTTGACCCTGCCCCGCAGCCGCAGCCGCCGCCGGAGCCGCCGCAGAGGATCGTTCCCGACCAGCCGCCGATCGCGCCGCCTAAGCCCGTCGAGATTCCGATGCCGCAGCAGACCGAGGCCGACGCCAAGGAACAACCGAAGCCGAAGGAAGCTGAGAAGGCCCAGCCAACTCCGGAGGAACTCGAGAAGGAACGAGAAGAAGCCGCCTTCCGGCTGGCAAAGCAGTTCGGCGCCATCCTGGTCATTCCCGATTCACCGGTCGGGGGACCACCAAAAAAAGGCACTGAGAAATTTTCCAAGCCCGAGCTTGCTGCATTGAAAGCGCACATCGACAAGTGCTGGTCTTCACCGCCAGGCATCGCGTCGGGTGAAAAACTCATGGTCACGATGCGGATATCGCTGTCACGCAAGGGAACCCTGACCGCCGATCCCTCCCTGATCCAGGCCAGCGCATCGCGTCACGGTCCGGCACTGGTCAAGAGCGCTGAGCAAGCGCTGAAAAGCTGCCAGCCCTTCAGCATGTTGCCGGCGAAGAAGTACAAGGACTGGAAGACGCTCGACCTGAATTTTTCCCCGCGTGGCCTGACGTCGGGATGAAGCCGAGGGCGCTTCCAACCTAATATTTTCGCGCACGCAATACGGTGACGATTGCGCGCGTCAATTTGGTCAAGTCGTCGGTGCCAATGGTAAAGGCCGGCGTCAGATAGACGATCTTGCCGAACGGCCGGATGAACACGCCTTCGTCGAATGAACCGTGCGCGCATGCGTCGAGATCGTCGATGCGGTCGAGTTCGACCGCGCCGATCGCGCCCAGTCACGCGCACATCACGTGACGCCGGGCAACATCCCGGCATGGCGCCAAGCCCACGCGCAGCTGCTCCGTTATCGCGGCAACCTGAGCAAGCCGCGGCTCGCGTTCGAACAGATCGAGCGAGGCATTGGCCGCGGCGCAGGCCAGCGGATTGCCCATATAGGTCGGCCCATGCATCAAGCGCGTGGCGGCGGATCATCCGACCAGAACGCGTCGAACACGCGCGCTTGCGGCAATCGTCGCCGCGAGCGGCAAGGTTCCGCCGGTCAACGCTTTGACAAGCGTGATGATGTCCGGCACGACGCCGGCCGCTTCGCAGGCGAACATCGCTCCCGGTGCGGCCAAAGCCGGTGAAGATTTCGTCGAAGATCAGCAGCAGTCCATGGCGGTCGGCCGCCGCGCGCAACCGGCGCAGCACGTCCGCGATCGTGAAAGCGCATGCCGCCCGCGCCCTGCACCAGCGGCTCGACGATGATGCCGGCAATTTCGTCCGCATGCTGCTCCAGGCAGCGCTCGAACGCCGCGCGTGCTCGCGTCGTCCTGCGGAAGGTCGACGATGATGTGCTCGGGCAGCAACCCCGGAACAGGCGGTGCATGCCCTCGGCCGGATCGCACACCGCCATCGTCGCCAGTGGTGTCGCCATGATAGCCGCCGGTGAAGGCGACAAACTTGGTGCGCCCGCGATCGCCGCGATTGAGCCAGAACTGCACCGCCATCTTCATGGCGACTTCGACCGCGACCGAACCCGACTCGGAGAAGAACACGCGCTCGAGATCGCCCGGCAGCAGCGCGGCCAGCCGCCGCGCCAGTCGCAGCGCCGGCTCGTGCACCATGCCGCCGAACATCACATGCGGCATGGCGCGCAAGCTGGCGCTCCACCGCCGCGCGGATGTGCGGATGATTGTAGCCGTGGCAGGCGGTCCACCAGGAGGCGATGCCGTCGATCAGTTCGCGCCCGTCGGCGAGCACAATCCGGCAGCCGTCGGTGCGCGCCACCGGCGAGCGGCGGCCGGACGGTCTTCATCTGCGCATAGGGCAGCCAGATTGGTCGAGCCCGGCGCGATACCAATCCGGCTCGCTCTGCCATGCGGGACTTTGAGCCGTCATTGTTGCTTTCATCGCGGCGCACTTCGTGCCCCTATACCTGCCCAACTGCCATTGACCGACAACGGAAATTTCGGCGCGCCCGTGCCATGCCAGTCGCTCGACGATTTCGCAAGCCGCCAAGCTGACTCGACGATCGAGCGCCGTAACCTGCGCCGGGGCTGCGCGACACCGTCGCGCGACGGACGGCATCTGCGGTCACGCGCCAGGGCCGCCGGCTGTTTCGTTCTCCTGCAACGACTATCTCAACCTGACCCATCATCCGGAGGTCAAGGCGGCAGCGATTGCGGCGATCGGGACCTATGGCGTCGGCGCCGGCGCCTCGCGGCTGGTCACCGGCAACCATCCGCTGCTCGCGCAGCTGGAGCGCCGGCTCGCGCGCCTCAAGGGCACCGAGGACGCATGCGTTTTCGGCTCCGGCTATCTCGCCAATGCCGGCATCATCCCGACGCTGATCGGGCCGCGAGACCTGTTCCTGGTCGATGCGCTTGCGCACGCCTGCCTGTGGGCCGGCAGCCAACTGTGCGCAGGCCGACGTGCTCCGTTCCGTCACAACGATGTCTCGCACGCCGGAGACCTGCTGAAGCGAGCACCGCCATCGATACCGCAACGCCATGATCGTCACCGACGGCGTGTTCTCCATGGATGGCGATCTCGCCCCGCTCGCCGCGCTCGAGCCGACTGGCGCTGGAGCATGATGCCTGGCTGATGACCGACGACGCGCACGGCATCGGCGTCATCGGCAACGGACGCGGCTCGAGCTTCGCGCACGGCCAGCCAGTCGACGTCCCGCTGCAGATGGGGACCCTGTCGAAGGCTGTCGGCGGCTATGGCGGCTATCTCTGCGCCTCGACGCCGGTCATGCGACCTGGTCCGCAACCGCGTCCCGCACCCTGATCTATTCGACCGGCCTGCCGCCGGCGATGTCGGCAGCCGCCATCGCCGCGATCGATGTGATCGAAACCGAACCGGACTATTGCGCTTTGCCGCTGCGCCAAGGCCAAGGCGTTCACACAACGCGCCGGGCTGCCGACGCGCAAAGCCCGATCGTCCCGGTTGTGCTTGGCGATGCCGCGTCCGCACTAGACGCATCACGTATGCTGGAAGAACTTGGATTTCTTGTGGTCGCGATCCGGCCGCCGACCGTACCGGAGGGGACCGCCCGTTTGCGCATGAGCTTTTACGGCGAAACATCCTGACGAAGAGATCGCGCGACTTGCCGAAGTCATCCGCGAACGCATCTTGTCAACGCAAGTGCGTTAATTGAGCCGACGATGAGCACCTATTTTGTCACGTCAACCGGCACCGGTATCGGCAAGACCTATGTCATGTCCGGCCTCATCCGCCATCTATCGCACCGCTGGCCGCGACGTTGATGCGGTCAAGCCGATCGTCACCGACTTCGATCCCAAGCGTGCCGAAGACCAGCGATCCCGGCACCCTGCTCGGCGCACTTGAGCCGCCCGGTCACGCCAGACGAAATCGAGCGCGTCGCGCCGTTCCGCTACGCGGCGGCGCTGTCGCCGGACATGGCGGCCCAGAAGGAAAACCGCAGCGTCGATTTTAACGCCATTGTCGAGTATTCGCGCCGCGTCGTCGCGCGACGGCGCGATGTGCTGCTGATCGAGGGCATCGGCGGCATCATGGTTCCGATCGACGACCAGCGCACCGTGCTCGACTGGATGGTGATACTCCATGCTCCCTTGATCCTGGTCGTCGGCTCCTATCTCGGCACCATCAGCCACACGCTGACGGCGCTCGACGTCGTCGCGCGGCGCAATCTCTCGATCGCGGCACTGGTGGTCAATCAGACGGAGGGCAGCAAGATTCCGGTGGCCGACATCACGGCGGAGCTTGCCCGCTTCGCCGGCTCAATACCGGTTGTCGGACTCGGCTGGATCAAGCGCGGGCGTCCCGATCCGGACGGCTTTGCCGCGTTGGCCAAAACACTGGGAAATTGAATTCGACAATGTTGCTGGCGCGCCAAACGACGCGCCAGCTTTGAGAACATTTGCGATCAGGGCACCAATATGGTCGAACCGGTCGTTCCGCGGCTTTCCAGATCGCGGTGCGCCTGCTGCGCGTCCTTCAACGCATATTTCTGATTGATCGGGATCTTGACCTTGCCGCTGGTCACCATCTTGAAAAGATCATCGGCGGTCTTCAACAGGTCGGCACGCGTCGCGGTGTAGTGGATCAGGGTCGGACGCGTGCAGTACAGCGAGCCCTTGGTCTGCAGGATATTGATGTTGAACGCCTCGATCGGGCCGGACGCGCTGCCATAGCTCACGAACGTGCCGCGCGGCTCGAGGCAGTCGAGTGACGCCGGGAACGTCATCTTGCCGACGCCGTCATAGACCACGCTGCACATCGCGCCACCGGTGATCTCCTTGACGCGCGCGACGAAGTCTTCCTCGCGATAGAGAATGGTGTGGTGGCAGCCGTTCGCCTTGGCGAGTTCCGCCTTGTCCTTCGAACCGACAGTGCCGATCACATTGGCGCCGAGCGCATTCGCCCATTGGCAGGCGATCAGGCCGACACCGCCGGCGGCGGCATGGATCAGGACGTTCATGCCCTTCTCGACCTTGAAGGTCTGGTTGAGCAGATATTGCACCGTCATGCCCTTGAGCATCATGCCAGCCGCCTGCTGATAGCTGATGGCGTCGGGCAGCTTGACTGCACGGTCGGCCGGCAACAGCCGCTCGGCCGAATAGCCGCCGAGTGCCGCGACATAGGCCGACGCGGTCACCGACCTTGAAGTCGGTGACGCCGGCGCCGACTGCGACGACTTCGCCTGCGCCCTCATTGCCGGCGACGAACGGCATCGAAGCCGCCGGGTACATCCCGGACCGGAAATAGGTGTCGATGTAGTTGAGGCCGCAGGCATGCTGCTTGATGCGGATCTGGCCCGTCACCCGGCGCCCCCACCTCAATTTCCTCATAGGTCAGCACCTCGGGGCCGCCAACCTTATGAACTCGGACCGCAGCAACCATGGACGTTTCTCCTGAATTGAAACTCTGCATTATTGATGAAGGCGCCCCGACGCTTGCGGCGGGACGCCCGCCCCGTCGGCACGGGCATGGTCGCGCAGCGCGACCGGCGGATCAAGGCGACCGCGAGCCCGATATAGCGCCGGACGCGGCTTTGCAAGGCCCCGGCAATCAGCCCCTACTCCGGCGGCGCCGATTGCGACGCGCGATCACATTGAAGAACTCCACGCCGCCAGCGAACGCCATGGCGAAATAGATGTACCCGCGCGGAATATGGAAATCGAAGCCGTCGGCCACCAACGCCATGCCGATCAGCAGCAGGAACGCCAGCGCCAGCATCTTGGTGGTCGGATGCTCCTTGATGAATTCGCCGACCGGTCCGGCCGCCAGATACATTACGATCATCGCAATGACGACCGCGGCGATCATCACCTCGAGATCCTCCGCCATGCCGATGGCGGTGATGATCGAATCCAGCGAAAACACCAGATCGATCAAAATCACTTGAACGACGGTGATGGCAAACGCCTTGCCCGCCGCCGACGGCGCCGATTCCTCGTACTTCGGCTTCGATCTCGGCGTGGATTTCGTGGGTCGCCTTGGCGATCAGAAACAGCCCGCCACCGACCAGGATCAGGTCGCGCCAGGACAGCGCCAGACCGAAGACGGTCACGACCGGTTCGGTCAGACCGATCAACCAGGTCAGTCCGGCCAGCATGATGACGCGGAACACGAAGGCCAGCGACAAGCCGATCTGCCGCGCGCGGCGCGCGCGCGGCTCATCCAGCCGTGACGTCAGGACTGAAATGAAGACGATATTGTCGATGCCCAGAACAATTTCGAGCGCCGTCAAGGTCAGCAGCGCTGCCCAGGCATTCGGATCGGCCAGAAGTTCCATCATCGTCTTGTTATCACCCCTTGGATCATGCCGATCACTGCGATGTAGAGCCCGATTCCCACGAGCCCAGCCCGCACCCACATCGGCGGTTCTAGCTTGAACGCCACCGCCGTGATTGCAAATGCCGACCAGACACCAACCGCGGCGAGCGTGACCGTGCGCAGATACACGACCCGCAACGGATGCACGAATCTCCAAGGCAGAAAAGTCCATATCGAACACAAAATAATGAGCAGCGCGGCCAGCGGCGGCGACGGCTTGAGAACAAAAAGGTACAGCGCCACCACATTCCACAAGGTCGGAAAGCCGCGAAAACAATTGTCGGCGAACTTCATGTTGCGGTCGGCGAAATAGATCACGCCGGTCATGGCAACGGCCACGCCGAGCGGAATCGCCAGACTTTGCGGCAACAACCCGCTCATGGTCATCGCATAGGCCGGGATGAACACGTAGGTCAGATAGTCGACGACCAGATCGAGCACGTCGCCCGACCAGCGCGGCAGCGTCTCGCCAACCTTGAGCCGCCGCGCGATAGGGCCGTCCAGGCCATCGACGATCAGTGCAATTCCCAGCCAGACAAACATCAGCGTCCATTGAAGCTGGCTGGCTGCGATAAGGGCCAATAGCGCCAGGGCGGCGCCGCTCGCGGTGAAAATATGAACCAGAAATGCGCGGACACGATCGCCGTTCCGGACGGCAACCTCATTCCGGGGCGGCAAAGCGGGATGATCGTTGTCGGATGCCATTCCCTCACCGGAGCCCTGTCGCCCCTCTCAGGTGTTTCCCCAATCGAGCTGGCAAATCTCCGCCGAGCGGCCGGCAAAATTCCAGTTGCGTCCGAGGGTGCGCAAGCGCGATTTGTCGGCGCGCGCAACCGTGACATCCGGCGAGATCCAATAATTGCTGTTGCGGATGATCACGTTCTCACCCTTGGTCTTGCCCGGAATCGGATTGATCGTGCCTTCGACAATCTGATCGACGTTGATGAGACGGGTCTCGCCTTCGGTCCGATACGAAATCGGCACGCGCTGCGGTTCGAGAAATGTGCCGACCAGAATGGTCATCAGATGGGTCGAGCCGCCGAGCTTTCCCGTCATGATGTCGGTCAGGCTCTTGAACGCCGCGGTCGAGGCGGATTTGTCGACCATAAGTCCGACCGTCCAGTTGCCGCGCGACATCGATCCGGGAATTTCCATCATCAGGCAGGCATTGATGCCGCCGAGATCGACCTTGCCGCACTGGCCTTCATCGATCCGGATGGCGGCCCATGTCTGGCAAAACCCTTCCGTCGGCGGATGCAGGCCGAGCGACAAGACGCAGGGGCAGAACAGTGTGCAATTGCACGACAGGGTCATTTCCCCGCGCAGTGACCAGGTCGTATTCGCCGCCATGCCGCTTTCTCCCACCGTCATTTAAGTTTTGTTTGAGCCTCAACCTGCCGCCGCCGGCCAATGCGCGATAACTGCGGACGCGATGAAGACGATCCCAACCAAACTCAGGGCCACGCCGACAATGCGGCTGAACCGCGTTGTCGTCGCGATCTTCTCCAGCGTCATCACGATACCGAGTGCGGCCATCCACACCACGTTCATCAGCCCGACCGCGAACATCACCAGCATCATGGCCCAGCAGCAACCAAGACAATAGAGCCCCTGGCGCAACCCAAGCCGGAACACCGAACGCACGGCCGTCGTCCAATTGGCGAAGAAGAATGGAAACGGATTCTGGCAGCGCGTCACGCAGGAATGTTTCAGTGAGGAGAACTGATAGACCCCGGCACCGATAAACACGGCACCGGAAAACAGCGTACTGGTCGAGGCCATCGCCGGATCGATCAGCGCCAGGCGGGACAGTCCGCCCTGTGCCAGCGTGGCAACGCCGGCAAATCCAAGCCAGACCGCGCCATAACCGGCGGCGAGAACGAGCGGAGACACGGCAGGCTCGCCCTTGCGCGCTGCGGTATCGGCAATCTCCGCATAGGTGAGGATCATCGGCCCGGCACTCGGCAGCATCATCGCCAGCACCATTGCGCACCACATCAGGAATATCAGCGCGAAATCGGTCAGGCTCCAGGCGCCCGCGGACGGCATGCCGAAATGGCGCGCGGCCTCTCCGCCGAAACTCGGACGGCACAGCGCGTCGAGCAATGCCCGTCCAAACCCGTCGAGGTCGTTACTCTGCAAAACGGCGAGCCAGCCCATGCCGGGCCCAAGCGCACCGGCCTGCCCGCTCCCCACCATCCCAGCCACCATCAGAGCGAGGTAAAGCCAGCCAAGCATGGCGAGACCAACCACGCACAGGACCGCGATCAGACGCGGCCGGGCGAAGGCCGCGCCCAACCGGGCCGCGGGCGGATTCAAATGCGGTAACGACCGGTCCGGGGTGGTCTCGGACATGGTCTTCGTCGCAGGTCGATGAAATGTTTGCACCGCCTATCCCATAGTCCATTGACCGCGCGAACGGAATTGCGGCCATCCCGCAGCGCGACCGCCCCTCGCCAGACGCACCGGAAACGACTGAACCGCTTTTGATTTTCGTTGAATCACGAAAGCGCTCTATCGTCTTGATTTGTCGCATTTCCGGACGGCGAACCGGTTTCCACTTCGCCTGGAAATGCTCTAGGAAACGACGACGAAAAAGTGCACATCGCGGCAGACTGAAATCTTACAATGCCCCAGCAATCAGCGGACATTATTGTCGTTGGCGGCGGCCCCGCCGGACTGATGGCCGCGATCGCGCTGGCCAATGCCGACATCGCGACCGTTCTGGTGGCAAAACCACTGTCCGAGAAGGACCACCGCACCACGGCTTTGCTCGCCGGGTCCGTCACCGCGCTCGAAACGCTTGGAATATGGGAGGCCTGCCGGCCCAATGCCGCACCGCTGCGGACGATGCGGATCATCGATGATACCGCGCGGCTGCTGCGGGCGCCGGAGGTTCATTTCGATGCCGGCGAGATCGGCCAGGATGCCTTCGGCTACAACATCGAGAACCGTTACCTCGTCGCTGCCCTGGAGGCCCGCGCCCGGGCGTTGCCCGCGCTCACGCTCTTTGCCGGCGAGGCCGAGGACATAGCGATCGGCGACGAACAGGCCACGATCACGCTGACAAGCGGCGAGCGCCTGAACGGCCGGCTTGTCATCGGCGCCGATGGCCGTCATTCGCTGTGCCGCCGCGCCGCCGGCATTGAGACCGACGGCTGGCGTTATCCACAGACCGCCCTGACGTTCAACTTTGCCCACACCCGTCCGCATCACGACACGTCGACCGAATTCCATACCGAGACCGGACCTTTCACCCTGGTACCACTCCCCGGGCAGCGCTCCAGCCTGGTGTTCGTGGTCGGTCCCGCGCAGGCGCGCCGATTGATGAAGTTCGACGACACCGCAATCAGCGCCGAAATCGAACGGCGCTCGCACTCGATTTTGGGAAAAGTTTCGGTGGAACCGGGACGTGGGCTGTTCCCACTGGCGGTGGAAAACGCGCGCACGGTCGCCGCAAACCGGGTGGCGCTGGTCGGCGAAGCGGCCCACGTCATTCCGCCGATCGGCGCCCAGGGCCTCAATCTCGGCTTGCGCGATGGCGCCAGCATTGCCGAACTGGCGGTGGAAGCACACCGCGACCACGCCGACCCAGGATCGCCGGAGAAATTGGCGCGCTATGACGCCTGGCGCCGTGCCGACATCGGCGGCCGCACGTTCGCGGTCGATCTGCTCAACCGCAGCCTTCTCAGCAGCTTCCTTCCGGTCCAGGGCGCCCGTGGGCTCGGACTTTGGCTGCTCGACCGGATCGGACCGCTGCGCCGCACTGTCATGCGCGAGGGCATCGCGCCGGCCGCCGCTCAGCCGAAGCTGATGCGCGGTGAGGTTCTATAGACAAGCCAATCGGTCTTCCCTTGCGCGGGCTTGGACCGCCAGTCACAGACTTTGGTATTTGCCTTCAACTGCCATAAAATAGCGCAGAGTCGGAGGTGACGGCCGGTGCAGGAACGGTTGGAGAGTAATCACAAGGCTACCGCCGACGCGGTGGACGCGGTCGCCAGCACCCTGATCGCGTTGGAGCAGGCGCGAACCCAGGCGTGGCTTGATCACGACCGCGAGCGGCTCGCAACCTTGCTTGATGATGATTTCATCGAGATCAATGCCTTCGGACGGCTGTCAAAAGCGCAACTCCTCGACGGCCTGTTTCCACGCTTGCGCCTGACCGCGCACAAGCCCCAACTGTTCGAGCTGAAAATGGTGGATGCGCGCACCGCCAGCCTGACCTATTTCTGCGCCCAACAGGTCGAAGTTGATGGTCGCCTGCGCTCCGGCGACTTCCACGTCGCCGCGCTTTATGTGCGCCGGCAGAACGGTTGGCGGCTGCTGATGTGGCAGTTGACGGCCATGAACGATACCTAGTGGAGTGGATTTGACATTCGCTATCCACCTGGCAGCAGATCAGCAAAGCGAATGTCAAATCCAAAACTCCACTAAAAACATAGATTTGCTAGTGGTCCTTTGATTCTAACATTCGCAAGGGCGCCGGCTGAAACGTGATGCGAACTTTAAAATCGAACCACTCGTTTTCCAAATTCTAGGCGTTAATTGGCACAAATCTTGTATTTGCAATTATACCGGCGTGCCATTCACGGCAGCGCGCCGCTTTGCGCCCTCCAGCGGAATCCGGATCGGCCGACAACACGATGAAACTCCCCCGCAATTTCTTCAAACCGCTCGCGGTCGGCGCTCCGGCGCCAATGCGCGACTTGCCGGTCAGGCTGGAGCGAATGATCCATTTCGTCCCGCCGCACATTGAGAAGCTGCGGGCCAAGGTGCCGAAACTGGTGCGCGAGGTGGACGTCGTTCTCGGGAACCTGGAAGACGCCATCCCGGCCGACGCCAAGGAGGCCGCCCGGGCCGGGTTCATCACCATGGCGAAAACGTGCGACTTCGGCACGACCGGCCTGTGGACCCGCATCAATGCCCTGAACTCGCCCTGGGCACTCGATGACCTCACCGAGATCGTTGCCGCCGTCGGCAACAAGCTCGATGTGGTGATGTTACCCAAGGTCGATGGGGTCTGGGATATCCACTATCTCGACCAATTGCTGGCGCAGCTCGAGGCCAAATACGCGCGTCAGAAGCCGATCCTGATCCACGCTATTCTTGAGACCGCCGAAGGCGTCAATAACGTCGCCGATATCGCAACGGCATCGCCGCGCATGCATGGAATGAGCCTAGGGCCGGCCGATCTCGCCGCATCGCGCGCCATGAAGACGACGCGCGTCGGCGGCGGGCATCCGGACTATCGGGTGTTGCCGATCCGTCGCCGGTCGGATCAAGCCGGGTATGCCGCCCAGCAGGATCCCTGGCACTACACCCTGGCGAAGATGGTCGACGCTTGCGCGGCGGCCGGAATCAAGCCGTTTTACGGCCCATTTGGTGATTTTAGCGACGCCGCGGCTTGCGAAGCCCAGTTCCGCAACGCCTTTCTGATGGGATGCGCCGGCGCATGGACGCTGCATCCGAACCAAATTCCGATCGCCAAGCGGGTCTTTGCACCCGATCCGGCGGAAGTAGCGTTTGCACTAAAAATCCTCGCCGCCATGCCCGACGGTACCGGCGCGGTCATGATCGATGGCAAGATGCAGGATGATGCCACATGGAAACAGGCCAAGGTGATCGTCGATCTTGCCCACCTGGTTGCAGAAAAGGACCCGGAACTGGCCGAACGCTATGGTTTGTAGCCTGGGCCGAGATAGGCGATAACCTTGCCCTCTAGCCATCAATCCAACCGGAGACTATCTGCGTATTCGCAATAAGGAATAAGGACCCACGTTTCCGTATGACCAAGCCCCGTTTTGCCAAGTTCCAGATTGGACAGGTGGTCCGCCACCGCGTTTTTCCATTTCGCGGCGTGATTTTCGATATCGACCCGATCTTTGACAATACCGAAGAGTGGTATGAATCGATCCCGGCGGAAGCCCGCCCGGACAAGGATCAGCCCTTTTACCACTTGTTCGCGGAAAACGCCGAAACCGAATACATCGCCTACGTCTCGGAGCAGAACCTGCTACCCGACAATTCCGGTGAGCCGATCCGCCATCCTCAGGTCGACGAAATTTTCGAGCCTGACGACGCCGGCACCTATCGCCCGCGCAACAATCTCCTGAATTGATACGAAAAAGGCGCGCTTGCGCGCGCCTTGATCGAGAGCTGCGTTGGCCCTTTGCGGGCCTGCCGCAAGTTCGTGTTATTTCGGCTTGGCGCCTTGCAACCGCTTGCGCGCCTCATCGGCCCGGCGCTGCAATTCGTCCTGCAACTTCTTCTGTTGGGCCTCGAACACCTTCGGATCGGTCGGCGCGCCCTCATAGGCTTTGGAGAAGTCGTTGAGAGGAACAACCAGGCTGATCGGCTGACCGCTGCCATTGATCCCCTGCACCACCAGATTGCTGCCCTTCTTCATCTTGTCGACCAGGTCACTGGTCGCTTCATAGTCCGCCATGCAGCCGTTCTGGAAACAGATCACATAGGCGCCCGTCATGGGCTGGCCCTGATCGATGATGACGCGTGTACCGGGCTGCAACGACATTCCAAGCGGCAGCGTGACGCGCAACACCTTCTTCGGCTGTCCTTCCGGCTCGATGATCACCGCCGCGACCACCGGCATGCCGGATTCGATCCGGCCGTCTTTACCAGTGAAACACACTTCCTTCGCGCCGGCCTGCTTGCCCTTCAGGCAGAATTTTGTCCACGGCGAAAAGATCAGCTTCGGCTGCTGGGGATTTGCGCCATTGGGCTGCGCCGGCTGCGCCTGCGCTGGCGGTGCCTTCGGCGCGGCGCGCTGCGTTTGGCGGGGGCGTGGCTGCGGCGTCTGCGCGATCGCTTCCGGGACCACAAACGCAGTGAACATCGCCGCCGCCATGATGCCGACGAGTGCTCTTACCCTCGAATTGGCCGGAGTCGGCAAGGACCTCAAAAGCATGGAATAGGCTTCCCCTGTTTGTCATTCACGCCGCGAGAAGTCGCACTGAATGTGCGAAAAATTCCCGCGCGCTGTGGGCGCCAAATACGGCGAGAGCGTGACCCGGGCTCCGACAGCCTGATAGCGGAATTTATCGACGCGATAAAGCCTTAAACAGTCACTGAAGACATGATCCGGCACAAATTCGATCACCGCTGTTACGCCCCGGCTGCGACGATTGTACGTCACTATTCACGGTTTGATCCTGTTGCCGGTGATACAATCAACCGCCCACACCAGAGCAGACGAAATATCAACATGAACCGACCGAGTCCGAATATTTTCTCCGGTCCATTTCTGCACGACCGGTTGGTACGGCTCGGACTGGCGATTATCGCCGGGATGGGACTGGCTCTTGCCACCGGCCATCCCGCATTGGCTGGTCCCCAACACGCGATCACCATGCACGGCGAGCCTGCGCTTCCGCCCGACTTTCAGCACTTTCGCTACGTCAACCCGTCGGCCCCGAAAGGCGGCCGCATGGTCCACGGCGTGCTCGGCACGTTCGACAGCCTCAATCCCCTGATCGTCCGCGGCTTGGCGCTGCAGGCGATCCGCGGCTACGTCATCGAAAGCCTGATGACGCGCGGCTATAACGAGCCGTTCACGCTTTACGGTCTTCTGGCCGAAACCGTCGAAACCGATGACGCCCGCAGCTATGTGATTTTCAATCTCAATCCGGCGGCGCGCTTTTCCGACGGCCGGCCCGTCACTGCGGAGGACGTGATCTTTTCCTGGGAGATCCTGCGCGACAAGGGCCGGCCCAATCATCGCACCTATTATTCCAAGGTTGTCAAAGCCGAGGCGATCGGCGACCGTGCGGTGCGGTTCGACCTCGGCACCGGCGGTGACCGCGAACTGCCATTGATCCTTGGCCTGATGCCGGTGCTCGCCAAACACGCCATCGATCCCGCAAAATTTGAGGAAACGACGCTGACCGCACCGGTCGGCAGCGGGCCCTATGTCGTCAGCGAAGTGGCCGCCGGCAAGCGTGTCACCCTGAAGCGCAACCCTGACTATTGGGGCCGCAATCTCGCCGTGAACCGGGGCTTCTGGAATTTCGACGAGATCCGCTACGATTTTTATCGCGACGCCAATTCACAATTCGAAGCCTTCAAGAAAGGTCTTTTCGACTTCCGCCCGGAGTTCGATCCGGGCCGGTGGCAGACCGGCTACGACTTTCCCGCGGTACGATCTGGCCGCGTCGTCAAGGAGGCGCTACCGAACGGCCTGCCGAAGCCGATGCGCGCGTTCGTGTTCAATACCCGCCGCCCGATCTTTTCCGACATCCGCGTACGCGAGGCCCTCGCCGCGTTGTTCGACGCGACCTGGGTCAACCGCAATTTGTTTTTTGATCTGTATCGGCGAACGGCGAGCTTCTATCAGGGCTCCGAACTCTCCGCCTATCAGCGCCCCGCGGACGCTCGCGAGCGCGCGCTGCTCGCGCCTTTTCCGGGTGCTGTGCGCCCCGACGTCATGAATGGCACTTGGACGCCAACCGTCCATGATGGTTCCGGTCGCGACCGCGAAGTTCTCCGGCATGCGCTCGATTTGCTGACGGCGGCCGGGTATGAGCTGCGCGGCACCAAACTCTTTTCCCGCGCGACCGGCGAGCCCTTTCGATTTGAAATCCTGGTGGTCGATCGCGATCAGGAGCGCCTGGCCTTGCTCTACGCCAAACAATTGCAGCGCGCCGGCATCGAGGCCAGCGTCCGCAACGTCGATGCCGTGCAATTCGATCGACGCAAGACGACCTACGACTTTGACATGATCGAAAACCGCTGGGACCAATCCTTGTCGCCGGGCAATGAACAGAGCTTCTATTGGGGCTCGGCCGCAGCCGACGTTGACGGCACGCGCAACTACATGGGCATGAAGAGCCACGCCGCCGACGCCATGATCAAGGCGCTGTTACAAGCCCGCAGTCGCACCGATTTTGTCGCTGCGGTGCGGGCGCTCGACCGGGTGCTGATTTCAGGGTCTTATGTCGTTCCGTTGTTCTATCTTCCGGACCAATGGCTGGCGCGCTGGACCCGCACCGAACGGCCCAAGACCACGTCGGTCTACGGCTATCTGCCGGAAACATGGTGGCATCGGCAATCGCGTTGACCAGCCGTTAACAGCCGAACCGTAAGATCGCGCGGTCCAATTGCATCCAACAGGCCGCCATGCCGCTCATAGGTCCGATGGTTGTCGTCGCTGAAGGCGCGGCCGCCGATTTAATCGAAACACTCACGGTCGCCGGAGCTTTTCCGATCGTCCAGACGCGTTGGCAGGGTGCGGCCACGGCAATCGCCGAGGTCAAGCCGGTGGCCGTGATCATCGCCGACCCTGAACCTCCCGCCTCGGAAGCAGCCGTTCAGGACTTTCTGGCGTGCATCGAATCCTGGAACGGGCCGTGGCTTCCAGTCCTCGGCCGTGTCCGCGGGGATATCGGCCCGGCGGTCCCCGGGGCGATTCCGGTCGGCATGGACGATACAACCGAACGGCTTGTCGCCCGGGTTGGATATTGCCTGCGCGTGCGCAGCCTCTACGCGACGGCTCAACGGCGCATGGACGCGGAACGCGCCGACGACCGGTCGCTCGCCTATACCGGTTCAGACGACCCATTGAATGAGGCCACTGTATTGGCGCTCGGTCGCGGCCGCGCCTATCCGAATTTGACCGTCGCCATCGGCGAGCGCGTCCGCGTGCTCGGCGCCTTCAGTGTCGAGAACGCCGCGCGGCACCTCAATGCCCGCGACATCGAGGGCGTGATCATCGGAGACGGCTTCCCGACCCGCGTGGTCGAGGCATTGCTCACGATGATCGCCGAGGATTTCACGCTATCGCACGCTGCCCGTCGGCCTGTTCGGTTCGGTCGCGCGGCTGGTCAATGACGAGCGATTGCCGAACCTCGTGCGCGACGACGGCAACGTCGATCGATTTGTCGAACGCTTCTTTCCGCTGATCCGCAATCATGCCTTCGCCGCCCGGCTGCAGCGCAAGCTGAAGTCGCTCGACAGCAACGGCATGATCGATCCCAAAACCGGCCTGATGACCGAAGAAGCATTCGAGTATCAACTCGGCCAGGTGGTGACCGAGATCATCGAGAACGGCGGCAATCTGTCTGTCGCGCGTTTTGCCTTTCCGCACCAGAGCAACCAACGTGCGCGTCTGGAAATGGTGCGGAACTTCAGCCGGCTCGTTCGCAGCACCGACTTCGCCTGCTGGCTGGACGATGGCTCCATCCTGTGCGCGTTCAACGACACCGATCTCCGCACCGCCCACGTGGTCGCACGCCAGGTTGCCAGTGCCGTGGCGCAGACCCTGAGCGCGTCGGATGTCGATCGGCGCCTCGCCGTGCCGACGGTAACGTTGGCAACTCTCAAGCCGACCGACGACCTCTCCTCCCTGCTGAGCCGGATCGCCGCCGATCCCGCAATTGCTGTCGGCTGACAGACCGTCTAAAGTGCCGCCCGCATCGCATGGAACCGAATGGTCACAGACCTTTCCGGGCTGTTCGTGCGATAAAACAGAATGTTACCGGGCTTTGCCGACCCATTTTCGAACGATAATTTCAAGCGACCAAAGATCGCGGCTGCCACCACGCCTTTCGAGGATTCGCCCCCATGTCCGATTCAGTTTCCGATCTTGATCGTGCAGCACCGACACCCCTGGTCATCGATGTCGTTTCAGACGTCGTCTGCCCGTGGTGCTTCATCGGCAAACGCCGGCTGGAAAAGGCAGTCGCTTTGCAGCCCGACATTCCGGTCGAGATCCGTTGGCGTCCGTATTTTCTCAATCCCTGGGTTCCGCGCGAAGGCATGAGCCGCAAAGACTATCTGACCACGAAATTCGGCTCGCCAGAGCGCTACGAGGGCATCGCCAAGCGGGTCGCCGCGGCAGCAGCCAGCGAAGGCCTGACCTATGCGATCGATAAAATGGCACGCCAGCCCAACACCATCGATTGTCATCGCCTAATCCTGTGGGCCGGCACCGAGGGCAATGCGGCGCGTATGAAGCAGCGCTTGATGGATCTTTATTTCACCGAAGGCGCGGACCTTTCCGATCGCGACGTTCTCGTCGGCGCGGCTGTCGATTGCGGCCTGGATGCGGAAGCCATACGCGCCAAACTCGCCAGCGACGTTGACGTTGAATTGGTCGAACGCGAGGCCAATGTCGCCAAGGAAGCCGGCATCGAAGGCGTGCCGTGTTTCATCTTCGGCGGCGTGCTTGCGGTCTCCGGGGCGCAGCCGCCCGAACAACTTGCCGAAGCCATCGCGCGCGCCGCTCCGGAATTCGCCAAGCGTGTCGCGGCCGAATAACCACACTATCGCTTTCACTCGTTTTCGCAATCGGTACGCTGAGAGGTTCCGCTATGGAAATGCGCAGAATTGGAAAGAACGGCCCGCAGGTCTCCGCACTCAGCCTGGGCTGATGTCGCTCTCCGGCCTCTATGGCCCATCGGATGACGAGGAAGCAGTCAAGTTCATCCAATACGCGATCGACCGCGGCGTGAACTTCCTCGATTCCTCCGACGCCTATGGTAACGGACAAAACGAAACCGTTGCTCGGCAGGGCGCTCAAGGGCGGCTATCGCGACAAGGTCGATCGTCGCCACCAAGTTCGGCCAGAAGCGCGGGCCGCAGGGCACCGTCATGGACGGCACGCCCGCCTATGTGCAGGAGGCATGCGAAGCGAGCCTGAAGCGGCTCGGCATCGATGTGATCGATGTCTACTTCCAGCACCGCGTCGACCCCAATACGCCGATCGAGGACACCGTCGGCGCGATGAAGCGGCTGGTCGAGCAGGGCAAGGTTCGCTGGCTCGGCCTGTCGGAAGCGAGCCCGGAGACCATCCGGCGCGCGGCCAAGGTGCATCCGATGGTCGCGCTGGAAAGCGAATATTCGCTGCTCTACCGCAAAGAGGCGGAAGAAACGCTGCCGGTGACGCGCGCGCTCGGCATGTCCTATGTCCCCTACTCGCCGCTTGGCCGCAGCTTGCTGACCGGACGGTGAACTCGGCGGAAGACGTCGCCAACGACCGCCGCGCCGATCACCCGCGGTTCAAGGGCGAAAACCTCTCGCAAGAACCGCCATCTGGTGGATGCCGTTGAATCGCCATGGCCGCAAGAAGGGCTGCACACCGGCGCAAATCGCGCTCGCCTGGGTGCTGGCGCAGGGCGAAGACATCATCCCGATCCCCGGCACCAAGCGCAAAGAGCGGCTGGAGGAAAATCTCGGTGCGCTCGACGTCAAGCTGAGCGCCGCCGAGGTCGCCGAACTGTCGAAGCTTTCCCGGTCGGCGCCGCCGCCGGCACGCGCTATCCGGAAGGCCAGATGAAGACGGTCTATGTCTGACGGAATACGAGCACTTCCAGTCGGACACGCGGAAACCATCAGCGCCAGCGACAAGGAGATCCTGACAATGATTGCACGACGCAGTTTGTTACGGACCTTGTCGCTGGTGCTGTTCGCGGCCGCTATCACCCCGGGCATCGAGGCGGCCGCCCAGGACTATCCCACCCGTCCAATCAAGATGATCGTCCCCTTCACGCCGGGCTCACCGGTTGACGTGGTGGCGCGGCTAATCGCCGACGGGCTGTCGTCGCGTCTGGGGCAGCCGGTCGTGATCGACAATCGTCCCGGCGCCGGCACCACCATCGGCACCAAGGCGGCCGCCGCCGCGGATCCTGACGGCTATACGATCTTGTTCGATAGTTCGAGCCTGGTGCTTGCGCCGGCGATGTATACCAACCTGCCCTACGATCCGCTCATGGATTTCGCGCCGGTCGCCAATGTCGCCTTCAGCTCCTGGGTGACGATCGTGCCGCCGTCGCTGCCGGTCAAGACGGTGCCGGAATTCGTGGCCTATGCGAAAGCGCACCCGAACACGCTGAATTTCGGTTTTGGCCAGGGCACCGCGCCGCAGCTCGTCGGCGAGTGGCTCAAGCACCGCACCGACCTCAGCGTTGCGAGCATTCCCTACAAGGGCGGCGCGCAGGCCGTGACCGACATGCTTGGCGGCCGCATCCATCTCAACATCGGCACCGCGGCGACGCTGCTTCCGCTGATCCAGCAAGGCAAGGTGCGGGCGATTTCCGTCTGGGGTCCGCAGCGCTACGGGCAATTGCCCGATGTGCCGACCATGATCGAAAGCGGGTTCCCTGGAATTGCACTCGGCTTCTGGGTCGGGTTGGTGGCGCCCAAGGGCACGCCGGAACCCATTATCGAGAAACTCAACAAGGCGGTGAACGCGGTTCTGGACGATCCGCAGACCAAGGCGCGGATGGGCAAGCGCGGTCTCGAAGCCCGGCCCGGAACACCGCAGGACTTCGCCGCCTTCCTTGCCGAAGAGCGGCCGAAATGGGCCGAGATCGTCAAGGCGAGCGGCGTCAAGGTGCAGAAATAAACCTGGCTATCTTTCGCTAAGCCACTTCTCGACCGGCATCACGTCCGGCGGCTTGGCATAGCCCACCGTCCACATGTCGAAGGCCCAGTCGTGCTTGGTCTTCTTGTCCGTCAGCACGGCCGTGTTGTGCGGCAATTGCCCGCGAAACACGTTGCCGCGATAGACCGGATCGGCGACCGTGTGATGCCGCAGCAGACCCCAATATTGCAGCACAAGCAGCAGGCTGGTGGTGTTGCGGGTGGTGTCCCAGCAATCAAAATTATGATCGTCATCCAAGGCGCGTACGTCGGCATTGGCGACACGTTTTGAGGTTCCGGTGGCTGGCCCGACGCGCCGATCGAACCAGATGACCGCTTTCGCAACCGCGTTACGCTCGGCCGCCGCGGAACCGCTACCGGCGGCAAGGATGCTCGCAAGCGCAGCACGATCGCGCGGACTGAATGCCAGGATGTATCGCAGACGACAGCCAAATCCATAACAGACAATCATTTGCTGCGCCGTCGGCGGCGATGTCGACGTCATGGAATACATGTGGCTGATCGCGGAACTGAGCGCGGTTGCGGGTGTCGTCATCGCACCGCAGGACAGAGCGCTTGCAGCAAACAGCATTGCCGCAAACAGACGTCGGTATCCGTGGCTGTTTCCCATCAGTCCCCTCCCCTGTACCCTGCCGTCATCAGCGATGATGTCAGGCGCATATAGGATGAGACAAGTAGTCAAATACCGCATGGTGATAACTTTTCGCATCAGTTTCAGCGATGCGAATGTAACCAGAGCCTCCGTACCAACCGTACAGGCTGATAGCCAAATTACAAGAACCTCATGCGGCCTTGGCGGGCGCGGCAAGCCGGGCGAGATCACGTAGGATCGCGGTCGTGCCTTTCAGCCGGTCCTCAGGGGTTTCCCAGTCCTCGAAGAAAACAACCTTCATATCCGGTCGCACCCGAGCGGCCGGGCCCTGCTGCCGGATATAGGCGACCAGCCGCTCGGGCTCCGCGAAGGTATTGTCGCGGAACACCAGCGAGCATCCCTTCGGACCGGCTTCCACCTTTTCGATGTTGGCGCGGCGGCACAACGACTTGATGGCGACGATCTTCAGTAGATGCTCGACTTCGATCGGCAATTTGCCGAACCGGTCGACCAGTTCCGCGCCGAAGGCCTCGATGTCGCGGTCCTCCTCCAGATCCGCGAGCCGGCGGTACAACCCGAGACGAATTGACAGATCGGCGACATAGTCTTCCGGAATGAGAACCGGCGTGCCGATCGTAATCTGTGGCGACCAGGTATCTTCAAGCGGTTCGGCGCCGCCGGCCTTCAGGCTCGCGACCGCCTCTTCGAGCATCTGCTGATAAAGCTCGAAGCCGACTTCCTTGATGTGTCCGGACTGTTCATCGCCGAGCAGATTGCCCGCACCGCGGATGTCGAGATCGTGTGAGGCAAGCTGAAAGCCGGCGCCGAGCGTATCGAGCGATTGCAGCACCTTGAGACGCCGCTCCGCCTGCGCCGTGATTTTCTTTTCCGCAGGCAGGGTGAACAGCGCATAGGCCCGTGTCTTCGACCGCCCCACCCGGCCGCGCAACTGATAGAGCTGCGCCAGCCCGAACATATCGGCGCGGTGCACGATGAGCGTATTCGCGCTCGGAATGTCGAGCCCGGATTCGACGATCGTCGTCGACAACAGCACGTCGTACTTGCCGTCATAGAACGCCGACATGATGTCTTCCAGCACCGCGGCCGGCATCTGGCCATGCGCCACCGCGACCCGCACCTCCGGTACGGTCTTGTCGAGAAAATCCTTGGCGCCCGCGAGGTCCTCGATGCGCGGGCAGACATAAAACGCCTGGCCACCACGGTAACGTTCGCGCAACAGCGCCTCGCGCACGATCAGGGGATCGAACGGCGCCACGAAAGTGCGCACCGCCAGGCGATCGACCGGCGGCGAGGCGATGATCGACAGATCGCGCACGCCGGTGAGTGCCAATTGCAAGGTGCGCGGGATCGGCGTCGCGGTCAAAGTCAGCACGTGGACCTCGGCGCGCAGCTGCTTCAATCGCTCCTTATGGCCGACACCGAAATGCTGTTCTTCGTCGACGATCAGCAACCCGAGGTCCTTGAACTTGATGCTCTTGCCGAGCAGCGCATGGGTGCCGACGACGATGTCGATGCCACCATCTGCGATGCCCTTCTTGACCCGCGCGAGTTCATTCGACGAGACCAGCCGCGAGGCCTGCCCGACATGAACCGGGAAGCCGCGAAAGCGCTCGATAAAGGTCTTGGTATGCTGGCGCGCAAGCAATGTCGTCGGCACGACGACTGCAACCTGCTTGCCGTCCATCACGCTGACGAAGGCCGCGCGCAACGCGACCTCGGTTTTGCCGAACCCGACATCACCGCACACCAGCCGGTCCATCGGCCGTCCGGCCGTTAGATCGTCAAGCACCGCCGCAATCGCGGTTTCCTGGTCGTCGGTCTCTTCGTAGGGAAAGCCCGCGCAGAATTCGTCATAGGCGCCGTGTCCGACCGCGAGCCGCGGTGCCTCCCGCACCAGACGAGCCGCAGCGATCTTGATCAGTTCGGCCGCCATTTCACGGATGCGGCTCTTCATCCGCGCCTTGCGCGCCTGCCAGGCGCCACCGCCCAGCCGGTCAAGATCGACGCTGGTTTCCTCCGCGCCGTAGCGTGACAGCAGTTCGATGTTCTCGACCGGCAGGAACAATTTGTCGCCGCCGGCATAATGCAGTTCGAGGCAATCGTGCGGCGCGCCGGCCGCCTCGATCGTTTTCAATCCGATGAAGCGTCCGATGCCGTGATCGACATGCACCACCAGATCACCGGCATTCAGATTGGTCGCTTCAGCGATGAAGTTTTCAGCGCGCCGGGTCGCGCGCCGCGGCCGCACCAGCCGGTCGCCGAGAATATCCTGCTCGCTGATGACGGCGACGTCGGCGGTCTCGAAACCACCTTCCAGCCCCAGCACCGCAAGCGCGATCTGATGGCACGGCAGGCTGAGCGCGTCCGCCCATGATGTCACATTAGCGAGATTCAACAGGCCGTGGTCGGACAGAACATGGCTCATGCGATCACGCGAGCCATCGCTCCACAGCGCAATGATCACGTGGCGGCCGCCGGCCTGTAGCGTTTCCACATGGCTCTTGACCGCATCAAACACATTGCCGTCGGGCTGTGCCCGCTCGGGCGCGAAGTTCCGTCCCGCGCGCGCGGCAATGTCGACAACCGCGCCGGTTTCATCCGGAACCGCGAAAGGCGTCAGTTTGGCGACTGCCGAGTCCGCAAGGCGGGTCTGCCACTCGGCCTCCGCAAGATAGAGCCGATCGGCCGGCAGCGGCTTGTAGACCGGTCCGAGATCCTTCTGCCGCAGTGCCTCGGCACGGGCGTCATAATAGTCCGCGATCTGCACCAACCGCTCGCGCACGGCGTCCTCTGCCAGGGATTCAAGCGCGATCGGCGTGTCGGGCACATAATCGAACAGCGTATCGAGCCGGTCGTGGAATAGCGGCAGCCAATGTTCCATGCCGGCGTAACGCCGGCCCTCACTAACCGCCTCGTAGAGCGGATCGTCGTTAGCGGCGCCGAACGCCTCGACATAGCCGAGCCGGAACCGGCGGATAGTATCGCTCGTCAACTGAAACTCGGCCACCGGAACCAGATCGAGCGCGCGCAGCTGCTCCGCGGTCCGCTGGGTTTCGGGATCGAAGGTGCGGATCGGATTCCAGCAAATCTCCGAAGAAATCGAGCCTGACCGGCACGTCCATTCCCGGTGGGAACAGATCGATAATGCCGCCGCGCACGGCATATTCACCGGACTCCCGGACGGTGGACGCACGCATGTAGCCGTTAAGCTCCAACCACTTGGTGACGTGCTCCATGTCGAGAATGTTGCCGGGCGCAAACGACAGCGATTGCCGCGCCAGCACTGGGTGCGCCGGCACGCGCTGCAGGACCGCATTGACGGTGGTAAGCAGGATCGAGGGCCGGTCACGCCCCTTGACCGCCAGCCAGTCGCGATAACGTCGTCATGCGTTGGGCAACGACGCCGGCATGCGGCGACACCCGGTCGTAGGGCTGGCAATCCCAGGCCGGAAATTCCAGCGTCACGATGTCGGGCGCGAAAAACGCAAGCGCGCGCGACAACAGCCGCCAGTCCGCGGACCGTCGCGGCAGATGACCATCAGGCTGGTTGCTGGTGCGTCAGCGCGCGCGGCGACCGCGCGGGCAAGGTCTGCAAAGACGAGGCCTTCCGCCCCGTCGGCCACCGACGCGAAGAGTCAGTGCCTGACCGGTCTTCAGCGATTCGGCCGGCGAGCGGGCTGCCGAATGCATGGGAGACCGCGCCATGTCAGGCGTTCCTCCCGCCGTCACCGTCCCAATGGAAATCCCGCAATCGTTTCAGCAATGCCGTGTCGTAGGTTCCGGGAGGTTGCATCTCCCCGGTCACCCAAGCCAGGACGTCGCGATCGAGCACCTCCATCAGTTGCTCGAACGCGTCGAGTTCGGGATCGGACAGTGTCGCAATGTGAGCGTCGGCAAATCGGCCCATGATCAGGTCGGTTTCCCGCATGCCGCGGTGCCAGGCGCGGAACAACAACCGCCGGCGCCGTACATCCAAACCCTCGCTCGACCGCGTCATTCCCGTCATGCCGCCACCAAAGGCCTTATTCGTAACGCCAAATGCCCGGACGGTGCCGGGCGCGGTTTGATATAGCGGTGCCACATGCAAATGTCAGGGGCCGAATGCCATTGTTTTCGGAGACATCGCTCCATTGCCTCACCGTCTGTGGCAGGCCAGCATGGATTTGAAAGCAAATCGGGACAGCCATGCGGCCATCGATCCTCAATCCTCTGTTCGCAGCCGTAACCGACCTGCCCGGCATCGGCCCGAAGCAGGAACGGCTTTACCGGCGCCTGCTCGGCCGTGACGACACCCCGCGGGTCATCGATCTGCTGTTTCATCTGCCGAGCGGCTGGATCGATCGCCGGGCACGACCGAAGCTGCGCGATGTCATGCCGGACACCGTCGTCACCGTCGCGGTGACGATCGACCAGCATCGACCGCCGCCACCGCGCTCGCGCGCGCCCTATCGCATCTATGCCCACGACGAAACAGGCGACATCACGCTCACCTTTTTCAGTCCCCGCAAGGACTACCTCGAACGCCTGCTGCCGGTCGGCGAAGTCCGCTACGTTTCGGGCACCGCCGCGCTTTACGACGGCATGCTGCAAATGGTGCACCCCGACCGCATCGTCGACGAGGCCGGTCTTGCCAAACTGCCGCTTGTTGAACCGGTATATCCGCTGACCGAGGGGCTCGGCGCCGGCCATCTGCGCCGCGCCGTCGATGCCGCGCTCACGCGGTTGCCGGAATTGCCCGAGTGGCAGGATGGCGCATGGCGCGCCAGGAATACGTTTCCGACCTTCGCCAGCGCTTTGCGACAGTTGCACCGGCCGGAAACGCCGGGCGATCTTGCGCCAGATGCACCGGCATGGTTGCGGCTAGCCTATGACGAACTCGTGGCCGGACAACTCGCACTTGCTCTGGTGCGCGCCAATCTGCGCAGGCCGGCCGGTCGCACCGCCATCGGCGATGGCCGGCTTCGGCAACGGATCATCGCCAAGCTGCCCTATGTGTTGACTAGTTCCCAGGACAAGGCGATCGCCGACATCGCGTCCGATCTCGCCAAGCCTCAGCGTATGCTGCGCCTGCTGCAGGGCGATGTCGGCGCGGGCAAGACGGTTGTTGCCCTTCTTGCCGCCGCTGTCGTGGTCGAAGCCGGACATCAGGCCGCGCTCATGGCGCCGACGGAGATTCTCGCCCGCCAGCATTTCCAGACCATCGAGCCCTTCGCAAAGGCCGCCGGCCTGCGCGCGGAAATCCTGACCGGCCGCGAGCGCGGACCGGAACGGAACCGGCTTCTGCAGCGGCTCGTATCCGGCGATATCGATCTTCTGGTCGGCACCCACGCTCTGTTTCAGGACGACGTTGTCTTTCGCGACCTCGCGCTCGCTATCGTCGATGAACAACATCGCTTCGGCGTGCATCAGCGGTTGGCGCTTGCCCGCAAGGGCGAAGCCGTCGACATGCTGGTCCTGACCGCGACACCGATACCGCGCACGCTTGTCCTCACGTCTTTTGGCGATATGGACATTTCCGAACTGCGCGAGAAACCGGCCGGCCGCCTGCCGATCGACACCCGAACGATTCCATTGGAACGCCTGGAGGAAACTGTTGACGCCGTGGGCCGCGCGATCGCCGACGGCAAGCGCGTGTTCTGGGTCTGCCCGCTCGTCGAAGAGTCCGAGAACGTTGATATTGCTGCCGCGCAGGACCGTTTCGCAGTTCTGTCCGAACGGTTCGGCGACCAGGTCGGTCTGGTGCATGGCCGGATGAAAGGACCCGAGAAGGACCGCACGATGGCCCGTTTCGCGGCCGGCGACCTCCGCCTGCTGGTGGCAACCACGGTGATCGAAGTCGGCGTCGATGTGCCGGAAGCAACCGTCATGGTCATCGAGCACGCCGAACGCTTCGGGCTCGCCCAGCTTCATCAATTGCGCGGACGCATCGGTCGCGGCAGCGAACGCTCGACCTGCCTGCTGCTATACCGTGCACCACTCGGCGAAACCGCCAAGGCGCGCTTGGCAATCATGCGCGACAGCCAAGACGGATTCCGGATTGCCGAAGAGGATCTTCGGCTACGCGGAGAAGGCGATCTGCTCGGAACCCGGCAATCCGGCATGCCGGGGTTCCGCGTCGCGCGCCTCGATGTCCATGACAAGTTGCTGCCGGCCGCCCGAGACGATGCGCAACTGGTTCTGGTAAAGGATCCAAAACTTTCAAGCGCGCGCGGCGAGGCGTTACGCCAGTTGCTTTATCTGTTCGAGCGCGATGCCGCGATCCAGTTGATCCGCGCCGGTTAGAGTATGATACGGAAAAGTTGCAGACTTTTCCGATAAGATCATCCGACAAACCAAGATATTCGCGGGTTACTGCGCTTCAATTCGCCTGAGTTGCACTCTAGGCTATTCGGCCGCTTCCGTCGGTCGGCTCTTCGGCGGCAGATTGGCTTGCGGCGGCCGAGCGGCCCGCGCAACCTTCGCCGCCTCGGCAATGGCCGCGAGCCGCTTTTGCTGGTCCGGCGCACCCGGCTGGATCAACCCTGCGGACATGATCAGCGTTGCGGCCGTCTCAGGCGAAACATCAAGTTCGATGATGTCGCGCTTCGGAATGTAGAAGAAAAATCCCGTTGTCGGGTTGGGAGTGCACGGCAGGAACACCGAGACATGCTCTTCCTGGCCCGGCAGCCGTTCGGCGACTTCGGGACCTGGCGGCTGCGACAGGAAAACCAGCGACCACATGCCAGGCGAAGGAAATTCAACCAGGCCGACCTTGCGGAAGCTGGTGCCGGATTTTGAGAACAGGGTCTCGAAAACCTGCTTCAGGCTCTTGTAGACCGCCCGCACGATCGGCATCCGGTCGAGCAGGTATTCGCCGGCTTCCACCAGGGACCGCCCGACCAAGTTCGCGGTCAGGAACCCTAACAAGGTAATTGTAATAAAGGCGATCACCAAACCGGTGCCGGGAATGCGAACCGGGAGATAGGTCTCCGGGCGATAGCTGACCGGTATGAACGGCCGGACCAGATCGTCGACCCAGGTCACGAAGGCCCAAGTCAGATAAAGCGTAATCGCCACCGGCCCCACGACTACGAGGCCAGTCAGGAAATAGTTACGAATGCGACTACCGATTCCGGGCGCGTGTCCGCCCTGTTTGTCGCCGCCGGCTTCAACCGGAGGCATCAAATCATTGGAATCATTGGCCTTCTTCGTCACGCTTTAACCCTCGGATACGGAGATGAGGAACCCCAATCCGGTCACATGTAGTCACTGCAACTGCGAATTTCGTGCCTTGTCGCACATTCCTGCGCAAAAAGCCGGATTTTTCAGACGCACGACTCGTTTCGGCCGGAAGAACTCGTATCCGATCGTCGCTGATTTGCGAAGGCGGCCTGCCACCGGTTTCACAGCGATATTCTGATGAAACCGCTACTCGACAGTGACCGACTTCGCCAGATTGCGCGGCTGATCGACGTCCGTACCCATGACGACGGCCGTATGGTAGGCGAGGAGCTGAACCGGAACCGCATAGACCAGAGGCGTGATGGTCGCAGGCATCTCCGGCAGGATCAGGGTCACCAGCGATTCAATGTCTACGGCCCGGGCGCCAACCGGGTCGGTGACCAGGATGATCCGCCCCCCGCGCGCGGCCACCTCCTGCATGTTTGAAACAGTCTTTTCGAAAATGCGGTCGTGGGGCGCGATTACCACCACCGGCATGGTCTCGTCGATCAGGGCGATCGGGCCATGCTTGAGTTCGCCGGCGGCATAGCCCTCGGCATGGATGTAGGAAATCTCCTTTAGTTTGAGCGCGCCTTCGAGCGCGACCGGAAAGTTGGTCCCGCGCCCGAGATAGAGCACGTCCTTGCTTTCGGCGAGGTCGCGCGCGAGGTGCTCGATCTGCGGCTCAAGTTTCAGCGCCTCGGCCATATGCCGCGGCACCTCGATCAGCGCCTCGCACCAGGCTGCGCTCGTCATCCTGCGCTCAGCACACCCGCGCGCCCGGCCGGCGGCAATCGCCAGACAGGCCAGCACCGCAAGCTGGCAGGTGAATGCCTTGGTCGAGGCGACGCCGATCTCCGGCCCGGCCAACGTCGGCAACTGACATCGCTTTCCCGTGCGATCGTCGATTCCTGACACGTTGACGACCGACAGATCGTTCTGCGCCGTGCGCCTTGGCAGTAGCGCAAGCGTCGCCAAAGTGTCGGCGGTCTCACCGGACTGCGACATGAAGATCGCCAGACCGCCTGCTTCGCATCGGCGCCTCGCGATAGCGAAATTCCGACGCGACGTCGATTTCAACCGGCAGGCGTGCGAAACGTCTCAAACCAGTATTTGGCGATCAGTCCGGCGTAATAGGCGGTGCCGCATGCGGAGATCGAGATGCCGCTCGATATTGCCGAATTCGAATGGACCGTGCCGGGCAAGCGACCACGCCTGTCGGTCATGTCGATATAGTTGCGCCAGCGTATGGCCGACGACTTCCGGCTGTTCATGGATTTCCTTCGCCATGAAATGGCGGTGGTTGCCCTTGTCGACCAGAACCGCGGCCGCGATGGATTGCTGCATCGGCCGCTCGACCACGTGGCCGTCGGCTTCATGTACTTCGGCGCCGCGGCGGGAAATCACCGCCCAGTCGCCATCCTCCAGATAACTGATCGTATCGGTGAACGGCGCGAGCGCGATCGCGTCGGACCCCAGAAACATCTCGCCGTCGCCGTAGCCGACTGCGAGCGGGCTCCTTTTCGCGCGCCGATCAGCAGGTCTTCTTCGCCCTCGAACAGGAAGGCGAGCGCAAAGGCACCGTCGCAGCCGGCCAGGCCGCCTTGACCGCATTGGCAGGCGAATGGCCATTCCCTTTTCAGTTCCTGGCGTGACCAGATGCGCGACCACTTCGGTGTCTGTGTCGGTCGAAAACGTCACACCGTCCGCTTCGAGTTCTTCACGCAATTCGCGATAGTTCTCGATGATGCCGTTGTGGACGATCGCAAGCTCTTCGGTTGCATGCGGATGGGCGTTGATTTCCGTCGGCCGCCCGTGGGTCGCCCAGCGGGTATGGCCGATGCCGAGGATTCCATTGAGCGGCTCGTTTCTGAGCCGGGTTTCGAGGTTCTTGAGTTTGCCCTCGGCACGCCGTCGCACGATTTTGCCGGCCTCCAGCGTGGCCACGCCGGCGGAATCATAGCCGCGATATTCCAGCCGCTTGAGAGCGTCGACCAGTTGCTCCGCGACCGGCTCACGACCGAGTATTGCTGACAATTCCGCACATATCTCTCGAATTTCCCCGATATCGCCGTCTGCGCGCCAGTAAAAATCCACCTGTCCGGCCCTTCGTTCTAGGACGCGCAGAAGGTCTGGCGACAATCACTTTCTACGACATACGGTAACGTCGGCACGCGAACCGGCGTTAAAGTAACATTCCAATTCGTCAGTCGCCCGATCCGGCTTTTGCCTTAACGGCCTGCTTGCTCTTTCGCAGCCGAGCCGCCCAGCCGGTGCGGACCTCCTGTCGGCCGCGTCCGATAGCTAGGGCGTCGGCGGGAACGTCTGTGGTGATAACGGAGCCGGAACCGACATAGGCGCCGTCGCCGATCTTGACCGGCGCCACGAGAGCCGAATTCGATCCGATGAAAGCGCCCGCCCCGATCTCGGTGCGATACTTGCCGAAGCCATCGTAGTTGCACGTGATCGTGCCGGCGCCGATATTGGCGCCTGGTCCGATGGAAGTGTCTCCGATGTAGCTGAGGTGATTGGCCTTGGCACCGGCCGCCACATGGGCGGCTTTCAGCTCGACGAAATTGCCGATGTGGACGCCCGCTTCAAGAACCGTACCCGGCCGCAACCGGGCGAACGGGCCGATGATCGCCCCCTTGCCGACCTTCGTCTCTACGAGATGCGAATACGAGCGGATAACGGCTTCGTCTTCGACGGTGACGCCCTCGCCGAACACGACGTAGGGTTCGACCATCACGTCCTGCCCGAATTTCGTATCGGCCGATAGAAAAACCGTGTCCGGCGCGACCAGCGTGACGCCAGCCTCCAGGGCCGCCGCTCGCAGACGGCGTTGCAAGGCTGCTTCCGCTTCCGCGAGTTGCGCTTTGGTGTTGATCCCGCGCACGTCGTCCTCGTCGGTTTCCAGCGCGACCGTCCGCAGTCCTATGGCCGAGGCAATCGCCACAGCATCGGTGAGATAGAATTCGTGTTTGCGATTTTGATCGCTGATCTGATCCAGGATCGCGAGCGCATGCTCCCCGAGACATCGCCATCAGTCCGCCATTGCAAAAGCCGACCGCCTGCTCGATCGGGCTTGCGTCAAGCTCCTCGCGAATGGCGACCAACCGATCGCCTTCCATCAGCAGCCGGCCATAACCGGCCGGATCGGCTGGCCGAAATCCAAGGACGGCGACTGCAGCGCCGTCGGCGATCACCTGCCGCAACCTGGTCAGGACCTCCGGACGGATCAGTGGCGTGTCACCGAACACGATCAGAACATCATCGGCGCCCTGATCGAGCACCGCCCGGGCGGCCAGAACGGCGTCCGCGGTCCCGCGCCGCGTGGCCTGAACAAAGGTCGTGACGTCGCGCATCGCCCTGACCGCTTCGGCACCAACCGCGTCGTGGTCCGGCCCGATGACAACGGCGACCTTGGAACTGCCGGCCTTTGCAACGGCCTGCAGAACGCAGGCCAGCAGCGTGCGCCCGCCGATGCGATGCAGGACCTTCGGCATTCGGGAGCGCATGCGGGTGCCCTCACCCGCAGCCAGGACAATTGCCAAGCATGTCCGATCGTTCATTGGCCTCTCCACCGGTGGACTCGCGTCCGCCGCCGTCATATCCGACCATTCCGATCCGGCAAAGGCGAACCGGACCCAAGCCGCGCCAGTGATTGTAGAAGTCTCGGCTTTTCGCCATCATATCAGAGACTTATTTCAAGTCTCTGAACGCCCGGACAAGCCCGCACGCCGCGGGGCGAACCGGCTTGCCGGCCCGGTGACGACACGCCATCATGGCCCCGGAACGGAAATCACATGGCAACGCAACGACTGCTATTCCTGCCGACTGCCCGACAGACCAATTGGCTCCTGGTCATCGCGTTTGTCGCGATCGGCTATGCGCTCTACCTGCGCTATACGGTGTTGCAGGTTTCGTTGGTTGCAAATGCCTGCGACGCCGGTCAGGACACTTGGCTATGTGCCAGCCGCAAGGTCGCGACCGTGCTTTTTCAACATTCGGTATTCGGCGTCATCGCGATTGCGGCCGCTGTGCTCAATCTCCTGCGGCCTTCACTCGTGCTGTTCGCGGTGACGCTTATCGCCGGCGGCCTCGGCATCGTGCTCTATAACGTCAACCTGTCGGCCCTTGCGGCCGCACTTCTGGTCCTGAGCCTGGCGCGCCCCGCACCTGCCACTGAATGAAAGCCAGCGTCAGTAGTACCGCGCAGAACCAGACCGCCTGCCAATTGGCGAAACTCTCATTGAAGACAATGTAGACGGCGGACAACGCCAATACCCCAGCCGCCAGAGTTTCCGCCGGACATCGCCGCCCCGGTTGCCGGTAACAAACCAGGCTGACCACCAGAAAAGACACAACCGCCATGGTCAGCGACGGATTGGGGAAATCGCGATAGCGTGGATCGAACACCAGACCAAGTGCGGCTTGCAGCGCCATCACCCCGAGCAAAATCCAGATCCAGCCAAGGACAACGGGAACCCACCCCGACACACGGTCTTCAGCCCGCCCGAGAATCACGGCATAGGCCGGAATCCCAATTCCCCGGACCGTCGCCACGGCACCGGCAACGGCGGCGATGATTGCGACCGTCAACAACAGCAGCGACCGTATCCATCCTTCAAGCCCGAGGCTCTCCAGCCAGGCGTTTTCCACCGCCCAGCCGATCAGACTGCCCGCGACGATCGCGATTGCCGCGACCCCGATCCAGGGTCTTGTTACCCCTGCTGGCGTACCCGAACGGCGCATACCTATGTAGCCAGCCGCGAAGATGACGGCGGCAAATATCATCCCGCTGCCAGCCTGCATACGCCAGTTCGGATGGTTGGAAACGGCCTCGCCCCAGACGAATTTCCGTGCCCGCGGTGCATCGGTGATCAGCCCCCAATGTCCACCGACGGTCCCTTCGAGGCGCCGCTTCCAGGGTTGGTCGTAGGCCTCGATGAGGTTGATGCGAACACCCTCCCGCTTGGCGAGCGCGACCACGTCATGAAGTACCCGTGCCTGATCTGCCCGCGACGGCAATGCGCCCTCCCGCATGCGGCCGGCACTCGGCCACCCGGTCTCGCCGATCAGGATTTCCCGGTTCGGGAAGGCCGCGGCAACCGACTTGCGGATTTCATCAAGATGCGCCGCCGCCCGCTCCGCCGGGATCGGAAAGTCCTCCCAATACGGCAGAATGTGGATGGTGATGAAGTCCACCACATCGGCAATCGGGCGGTTGCGCAGCCAGAACTCCCATACGTCGGCGTAGGTGACCGGCACTTTCACCTGTGACTTCACGTTTTTGATGATCTTCATGAGGTCTGCGGCCGGCATCTCTCCGCGCAACAGCACCTCGTTACCAACGATGATACCGGCAACGACATCCGGATACCGCCGCGCGATGGCGACGGCCGTTTCGACCTCCTGGCGAACGAAGTCTGGACGGTTCGATACCCAGATGCCCTGAAGAACCTTCAGGCCGTGACGTTTTGCGATTGCGGGAACCTGATCGAGCCCTTTCTCCGTCGCATATGTCCGAATACAGTTTGCGACTTGCGCCAATTGCCGCAGGTCCTGCTCGATCTGTTCCGGTGGAATCTGGATCGTGGGGTCGAGCGGGCTCTGGCTGCCCCGGAACGGCGCGTAAGAAACGCAGGCCAGCTTTTCCCCCGGCGCCAATGGCGACGGTGGCATGTCTATCGCCGCGCCCAGCCAGGCCCAAAAGGCCACGATCGCCATCGCCGATGCCGCAAACAACCCGCCAATGAACGCCATTGCGCCTCCAGACCATTTTTCCAACCAAGACGCGCCGCCGCGTCTGACGGGTGATGTTTGCTACCAGGCTCACAGGGATTGTTGCAGGCGCAATTGCCGTAGCGCTAGTGTAGCGCGCTCGGCGCCAAAAAACGTCGCCAGTGCGGTCAGATAGTTGCGGCCATTGCGCCCCATTGCGGGCAGATTTTGATGCGCATGGTGTATCCTGGTGAGGCAAGGGAAGCCATGGCGCGCTTGGGGGGTCTCTTGACTGGACGTCGTTTCACAAAAATTCGAATCCACGTGTATCGGTACCATGTGCCGGTCATGGCGGCTTTAGTCTGTACCATGTTGTTGGGAGGCGCCAGTACGCCCGCCTTTAGCCAGACCGGAGCTCCCAAGGCCTCGGAAACACCGGGCAAGGACGGCAACGGCGCAACGGCGTACCAACGTGAAGCGCGAGAATTCGCCGAGGCCGCGCAGGCTCTAAAGGGCGCGGCCGGCTATCCGGAATGCGTCTGGCTTGGCCGCCGCATCATAGCCCTTCTGCTGCGGGACGATCTGGATACCGCATTCCGCCATCTGGAACTCTACGGGCGCTTCGGTTGCCCCCGCAGTCATATTCAGAACTCCTTCCGCTGCCTCATCCGCCAGGGCACGCGCATCGACCCCAAGGCCGATCCCAAAATTTTCGAAAAATTGGACGCCCGGACCTTTGCCTGCTGGATCAATCCCGATGGCCGGCCTTCGGCCAAACCGACCGATGCCGAAGGATCTGTTCGGCCATCGAGCAAATAGGATTGGCGCGGTCCCTCCTTCTCTAAAAATATTCATGGCTCGATATTGAAAGTGCCATTAAAACGCCATCGCATCTGCCTATCTAATAACTTGTCAGACCCTGCCGTACATCGCAGATCGGTGTTGACCGCACGAACCTAGGGGACAGGTTCGCGTCCCTGTTTCCCCGCCCCGCATGGTTACTAAGAAATGCGTACGATTGCCGCCGTCATTGCGCTTGTGGCAAGCGCACATGTTGGGCTGTGGGCGCTAACCGAGCGGCGGGTGGATGCGCCCGATGTCGTTGGGCGGCTCGCCAGCGTCTCATACTCTCCGTTCGCTCGAACCGCGCACCCAGACCGCGGCGACCGACCGACAGCGGAAGACATCCGCTCCGACCTTGAGGTCCTGGCAGCCTATACACGCGCCATCCGAACCTATTCCTCGACGGGAGGCGTCGAACTGGTCACCCCCATCGCCGCTGACCTTGGTCTCAAGGTCGCCGTCGGCGCGTGGATTGACAAGAACCAGGATCGCAACGCCCGGGAACTGAAAGCCGCGATCGAGCTTGCGCGCAACAACAGCAACGTCAACGCCATCTTCGTCGGCAACGAAACAATCTACCGCGACGACATCAAGGTCGACGAACTCATCAAGACCATCCGCCAAGTCAAACGGCAGACCTCGGTTCCGGTGACCACCGGCGAAATCTACAGCGTCTGGCTCGAAAACCCCAAACTCGCGTCCGCCGTCGATTTCATTGCCGCGCACATCCTGCCCTACTGGGAAGGCTTCTCCGAGGTTCAGGCGGTCGATCAGGCCCTCGTCATTTACGAGCAATTGCGGCGCGCCTATCCGGGCAAGCGTATCGTCATCGCCGAGTTCGGCTGGCCGAGCGCCGGCTATAACATGCACGCCGCCACGCCCGGGCGCGTCGAGCAGGCCAAAGTCATCCGTGATTTTGTCGCGCGCGCCCAGGCGCTCGGTATCGAGTACAATATCGTTGAGGCAATCGACCAGCCCTGGAAGACCAACGAAGGCGGCGTCGGACCATACTGGGGCCTGATCGACGCCGACCGGCAGGTCAAGTTCCCGTGGAGCGGTTCGATTGCCAGTCCGGAACATTGGAAGATCGCCGGATTGGCAGCCCTGCTCGGTTTGCTGTTGTCGCTCCCGCTGCTCAAGCGCGCCGGCGCCACCATCCGCCAAACCGCGCTCCTGGCGATCACCGCCAATATCATCGCAGCCTGGTTCGCCACCGTATTTGCGTTCTGGAACGGCCACTATTTCGTCATCGGCTCGTCGATCGCGCTTGGCATCGGAGTGACCCTGCTGGTCCCGCTGGTGGTGATCGCCTTTGCGCGGATCGAGGAAATCGCCGCCATCGCGTTCGGCAAAGCGCCGCGGCGCCTGATCCGCTCGCCGGTATTGATGGCCGACGAAGATCTGCCAAAGGTCTCGATCCATATTCCGGCCTACCGCGAGCCGCCCGAAATGCTGAAGGCGACGCTGGATGCCGTCGCCCGGCTCGACTATCCCAATTTCGAATGTGTGATGGTGATCAACAACACGCCGGACCCGGCGTTTTGGGTGCCGATCGCGGAGCACTGCCAGACCCTGGGTGATCGGTTCAAGTTCGTCAACGCCGAGAAGCTAGCAGGCTTCAAGGCCGGCGCCTTGCGCCTCGCGCTCAAGCACACCGCCGACGACGCCCAGATCATCGGCATCATCGACGCCGACTATGTGGTGCAGCCGAATTGGCTGAGGGACCTCGTTCCTGACTTCACCGATCCGACGGTCGGCCTCATCCAGGCGCCACAGGATCATCGCGACGACAACCGTTCGGTCATGCATCACGTCATGAACGGTGAATATGCCGGTTTCTTTGACATCGGCATGGTCCAGCGCAACGAAACCAATGCCATCATTGTCCACGGCACGATGTGTCTGATCCGGCGCGCTGCCTTGGAACGCGCCGGCGGCTGGTCGAGCGATACGATCTGCGAAGACACCGACCTCGGACTGACCATTCTCGAACAGGGATGGCAGGCCAAATACACCAACCGCCGCTATGGCCACGGACTGCTGCCCGACACCTACGAGGCCTTTGCCAAACAGCGCCACCGCTGGGCCTATGGCGGTCTGGAGATCGTGAAGAAGCACTGGCGCAGCTTGTTGCCGGGACAAACTCGCCTGAATAACGACCAGAAGCGCGAATTCGCGCTCGGCTGGCTGAATTGGCTGGGTGCCGAAACCATCGGCGTTGCCGTCGCGATCCTCAATCTAATGTGGGTGCCAGTGGTAGCATTTGCCGGCATCGCGGTTCCCGACAAGATCCTGACCATACCGATCATCGCGATCTTCCTGGTCTCAGTCTTGCATTTCGTGTCGCTCTATTCACTGCGTGTTGCGATCCGGCCCTCGCAGATGATTGGCGCCATCTTTGCCGCGATGGCCGTGCAATGGACCGTCGCGCGGGCCGTCGCGATCGGCATGTTCAAGGAAGGCCTGCCCTTCATGCGCACCGCAAAGGGCGGCTCGACCCGCAAGGGCCAGGACTTCCCGGCCTTTTGGGAAGCCGTCCTCGGCACGCTGCTGATCGTCGGTGCCATCACCCTGGTCACGACCAACTACACACAGATCACCGAAATCAACATCTTCGCCCTGGTGCTGATACTCCAGAGCCTGCCGTTCCTATCATCGGTGGGCATCGCCGCGCTCGAGTGCAGCCGCTTCAATGACTTCGCCTATTGGCAAGGCCTCGAAGCCCGGCTGACCGATGTCGTGCCGCGTCGCAGCGCGGCGAGGAAGGCGGCGGCACAGGTTCCGGCGAAGAACCGGTACGAAGCCACGCCATAGAGCATTTCCAGCCGAAAGCCTGCCACCAATCTCGGTTTAACCGGAGATTGGGATGATAAATGCGCAAGTCGGACCTGCCCGACTTGCAAAGGGCTTGACCCGAAGGTGAAAACCGGTTCGCGGCCCGGAGATGCGACCAATCAGTGAGATAGAGCGCTTTCATCTTAATTTGAAGGCGCTGGGGTGATGCCTTCGCGCGTCGCACCCTCAATGCGGCCGCCAAATTTCGGCGGCCGGCATTTATGCCGGCATGGCAGTTTCCACCAAGCGCACCCAGTACGATGTCCCAAACGGAATGACGTCGTCGTTGAAATCATAGCTGGGGTGGTGAAGTTCCCCGCTCTTGCCGTTTCCGACAAAGATGAAAGCGCCTGGCCGCTTCTGCAGCATATAGGAGAAATCCTCCGCGCCCATGACCGGGGCCATGTTCGCGTCGACGCGCTCTTGTCCCGCGATCCCGGTGGCGATGGACGCTGCAAAATCCGTTTCCCGTTCATGGTTGCTCAGGACCGGATAGCCGCGATGGTACTTCACCCGTGCCTCGGCACCGAACAGCTTGGCCGTGCCTTCCGCGATCTCCTTGACGCGCTGCTCGGCCTGATCGCGCACTTCCGGCGCGAGGCTGCGGACCGTTCCCCGCAGCATCGCGGTCTGCGGAATGACGTTGTCGGTGGTTCCCGCCTGGAAAACGCAGATCGAGACCACCGCCGATTTCAGTGGATCGACGTTGCGTGACACGATCGACTGCAGATTATTGATGATCTGCGCGCCGACCAGCACCGAGTTCGATTGCCAGATGCGGCCGCGCGGCATGTCCGCCAACCCCCTCGATATTGATCACCAGATGGTCCGCCGACGCCATGATGGCGCCGGGCCGGATGGCGAACTCACCCAGCGGCAGGCCGGGATAATTGTGCATCCCGTAGACTTCCTCGATGCCGAACCGCTCCATGAGGCCGTCCTGGATCATCGCGCGTGCACCCGCGCCGCCCTCCTCGGCCGGTTGAAAGATCACGACGGCCGTACCATTGAAATTTCGGGTTTCCGCCAAATAACGCGCGGCACCAAGCAGCATGGCGGTGTGGCCGTCATGTCCACAGGCATGCATTTTTCCCGGCACGGTCGACTTGTACGGCACGTCATTGGCTTCAACGATTGGCAACGCGTCCATATCGGCCCGCAGGCCAATGACCTTGCGCGGCCCATTGGACGCGCCGCCCCTGCCGTGAATGACACCGACCACGCCGGTCCGCCCAATCCCGGTGACGACATCGTCGCAGCCGAACGCCTTGAGCTTTTCCGCCACTACCCCGGCGGTGCGATGGACGTCGTATTGCAACTCGGGATGGGCGTGGATATCGCGCCGCCAAGCGGTGATCTCGTCGTGCAGATCGGCGATGCGATTGATAGTCGGCATCTGGGGGCTCCTTCCCGGCGCAGAGGGTGGCCTCACGCGCTTCGCGCCACCCCGGCCGATGTCAACACCTATCACACCGGACATTCGGCCTGATATCAAATATCGCGCCGCAACACCGTTCCGACACCGCTATTGACCGCGCCACGGTGGGCCCTTACACACCGCGTGGATGAGGCGCTCGCGCTCACAATGCGCGGCAAGACGATTTGAATCGCGCGCCGATCTGGAGAGCCCGTAGCTCAGATGGTAGAGCACGTGACTTTTAATCATGGGGTCGTGGGTTCGAGTCCCACCGGGCTCACCAACCGCCAGACCTGACATCCCGCCAAAATCGCCTAAAAATTTCGCCGTTTCTGCCAGGCCGCGCTTGGGAAGTCCTAACCGCATGTTTCTGGCAAGAATTGCACGGCCGCTCGCAGGGGTTTACTTCGCCTCACAGGAGTGTGAAGCTGAGGTCGCAACCCCGCCACAGATGGGGATTAGAGGTCGAGCATCGGCTCTGTACTCGGGAGGGCGCGTCATGAGACTACATCACGCGACGACCAAGGCGGCCCCGTATGGACGGCTGGAAACCATGCCATGCTGTCCGCGCTGCGGCGACCATATGTTCGCCTCAACGGCCGCAACCTATGTCGGCGAACGAGCGATCGGGCATCAATGGAGCTGCGAATCCTGTGGCTACGAGTTCCGGACCACGGTCACGATTCCAGCGAGCGCCGCAGCCTAATTGCCTGGCAAAAGACTGATTTTTTCCTGTTGAAGTCGAAATCCGATCGGCGCCGCCGCTGTTGGGTTGCCGGCGCAAATTCTCCTTCGGCAATTCTCTGGCGCAACCTCAAGGATTGTGGCCCACCGCGTGGATGGACCCACCAAGCGGCGGCGGCATCGAGCTTGAAACTCAACGCGGCGGCAAATCGCCTTGGCTCCAGCGCTGCTTCGTGTCATCGCAAAACGCCATCAATGTGCCGGCAGCGATTGCGTCGCGCATGCCGGCCATCAGGCTCTGATAATAGGCCAGATTGACGGTCGAGAGCAGCGTCGCGCCCAGCATTTCGCCGGCCTTCATCAAGTGGTGCAGGTAGGCACGCGAATAGCTGTGCGTGACCGGATCGCCGCTCTCCTCATCAAGCGGTCGCGGATCATCCGCATGCCGTGCGTTGCGCAGGTTGATCGGACCGAAACGCGTAAAAGCCAATCCGTGCCGACCATTCCGGGTCGGCATGACGCAATCGAACATGTCGATCCCGCGCAAGACCGCTTCAAGCAGATCATCCGGCGTGCCGACACCCATCAGATAGCGCGGCCGGTCTCGGGGCAGCACAGGGATGACTTCCCCTATCATCTTAAGCATGGCTTCTTGCGGTTCGCCGACCGCAAGACCGCCGATGGCATAGCCGGGAAAACCGATATCGATGAGCGCGCTGGCGCTCTTGATGCGCAATTCAGGATCATCACCGCCCTGGACGATGCCAAACAGAGCCCGACTTGGCGGCGCGGCTTCGAAGGCGCGCTTGGAACGCTCCGCCCACCGCAGCGACAACTCCATCGCCCGCGCGATGTCTTCGCGCGTCGCCGGCAACCGCACGCATTCGTCGAGTTGCATCGCGATATCGGATCCCAGCAGCATCTGAATTGCGATCGCCCATTCCGGCGTCAGTTCCACGGTCGCGCCATCGAGATGCGAGCGGAAAGTGACGCCGCGCTCCTCGACCTTGCGAAGTTCCGACAGAGACATGACCTGAAAGCCGCCTGAATCCGTCAGGATCGGCCGCGGCCAGCGCATGAAATTGTGCAACCCCCCGAGCGCGGCGATCCGCTCCGCGCCTGGGCGCAGCATCAAATGGTAGGTATTCCCGAGCACGATGTCGGCGCCGGTCTCGCGCACCGCCTCCGGTGTCAGCCCCTTGACCGTCGCCTGTGTCCCGACCGGCATGAAGGCCGGCGTCCGCACGATCCCGCGCGGCGTCACGATCTCGCCGATGCGCGCGGCACCGTCGGTCGCCAAGACCTTGTAGGCAAAATTCTCACTCATTCCGGCACACCAATCACAATCGCAGCGCAACGCCAAGACCCGACAAGCCGGCTAGCGGCGGCCTTAATAGCCGGTCCGTACCAGGACATTTGTGCGCCTATTAGATCGAAGGAAACAGCAGGCAGGCATCGCCGTAGGAATAGAAGCGATAGTGAGTTGCGATCGCGTGCGCGTAGGCCCGCTGCATCACATCGAGGCCCGAGAACGCCGCGACCAGCATAAAAAGGGTCGAACGCGGCAGGTGAAAGTTTGTTAGCATCACGTCCACCGCGCGAAACCGGTAGCCGGGCGTGATGAAGATCGCAGTCTCACCATTGAACGGCATGATGACGCCGTCTTCTCCGGTCGCACTTTCGAGCAGACGCAACGACGTTGAGCCGCAGGCAACGATGCGGCCGCCGTTTGCGCGAATGACATTCAACGCGGCCGCCGTTTCGGCGCTGACGCTGCCGTGCTCGGCATGCATGACGTGATCCGTGGTGTCCGCGACCTTGACCGGAAGAAAGGTGCCGGCACCGACATGCAGCGTCACGCGATGAACAGCGACCCCGGCTTGCTCGAAGTCGTGCCAGCAATTCGTCGGTAAAATGCAGACCCGCCGTCGGAGCCGCCACAGAGCCTTCGTCATGCGCGAAGATAGTTTGATAGTCCGCGCGGTCGCGCTCATCTGGCGGCCGCCGGGCGGCGATATAGGGCGGCAACGGCATTTCGCCGCGCTCATCGACTGCCTGATCGAGATAGGCGTCATGATAGGCGAAGGCCAGCGTTACCGCCCCGCCTTCGCCTTTTTCGGCGACGGTTGCATCAAGCTGACCGAGAAAGCACACGCGCCCCTCGTCGCCAAAGCGGATGATATCCCCCGGTGCGAGGCGCTTGGCGGGTTTGACGAAGGCCCGCCAGTGCGAGCCGTCAATCCGTTCGATCAACGTTGTCTCGATCGCCGGTTCGACATCACCCCGTCCAATGCGCCGCCCCTTCAAGCGGGCGGGAATGACCTTGGTGTCATTGACCACCAATGCATCGCCTGGACGCAGCAGATCCGGCAGATCGCGAACGATCCGATCCTGCCATTCCGGCATGTCGCCGGGCCGCACCACCAGCAGCTGGGCGCGGTCGCGCGGTTGCGCGGGTCGCAGCGCAATCCGCTCCCCCGGAAGTTCGAAATCGAACAGATCGGTCCGCAAACGGTCCTCTCCCAGCGCAAGTCACGCGTGCCGGACTTGCGCTATGTCATACGGACCGCAGGCAAGCCTGGGTACCGGGCGGGAGAAGCGGTTCGATCAAGCGGCTTCGGCCGCCATCCGCGCCGACACGATACGGTCCGGATCGCTGACCGGTTCGCCGCGTTTGATCTTGTCGACATTCTCCATGCCTTCGGTGACCTGACCCCAGACCGTATATTGGCCGTCAAGCCACGTTGAGTCCGCAAAGCAGATGAAGAACTGGCTGTCGCCGGAATCGGGATTCTGCGCCCGCGCCATCGACACCGTGCCGCGCTTGTGTTTTTCCGGCGAAAATTCCGCCTTCAGTTTCTGGCCCGATCCGCCCGTCCCGGTGCCCAACGGACAGCCGGTCTGCGCCATGAAGCCGTCAATCACGCGATGAAAAGGAACGCCATTGTAGAAACCGGAGCGCACCAGTTCCTTGATCCGCGCGACATGGTTCGGCGCAAGATCGGGGCGCATGGCGACCACCACGTTTCCTTTGGTGGTTTCAAGGATCAACGTGTCTTCATTCTGGCTCATGGCTTTTCCTCTTATCTTTTCGGCTTGAATACATGGCGACCGCGAAGGGACGGAGCGCTTCGTCCACCCCAACGCAAATTTTTCGCAATAGATCTGATGCGCTTACTTCTTGGCGTCGGCTGCGACCTGCATGCGCGTGATGCGGTCTGGATTGACCACCGGTTCACCGCGCTTGATCTTGTCGATTGCCGGCATGCCAGACACCACTTCACCGATCACGGTGTACTGGCCATTGAGATGCGGCGCATCCGCGAACATGATGAAAAACTGGCTGTTGGCCGAATTCGGATCCTGGGCGCGCGCCATGCCGACAATGCCGCGCTTGAACGGAACCTTGGAAAACTCCGCCGGCAGGTTCGGGAGGTTGGAACGGCCAGTGCCGTCGCCGCGCTGGCCGTCACCGGTCTGCGCCATGAAGCCGGGGATCACCCGGTGAAATGGCGCATTGTTGTAATACCCCTGACGCGTGAGCGTCTTGATGCGCTCGGCGTGTTTGGGCGCGACATCCGGGCGAAGTTTGATTACGACGCGGCCTTTGGACGTGTCGAGCAGGATGGTATTATTTGGATCAAGCCCTGCTGGCAGTTTTTGAGCCATGGCAGGCGCCGCGCAGACAAGCACAGCCAGGATGGCGAGGACACGGATCATATTGTCTCCCGGGTTCAGTGGCCGAATCGGCCGGCAAACTTGGCTTTCAGACGGGCCGCGATTGCGGGGGGTACGAACGGCGCAACGTCGCCGCCCATGCCCGCAATTTGCCGCACCAAAGTGGCGGTGATCGGGCGGACCTCCGGCGAGGCCGGCAGAAAAACCGTCTGCACTTCCGGCGCCATGGCGGCATTCATGCCGGCCATCTGCATTTCATAGTCGAAGTCCGTGCCATCGCGGAGCCCCCGGATCAGGAGGCTGGCCCCCTCGCGCCGCGCGGCATCCACCACCAAGTCGGAGAAGGTCATGTACCGCATGGTACAGCCCGCGGTGTTTCCGATCGGCTCGCAGATCTCCCGAAGCATGGCCAGCCGCTCCTCGGCGTCGAACAGCGGTGCCTTGCCGGGATGGATGCCGATCGCCAAAATCAACTCATCGGCAAGCCCAACGGCATGCCGGACCACGTCGATGTGGCCGTTAGTCAGGGGATCAAACGACCCGGCATAAAGCGCAATCGTCGGCATGGGGCGGGGTCTAACCCGGCATTTGAATTGCCGCAAGACCAACCAAGTGGCCAAGTCCAGGGAACCGGGTCTGGGCTGGCGAATTAATACCCCAAGACAGCGAAATCCCACGGAATGAACCTCCGCAGGACCTCCGGCGACCAATGGTCGGAGCAGGAGCGGTCATGTCCTGCGGGGCGCGAATTGAGGGTCAAGGTCATGAGCGAAATCATTGTCAGCAATTCTTGCAGCCACGGCGATCGGCATCGGAACGACATTGTTGCTGGGAATGAGCCCGGCCGTCGAGGCCGGCGGCCCGAATGCGATTTTTGGCAAAGCCGACCGGATGGATGTCCGCCCCCTCGGCAGCGCATGCTCCGAGCGCGGATGGCCCTATTACGAAGTCACCTGCTTGCGGGATTCCAGTCGGCCCACCGGCCGGGCGCGTACCGTGCCGATCGTTTCGACCGACCGCATTTCGCTCGCGAAGTGAGGAACACTCGAAAGTTGAGCTAAGCCACGCGCGAATGTGATGGGCGATCATCGTTGCCTGGGCGCACGTGGTCTCCCAAACCTGACGGAGTTGGAAAAACGACCACGTTCGAACGATCGCGTCCTCGCGCTTTGGCTTGATAGACCGCCCCGTCGGCTGCTTTTAGCACTTCATCGATACTTTGCCGCCTTCGACGTACGGCAACGCCGATACTGATTGTCGTCGGCAAAATTTGGCGCCCCTCAAACTCCACCAGATGCCGAACGCGCGCGCACATCTCCTCGGCCAGCGCACCAACTTCGACATGCGGCCTGCAACTGACGGCGATCGCAAATTCGTCACCACCAAGCCGAGCGAAGATTGCGTCGGGGCACCGCTCCCGAACGACACGGTCAATTGTCGCTGCAACGGCTCGAATGACCAAGTCGCCGGCATCGTGACCATGCACATCATTAATCGTCTTAAAGCGATCGAGATCGATCATCATGACCGCGATCGGATGATACTGCCGGTCGGCGCGGCGACAAATAACCGCTGCCCGCTCGAAAAACGCCCGCCTATTGAGAATGCCGCACAATGGGTCAGTATGGGCGAGAACGGCCAACTCCGCTGACGCACGGCTAAGCCGCCTGTTTGCGCGCAAAATTGGATAGGCCCAGATCGGCGTTACCAGTGCCGGCACAACGAGCGCGACGACAAAATGCTGCAACCCCGTTGGATATTGGACGCTCGCTGCAATGGCCTCCGGCAACACCGAGCGAAACGATCATCGTTCCGATGGTGATGCAGAGGATTTTGAAGAACAACCCGCAGGTTCGCGGCATGGAAGCAGTCCAAACGACGTGCAGTTGATCCCGGGCTGCCGCCACCCGAAACAAACCCGTTAAATGCCACAAATGACTGCGTCGTCAGTCGCTTGCGGAATTTTCTTCAGAACCGCCTTCGTCATCGCTTAGGTGCTCGACCGACACCACCCGCTCATCCTCAGCGGTATTGAAAACGATCACACCCTGGGTGGCCCTGCCCACGATGCGGATGTCGTTTACCGGACAGCGGATCAGTTGTCCACGGTCTGTCACCAGCATGATCTGGTCGGCTTCCTCGACCGGGAACGATGCCACCAGCGATCCGGTCTTTTGCCGGATCGTCCCGTTGCGGTCCCGAACATCCATGGCAACGATGCCTTTGCCGCCTCGTCCGGTGACACGGTACTCATAGGAGGACGAGCGCTTGCCGTAGCCATGTTCGGACACCGTCAGCACGAATTGTTCGGCCGCGGACATTTCGACATAGCGGCGTTCCCCAAGTTCGATCCCACCGCCGGTGACTTCCTCGGTCTCGACCTGAGCCTCCTCAGCCTCTGCACCGATGCCGCGCCGGACCGCGCTTGCCCGTTTGAGATAAGCCACGCGCTCATCGGCACTGGCGTCGACATGGCGCAGGATCGAAAGTGAAATCAGCCGGTCGCTGTTCTCGAGAGTTATTCCGCGAACCCCCATCGATGTCCGCCCCTGGAACACCCGAACGTCTGCGACAGGAAAGCGTATGCACTGTCCACCGGCCGACGTGAGTTGCACGTCATCGCTTTCCGAGCAGATCTGCACGTCGACAATGGCATCACCCTCGTCCAGCTTCATGGCGATAATGCCGGATCGGCGCACGTCGGAGAAATCCGACAGCTTGTTCCTCCGCACGGTTCCGCGCGTTGTGGCGAACATTACGTCGAGAGTCGCCCAGGTCTTTTCGTCCTCCGGCAACGGCATGATCGTGGTGATCCGCTCGCCCTGTTCGAGCGGCAGGATGTTGATGAACGCCTTGCCGCGCGACTGCGGTGCCGCCTGCGGCAACCGCCAGACCTTTTCCTTGTAGGCCCGGCCACGCGAGGAGAAAAACAGGACCGGCGTATGGGTGGAGGCGACAAACAGCCGAGTGACGAAGTCCTCATCCCGCGTCTGCATACCGGCGCGCCCCTTGCCTCCGCGGCGCTGGGAACGATAGGTCGACAGCGGGACGCGCTTGACGTAGCCGAGATGGGAGACCGTCACGACCATGTCCTCGCGCTGGATCAGGTCTTCGTCCTCCATCTCGCCTTCCTGATCGATGATCACGGTCCGGCGCGGCGTGGCGAATTCGGTCTTCACCGCCAAAAGCTCATCCTTGATGATCGCCTGAATCCGAGCGCGCGATCGCAGAATGTCGAGATACTCGGCGATCTCCTTGGCAAGCTTGTCGAGTTCGTCACCGATCTCGTCGCGCCCGAGCGCCGTCAGCCGCTGGAGCCGTAGATCGAGGATGGCCTTGGCCTGCTCGGCCGAAAGCCGGAATGTTCCATCGGGACTGACAAGATGACGCGGATCGTCGATCAGCGTGATCATCGACTGGACATCCCGGGCCGGCCAATCGCGCGCCATCAAGGCCTCTCGCGCCTCGTTCGGATCCTTGGCGCTGCGGATCAGCCTGATCACCTCATCAATATTTGCAACCGCAACCGCCAGCCCGACCAGAACGTGCGCCCGATCGCGCGCCTTGCCGAGCAGGAACTTGGTTCGTCGCGAGATGACGACTTCGCGAAACGCGATAAACACATTGAGCAGGTCCTTCAGGTTCATGACCTGAGGACGACCGCTGTCGAGTGCCACCATGTTGGCGCCGAATGACGTCTGCAGCGGCGTGTAGCGATAGAGCTGGTTCAACACGACATCCGGCACCGCGTCGCGCTTTAGTTCGATGACGACCCGATATCCGTCCCGGTCGGATTCGTCGCGCAGGTCCGAAATGCCCTCGATCTTTTTTTCCCGCACCAGATCAGCGATTTTCTCCACCAGGGTCGCCTTGTTCACCTGGAAGGGAATTTCCGAAATGATGATGGCTTCGCGCTCTTTGCGAACGGTCTCGAATTCGACCTTACCACGCATGACGACCGAGCCGCGGCCGAGATGGTAAGCGGAGCGAATGCCCTGCCGGCCGAGAATAATGCCGCCGGTCGGAAAGTCCGGGCCGGGCACGATCTGGATCAGATCTTCGACGCCGAGCGCCGGATCGCCAATCAGTGCGATACAGGCATCGATCACCTCGCCGAGATTGTGCGGCGGAATATTGGTCGCCATGCCGACGGCGATGCCGCCTGCGCCGTTGACCAGCAAATTCGGAAAACGCGCCGGCAACACGACCGGCTCATGTTCGTTGCCGTCGTAGTTCGGCTGGAAGTCAACGGTATCCTTGTCGATATCCTCCAGCAGCGCCATCGCCGGTTTGGCGAGCCGGGATTCGGTGTAGCGCATTGCTGCCGGCGGATCGCCGTCAACCGAGCCAAAATTGCCCTGGCCGTCGATCAACGGCAGGCGCATGGAGAAGTCCTGCGCCATCCGGACCAGTGCGTCATAGATCGCCTGGTCGCCGTGCGGGTGGTAGCGACCCATCACGTCACCAACCACGCGCGCCGATTTGACGTATTTTCGGTCCGGTAAATGGCTATTTTCGTGCATCGAATAGAGGATGCGACGATGCACAGGCTTAAGTCCGTCACGTGCGTCCGGCAGCGCGCGCGCCACGATCACGCTCATCGCGTAATCGAGATAGCTCCGCTGCATTTCTTCCGTGATCGATACGGGAAGGATATCTGACGGCCCCTGATCCTCAGGGGGCGGATTTTCAATATCTGACAAGTGTAAATCCTGACCGAATTGGTGGGATCATATAGCCGATTCAAGTCGCCCACGCCAACCAAATTCGGCTGAAAAGCGGTCCATTTTATTCTTATATTTCAATGGCTTACGAAATAATATTTTGCGCCGCGGCATGCCGGTTCGCACGGCCGTTGATTAACGCTCATATACGGCATTTGACCCCGGAACCCGACACCGCTAGGCCGATATTATGCCGGTCGAATTTCTGGTCTCCGCTATCGTGACACTGATCGTCGTGGTCGACCCGATCGGCCTCGTTCCGATCTATTTGTCGATCACTCACCGGCTGGCTCCCGACCTGCGGCGTCGGGTGGCAATTCAGGCCAGCCTGATCGCAGCCGCCATCCTCATCGGCTTTGCGTTGGCCGGAAACTGGCTCCTGACGCAGCTCGCAATTACATTGCCGGCATTTCGCATTGCCGGGGGACTTCTCTTGTTTGCTGTCGCGTCGGAAATGGTCCTTGGCATTCGGACAGAACGTGAAAGCAAGGAAGCCGAACAGGCGGTCGACGATCACGCGCGCAATCTTGCCGCCTTCCCGCTTGCCATTCCGCTGATGGCTGGACCTGGGGCCATCACGGCCACCCTGCTTCTGTCAGTACGTGCAGCCGGCGACCCCAGGATGCTTGCCTGGTTGATCGCCGTTGTCACGCTTGTCAGCGCTCTTTGTCTCACGGTTTTCATGGTGGCGCAGCCGATCGGCCGCCTTCTCGGCGCGACCGTCAATATCGTGCTGTCGCGGCTCCTTGGTGTGTTGCTGGCCGCGCTCGCGGTGCAATTCGTGATCGACGGCGTGAAGGAAGTGCTCTAACACGCATTTTTCGCTGAACCTTTTGCAGCAGAAAACGTCACCCGGGACCGACGATGGCAAAATCCGTCCCTGCAACCTAACAATCAAACAAAGTATGGCGGAACTTGCATCAAATTTAATTCACAATTCGGTAATCAAGACGCGGCTTTAGACCAGGAGCGCAAGCCCATATTTTGTTTCCAACAAATTTAAAAATCTGATTTTAACGACTGATCGGAGATAACACGCACATCATAAAACTTTGGAGAAACATCCGATGTTGCGCATATTCGCATCTGCCGTATCAATCTTAGCGATGACCCACGCATCGCTGGCCTGCACCGCCGTCGATATCGTTGCCGCCGACAAATCCGTCATCGCGGGCCGGACGATGGAGTGGGCCTACGACATGAAATGGACGCTTGTGAGCCAGCCCAAGGGCACGAAGTTGACCCTGACTGCGCCTCCGAATCTCAAGCTGCCGCCCGTCCCCGTCGCGACGAAGTACGCCGTCGTCGGCGTCAGTTCGGCCATCATTCCCGGCGGCATCATCCTGGAGGGCCAGAACGCCTCCGGCCTGGGAATGAGCGGAAATTTTCTACCCGGTTTTACGGAATACCAGACTGTAGCTCCCCAGGACAAAAAATACGTCTCGATTCTCATGTTCGGGTCCTGGGCACTCGGCAATCATCAATCCGTCGCCGATCTGCGGGCGGCCCTGCCAAACATCAAGGTCTGGTCAAACTCCTCGCTTCCGACTGGACCGACGCCAACAACCGTTCATTTCATTTTCACCGACAAAAGCGGTGACGGCATGGTCGTCGAATATGTCGGTGGCAAGCTCCAGATTTCCAAGAATGTTGCGCACGCGCTCACAAACGCACCGACCTATGATTGGCACCTGCTCAATCTCCGCAACTACCTGAATCTGTCGAGTGTCGGCGTGCAAAGCGAGAGAATCGGCTCAGTCAACGTCACGGCAATTGGTCAGGGCGGTGGAATGCTCGGCATTCCCGGCGACTACACACCCCCGGCGCGCTTCGTGCGGGCGGCTTTTTTGCGTCACACTATTACGCAGCCCGCAAATGCCGCGGAAGCTATACAATCCATCGGTCATATCCTGAACACGGTGGACATCCCGCTCGGTGTTGCCGAGAGTCGTGACGACGGCAAGGTTGTGTCCGATTATACCCAGTGGGTCGCAATCAAGGATCTAACCAACAATCGCATGATGATCACGGACTACAATCATCGGCTGACGTTCCTGACCCTCGACCTCAATGAAATCTTCGCTCAAGACAAGCCGACGGCCGTTCTGATTTCCGACCTGCCATACCCAAAGGCCGTGAACGCGACGAAGGCTCTCACCAACTGATCCATGCCGCAGGCATGGAGCGTCATCCTAGGATCAAAAGAGATCATCCGCGGTTCATCATGAACCGCGGATGTTTGATTCATGCCAAAGCAATTCAACGCAACGGCCTGTCACCAATCTCGGGGTAACCCGCGGAAACTCAGGTCTTGCTCGCGCTTCCCTCGGTCGAAGGTGCCGGTGGTGGTGTCTCGTCGCGCCCCCTGCGGATGAACCTGAAGATCAGCCCGACCAGCTTGATGAAAAGATAAAGTGAAGATCCCAGGGCCACCAGCCAGCCGAGCAGAATGATGACCAGCGGCGCATCGATCAACGCCTTGGTCGGGCTTTCGGTAATATCGATGGAATTGGCATTGTCCGTCCGCACGAACAAGCGCGGGCGACCCGACGCTGCGACCGCACGGATGTCGCTGTTCTTCAGGCCCTTCGGAAAACAGAACACGATATTGACGGTCTCACCGGCCAACTGGTTGCCGAGGTCCCAGGAATAATAATGGCCGCTGTCTTTTCGCTCGCTCGGACCATTCGGATAGAGCGTCCAGTCGCGATCAGTCTCGATCTTGGCGTCGGTCACGCCGCGATAGACGTACGCGACCTTCAATCCCGGAACGGAGATGAAGGACAGGTTCTTGACGGTCAGCCGCCAGGGGTCATCGGGACAGAACCGGATCGCGGCGCGCTGCTCTTGTGGTACCGGATCGAAGGAATGAACAACCGTGGTCCGTTGGATAATCAAGGTCGTCACCGTCATGGCCATGACGGTGAACGCGAGTTGGGACGCAACCCGCGCGATACTGTCGAACATGGGGGTCATCCGCCGCTAGTGGTCGAACTGATATCAGCTTAACACGCCACAATCGGCAAAAAAGCGGCTTCGCGGCCCGACCGACGCGAACGTGCGAATTGTGTCTTGGAAAAATCAACGACGCTCTAGAACGGTATCTCGTCGTCCATATCGTCGCGGCCGCCGCCGGCCATCGCCGGCTTGCGTTCGCGTGCGCCGCTCGCACCGGACGAGCCGAAATCACCACCACTGCCCTCGGAGCCGAAGTCGCCGCCGCTGCCACCACTGCGGCCGTCGAGCATCGTCAGAACCGAATTGAAGCCCTGAAGCACGACTTCGGTCGAGTATTTGTCCTGGCCCGACTGGTCCTGCCATTTGCGCGTCTGCAGCGCGCCTTCCAGGTAAACCTTCGAGCCCTTCTTCAGGTACTGCTCGGCGATCCGGCAGAGGCCTTCATTGAAGATAACGACCCGGTGCCACTCGGTTTTTTCGCGCCGTTCGCCCGTCGCCTTGTCCCGCCAGGAATCGGAGGTGGCGACCCGCAGATTGGCGATCGGCCGCCCGTCCTGCGTGCGCCGGATCTCGGGATCGGCACCGAGATTGCCGATGAGGATCACCTTGTTGACCGAACCTGCCATATCTACCTCCAACACCTGTTCCGGAATCACCCTACTCGTTCGGCACCTCAGACGCGCCGCCAAGCGCCAATTGTCCACAGTGTACGTCGAGAAACAGCGGCTTTCACCGATGTTCATGTTACGTTCCTAGCATGAACACGGCTTCCGGGCAACACCCGGTCTGTGGAACATGGTTGGTGCCGACCGCTATCCCAGCTGTCCCCAGGCGGGACTGGCTTGCCGATTCCGCACTGGCGAAAGCTGAGCGTTCTCACTACGTTCCGAGCAGTCTGCGGCATTCCTCGATGACATGAGCCCCGAGGATCGGCCCGGCCCGCCGAGGAATGGGAATTGATGTCCGAGGATCCCCAAAAGTCCAGAATCCGCGCCGAGAACCGGATGATCACCGTCCGAGGCGCCCGCGAGCACAACCTGAAGAACGTTGATCTGGCGATTCCTCGCGACCAGCTCGTCGTCTTTACCGGGCTGTCCGGTTCGGGGAAGTCCTCCCTCGCCTTCGACACCATTTACGCCGAAGGACAGCGTCGCTATGTGGAATCCCTGTCGGCCTATGCCCGCCAGTTCCTGGAGATGATGCAGAAGCCGGACGTCGACCAGATCGACGGCCTCTCGCCCGCCATCTCGATCGAGCAGAAGACCACCTCCAAGAACCCGCGTTCGACCGTCGGCACCGTCACCGAGATCTACGACTACATGCGCCTCCTCTGGGCGCGGGTCGGCGTGCCCTACTCGCCGGCGACCGGTCTGCCGATCGAGAGCCAGACCGTCTCGCAGATGGCCGACCGCATCCTGGCGCTGCCGGAGGGCACCCGGCTCTACCTGATGGCGCCGGTGGTGCGCGGCCGCAAGGGCGAGTTCCGCAAGGACATCGCCGAGTGGATGAAGCGCGGCTACCAGCGCCTCAAGATCGACGGCAAGTTCTACGAGATCGCCGAGGCGCCGGCGCTCGACAAGAAGTTCAACCACGACATCGACGTGGTGGTCGACCGCATCGTCGTGCGCGCGGATATCGCCGCGCGGCTGGCGGATTCGCTGGAACAGTGCCTCAAGCTCGCCGACGGCCTGGCGGTCGCGGAGTTCGCGGACGCCGCCGCAGCGACGACGACAAGAGACCGCCAAGAGCCACGACCAGTCCGGCCCGGAGCGCATCCTGTTCTCGGAGAAGTTCGCCTGCCCGGTCTCCGGATTCACCATCCCGGAGATCGAGCCGCGGCTGTTCTCGTTCAACAATCCGTTCGGGGCGTGTCCGGCCTGCGGCGGGCTCGGCATCGAACAAAAAATCGACGCCGATCTGGTGATCCCCGACAAGGACGCGACCTTGCGCAAGGGCGCGATCGCGCCGTGGGCGCGCTCGTCCTCGCCCTACTACACCCAGACGCTTCAGGCGCTCGGCAAGCATTTCAAGTTCACGCTCGACACCAAGTGGAAGGACCTGCCGCGCAAGGTGCAGGACATGATGCTCTATGGATCCGGCGAGACCGCCATCAAGTTCGTCTACGACGACGGCATGCGCGCCTACGAGACCAAGAAGCCGTTCGAGGGCGTGGTCAGCAATCTCGAGCGCCGCTGGCGCGAGACCGAGAGCGAATGGGCGCGCGAGGAAATCTCCAAATACTTCACCGACATTCCCTGCGCCGCCTGCACCGGCTACCGGCTCAAGCCCGAGGCGCTGTGCGTCAAGGTCGGCGGGCTGCATATCGGCGAGGTCGCCGAACTCTCGGTCAAGCGCGCCAATGAATGGTTCGGCGAACTGCCGGCGCGGCTGACGCAGAAGCAGAACGAAATCGCGATGCGCGTGCTCAAGGAAATCCGCGACCGGCTGCGCTTCCTGGTCGATGTCGGCCTCGAATATCTCACGCTCGCGCGCGCCTCCGGCACGCTGTCCGGCGGCGAGAGCCAGCGCATTCGGCTCGCCTCGCAGATCGGCTCGGGGCTGACCGGCGTGCTCTATGTGCTGGACGAACCTTCGATCGGCCTGCACCAGCGCGACAACGCGCGCCTGCTGGAAACGCTGAAGCGCCTGCGCGACCTCGGCAACACCGTGATCGTGGTCGAGCACGACGAGGACGCCATCCACACCGCCGATTACGTGGTCGATGTCGGCCCCGGCGCCGGCATTCACGGCGGCCACATCGTCGCGCAGGGCACGCCCGACGGACATCATGGACTGCGCCGCCTCGCTCACCGGACAATACCTCACCGGCGACAAGTTCGTCCCGGTGCCGGAGCGACGGCAGCGCAATCCGCGCCGCACCTTGAAGGTCGTCAACGCCCGCGGCAACAATCTGAAAAACGTCACGGCGGAAATTCCGCTCGGCCTGTTCACCTGCGTCACCGGCGTCTCCGGCGGCGGCAAGTCGACGCTGCTGGTCGACACGCTCTACAAGGCGGTGGCGCGCCGGCTCAACAATGCCAGCGAGGCCCCGGCCCCGCACGACACCATCCAGGGGCTGGAGCACATCGACAAGATCATCGACATCGACCAGTCGCCGATCGGCCGCACCCCGCGCTCCAACCCGGCGACCTATACCGGCGCCTTCACGCCGATCCGCGAATGGTTCGCCGGCCTGCCGGAGGCGAAAGCGCGCGGCTACGAGCCGGGGCGGTTCTCGTTCAACGTCAAGGGCGGGCGCTGCGAGGCCTGCCAGGGCGACGGCGTGATCAAGATCGAGATGCACTTCCTGCCGGACGTCTACGTCACCTGCGATGTCTGCAAGGGCAAGCGCTACAATCGCGAGACCCTCGACGTCACCTTCCGCACCAAGTCGATCGCCGACGTGCTCGACATGACGGTCGATGAGGCGACCGAGTTCTTCAAGGCGGTGCCGCGCATCCGCAACGTGCTGGAGACCTTGCAGCGGGTCGGCCTCGGCTACATCCATGTCGGCCAGCAGGCGACCACGCTGTCCGGCGGCGAGGCGCAGCGGGTGAAGCTCGCCAAGGAACTGTCCAAGCGCGCGACCGGCCGCACGCTCTATATCCTGGACGAGCCGACGACGGGGCTGCATTTCCACGACGTCGCCAAGCTGCTGGAAGTGCTGCACGAGCTGACCGAGCAGCGGCAACTCGGTGGTGGTGATCGAGCACAATCTGGAAGTCATCAAGACCGCCGACTGGATCATCGACCTCGGCCCCGAAGGCGGCGACGGCGGCGGCGAGATCGTCGCCGAAGGCCCGCCGGAGGATATCGTGAAGGTCGAAGCGCTCCTACACCGGGCAAGTTCCTCGCGCCGGTGCTGGCAAGGCGGCATGCGGCAGCGGGCGGCAGCAAAGGCGCGACCGGCACGGCGTCAAAGAAACGGGTCGAGGCGGCGGAGTGACATCGCGAAGTTATGCTTTCCGCGACGGTGGAGCTAATAATCCAGCCAAGGCACCGATCGCAGCGGAGCCAATTGCGACGACCGCGTCCGGCAGTCGAATCTTGTCGCTGCCAGAGCCTAAATAGACAAGCCAAATTCCACCTACCACTGTCAAGAGTACGCACAGGCCAAGCACGATCACCACTGCTCTGTAAATCAGTCGATCAGTCCGCAGCGGGGACTTTTCTAGTTCATCAATTGCGGCATTTATGACGCTCCTAACGTCATCTGGAAGGTCAGTTCTCACTGCTAGCGCGCCAAGCTTTTGGGTTAATTGTATATCCTCAGCCATAGTCTTTCTCCCAATTTATGGCGCTATATCAATTTTAGGTTGGAACGCACCGTCTGATCCAACAAGCGGCACATCTTGGTCGTCAGCATCCCAAAATTTGAGGTATATTTTGTCATAGCTAGTTTGATCGGTATAAAAATTTGTACGCCAAGTGAATATTTTTTTTTCATTGTACTCACTCCAGAGCCCTTCGCGATCTCGCTCCCATCTTTCTCGTGTTATTCCGATTTGTGGGTAAGCTCGAAGCTTTCTATATGGCGACCATGTCTCAGCTCTTAAAATGAGCTCTTGAGAGCTCTCAAGCTGGTCCAAAGCTCTTTTTCCGCCAATGATCGTCAACGAAATCCAGAGACGTTTTCCGCGAAGTTTCTTACGATGCACTTTTCCCTTGAATTCTCCTACCACCCGTAAATTCTCTCCAATTCCGACAGACAATTGCGGCTCGGAAAGTTCAAACGAGGAAGCAAAACTCGGAGTAGCAAAAATTGCTCCATAAAGAGCTATAGAAACAAACATCAAAAAGAACCGCCTTCCGCTCACCGGCACAGAAAAAGCAGAACTCATCCCGTTCTTGCCGAGCGCGTAAATCATTCGTCGCAAGTCAGCGACACCAGCATGCAATAAGGTTAAAATAATGCGCATTTTATCCCCCTGCTATTTTAAAATAATACAACTTTCCCGTGTCCTACGGCAATGAAATTCTTGAGTTGCCAAACCTGCGTAGCCTGGAGCAAGTTAAGGAATTCAGTGACCTAGTATTAACTCATTCACGGCACTAACCGCATTCCGATTTTCTTGATACGGATTACAAACAAATGGATAGGTTACGCGCAGCAAGCGTAGCCCGGATGGAGCGCAGCGAAATCCGGGATCGGCGCTACCCTGCCTCGCATTCCGCTTCGCTCCATGCAGGCTACACCTTCTTCGTTATGCGCGGGCTTGACCCACGCATCTCGCTTAGGAAGGCACGGATTTCGTACCCCTAAGCGGTATGGCCGGGACGGAGCCCGGCCATGACGATCAATAAGTTTTACTGATTTTCTCACGCAGCATTCGAAGCGTGAATAAAGCCCTAGGTCCGGCCGGTAGCCAGCTCGAGGACAGGCTCCGCAAAGCCCAGGTCATTCTTACACTGGGGCTTTGTGCGAGCGGGCTAAGCGCGTCCACGTTGACATCCCAGCCGGGGTGATCTCGACTTGTCTGGTCCTTTGGACTGAAAAATCGGCCTTGCGACCGGGACTAAGTCTAGGCCATGACCATCTTCGTGGGCTTGATCATCGTTTTCGGCGGAGTCTTTGTCTGGGTCGCGGCGACAACGCCGGACCACGGCAGCAGCCGCACCGACCGGTGCACCGTCCTTCATCGGCGGATATGCGGCGGCGGATGCTGGCAAGCGCGGCCGATCCGGAAGAACTGGCCCATCTGAAGGAGCTGGATCAGCTCGAACTGCACCGCCGGCATCTGATCTGCTGACGAGCCCCGGCGCGAGTGCGTCGGATGCGGAGCAAGCGTTGCCTGACATGGCCTCGCCCTTCGAGACGCCGCCTTTTGGCTGGCTCCTCAGGACGAGGCTCAAGGCGAGTTTCCGAATTCCTCTCATGGTGAGGAGGCCGCGAAGCGGCCGTCTCGAACCATGAGTGCGGCAAGCGATATTGGATGAATCGCCGCAATCCGGATGACGATTGCGTTGAACTCAAGTCCAAACAATCACTCGCTCAGACCATGCCATTGCCACGGCCATTTACGATCCAACCGCCCTACTTCAACTCCTGTAGAAACTTCTGAATGTTCGCCTTCATCGCGCGCTCGTTGGCGATGCGGATGCGGTCGGCGCCCATCGGCGAGTTGGCGAAGGTCGCGTGGCCGTTGGCCGTGACCGTATGGGAATCGCTCTTGCCGCCGCCCGTGACCGTGTAGGTCACCTGCGCGGTGACGTCGTATTCGAATCCGATCAACGGCTGTTTCAGGTCATGGATCTGCGCGTTGATGACGTACTTCGGCGCGCCGCCCGTTGCGGCATAACCATAAGCGGCGAGGCTCGACTCCAGCGCGGCCTTGAACGGCTCGTTCGGCACGCCCGGTACGGTCAGAATGTTCATGGCCTGCCCGCCCTGCACCGTGCCGACGGCCATGGCGTTTTTGTATTTCGCGATCGGCGTTGCGATCGCGGTGGTCTCCACCGCCATGTTTTGCGATGTCGCGCAGCCGGCCAGCCCCGACACCAGCAATGCGCCCAGAAGAATGACTTGTGCCCGCCCCATGAATTACCCCAACATTTAGTGTAAATTTCAAATCCGCAACCGGAAATACGCAATATTTGACTTGGCGCCGGGTGAGCAACCCACATCGGGCGGATAACAAGCCAGACCCGGACGCAGCCTCGGGTCCGCCTTTCACCGTCCTGAGACGGGCTCCGAAATCCGGAACACCGATCGCGCGCCTTCCCGCCATTGCGGCCCGCCGCCGCCCTGCGCATCATGCCGGCGCGAACGATCGCGAGGGGGACGGCCATGGCACAGGCGGCACACGTTCAAACAACACTTACGGATACGGCCGAACCGGCGGCGCTCTGGCTCACGGACTGCTTTTCGCTGCTCGGGCTCGTGCTGCTCGGCACCCGCTTCGTGCAGGGCTTCATTTTCTGGGGCGGCGCGAGCCGGCGGCTGATCTACAGCTTCCACGAGATCGACGGCATCGACTACGCGCGTCAAGCTCGACTTCGACGGCCCCGGCTTCGTCGCCGCCAAGCTCACCCATGCGCTGCCCGGCACGCTGTGGATCCAGGCGCCGCTCGAATGGATGCTGCAGTTCCCCGACCTGATCGTCGCCTCGGTATGGTTCTGGACCTTCGCCGAACTCGCGGTCGGCCTCGCGCTGATCTTCGGCCTTCTGACGCGGTTCGCCGCGCTTCGCCAGCATCGGCCTCAACGTCTCGCTGATGCTGATCTTCGGCTGGATGGGCTCGACCTGCCTCGACGAATGGACGATGGCGGTCTCGGGCGTCGCCATGAGCAGCGCGGTGTTCCTCGCCGGTGGCGGCGCCTGGTCGCTCGACCGCCTCTTCGGCGGCACGGCCTGGGCGTCGCGCCATCGCTGGACCGACTGGCTGTTCAGCGGCCCGTTGCCGATGGGGGCCACGCGCGCGTTCGGCCTCTGCTGGCGGTCGCGGCGATCGTGTTCACGGTCGGCAGCTACAACATGCTGTTCGGCGCCGTCGTCTCGCCGCTGCATGCGCGCGTGACCTTCCACCATCATCACATCGCGCTGTCGAACGTGACCCTTGCGGCAGACGGGGCCGTCACCTTCCGGGCATACGTCGATGCCGGGCCCGATACCGGTGCGGCCTATGTCATCGCCGCACGGCTGGTCGACGCCACGGGCGCGGTCGCCGCGCAATGGGACGGCACAGCCCTTGCAGCACTTCCCGAAGCCGCGTTCGACAACGCCTATCCCTACGCCTGGGCGGCACGGTTCAAAGCCGCCACGCTCGGCTTCAGCGCCGTCACCGGCGCGCGCGCGCCATCGCGCTGCCGCCACCGGCCGGCGCCAACCTCACGCCTGGCGCGAAATACACACTCGTGCTGGAAGCCATCGACGGCGCGCAAATGGCAGGCCGCCGTGGCGGGCGGCGGCCGGAAAACGAATTGAGCGGCGTAGCGCCAATCAATCAACTAAGTCGATCAATTAAAATGACTGCGCCGCATCTTGGTGTGGCCGTTCGGCTCGAACTCCGCCTTGCAGCCCGGCGAGAGTTGGTTGACCTTGCTCTTCAGACAGGCCTCGATCCGCGACACGTCCGGAATGTCCGATCCGCAGAATTTGAAGGCGTCGCCCATGCAGGCCGAGCGCTCTTCGGCGGTACCCTGGGCAAGGGCGGGCGCGGACAGAACACCGAACATACCAGCGGCGGCGAGACCCATGGCGCCGGCAATCGACAGCTTCATTTTCATCGTTTCCATCTCCGATCAGGATAATTTTGCCGGACACCATACCGCGACTCCGCATCGATTCGGTTAATTCCCCAACGCCGGCATGGCCACTGGCCGTTCTGCAACAGGTCAGAAACAGGCCGTATCGCGCGCCCGCCGGGCTCCGGCGGTGGCCTTGAACCTTCCCCCACGCCGGCCCGACCAATAGGCACGTCAGTCAAACCGCGTTCGGCCTGTCCTCACATGACACGGAGACCGCCATGTTGATCGTCTCATGCCGCCGCCGCCGGCGGCTTCGCGACCGCCAACGCCGCAAAGCCGAAGCGCTCGCCCTCCTCGATGCCAGGCTGTTCGGAGCGCCGCATGCCCCGGGCTACCGCGCTGCCAATTCCTTGTCCTTCGCCTCGGCGCGCTGCAGTGCGGGGCGAGCGGCCAGCCGCGCGGCGTAATCGGTGAATTCCGGCCGCGTGGGGATCAGGTTGAAATGGGTACCCCAGCGGATATTGGCGCCAATCACCACGTCGGCGGCGGTGAACTGGTCGCCCATCAGAAACGGCCCCTTCGCCACCGCCTGGGCTATCACGTTCATGGTGGAGTCGAAATCGCCATAGCCGAGCATGGCACGGCGCGCCTCCTCCTTGCGCGGCGCGGCGCGGTCGATCACGGCGGGTTCCAGGCAGCCGGGGCCAAAGAACAGCCATTTCAGATAGATGCCCGCGTCGCGGCGTACCGATCGGCACGTTGAGTTTGGCATCCGGAAAGGCGTCGGCGAGATAGGTGCAGATCGCCGCCACCTCGGTGATGACGGTATCGCCGTGTCGCAGCGCCGGCACCTTGCCCATAGGATTGATGGCAAGATAGTCCGGCTTGAGTTGGTCGCCGTTCTTCAAGCTGAGGAGATGGATGTCGTACGGTACGCCGACCTCCTCCAGCATCCATAGGGTGACTGACGAACGCGAGGGGGCTGCGTGATAGAGCGTGATGTCGGCCATGGGGCACCTTTCAGGCAAACTTCAAACGGTTGCTTATAGCCGAGAAACATCACGGTATTTGCGCGTTATTCGCGATCCTGCTCCTCAATCTGAACCGGCATCTGCACCAGTCTCGGTGCGGGTGCGAGTAGTTTGGCGACCTCTTCTGCTCCGCCAAGCGAAATACGGGTGTCAAAGTTGTATATTTTCCTATTGCACTAATAACGTGATATTATAGAATATGGCACGTATAAGTAGAGCGACCGACTGCCGAGGCTGGCAGTTCGTGCGAATTTCAAGCCATTTTTCACGGGAGGCCCCAATGAGGCAGGATCGTGGTTTGGGCTGGCTGCCGGATGTCCCGAAACCCAACGATTACACCGATCAGACGCCGACGGTGGCCGCCTTGCTCGAGCGCACCGAGCTTGCGCCGCGCATAGGCGCAGTAGCGAAAGCGCAGCCCGGCAAACGCATGGCGGCGGCGGCACCGCTGCCGGAGGCAGTCGACCTCCGAGCCTGGTTTTCTCCTGTGGAAAGCCAGGGTTCTCTCGGCTCCTGCACAGCAAACGCTGCTGTTGCCCTGTTGGAATACTTCGAACGCCGCGCCAGCGGCCGACATATCGATGCCTCGCAACTCTTCCTTTATAAAGTCGAGCGCAATTTGCTGGGCTGGACCGGTGACACGGGCGCCTACCTCCGTACGGCCATGCAGGCACTAGTCTTGTTTGGGGTTCCCCCCGAACGTTACTGGCCGTATGACGGCACCGAGTGGGCGTTAAACATGCGCTACGAGGTGGAACCGCCAGCGTTCTGCTATGCATTTGGCGCCAACTACCAAGCTATCAAATACTTTCGCCACGATCCGCCGGGCGCTTCACCCGAGACAGTTCTCAAAAACGTCAAGACCTACCTCGCCGCCGGCTTTCCGAGCATGTTCGGCTTTCCCACCTACATTGAATATGATGAACCCCAGCCCGGCGGCCTGATCGCCTACCCCAGTCCCACCAGCAAATTTCTCGGCGGGCACGCAAACGTGGCAGCCGGCTACGACGACACGATTGAGATCGGCGACGACGTTGGTGCTTTGCTGGTGCGCAATTCCTGGGGCGAGAGTTGGGGCAATGACGGCTATGCCTGGATGACCTACCGCTACGTCACCGAGGGCTTGGCAAACGATTGGTGGAGCATGACCTCTTCGGAATGGGTGGATACCGGTCAATTCTGAAGCTAGCGTTCGGCATCTTAATCCCACGCGTAACCAACCGTACAGAGTCATAGCCATGGCGAATTGGAAAGGCATCGTCGCACAAAGCTTCACGCCGGAGGACTTTGACAGCTATTGCCATGCGCTGCACTGGACGGCTTGGCGTCCATTATTTGTTGTCCTGCACAACACCGCCTCGCCGTCGCTGAAGGACAGGCCAAACGGCCTGACCAAACAGCATATCCGCAACCTCGAAGCCTACTATCGGAACGAGAGACATTGGAGCGCTGGCCCTCATCTGTTCATCGACGATATGCAGATTTGGGTCTTTACGCCGCTGACGGTCTCGGGGATCCATTCTCCGTCGTGGAACAAGATCGCCCTCGGTGTGGAAATGCTCGGCAATTATAAAGATGAAAAATTCAACAGCGGACGGGGGCTCGCGGTCCAGCGAAACGCGATCGCAGCAATTGCAACTTTGTCGGCGGTCTTGGGCCTCGACCCCGACAGCATGCGCCTTCACAAGGAAGACCCGGCAACAACACACGATTGTCCGGGCAAAAAAGTGAGCAAGAAAAAGTTCATCAAGGCGGTGAAGGAACTAATGGCCGAACGTCATGGCGGCGAGCACCAGCTCACCGCATGAACGGTGACGTGCCGCCGGCTGCTTTGTCCCTTTCTACTGGATATTACTCACGCAAAACATCGTCCGGCGCGCGTCCGGTGAGCGCCTTGTAGGAGTAACTCAGGATGCCGACGCCCAATGCACCACCGATGATGGACATGACGTAGTTGAGCACAAGACCTATCGGTCCGGGACGGCTGAGGGCGGCGAAAGTCGAGAATGCTGGCGACAGTGTTCCGAGCCCTGGCGGTGAAGTCGCCGCGTTCGGTTCAACCGGCATTCCTGCCATAAAAATAAAGTAGACAATAGCGACAGCAATTATCTGCAATATAATAAGTGGAATGGCTAAGCCAACGATCCAGACACCGACCATTCGCCAGAAATTCCAATGCGTCATTGACCAGGCCTGGCCAAAGTCATAACGCCGCTCAACGACGGCGATTGGAAACAGAAGCGAAAAGCGAACAAAGACATATGTCGTCAGAATCGTGATGGCCGCGATGCCTAATGATACGACACCTTTTATGAGCGTGATATTGCCAAGCGACATCACCCCTAAAACGAACAAGGCAATTCCAATCAAGGCAAAGATGCCAATCGCTACAAAAGCAATAATCGGCAACAGAAAGAACAACCACTCCACGCGTCCGAACGCCAGATAAAAATATTGACCCGGCCGGCGGTCACCGAACAAGATGACGCGATGCAAAGCCACCGCCACGATCGCGGTCCCGATCAGTATGACGACGTTGGCGAGCAAAATTTGGACCGCGCTTCCAAAGTGCCCGGATAGCATATCGGCGGGGTCCGTCGCCAAGCCAGGGGGAAGCGATCGACCATCGCCATCGTCACGAAATAGTTGACGACCGCGACGATCAGCAGCGGCAGCCAGGACAGCCGAAGGATTGTCCACCAGTCGCGGAACAGAAACCGATAGGCACTTCCAGCGACCTCAAAGACTGGCAGCTTTTGCAAAATCCATCCTCCCAAAACCTACCACATCAATAGGTTGCAAGCCCTATCATGATACTTTCTCGGTAACAACCCAACAGGACCGGCCGGAAGCACTCGCTCAGCCGTGACCCGATTCCACCAACACGACACCGGCAATGATCAGTCCGATGCCGGCCAGCGTCCGGCCCGTGAGGTGATCGCCAAACAGAAAATGGCCGGCAACCGCCACCAACGCGATGCCGACCGAAGCCCAGATCGCATAGACCATGCCGATCGGCATCCCGAATTTCAGGATCTGTGCCATCAGAACAAAGGCCGTTCCATAACCGATCACGACAACGACGCTGGGAACGAACCGCGTGAAACCGTCGGACATCTTCAGCGCGAGTGTGCCGATGACCTCGGCGACGATCGCGCAGGCCAGCAGCAAGTAGTGCGACATTGATAAACCCTCTTGTGACAGCGCGAATCCCCGCGCGCGACCATTTTACCGACTGTAATTCCAACAATTGATGTCACTTGAAATGACGTCACGCGGCGCGGCATCGCCTGCACCAGATACATGGCGGCCCTGGCCGCGGGAAACCGGCCATTTTTTTACGGCCGCGCCCGCGTGGACCTGACTATGGTATTCCCTGAGGAATTTCGAACCGCAAACCAAGGAGACCTAACATGGGATTGTTCGATAGCCTGGCAGGCGCCGTCAAAGGGGCGCTTGGCCAGATCGACCCCAACACCCTGCCCGGCATGCTCGGCCAGATCGTGGGCAAGACCGATCTCGGTAACGTCAGCGGCCTGCTCGAAAAGCTGCAGCAGGGCGGTCTTGCCAACGAGGTCTCGTCCTGGCTCGGCAACGGCGCCAACCTGCCACTGAACACAGATCAGCTGAAAGCGGCGCTTGGCAATGCGCAATTGCAGCAGATGGCGCAATCGATGGGCATACCCGTCGACCAGGTGCTGGAAGCGCTGTCGAAATATCTGCCCACCGCGGTCGACAAAATGAGCCCGAACGGAGAGTTGGAGGAGCCTGCCGCGGACGGCAATTGACGCCTCCGTTGGCAGGCGTTTCCCACAATGAATGCGGGCGCGAGACCGTTCGTCCCGCGCCCGATGTCATTCGCCGCTATCCGCCGCTCAGGTGCCGACCGCGTCGGACAAACACTTTTTGACGTGACTGTTCTTGGCCGCGCCTGCGAGTTTCTTGTCTGCGGCCGACTTGTCACACGCCGTTTTCGCATCGGTCTCGCATTTCTTCATGAAGCTGTTAAGCGCCGCGCCATGAAGTTTCTTGCCGGTTGCCGATACCTTACAAGACTCCGCCTGTGCGCCAAACGCCGCAAGCGAAAGCACGGCGGCGAGCATGATCGCCCTCATCGTCCCATCCTCCTCCGAAGGTCATGACCGGCCGGAATCAGGATGATCGCCCGGCCAATGCGCCATGACGTTAAATCGCGGCCGGAATTTGGTAAAGCGGCCGCCCGCGTCAAAATTTGGGTAATGGCCGCCCTCCAGCGGATTGCGCCGGAACCTTCACCAGCGCTTCGCCGTCCAGCACGACCTCGTCGCCGACCGTGCAGGTACAGGTCAGCCGCGCGCGTTGCCGCTCCGGAAACAGCTCGGCGACGACGACATTCACGGCGACCTGGTCGCCGATCCGCACCGGGGCGCGGAAATTGAGGGTCTGCGAGATATAGATCGCGCCCGGTCCCGGCAGCCGGGTTCCCAGCACGGCCGAAATCAGGCTCGCGGTATAGAGCCCATGGGCGATCCGCGACCCGAACGGGGTCTTGGCTGCGAAATGGTCAGACAGGTGGATGGGGTTGCGATCGCCGGTCACGTCCGCGAACCCCATGACGTCGGATGAGGCAATCGTCTTGGCATAGTGCTCGGTCATGCCGACCGAAAGGTCCTCAAAGAACAGTGTCCGCAAGGTCAGCATTCGACACCCAGTCACCCGGTCTACGTTCTATTCCCGAAGCTAGAGTATGATCCGGAAAAGCCTGCCACCAATCTCCGGTTGACCCGAGATTGGAATGATAAATGCGCAGGTCGGGTCGACACGACCTGCGATTGTCTTGACCCGAGGGATCATACGACAAACCGAGATATTAGATGGTCACTGCGATTCAATCTGTCTGAATTGCACTCTAGCGGGTTGCGGCGACCACCGGATTCTCCAAAATGCCGATCTTCTCGACTTCGACCCGCATGACGTCGCCGACATTCACCAGGATCGGTGGATCATGATACATGCCCGGGCCCGGCGGTGATCCGGTCGACAGCACGTCGCCAGGCTCGAGCGGGAAAACGCGCGATAGCGAAGCGATGAACTGGCGTACCGAAAACAACATCTCCGACGTATGGGCGTAGCAGACTTCGCGGTCATTGATATAGGTGTGAACCGTGAGATTTTGCGGATCCGGGATCTCATCCTTGGTGACCATCCAGGGACCGATCGGACAGAACGTCTCGAAGCCCTTGGCGATGGTCAGCAGGCCCTGGGCCTGCAGGCACCGCGCCGACACGTCATTCATGATCGTGTAGCCGGCAACGTAATCGAGCGCATCGTCCTCGTCGACATAGTAGGCGGTCTTGCCGATCACGACGGTCATTTCGCCTTCCAGATCGAGCTGCTTGACGATCTTCGGATAGATCACCGGCTTGCCCGACCCGATCACCGAGTTGTGGTACTTGGCGAAAATATGCGGCGTCGGCGGCGTGATGATCTTTTCGCCACGTGAGGCACCTTCCTTGCGGAGCTCGTCGAGGTGCCGCAGATAGTTGCGGCCGCCCATCATGATCTTGCCCGGCCGGGGTACCGGCGACAGCAGATCGCAAGTCTTGAACGGAATTGCCGCCGAGGCCGGTCCGCTTTTTTCAAATTGCGCGATCGCCGCGCGCGCCGCGTCCATCGCAGGCTCGCCAAGTTCCAGGAACGCGACCATGTCCTCCGGCAGCTTCTGGCCCAACGGCAGCAGCGCGTTGAGGTGCACGACCTGATCGCCGACGACGGCGCCGATGCAAATGTCCTCATTGAGTTTGTAGGAAACAAGTTTCATCGGACCCTCGACTTGCTGATTGGCGTGAATGGTTGCGGGCGGACCGGGACCGTCATCGCGATAGCCCAAAGCTTCGTGTCGGAATATTGGAATGCGAAACGGCGAATGCATCACCGCCGTCTGCGACAGGCCCGGCGATGGGACACCGTGGCGCATGACCGTGACGGTATGACGCGAACTTGGTATATTGAGTATATGCTACCATTGGTATCGTCAATATAACAGGCGTGCGGGAACACCCCGCGCTTTCAACAAACACATACAACAATGACATTCGGGAGGACTTTCATGCGGAAATTCCGTTCGCGGCTGGCGCTGACCGTGTTGCCGCTGCTGCTATTGGCAGCCAATCCTGCTTTTGCTCTTGATTATCCGACCAAACCGATCGAACTCATCGTTCCGTTCTCGCCTGGCGGCACCACCGATAACATCGCCCGTCTTCTTGCCCGTCAGTTTGCCGAGACTTGGCCGCAGCAGCCCGTCGTCGTCAACAACCGGCCGGGCGGGGGCAGCACCATCGGCACCGCGGTCGCCGCCAAGGCGGCACCGGACGGCCACACCGTGCTGGTTTCAACCATCGCCTATGCCATCAGCGCCGGCCTTCGCAAGACGCCCTACGATCCGGTCAAGAGTTTTGACCCGGTGACGCAAATCTCGGAAATCCCGCTGATGCTTGTGGTGCACAAGTCGCTGCCGGTGAACAGCGTCAAGGAACTGGTCGAACTTGCAAAGAAGAATCCGGGCAAGCTCGATTACGCCTCCTCCGGCGCCGGCACCTCACCGCACCTCGCCGGCGAAATGTTCAAGACCATGGCCGGGATCGACATGGTGCATGTTCCCTACAAGGGCAACGCGCCGGTGCAGAATGCGCTGCTGGGAGGCCATGTGAAGATACACTTCGGTCTGCTGCCGGCATTCCTACCCCACGTCAAGGCGGGAACATTGAAAGTCCTGGCAGTAACCACCGCCAAGCGGCTCAACTCGTTGCCGGACGTGCCCACCGTCGCCGAACTCGGCTATCCCGGTTTCGAGATTTCGTCCTGGCAGGGCCTGCTGGTTCCCGCCGGAACGCCGAAGGAAATCATCCACAAGCTGCGAGCGGAAGTCGTCAAGACAATCGAGACGCCCGCGATCCGCAAGCGCATGCTGAGCGAAGGCGCCGAGCCGGTCGGCAGCACACCCGAACAGTTCCGCAAACATCTGCAAAGCGAGATCACCAAATGGGGCAAGGTGATCAAGGATGCCGGCATGTCGCCGAAGTAAATTCTGCAATTCCACAGGCGGGATGGCGCCGAGCGCCATCCCGAGCCGCCGCAAGACCGTGCGGTCAGGCGTCCTCCGGTCTCATCTTCAGTGACGTCCGCCACAACAGCATCATCAGAACCACATTGACCAGGGCAAACGCCGTCAACGTTGCGATGGTCGCGTTCGATCCGGAATGCTCAATCAAAATGGCCGCCGCAGCCGGCGCCAGCGCCTGTACGATCAGGCTTGGAAACGCCAGCCGCCCCATCAGGATCGGATAGTGCTCCGGTCCGAAAAGCGCGAGCGGCACCGTTCCCCGCGCAATCCAGAGAATGCCATAGCCGCCGCCGTAGAACAGGATCACGATCATCAGATAAAGGAATTGCCCGAACAGCAGCATCAAGCCGATGGCCATCAACCCGACCGCAGCTGCCAGGGTCCATATCGGGTGATAGCGCACGCCAAACAACCGTTCGATCACGCGCGCCCCGACCTGCGCCGGGCCGAACAAGGTTCCGAGCGAGACCGCAACGGCAAAACTCACACCGCGCGCTTCCAGGAACGTCAACAAATGAACCACGACAATCGAACCGATGCCGGAGGCGATCGCCATGACCAGCGCCAGCAGGATGAAGGTCGCACGGTCACCGGTGGCCTGATGCCCTGCGGCCGGTGCATCGTGCCGAGCGCTGTCCTTCTTCTCGGTTGTTTGCTTTGACCTCGGTTCGGCCGGGATCACGCGCTGCAACGGCAACGCCACAACCAGATGCAGCGCGACATAGACCAGACAGGTCATCCGCCACCCAACATTCTCGACCAGGAATGCGCTCAACGGCCAGCACACGGTGCTGGCGAACCCGCCGAACAAGGTGAGATTGGTGATCGGTCCTCGCGCCGCGTGCCCATAGAGCCGCCCGAGCGCGGCGAATGCCGCATCGTAGAGTCCGGTCCCCATCGCAGCGCCGACCAGCAGCCAGCCGAACAGATAGACCGGCAGCGCCGGCGCGAGCCCGATGATCGCGAGCCCGGCCGCAAACAATAATGAACTGAGCATCAACACCGGACGGCCGCCACGACGCGCAATCGCGCGACCGACCCGGGGCGACACCAGGCCCGCGACCAGCATGCCGAGCGAGGTGCCGCCAACCACCCAGGCCAATGACCAGCCGGTGTCTGCGACGATCGGCGCAGCCAGTACGGCGGGAAAGTAAAACGACGTTCCCCAGCCGAGAATTTGCGCAAGTCCGAGCGCACCGACGACAATGCGCGGGCTCGGCTCCCGCCGCGTCCCTTGCGCCTCCTCATCCCCTATGGACGTTTCCCGCTCCGGCATTCGCGCCATGCTATCGGCTGGCGATGCGAAACGAAAATCCGCACTCTGGGATTGGATGGTCGACCGCGAAGACGACGGCCGCCGTCATCCACGGTTTCCCTTGTTGCGGAGCACGATACAGGGACCGCCCGCGCGTTTGATACGGCCGCATAGCGCGTTCGCCTCAGCGCGCGTCGCGGCCCCGAGGCGAACCTGATAAAACAGCCGCGTGCCCCGGCTACGCAAGACCGATTGCAGAATGCTCGGATCGTGCCCATCAAGCACAGCGTTGTATCGCTTGGCGAGCCGCGCATAGGAATTGAGTGCGCGGTTGCGCGAGAAACCTGCCGCGAGCTGTACGCCCCACGGCGCCGCTGCCACCAGATTCACCCGTTGCTGCAATTCCTCGACAAAGAAATTGGGAGCCCGCCTGAGCAGAGCAACCAATGCGCGGCAATCGGGTGATTTTTCTTTGTCCGGCTTTTTCAGGTCCTTGCCTTTGGCCCAGTCATCGACGGTCGTGCCGGTGATGGCGTAAACGTAGTGCCGGGTCTGGCGCGGCATGTAACCCCGGCCGGCGAGCCAACCGGCCACACGGGCCGGACCGGCATTATAGGCCGCCGCCGCCAGCCCGAGATTGCCGAAGCGGCCGCGCAACTCTTGCAGAAACTCCGCCGACTTCGGCAGCGCCTGCACCGGATCGAACGGATCGAGCAGCCGGCGTTCAGACGCGGTTCCGGGCATGAATTGCGCAATGCCCTGGGCGCGGGCGCCGCTGCGCGTGCGTGGCCCGACGGCATCGGCCTGAAACCGGCTCTCCTGCCAGATCACGCGGGCGAAAAACTCGACCGGCAGGTCGTGCGAACGCGCCGCGGATTCGATCAACAGGCAAAGCGACTCTGACGGGTCGGCGCCCGCGCCCGCTTTGGCCTCGGCCCCAAGTTTCGCCGGCTCCTGCGCAAGCGCCACCGAGCCCATCGCCATCAATGCCAGAACTGCCAATCGCATCGCATCGTTTCAAACTGTGGAATTCTGAAATTTTACTACGGGCTCATCATGTATTCGTTACATGGCGACTCGGTGATCAACGTATTCCAAGCTAATATTGTGAATATTGTGCGATTCGGATGGCATCTGCGAACGAATCGTCCCGGCCGCGTTGTCGGCGTGCTGTGTGTAGCCGAAATCGCACAGTCAAACGGCAGATGCATGCATATGACGCAATGTTGCGGTGCAACAACGACATATTGCGATGCACCATAGCTGGCCTATAATTTACATTCTGAACTGAGTCATTTGGCGGCCGGAATGCCGCCTCGGTACTCAGAACAACAACCGTGGCGCCCCGGCGGCGGGCATCATGAATGACTGGTCGGAACACGCAGAGGAGATCATCGCGCCGCTTGAACGTCATGTGCCGGGACATTCGAGGGGGTCTACCCAATGTTGCGAGGTCTCGCACGGATATGTCTGATTGTTTTTGCCCCGTTGATCTTCACGCCACCGGCTTCGGCGCATGATCATTGGATCAACCAGGGTGGCTACCGGGGTCCGGTCAACAACGAGTGGTGCTGTGGCGCGGAGGATTGTTTTGTCGTCCCCGAAGCCCAGGTCAAACCCAACGGCCTCGGCTATCTGTTGACCACCAACAAGGAGACCGTGCCCTATTCCGAGGCATTGCCCAGCCAGGACGGCAAGTACTGGCGATGCCAACGCCCAAACGGTTCACGGCGCTGTTTCTTTGCACCGTTGCAAGGTTTCTAACCGCGATTGCACGCGAAGAATCCGGTAACGGACTCGGCCCTGCCGGGCGCGTCCGGGGGTGCTTGACCACGTGTCGAGCCCGGCTTCATAGTCCCGCGCCTTCATTGACCGCGTGCCGTTCGCCGCGCCGGTCCGTCCTGCCGGGAGCTATTCATGTCGAAGCCGAAAATCCTGATCTTTGCGTCGCGCGAAGAACCCGACGAGGTCATCACTGCGCTCGAAGGCATGGGCTGCGAGATCGCCTATGGCGATCCGGCTTGGCAAGATCCTGGAAACGATCGCGAACACGAGTTTATCGCCGCCGCCCGGGATGCCGTGGCCATGATGGGCACCTCGATCCGCCACACTCCGGTGACCCGCCGCGTGATGGAGGCATCACAGCGGTTGCGGATCGTGGCGAAATATTCCGTCGGCGTCGACGACGTCGACACCGAGGGCGCGACCGACCTCGGCGTCATGGTCTGCCACGCCCCGACCGAGGCCAACTGCTTTGGCGTCGCCGAGCAGACGATGGCGATGATGCTCGCAATCCAGAAAAAAATCCGCGAACGCGACGCCGGCGTCCGCGCCGGCCTCTGGCGCGTGCCGGAAAGCTCCACCAACTATGTCGGCCGCCGCATGTCCGACGGCTTCCCCGGCCAGACGGTCGGCATTGTCGGCCTTGGCCGCATCGGCACCCGCTTCGCCAACCTGCTGGCGCCCTGGCGCAATCCGCGTCATCGCTTATGATCCCTATGTGCAGCCGGCGCACTTCCTGATCCACGGCGTGGAGCGGGTCGACTATGAGACGCTGCTCAAGGAATCCGATGTCGTCTCCTTCCATGTCGTTCTGACCAAAGAGACCCGCTACATGCTGGGCGAGCGCCAGATCGGGCTGATGAAGCCGAACGCCATCGTCATCAACACCGCCCGCGGCAAGGTGATCGACGAGGCCGCCGTCGCCAAGGCGCTGGCCGCCGACCAGATCTCGCGCCGCGGCCATCGACGCCTTCGAGGTCGAGCCGCTGCCGATGGATTCGCCGTTGCGGGCGCTCGGCGACAAGGTGCTGATGTCGCCCCACTCGGCCTCCTACAACGAAGGCGGCCAATTGCAGCCGGCGTCGCCTGGGCGACCCGCTCGGTGCTGGCGGCGCTGAACGGAAAAATCCCCGACAACGTCTACAATCGCGAGGTGCTGCCGCGCTGGCACGAGCGCTTCGGCGGCGCCAGCATCAGCGGATAGGCTGTTCAACTGTCGGCGCCGTTCGATTTCAGCAAGACCGCCTGCCCGGCTGTCGCCGAACTTGGAATCCTCTCATCGATTTGCTCGCTCCATCCAATCGGAATTGTCGACCACGGCGGGGAGATTATGGCTTTCCCACTTCCTGCGGGGGATGGCATCGCCAACCAAAAATTCGAAAGCGGCAACCTTCTTGTGATTTGGAGCGAGATCACACTTCAACCTGATATTGTACCAGAACTGTTTGCTGTGAAACGCCGCGCCATCGGCAAGAAGGGAATTCCCTGAAAACTTGGTATCCGCCATCGCATAGGCCACGAGAAAATCCGGCTGATACGCCGTCTTCCAAGCTCCAACTTGCGCCATGGCTTCGACCGAGCAGTGTTGTATGACCCGTTCGTCCACCATCAGCCTTGAAAGCAATTTCTTCGGCTTCCAGCTCCGGGGATCGGTAAGCACCTTCTCCGACAGCATACGCGTCGGTTTCACCATCGCGGGGGATTCCGGGCGTAGTCTGGCGTCGCGTGGCAATGTCGGTGCTGCCGCCTTCTCGTCAGGTGCACCCGGGGTGGCGGCCGGGTCTGGAATTGGATCGGTTTTCTGAAGTGGCGGCTCAGTCCGGGCCGTGGCAGGCGGCACCGGCAATACCGCGATCTCGACTTCGATGCTCCGTTCCGGGATCGGCGGCGTGCGCTGGACCGTTGGCATCATTAAAAGCGTAATGCAGATAACGGCGTGAAGGACCAGGGCACCCGCAAGGTCCCAGGGGATGGACCGCTCCTTCGGCATTTCCGCCCGCCCTCATCAGCCCTGAGACCCCGCCTCGATCGCCCGCAAGAGATTGAGGAATGCCGCTGTCCAGTCACCGTTCGCGCGGTTTGGCCAAGATCGACAGTTCGACCACAACAAGGCACTTGGACGGAATAACGGCACTTATCTGCCCGCCGGGGCTGGAAACTTTGGATTTACATAGGAATGCCATCGCCTGTGGCGGTCAAATGAAGGCCAATGCCTGATCATGATACCGCAACCGCGAGCCGTTACGCATGAAGGTGACCGGGAGAAGAGATATGCATTTTTCGCTTAGCTGCACCGCAGCAATTTGACCTATTCAGCGGCAATAATCCCATTATTTATCAATTCGAGAAGAAATTCGGGGAAAACCCGGAGAATGAAGGAATAAAGCTATGCTTCTATCAATCATCCGTTTCGTCCAGCGCTGGAGACAATACAACGAGAGCCTCCGCGAACTGTCGCGCCTGAGCGACCGCGAACTCGCCGATATCGGCATCAGCCGATCGGAAATTGCCCGCACCGCGTGGGAAGCCTCCAACGCCTGATCCTTTGAGCGATCACGCCTCTTCAAAACGCCCGCTGGTCCAGCGGGCGTTTTGCTGTCTCAGGACGATGCTCAAGACCCGATACAAATTCCCGCGCCTGCCGTTGTCGTTCCCCGTCATCGGCCCTAGGTTCCCGCCATGAATGGCACCCAACCTCAGCCGATCCACATCATCGGCGGCGGCCTTGCTGGTTGTGAAGCCGCCTGGCAGATCGCCGGCCGTGGCATTCCGGTCGTGCTGCATGAGATGCGCCCGACCCGCAGTACCGCCGCGCACCAGACCGACAATCTGGCTGAACTGGTGTGCTCTAACTCATTCCGCTCCGACGACGCCGAAACCAACGCCATCGGCCTGCTGCACGAGGAAATGCGCCGGCTCGGTTCGCTGATCCTGGGCACCGCGGACAGTCATCAGGTGCCGGCTGGCGGCGCGCTGGCGGTCGACCGCGACGGCTTTGCGCGCGCGGTTTCCGCCTCGATAGCCGGCCACCCGCTGATCGAAATCCGCCGTGAGGAAGTCACCGACCTTCCTCCGTCTGATTGGGAATCGGTCATCATCGCGACCGGACCTTTGACCTCCCCGGCCCTGGCTGAAGCGATCCGGAATGCGACCGGCGAGGCCGCGCTCGCCTTCTTCGACGCCATCGCCCCGATCGTCCATCGCGATTCCATCGACATGTCGATCGCCTGGATGCAGTCGCGCTACGACAAGGCCGGCCCCGGCGGCTCCGGCGCCGACTACATCAACTGCCCACTGACACGTGAGCAATACGACGCCTTCATCGATGCCCTGCTCGCCGCCGACAAGACGGCATTCCACGACTGGGAAGCCGATACGCCCTATTTCGACGGCTGCTTGCCGATCGAGGTGATGGCCGAACGCGGACGCGAAACGCTGCGCCACGGACCGATGAAACCGGTCGGTCTGACTAATCCGCATGCGCCCGAGGTCAAGCCCTACGCCGTCGTGCAGTTGCGGCAGGACAACAAGCTCGGCACCTTGTTCAACATGGTCGGCTTTCAGACCAAGCTGAAGCATGGCGAGCAGGCCCGGATCTTCCGCACCATCCCCGGACTTGGCGGTGCTGAATTTGCCCGCCTCGGCGGCGTCCACCGCAATACATTTTTGAATTCGCCACGGCTGCTGGACTCGACCTTGCGGCTGACTTCCATGCCGCGGCTGCGGTTTGCCGGCCAGATCACCGGCTGTGAAGGCTATGTGGAATCGGCAGCGACCGGCCTTATGGCGGGGCGGTTTGCGACTGCCGAGCGGCTGGGCGAAACCATGCCGCCGCCGCCCGCGACGACCGCGCACGGTGCCCTGCTCGGCCACATCACCTGCGGCCATCTCGAAACCAACGAAAAGGGCCCGCGCTCCTACCAGCCGATGAATGTCAATTTTGGCCTGTTTCCGCCGCTCGAAAAAATCCCCACCCGCGATTCCGATGGCAATCGGCTGCGCGGCCCCGCCAAGACCACCGCGAAGAAGCGGGAACTGTCGCGCCGCGCGCTCGCCGATCTGGCGCATTGGGCCGGCCTCGACTATCCCGCCGCCGCGGCCGAATGATCGCGTCGATGAGCATGCCCTTCACCGCGCGATCGTGATAGGACGCCGCTGGCGGAGGAATGAATGGCGTTGCCGAGCGACCTGCAAGACCGATGGCGGACCAGTGTGGTCCTCAAGCGCGACGTGTTTTCGACCGTGGAGCGCGGCTTTCTGCGCACGCCCGACGGCGAGGTCGAGGCGGTGCTGCGCCGGCTCGATGAAATTCCCTGGTGGTCGTGGCCGATCGCGCGTCATCTGTTCAACCGGGAACGCAAGGCGCTCGCAACCGCCGGCACGCTCGGCATCGCACCCCCGCTTCTGCATGCCGGCCGGAACGTCCTGGTACGCGGCTGGATTGACGGCGTCGCGCTGCACATCGCCAAGCCCGTCGGCAACGAGGACTATTTCCGCTCAGCCAAGGCCGCTCTGCGCAAACTTCATCAGGCCGGTCTTTGTCACAACGATCTCGCCAAGCAGCAGAACTGGCTGTTCGGTCCCGACGGCCGCGCTTATCTCACCGACTTCCAGCTTGCCACCCGCTTTAATCCCAACGGCCGATTGTTTCGCGTCGCTGCCTATGAGGACTTGCGCCATCTGCTGAAGCACAAGCGGCATTACGTTCCCGCCGCGCTGACCCCGTCGGAAAAACGCGTGCTGGCCCGCAAGAGCGTGTTCACACGCATCTGGATGGCGACCGGTAAGAAGGTCTATGTGCTGATCACTCGCGGCGTCTTTCGCTTTACCGACCGCGAGGGCGGCGGTCCGCGCCTGGTCAACGATGCGCCGAGACTGTCCGAAACCTTGAAAACCCATCCTGCCGTCAAGGATGTTGCGATCGTCGCATTTCCAGACCGCCGGTCCGGCACCGGGCTTTATGCCTTCGTGGAGTGCGACAACGGCGTCTCCGACACCGAGCTCAATAATTTCATTACAAGCCGAGCTGGACCGGTCAAACCGCCGGAACACCTTCAGGTGGTCGCCAACTTGCCGCGCGCCGCCAGCGGTGAACCGCGTACCGAAGTCCTGCAACTCATTGCCATGAACCAACTCGACCTGATCGGCCAGTTGATGAAAAGCGATGCCGAGAAGGCAATCGTCGATCGCATTCTCGACGATCGCCGCAATCTCCGCGACCGCTACTCATTCTGAAATCTGTTATCCCGCGACACGGGCGCGATCGCGCGACGCCCTCCACAGCAGCCATTGGCGCCGCCATTGCGGAATTGTGGCAGGCACAAATGGATCGCCGCCACGCTCCATCTGCTCAAGCGTCGGCCGCACCAATGCCACGGGAAGCAACGCCGGCATGACTCGATCGGGAAGCCGCCGGATCACGGGCGCGGCTTCCGCGAGGTGACCGCGCGCAAGCGCGCGTAGGTCGGACAGCGCGGCGCTCAATCCGGGCGTCGCCTGGCGCGCGAGAATGTCGCCGGGTTCGACTCCATGCTGCGCCAGAAGATCCGCCGGTACGAAAATTTGGCCGCGCGCGGCGTGCAGCGAAAAGGACGCCATGATGGCTGTAATGCCGCAGGCGATGCCGCCATGCCGTGCCGCCATCGTAACGGCCGGATCATCGGAACCGCCAAGAATGCGCGTTGCCAGTTCCACCAGCACCGAGCAGGTCGAACATGTATAGGCTTCCAGTTCAGGCACGCTCCCCATCGGCTCGTCATAGAGATCGAATGTCCTGGAGTCGATCAACGCGTCGAGTTGCACCAGCGGTAGCAGATGAGTTGCAACGGTCGTCAACAGCGCTGCCGCCACCGGGTTGCCGACAATCTCGCCGCGCGCAGTCCCGCTCAGGACATCACGCCACCATTGCAGCCTGACCTCCCCGGGGAGCGGCCCGCTGATATGATCGCGCACGCGCGCGAGTTCAGTATTGAAGGCATAAAGCGCATGCAGCCCCGCGCGGCGTTCAGCCGGCGCGAACAGGCTGGCGAGATAGCGGTCCTTGTCCGCCTCGCGCACCAGGGTCTCGCAATATCTGAACGCATCCTGCATGTGCGCCCTTACGCCGGGTACCGAGATCAGATGACCGCAATCAACGCGGCCGCAACGCGGCGGCGCTCCGCCAGCAAAATGTTGTAGGTCCGCACCGCTGCGCCGGTCGGCATGACATCAAACCCGAGTCCGGCCTCGTTCATTGCCGCACGCAGTTCCGCTGGCGGCATCCACGGATCACGGCCGGTCCCAAGCAGGAACAGATCGATTTTTTCCGCCTCGGCAATCACCTGCATCAATGCGTGACGATCGAGTGCCGTGATGTCCGTGATCGGCCAGGCCCAGATTCCCGACGGCAGGCACAACAGCGAGCCACGGTGCGACATGTCGCCAAACCGAAATCCGCCATTGCCGTAGGCGTCAATCAGCACCTGCTGCGGCAGATGCGGTTGGGCGGAACTGTCTACCATCCCGGATCGGTCAGGCGCGCGCCGGAACCTTGGCTTTTTTTTCGTCCGTTTCCTTCGCCGAGCCCTGGGTCGTGACACCAAGATAGATCAACAGCGGCGCGGCGATGAAGGCGGACGAATAGACGCCGACGATGATGCCGAACAGCACCGCCTGAACGAAGCTCTGAATGACTTCCGGCCCGAACAGGTACAGCCCGAACACCGCCAGGAACGTCGTCGCCGTCGTGATGACCGTGCGCGACAGCATGGCGTTCATCGACAGGTCGAGCAGATCGGCGATCGGCATCCGCTTGTAGCGGCGCAACATCTCACGAATACGGTCATAGATGACGACCGTATCGTTCACCGAATAGCCCATGATGGTCAGGATCGCCGCGACCGACGACAGGTCGAAGTCGACCTGCGTGAAACTGTAGAAGCCGATCGTCAGCACGACGTCATGCAAGGTCGCGATCGTCGCGCCGATGGCGAATTGCCATTCAAACCGGAACCACAAATAAAGCAGGATACCGAAGATCGCGACCACCACGCCGAGAATGCCGTTCTGCACCAGTTCGGCGGATACCCGCGGACCGACCACCTCGACGCGCCGGTAGTCGATTCCAGGACCCAGTGCTTCCTTGATCTTGTTGACCGCAGCCTGTTGCGCCTTCTCGCCGCCCGGCTGTTGTGCAACCCGGATCAGCACTTCGTTGGGTGAGCCGAATTCCTGCAACTGAACGTCGCCAAGGCCGAGTTCACCGATCTTCGAGCGCAACTCGGACATGTTAGCCGGTCGGGCTCTCGGTGCGGATCTCGATCAAGGTGCCGCCGCGGAAGTCGATGCCGAAATTCAGACCGACCGAGAAGAACAGCCCCACTGCGAGCAGCGACAAAACGGCCGACAGCGGAAAGGTAATCCGCCGCCACCGCATGAACGGCAGACTGGTGTCGTCCGGAATGAAGCGAAGCAGCCTCAAGGGATGATCTCCGATCGCTTAGATTGGAACGGCCGTGGGCCGCACATAGCGGACCCACGTCGCGACAATCAGGCGTGTAAACGTGAAGGCGGTGAAAACGGTAGTGAAGATGCCGATCGCCAAGGTGAGCGCAAAGCCGCGCACCGGACCGGTGCCGATGAAGAACAGCACCAGCGCCGCGATCAAGGTCGTGATATTGGCGTCCAGAATGGTGCCGAGCGCGCGCGTAAAGCCCGCATCGATGGCATTGAGGGCCGAACGCCCTGCGCGGGATTCCTCCCGTATGCGTTCATAGATCAGCACGTTGGAATCGACCGCCATGCCGACGGTCAGAACGATGCCGGCGATTCCCGGCAAGGTCAGCGTGGCGTTCACTAGCGACAAGATTCCGAAAATCATGAAGACGTTGACGATCACGGCGATGTTGGCGAACAGACCCAACAGGCCGTAGGTGCCGAGAATGAAGAAGAACACTAGCGCGGAACCGACATAGGCGGCGATCTTGCCTTTCTCGATTGAAGTCTTCACCGAGACCGGCGCCGACCGTGCGCTCTTCGATGATCGTCAGCGGTGCCGGCAATGCGCCGGCCCGCAACAGAATGGCAAGGTCGTTGGCCTGTTGGACGGTAAAGCCGCCGGAAATCTGACCCGACCCGCCGGTAATCGGTTCGCGAATGACCGGCGCGGAAATCACCTTGTCGTCGAGCACAATGGCAAATGGCCGGCCGACATTCTCGCTGGTCGCCTTGGCGAAACGGCGTGCACCCGAGGAATTGAATCGGAACGAAACAATCGGCTCGCCGGTCTGCTGATCGAATCCCGGCTGGGCGTCGGTCAGGTCGGCGCCATCGACCAGAATGCGCTTTTCAATCAGATATTTCTGCCCGCCTTCGGATTGCGTGCCCGGCAGAAGCACGGACTCCGGCGGTGGCCGGCTGGCCTCAGCCGCTTCCGGCGTCATCGACATATCGACCATCCGGAACGTCATCTTGGCCGTTTCGCCAATCAGCTTCTTCAACCGCGCGGGATCCGAAAGGCCGGGCACCTGCACCAGAATGCGATCGATTCCCTGTCGCTGAATCGACGGTTCAACCGTGCCGAGTTCATTGACGCGCCGCTCGATAATCTGAATCGATTGTTCAACCGCTTGCCGGCTTTTGTCGATCAAGGCCGGCTGCGTGATCGTCAGCCGGATTAATCGGTCTCCAGCATCCGAAATGTCGAGCGTCCGTTGGCCGGTCAGTGCCAACGCGCCGCCGAGTGGCTGTGACAATTCGCGCAGCTTGGTCAGCGCGCGATCAAAATCGCCCTGCTGTCGGATCCGGACTTCCACACTGTCGCCGCGGCCAACCAGTCCAGTATATCCGATCCGATCCGCGCGCAGAACGCGCCGCACTTCTTCCCGCAGCGCATCGACCTGCTCCGTGCGCACCGCATTGGTGTCGACCGCGAGAAGGATGTGCGAACCACCCTGCAGATCGAGGCCGAGCACTATATGGCGCTGCGCCCATTTCGGCAGGGCGTCGAAGGTCGCCTTGGAAAAGAAATTCGGAACAGTGCAAAGGCAAATGATCGCCGCCGTCAGCAGGATCGCCAGCGCCTTCCACCGTGACATATAGAGCATGAAAAAAGACCGTTTCGATGCGTCCGCCGGCTGGTTCCGGCGGGCTATTTGCTGTTGGCCGCGTCTTCCTTGACCGGCTCGCCCTTGGCCCGCACATCGGCGATCATCGAGCGCATTTGCCGCACGCGGATATTGTCGGCAACTTCGACTTCAATCTGATCGTCGTCGACCACCTTGGTGACCTTGCCAACCAGGCCGCCGGACGTCACCACCGTATCCCCACGGCGAAGATTTTTCACCATTTCCTGGTGCGACTTAACCCGCTTCTGCTGGGGACGCAAAATCAAGAAGTACATGATGACGAAAATGAGGACAAACGGCAGCAGCGATACCAGCATGTTGTCGCCGCCCATCAATCCCTGGGCGTAAGCGGGCGTCACGAACATCGGTATCCCCTCCATGGCGCCATGCCGCACGAATCATCGAGGCGCGTAACCCCGATTCCGGCTCTGACTGGTGAAATCGGCGCGGACTATAGCGGCCGCCCCTGCAATTGCAACGTTCCCCGCCGGCACCATAAATCCAAACTGGCCCATCCCTTCGCACCCGACCTTGCAGCAGGGCCATGGCCCCGCTAAGGGTGCTGCAGCACCCCTCCGAAGCCCGATCCGATGCCGAAACACCCACAAAAACGCCCCGAAAAGCCGAAGACTTCGCGCCGGCCCCAACCCGGGCCGCAGGAGATGCACGCGACCTTGCAGCGGATCGCCACGGCGCTCGAGCGCCTGGCCCCGGCAACCAATGAACTGACCGACCTTGCCGGCGCCGACGCCTTTGTCTGGCACCCGGCCGGGCACCGCCTGGCCCCGATTGCGAAGGTCAATCGCGTGGATTTGTCGCTGCTGAAGGGCATCGACCGGGTGCGCGACACCCTCATGGACAACACGCTGCGATTCGCCCGCGGGCTGCCAGCCAATAACGCCCTGCTGTGGGGCGCGCGCGGCATGGGTAAGTCGTCCCTGGTCAAGGCGCTCCACGCCGCGATCAATACCAATCATGACCGTACCGAAGGCGGTGGCGGGGACCTCAAGCTGATCGAAATCCACCGCGAGGACATCGAAAGCCTACCGGAACTGATGACGGTCCTGCGGGTGGCACCGCATCGCTACATCGTATTTTGCGACGATCTGTCGTTCGACGCCGACGACACCTCCTACAAGTCGCTGAAGGCGGCGCTCGAAGGCGGCATTGAGGGCCGTCCGGCCAATGTCATCCTCTACGCGACGTCCAACCGCCGCCACCTGCTGCCACGCGACATGATGGAGAATGAGCGCTCGACCGCCATCAATCCGAGCGAGGCGGTGGAAGAGAAGGTGTCGCTGTCCGACCGCTTCGGCCTGTGGCTCGGCTTCCATCGCTGCAGCCAGGACGAGTACCTTGCCATGGTCGACGATTACGTCGCCCATTACGGCATACCCGCCGAGCCTGAAGAGCTTCACCGCGCGGCACTGGAATGGTCGACCACGCGGGGGTCACGTTCCGGCCGGGTGGCCTGGCAGTTCGTACAGGATTTGGCCGGACGCGAAGGCGTCAAACTCTAATGCAAGACCAGCCGGCGACCGGCGTCCCGGCGCCGGCACGTGTAGTCTGATCAAGCGCCGTTGAGATACTGCATCGGATTGACCGGGGCCGCGCCCTTGCGAATCTCGAAATGCAGTTGCGGCGAACTGACATTGCCAGTCTGTCCGGATTTCGCGATCACCTGCCCGCGCTTGATCGGATCGCCGCGCTTGACCATCAATTCACGGGCATGGGCATAGGCCGTGACATAGCCTCCCGGATGGCGGACGAGCACCAGGTTTCCGTAGCCTTTGAGTTCATTGCCGGCATAGGCGACCACACCGTCCTCGGCCGCCTTGACCGGCGTGCCCTCGGGCACCGACAGATTGATGCCGTCGTTCTGCTGCCCGTTGGTCTTGGGACCGAACCCGGTGACAATGCGGCCACGCACTGGCCACCGGAATGACGGAATCGAACCGGTCGCCTCGGCCTTGCGCACCGACTTCAACCCGGCCGGTGCTGGATTGCCGGCACGCGCTATATTGGCGTGCTGGACCGGCACCGTCGCGGTACCCTTGGTCACCGCGCGGCTTGTCTTATGCGCTACCGGTGCCGGCATATGAGGTTTTGCAACTGATGCCATACGGACCGGCTTGGGAGCCGACGCTTTCGCCCGCGCTACAGTGCGCGGTGCCGGACCGTTGCGCATGCCCGGAATGGTGATGCGATCGCCGATTTTCAGATGGGCTTGTGGCGAAATGTTATTGGCGCGCGCGATCGCCACCACGGGTTTTTGATAACGCCGCGACAAACCCATCAGGGTTTCGCCCGGCGCGACAACATGCACGCCCGATGCTGGCGGCGGGGCCGCGGGGCGGCGCATGGCAGCGTATGACGGTTGACGCGGAACAGCGCGCGGCGCTGCCGCTGCCGGTGTGTACGACACCGTGCCGGTCACTTCGTCGGGGCGACGGGCGTAGGCATTCGTTGCCGGCTGATAAGCCGCCGGCGCGGCTGCCGCGGTCTGCGGCAACGGCCGGCTTTCGATCCGCCCCGATGGCGCCGGCTGGAGCGGCGCGGCGACCTTGCCATCCATTCGGGTCGTATAGGGATTGGCGTTGGGATCGGCGAAACGCAGAGTATCGGCGCTACAACCGGCGACCCCCGCCCCCAGGAGCACGAGCGCGCAGACCCGGACAAATTGGCGCGAAAACGGCAACTCATTGATCAAGGACATGGTTACTCACTCGTACACAACGGATACAGAAATTGAGTTAACAACAGTCAAGTAAACAAGGGTTTAAGCTGGCGGAAAAACCGCAACTCGTTCCAAATAATTTGAAAAACTCAAAGTTCGCGCGCGCGTCCGGCGAGCAGCGGCACGAAATGAACCGCGATCAGATTGTTTCGCGTTAACCCGTCGGGCGTCTTGGTTAACACGACGATATGCTGCGGTCCGGAATGCGGGCCGAGCGGCAGCACCATGCGGCCGCAGTCAGCCAATTGTTCAACAAGCGCATCCGGCACCTCTTCGATCGCGGCCGTGATGATGATGCGGTCGAACGGCGCCCGATCCGGCGCGCCGGCAAGCCCGTCGCCGTGCAGCACCGTCACGTTGTCGAAGCCGAGCGATTGCAGGCGTTCCCGCGCCGCATCGGCCAGGGTGCGATAACGCTCGATCGTCACCACCTCGCCCGCCAGCCGCGACAGCACCGCGGCCTGATAGCCGGAACCGGTGCCGATTTCGAGCACCCGATGCGTCGGCGCGACAGCGAGATGTTCGGTCATGTAGGCGACGACATAGGGCTGGCTGATGGTCTGCCCGCAGGCGATCGGAAGCGCCTGATCGGCAAAGGCGGCGTGCACCAGGCCCGGTACGACAAAGTGCTCGCGCGGAACCTCGTCCATCGCCCGCAACACCGCGGCGTCGTTGATCCCGCGCCGGCGCAGGTTCAACAGGAACTGCATCCGTTCGATGCCGTCGCTTTCCGCGGACACCATTTCTAAAATCCCAATAATCCGCGACCTATCTTCGCGGCCTTGTCCCGCAGGCCATCAATCAAACAGCTCGGCCAATTGCGTCATGAACGGCTCGTCGGTGAGATCGAGCCGCAGCGGCGTGACGGCAATGCGTTTGTTGGCGAGCGCGTAGAGATCCGAACCGTCGCGCGGTTGCTCACCCTTCTGTTGGATGTAGGCGATCCAGTAATAGTCGTGGCCGCGGCCGTCCTGCCGCAATTCAATCTTGATGCGGGTTTGCTGATTGCGGCCCTGCGCGGTGACTGCGACGCCTTGAACGTCGTCCGGCGCGCAATCGGGAAAATTGACATTGACCAGCACGTCGCGCGGCATCCCGGTATCGAGCACGCGGCGGATGATATCCGGCCCGAACCGCACGGCCGTATTCCAGAATGGCGGCACATTGCTGCGCGACTTGTAGGACATCGACAGCGCGAGTGACGGGATACCCAGAATGGTGCCTTCCATCGCGCCGGCGACAGTGCCGGAATAGATCACGTCCTCGGCGACGTTGCGGCCGCGATTGACGCCCGAGAGCACCAGGTCCGGCCGCTTGTCTTTGATGATGTGGCGCGCGCCCATGATGACGCAGTCGGTCGGTGTGCCCTTCACCGCAAAGCGGCGCTCGGAGACTTCGCGCAGCCGCAGCGGATCGTTGAGCGAGAGCGAATGCGACACGCCCGACTGGTCGGTCTCCGGCGCAATCACCCAGACGTCATCGGAAAGCGCCTGCGCGATCTCCGCGCAGACATCGAGGCCGGGGGCATGAATGCCGTCGTCATTGGTCACCAGAATGCGCATTCAACTTCCCATTTCTGCCGGCGGCATCGCAATCAACGCCATCCGGGCATCGCCACTTATTGTGGCCGCGCGATCACCGACTTGCCCCCCATATAGGGCTGCAGCACATCCGGCACGACGATCGACCCGTCAGCCTGCTGGTAATTTTCCATGACCGCGATAAGCGCCCGGCCGACCGCGACCCCGGAACCGTTGAGGGTGTGGACGGGCCGCACCCGCCTACCCTCCTTGGTCCGGTAGCGCGCGTTCATCCGTCGCGCCTGGAAGTCGCCGCACACCGAACAGGAGGAGATTTCGCGATAGGCGTTTTGCCCCGGCAGCCATACTTCGATGTCGTAAGTCTTTTGTGACGCAAAGCCCATATCGCCGGTGCACAGCACCATCACGCGGTAGTGCAGATCGAGCCGGCGCAGTACTTCCTCGGCGCAGGCCAGCATGCGCTCGTGCTCGTCCTTGGACTGTTCGGGCGTGGTTATCGAGACCAGTTCGACCTTGGTGAACTGGTGCTGGCGGATCATGCCGCGCGTGTCCCGGCCGGCGGCGCCGGCCTCGGCGCGGAAGCACGGCGTGCAGCGCGGTGTAGCGCAGCGGCAGCGCGTCTTCCTCGACGATCAACTCGCGCACCAGATTGGTCAGCGGGACTTCGGCGGTCGGGAATGAGCCAGAAGCGGTTCATCTCTTCTGAAAGCGCAAGTCCGACCGGACTAAGTCGAATTGGCGTTACCGATATCCCACTGGAAGTTTCTCGGGACGGTCCAGCTTGCTCCCAATACTGATCTTCTGGATGCAACTCTCTACGAACTCACGCCACTCATCATATTCGGTATGTTTGCGTGCAGCGAACTGATCATCTCTAAACTTCGGCAATTGCGCAGTACCAAACATAACATCGTCGCGCACCAGCAGCGGCGGATCGATTTCGGTGTAGCCGTGCTGGTCGACGTGCAGGTCGAGCATGAACTGGCCGATCGCGCGTTCCAGCCGCGCCAGACCGCCCTTCAGCACGACAAAGCGGCTGCCGGAGAGTTTGGCCGCGGTCTCGAAGTCCATCATGCCGAGCGCTTCGCCAAGCTCGAAGTGCTGCTTCGGCGTGAAGGCGTAGTTGCGCCTTGCGCCATAAAGATGATGCTCGACATTGCCGTGCTCGTCTGCGCCGTCTGGCACCTCGTCGAGCGGCAGATTGGGAATCTCGGATAGCGCGCCATCGAGTTCCTTGGAGACGCGCCTTTCCTCAGCCTCCATCGCCGGGATCGCCTCCTTCAGCTTGGCGACCTCATCCATCAGCGTCTCGGCGGTCACGTCATCCTTGTTCTTGCGCGCAAGACCAATCTCCTTGGAGGCCGCGTTGCGCCGCGCCTGCGCCTGCTCCAGCCGGCCGATCACGTCGCGCCGGCGCTCGTCGATCGCGAGCAGCCGCGCCGCCTCGCCCGCAAGGCCACGCCGCGCCAGGGCACGGTCGAAGGCCGTCGGGTTTTCGCGAATCCAGCGGATATCGTGCATCACTTCGTTCCGAATGGTCTCATCCGCCGGGCGATCGGGCCCGGCGCCACCGTTCCAATACGGCCTGATTCAGCATGGCCGGTCTTAATGAAGTGCCGGTTTGACCGCAAGCTGCCCAGAGCATTTCCATCCGAAAGCCTGCCCGCGGGCCTGACCCGGGGGTGGGAACCGGTTCGCCGTCCGGGAATGCGACACATCAATCAGATCGAGCGATTTCGCGATCCCGCTTAGGTCGAAAGCGCTTTAAGGACCGGCCGAGGCACCGTCACTGTCCGTAGGCTTGTCGTCAGTGGGCTTGTCGTCAGCCGTCTTTTCATCCGCTGCAGCGTCAGCGGCCTTGGACTTCTTTTCAACCATTCGAACCGACCAGATCGAGCCCTCGTAGAGCAGGATCAGCGGCAGGGCGAGCGACAACTGGCTGATGACATCGGGCGGCGTCAGGACCGCCGCCAGGATGAAGGAGCCGACGATGAAATACCGCCGCTTGGCGCGAAGCTGCGCCGACGTCAGGATGCCGATGCGCCCGAGCAACGTCAGGATCACCGGCAATTGAAATGCGATGCCGAAGGCGAAGACCAGCGCCATCATCAGCGACAGGTATTCGCCGACCTTGGGCAGCAGCGCGATTTCCGCCTGCCCGGTCCCGGAGGTCTGCTGCATGCCAAGCGAGAACCGCACCAGCAGCGGCATCACCAGGAAATAGACCACCATCGAGCCGAGCGCAAAAAAGAGCGGCGTCGCGACCAGATACGGCACAAAGGCCTGACGCTCGTTTTTGTAGAGGCCGGGTGCGACAAACATATAGATCTGTCCGGCGATCACCGGGAATGCCAGAAACGCTGCGCCGAACATCGCGATCTTCAACTGCGTCAGGAAGTATTCCAGCAACGCGGTATAGATGAACTTGGAGTTCTCCGCTCCGGCCACCCAGACGAACGGCCAGATCAGGATGTTGTAAATCTGCCGCGCGAAAAAGAAGCAGATGATGAACATCAGCAGAAACGCGATCACCGCCTTGATCAGCCGCGAGCGCAGCTCGATCAGGTGGTCCATCAACGGCGCTTTTGAAGCGTCGATGTCCTCCTGACTCATGCCGTGCGCCTTCCGTCACTGTCGGCGATCTTGGTTTCGGCTTGCGGCTCGGCCGTGTCGGAAGCTGTCGCGGGCGCTGCCGCCGGCGCACCCGCGATCGGCACCACCTCGACCGCGCTGCGGGCCGCGGCTGCAGGCGCCACAGATTTTTCCGGGGGCGACGCATCCGCGCCAGCGACAGCGCTGTCGGCACTGCCTTGCGGATCGGCACTCGTACTGCCGGCAGATGCCGAGGAACCCTCGGTGCCCGCGTCGGCTTTACCGCTGTCCGCAGATACACCTTCGCTCGGCTTTGGTGCATCGGCATCGGCTTCCGCCGCCTTCGTCTCAGATTTCTTATCCGTGTCGGATTGCAGATCGCCGAGCGCGTCGAATTCCGGTGTGTAGAACGACGTGTCGGTCAGTTCATCCATCTGCTTCTTGAGGTCGGACATTTCCGCTTCGCGCATGGCTTCCTGGAATTGCCCCTGGAACTCCGACGCCATGCTCCGGATCTTGCCCATCCAATAGCCGATACCGCGCAGAACGCCCGGAAGCTCCTTCGGTCCGATGACGATCAGAGCGACAATGGCGACGACAAGAAGTTCGGACCAGCCGAGGTCGAACATGGAGAGGACAACTCCTGACGGCACGGACCGTTCAGGCCCGCGTTCCGCCTCCAGATATTACAGCGCGCTTCGAACTCACGGCATTGAACTTAGCGCCAACTCCGCAATCAGCCCGCAAATTCCACGCGCCGTTCGCTCGGCCGCCCGACATTCATTCAGCTTGATTGCGCGAAATCATCTGCCAGCCGCCGTTTGGAGCGGCGTTGCGATCAGCCAACCTTGCTTTTCTCGGTTTCCGGCTGAACCGTCTGAGCCGGCTGATGGTCGATTGTCTTGGTCGGCTCGCTCGGCGCCGGCTCGGCCTTGGCGGTGTCCTCGTCCGACATGCCTTTCTTGAAAGCCTTGATGCCTTGCGCTACGTCGCCCATCAGTTCGGAAATCTTGCCACGTCCAAACAGGAGCAAGACGACCGCGATGACAACGATCCAGTGCCAGATACTTAGGGAACCCATCGGAAAATCCTCCGCACCGACGGGCAGCGCGGTGCTCAACCCGCCTTCGGTTTCGCCCAGAAACTAGGCGTCGCGCGCGGCAAAAACAAGGACTTCACAGCAAAGGATCGCGAACCGGTGAGCCCGCAATCCCCGTTCGGAAGCCGATCACCGGCCATTCGCGGCCTTTCGCCGCAATTAACCGAACCCACGCATTGCGGGCGCCTCCGTGCCCCGTTCAGGATTCCGGCTTTTCGTCGCCGCCGTCGTCTTCGGCCACCCGCGGCGCCAGACCGAGATCGAGATCACCCGGCTCCAGCGGATCTTCATCCTCCCGCAAGCCCGGATCGTCCGACGGTATCGGAACCGAGAACCCGGCCGGCAGCCGGCCATCGAGCAGTCCGGAACCTTTCAGTTCATCCAGCCCCGGCAGGTCGCCGAGCGCCTCCAGTCCGAAATGCGACAGGAATGCTTCATTGGTGCCGTAGGTCACCGGCCGACCCGGGCTCTTGCGGCGCCCGCGCGGACGAATCCAGCCGGTCTGCAACAGCACGTCGACCGATCCCTTGGAAGTCGATACGCCACGGATATCCTCGATCTCGGCCCGCGTCACCGGCTGATGGTAGGCGATTATCGCCAGGGTCTCGATCGCTGCGCGCGACAGCTTGCGAGGCTCGACGCTATCACGGCTCATCAGCCAGGCCAGATCGTTCGCGGTCCGGAACGTCCACTTGCCGGCGACGCGAACCAGATTCACGCCGCGCGGGGCATATTCTGTCTGCAGCCGCCCGAGCGATCCGGCGACGTCGACCCCGTCTGGCAAACGCTCGGCCAGCGTCTTTTCATCCAGCGGCTCGGCGGAAGCGAACAGCAGCGCCTCCAGCAGCCGCAATTCATCCGGCCGCGCCGGAGGTTCGCTGTCAGGATCTTCGTTTTCCACGACGACAAATTTCTCGGCCAAACTCGCCATTGTATCGGCCTCCTTTTTAAACGTCATTGACAGGTTCGGACCCCGCCACAAGGCCCGGAACAGGCGGCGCTGCCGCCGCGGTACGCTTACGCAAATAGAGCGGCGCGAAAGCGCCCTGCTGATGGATCTCGGCATGACCTTCGCGCACAAGTTCGAGCGTTGCCGCAAAGCTCGACGCAAACACCGTCGGCGCCAGCGACGGTTCAACCACATAGGACAGCAGGAACTCGTCCACCCGGCTCCATTCGTTCGATCGTCCGATCAGCCGTTCCAACGCCGTGCGCGCCTCCGTCAGCGACCACACCTTGCGCTTGGCGAACCGTACGCGGGCAAGCGCGTGCTTCTGACGTTGCACAGCGTAGGCCGACAACAAATCATAGAGTGACGCAGTCCATTCCGGATGCTTGATCTCGGCAATCGGTTCCGGCTTGCCACGCGGAAAAATGTCGCGGCCGAGTTGCGGCCGTTCCACCAGTTGTTCGGCAACTACGCGAATGGCCTCGAGCCGCTTGAGCCGCAGCGCCAAGCCGGACGCCATGTCCTCGGCGCTCATCCCCTCCGCGGCTTCCGCCTCGGGCAGCAAAAGCCGCGACTTCAGATAGGCAAGCCAGGCGGCCATCACGAGGTAGTCGGCGGCCAGCTCCAGGCGCAGTTTGCGTGCAGCCTCGACGAAGGCGAGGTATTGGTCGGCCAGCGCCAGAATCGAGATTTTGGCCAGATCGACCTTCTGCTGCCGCGCCAGCACCAGCAGGAGATCGAGGGGCCCTTCAAAGCCTTCGACATCGACGACCAGCGCGGGCTCATCCGACGCCCGCTCACCCTCCGGGTCCGCTTCGAACCTGACTTCCTCGTTTATCATGAAGCCGCCATCCCCTTGCCGGCCTGCCAAACCGGAGCGACCAAGGCCTCCAACGTTACCCGCGCGACCGCCAAGTCGATCCGGCTTGGTGTGCGCCGTTTTGCCAGCGCCGCAACCGCCCGTTGCTCGGCGCGGCCAGCCAATACCGGAGCGACACGCGCGACCTCGCGCATCTCATCGAGCCGCCCATTGCAATGCAACACAAGATCGCAACCTGCCGCCAGCGCGGCCTGTGACCGCTCGCCGACCGACCCCGACAGAGCCTTCATCGAAATGTCGTCACTCATGAGCAATCCTTGAAATCCGATGGCGCCGCGAATCACTTGTTCCACCATTGTGGACGAAGTCGTCGCCGGTGCGATGGGGTCGATGGCAGAAAACACAACATGCGCCGTCATCCCCAGCGGCAGGTCGGCAACCGGCCGGAAGGCCGCAAAATCGGTGCGATCGAGCGTGGCGCGGTCGGTATCGACCACCGGCAGCCGCTCGTGGCTATCGGCATTGGCACGGCCGTGGCCGGGCAAGTGCTTGAGGACCGGCAGTACGCCTCCGTCCAGCAGGCCATCGGCAACAGCCTGTGCAATGGCGGCGACCTTTCCGGGCTCCATGCCATAGGCACGATCCCCGATGATCGGGTCGGCTGCAGCAACCGGCACGTCGGCCAACGGCAGACAATCGACATCGATGCCGAGCGGCAACAGGTCGGCCGCAATAAGCCGCGCACCAAGCCGCGCCGCTGCCAAGCCTGCGTCCGGGTCATCGTCATAGATCCGGCCATAGACGGCCCCCGGCGGGTAGACCGGCCAATGCGGAGGCCCGAGCCGCTGCACCCGGCCGCCCTCCTGATCGACCAGCACCGGCGCATCCGGCCGGCCGAGGGCCTCGCGGCACTCCGCAAGCAGACGGCTGACCTGCTGCGGAGAATCGATATTGCGCTTGAAGAGAATGAGGCCCCACGGCTCCGCATCCCGCAGGAACGCGCGCTCATCCGTGCCAAGTTCGGTGCCGGCAATGCCGGTGATGAAGGCCCCTACCGTCATCGCCGGGGCTTAGCTTGCGCCTCCGGCAGGGGTCAAGGCGCAGCCGCTTAATTCCTCTGGATGATGCACTGCCCACCGGCGGCCTTTAGCCGGTTGCAGAACGCACCTGCCGCCTCGATCGACGCGAAAGGACCGATCAGCGTGCGGTAATAGACCCCGCGGCTGCCAAGATCGACCCTCCGGACGAAAGACTGCTGGCCGCCGAGAACCCTCGAAAATCGATTCTGCAACGCCCGGAACGACGCCCGCGCCTCGGACTGGCTGCGTTGCGAAGAAATCTGCACAGCAAAACCGCCACTCGCCGGCGCCGAAGCAACCCGGCTGGGCGCCCGCGAGGGCCTTGCTGGCGCTGGTGGAGGCGGGCTGTTATTTGCGTTGCCGCCTGGCGCGATTGACAACGGGCCGTCGGATGGCGGCTGCGATCGCTCCGGCCGGCGAACCGGCGCTGGCGCCGGTCGTTCGGCGCTCGCCACGACTGAACGTGTTGCAGAACGATCAAACGCCGGTGGCGGCGGCGCGACCATCGGCGCGGTTGCCGGCTCCGGTGGCCGTCCCGAGGCGCCGGGCCGAATGGTGATGGTCCGGACCCGCTTGGGCGCGGTCGAAACCCTGCCGGCTGGTTGATCGTTCGAGGCAGCAACGCCATTCGACGGCACCGCGGTCGGCGCCGTTTGAACGGGGATATTCGGCGCGCCTGGGAAAACCACACGCGGATATGTCGAACGCGACGGGTCTTTGACCTCGACCGGCTGTTCTTCGCGCGGCACGACCCGTTCGGTTTGGCCGCGATCATTGATGCGATCATAGATTGTTTTGGTCGAACCGGTTTCATTCCCAGCGGTATCCGGCACGATCTTCGCCGGACGCGTGTCGGCCAGGATGACGCGCGAGCCGCTGTCCGACTTGCTGTCGCTGAACACGGACCGAAACGCATAGGCCCCGGCGGTTCCGACCACAGCCAGCCCAAGGATCGCCACCACCAAAACCAGCCCGCCGCGCCGACGTCCATTCGGCGGGTCATCGTAGTCCTCCTCGCCGACAGCCTCTCCGGCTTCCGCGAACTGGGGCTCCGGCTGGTACAGGCGATCGTCATAGTGACCGCTTGCTGGCGGAATGCCGGTGTAGGCCGCCTGGTCGTGCTCTGGTGCAGCACTTGCCGCGTATGAGGGCTGCGGCGCGGGAGGCTGAGGCCTTCTGCGCGACGTAAACGCCGGCGGTGCGTCTTCGATCTCGGGAAACGCATCATTCGAGTGCGGTACATATTCCGCGGCCTGGCGGGCTGCGGCATTCCGAAGCGGGTCCTGCGCGGGAAAGACGCTGGCCAGCGGCGGACGCCGCAACGGCTCCTCTGACGGGAGCGGCCGCGCCGTTTGACGGGGTATCAGGTCCTGAGGCCAATCCTGGGGAGCTGGCTCGGCAGCCCGCCTTGGCTCGATCGGGCGTCTCGATTCACTCGCATAAGTGTCCCGAGCCGGCGCCGCGGGCGCCTGGTACGCCTGGCGCTGCTGCGGGGCCTGACCAAAATCCGCAAAGGGGTCATTTTGGCCAATCAGCCGCGCCAGCTCGGCCAGTGGATCATCGCCGCCACCGTCACGGTACGGGTCAGATCCGCCACCAGCAGGCGGATGATTGCTTCGGTACCGATGATTGCTGTCGTCCGCCATCTGACCTCGTAAATTGGTTGATACGTCGTGCCCAACCCCGTGCCGCTGAATGGGCTCGAGCCCATTCCGGCACCCCGGGTGAGACTATCGCATCTCGTCAGGGGCCTCTACTCCGAGCATTTCCAGCCCGGAAGCCAGCACACTGACGACGCCCTGCACCAGCGCAAGTCGCGCTAGGGTTATTTGTGGATCATTCTGGATAATGAAGCGTAAATGAGGCGAGTCCTTTCCGCGGTTCCACTGGGCGTGGAATTCGCTGGCCAGGTCATAGAGGTAAAATGCGATGCGGTGCGGCTCGTGGGCGCCGCCAGCCGCCTCAATCAGCCGCGGATAGGCGGCGAGTTGTCGCATCAGCGCCAGTTCCCCCTCATCGTCGAGCATGTGCAACGCCGCCTCGGCCAGCCGCGCCCGGCGGGCATCGGATTCCGGCGGCAGGTCCGGCACCACTTCAAGCGCATTGCGAAACACCGACTGTCCGCGCGCATGGCCGTACTGCACATAGAACACCGGATTGTCGCGCGACTTCTCGATCACCTTGGCAAGGTCGAAATCCAGCACGGCGTCATTCTTGCGGAACAGCATCATGAAGCGGGTGGCATCGCGCCCGACCTCATCGACGACCTCGCGCAGGGTGACGAACTCGCCGGACCGCTTTGACATCTTCACCGGTTCCCCGGCGCGGAACAGTTTGACCAGTTGCACGATCTTGACGTCGAGATCGCCCTGTCCGCCGGTGACGGCCTTGACCGCCGCCTGCATGCGCTTGATGTAGCCACCATGATCGGCGCCCCAGACGTCGATCATGGTGCGGAAGCCACGCTCGAACTTGTTGCGGTGATAGGCGATGTCGGAGGCGAAGTAGGTGTAGCTGCCATCCGACTTCATCAGCGGCCGGTCAACGTCATCGCCAAAGTCGGTCGCCCGAAATAGCATCTGTTCGCGGTCTTCCCAATCCTCGGCCGGCGCCCCCTTGGGTGGCGGCAGGCGGCCTTCGTAGACCTCGCCATCCTGCTGCAAACCGGCGATGGTCGCCGCGACCTGATCGGTCGGCCCCTCCACCAAAGAGCGCTCGGAAAAAAACTCATCGTGCCGGACATTGAGGGCGGCGAGATCGCCACGGATCTCCGACATCATCATGTCGATCGCCTTGGCGCGCACGATCGGCAGCCAGTCGGCTTCCGGCATCTGGTTGAGCGCGCGGCCGTGCTCGGCGGCGAGCGCTTCGCCGACCGGCTTCAGATAGTCGCCGGGATAGAGCCCCTCCGGAATTGCGCCGATGTCCTCACCAAGCGCTTCGCGGTAGCGCAGGAAGGCCGAGCGCGCGAGCACGTCAACCTGCGCGCCGGCGTCATTGATGTAATATTCGCGCGTGACCGCATGACCGGAAAACGCCAGCAGGTTGGCGAGCGCATCGCCAAACACCGCGCCGCGGCAATGGCCGACATGCATCGGCCCGGTCGGGTTGGCCGAGACGTATTCGATATTGACCGGCAAACCCTGCCCGATATCCGCGCGCCCATAATCGCCACCCAGAGTCAGCACCGCATGCAGTGTCGCGGTCCAGGCCCGCGGCTTGAGCGTGAGATTGATGAAGCCAGGCCCGGCAATATCGACCCGGTCGAGCAAGGCATCCTCGCGCAGTCGCGCGGCGATCGCCTCGGCCAGTTCGCGCGGCTTCTTGCCCGCGTCCTTGGCCAGCACCATGGCGGCGTTGGTCGCCATGTCGCCATGGCTCGGATCACGCGGTGGCTCGACAACAACCCGCGACTGATCCAGCCCAGCAGGCAGCGTGCCGAGATCGGCAAGCGCCCGATTGGCCGCGCGCACGCGCGCCAGCACGTCGGCGAAGATATTGGCGGATAGGACGTTTTTTTCCATGGTGCGGCGTCTTTTGACAGGTGCGCCGCCTAACGCAATTCCGGGGTGGAGTCAAAGAAACGGGAATGCTCCGTCAGCGCATACCAGTCGGTCATGCCGGCAATAAAATCGGCGACCAGCCGCGACCGGGCCGCCGCGTCGGCAGGATCGAAGGCCTCCACCCATTCCGGCGGCATGTCCTGGGGTCGTTCGCGATAGTGCGAAAACAGGTCACGCACGACCCGTTCGGCATCGGTCATGGTCCGCATGATCCGCGGATGCCGGTACATGCGGGGATAGAGGAACCCTTTAATACCCTGATCGGCCTCGGCCATGACCGGCGAAAAGCCGACCATCGGCGCCGAGGCGGACCGGATGTCGTCGGCCGAACGCGGCAGGGCGGCCGCGATACGGCGATCGGTCTGCGCCACGACGTCTTCGATCAGCGCCGCAATCAGATACCGTACCAGCTGGCTGACCAGTCGCCCGTCATCGAGACCGGGATAGCGGCGGCGCAGATCATCCAGGATCGCACCGACCATCGGCACGGTTGCGATATCGTCAAGGTTGAAGAGTTCCGCTCGCAGACCGTCATCGATGTCGTGGGCATCGTATGCGATGTCGTCGGCAATGGCGGCGACCTGGGCTTCTGCGCTCGGAAAGCTCCACAGTTGCAGGTCACGGATTGCATTCACCCGGAGGATCTCCGCCGGCACGCCGTGCGCACCATAGCGGCCGACCGGCTGGCCCTCACGGTCGGTCAGCGGACCGTTGTGCTTGGCGAGCCCCTCCAGCGTCTCCCATGTCGAGATTCAAGCCATCGAATTCCGGATAGCGCCGTTCCAACAAGGTGACCACGCGCAAGGTCTGGGCATTGTGATCGAAACCGCCAACGGCCTTCAGGCAATCACCGAGTGCGCGCTCGCCGGCGTGGCCGAATGGCGGATGGCCGAGATCGTGGGCGAGCGCCAGCGCCTCGGCCAGATCCTCATCGAGGCCGAGCGCACGCGCCAGCGAGCGGGCGATCTGGACAACTTCCAGGGTATGGGTGAGCCGGGTTCGATAATGGTCGCCCTCATGGAAGACGAAGACCTGGGTCTTATGTTTCAGCCGGCGGAAGGCGGTTGAATGGATGACGCGATCGCAATCCCGCCGGAAATCGTTGCGGGCGAGGCTTGGCGGCTGCGCGACCTCACGCCCGCGGCTGAGAGCGGGATCAGAGGCATAAGCCTCTCGCGGTCGCTGTGCTACAATTGCCATGTCTGGCCCCCTGGATGCCCGCGGTCAGCCCCGATCGCGATCTGCATCCAATTCGCCGGATCATCCCCCCGGATTGATTTCGGCGGCCCCTGCTCTTAACTATCGAATAGACTGTCTGGCAATGCAGAGAATCGAAAGGGCCGACTGAAATGACGGTAATCGTCACGGAACGGGCGGCACGGCGGATCGGCGAAATCCTCCGCAAGGAAGCCCCCGGCAGCATGCTCCGCGTGAGCGTGGAAGGCGGCGGCTGCTCCGGATTTCAATACAAGTTTGATATCGAGCAGAAGCGCGAGGCGGACGATCTGGTCATCGAGCAGGATCCGGCCACGGTATTGATCGATCAGGTCTCGCTCGGCTACCTGGCCGGCTCCGAGATCGATTTTGTCGACGACCTCATCGGCGCCTCGTTCCGGATCAACAATCCGCAGGCGACCGCATCCTGCGGCTGCGGCACCAGCTTCGCGCTTTAAGGATTTCAACCGGACCGCTCTGCCCGCGTGGCGCAGCGACCGTTCAAGGCGCGGCCGCCCCTCTGACTCTATTCAGCCGCGATGACCTTCGGCCGCTCGTCCGGTTCCGGAACTTCCGTCAATTGCGGCTCCAGCCGCAGCTTCAACATCCGGTCGATGCGGTCGAGATAGATATAGACCACCGGCGTGATGTAGAGCGTCAGCAGTTGTGACAGGCACAGGCCGCCGACAACGGCAATGCCGAGCGGTTGGCGCAATTCGGCGCCGGCGCCGGTCCCAAGCGCGATCGGCAGCGCGCCGAAAATCGCGGCGAAGGTCGTCATCATGATCGGCCGGAACCGCAGCAGCGCCGCTTCGCGGATGGCCGGCTCGGCGGCAAACCCGACCCGGCGCCGTTCGATCGCGAAGTCCACCATCATGATCGCGTTCTTTTTCACGATACCGACCAGCATCACGATGCCGATCATGGCGATCACCGACAGATCCATGCCGAACGCCATCAATGTCAGCAGCGCGCCGATGCCGGCAGACGGCAGACCGGAGATGATGGTGATGGGGTGAATGAAACTTTCGTAGAGAATGCCGAGCACGACATAGGCCGCAAAGATCGCCGCCAGCACCAGGATGCCCTGCCCCTTCAGGGATTCCTGGAACACCTGTGCCGACCCCTCGAAACCGGTCGCGATCGAGGCCGGCAGGTTGGCATCGCGTTCGATCTGCTGAATCGCGTCGACTGCCTGACCGAGCGACGTGCCCGGCGCAAGGTTGAACGAAATCGTCACCGACGGCTGCTGGCGCTGATGGTTGACCTGCAGCGGACCGACCTCGGGGATCAGCTTGGTGACCGCGGTCAGCGGCACAGATTTTCCGGAGCCGGTCTTCAGATAGAGATGCGACAGATTGGAAAACTCAGCCTGATATTCCGGCTTGCTTTCCAGAATAACCTGAAAATCGTTCGACGGCGTGAAGATGGTTCCGACCTGTCGCGCCCCGAATGCGTTGTACAATTCCTGCCGGATCTGTTCGACGTTGATGCCGTAGACCGCTGCCTTCTCACGGTCGATCTCCACCATCATCTGCGGATTTCTGATGCTGAGATCCGTGGTGACGTCCCGAAGTCCATTGATATGCTCGATTTTCTGGAGCAGTTCCGGGACCAAATGATAAAGGGTTTCAGTATCGGCCGATTGCAGCGTGTACTGATATTCGCTCTTGGATGCCCGCCCGGCGATCCTGATGTTTTGCACGTTCTGGAAATAGACCGCAACTCCGGGAACGCTGTTCGCCACGCCGCGAAGGCGCTGGATGACCGCGACCGCATCGACTTTCCGTTCGACCCGCGGTTTCAGCGCGATGAACAGCCGTCCATAATTCGCCGACCGGTTGGGCCCGCCCGCGCCGACCACCGAATTGACCGAGTTGACTGCCGGATCCTTCTGGATGAGCGCGACGACACGTTTCTGCAAGGCGGACATCGCCTCAAATGAAACGTCGGTCGGACCCTCGGTGGTCGCTGCGATGAAGCCGGTATCTTCGGCCGGAAAGAACCCTTTTGGAATGATGATGTAGAGCCAGACTGAAACGCCAAGTGTCGCAAGCGTCACCAGCAACATAAAAGCCTTATGGGCTATAACCTTGTCGAGCGACCATTCGTAGGCGCGATGCATCCCGCGAAACATCGCCTCGAATCCGCGCAAGACGAAATTCTGCCGACGATGCTCATCGTGCGACTTCAACACGCGCGCGCACAGCATCGGCGTCAAAGTCAGCGACACAAAACCGGAAACGATGATGGCGACCGCAATTGTCACCGCGAATTCGCGGAACACGCGGCCGACCATGCCACCCATCAGCAGCACCGGTATAAACACCGCAATCAGCGAAAAGGTGATCGATATGATGGTGAAGCCGATTTCGCGCGCACCCTTCAGCGCCGCCTCGAACGGCCGCATGCCGTTTTCGATATGCCGGTGAATGTTTTCCAGCATGACGATGGCGTCATCGACGACAAACCCGACCGACAGCGCCAGCGCCAGCAAGGTCATGTTGTTGATCGAATAGCCGAACGCATACATCGCCGCGCAGGTCCCGATCAGCGAGACCGGCACCGCCAGCGTCGGAATGATGGTCGCCGGAATGGTGCGCAGGAACATGTAGATCACCATCACGACCAGCATGATGGCGATGATTAAGGTGATCTGAACCTCGTGGACCGAGTCGCGAATTGACACGGAACGATCCATCAGGAATTCCATGTCGACCGCGGCCGGCACTTGAGCGCGAAAACTCGGCAATCGATCGCGGACCGAGTCCACCACGGCAATGGTGTTGGCGTCCGGCTGCCGCTGGATCGCCAGCATGATCGCGCGGGTATCGTTGAACCAACTGGCAATCTTGTCGTTTTCGACGCTGTCAACGACGCGCGCGACTTCCTCGAGCTTGACCGGTGCGCCATTGCGGTAGGCGATGATGATCTGACGATAATCCGCCGCTTTGGACATGGCGCTGGACGCGGTCAGCGTCAGGTTCTGCTTGGCGCCTTCCATGGTGCCGACCGGCACGTTGGAATTCGCCTTGGAGACCGCCTGTCTGATTTCGTCCAACGAGACGTTGCGCGCGGCCGCAGCCAACGGATCGACTTGAACCCGGACCGCGAATTTCTGCGCGCCATAAACCAGCACCTGCGCGACGCCCGGCAGTTGCGAAATTTGCTGAGCGACAACGGTCTCGGCGTATTCATTGACCGCCGACAACGGCAGCGTATCCGATCGCATGCTGAGATAGAGAATTGGCGAATTGCTCGGATTGACCTTGCGGAAGTACGGTGGGTCCGTCATTTCCGCCGGCAGACGCCGTTGCGCGATCGCGAGCGCCGTTTGCACGTCGAGGGAAGCCCCGTCGATATTGCGGTCGAGGTCGAATTGGACCGTGATCTGGCTTTGCCCCTGCGTTGATGTCGATGTCATCGAACTGATGCCGGAAATGGTCGACAATTGCCTCTCGATCGGAGAGGCAACCGATGCCGCCATCGTTTCGGCACTCGCGCCGGGCAACCGCGCGGTAATCGAAATTGTCGGGAAGTCGACGGAGGGCAGCGCCGCGACCGGCAGCAGCCGATAGGCGAAGATACCAAAAACAATAAAAGACGCAGTGATCAGCGTCGTTAGTACCGGCCTGCGAATGCACAGTTCCGAAAGCGACATGTCATGACTCCACGCGCGGTTTGCGCGGAACGACCTTTGATCCGTTTTTGAGCCGGAGCTGACCGTCGGTCACCACGGTTTCGCCCCCATCGAGACCGGACTTGATGACCGCGTAATCCTTGGTCACGCGCCCGACCTCGACCGGTTGAACCTTTGCCACACCATCTTTGACGACAAAAACATATGAACCCGTTTGCCCGGCCTGAACGGCCGTCGGCGGCACGGTCACAGCTTCCTCAACGCGCAAAATCAGATCGACGCTGACGAGCGTGCCCGGCCAGAGCACTTCGTCCTTGTTCGGCATGGTCGCCCGCACGAGAACGGTTCCGGTTGACGTGTCGACCGAGTTCTCGATCATGGTGACCTCACCTTCGGCCCGTCGCGTGTCACCCGGAATAAGCGCCTCGACCACAGACGTCTTGGCGGCGATCGCCTGGCGCAATTGGGGAAGATAACCCTGCGGCAGCGGGAATGTGACATAGACCGGAGCCATCTGGTTGATGGTCGCCAGCGCCGCGGTATCGGCAGGTCGAACGAGATTTCCGATTTTCACGGCTGCCATGCTGATGCGGCCGGAGATCGGGGCCGTGATCGTGCAATAGCCGAGCAACACTTTCAGATTCTCGATTTTTGCATTGTTGGAATGCATTATTGCCCGCGAGACATTGACCTGAGTCTCCGCGTTGTTGAGCGTGACCTGCGTGGTGGCGTTGCGTTTCGCAAGTTCCTGATAGCGCTTTACATCGCGCTCTGCTGATTCCAGTTGAGCTTTGACGCTCGCCAGCGTGCCTTCTATCTCGCGGATTTGGGCCTCGATCGCCCGGCTGTCGAGGGTGAACAGGACCTCGCCTTTCTTCACCAGGGCGCCGTCGTGGAAGTGAACCTTGACGATCTCGGTCTCCAGCCGGGACTTGATCGCAACGCTCGCGATAGGCGTTACCGTGCCGAGCGATTCAACCTGCTCAGGGACTTTTGCCACCTTGGCCTTGGCGATCAGGACACCGACAGGCCGTCCGGCGTTCTTTTGTTTGCCGCCGGCCTTGCCTTTCGGAGCCTGGGCGACGCCTTGTTGCGGGTTCCAGTAGTCTCGCGTGGCCACGCCAACAACCGCCAGGGCGAGCACCGCAGCCACCCCGAAAAAAACTGCTTTCTTTGACATTCGCCAACAGGCCCGGGCTCGATCGTCACGCCCAGGGCTCCCATATTTATAAATTGAGGCACTGACCCAAAATTGGGCATTTCTGTCGCCGTCTTTAAGCTCCTTATCACAATTTACAGCAATTATGCATCATCAACCCGCGTAAAAACGACGTAAACAGGCCGCGCCCTCTTCCGGCACGGCTCGGACTCAGGCATATCCTGCGCCATGCGCATCGCGACCTGGAACGTCAACTCCATCAAGCAGCGGACCGACAATCTGGTGGCCTGGCTGGCCGACCGCCAGCCCGACATCGTCTGCCTGCAGGAAATCAAATGCGTCGACGAGGCGTTTCCACGTGAGCCGTTCGAGGCGCTCGGCTACAATTTGGAAATTCACGGCCAGAAGACCTTCAACGGCGTGGCGCTACTCTCGAAGCTGCCCTTCGACGAGGTCATACGCGGCCTGCCCGGCGATCCGGAGGACCATCAGGCCCGTTTCATCGAAGGCGTATTATCGACCAAGTCCGGGGCACTGCGGGTGGCCAACCTCTATCTGCCCAACGGCAACCCGCCGAATACAGACAAATACACTTACAAACTCAAATGGATGGACCGGTTAACCCGACACGTGCAAAGCGAACTTGCGACCGAAGAACCGCTGGTGCTGACCGGCGATTTCAACGTGATCCCGACCGAGGCTGACGTCCATGACCCCAAGGCGTGGGCGGGAGACGCGCTGTTTCTGCCGCAAACGCGGGAAAAATTCCGTCTGCTCGCCAATCTCGGGCTGACCGACGCCGTGCGCGCGGCTAGCGACGCCGCAGGTCTCTACACATTTTGGGACTATCAGGCCGGCGCCTGGAACAAGAACAACGGCATCCGGATCGACCACGTCCTGTTATCGCCGCAGGCGGCAGACCGGCTCACGGCCATCGCGATCGACAAGTATGTGCGAGCTTGGGAAAAGCCGTCCGACCATGTTCCGGTGGTGGTCGATCTTGCGATCGAGGCGTAACGCCGGCAGCGTTCTCAAGACCGCTGCGCAGAAAACGGATCATTCACGCCGGGTCTGCAGCCAGCGCTCCAGATAGACCAGCGCCATCGCTTGCTCGTCATTGGTCGCCTGCTTGACAGCTGCCTCATAGAGCTTGGTTATCCAGACGTCATTGGCGGTTGCCGCGTCCCGGGCCAGCATCAACCACATCAGCCCACGCGCGCCCTGCCGGCGCACCTTGTCGCCCTTGAACAGCATGTGACCGAAGACGGCCTGGGCCTCCCGGTGCCCTTTGCGCGCCGCCAGCCGCAGCCAGCGGGCCGCCTGTCGCGGATCGTTGTTGTAGCCTTTGCCGTCAAGATACAGGCGGCCGAGTTGATATTGCGCGTCGGCATCGCCGAAATACGACGCGGCGTAGCCGAACATCTCGCGGGCGCGACCGGGGTCGGCCTTGATTTCGGAATTCGGGATGCCGTCCCGGTAATATTGTCCCAACGCGACAAAAGCGTTCGCTACAAACCGGGCCTGCGGCATATCCGGGCTGTCGTCGGCGTGCGCATTGGCAATGCCACGGAAATACTCGAAAGCGCGCAATTCGTCGCGCTTGACGCCGGTCCCTTCGGCATACATCCGACCCAGTTTCCACTGCGCGATCGGGTGCCCATTTTCGGCGGCGTATTGCAGCGAACTCACGCCCTTTTCGGTTTCGCCGGCGCGTAGCGCCTTGGCGCCGAACTGAAAGGCCTCCACCGCAGTGAGTTTGGTCGGCGCCCGGACCGCGCGCTCGCGTCGCGCCGGAACATTCGGAATAGTTGCCGGCGGGCGCGGGATCGCCATGTCGATGCCGGGGCGCGCCAAGACATCCGGAGACCCCGGCACATTCGCCGGAATACTGGTCGGCGCCAGATTGGCTGTCGCCGGTAGTGGTGGCTTTACAGACGTCGCCGCCAACCCGGCGGGCGTCCGCGGCTTGCCGTCGAACGCAAACGCAGGCCCGACGCACAGGCCAATAGCAACGAGAACGCAAACTATACTATCAGATATCCGCATAACACGCCTTCTCAGACGCTCCGCCCGGATGGGTAACCGCGCCATCAACGGCCGGCCCAACCTGCTGGGCATATTTCCAAAGATAACCTGAGGCGAAATTACCCTCGCGCGGACGCCATTCAGTCTTGCGCGCAGCGAGTTCCTCATCGGAGAGCCGGACACTCAGGATACCCGCCTCGCCATCGAGATCGATCATGTCACCGTCGCGTACGAGAGCGATCGGCCCACCAATAGCCGCCTCCGGCCCGACATGGCCGACGCAGAAACCGCGGGTCGCCCCGGAGAACCGGCCATCCGTAATCAGGGCGACCTTGTTTCCCATGCCCTGCCCGTACAGCGCAGCCGTGGTCGCGAGCATCTCACGCATGCCCGGGCCACCTTTCGGTCCTTCGTAGCGAATGACCAGCACGTCGCCTTCCTTGTACTCACGCTTCCTGACGGCTTCGAAGCAGTCCTCTTCGCAATCAAAGCAACGGGCGGGGCCCGAAAACTTGATTTGAGTTCATGCCCGCGATCTTTACGATCGCGCCTTCCGGGGCCAGATTGCCGCGCAGGCCAACCACTCCGCCGTTCGCCGAAAGCGGCTCGTTGGCATGACGCACCACGTCCTGCTCCGGATTCCATTGAACCGATTTGAGGTTCTCAGCGATGGTCCGCCCCGTCACGGTCAAGCACTCACCGTGCAGAAAACCGTGGTCGAGCAGCGTTCGCATCAGCAGCGGAACGCCACCTGCTTCGAACAAATCTTTGGCAACATAACGGCCGCCCGGTTTCAAGTCGGCGATATAGGGTGTGCGTTTGAACACCTCCGCGACATCGAACAGATCGAACTTGATCCCGCATTCGTGAGCAATCGCAGGCAGATGCAGCGCAGCATTGGTGGAGCCGCCGGAGGCCGCCACGACCGCAGCGGCATTTTCGAGCGCCTTGCGGGTCACGATGTCGCGAGGCCGCAGCCCGAGCGCAATCAGTTCGACAATCTTCTCGCCGGCCGTCATGCAAAACGCATCGCGCATTTCGTATGGCGCGGGCGCACCGGCCGAATACGGCAATGCAAGGCCGATCGCCTCGGAAACGGTCGCCATGGTGTTGGCGGTGAATTGTGCGCCGCAAGCGCCCGCCGACGGGCATGCCACCTGTTCGAGCTGTTCGAGATCGGCATCCGACATGTCGCCGACCGAATATTTGCCGACCGCCTCGAACACGTCCTGCACCGTGACCGGACGCCCCTTGAAGGTGCCCGGGAGGATCGAGCCGCCGTAGATGAAGATCGACGGCACATTGAGACGGCACATCACCATCATCATCCCGGGCAGCGACTTATCGCAGCCGGCCACACCGACCAGCGCGTCATAGGAATGCCCACGCATCGTCAATTCGACAGAGTCCGCAATCACTTCGCGCGAAGGCAGCGAAGACTTCATGCCTTCGTGGCCCATGGCGATGCCGTCGGTCACGGTAATGGTGCAGAATTCCCGCGGTGTGGCGCCGCCGGCCGCGACGCCCTTCTTGACCGCTTGCGCCTGGCGCATCAGCGAGATGTTGCAGGGTGCGGCTTCGTTCCAACAGGTCGCCACGCCGACGAACGGCTGGTGAATCTGCTCTTTGGTCAGCCCCATGGCATAATAATAGGATCGGTGCGGCGCGCGCTCCGGACCTTCCGTCACGTGGCGGCTCGGCAATCGTGCTTTTATGTTCGTCTTTGCGTCCATTGACCCTTTGGGACCTCTTCCGGTCAGAAAAAAATGGTGACCGGTTCGATGCGGATATCAATCGACCATGATGACCGGCGTCCGCATCCTCACAGGGCATCATCTCGCCAAACCCTATGGCTAAATCGCGGCAGGCGGGGGTTTTTACCGCGGTCGTAGCTTAAATGTTGTAAATCTGTTGCATCGAAGTCACAGCTGTTGTCCCAAAACATGGCCATTTCCGGCCAGTTTTGCGACCGCATTTCCGTTCTGACACAGCATGCTTACTTCTTCGAAAATACGGCGCGAATTTTTCGCAAATAGCGTCCATGACGTGGCGCCGGCGATGCTGGGCGCAACGCTGCTTTTCGACGGCGTCGGCGGGCGAATTGTGGAAGTCGAGGCCTATCATCACACCGACCCGGCCGCGCACAGCTACCGCGGCCGCACCGACCGCAATGCCGTCATGTTCGGTCCACCGGGACACCTCTACGTCTACCGGTCCTACGGCATCCACTGGTGCATGAACTTCGTTTGCGAACCGGAAGGCAGCGCAAGCGCGATCCTGATCCGCGCGATTGAACCGACTTGCGGCATCAAGACCATGCGGCGCCGCCGCGGGATGGAGGATGTGCGGCTGCTATGTTCGGGTCCCGGCCGATTGTGCCAGGCGCTCGGCGTCACCCGCCATCATGATGGGATGGCCCTCGACCAGCCGCCGTTCAGTTTGTGCCTTCCCGAGCAGCCGGTGGAGGTCGTCATTGGACCGCGGATCGGGATCACAAAGGCGGCCGACCGGCCTTGGCGCTACGGCGTCCATGGATCAAAATTCCTGTCGAAACCATTCCCACGCAAATAAGCCGGCGGGTTGCTGGCTGTGTCAGGCGACGCCTTTCAGTCGCTCCAGCGCCTCGACGAACTTCGCGCGCCGGCCGTCGGCCTCCTCGCGCTTTTCGCGTTCACCTTCGACCACATCGTCCGGCGCATTTGCCAGGAATTTCGCATTGCCGAGCTTGGCGTCGATGCGGGCAATGTCGGAATCGACCTTTTTCATTTCCTTTTCCAGCCGCGCGCGCTCGGCGGCGAGATCAATCACGCCCTTGAGCGGCAGCGCCGCGACCTCGCCGCGCACTACGGCCTGCACCGCGCCTTGCGGCGCAACATCGGCGAAGGAAATGTCGGAAAGCCGCGCCAGCCGCTTGAGTACGTCCGGCCAGCGGCCGGCGCGCGCTTTGGTGTCATCGGAAGCGCCCGCCAGCACCAGCGGTATCAGGGTCGCCGGCGGAATGTTCATTTCCGCACGCACCGAACGGATCGCGGTCACCAGGTCGACCACCCAGCCGATCTCGCCTTCGGCCTCGGCATCCTCCAGCCCGCCGAGATTTGGCCATGGCGTGAGCACCAGCAATTGTTCGCGCGGCGCTGCCGTTTCTACTGTGACGGCCCACAATTCCTCGGTGACGAACGGCATGAACGGGTGCAGGAGCTTGAGGATCTCATCGCGCACCCAGGCGGTCATGGCCTGGGTTTCCTGCTTGCCGGGACTGTCCGGCCCGATCAGCACAGGCTTGGCCAATTCCAGGTACCAATCGCAATAGACGTTCCAGACAAAGCGGTAGAGCGAGCCGGCTGCCTCGTTAAACTTGTAGGCCTCGATTGCCTCGGTGACCTCGCGCGCGGCCTTGGCGGCTTCGTGCGCAATCCAGCGGTTGAGCGTTTCCTTCACCGTCCGTGGATCGAAACCGGCGACCGTCGCGCAGCCGTTCATCTCGGCGAAGCGCGAGGCGTTCCAAAGCTTGGTCGCGAAGTTGCGGTAGCCTTCGACACGGCTGGTCGCAAGCTTGATGTCGCGGCCCTGCGCCGCCATGGCGGCGAGCGTGAAACGCAGGGCATCGGCACCGAACTGGTCGATGAGTTCCAGGGGATCGATGATGTTGCCCTTGGACTTCGACATCTTGGCGCCGCGCTCATCGCGCACCAGCGCGTGGATGTAGACGGTTTGGAACGGCACCTCCTTCATGAAATGGAGGCCCATCATCATCATCCGCGCGACCCAGAAGAAGATGATGTCGAATCCGGTCACCAGCACATCGGTCGGATAGTAGCGCTTGAGTTCGGCGGTCTCGTCCGGCCAGCCGAGGGTGGAGAACGGCCAGAGGCCTGACGAAAACCAGGTGTCGAGTACGTCCTCGTCGCGGGTGAGGAAATTCGCGCGCCTTTCCAGATCGTTGGCGATGGCCGCGGCCTCCTCCGGCGTCAGCACCTCCTTGACCACGTACCAGGCAAGCGCTTCAGCCAGCGCCTCGTCTTCGCTCTCGGCGACGAACACTTTGTCGTCCGGGCCGTACCAGGCCGGGATCTGATGCCCCCACCAGAGCTGGCGCGAGATGCACCAGGGCTGGATGTTTTCCATCCAGTTGAAATAGGTCGCCTCCCATTGCCGCGGCACGAAGACGGTTCGGCCATCGCGCACCGCCGCGATTGCTTCGGCAGCCAGGGTCTCGGCGTCGACATACCATTGGTCGGTCAGGAACGGCTCGATCACCGCACCGGAGCGGTCGCCATGCGGCACGACATGCACATGCGGCTCGATCTTGTCGACCAGACCGCGTTCCTCCATCAGCGCAACGATCTGCTTGCGCGCCTCAAAGCGGTCCTGACCGTGCAGCAGCATGGTCGCGATCAGGTCGGCTTTTTCCTGCTGATCAGTCAGGTGATCGGCGTGCGCCTTGAAGTCCTCGTTTTCGATCAGATTGAGGCGGGCCGAAATATCGAACACGTTGATCTGCGGCAGATTGTGGCGGCGGCCGACCTCGAAGTCGTTGAAGTCGTGTGCGGGCGTGATCTTGACCGCGCCACTGCCCTTCTCCGGGTCGGAATACTCGTCCGCGACGATCGGAATGCGCCGTCCGACCAGCGGCAGGATGGCGTGTAGCCCGATGAGGCCTTGGTAGCGTTCGTCATTCGGGTGGACGGCGACCGCGGTGTCGCCGAGCATGGTCTCCGGCCGCGTGGTCGCGACCGTGATGAACGTGCCAGGCATTTCGTCCACCGGGTAGCGAAAGTGCCAGAGATTTCCATTGACCTCGATGGGCTGCACTTCAAGGTCTGAAATCGCAGTTAGGAGTTGCGGGTCCCAGTTGACCAGCCGCTTGTCCTTATAGATGAGATCGGCGTTATAGAGCTCGACGAAGACTTTCGCGACCGCGCGCGAAAGCCCCTCATCCATGGTGAAGCGCTCACGCGACCAGTCGCAGGACGCACCCAGCCGGCGCAACTGATTGATGATGGTGCCGCCCAATTCCGCCTTCCATTCCCAGATTTTCTCAACGAACTTCTCCCGCCCCAGAGCGCGGCGATCCGGCTCCTGCCGCTCCATCAGCCGGCGCTCCACCACCATCTGCGTGGCAATGCCGGCATGGTCGGTGCCCGGCTGCCACAGCACGTCGCGGCCGCGCATGCGCTCGAAGCGCACCAGTATATCCTGCAGCGTGTTGTTGAGCGCGTGGCCCATATGCAGTGAGCCGGTCACATTGGGCGGCGGAATCACGATGCAATAAGGCTCCGCGTCGCGCCGTTCCGGACGGCCGCAGCGGAACGCCTCGGCCTTTTCCCATGCAGCGTAGATGCGACCTTCGACTTCGGTGGGCTGGTATGTCTTTTCGATCATTGCCATTTAGTTTCCGCGTGGTAGCGCGTAATGAGCCCGCCCGATCCTCGAAGTCAATTCCTGGAAGCGCGAAGACCGATTTCTCTATGCTTCCGGCCCTCCCGGTCATCCCATGCCTCAAATCTGAGACCCGCAGTCCCAGACCCACAGTCCAAGGCCCCAAGTCATTGTCCAGTTCCTCCGCGCCAAAGCCACACCACAGCCCGACCCGCGCGATTATCCTGCTTGCGATGGCAGGCTTTGCCAGCCAATCGATGGTGCGGGTGACGGATTCGCTGTTGCCGCAGATCGCGGCGGATTTCGGCGTGACGGTCGGAGTGGCCTCCATCGTGGTCACCGCCTACGCTGTCACCCACGGCTCGATTCAACTTGTCATCGGGCCGGTCGGCGACAAGTTCGGGAAATACTTGACGATTGCCTTCGCCTGCGCGCTGTCCGCCATTCTGGTGACGATCTGCGGCCTGGCGCCGTCGTTGACGTGGCTCGCAGTCACCCGGCTGGTCTCGGGCCTAGCCGCCGGATGGATCATTCCGCTGTCGATGGCGTTCGTCGGCGACGTCACGCCCTATGACCAGCGCCAGACCGTGCTCGCCCGGTATCTGTCCGGCCAGATCATGGGGCAACTCTTCGGCCAGGCTGCCGGCGGTATCCTGGGCGACCTGTTCGGCTGGCGGAACGTATTCTTTTTGCTTGGCAGCCTATTTGCGGTTGCCGCAGTAGCCATCATCGTCGAACTGATCCGGAATCCACTCACACGTGCCCCGCGTCCGGCCAACGAAACTTCGCGCGGCTTCGTTGCCGATTATGCTGCTGTCCTCAAGAACCGCTGGGCTCGCGTCGTGATCATCGCGGTCGCGATCGAAGGCGCGTGTGCCTGGGGCGCCTATGCCTATGTCGGCGCCGATCTGCACCTGCGCTACGATCTCAGTTTCACCTGGGTCGGCGCGTTCGTCGCCGCTTTCGCCATTGGTGGCCTGATCTATGCGCTTTCGGTGAAGGTGTTGGTCAACCGCCTTGGGCAGCGCGGTCTGGCAATGGTCGGCGGCGCCATGCTCGGCCTCGCCTATCTGGCACTTGCGATCGGCCCCGTATGGTGGGCCATACCGGCGATCACTATTACAATTGGGCTTGGTTTCTACATGCTGCACAACACGCTGCAGACCAACGCCACACAGATGACACCGGAAGCGCGCGGAACCGCGGTCGCGATTTTTTCGTCCGCGCTCTATCTCGGCCAGATGGTCGGCGTCGCGATCGGCTCATTAATCATCGATCGCTTTACCGCGGTGCCGTTGTTTCTGACGGTCGCCTTTGCGCTGCCCGCGCTTGCCTTCTGGTTCGCGTACGAATTGCGGCGTCGCGGCGCGGGCGCATGATCGCAACTGTAAAATATGGAAGCAATCAGGACTGACCGCGTGAAACGCGTTCGATCTCCGCCTTCACCAGGCGCTCCACCATGTTCGGCAGGTTGTCGTCCAGCCAAGCCTTGAGCATCGGCCGCAACATCTCCCGCACCAGATCTTCGAGCGTGCGGGAATTCTGCCCCAGCACAGTCGTCGCAAGCGAATTGAACGCGGTATCGACCGCGGCGGATGTCCGGGGCGAAACCAGCGGCCCGCCGCGCCGATCCTCGACAAACTGCCGCCGCGCTTCATCGATGGTACTGGGAGGCTCCGGACTTTCGGGAGCCGAGCGCATCGACCGCTCCGCCGGTTTGTTTACGAGGCTGTCGTCCGCCTTGGCGTATCCCTGAGAACCCAGCGGACCAAGGTCATCAAACGGCATCACTTTCGCTCTGACCTCCGAGGGTGTGGATGGCCGCGCTTGCGGCTGTGGGGCGGGACGTTCCAGACGTCCCATTTCCTCGGCCAAGCTCCGCATATCTGACGACAGTCCTGACTCCGGTATTGATTCAAAACCGATCTCCGGTTCCGACACGACGCTTTTTTCTACGCTAATCATCGGCTCGTTACTGTTCTTTGGCGCGTTGCTGATCATTTGCTCGGAAACGGCGGTCGACTCATGCGTCGCAGTCGCTTCCTCCGCCGGAACTGTCGGTATTTCGCGCTCGGTGAGGTCTTCGTCGCTCGCCGGGTGAGTGAATTCAAATTCCGCCGACGACTGGCCCGGTTCGCGCTGCTCGACCGCGCCCACGGGCTGCGGCGACAACGGCTCAACATGGCCCGACCGCGACGAATCCTCTGGCTTAGGCGCCAATGCCGCGGCGGAACGCAATGACGCAGCAGACCGCAGCGCCTGGGAGGAAAAACCCGACGCCTCCGATCGCAGTGGCGCAGCGCCTGCACGACTTGGAATCCTCGCCGCATCGTCGTCGGCAATAATGCGTCGGATCGATGCGAGTATCTCCTCCATCGAAGGATCTTGGACCTTCGCCGACTGCGTCATACGCGTAATCCCCGTCCCCCCGACTTCGCGCCCGAAACCGGTTGACCACACAACGCGACTTGAACCGACCCGCCGCTGAACGCTCATCCCAGGGCAATTTGAAAGTATGGCACGTCAAGGTTTGAAGGCAAGCAACGACTGATCATACCCACCGTTTCGTTGGGTTATCAAATGAGCGCGGTTCATTCAGTCGGCAGTGGCTTGACTATTTGCCATCCGGCGTCCGCACGCCAAACCAGCTGTCCCGCACCTGATAATAATGTTCGGCAGGATTGTAGATGGAAACCTTCAGCCCGATGACCTGCGGTGACAGCCGGCCAACCGACGAAAGCGCGGTGTATGAGGCGATGACGCGTGTCGCCTGTGACGTCACCAGATTGACCCGCGCGGTCACCAGGGTCTGTTGCGCCTGCAAGACATCATATGTGGTGCGCTGACCGACCCGCGCCTCCTCACGCACGCCGTTGAGTGCGACTTCAGCCGATGCCACCGCCGACTGGTTGGCAATGACCTGCGCCTTGGCGGATTCAAGCTGACCATAAGCCTGGACCACGCCCGCACGGATGGCGGAACGTTGATTGTCGAGATTGAGCCGCTGCTGGGATAGCGTCTCTTTGGCCTGGCGGATTTGCGAGTACTCGGTACCGCCCTGATAGATCGGAACGTTGAGCGTACCGAACACGGATGCGGAATATTGATCCAGTATAGATGCTGAAGGCCGCCAGTTCTTCTCGACAGTCCCTTGAACCGAGAATGTCGGCGACAATCCCGATTCCGCGACTTTCACCTGGAACAAGGCGGCATCGACGTTGTACATCGCGCTCGTTACTGACGGATGGCCGGCAAGCGCGATACGGATCGCCTGATTTTGCGATTTCGGCAAAAACCGGTCGACGGCCATTCCTGCCGCCAAATTTCGTGGATCGGAACCGATAATCTGGCGATAGGTCGCCTTGGACGCGAGCAGGTTTTGCTGCGCCTGCAATAGCGACGACCGGCCGGCTGCCAATTGTGATTCAGCCTGGGCAACGTCGGTTTTGGTGACCTCGCCAACATTGAACCGGTCGTTGGTCTGGCGCAGTTGCGCCTCAAGCACCGTGACGTTGGACTGCTGAACCTGAACGATTGCGGCGTTCTGCAAAACATTCATGTAGGCCGTTGCGGCGTTAAGCAACGTCGTCTGCTCGACGACTCTCAGCGTTTCCCGCGCCGCAAACACTTGCGCTTCGGCCAGCCTGGTATTGTTGGCTGTCCTGAAGCCGTTGAATAGCGTCTGGGTTCCGGTAATCCCGACCCCGCGCGGCGAAAACGTATTTCGTGTCCGAATATCGCCGCGACCTGGGATCCCGGGCACCAATGTATCAGTGTGCTTGATGCCTGTGGCGGCTGTCGCGCTAATTGTCGGTCGATATCCGGACAGCGCCTGCGGGACATTTTCGTCGGTGGCACGGGTGGTCGCGCGCTGGGCATTGAGTTGCGGGTTGTTGGCATAGGCCTCGACCAGCGCGCCTGGCAAAGTATCGGCAAAAACCACCCCTGTCAGAGCATGGACTACCAACAGACCGGCACCGACCGTCTTGATCGCCGCCCAATGACACCGCTTTCCGCCCGTCGGATTTGACCAACTCAAAATCACACCCCACCCCCGTAAGAATCAGCGCACGCTGACGCACGATTAACCATAGTCGGGGTCGTGCAGCCATGAAACCCAAATGTCGTGCCCGAAAATAATTTGCTGGCACGTGGCACTTCTGCGCCACAGTCAACGGCCAAAACCAGATTGTTAACTTAAAATACGAACTGTGCCGGCGCGGCGAAGCCGGGCAGCATCGGCGCTGCGGCATCGAAAATTGTCCGGCCGCTCATGGCACCACGATCCGACCGGTAGATCATCGCCTTTCCGGCCGGCCCGGATTCGCGAACGCACAGAAACCGCCCGCCATCCTTGAGTTGCTCGGCCAGTCCCCGCGGCAGAACCTCGAGCGCCCCGTTGACGATTATTACGTCATAGGGCGCCTGCTGCGGCCACCCGGCCGTCAACGGACCGGCCACGACCGTCACATTGCCCGCTTGCACGGCGCCGAGCGCGGCTTTTGCCTGCCCGGCGAGCCCTGGATCCTCTTCAAGCGCGACCACCGAGGCGGCCAATCGCCCAAGCACGGCTGCCGAGTAGCCGGTCGCACACCCGACGTCGAGCACGTTGTCGGTATCCTGGATGTCCGCAGCCTGGATGAGCTTGGCGAAAATCATCGGTGGCAGCATCCGCCGCGTCGGCCGACCGTCGGTGCTCTCGGCGACCGGAAGCGCGAGATCGAGATAGGCAAGCCCTGCCCGGCCCTCCGGCACGAACCGTTCGCGGGGCAGTTCCTGCATCGCCGCAATGATCCGCAGATCGGTCACATCGCTGGTGCGGACCTGACCATCCACCATCATTTGGCGCGCGACAGCAAAGTCAGCCATAGGTTCGTTCCGCGCTCGTCTCGAAGTTCAGACCGGATTTCGTTTTGCGGGAATGAGGGAGAAAACGCAAGATCGCGATAACCGTCGTTCCGGTTTGTCTCCAACGGCGCCACGCAATGCCGTCCGGACGCGTTCGACTTGGTTGCTCACGGCGGGACGCTCCTGTATAGCGGACTGCGCCCGCGCGTTGTAAATCACTGTCGGGCGCTGCAATTACGGCCGCCGGGGAGAGAGGCGGACGCAATCAAGATGGCCACGTGGCGGAGTGGTTACGCAGCGGTCTGCAAAACCGTTTACGCCGGTTCAATTCCGGCCGTGGCCTCCACATCTCGCCACCATTTTCCCGACAATCCGAACACTTCGCCACCGGTACCGGTCGACCGTCATCGCCGCGCGATAGCTTGGGCAACCGTTTGCCCTTCGGCGTCGTCCCACTGCATGCCTGCTCGTCGGCCTGCCTTTTGACAGACGCGGAACGGGCCGAGAATCATTGCCCTTTTTGATTACGTCGCGATGAATTGTGCCATGCGGCATTGAATTGCTGCTATGCGGTAACCCACAGTGTTTTCGTTGGTATACCAGTATATATAGAGACCAACACGAAGACGATGAGGTTTCCAAATGAGCACACTGACGCTATCTGCCCTGGTCCGCGACGTCCCCCGTCTTGCCGACCCTTTGAAATCCCTGCTGCGCTCCGTCGGCGACGTATTCGCCGGGATCGATGAAGCGCGCGAAATGGCTGCCCGCTACGATCGGCTGTCCCGCATGAGCAACAGCGAGCTCGCTCGCCACGGCCTCAGACGCGAAGACATCCCGCATGCGGTCATGTCTCACCGCGTTTTCCGCTAAGCGGGCGCGCTGCCGGGTACCCCCGACGGCCTGTAGGTCGGCGCCATTCGCCTGCGAGCAAGACCAACGCGGGCTCCGCTGATCCGAAATGCAGCATTGACGTTCAAAACCGGCCGCTCCGCGGCCGGTTTTCGTTTTGAATCATCGAAGTTTGCCAGGAATGCGATTTGACGCTTTGCAAGGAGCGAGCGGCTTTGTTATACGCGGTCGCCGCAGGCAAGCGCGGCAATGGTCCCCGGTAGCTCAGCGGTAGAGCAACCGGCTGTTAACCGGTTGGTCGCTGGTTCGAATCCGGCCCGGGGAGCCAATCTTCAAAAACGGGCGCAGAAGCGGCTCCAGCCGCGTGTTCGCTTCTGGTCTGCGACGACCGTTTCCGCAAGCATATCAAATGGTTGGCGGAATGTGGCGACCACTTCGCCATCCTCCCAAGTGCAGTTCGATAGCAGGAAGTTGAGCAGGCGGCGTTTTTCGCGCGGTTCCTGCTTTGCGAACAGCCTTTGGGCGTTCCGGGCGAGGTCGAGAAGCGCAACGCCTTCGTCCAGGTAGGATTTGTCGGCGTCCTGGTGCCGTTCGATCTCGCGCTGGCAGCGGTTCTGCTCCTCGCGCCACTGGTTCGACATTCGATCGAAGAAGGCCGTGTCCACCAGCCCGTCGAGCTTATCGACATACATGGCGTGAATGCGATCGTTGCAGCCGCTTGTATTCGGCCTGATGGCGCTTGATCGCTTCCTCGTGCTCGCGGCGCTCGTCGGCGTGGCTGGCGTGCAGCGCGTCGCGCACCCATTCCAGCACCTCGTCGTCGAACCGCAGCCGCCCGAGCAGTTCGGTGAACTGCGCTTCGAGCACTTCCTCGCGGACGTATTTGCGGCGGCAGGATGGCCGGGTTGCCCTGGCACTTATCGGCGTAGCCGGTGCAGTGATAATAGACGTAGCGCTCCTTCTTGATCTCGCCGACCACGGCGCAGCCGCAGGCATGGCAGGCGATCAGGCCCGAGAAGGCGAAGTCGTGCTTGCCGCGCTTGGCGCTTCTTGGCGTTGCGGCCGTCGAGCACGCCCTGCACCCGCTCCCATAGCTCGACCGGCACCAGCGCCTCGTGCTGGCCCTGAATAGTCTTGCCGTTCCATTCGAACCAGCCCGGTATAGAGCCGGTTGCGCAGGATCGCGTGCGACCGTGCTCATCGGCACGCGGCCGCCGCTCTTGCGGATAGACGAGGCCCGCCGCCTGCGCCTTGCTGCGCCACCTCCTTCAGCGAAATATCGCCGCGCGCATACCATTCGAACAGCTTGCGCGATGATCGGCGCGATCGCCGGATCGGGCGCGATGATCTTCTTGCCGTCCGGCCCGGTCACGTTGCGATAGCCGAGCGGCGCCTTGGTCGGCCAGATGCCCTGCTCGGCCTTTTCCTGCATGCCCTTGCGCGCTTCCTCGGACAGATTGTCGATGTAGTTCTTCGCCATCAGCACCTTGATGCCGTGCATGAACTTTTCCGAGGAGCGCGACTCGCGCGACAGCACCACGCCTTCCTTCGGGAAGTGCATTTCCACGTCGAGTTCGTCGACCGTCACCCAGTCCTTGAGGTTGCGATAGAGCCGGTCGGTCTTCTCGACCAGCATCACGCGGACGGACGGATGCGCCTTGAGATAGGCGACCATCTCGCCGAAGGCGGCGCGGCCGGTCTGCTTGGCGGTTTCAACGTCCACATATTCCTGCGCCACCGCGAAGCCGTTCGCCGCCGCGTATTCCTTGAGCAGCTTCAACTGCGCCGGGATCGAGAAGCCTTCCTTCTCCTGCTCCTTGGAGGAGACGCGGGCATAGATCACCGCCTGGCTGCGGGCGGGATCGGCGGCGGTCGGGCTTCGGTGCTCTTTCCATATTGTTTAGTGTAACCTAAACACACTCGGATCGCAAGCGGCGGGTGGCGGAATCCTCGCGCCTTTCCGGCCGGTCCGGATCAAGCCGGGAACGCCCAATATCCAGCCCTCCACCTGCGCCACCGTGCGCTCGGCCGGCGACAGGTCGGGCTCAGGAAGGCCGCGAGGCTGCCGCCGCGGTCGGCGCGCGAAAGCCAGGCGGCGATGCTGAAGACAACTTCATGATCCTCGCGACGGGTGTGTTCGCCTTCTACTAGTCAACAAGGGACAGACAGCGCCTGACCCTGAGAAATAGGGTATTCTGAGCGCGCGTCGTGATCGTAGCGGTCGCGACCGTCTCGGTTCTGCGCGCGACGACGGCTCATTAATGTCACCGGATCGGTCTCTATTTGGTCTTTAGCGGCACGACTTTGCCTTCCTCGGGCTCTTTGCCAGCTTCGAGGAAGCGCTTGTCCTGTTCAAGCGTGGCGCCGCTCCGCAGCTCCCCTGCTTCGTTCTTGAATTTGAACTCATGGTCCTTCGCGTAGACTTGGTTCCGCGCGTTGCTGATGATGAGGCTATCGATCTCGCCAACCGCGTTCGCGTCGACTTCGATGACATTCTCTTCCCCCTCGAATGACCCGCGCAGACAGAGGATCGGCGAGATCGCGAAGATGATCTCGGTTTCCTTCAGGCCGAAGCCCGGCGACAACCCCGCGGGACCCTTGCCGTCTTTCCATCGCAGGCAGACCGGATCATCGGTCGTGACGAACGTTCCTTCCTTCGCCTCGACGATCTGCCACTTTCGATACCAAAGCTTCTTTGTCACCGGGTCGTGCATGTCGATCTCGAAGGCCATGATCAAGTCCTTCGGCATCGGAAGGCTCTCGTCCTTCAATGTATTTTGAATGTCCGCGACCGTGATCCCCTTGGACAACATGCCCGCCGCGATCACCTCATCAACCGCCTTCTGATTGCAGCTGCGCGGCGAAGTGCTGGCGGGCGAGCTGATCGTGCATTTGGCTGATCGCTTCACGCCGGGTCGGATTGCGCAGGGCGATCGCCGCCATCAGGTTGACCAGGTGGAGCGGTCCTCTTGCTTAGCGAGTGACTTCGCTTCCTTGATCCGCTCGAGCGCGGGAGCTATTTCGCCCTCGAATTCGGCCAACGCTATTCTCGAGCTCGTTCGGATCGATGTTCCCCGTTTGGATGCGGTTGAAATAGTTCTCGCCCGCCACGTTCTCCGGACCGGTCCGGAAAGACTTCCCAGTCGGCCGGTTCACGGCGAAGAGCCGGTCCTTCTCGCCCGTGAAGCCCATGAGATAGAAACGCGGGACGTAGTGGTGCCGCTTCGGCTCCGCCACTTTCGCCTCCTTGGCCACCGTCCACACCCCTACATTTCGGCTTCAGCCGGGGTGTTACATTATCCGTATGCCAACCGACAAACAGTCGAATATTGCGCGCCTCGCGGACCGTCGGTTGGCAAACCGCCGCGACGCACAGAGTATTCGACCGCGATAGACCGCCTCCGGGGCGGTCTTCCGCGTTTCCGGCTGAGCTCACTCGGTACAGCGACTACTTCGAGCGCGTGCTGTGCCTGTCGCAGTTCCATCGCGCCCTGTGTGACCTAAAGCGGAAGTACCCGCACATCGAGATCGAAGAGGCGCCGGAGCGCAATGTGCACGGCT
>CAWDZJ010000018.1:0-200451 GCA_963806815.1 uncultured Alphaproteobacteria bacterium | reverse complement strand
GATTTGCCGGTCGAGGCGATCGCCATCGCCGGGCCTGTTTTCACCTTGTGTTCGTCAAGTTGATTGAAGCGCAAAGGACCTAGAGCATGATCCGGAAAAGTTGCCAACCTTTCTGAAAAGACACGATGCGAAAAATTAAAATGCAAGAAGACTCCAGCGGTTTGATCTCAAACAAATAGGCTGCAGGCAAGCCACCGGACTAGTACTTGAAATCTTCAAAGCTTGCTGTCCGTGTTGGACGGATCCGGTCGCGCTTGGGCTGAGTGTCGTCGCACTTTATTTGGCATCATCCTCTGGCGCTTTGCCCGGCGTGTCCTCGACCATGTCGTTGGCGGTCCCAACGCCGCTATCGTTTTCCATGTCCCCGATCCACGACACTATTTTTCTGATGGGAATTCTTTCTGCGCAGTGTCTACGGCGGTTGATTTCCGCTATTCTTGTCAACATATCCCGGCACACCGGGCGCCATCGTGACCCAAATGGACGGCTATCCGATGGCGCAGAAGGTCGTGCTGGCGAGGCAATGACCTATGGGCTTTTCGCCTCGACATTTGGTGGCATATTGGGCTGGCTGCTGCTGGTCTTCTTCGCGCCCTTGGTTGTGGACGCCGCCTTGCACTTTCAAAGTCCCGACTATGCGGCCGTCACGTTCTTTGGCCTGACCATGCTGGCTTATGCAACACCAGGGTCGACATTCAAGGCGCTGGTCAGTGGGACAATCGGCCTGTCCTGGCGATGGGTCGGGCTCGATGAGGTCACTGGCGTCGGGCGCTTTGATTTTGGGAATGCCGCGCTGCAAAGCGGCATTTCGATCATCCCCGTCGCTGTTGGATTTTGGTCTCGCCGAGGTCCTGCGCAACATCGAGAGTGCATCCGGCCGTTTCGAGGTTATCAAGAATATCCAGCGCTTGATGCCGCCGTTGAGCGAAATGCGCCGGCTGTGGCCGATGGCCGTCCGCGGTTCAATCATCGGAGCCTTTGTCGGGGCGATTTCGGCGGCCGGCTTGGCGATCGCCGTGACGGTTGCCTATGCGCAGGAAAAGCGGATGTCGAAATATCCCGAACGCTACGGCACCGGCATTCCCGAAGGCATCGTCGCGCCGGAATTGGCCAACAATGCCTGCGTCGGTGGCGCACTCGTACCAATGATGACGCTTGGTATTCCGGGGGATTCAATGACTGCCGTGTTGATCGGTGCGCTCCTGACTTACGGACTCGGCCGGGACTGCAATTATTCACGGAGCGGCTCGATTTCGTCGCTGTCGTTTACGTCGCCTTGCTCCTTGCAATGATCTTGACGCTGACTTCGGCATGATCGGGAGACGCGCGTTTGCCCGAATCTTGGGGCGCCGAAAAATGTCCTGATGACGACGATCGCGTTGCTATGCGGGTCGGCTCCTAGGCCGGACGCAATTCCATGTTCGATGTCTTCGTGACGATTGCGGCAGGCGCAATTGGATATGTGATGCATCTGGTCAAAATGCCCGTGGCGCCGCTCGTCTTTGGCTCGATTCTTCGGACCCCTGCTTGAAGAAAATATCCGTCGCAGCTTGATGCAAACAGCGGCGACTGGTCGATTTTCGCGACCCGCCCCATCAGTTTGTCATTGCTGTTGATTCCGATATTTGCGTCGATCTATCCCGCATTGCGTGACCGAATGCGGCAGCGCCAAGCTCAAAATATGTAAGGTGAATGTCAGTTGCCCGAACCGACACGGTTCCCATGTTCGTATCCGCGATAAGGTGGGGTTCCGTCAACTGAAGTCGCGCAGGAGGCAGTCTTGGGCGAGCTCGAGGCTGTCACGGCGTTTGCACACACGTGTGCTTTCGTCAGGTGCACTTGCGCGAGGCGCGGCGTTTCGTTGGCGCGAACGCCGATCAGATGCATGGCCTTGAAGCCTATCACCGTGCGGCTGCCCCTCATCATAGCCGATCTGCTGGATCAAAAGGATCATCTGGCGGAAGCCCACGACAGGGGAGGGGTTGTCCCCACTGGCTTGTAGCTCATGACCACTTCCTTTCGCTGATCCGGCGGCGAAGCAAGCCGGCATGGAGCATACGCCAGTTGACGACCTCACCTGCGAAAGCCGTTGCGGATTGCTGCCAATGCGTTGACACCCTGACCGCCGAGGCGCACGGCGCGCGCCGCGGCGGTTCATTTTTTGAAACGGAACACAAAATTCGTTGCAGACAGCCGACCGCTTCTAGTGTGAGAGGTTCCGGACGACGGGCTGTGGAGCTGCCGCAAGACGGAATTGATAAAAGACAGAAACGGCCGGCGTTGGTAGGGATGCAAGAGCGGGAAGGGTGATGGCGAAGTACCTTGAGGACTTTCACGAAGGCGAAATCTGGCAGAGCGGATCGGTTGTCCTAGGGGAAGAGGACATCATCGCTTACGCAAAGGCGAACGATCCGCAGCCGATCCATATCGACCCGGACGCGGCTAAGAACGGGCCGTTCGGCGGAATCATTGCCAGCGGCTGGCAGATCGCCGCCTTGTCCATGCGGCTTTTTATTGAGGCCGGTGGTCACGGCGACTTGCCTATCGTTGGCATCGGCATCGACGAACTTCGCTGGAAACAGGTGGTGCGGCCCGGCGACACGCTCCGTACGACCCGTGAGATCGTAGAGGTGCGCCGGTCCGCGTCCAAGCCGGATCGCGGTTTGATCCGTAGCCGCGTAACCGTCTTGAACCAGCGCGACGAGACGGTGATGACGTATTATGCGCTCGGCCAGGTTCGGGCGCGCAGCGCGGTCTCTGAAGAGACCTGACACGGTCAGAGGTGGCGTCCCTCGTCGACGATGATGTCGGCGCCGGTGGCGCTGCCCAGATGCGTGACGCAAGCCAGGACAGCGCGCGCGACGTCGTTCGCCGTCGTGACGTGACGCAACGGCGTCGTTTCGGCGATCTTGCGCTGCCGCTCGGGATCACGTCCCTTGACAAAATCGGTGTCCACCAACGCTGGCGAAACCGCCAGGATGCGGATTTTTGGTCCCAGCACCTTGGCCAGCGCCATTGTCAGTGCGTCGAGGCCCGCCTTGGCGGCACAATAGGCGAGATTGCTGCCGACGCCGGTCAGCGCCGCCGCCGACGAAATGTTGACAACCACGCCTTGTGGCGTCTTTTCCAGCAGTGGCCGGAACGCACGGATGACGGCGAACGGTCCGCGCAAGTTGATGCGGATGACCTGGTCGAAGATTTCATCGGTCAATGCGTCCAGGTCACCCGCCGGCACCATTACGGTGCTGCCGGCGGAGTTGACCAGGACATCGGTGTGGCCGAAGCGTTGCGCTACGGCGTTGGCCGCCGCGCGCACGCTGGCCCCGTCGTCGATCGTGATCTGAATTGCCATATGGCCGCCAGGCGGCAGAGCGGCAGCGATGCGCTCCGCTGTGGCCGGTCGCGATGGTAGCCGACGATGACGATCGCGCCGCGGGCCGCGAACAGTCGCGCTGTTGCCTCGCCGATGCCGCCGCTTGCGCCGGTCACCACGACAACCCGACCTGAAAGATCGTCGTCCATCGTCACTGTCCCTCTGTGCCGCACGCGCTCAGCGTCCAATAAGGCTTGCGCAGTTCCTGCTCCATGATCTTGCCGATATCGGAGCGTGGCAATGCGGGGCGGATCTCCACGCGGCGAGCCGCTGCATCCGATCCAGGCGTGCATTGGCCGAATCACGCATCTGTCTGCCTCCGCGCTGCGACCTCATGCAGCACCACCACAGCCCATGGGGTCTCACCCCAGGTCTCGCTTGGGATGCCGATCACCGCTGCCTCGCGGATAGCCGGATGCTGCAGCAGCACGGATTCCAGATCCGACGCATAGACGTTGAAACCGCCTGAGATCACGACGTCTTTCTTGCGGCCGACAATTTTCAGGAAACCGTCCTGGTCGAAAACGCCGAGATCGCCACTACGGAAGAAGGCGTTTCCCGCGCGGTCTCGCCACAGCAAGGCCTCCGTCAAATCCGGCCTGCCGTAATAGCCTGTCATCATCAGGCCGGAATGGCCGACGACTTCTCCGGTCTCGCCCCTGGGCAAGCTCGTCGCCTCGCTCGTCGATTATGCGAATGTCGGTGCCAGGCGCCGGTCGTCCGACGGTGGCGAGTTTGTCGGGATGAGCCGCGTCGTCGAGAATGACGGTGCAGCCGCCTCGGTGAGACCATAGACTTCCAGAAAACGGCCGGGCCATCGGGTGATCAATGCCGCTTCACCTCGACCGGAAGAATTGCGCCGGCGCATTGCTTGAGGACGAAGGCGGACAGATCAAAGTCGTCGAAACGAGTGTGGGCGACGAGGCGCTGATACTGAACCGGTACCAGCATGGTGTGGGTTGCATGCATTGCCTCCGCAACGCGCAGATACGATTCCGCGTCGATTTCGGCATCAGCACCGTGTGCCCGCCGTGGAACACCGTTGCGAGCAGCGGCAGCAGCGTGGTGTTGGAATAAAGTGGCGTGGCTAACAGCATGACGCTGTCGACACCGATCATGAAGGTGTCTCGCGACGACTGCCGGACCCGCATGTCCGTCGAATGAACGATGCCCTTGGGCATGCCGGTGGTGCCGGACGAATAGATGATGTTGAACGGCGCGTCGCCCGACAATTGCAGTTCCGCGACGGGCCCCGCGCCGGCAAGGAATTCGTCGAGCGGGATCGTCCCGGCACCCTTGGTGTCGAGAGCGATCACGGCGATGCCGCCCGGCCGGTAGTCCGCCAGGGTCTCGACGGCTGCTGTATCCACGATCAGGATCTTTGGAGCGCAGTCGGCGATCAGGCGTTCGAGCGTTTGCGCGCTGGATTTGTTCGGCATCGGCACCAGGCAGGCACCGGCTGCGATGCCGCCGAAAAACAGGATGACGTAATCCAGCGCCGGTGCCGCGACGACCGCAATGCGATCGCCGGGCAGGACACCATGGCGCTGAAAGGCGGCCGCCGCCTGCTCAATCGCCGCGGCGAATCCCGCCCAGTCAAGCCGGCTTTCACCGCAGGTGAATGCTGGTGCTTGAGGCCGTTCCGCCGCATGTCGGCGGATGGCGGTCATGAACGGCGAGTTGCTCACGGCGCGCGCTCGTCCATGATCTGGATGATGCTGCGCGCCACCACCGCCGGTTTTTCACTGCCTTCCAATTGAATCTCACTGTCGAGGGTAAGACGCGTTCCGCCCTCGACCGGTTTGGTCTCCACCAGCGTTTGCGCGAGCCGTACCCGCGCGCCGCAACTGACGGGCCTTACGAACCGCACACGGTCATAGCCGTAGTTCAGACCGTGGCCCCGGCGCCGTATATGAAAAATCTGACGCTGTAGGGCTGGGATCAGGGACAGGAGGAGCAGCCCATGTGCGATGGTGTGGCCGCCGGGCATTTCGCGTGCCGCGCGGTCCGTGTCGACGTGTATCCAGTGGTCATCACCAGTGACGTCGGCGAACACGTCGATCATAGCCTGCGTAATCGCGGTCCAAGACGTGGCACCGAGCCTCTGTCCGCACCAGGCGGCGAGATCGCACGCCTGTTCCACGTCGACAATGGCCATGGTCATCCTCGCATTGACGTCACTGTTGCGCGGGCCGACGCCGGTTGGGTCACGGTGTGATCCTAGTAAGTCCCTCTTCAATCCAGCAAAGCCTTTTTACCCGTTTCTCTCTGCGAAATAGGGTAGGCCTTGGACCATCGGAATATCACAATCGAGGGCTTGAGTAGCGAGTTGGACCACATGACGATCCGTTCCGGTCGGCTTTTCGACCACATGAAACCGACACCGGGATTTCAGGCGGCATCATGCGCTGCCTTCCAGGCGGGCAAGCGCGTCGGCCGTCGCCTTTGACAGCTTGACGAAGCCTTTGCTGTCCTTGCGGCGCTGCCATTTGCGTTCGCCGGGAACGGTGATGCGGTCCACCCCTGGCGCGCGTTCGGACGCCCGTACGCGCGCTGTCGCCCGCGCCGTCTCGGCTTCGAAGTCGGAGCGCCGGCGGGATGCCCGACATCGATCGCCATGAACAGATAGGAGCAATTATTCGGTTGGCTGAGGTTGTCGTAGAGACCTTGAACCTCGTCACCCCAACCGCTATCGGCCAATAGTCCGCACATCACCCACCAACGCAAGGCCGAAGCCTTTGGGACCTGCCGCCGGCAGCACTGCCGGCCATCGCTGCGTTCGGATCGGCGGTTGGCTAGCCGTCGCTCGTGACCGCCCAGTTCGGCGGGATCGTCGCGCCAGCGGCGGCCGCGATCCCGAGCTTGGCGAATGCCGCCTCGCTCATCGCCATGTCGAGGACGATCGGGACCTCGCCCGCCGTCGGCAGCGCAATCGCGATCGGATTATTGCGACCAGGCGCTCGGCGCCGCCTGGCGCCGGCATCAGCGGGCGCACGTTGCACATCGCGATCCCGATGGCGCCGCGCGCGCGGCCAACTCGGCGTAGCGGCCGGCGATGCCAAAATGAAAGCCATTGCGCACGGCAACCGTGCCATTGCCGAACCGGCGCGCCTTCTCGACCGCCAGCAACATCGCCTGTTCAGCCGCAAGGTGCCCGAACATGTGCCGCATTCGAGCACCGCAATCGCGTTGTGGTCGAGGATGGACGCGGCGTGTTCGTGCCGGGCCGCCGAGCCCAGTCGCAGCCGCTTGAATCATCTCCGCCTGCATCACGCCGCGCGATGGAACGCCCTGCCATTGGCGTCGACCAGCGCTTCCGCGAGTCGCGCGGAGGCCGCCGTCGGCAGGCCCTCGGCTGCGAACAGCCGGGCAATCCGCGCCTGCAGCACCTCTGCCGCCACCCTCATGCCGTCGTTGCCGGCGGCCTCGCTACGGTCTGCATCTTCGTGGCCTCCACGATAGGTTCGCCCCGCGATGGTGGGCCCCGTGGCCACGTCTGGCGAACGCTTTGCGCTATCGTTTCGTATTCCGAAACGCTATGAAAATCTCCTCGCCGCTTGTCATCATCCGACCGCCAGCGCGGCCCGGTCCAAGATAGCGAATATGATCGGGAACACGATCAAAACCAATCGTGCGGTCGCGGGTCGAATGCGGCGACAACGCGTGGGAGGACATCGGTGGCGGTTACCTATGACATGGTGAAGGCGGCCACGGCCAATCTTTGGTCGCTGAAGAAGATCTCCGAGGACAGCAAGGTCGCGTTCGCGGCGGCTTCGAGAACGAGACGCTCAAGTCGGCGCGCAACACCATCAAGTTCATGCTGAAAAGCGCCGAGCGGGAAGAGAAAAACGACAACCGCTTCCTCTGCTCCGATTCCGGCGTTCCGGTCTATTTCATCAAGATCGGCACCGGCGTGCAGTTCGACGGCGACATCAAGCAGGCGATCTCCGACGGCTTCGACGATCTGGTCGAGACGATCGAGCCGCCGATCCTGAAGTTCGTCACCGATCCGCTGACCGGCAAGCGCGGCTATCAAGGGCAAGGACATTCCCATGGTGTCCTGGGACGTCATCTCCGGCGCCGACTACATCGACATCACCTGCTCGCCGAAGGCGCTCGGCTCCGGCCGCTGGGCGGCGCTGGAGATCTTCGTCTTCCCGACGCTGGACGAGATCGAGGCCTACATCATGGAGGTGCGTGCTGAAGGCCGGCTCGCAGCACTGCCCGCCGGTGGTGATCGGCGTCGGCATCGGCGGCACGTTCGATTACGCCGCCCACTGGCCAAACAGCAGACGCTCCGCCCCTTCGGCTCGACCAATCCGGTGCCGATCCTCGCCGACATGGAGGAGCGCCTGCTGAAGGCCGTGAACGCCACCGGCTTCGGACCGATGGGCACCGGCGGCGTGACCACCGCGCTCGGCGTCCACATCGACCACGCCTCTGGCCACGGTTTCACGCCGGTCGCCGTCGCCTTCAACTGCTGGATCAACCGGCGCACCCGCGCGCGGCATCTACAATTCGGGCGAAGTCGAGCGCATGAGTGACGGATGGCGTCGCCATGAATGTGCCGCTCGTAAATGTGCCGCGTCGCGAGAGGACGCCGAGGCTGAAGCTCGGCGATCTCGTCTTCCTCGACGGCGAGATCGTCGCCACCGCCGGCTTGCCGACGCACCAGCGCATCATCGAGTACATCGCCGCCGGCGAGGCGCCGCCGGTCGATCTGGCCGGGCGGCGCTGTTCCACTTGGGGAACCTCAGCCGCGAGAGGACGGGCGGCATCAACGCCGTCTACGTGAACCCGACGACCAGCACCCGCTTCAACCGCCTTCATGCCGGACGATCATCCGCGCATTTCGGCCTGCACGGCGACCGCCGGCAAGGGCGGGCTCGACGCCGAAGCGTGCGAGCGATGCAGGAGACCGGCTGCGTCTATTTCTCCATGATCGGCGGGCTCGCCGGCATGCTCACCGAGGGCGTCCGCGACGTGATCGAAACCGGCTGGGACGACCTCATCATGCAGTTCCGCCTGACGCGAGTTCCGGCGTCGAGGATTTCGGGCCGCTGACGGTCGCCATCGATGCCCACGGCAACAGCCTCTACGACAACCTGTCGAACAGCGCGCGCGAGCGCTGCCCGGTATTCTGCAGCGGTTGCGCGCGGCTCGCCTCACCCCTTCATGAGAGGTTAGTCTACCCGCGCGGCTGTCGCGTAAATTCCGAGAACCTCAAAACGCGATGCTCGGCGGCTTTCCTGGCCATCGGACCCCATTTCGCGAGTTCGCTGGCGACGAAGTCCTTCAGCGCATCCGGGGTGCCGCCGGGTCCCGCCATGCCGAACTTCGCCACGGGTCCGCCTGGCCTTCCTTGCTCTGCAGGAATTTGTTGGTGGCTGCATTGATCTTGTTGATCACCGCGGCGGGCGTGCCGGCCGGCGGCGGCAATGCCACAACCAGGCGGTTGCCTCGAAGCCGGGCATGCCCTGCTCCTGGGCCGTCGGGACATCGGGGAGCAGGTCGGAACGCTTGGTGTGCATTTTACTGGCAAGCGCGCCCAGTTTGCCGGCTTTGACCAGCGGGACGTAGGTGGTCACAAGCTCCATGCCGCCGTTGAGCTGGCCGCTCAGGAGATCATTCATCAACGGCGCCGTACCGCTGATAGGGCACGTTGGTCATCTCGCCGCCTGCAGTTTTCTGGACCAGTTCCGATGTGATGTGTCCGAGCGTGCCGTTGCCCGGTACGCCGATATTGAGCTTGCCGGGATTGGCCTTGGCGTAGGCGATCAATTCTTTCAGGTCGTGCGGCGCATCGGCACTTTTGACCATGATCAACGGCGCCCTGGCTGATCAATATGACTGGTGCTAGGTCTTTCTGCGGATCGTATGCGGCTTCTGTACATGACTTCTCGCTCCCGTCCGGCCTAGGCGTGCCGAACAGGATCGTGTAGCCCTCGGGCGCGGCCTTGGCGACCGCTGCACCGCCGATATTGCCACCGTGCTGGTACGATCGTCGACCACCACTTGCTGTCCGAACTGCTTGCTCACATTGCTCAGCTAGCACGCGTGCCAGCACGTCAGCTGGTCCGCCGAACGGCACGCCGGTACTGGGACGCGTCGGCCAGGATTGCGCCGAAGCCGCGATCGGCAGGAAGCGCGAAATCCCTGCTCCACGGCGGGCTCGAAATTGAGCGCGCATCCTCGTCCTCCCTTTGTTTGGTGATCGCGCAACGCCGGCAAAGCCGATTGATGGTTCCGGGAAACATATTCCAGCCGCGCAGGCAGATGGGTGGCGATCCGATTTTTTCGATGGGCGACATTATCGTCGGGCCTGCGCGACGGTCGGTTTCCTTGCCCCTGTTTCGCTCTACGAAACAGGGCTCGATTTTGCCTCGCCATGCCCTCCGGTTGCACTAGACTTGCGGGCGAATAAGACAGCGGCGCGCCCGCGCCGCCGGACTGGCATTTTTGTATTGCAAGGGCCAACAATATGACCGACATTCCATCAGCAGCCACGACGTCGGCCATTTCAGACGGCCACCGTCGACGAACTCCTTCGCGGTGCCGTCGATCTGCATTGCCACAGCGGCCCTTCGGTTGTTCTCCCGCCCGGGCCTCGACCACATTGATGTGTCTGGAAGGACGCCAGCACTGCGTGCAAGGACCATTATTATCCGACCGCGCCGATCGTCGAACTGGTCAAAGACCGTTATGCCCACACGGCGTCGAGCCGCTGGGTTCGATCGTGTCAACAATGCGCTCGGTGGCTTCAACGCCTATGCGCACCGAGCACGCGTTGAAGATGAAGAAGCAAGGTGGTGTGGATGCCGACTGGAGCGAACCGCCAATCACATCCGGCGAGGGCCACAACAAGAAGCTCCTGGTCGCCAAGTCGCCATGCGGAAGCCCACCGCGCTGTCGGTGGTGGATGATCACGGCGACCAAATCGAGGATCGGCTTGACCTCCTCTTTCAGATCGCCGTGATCATCCACCACCGACAGCGCGGTCGGCTTGCGCATGGCGGACTTGGCGACCAGGAGCTTCTTGTTGTGGCCCTCGCGGATGTGATTGGCGGCGGAGACCGTCGGCATCCACACCACCTTGCTACCCATCTTCAACGCGTGCTCGGTCGCATAGGCGTTGAAGCCGCCGAGCGCATTGTTGAGCACGATCGAACCCAGCGGCTCGACGCCGGTGTGGGCATAACGGTCTTTGACCAGTTCGACGATCGGCGCGGTCGGATAATAATGGTCCTTGAACAGCACGGCGCGCATGCCGGCGGTGCCGGCATCCTCCAGCGCGTCGATGTGGTCGACCAGGCGGGGCATGACCGAAGGGCCGCTGTGGCAATGCAGATCGACGGCACCGCGAAGGAGTTCGTCGACGGTGGCATCGGAAATCGCCGACGTCGTGGCTGCTGATGGCATGTCGGTCATATTGTTGGCCCTTCCAATACGAATCCCCGTCCGGCGGCGCGGGCGCGCCGCTGTCTTATTCGCCCGCAAGTCTAGTGCAACCGGAGGGCATGGCGAGGCAGAATCGAGCCCTGTTTCGTAGAGCGAAACAGGGCGAGAAAACCGACCGTCGCGCAGGCCCCAACGATAATGTCGCCCATCGAAAAAATCGGATCGCCACCCATCTGCCTGCGCGGCTGGGATCTGTTCCCCGGAACCATCGATCGGCTTTGCCGGCGTTGCGCGATCACCAAACAAAGGGAGGACGAGGATGCGCGCTATTTATTCAGACCGCCGTGGGTTTATTGCAGCCGCGGCGATTTTCGCACTTATGCCGATCGCGGCTTCGGCGCAATCCTGGCCGACGCGTCCCGTCACCATGATCGTGCCGTTCCCGGCCGGCGGACCAGCTGACGTGCTGGCACGCGTGCTAGCTGGCGATCTGAGCAAGCAGTTCGGACAGCAAGTGGTGGTCGACAATCGTACCGGCGCCGGTGGCAATATCGGCGGTGCAGCGGTCGCCAAGGCCGCGCCCGACGGCTACACGATCCTGTTCGGCACGCCTGGCCCGCTCGCCAACAACAAGATCATGTACAAGAAGCCGGCATACGATCCGCAGAAAGATCTCACGCCGGTCGTACTGATCGCCAAGTCGCCGCTGATCATCGTCGCAAATCCCAATACGCCGGCGAAGAACCTGAAAGAATTGATCGCCTACGCCAAGGCCAATCCCGGCAAGCTCAATATCGGCGTACCGGGCAACGGCACGCTCGGACACATCACGTCGGAACTGGTCCAGAAAACTGCCGGCGCCAAGATGACCAACGTGCCCTATCGCGGTACGGCGCCGTTGATGAATGATCTCCTGAGCGGCCAGCTCAACGGCGGCATGGACTTCATGACCACCTACGTCCCGCTGGTCAAAGCCGGCAAACTGCGCGCGCTTGCCGTCACCAGCGCCAAGCGTTCCGACCTGCTCCCCGATGTCCCGACGGCCCAGGAGCAGGGCATGCCCGGCTTCGAGGCAACCGCCTGGTATGGCATTGCCGCACCGGCCGGCACGCCCGCCGCGGTGATCAACAAGATCAATGCAGCCACCAACAAATTCCTGCAGAGCAAGGAAGGCCAGGCAACCATGGCGAAGTTCGGCATGCAGGCAGCCGGCGGCACCCCGGATGCGCTGAAGGACTTCGTCGCCAGCGAACTCGCGAAATGGGGTCCGATCGTGAAAGCCGCCAACATCGCGCTTTGAGGTTCTCGGAATTTACGCGACGGCCGCGCGGTTGCGCCTAACCTCTCATGAAGGGGTCAGGCGAGCCGCGCGCAACCGCTCCAGAATACCGGGCAGCCGCTCGCGCGCGCTGTTCGACAGGTTCTCGTAGAGACTGTTGCCGTGGGCGTCGATCGCGACCGTCAGCGGTCCGAACCCCTCAAGCCGCAACTTGGTCAGGCGGAATTGGGTGATGAAATCGTCCCAGGCGGTGGCGACGACCTCCTTGACGCCGAGGGACAGCAATGCCGACGAACCGCCGATCATCGAGAAATAGACGCAGCCGACCTCCTGCATCGCGCGCGCGCATTCACGGTCGAGCCCGCCCTTCCCGCTTGTCGCCGACAGCCCGCAGGCGCGGATTATTTCCGGCATATAGGGATTGAAGCGCGTGCTAGTGGTCGGATTGACATAGAGGCATTCGGCCGCGCTATCAGTCTCGCGGCTGTAGATCGCAAGCTGAAAGAATGCGCCGCCGGTCAAATCGAACGGCATCGCCTTTCCGGCGCGGATGTATTCGACCATGCGCTGATGGGTCGGCAAGCCGATGGTGACGACGACCTCGCCGTCAAGCACCACGACGTCGCCGAGTTTCAGACTACGCGCTTCCTCTCGCGACAGCGGAACATTTACGTGCGGAAAATCCATGGCAAAGCCTATCCGGTTTACTCGATGCGTTCGATCTCGCCTGAATTGTGCAGCCGGGCGCGTGTGCGGCGGTTGATCCAGCAGTTGAAGCAGACGGCGACCGGCGTGAAGCCGTGCCCGGAGGAATAGTCGATGTGGACGCCAAGCGCGGTGGTCGAACCGCCGGTGCCCATCGGGCCGAAGCCGGTTTCGTTGACGGCCTTGAGCAGGCGGCTCTCCATGTCGGCGAGGATCGGTTCGGGATTGGTCTTGCCGAACGGGCGCAGGGTCGCTTGTTTCGCCAACTTGGTGGCCTGATCAAATGAGCCGCCGATGCCGACACCGATTACCACCGGCGGGCAGTGCTGGGAGCCGGCATTTAGCACGCACTCCATGATGTAATTCTCGATCACTTCGAGCGTCGGCGAGACGAAAATTTCGAGCGACGCCCAGCGGCCGGAACCGAGCGCCTTCGGCGAACAGGTGATGTCCATATAGTCGGCACCGCTAAGAAGATCATAGGACACGATCGGCATGTCCTTGCCACGATAGCTGCGCGTATTGGTCAGCGGATTGGTAACGAATTTCAGGATCGGCGGCTCGATGGTCTCAACCAGATGATCAAAGCCGTCGACGAAGGCCTGCTTGATGTCACCGTCAAATTGAACTTTGGTTCCGATCTTGACGAAGTAGGTCGGAACACCGGCATCAGAACAGACGAAGCGGTTGCCGCGCTCGGCAGCCTCCGCGGCATTGAGCATGAAGTTCAGCACCTTGCGCCCGGACTCGCTGGTTTCGGTCTCGCAGGCGGCGCGCAACGCGCCCTTGGTGTCCTCTGGGATCTTACGCAGCGACCAGGAATAAAGATCGGCCGTGGCCGCCTTCACCATGTCATAGGTAACCGCCACCGATGTCCTCCCACGCGTTGTCGCCGCATTCGACCCGCGACCGGCACGATTGGTTTTGATCGTGTTCCCGATCATATTCGCTATCTTGGACCGGGCCGCACTGTGCGGTCGGATGATGACAAGCGGCGAGGAGATTTTCATAGCGTTTCGGAATACGAAACGATAGCGCAAAGCGTTCGCCAGACGTGGCCACGGGGCCCACCATCGCGGGGCGAACCTATCGTGGAGGCCACGAAGATGCAGACCGGTAGCGAGGCCGCCGGCAACGACGGCATGAGGGTGGCGGCAGAGGTGCTGCAGGCGCGGATTGCCCGGCTGTTCGCAGCCGAGGGCCTGCCGACGGCGGCCTCCGCGCGACTCGCGGAAGCGCTGGTCGACGCCGACTTGCAGGGCGTTCCATCGCACGGCGTGATGCAGGCGGAGATTTATCTCAAGCGGCTGCGACTGGGCTCGGCGGCCCGGCACGAACACGCCGCGTCCATCCTCGACCACGACGCCATTGCGGTGCTCGATGCCGGCCACATGTTCGGGCACCTTGCGGCTGAACAGGCGATGTTGCTGGCGGTCGAGAAGGCGCGCCGGTTCGGCAATGGCACGGTTGCCGTGCGCAATGGCTTTCATTTTGGCATCGCCGGCCGCTACGCCGAGTTGGCCGCGCGCGCAGGCGCCATCGGGATCGCGATGTGCAACGTGCGCCCGCTGATGCCGGCGCCAGGCGGCGCCGAGCGCCTGGTCGGCAATAATCCGATCGCGATTGCGCTGCCGACGGCGGGCGAGGTCCCGATCGTGCTCGACATGGCGATGAGCGAGGCGGCATTCGCCAAGCTGCGGATCGCGGCCGCCGCTGGCGCGACGATCCCGCCCAACTGGGCGGTCACGAGCGACGGCGAGCCAACCACCGATCCGAACGCAGCGATGGCCGGCATGCTGCTGCCGGCCGCAGGTCCCAAAGGCTTCGGCCTTGCGTTCATGGTCGACCTGATGTGCGGACTACTGGCCGATAGCGGTTGGGGTGACGAGGTTCAAGGTCTCTACGACAACCTCAGCCAACCGAATAATTGCTCCTATCTGTTCATGGCGATCGATGTCGGGCATTTCCGCCGGCGCTCCGACTTCGAAGCCGAGACGGCGCGGGCGACAGCGCGCGTACGGGCGTCCAAACGCGCGCCAGGGGTCGACCGCATCACCGTTCCCGGCGAACGCAAATGGCAGCGCCGCAAGGACAGCAAAGGCTTCGTCAAGCTGTCAAAGGCGACGGCCGACGCGCTTGCCCGCCTGGAAGGCAGCGCATGATGCCGCCTGAAATCCCGGTGTCGGTTTCATGTGGTCGAAAAGCCGACCGGAACGGATCGTCATGTGGTCCAACTCGCTACTCAATCCCTCGATTGTGATATTCCGATGGTCCAAGGCCTACCCTATTTCGCAGAGAGAAACGGGTAAAAAGGTCCTTTGCTGGATTGAAGAGGGACTTACTAGGATCACACCGTGACCCAACCGGCGTCGGCCCGCGCAACAGTGACGTCAATGCGAGGATGACCATGGCCATTGTCGACGTGGAACAGGCGTGCGATCTCGCCGCCTGGTGCGGACAGAGGCTCGGTGCCACGTCTTGGACCGCGATTACGCAGGCTATGATCGACGTGTTCGCCGACGTCACTGGTGATGACCACTGGATACACGTCGACACGGACCGCGCGGCACGCGAAATGCCCGGCGGCCGCACCATCGCACATGGGCTGCTCCTCCTGTCCCTGATCCCAGCCCTACAGCGTCAGATTTTTCATATACGGCGCCGGGGCCACGGTCTGAACTACGGCTATGACCGTGTGCGGTTCGTAAGGCCCGTCAGTTGCGGCGCGCGGGTACGGCTCGCGCAAACGCTGGTGGAGACCAAACCGGTCGAGGGCGGAACGCGTCTTACCCTCGACAGTGAGATTCAATTGGAAGGCAGTGAAAAACCGGCGGTGGTGGCGCGCAGCATCATCCAGATCATGGACGAGCGCGCGCCGTGAGCAACTCGCCGTTCATGACCGCCATCCGCCGACATGCGGCGGAACGGCCTCAAGCACCAGCATTCACCTGCGGTGAAAGCCGGCTTGACTGGGCGGGATTCGCCGCGGCGATTGAGCAGGCGGCGGCCGCCTTTCAGCGCCATGGTGTCCTGCCCGGCGATCGCATTGCGGTCGTCGCGGCACCGGCGCTGGATTACGTCATCCTGTTTTTCGGCGGCATCGCAGCCGGTGCCTGCCTGGTGCCGATGCCGAACAAATCCGGCGCGCAAACGCTCGAACGCCTGATCGCCGACTGCGCTCCAAAGATCCTGATCGTGGATACAGCAGCCGTCGAGACCCTGGCGGACTACCGGCCGGGCGGCATCGCCGTGATCGCTCTCGACACCAAGGTTGCCGGGACGATCCCGCTCGACGAATTCCTTGCCGGCGCGGGGCCCGTCGCGGAACTGCAATTGTCGGGCGACGCGCCGTTCAACATCATCTATTCGTCCGGCACCACCGGCATGCCCAAGGGCATCGTTCATTCGACGGACATGCGGGTCCGGCAGTCGTCGCGAGACACCTTCATGATCGGTGTCGACAGCGTCATGCTGTTAGCCACACCACTTTATTCCAACACCACGCTGCTGCCGCTGCTCGCAACGGTGTTCCACGGCGGGCACACGGTGCTGATGCCGAAATTCGACGCGGAATCGTATCTGCGCGTTGCGGAGGCAATGCATGCAACCCACACCATGCTGGTACCGGTTCAGTATCAGCGCCTCGTCGCCCACACTCGTTTCGACGACTTTGATCTGTCCGCCTTCGTCCTCAAGCAATGCACCAGCGCAATTCTTCCGGTCGAGGTGAAGCGGGCATTGATCACCCGATGGCCCGGCCGTTTTCTGGAAGTCTATGGTCTCACCGAGGGCGGCTGCACCGTCATTCTCGACGCCGCGGCTCATCCCGACAAACTCGCCACCGTCGGACGACCGGCGCCTGGCACCGACATTCGCATAATCGACGAGCGAGGCGACGAACTGCCCAGGGGCGAGACCGGAGAAGTCGTCGGCCGTTCCGGCCTGATGATGACAGGCTATTACGGCAGGCCGGATTTGACGGAGGCCTTGCTGTGGCGAGACCGCGCGGGAAACGCCTTCTTCCGTAGTGGCGATCTCGGCGTTTTCGACCAGGACGGTTTCCTGAAAATTGTCGGCCGCAAGAAAGACGTCGTGATCTCAGGCGGTTTCAACGTCTATGCGTCGGATCTGGAATCCGTGCTGCTGCAGCATCCGGCTATCCGCGAGGCAGCGGTGATCGGCATCCCAAGCGAGACCTGGGGTGAGACCCCATGGGCTGTGGTGGTGCTGCATGAGGGTCGCAGCGCGGAGGCAGACGAGATGCGTGATTGGGCCAATGCACGCCTGGATCGGATGCAGCGGCTCGCCGGCGTGGAGATCCGCCCCGCATTGCCACGCTCCGATATCGGCAAGATCATGAAGCAGGAACTGCGCAAGCCTTATTGGACGCCGACGCGTGCGGGCACAGAGGGACAGTGACGATGGACGACGATCTTTCAGGTCGGGTTGTCGTGGTGACCGGCGCAAGCAGCGGCATCGGCGAGGCAACAGCGCGACTGTTCGCGGCCCGCGGCGCGATCGTCATCGTCGGCTACCATCGCGACCGGGCCACAGCGGAGCGCATCGCTGCCGCTCTGCCGCCTGGCGGCCATATGGCAATTCAGATCACGATCGACGACGGGGCCAGCGTGCGCGCGGCGGCCAACGCCGTAGCGCAACGCTTCGGCCGCACCGATGTCCTGGTCAACTCCGCCGGCAGCACCGTAATGGTGCCGGCGGGTGACCTGGACGCATTGACCGATGAAATCTTCGACCAGGTCACCCGCATCAACTTGCGCGGACCGTTCGCCGTCATCCGTGCGTTCCGGCCACTGCTGGAAAAGACGCCACAAGGCGTGGTTGTCAACATTTCGTCGGCGGCGGCGCTGACCGGCGTCGGCAGCAATCTCGCCTATTGTGCCGCCAAGGCGGGCCTCGACGCACTGACAATGGCGCTGGCCAAGGTGCTGGGACCAAAAATCCGCATCCTGGCGGTTTCGCCAGCGTTGGTGGACACCGATTTTGTCAAGGGACGTGATCCCGAGCGGCAGCGCAAGATCGCCGAAACGACGCCGTTGCGTCACGTCACGACGGCGAACGACGTCGCGCGCGCTGTCCTGGCTTGCGTCACGCATCTGGGCAGCGCCACCGGCACCAACATCATCGTCGACGAGGGACGCCACCTCTGACCGTGTCAGGTCTCTTCAGAGACCGCGCTGCGCGCCCGAACCTGGCCGAGCGCATAATACGTCATCACCGTCTCGTCGCGCTGGTTCAAGACGGTTACGCGGCTACGGATCAAACCGCGATCCGGCTTCGACGCGGACCGGCGCACCTCTACGATCTCACGGGTCGTACGGAGCGTGTCGCCGGGCCGCACCACCTGTTTCCAGCGAAGTTCGTCGATGCCGATGCCAACGATAGGCGAGTCGCCGTGACCACCGGCCTCGATAAAAAGCCGCATGGACAAGGCGGCGATCTGCCAGCCGCTGGCAATGATACCGCCGAATGGCCCGTTCTTAGCCGCGTCCGGGTCGATATGGATCGGCTGCGGATCGTTAGCCTTTGCGTAAGCGATGATGTCCTCTTCCCCTAGGACAACCGATCCGCTCTGCCAGATTTCGCCTTCGTGAAAGTCCTCAAGGTACTTCGCCATCACCCTTCCCGCTCTTGCATCCCTACCAACGCCGGCCGTTTCTGCCTTTTATCAATTCCGTCTTGCGGCAGCTCCACAGCCCGTCGTCCGGACACCTCTCACACTAGAAGCGGTACGGCTGTCTGCAACGAATTTTGTGTTCCGTTTCAAAAAATGAACCGCCGCGGCGCGCGCAGTGCGCCTCGGCGGTCAGGTTGTCAACGCATTGGCAGCAATCCGCAATGGCTTTCGCAGGTGAGATCGTCAACTGGCGTATGCTCCATGCCGGCTTGCTTCGCCGCCGGATCAGCGAAAGGAAGTGGTCATGAGCTACAAGCCAGTGGGGACAACCCCTCCCCTGTCGTGGGCTTCCGCCAGATGATCCTTTTGATCCAGCAGATCGGCTATGATGAGGGGGCAGCCGCACGGTGATAGGCCTCAAGGCCATGCATCTGATCGGCGTTCGCGCCAACGAAACGCCGCACGTCGCCCAAGTGCACCTGACGAAAGCACACGTGTGTGCAAACGCCGTGACAGCCTCGAGCTCGCCCAAGGCTGCCTCCTGCGCGACTTCAGTTGACGGAACCCCACCTTATCGCGGATACAATCATGGGAACCGTGTCGGTTCGGGCAACTGACATTCACTTTACAAATTTTGAGCCTGGCGCTGCCGCATTCGGTCACGCAATGCGGGATAGATCAACGCAAATATCGAAATCAACAACAATGACAAACTGATGGGGCGGGTGACGAAAATCGACCAGTCACCGCTGTTTGCGATCAAGCTGCGACGGATGTTTTCTTCAAGCAGGGGTCCGAGAATCAAGCCAAAGACGACCGGCGCCACGGGCATTTTGACCAGATGCATCACATATCCAATTGCGCCTGCAGCAATCATCACGAAGACATCGAACATGGAATTGCGTACGGCATAGGAGCCAACCACGCACAACAACGCGATCGTCGTCATCAGGACATTTTTCGGCGCCCACAAAATTCGGGCAAACGCGCGTATCCCGATCAAGCCGAAGATCAGCGTCAAGATGATTGCAAGGAGCAAGGCGACGTAAACGACAGCGACGAAATCGAGCCGCTCCGTGAATAATTGCGGTCCGGGCCTGAGCCCGTAAATCAGGAGCGCACCGATCAACACGGCAGTCATCGAATCCCCCGGAATACCAAGCGTCATCATTGGTACGAGTGCGCCGCCGACGCAGGCATTGTTGGCCGATTCCGGCGCGACGATGCCTTCGGGAATGCCGGTGCCGTAGCGTTCGGGATGTTTCGACATCCGCTTTTCCTGCGCATAGGCAACCGTCACGGCGATCGCCGAGCCGGCCGCCGGAATCGCTCCGACAAAGGCTCCGATGATGGAACCGCGGACGGCCATCGGCCACAGCCGGCGCATTTCGCTCAACGGCGGCATCAAGCGCTGGATATTCTTGATGACCTCGAAACGGCCGGACGCACTCTCGATGTTGCGCAGGACCTCGGCGAGACCAAATATTCCAACAGCGACGGGGATGATCGAAATGCCGCTTTGCAGCGCGGCATTCCCAAAATCAAAGCGCCCGACGCCAGTGACCTCATCAAGCCCGACCGTCGCCAGGGCGAGGCCAATTGTCCCACTGACCAGCGCCTTGAATGTCGACCCGGGTGTTGCATAAGCCAGCATGGTCAGGCCAAAGAACGTGACGGCCGCATATTCGGGACTTTGAAAGTGCAAGGCGGCGTCCGCGACCAAGGGCGCGAAGAAGACCAGCAGCAGCCAGCCCAATATGCCGCCAAATGTCGAGGCGAAAAGCGCATAGGTCATTGCCTCGCCAGCACGGCCTTTCTGCGCCATAGGATAGCCGTCCATTTGGGTCACAATGGCGCCCGGTGTGCCCGGAATATTAACAAGGATGGCGGAAATCGACCCGCCGTAGACGCTGGCAGAAAAAATCCCCATCAGAAAAATCATGCCGTGGATCGGGGACATGGAAAACGATAGCGGCATCAGGACCGCCAACGACATGGTCGAGGACACGCCGGGCAAAGCGCCAAGGATGATGCCAAATAAAGTGCCAACGACGCTCAGCCCAAGCGCGACCGGATCCGTCAACACGGACAGCAAGACTTTGAAGATTTCGGGTGCCATTCCGGTCGCTTGCCTGCAGCCTATTTGTTTGAGATCAAACCGCTGGAGTCTTCTTGCATTTTGATTTTTCGCATGGTCTTTTCAGAAAGGTCCGCAACTTTTCCGGATCATGCTCTAGGGTAGCTGCACTTCAATCAACTTGACGAACACCAGATAAATTCCGCCGGCGATGGCGATCGCCTCGACCGCTACCACAACCAACCCGCTCGGCGTCAACCTTGGGTTATCCTGCAGGCCGATCAGGAGACACCACAGCAGCGCAAATACAACGGTCGATGGCAGAAATCCAAGTTCCGCGACGGACCAGGCGTAAAGCACCAGCGAAGCCGTCATGCCCGTCGGCAGGACGAGCGACTTCCAGTTCATGCGGTTCGCCGGCGCGATGGCGGCACCGCCTCGTCCGATCCACAAACGGACGGCCGCTATCATGATCATGGCCGAGGCGCACAAAGCGAGCACAGCAAGCAAAAGCGCCGGCACTAGGCCGGGCCCCGGATCGGCACCATAGTCGAAATCAAAAAGGACCGAATTGCTGGCCAAACTCCATGCGCCAATACCGCAAACGCCCAGGATGGCCACGCCGGTCGCAACGTCCAATTGGGCCGTGCGGCGTGGTTCGCCACCTTCGAGCATGACAATCTCCGAATTGCGGGAGAACCGGGCGGCGTATCGCCGCCCGGCGCCCGCCAGATGGCGCGCTATTTTTTGTTTACTTTGACAAGGCCGGCATCCAGGAGCACGGGATAGAGTGCCGTGTCGAAATCCGCAATTTTCTTTTTCGTCGCCGCTGCGCCTAGAGGCGTCACGGCGAAGCCAGCTGCGTTGGCTCTTTTCTTGAACTCCGGATCGTTGAGCGTCTCGAGGAGCTTCGTCTCGAGAAGCTTCATGCGATCTTCCGGAATGCCTTTCGGAGCGACCAACGCACGCCATGACCCGATAACGATGTCGAATCCCTGTTCTTTGAAGGTCGGCACGTCGGGGGCCATGAAATGCCTTTCATCTCCCATGACACCGAGAATCCGGATCTTGCCCGCCTTGTGTTGCTCAATCGCGTCAGGAACAGGCACGGTTGCAGTTTGCACTTCGCCGGCAAGCAAGGCGGCGACGGTCGGTGCGTAGCCCTTGTAAGGAACACGCGTCGTCTTGACGCCAAGGTCCTTTTCCAGCACCGCGATATTGACGTACGACGATCCACCGGGTTGATCGTTGCCGTTCTTGATTTTTCCGGGCGCCGCCTTTGCCGCCTTCACGAAGTCCGAGACGTTCTTGAAGCCGGTATCGGCCCGTGCGGACAGCGCACCAGGATCGGGACCGAAAAAAGCCAACGGCGCGACGTCGGTCATCTTGTTGGCAGCCGGGTTGGTGTATTGGCGTGCAACCAGGCCAGAACCGACCAGACCAAACGTGTAACCATCAGGTTTGGCATCGGCGATTGCACGTGTGCCGATGGCGCCGCCAGCGCCCGGTTTGTTGACGACGACGACATTGGTGCCGATCTTTTTGCTCAGCGCGTCAGCTATCAGCCGGGTGCTGCGATCGGAGCCACCGCCGGCCGCCCATGGCACAATAACCGATATCGGCTTGTCAGGATATGTCTCTGCGTAAGCGGGATGCGACCAGGTGCCGACGAGGGACGTAGCCGTCAGCAGTGCAAGCAGTCCAAAACCAAGACGTTTCATCATTGGAAGTACTCCTATCTGCTTCGTTGATAGTTCAGTTATGAACCGGCAGAACTCACAAGCGCCTTGCTCGAAATCTGAGCAATAATATCAAGCGCCATCTTCTTTTCTTCATCTCCACCCACAATGCTGAGCACCGGCTCATTGATACCAGCGCCAATGTAGTCCGACAGTCGGTCCCCGCACTCCTGCGGCGTTCCCGTAATCGTGAAAGCTTCGACTGCTTCGTCCGGCACAAGACGCGTCGCTGTTTCCAGGTCACGACGTGCGACGGCCTCGACAATCTTCGGCGGATCGATATTGAAGCCAGATTGTTGCGCGTTTTGCGCAATGAATTTGTTGCGCATCAAAAATGCCAGCTTACCGCGCAGCAGCTCAAATGTTTTGCCGCGACCGCGGGACGGCCCGAAATAGATATAGGCCGCGCGCCGAAACGCCGTGACATCTCGACCAGCCTGATGCGCCCCGCTGTCGGTGACGGATGCCGCTTGTTTGATATTGTCGACCGATAGGCCGGCGGAAAACGCAACGCCATCACCGATTTTGCCGGCAAGCATCAGCATCTGGTCACCCATAGCCGCGATGTAGACCGGTATTTCAGCGGGGACATCGAACGCCATCCGCGCGCCGTTCAATGTGAAGAACTGGCCGGCGTAATACGCCGGATTACCGGACCATAGCAGGCGGAGGCATTCGACAAATTCTCGCACGGCGGCGATGGGCTTGACGATGTCGTGGCCGGATTCGCGCAGGAACATCGGGTTGCCGGTACCGATCGCAACCGCGGTTCGCCCAGCACCGGCCTCAGCCAGAGTTGCCAGCGACATGGCGGTCGGGGTCGGGTGCCAAAGATAGGGGCTTACCGCCGTCGGGACCACCTGCGCTTCCTTGGTCGTCATCAGGAAGCCCATCGATGTCACGGCGGCCTCGCGGTAACCCATATGTTCGGCCATCCAAAGACTTCGAACGCCGGCATCGACGGCCTTGCGCGCGAGTTCAAGGGTTTCCGCGGTGCTTATAAAGCCGTCAAACGCCAATCCGATCCGCGAAAGTTCAGACATAGGCTGACGCTCCATGCCCGTGTTCCAGCAAGTCTTTCATCCTGGCCATCGTGATGCCCGCGAGGCCCATGCGCGCCAGCGTCAGACCCTGCTTTCGGTAGTCTCGCTGCATCGTCATGCTGCCGAGATAAATCATATGATCGATGGCCGGAGTCGGCACACCGGCAAAGGCGCCTAGTTCCGACAGCAGTACGAGACCGAACGGGATGTCTTCATTGAGGAAGCGGTGATCGAGCGTGCCGGGCGCGCGGATCCAGCGGTCCGGCTCACTTTGATGAAAGACCTCGTAAGCGAGGCCGGAATCGCGGGCTGCCGCGGTCGTGTAGCCGCGATTGAAAAATTCCTCGGCCAACGGCTTCGTTTCGATGCCAAATCCCGCTGCGACCGCGCGCCGTTCGGCATCAAGGGCGTCGATGACACGGCCGACCGCCGGCGTGATGCCGTCATAGTAGTGGTAGTAGTCGCCACCGGTCGCCTCGACACGACCCGCGTTCATCAGAAGCGCCGGGGGATGATGAATGGCGTTGGTGTAGGGAAACACCGTGGCGAGAACGTTAGCGACCGGCTTGAGCATCGGGTAGAGCGCGCGTGCAGCAGGCTCCAGCCGATCGTGCTCACTGGCCGGAAATGTCGCAAATGCGATTGTCTCGGTCTTCTTGCTGATCGCGATAGTGTCCGCGGCCTGCTTTCGGCAGATATACGGCAACGAGCCCATGTCGCCGAGAACCGGCCGATCGATACCGGCCTTTTTAAGCACATGCGGAAGCAACAACGCGGTATGGCCGGGCGCCGCGATCAGCACCTGGTCTTCCTTCAGATGCGGCGCAACCATTGCCGCAACAGTTTCGTGGGCGTGCGTCGGCACCGTCATCAGGATCACATCGGCCCCGAACATCGCCTGTGCCAGGTCGGTCGTACAGGTCGCGATGGGCTGAAAGCCCTCCCCGAACACGCCCTTGAAAGCAATGCCACCGCGCTGACGGATCGGCGCAATCGTCTCCTCGCTTCGGCTCCAAAGGCGGATGGAAAATCCCGCACGTCCAAGATCGGCGGCGGCGGCACAACCTCCGTTTCCAGCGCCGAGAATGGTGACGGTCTCAGGTGTCAGCGAGCCACTCCATCATCCAGTGTTCAAACCAAAAAAATTACTTGGTCGCATATTTTTCCAGCTTTTGATCATCCAGTTCGACGCCGAGGCCCGGTTTGTCGGGCACGATGATAAAGCCATCCTCGAAAGCAAACGGCTCGGATACGATGTCGTCGAGATATTTGTGACCTGCGATCTTGGTACGCTTGGTTTCCGCGGTCTGGGTGACCGGGATGCTTCCCGGAATGCACACGATCTCCGACGCGGCAGCCAGATGGACATTTGCGGCGTTGCCGATACCCATTTCTGCGGAGCCGTTGACATCGCACTGCAGGCCACCGGCCTCCGCCACGTTCAACAATTTCTTCGATTTCAGAAAGCCGCCTGCTTTGGTGTAATAACAGGAGACCATTTCTGCCGCGTCGTGGCGGATGATGCGCAAGACATCATGGGCGTTCCAGGCGCCTTCGTCAGCCATTATCGGGATGTCGGTGTTCTGCGCCACCCGCGCCATCGCCTCGAGCCCTTCGACCGGTTGCTCCATGAACCAGATGTCGAAATCGGCGAGCTTGCGCGTGACCTGCAGCGCCTCTTTCCAGGTCTTGTAGCCCTGGTTGGCGTCGACCCGGATGCGAATGTTGGGCAAGGCTTGACGGATCTTTTTGACGAGTTCGATGTCGCGCGGTGCGTCCAGTCCGATCTTGACCTTGACGCAGGTGACGCCCTCGTCGAATACTTCCTGCGCCTCGCGGACCGCGACGTCGGTTTCCATCAGGCCGATCGAATGTGCGACCGCAACTTTTGATTTCACCAGACCGCCGAGCAACTGGTAAACTGGAATTCCAGCGATTTTGCCGGCAGCATCGTACATCGCCACGTCGAGCGCCGCCTTGGCGTAAGGGTAACCTTTGACGAACTTGTCCATCTTGGCGTGCAAGAATTCAAATCGCCGGACATCCTCACCTTCGATCAGCGGAAACAGGTGGTTCTTGATGATCGCGACCGTCGTGTGCGGTGTCTCGCCGAATTTGGAACCGAACTCGCCGCCCCAGTCGCGTAGGGTCTGGGCTTCGCCGGCGCCGGTGATGCCGCCCTCAACATGCAATTTGACGACGACATAGTCCCGGCCGATCGGGCTGTAGTTGCCGGCCCAGGTATGCTGCCGTCGCACAGGCAGCGTTACCAGAAACGTCTCGACACCAATAATTTTCATTGTCCTAGCGTCCGATTTCAATCAACTCGTCATTTGGAACGGCAATGCCGGTGAGTTTCTCGTAGCCGTCGTCGGTGATGAGATACATGTCCTCGACATGAAATCCCATGCGGCCGGGCATCATATAGAGCGGCTCCATCGTGTGGGTGATGTTGGGCTGGAGCACTATGTCGCGCGCCTCCGCGATGTAAGGCTCTTCATGAATGGTCTGACCGATTCCGTGACCAAGAAACTTCAAGGTCGGCTCGATACCGCCGGCGCGACATATCCCAGCGTAGGTCCGATAGAGATCGGCGACCGCGGTGCCCGGCCGCAGCATTGCCTCGCACGTGTCGCGGGCATCGATCATGGTTCGCCAAATGGCCAGTTGTTCCTGGGTGGGCTTTCCGACGACCGCCGTGCGCGTCACGTTGGAACGGTAATTGTCCATGTCGCCGAGTATTTCGACCCGCACGACATCGCCGCCCTCGACCGCCTTCAATGTCGGCGCGCAATTGGTAATGCCGCTGCGGATGCCTGATCCGACCTGGCATTTCACGCGTTCACAACCGCCGGTAAGCATTTCGGCGGTGATCCTTGTGCCGATCTCCGCCTCGGTCATGCCCGGTCTGACGGCCGCCAGCACGTCGCCCATGACGCCTTCGGTCAGATCGGCGACCTTGCGCAGCATGGTGATTTCTTCATCAGTCTTCACCATGCGGGTCTGAAAATAGATATCGCGGGCATGCTCGAAGCGCGCCTGCGGCACGCGCTCGGTGAGGCGGATGTAGTCTTCGGCCGGCATGAAATCGAGTTCGATGGCGATACGGCCCTTGTCCACCCTCGCTTCGATCAAAGCGTCGGCGAGCACGTCGACAGCCATTTGCGAAAATTGGTCATACGGGCGAATATCCAGAAATCGCGATCGTTCACGGGCCAAATTCTCCTCAACTGTTACGACAATCTGGCAAGCAAAGCCCGTGCCCGTCAGCACGGTGATCGCGCGGCGAAATCGATTGGTGAGCTGGCTTGGTACCAAAAACCCGGCGGTGTAGGTGACATTGTCGGGTGAGAGCGCAACGAGCGCATCGAAACCGCCGGCGGCCATTCCCCGTCTCAACTTGTCAAATACCTCATGAGACATTCTGAAGTGACCCTTCCAGCAGAAATTGCGGCAGCTCGGCGGCCGTCATGCCGCCGAGGCCGAGCTTGTCGAGGGTAAGGCCATCACGGGCAAAATCGATGCCGACCGCCGTTCCAGCGATGTTGACGAGCGCGTCGATGGTCGGTGTTGGGATGCACGCCAGCTTGCCGAGGGCCGCCATCGGAACCAGGCCATAGCCGACATCCTCATGGATATACCGGTGGTCCAGCGAAGGCGGGCTCTTGATGGTCGCGTTGGGCGCGCTCTCCCGGCAGGCCCTGGCGATGGAGCCGCTGTCCGCCGCCGATCGTGTTGTCAGGCCGGCCGAATAAAACGTTTCGAGGAACGTCGTGGCTGGAACATCCAAGACCTTCGCCACCGATAGGCGTTCATCATCGACGGCGGAGGTGACGTGGCCGATTCCTTCGGTCAGGCCGGTCTTGTAGAATAGAAAATCACCGCCGGTGCTCTCGATCCAGCCGGCATTCATGATCATGCCGGGCGGGTGGAACACCGCATTCATGTTTGACAGGGCGGTTTCCAGAACGCTGGAACGAAGCACAATCTCCGGATAGATCGGCTTGAGTTCGCGCGAACAGTTCCTCGGCGTGCTTTCCAGGGAACGCCGCGAACCCCAGGCCTTTTGTGTAGGAAAAGACGGCGACTTCGGCGGGACCTTTAAGCCGGCAGATATAGCTCAGCGTGACCGTCTCGCAAGTCAGAGGCTGGTGCGGATATCCGGCTGTCTTGAGTTCGTGAACAAAATGCAGCCCGCCGCCGGTGTGTCCCGGATTGAGGAAGATCGGGGTCTCGACCGGCAGACAATCGGCGAGTGCCCCGGCATAAAAGCGATGGGCGACCGAGGGCACCGTCAGCATGATCACATCGGCGTTTGCGATCGCCTCCGCGACGTTCGTCGTCATGCGCGGAAGGGGCACGGTGCCGTTGTGGATGCCGCTGATCGTGAGGCCGCCGGCCGAGCGCAAATCGTCCAAACGCTGTTCGCGCCGCGCGTGCAGACAAACGTCAAACCCGCGAAGAGTTAGGTCGGCGACCGCCGCACAACCACCATGTCCGGCGCCTAAGATCGCGATTGATTTGACCTGATTTGCCAAATCCGCCTGCACCTTTTCCAAACAAGGACTGCCGAGGTTATCAACTGTGATCACACAACGTGATCACAAAGCCAATCCTTGTGCAAGCCGAAGTTTGAAGCAGCGACTGACCGATGGCGTCGCACCGTCATGCGTGCAAGCGTGCAGGCAGAATGACTCTGGATTGAATTGCCGGGCGAGCCAAAACTGCCCGCGCTGGCGCTTTGACCTACAGCATCAATGGCAGGCCGGCGTTGGGCCGTTCGCGACAGGAACTATACGGCGTCTTCCATCGGGTCGGCGCTTGCATGTCTGGTGGCCTCGTCGAGCTTTTCCAACAGATACCCGATCGTGGCTGCGATATCGCGCTCCATCTCCCTGCGCGCCGTCTTGCCGTCGCGAATGTTCATCGCGTCGAGAATGCCTGCGTGATGTGCCGCATCCCATTGCAGGGGCGATGCGGTCACCGAAATATTCATCACCGGACCGACCTGGAGCCAAAGCGACTCGATCATCGGAAGCATCAAGCGATAGTTTGATGCGCGATAGATCGCGAAATGAAACTGTTGGTGACTTTCCAGAATTTTCGGCGCATTGCGGCTTTCGATGTCCGACAACAGCTTGTCGTTCAGGCGCCTGAGTGATCCAACCAGTTCCGGCGTCGCATGTGCGCAGGCTTGTTCCGTTGCCTGTCCTTCCAACAACTGCCGCATCATCGTCAATTCGGAAAACTCGTCCCGACTGAGCACAGGAACAACGACGGACCTGTTCGGCAGCATTTGCAAAGCGCGTTCGGCGATCAGCCTGTTCACCGCGTCGCGAACCGGCATCGGGCTCGTGCCCAACCGCTCTGCCACGGTTCGAAGGCTGACAGCTTGACCGGGGACAAAGGCGCCAACCATCAGGCCGCGTCGCAATTCCCGGTAGGCTTGTGCTTGCAGTGATCCCTTCGACCGGTCGACCTTGCGCAATTGCGGCAACGGCAATGCAATGACATGACTGCGGTGCAAGTTTGCCAGGGATTGCTCGAAGTTCAACGGCTTCGCCTCTGTGTCTGGACCTATTCGCATTAGGCGAAGAACCGGCCTGTGGCAAGCAGTCCACGAGAGCGCATTGCAATATCAGGCGTCGATGCGAGTCAATTCATCCGTGTTCGTATGGTCGGATAGCAATTCGGCACCACCCTTTGAAACCCGGACCATGTCCTTGAGCTGCATGCCGAAACCGAACGGAGTGCGGTAGACCAGAGGTTCGATCCCGAGCACCATGTTTTCCATAAGTGGGGTGTCGGAATACTTTCCGAGATAGGGCTCTTCATGCAGGTGAAGGCCGATGCCGTGACCAACAAAGCTGATCGGCGGCAGGTCGGCTTCGCGCATCTTCGTCAGGAAAGCCTCATAGACCTGCCGTGAACTCGCACCCGGTTTGATCATGTCCAAGACGAGATATTTGCATTCAACCAGTTTTGACCAGATATCTTTGGCTTCCTTCCCCGGTTCGCCAACGACTGCCGTTCGGCAGACACCAGCATGATAGCCGTCGATAATGGAAAAAATTTCGACCCGGCATATGTCGCCTGGAATCAACTTGCGTGTCGTCGGCCCGACATTCGGTAGCATGCTACGCTCACCGGTGGCGACGATCATCAGCTTAAAATGGGTTGCTCCGAGTTCGTAGACACCGCGTGTGAGGTGACCGGCGATGTCCATTTCGGTCATGCCTGCCTTGACAGCGGCAAACGCGCTGGAAATCGCTCCGTCGGAAATCCGTGACAGCCGGCGAAGCAGCTCGATTTCCTCCGGATCCTTGATCTGACGCAATCGCGCCAACATGTCTTCCACCGGTACGAACGTCGCTTCAGGCATCTGCTGTTGCAACCGCAGCAGATCGCCGCCGGGGAGGTAGTCGAATTCGAGCCCAATTTGCGATCGAGACAGCCCCATGTCTTTCAACAAACCGGCCAGCACATCCATCGCGTTGTCGGTGAATTCGCCCCAGACATGCAACGACATGTCGGGCGCCTGGACATGGATAGTCGTTTCCTCCATGTCGACTGCGAGGAGCGCGGTGTTTCCATCGGCATCGAGGACAGCCGCGGCGTGCCGCCAGCGCATCAAAGGCTGGGAGGGCACGACGAACCCGGTCAGATAAGCAAAATTCTCCGGCGAGATGGAAATGACCGCATCGAGCCCGCGCTCGGTCATCGCCGTAATCTGTCGCTTGATCACCCCGGTGCGCATCGCTGTTCCCATCGTTGCCGCCTGCTCTATTCCGCCGGATGTTTGTCGCGCCAATGATCGGCAATGTCGATCCCGCGGCAAAACCAGACCGAGGCGGCCTTGCGCATATGCTCGAGAAGCCTGATCAGTCCGACGCAACGGCCGGGCCGACCGATCAGACGATCATGCAGTCCGATGGACAGAAGCTTCGGGGAACCCTTCAGTCCCTCCTGATAGAGCAGGTCGAAAGCGTCACGCAAATAAATGAAAAAGTCATCACCGGTCGAAAATCCGCTGTTCTCATTGAACCGATTGTCGTTGGCTTCGTAGGAATAGGGAATCACGAGGTGATGCCTCGTACCAACGCGCAACCAATACGGCAATTCATCCGCCAGTGAATCGCGATCGTACACGAACCCGCCCTCCTCGACGATCAACCGTCGCGTATTCGGACCGGGCCTGCCGGTCATCCACCCCACCGGCCGCACGCCTGTCAAACCAGTCAGGATGTCGACAGCGCGGCGAATATGCTCGCGCTCGATGTCCTCTGGCACGTCACCGTAGTCGATCCAACGAAAACCATGGCTCACGACCTCATGGCCGCGTTCCACGAAAGCGCGAGCAAGAGGCGGATTCTGCTCCAGCGCACGCGCGATGCCCAGAATGCTGATCGGGACGGAGAAGTCGCGAAAGACATCGAGAATACGCCAGACGCCGCGGCGGCTACCATATTCGAATACGGATTCGACCAACGGAACGCGCCGACCAGCAATGGTTTCCACACCGATGTCGTTGAGCATGCCCTCGGAAACATCGTCGCCATTCGCCAGGGTCGCTTCGCCACCACCCTCGACGTTCAGATTGAAATTGACCGCAATCGCGGCGCCACCTGGCCATGCCGGATCCGGCAGATTTTCGCCATATCCGATCAGGTCACGTGCGATCATGGGATCGGGTCTTGGTTTAGGCGCCATCGCCGTCGTCTCGTGTCCGGTTCGAGACTCAGATCGGTGGCGTCAATGACGCGGTGCATGGATCATAGCAGTAAAACCAATCGGTTTCGGTCGGGCCACGCATCCAGCTGTTCTCGACCGAGATGACCTGCACTTTGCCGACCCGGGCAATCCGCGTTGCTTCGTACCAACGGAAGGCCTCTGCCGCATCGTCGAACATTTCCAGGCAGCGACTTAATATGACGCCATCCTCGATCGCCATCGCACCGCCCGCGGCCATGTAGGGCGGCACCGGATGACAGGCGTCGCCCATGAGAACAATGTTCTCGCCACTCCAACAGTCGTTTCGTTCGCGATCGAAAATCGGCCACACGCTGACCTCGTCGGCCGCTTCCAGGACGCGATGAAGGTCTTCATGGAAATCCGCAAACGCAGCGATCAAATCGGCTCGCGAACCTGGAACGGAGGTGGCGTCGGTGTCCCATTGGGCCGCAGGCACAACCCCGATAACATAGACTTCATCGCGTTTGCTGGTCATGTAGTACGGCAATAAGTGCCGATCGGGCCCCCACCATTTGGTGCAGTCGGGAATCTGGAATCCACGCAACTGGTCGGCGTTGAAGATCGCGCGATGCGCCACGGCACCGGTAAATCGCGGCGGACCGTCTCCGATCAGAACCTCGCGCACCTTGGAGCGGATGCCATCGCCACCGATAATGATGTCGGCTTCCGCGGTCGCGCCGTTCTCGAAAGTGAGATGATAAGCGCCGTTTAATCTCTCGATGCCGGTCAGAAGGTGGTTGAAGGCAATCGTGCCGGGTGTGACGACCTGCGCCAGGATGTCATGAAGATCGCCGCGATGAATGTTGATGTAGGTGCCGCCATAGCGCTCCTCGCTCGTGGCATCGAAATAGATTTCATACATCGTCTCGCCAGTATCCCAGGCGCGACTGATGTAGCATTCCGGCTTGATTCCGGTTTCGATCAGTTCACGTTCAACCCCAAGGCGGCGCAGCACCTTCGTGGCATTGGCGCTGAGGATAATTCCCGCGCCAATGCGTGAAAATGCCGGTGCCTGCTCGTAGATCGAGACTGCAAATCCGGCGCGCTGGAGAAACCCTGTAACTGTCAGACCTCCTAAACCAGCGCCGACAACGGCAATTCGCGTCTTTCGATTCATTTCATCATTGCAGACAATGCTGACAACACGTCACAAAAACGCATCATCGATTGCCGCTTTCCTTCTGGATCGGTATGGCGACGATTTCTTGAATGCGAGGGAAGTCCTGTCTGAATCCGTGATCAAGTTTCAATCGACATCACGGAAATTAAGGTTACGCATCACGTTTTCACCGGTCAAGGCGACGTGTCGCCCGATGCTGGTTCGGCTGGCTATTCGCCTGAATTAAGGGATGTTGCCTGGCTGGCGCCGTCATCCTGGATTGCCGCTTTTGTAGATGTTTGCAAATTTGGATTGACGATGTGATGAATTGTTGCAGACGAAAACGCCCGCTCAGGTCGCATCCGCCCACCCGACAGGCTGATGATCACGAGATGGACATGCCCGCAATCTCTTGAATTGACCGCCAAAGTCGAACTTCCTAGCATTAAATCGTTCGTTGCCTACCGAAGGAACGCCGAACCCGTCGTTCTGCCTTGCCACGCGTTGCTGCACACGCAATACGATACACGCAGAGAATTTATCGTTTCTAGTTGCCAATTGCCCGAAACGTGCGGCAGGTGCTCGGACTGTGCCAGGGTTGGGTTTAATCAGAGGACAATCGTGGATATCAAGTCGCGGATCGAGGCCATTGCGCCAGAACTCGTCAATTGGCGGCGGCATTTGCATGCTCATCCTGAGCTTGCTTTCCAGGAAAATCAGACCGCTGCTTTTGTCGCTGAAAAACTTCGTGAATTCGGGTTGGAAGTGCACGAAGGCATCGGCAGAACCGGCGTCGTCGGCGTCTTGCGTCATGGCAATGGCCCAATGGTCGGACTGCGCGCCGACATGGACGCTCTCCCGATTACCGAAGCAACTGGCCTGCCTTATGCCTCCAAGACCCCGGGGGTGATGCACGCCTGCGGCCACGACGGCCACACCACGATGCTGCTCGGCGCCGCCAAGATTCTCACGGAGCAACCGCCACGGAACGGCACTGTCGTCTTTATCTTCCAGCCCGCCGAGGAAGGCGAAGGCGGCGGCAAGGCCATGGTTGCGGACGGGCTGTTTCGCGACTTTCCCGCTGACTCAGTCTATGGCCTACACAACTGGCCTGGCGTACCAGCTGGACAGTTTGCCGTGCGTTCGGGAGCCGTCATGGCCGCGTTCGATACCTTCGAGGTGATCGTCGAGGGTCAGGGCAGTCATGGCGCCATGCCCCACGAGGGAATTGATCCCATCGCAGTGAGCTCACAACTTTATCATGCATGGCAACTCATTGTCAGTCGTGGCGTCAATGCCACCGATTCCGCTGTGATCAGCGTCACGCAAATCCACGCAGGCGATCCTGGAATGTCGTGCCCGAGACCGTGACTTTACGCGGGACCGTGCGAACGCTGCGGCCGGAAACCCGCGCCATGATCCGCGAACAAATGGTCGCGCGCACTGATCTGATTTGCCGGGCCTTCGGTGCGCAGGCGCATTTCACCTGGCATGAGCGCTACCCGTCGACGATTAACACCGCAGCTGAAGCGGAAATCGCACGCCTCAGCGCGGCTGACACCACACCTGCTAATGGCGTATTGACCGATCTTGCCCCAAGCATGGCTTCGGAGGATTTTTCCTACATGCTGGAAGAAAAGCCGGGAGCCTATTCATGGCTCGGATGCGGCTCGGCGGAAAACGGCAAGAATTTGCACAGCGCGCGCTATGACTTTAACGACGAGATTTCTCGCGACCGGCGTTGAATATTGGGTCAGGCTCGCCCATCGCGCCACACAGGCGTGATGGCAACTGTCCCTGCCGGCAATTAATTTCTGGCGTCAACCCAAGCTCGTTGTATCTCTGGCATATTTCGACCTTCCGGGCGAGATCAGCCAATTTATTTTGAACCGGGGCCGCGTCAGCGGCGAGCATTTTTATATTGGTTCGCCGCTGACGAGCTTTCCCCAAAATCAATTTTTCTTAACAGTTATATTCGCTTTCTTGATAATCTCTTCCATGCGCTTGGACTCAGATTTGATCAGCGCGGAAAACTCCTGCGGCGTGGTGCTCACAGGATCGATGAGCAGGCTCTGCATCTTCTTGCGATAGGCCTCAAACTGCGTGATCGCAGCAACATCCTTGCTCAGCTTGTCGATGATCTCCGGACTTGTGCCGGCCGGCGCGAGCAACCCGAACCACCCAGTGATCGTCAGATTGGCGAGCCCGAGTTCGCTGAGAGACGGCGTATCGGGCAAGGCATCGATCCGCTTCGGAGCGGTCGTCGCCAGAGCGATGAGTTTCTTGTCGCGCAAAATTCCGAGAAGAGGCGGAAGCCCGGCGATGACCACATCGATCCGACCGGCCATGGCGTCGGTATAGCCCTGACTCGCGGCCCGATAAGGCACATGCGACAGTTTTGCACCGGTGTTCAATTTGATCAGCTCGCCGAGCAGATGCAGGTTGGTTCCGACGCCCGGCGTCGCAAAAGTCAGGACTTTCCCCGACTTTCCTACACCGATCAGTTCCTTGAAGGTCGACACCTTCAAAGCCGGCGAAACCGCGATGACGTTGTAGATGCGCCCCAACAGCGAAATCGGCGCAAACGCCGTGTTGAGGTCGCGCTTCGTCTTGTACAGATACGGAATGATCGTCTGGGTATCCAGCGACCCCATGAACAAGGTGTATCCGTCGTTTTTCGCCGCCGCCGCGGCTTCCGTCCCGATGAGACCGCCGGCACCGGTGCGATTGTCGATGACGACCGGCTGGCCGATGCGATTGGAAAGTTCGTCGCCGAGCGTCCGCGCAATCGTGTCGGGTGCACTCCCCGCACGATAAGGCACAATGATGGTAACCGGGTGGGATGGCCATTTATCCTGCGTCAAACCCGGAACCGCGCTGCCGGCCAAAACTAGCAAGGTCGCGAAAAAGATCCGAAACATCGATTGTTTCCTCCATCATCACGTCGTTTTACACGCGGCACGCTTTTGTTTTTGAACGAGCGCTGGCCGCGGCCAAGCATCCGGGACCCGGCTCGGTTCCCATCATCACGATAGCATCGGCCCCACTTACATTCAATAGTTTAACTTTATGGATTTTTGGGATAAATAAAGTCGGGAAAACACTCAGATAACTCGGGAGGCGGCCTTGGACTTCGGCAAACTCGAAACGGTGAAGGTTGAGCGCGAGGGCTCGACGACGTTCGTGACACTCAACCGTCCGGACAAGCGAAATGCCATGAGCCCGCAACTCCATTTTGAGATGGTGGATGTTCTGAAGGAACTGGCCGAGGACGCAGAGACGCGTGTGCTCGTGTTGACCGGCGCCGGCGACAGCTGGTGCGCGGGGCAGGATATCAAGCTCTTCTTTCGTGATCTCGACGACAAGCCGAAGGAACGACACCTCGCGCGGCTGGCCAATCATGAATGGCGATGGACGCTGCTGAGCGCCTTCCCGAAGCCGACGATCGCGATGGTCAACGGCTACTGTTTCGGCGGCGCCTTCGTTCAACTTTATGCCTGCGATTTTGCCATCGCCGCCAATGACGCCCAGTTCGGACTGTCGGAGGTCAATTGGGGAATTCTGCCGGGCGGCCTGGTCGGCAAGGTCATCGTCGACGGCCTGCCCTACCGCGACGCGGTCTGGTACGCGATGACCGGCGAGCCGCTCGACGGCAAAAAGGCGGCGGAGATCAGGCTGATCAACAAATCCGTTCCACGCGACAAGCTTCGATCCGAAACCCTGGCGCTCGCATCACAACTTGCGCGGAAAAATCCGCAGACGCTGCGGACGATCAAGGAAAGCCTCCGCTACGTTCGCAGCATGAGTGTCGACCAGGCGGCGGACTATCTCCTGGCAAAGGAACGTGAACTGCGGTTCATGGACCCGGAATCAGGACGCGCCAAAGCGATGACGCAGTTTCTCGACGACAAGACCTATCGCCCAGGAATGGGCGAGTACCAGCGAGACGAAAAGTGAAAAGCAAATCCGGGAGCGACGCCCTAAGCGGAACGACCGTTCTTGAGCTCGGCAGCTTCATCACCGGGCCGTATGCGGGGTTGCTGCTCGCGGACCTCGGCGCCGACGTGATCAAGGTCGAGTCTCCCGACGGAGATCCCTTCCGCTCCTTCGGGTCGGGAAAATACAGCCCGAACTTTGTCGGTTATAATCGCAACAAGCGAAGCATCGTCATCGACATCAAGGAGCCGAAGGGCCGCGAGACGCTGCGCAAGCTGATCCGCCAGGCCGACGTCCTGATCGAAAATTTCCGACCGGGTGTGATGGAGCGCCTCAAACTCGGATACGGGACGCTGAAGAGGCTCAACCCACGTCTGATCTACTGCTCGATCTCCGGCTTCAATCCGGCCGGCCCCAACCGGGACCGGCCGGCGTTTGACATGATCGGTCAGTCCCTGAGCGGCCTGCTCGGACTCGCCCTTGATCCCGAGCGACCGCTGGTGCGCGGCCCGACGATCTCGGACCAGCTGGCCGGCCTCTATGCGTGCTACGGCGTGCTAGGCGCGCTGTTCGCGCGGACAGCAACCGGCAAGGGACGCCGCGTCGACGTCAACATGATCGAGGCGACCATGTCGTTCATGCCGGACGTGTTCGCCAGCTTCACGCGCGACGGCGTGGTGATGGACTCGCGCACACGGCCGGCCTATTCGCAGGCCTATGCCTTCACGTGCGCGGACGGAAAGCTGATCGGCATTCAATTGTCGTCCCTGGAAAAATTCTGGCACGGCATGGTCGCCGCCGTGGACATGCCGGAGCTGCCGGGCGATCCGCGGTTTTCATCCCGGATGCAACGCATCAAGAACAGCGAGGTTCTCAACGATCTGCTGTCTGATGCCTTCAAGCGCCGGCCGCGCAGCGAATGGCTGGACCGGCTAGAAAAGGCGGACGTGCCGCACGCGCCCGTGCATCGGATCGACGAGGTGACGCAGGACCCCGAGGTCCGTTTCAGCAACAGCTTCTACACCGTCCGGCATCCGGAAATGGGCGACGTGCAGTGCCTGCACCGGCCGGTGCTCTACGACGGCCGGCGCAAGGCGGGACGGTATCCTCCCCTGCTCGGCGAACACAGCGTCGAGATTTTGGCCGCGCTGGAGCCGGCATCGAACAAGAGGTCCGCGCGACCGATCAAGAAAGCCAAGCGTGTCGGAAAAAAGCGCGCGTCGCGACGGGTACTCTGAGTTTTGCCGACCGGCGCAGCGGACCGCTCCTCAACGGTGAGGCGGATCGAGTCTCTTGAACAAATCAAATCCCTATGATGAGAAGGGTGGCGCAAGCGATGTCGGAGTTATCCGACATCGCCTCTGCAATTGCACAAGTCGGCTATAGTTAACATGTGATAAGCGTCGAATTATGAGGCCGAGTCGCATCGCATCGACCGCGCCTACTTCAACTTGACGTTCGCCTTTTTCAGAAATTCGCCCATCGTGGCATTGTCGGTGTCGACCAGCTTTGCCAGGGCCTCCGGGCTGCTCATCGCCAGCGTGGCTCCGCTCGTGTCCGCGATCTTGCGGACGCTCGCAGCCATTCCGGCCTTCTTAAACTCAGCATTGAGCTTGTCGACCACCGCCTTTGGCGTTCCCGCAGGCGCGAAAACTGCAAACCAGTAGTCCAGCTTGACACCGGGAAACCCGGCCTCGCTCAAGGTCGGCACGTCTGGCAGCGCATCCAGCCGCTTGTTGCCGGTGACGGCGAGCACCCGCAATCTTTTGTCGAGGACAAAGGGCAGCACCGGCGCATAGGAACTGAACATGAAATCGACGCGGCCGGCGACCGTGTCCATAATCGAGGGCGCCGCGCCGGGATAGTTGATGGCCGTCATCGGCGCCCCGGACTGCGCGCGCAGCATCTCGCCGAGCACTTGGCCGCCGGACCCGATGCCTTGGGTGCCGAAGTTCGCGCCGCCTATTTTCTTCTTCGCAAAGGCAACGAGTTCCGCGACCGACGTCGCCGGATTGGCGGCCGGAACGACGAGCACGTGCGGGAACGTCATAACATGGGTGATCGGCGCGAAATCCTTTTCCGGGTTGTAGTCGACCTTCCGGATGTGCGGGTTGATGGCGTGGGTGCCCATATTGCCGAAGAACAGTGTGTAGCCGTCCGGATCGGCCTGCTTCACCATCGTCGCCGCGATCGTGCCGCCGGCACCGGCGCGGTTGAGAATGATGAACGGCTGGCCGTTGCTTTTCGACACCTCCTGACCGATCACCCGCATGATCTGATCGGTGCCGCCGCCGGCCGGGAATGGGATCACCATGGTGATGCGGCGCGACGGAAAATCATCGGCCGATGCGGCGATGGCTGAAAGTCCCGTGACCACCGCCACCGCGGTTGCAATCGCTGCGAGCTTCCTGGGAGTTCTCATGGACTGTCTTCCTCCGTTGAGTAGGCGGAATTCTATCCGGCCGTGCGGCCGCCGTTCCGCTTGGTGGCTGTTGAAGCAGTTGAAGCTGTTGAAGCAAATGATCTCCTGCAAACGAAATCGCACATGTTTCGCCGCCGGATGTCAGAGCGCGCCCGTGACGACGTCCAAAAACCCGGCCGCGTTTGCCGGGACTTCGCCGCCGCGCCATGCCACATGACCGTCCGGGCGCACGAGAACCAGCGGCTGTCCGTAAAGTGCGGCGATCTTCGGATCGTCGATGTCGACGACCTTCAGCGGGACATGACGCCGTTCCGCATCGTCGACCAGCGCGGCGGCATCGCGTGGAGCCGCGCCCAGGCGCAGCAGCACGAAGCCGACCCCGAACAGATCCAGCGTCGAGACGCCGTGAACCGGCCCGCCGCTCAGCCAGGCATGCGGCGCGCGGTGGCCGGGCCGCGCCGTCGGCACATACAACTGCAGATCATCGACCGGCGCGTCCGTGCCGTCCGGCACCAGAACCGGCGAGCCCTCGTAGCGATAGCCGAGGTGCAGGCCGAGTGTCTCCCATTCCGTTTTCGTCGCTTCCGTGACCGCTTCACCGACCGACCGGCGGGCCTGCTCGCCAACCGGCGATTCATCAAGAATGCGCGCGCAATCGGTCACCGACTTCAGCGCAAAATAATTATGCGAGGACGCACCGCAGTTTCGGACCGCGACCGGCTGGCGCTCCGGCGAATAGGTCGAAAGCAGCGCCTTGCCGCCCCAGCCGGCGATCGTGGCCTGCAGCTTCCAGGCCAGATTGTTGACGTCGCCCATGCCGGTGTTCATGCCAAATCCGCCGGTCGGCGACATGGTGTGCGCCGCGTCCCCCGCGATGATGACGCGGCCATGGCTGAAATGCGTTGCCGTCAATTCGGTCCGCCGCCACGGCAGCGCCGAAATGACCTCGAACGGCATGTCGTCGGTGCCCAGCGCGCGCCGCACCCATTCGGCCGCGCTGTCGACGACACTCTGCACACCGGCTTCGTTGCTGGGGATCGTCAGCCGCCACTGTTCATAGCCGTCCATGGCGCTGATGTTGCCCCACCATCCCGCCGGACCGAGAAAATAATAACGCTCGGCATTGCCCATTTTATGGTCGGCGCCGAGGGCGCGCGAGCGGAAGAAGATCGCCACCGAATGATCCAGCTCGCGCTTGCCGGTCATCTGGATATTCAGCTGGCGGCGGACATTGCTGCCCGCGCCGTCGCAGCCGATCAGGTACGATGCCGTGATCGTACGCGGCTGCTGCGTCGTCATGTCGGTCAGATGGGCGACGACATCGTCGCCGCGATCCTCGAACGAGTCGAAGCGCGTGTTCTTGAGCAGTTCGATCTGCCGGTTGGCGGCCACGACGCGCTCGAGCAGCGGATTGAGATAGAGCTGCGAGCAGCGCCACTTGGTCTCCGGGCTCTCGGCAATGGCCGGCTCATCCGCGAGGCTGGGATAGGGCAATCGGCCGAGAAAGTGCCCGCCGATGGTCGTGCAGAACACCATCGACAGGCCATAGTCCCGCTTGAACGGCGTGTTGCGCACATAGTCGGCAAGACGGAGCCGGCGGAAAATCTCCATCGTCCGGATGCTCACCAGGCCGAGCTTGGGTGTCTCGACCCGGCCGTCGGAGCGCTCGACAATGCAGGACCGGATGCCGCGCGATGCCAGATCAAGCGCCAATGTCATGCCGATCGGGCCGGCGCCTATGATCAAGACATCTGGCCCCGAATTGAGCGGCATGTTGAAATCCCCAGGCACCCGTTTTTGAGTTTTGTTCGGCGCCCTTCAGCCCTCACGCCCGAGCCAAGCCGCCAAAAAGCGCGGCGATGAAGCTATAATTTCAAAGATAAGTTAAGTTTCGAAAATCGGCCGCATCGAGAATTGTGCACTTGAGCACGAACGAGCGCAACTGTAGATTAGGAACAGAGTATCGGACGGATTCGACAAAAGACGGGCCGGCTTGATCATCCAAAGGCGTCAGCCGGCCCCTCGCTTGCGTTAAAGTCGGTCACGTTGACGTTATTTGGATTTAGGTTCCAGGGTGCGAACTTGATCGTAGATTTCCGGCATACGCTTCTTCAAGCTATCCCAAGTAGCGTCGCTCGCGGTTTTCAGAAATTTCGCACCTTTTTCACCCGGCAGCACAATCACCTCGATTCCAGCTTTTTTCTGAAGGACCTTTTCGTTCTCCACAAGCCCTTTGCCACGCTCATGCGCAGCAGCCTCCCATTCCGCCGCAACTTGGGTGAGAAGCTTACGCTGGGCATCGGACAAGCTGCGCCACTTGTCGAGATTCATCAGAACGATCGCAGTGTTGTGATTAAAATCGGGCGTTACACGATATTTAACGACTTCTCCCCACGTGGGGACCATGTCAGTCGTCGCCCAACCGAAGCCATTGATCGTGCCACGCTCCATCGCGGTAAATAGATCGGCCGGCGAGATCGAAAGGCCCTCAATTCCAAGTTTCTTGAAAAAGGGATCGTACGTCGCATTTGACCGGATTCGAAGGCCGGCGAAATCACCCCGGCGGACTTTCTCCAGCTGCTTATCGCTCAGTTTGCCAAGCCACACCGTGCTCTGAATTGGCTGATAGATATTGGCAAGCAAATGAGCATTCATTCGCTTCTCGAATTGCTTGTTCGCGATCTCCAGCGCGCCGTTTGCCCGCATCTCCATGGGCGTAAGATCGGAAGCAACAAAATAATCAGAAATCGGCACCAGCTTCTGAGTCCGCGACGGAACGGTGATCACCATGTCGACGACGCCGGAACGAACCGCGTTGCCCTGCTCTCTTCCGGGTATCGCTTCAGGCCCGCCGATTACATCGATCTTGATTGAACCTTTACTCTTTTCGCTGACTTCCTTTGCAAATCGGACAAGTTCCTTGCTTGTGCCGTTGCTGCTCGGCAGGAATGTCACGGCCCTCAGCTTCACATCCTGAGCCGTCGCCGGGCTTGCAATCGCCAGCAGCAGTGCGGCGCCGGCAATGCGCACCGTCCAATTGGTCAACATTGTTTGCTCCTCCCTTGGGTTCGCTCTTGGCCGCCCATTTCTACAAGGCGTTCCGCTCCGCCTCGCGAATAGCGAGGCTCCGTGCCGCCTGAACTTGACAGCAACCTATATCAGTTAGTCATAATACAGATCTTAATTTTATCGAAGGTGAACTAGCCTGTCAATGTGGCGCACCCTCATTCGCTAGGACGATGCGGCGGATGCGACCATTCCCACAAAGGCCCGCAATGAGGAGCATACAACGCCATTTTTATTGCATTTATCGGCGAATTTTCCCCTACAGCCGACGACGCATCCACCTCTTCCAATCAAGCATGAAACGACGATATTGACGGCAAGTCATTCTCAAACTAAACGAGCCGTGTTTCCATACTCATATTACTGATTTTTTCAGATATGCATTGCTGCGGGCCAAGAGAGCGCTTACTCAAGCGGCGTAGTCGCCGGCACGACGCAGGAGCCGCCAGCCTCTGTGGACTGCCCGATCGAACCTGCCGCGCCGGCCCCTCGCATAGTCGGGCTCTGAGAAAACGGGTTCCGGCGAATTCTTAGCCGTCCCGTCGGTTACAACGAGCGTGCCAGGAAAGGTCAAGCCGATCTTCAACATGGATAGCCATTGGCAGACCCCTGATGTTTTTGCTATTCGAGAGCGGTGGCAGTGTGTCCTCCGCCTTCAACCAAGAGTTCGGATTTAACCTTCGCTGGCACCGTAACTTCGGTGATTTATATACGCATTTCCCGGACGCTCGCTTGAGCCCGACGAACATGCCAGACACGTGAAAAGATCGGCGAGATGACATGACTGACGACGGTCATTCCGGAAAATCACAAGACGTAAAATTTGAACCGCTGGAACATCCTGGGCATTTGGTCCGCCGGCTGCATCAGATTTGTGTCTCGATTTTTCTATCAAAGTCCAAGGAATTCGATATTACTCACCTGCAGTATGCCGCGCTGCAGGCCTTGGAGTATTCACCAGGAATAGATCAAGCCCGCCTCGTGAAGCTCATCGCCACTGACAGGCAGACCACAAGTTATGTGGTTAGGAAGCTCGTCGAGAAGGGGCTTGTTGTGAACAAAATGAAGAACAAGAGAACGAGTTCTTTGCATCTTACTGGATCAGCTCGTGCTCTCATGAAAATTATGGAGGACATTGCCCCTGAAATTGACGACGTGATCCTGAAGCCATTGAACAAGTCAGAGCGAGCGGCGTTTATGCAGCTGTTGGCAAAGCTCGTTCACCAGAACAATGAGTTGAGCAGAGCACCTTTTGCACTCGGACAATGAAATAATATTTCACGTTCAATGTTGTCGGGGATGCCATCGCTAGTCGCGCTTTTCTTTTTTACCGAAGCACTTCCGTCCACGGCAATGTCACCGGGGGTTGCCTGTCCTGTCAGGTCAAAACACCGGGTTGGCACGACCGACACAAGAGAGACGCGCCCGCGCCGCTGGGAGGTTTGAGCCATAGTGCTGAACCGGCCGTAAAATTCGTACCGATAAAGCTGTGCCGCATTTCCGGAAAGACTGACCACCCGCTCCCGGGCGGCCCGCGGCTCGGATCAAGACTCCTGGATCAGGACGGCAGAAATCCATTATAAACCGCGAGCATCGACCAGGTCTTCCGTTGCAAAGCCTGCCACCTTTCGATAGCGACTTTGCCAAGCCTCAAGCTCCTCGGATGAGATAACATCCTCGATCTTGTCGAACGGCTTGCCGCCGGAACGCTCTTCAACCACACGGAGGATTGCATCCGGTGCAATGCTGCGGTTGGCAAGAACGATGTCGCTCGTTGCTTTGAGGCGCATTTGCTCATAGGTTTTGAGGGTCGACGCCGGGTCGCTGGGCTGCGCCAGGAGTTGCGAAATGCAGTCCGCATCAAGGATGGCCTGTGCAGCCCCGTTCGAGCCTCGCGGCATCATCGGATGGGCCGCATCGCCCAACAATGTCAGCCGTCCCTGGGTCCAAAACGGCAGCGGCTCCTGATCGATCATCGGATATTCGTAAATCTTGTCGGCCGCCCGCATCACCGCCGGAATATCGAGCCAATCGAATTTGCAGGATTCGAAACTGGAAACGAATTCATCGGCCGTGCTTTCCCGATTCCAGTCACGCAGAAGCCGGTCGGCGGGCCGTGAAATCTCAACCACCCAGTTTATGAGCTGACGACCTTCGTCGTCGATGTGGTCCCGCATTGGATACATGATGAGCTTTCCAAGTTCGAATGTTCCCATATAAAACATTGTTTTGCGATTTAGGAATGGCTTCCAACGCGTCGCGCCCCGGTATTGCGTCGTTCCCTCGTACCGGGGAATCGCCTCGTTGGGATGCATCTGGACCCGGTTGGGCGAATTGACGCCATCCGCCGCGATGGCCACAGGTGCTTGAACCGAGGGAAGCGCCGATCCCGTCTGTGTGTCACGGAAATGCAGAGTGACAGACTTCTCGTCTTGTTCATAGCCGGTGCACTGCCAACCAGGGACGATTGCATCGCGGCCGACCCGGGACAGGACCTCGTCCACAAGTGTCAGGTGCAGGTCGCCCCGGTGAATGGAGAGCTGCGGCCACTTGTAGCCGGCAAATTTGCCTCTGGGCTCCTTGTAGACCAGTTGACCGTTGCGTGTGAAGAAACAGAGGTCCTCGACCTCGATTCCCTTGGCGCAGAGCTTCTCCTCGAGTCCCAGTCCCGCCAATGATTTCATGGCATGCGGAAGAAGATTGAGCCCGACGCCAAGTTGTTTGAATTCCGGGGCTGCCTCGTAGACACGGAATGGCACGCCGCGCTGATGCAGAAACAGTGCAAGAACCAGCCCGCCGATGCCCCCTCCAACGACAATAACTTCCCTCTCGTACTTTATGATTTCCATCTGGAGCCCCTCCGGTTTATCCCTGGCAATTCACCACGCATAAAATGGCACAAGCGTCAGTCACCAGTCGGTTACGGCCACTTCCATGGTCCCAATTTTCTCGATCTCACAACGGATAGTATCCAGCAACCACACGGTTTACGCCCTCGCAGGCTCCCGTCATGATCCGGAATAGCGCGCCGTAAATTCCTCGCGACTTGCATCAGCTTCCCTGGCATGCCTAAGGTAATTCACCGGCGTGCCAATGATTTTGCTGGGGCACATTACCAGGCTGAGAAGCTTGATGCTTGAGATCGGCAAGTACCTCCGCTTTTCAGCCATGTCGGCAATCTGGTCGGCGAACTCTGGATAGGCAGAAACTAGCGCGTCGCCTTTGTTGAAGGGATATGCTCCCAGCGCAAGCGGATCGAGAACGGCGCTGACATCAACGACCCCCTCTCCGCGCACGACGCCGGGTCGGAAATTGTCAAACCAGCATATCCTCAAGACGAATTGCTCATTCTTTTCGGATAACCCCGCAGCGACTCGGCTGAAAGCATCAACGGCTTCCCACTTTCCGCCAGATCAACCGACGGCTTTGGCCTGACCGATTTCCTCGTGAAACAGGCCAAGGCGCCGCCGCACGTCACGGTCACTGACCACGAGCAGCCGGGCGACGTCCGTTTGACACGAGTGGGAAATCCAGTTCCATTGCGGCAAGGTGAGAATGTCGCGAGGCTCCCACCGAAGCACTTGATCGCCAATCCTCGTCTCACCTTCGCCTTCGATGACCAGACAGACAGCGCTGGCGTTTGAGCGAGCGGGCCGCGTCAGGCTGCCCTTTTCAACCTGGACGACAAAGGAGTCCAACAACGCCATCGCCGGGCCACCTGTCGCGGGATTGATGTATCGAACACGTCGGTCGCCAACCGGACTCTCGGGCGCCCCTTCCAGCGCTTTCACGACATTCGAATACGGATACAGAAAGACCGGCGAATGATCCTGCCGCGCGTCGAAGTCGTCCGGCAAAAGATTGGCGACGGCGAATGCGTCATCCGGTACCGTGGCCGGCATGCTCATCACAGGAGGCGGCTGAAAACGCGCGGTTCCCAAGTACAGGTGCAGCGGAACGTCGAGCGCGTCGAGCCACAAGACCGGCTTGCTTCCGTTGTGACGATGCTCATGCCAGCACCAAGCTGGCGTGAGGATCATGTCCCCGAATTTCATGGGACAGACTTTGCCGTCCACAATAGTCTCCGCGCCCTCTCCCTCCAGAACGAAGCGTAGCGCATTCATCGTATGACGATGCGGACGCGCGGATTCACCTGGCAGCAGGCATTGGATGCCCGCCTGCAGATTTCCGACCGTATATTCGTCATCAGCTGAGGCCCGGTGCGGATCCATGAATTGCAGGACCCGCCGTTCAACCGCCTGGGGCGATGTTTCCGTAAGGGCATGCTCCAGCAGCGGCCGGACGTCTCGCCACCTCCACAAATGCGGCAAGGGCGGCGGAGGTGGCGGCTTGTGCGCGGTCGGACTCTCCCAGAGCGGCGAAAGGCTTTCAGCCGCCCACGCGCTTCTCACGTCATCTCGAGACCAAGAGGCCATGCGAGCACCTTTCGCAGATTCTTCCTTTGAGTTTCCCGATTGTCAGTATTATGATATTTGGTACTAACAAGTCAAGACGGCGCTCATCCTGACAAATTTTGTAGCCGTTATCCTGCTGGCTTGCAGACACAAGACCTGCCCGGCGCAGTGGAAATGGACCGAACGAGCCATCAACAGTGCTCGAGCACTCAGCATCAAAATCGCTGCCTACCGGTTCTGGAGAATAATAATCAGACAGTATAACTGCCGATGCCGAGTTTTATCGGCACCATGTGACGATCGTCATCCACACAATATCGTCTCGCCCGAGTTTGCAAGTCCAAGCCGGTAAGTTATTCTGATGAAATCGCGGCCGTTCGGGCGGGCCAAGACCGCTGCGGCGTCATGGCCCAAGCTTAGGAATCGCCTCAGATCGCGCCTGCTTTCTGATACTCGTATTGCTTCGGGTCGGTAACGTCATACGCGTAATAGGAATGCAGATCGATACCGGTCTTGTCCTTGCGATCGACTTTTTTGAGATCCCAATCGGATGTCATGTGGAGTTCCCGGCCGCGCTCACGCGCCTTCAGCACCGCGCCGTTCGCACGCGGCACCCGAAGACGTTCGTACACCTCCAAGGCCAGTCGAATATCGTCCGGTGAACGATCGAGCGCGGCGGCCAGGACATAGCCGTCCTCAATCGCCATGCATGCACCTTGGCCGATGAAAGGTGGCATCGCATGGACGGCATCACCAAGCAACGTGACGCGGCCTTTGCTCCAAATGTCCAAAGGATCCCTGTCATACAGCGCCCACTTGTAATAATGTTCCGAGGCGCCAAGGATTTGCAGCAACGGTTCATGCCAACCGGCGAACGCTTCGAGCACTTCCGACCGGTCACATTCCTCTGTCCAGGACTCACCGGTCCAGTCGTCCGTTTCGACGTGAGCGACGAAGTTTATCAATTCTCCGCAACGCACCATGTAGTAGACCAGATGCTTCTTGGGGCCGACGTAAAGATGCAGGTCGGTCGTGAGCAGGCCAGCCGCGAAACGATTGTACGGCACGAGTCCACGCCAACATACAACACCCGTGAATCGCGGAGCCTGAGGCCCAAAAACATCGCGTCGCACCGCCGAATGAATGCCATCCGCGCCAACAACGAGGTCTGCCTCGACCTCCGTTCCATCGGAAAACCGCGCTACAGCCATTCCGTCAACGGTTTCCGCACCAGTGCACTGCTTTCTCAGATGGAGACATTTTTCAGGTACATTTTTTCCAAGCACTCCGACAAGATCGGCCCTGTGCATCGACAAGTATGGCGCGCCATACTCCTTCTCATAAATTCCCTTGCGGTGCACTTGCGAGAGCACCTCCCCCGTATCCCACCTGCAAACAACTTGTCCCTCGGATTCGAAGCCGATTTGCCTGATATCATCTTCGATGCCCAATGCATCCAACGTCTTAATTGCGTTCGGAGACAACGAGACACCCGCGCCGATCTCGCCAATTTCCGAAGCACGCTCATACACTTCGACATCAATGCTTTTTCTGAACATGGCCAGGCCGGCGACGAGCCCGCCGATTCCGCCACCGACGACTGCAACTTTTGGTCTTCTTGCCACTTGGTTCCTCCACGAAGGGCTCGGCGTAGTACAGCCTCGCGCGACTTCAGATTATCGTGACGCGAACATGGTGGGATTGGATCGGTCTGCGAACCCGTGCCATGCCACGCTGCAGGCTCCGACTTGTTGTCTGTTGTCGATTTGTTGCACAACAATATTGACTTAGAAGAGTTCGCTCGCCTACGTTATTATCAGTATACTGACTTACGGATGGCTATTTTGCAATAGGCAATGTCATCATCGAAGGCCGCCTATTTACATGACGAAGAGAGCTTGCTTATCGCGCCTCACAATCGCAGGCGTCCCAAGACATCAGCGATCACAAACGGCACTTCACCATCGCCAGCCGCCCAGGTATGAACAGGTACGAAATCGGCACGATGACGTCAGGCCTGCGCCTTGGAAAGCTCGATGGGACCCTTGTCGCGATGTGGCCATTAGGCGAATAATACGGGCCATCTCTCAATCGAAAGGATCACCTTATGGCTCGTTTGATTGAGCTGGTTTGCCGTCTCGGCATCGGTGTTGCGGCCGCTTGCATCTTGTTCATCGCATTCGGCATCTTTTCGAACATCGTGGGCCGAGCATACTTCAATTATTCTTTCGTCTGGATGCTGGAAGCCGTCGAATATGCTCTCGTCGCGATGACGTTCGCAGGTACGGCATATGTTTTGCTGATTGACGGACACACCAAGATCGATGTCTTGATATCGACCCTGGGCCCGAAAGCCGCCAGACGGCTCACAGTTTTCGCCAATTTTATTGGTCTGATGACAGTTGGCACGCTGACTTGGTATTCGGTCTTGGCGCTCTACCGCTCATTCGAGTCCGGCGATTATATCTATAATCGGATCGAGCTACCCGAATGGGTCACGCTGACAGGCCTGCCGTTCGGGTTCGGCATGCTCACATTGGTCTTTGCCCTTCGCATCTGGCGACACCAACTGGCCAGTCGTATTTGATCACAGGCTATCCCATGCCGTGACCAATTCCCAATGGCATCTGCATCCGCGAATTCCAACTAAAGAGCAAAATCGTGGAATGGTACCTCGCCCTCGCACTACTCATGTTGACTATCAGCATCCTGCTGATAATGGGGACAGCGGTCGCAATTGCGTTTTTCGCAACAAACATCGTTTTTGCCTATTTATTTCTTGGCGGAGAGGTCGGAATTGTCCAGTTCGTCCGCTCGATGGTCGGAGCCGTCGGCAACTACACGCTCGCACCTATTCCATTGTTTATCCTGATGGGCGAACTGATGTTCCACACAGGGTTGGCGGGGCGAGCCATCGAGGCAATCGACCGGCTCATTACCCGGGTTCCCGGTCGTCTTGGCGTCGTGGCTGTCGGTTCAGGGACCGTTTTCTCGGCCTTGACTGGCTCAAGTCTGGCGACAGTCGCGACGCTTGGATCGAGCCTCGTCCCCGAGATGACCAACCGCGGATACAAACCAGCTCTGAGTGTGGGACCGATATTGGCCACGGGTGGCCTGGCGGTGCTCATCCCCCCATCAGGCCTGGCGGTCATCCTGGGAAGCCTGGGCGGCATTTCGATCTCGGGGCTTTTGTTGGGCGGCATCATTCCCGCCATCATTATGTCACTGATGTTCACCACATACATCGTGACCCGAGCAATCGTCGACCCCAGTTCGGCGCCTTCATACGATACGCCTCACTTGAGCATGAAGGAGCGGTTTGTTCCGTTCGCGTTGCACGTGCTGCCCCTTCTCCTGGTCTTCGTTGTAGTCATCGGGAGCATGTTGTCCGGCGTCTCCACCATCACAGAGGCGTCGGCGATGGGCACGATGGCGACACTGGCGCTCGCAGCAATCTTCAGGCAATTGACGGCACAAACGCTAATGCGGTCACTGGCCGCTACGGCAACCGTCAGCGTGATGATTTTTACGATCATCGCAGGTTCTGCGACGTTCTCTCAAATTCTGGCGGTTTCTGGCGTCACATCGAATGTGTTGCAGTATCTTCTGGCGTTTCAGATGGATACGGTCACTTTCATTTCGCTCTATATGGCTGTTGTTCTTGTGATGGGCTGTTTTCTTGATCCCATTGCAATATTGATGCTGACTTTGCCGTTTTTTCTGCCGCTTGCTCAACAGATGAACATCAACCTCGTATGGCTGGGCATCCTGATCATGATCGGCCTTGAGATGAGCTTCATCACGCCTCCGTTTGGTCTCTCCATATTTGTCTTGAAGGGCATCACGCCACCTGAAATCACGACAACAGCGATCTACAAGGCAGTATATCCATTTATTCTTATCCAAATAGTCGCGATTTTCTTCATTATATTTGTTCCAGAGCTGGCAACTTGGCTACCGGACCTTATTAGGCGGTAGAGTCGGAAAATCCCATGGACGGCCTTATCTGAACGCGAGTGTAGAATTCGAAATAAGTCCGTTAATCTTTGCGATCGACTTTCGGGTTACGATGGCCGCTAACGCCATACCTCTGCTGCCACTTCTTGTACCAGCGCAAGCTTTCGCCACTGCTCTTCTTCGCTCAGAAGATTGCCGTCCTCGGTCGAGGAAAATCCGCACTGCGGACTGAGGCATAACCGGTCGAGGCCGACATAGCGCGCAGCCTCATCGATCCGGCGCTTAATCGTTTCGCGGTTCTCCAGATCGCCGGATTTCGTGGTGATCAGACCGAGGACGATTAGCGGTCCTCCGTTCGCGGGCATCAGGCGCAACGGCTCAAAGTCGCCGGCCCTTTCATCATCGTATTCCAGAAAAAGAGCATCGACATTGATGTTGTTAAACAGCGTGTTGGCGACCGGCTCGTAACCGCCCTGCGCAATCCAATTTGACTGAAGATTGCCACGGCACAAATGCATACTGATCGTCATGTCATGCGGGCGTTCCGCAGTGGCGGCATTGATCAGCGCTGCGAAACGGTCTAGCGTTTCGTTTGGGTTATCGCCGCGCGCTTCCAATGCACGCCGGTGCTCCGGATCACACAGGAATGCGATATTGCAGTCGTCGAGCTGAAGATATCTGCAACCGGCATCATAAAATGCGTGGATTGCCTTTTGATATGCGAAACCAAGATCGCGATAGAGATCGTCGATCTTATTGTAGGCGTCTCCGCTTACCATGTTACGCCAGTCGCGCCTGACCGACACCATCATTGTTGGCGACGGAATTGTCATCTTTGGCGTCCTGGTCGTGTGCTCCGCGAGAAAACCGAAGTGACCGATCATTGGATGGCCGGAAAAGCGCACCGGGCCAACAACTTTGGCGACACGGAACGTTTGAATTTTGCCGTCTGGCATCGGCAATTGTGTGATCACAGAATCCACGCCATCCAACTGTGTGAGAAAATCCGTCTGCCAGGCTTCTCTACGAAACTCCCCGTCGGTGATGCTCTGCAGCCCGATTGCCTCCTGGCGCCGAATTGTGTCGATGATCGCCGCGTCTTCCTGCTTACTCAGGTCCGCTGCGTCAATTGCGCCTTGGGCGAACTGATGTCGCGCCTCCTTCAGCCGCTCCGGACGGAGCAGACTGCCAACATGATCGGCCCGAAATGGCGGTTTGGTGCGCGCGGGCATTCAGTCGTCCTCCCCCGAAACGAAATGGAGATCGCGGCTTGTCTCTTCGAAAAAGCCATCGTCTCACCTTGTCGCGCGCAACATAAAGATGTTCGATTGTTCGTCAATGGCAATCAGATCAAATTGCGTCGGAACTGTAGGGACATCTACGACCAAGTCTACTTTTCAAGGTATCCCTAGAAGACTCATCGCGACTGGTCCTGCCCCTAATTGTGGTCCAGGGCCCCAGTAATTCCTTGGGCACGGTTAGCTTGTTCTACGAAGGCCTTCGGAGTTAAATTTCCAAGGGCACTGTATGGCCTGTCATCATTGCACTTGCGCCTCCGTTCTTCGATTTAATCTCGCGCGTCGCTTACGGCATAAGCCGGGGCGCATTCAAACATTCCGCGTTGAATACCTCGACAAAGCCGTTGTCTGTTGGCTTTCCGGGCTGGGAGAAGTCTATGGCGATGCCGTTCAAATAGGCCCATTGATCGAACATCCGGCCGGCAAACTCCGGTCCGCTATCGATACCAATGGTGCGCGGAATTGCGGCGTCCGATTTGAGACGATCAAGAATAGTGTGTCATTCAGCGTGTATTGAACGCCGAATGAAAACTGGCCTTTCGGGACAGTCCAGCTGCTCGCGGAACTGGCCTTGGATCACGAAACTCTACTTCTTCTGCCACATGAGCATGTGGAAGCCATCGGGGAGCGGATGCCAGTAGGGTTTGACTTGTAAGCCGATTTTCATGTCCTCAGCCGAGATACCGACTGTATTGCCCATAATCTGCACGCCTTCCGGCAGGGTCACAACCGCGATGAAAAAGGGTTCGTGGCCCTGAAACGGCGGACGTGACCGCCGAACCAACGTAAAGGAATAGACTTCGCCTTCACCCTTAACCTCGCGCCATTCCAGTTTGCTATACTTGCCTGTAAAGCGGCTGGTTGCGCGCGGCAGCCACTGATACCTGCCGGATTCAACATCGTATTGGACAACAAGCTTTTTGTCCCTTGTCGCATTCCAATACGGCTGAGAGAAGCTCCGCGCGGCCGGTGCAGCGCGTTCAATGTCCAGAGTATCGTTGATCGTGACCATTTCAGCGCCTCAGATTTCAATCGGCTATGCGGTCTGGCGGGGGAAACTGCGATGTCACCCGACAGTCGTCAAAATCATGACAGCGGATGTGTTCCAGTTTCTGCGCGTACGGAATGCCGCCGATTCCCGTCACAAGGGCATTCGAAGTATCCTTGACTTGTCGTGCGCCAGCTTCACCGAAGAGTTGGCGGACGGCCTCGACCAGATTGGTGCCGCCGCCCGCCAAGCCGACCTGGCCGGCGGAAATCTGCCCGCCTCCCGTATTCAACGGCATATCGCCGTCATGATTGAAATCATGCTCGCGGATGAAATCACAACCCTGGCCCTTTTTGCAGAACCCCAGCATTTCCATCTGCAGCATTATTGCGATGATGAAATCGTCGTAGGGATGGAATGACGCGATGTCCTTGGCGATCATTCCGGCCTGCTCTGAAAGCCTTCTGGCCGGCCGGCATGATGGCCGGTGTCGGTCACATCGACGATATTTTCGGAAAACTGATAGCCTGTCCTTTCCCCGTAGCCGACGGGAACCGCAATCTTTGTTAAACCCTTTCTTCTCGGCCCTGTTGCGGCTCATGACGATGAGACCACTCGCACCGTCGCAGACCATGACGCTGTCGAGCAGCCGAATCGGGATCGGCAATCATGCGCGAGTTGATATAATCATCGATCGTAATAGGCACACGCAATTTCTCGCAAGCAAGATCGTTGAGTACGGCACCATTACGTTGTGCGACCGCAAGCTTTCCAAGCATGCGATAGTCGAGGCCGAATTGATATTCGTACCGATTGGTGATGAAACCGAACGACGTTGGCGGCCCGAGCATCCCCAGAGGAACGTCCATTCGGCCTGATAATGGCGTTGGCGCGTGTTGTTCTCACGCACCTGGGTATCGGCGAAGAGACAGAACACGGTTTCGCATAGTCCGGCGTCGATGGCGATTGCCGCACGGGCCAATGCACCCGTCGGTGAACAGCCGCCGATATCGACGGTCTGGCAGAAGTCGATTTCAAGCGCGAGTTGGTCGGCTGTCGTCTGCGACCAAAAACAGTTCCCGGCCCCGGTCTGGGAAGACGATAGGATGAGACCGTCGATCTCGCCTTTTTCCATACCGGTCTTGTCGAGTAGCTCTTCAAGCACCTTGGCACCCAACGACCAGATATCCTTGTCGCTTTTGGTTACGATTTTTGTTTCGGCATAAGCGACGATCGCCGTGTCCGCATCGCCATAAGGACCTCCAGAGCAGTTGTTCGGCTCAGATGTTGTAAGGATCAAGCGGGACCAAGGTCCTCTGCCAATTGAAAGTGTGCTAGTGTGGTGGATTTGAAATTCGTTACATAATTTGCTGCAGGCCCTCAAACGAATTTCAAATCCAAAACCACAATAAATTCTTGAACTTGCTAGTGTCCTTATCAAATCCGAAGTTCGTACGGAGCAGGCTGAATAGTATGACGAACTTCGGATTTGGGACACTAGGCTGTCACGCAGTCAATCCCCCGTCACCGGATCTCCCAGGCTCCACGAGCCGCTCGGCGCGATGCTCGACAAACGCCTTGAGACCCTCCTCGCTGCGCTTGCTGCTCACCGCTTGGCCGATCAGCGTCTCCATGAAAAGACCGTCATTATGCGAGCTGTCGTTGACGCGGATCAAGCAGGATGCAACCGCCCAGTTTGTCAGCGGAGCATTTTTTGCGATCCTGTTTGCGAGCGATTTGGCGCGCTCAAGGGACTCGCCTTTCGGCGTAATATACTGGCAAAGGTTGAAGCGCTCGCCCTCCTGCGCCGTAAGGACACGTCCAGTCAGCATCAAGTCGGCCATGCGCGCATACCCCATCAGACGCTGGAGTGCGAACCGAACCGCCGCCGCCGACGAAGATGCCGCGCTGGCCCTCGGGCAATGCGAAGAACGTCGTCTCGTCGGCAACGCGGATATGGGCGGCGGAAGCAATCTCAAGACCACCGCCTATTGTTGCGCCCTTCAATGCCGCAACGAACGGGATATAGCCGCGAGCCATGGCGTCGAGAGTTGGATGCCACGGCCACGACGGCGCAGCCGGACTTCCGGATCGGCATTGACCCAGTTCACCGCCTCGGCCAGGTCCAGGCCGGCGCAGAAATGATCACCATGGCCGAACAGCACGCCGCATTTGGCCTCTTCGTTGGCCCGGCCACGGCGGCGGCGAACGCCTTGTTCATGGTCGTCATTCATGCAGTTGCGCTTGTCCGGCCGGTTCAGGCCGATCAATGCTATCTCACCATCCAGTTCGTAAGTGACGATGTCCTCGGTCATTGTTCCTCCACACCAACCTGAGCCTCATTCCGTCCTAACTGACGCCACCTGCCGCAGGCTTGTCAACAACAGGGCGACCGCGTGATACCGCATAACGGAGGACAGCAGCGCAGCGTGACAATATCGGTGACAATTCTGTTTTCTTGCTTAGTGTTCACGACAGATTATTGAAAGGGGGAAATCAATGCCCGATGCGTCCATGCCTTCAAACCTGAGCGGTGCCGCCGCAGTCGAACCGTTTCTGCGTCCCAGGTCCGTGGCCATAATCGGGGTTTCGTCGCGAGACCGGCTCGGCCGGCATGAACGCCTACGCGAACTTCAAGCTGAACGAATTTTCGGGCGAAATTCATCTAGTCGGGCGCAGCGGCGGAGAAATCGACGGCCGCACGGTGCTCAAGGACATTGATGAATTACCGGAAGGCGTCGATCTGGCAATCTTCACGCTCCCCGCCGCGGGCGTCCACGACGCCATGCGGCCTGCGCCAGGCGCCAGCGTCAAGGCAGTTGCCATCTTTGCCTCTGGTTTTGCCGAAGTCGGGCAACGCGATGCCCAAAATGAACTGGCCGTCGATCGCCCGGGATGGCGGTATCGCACTGCTCGGCCCCAATTGCCTCGGCTATACCAATCTAACGAATGGTGTACATGCGCTCTTTGTCGCTGCCACAAAGGTCGATCGGATACCTGACAACGACGATCCGAAGGTTGCCATCATTTCCGCCAGCGGTGGATTGATGTCGCACATACGCCAGGCGCTCCAGCAGCGCCATATCCACGCCGCCTACACGATCTCGACTGGCAATGAGGCCGGCGTGGGCATGTCCGATTTCATCCAATATTTTGCCGATGATCCTCTCACCAGTATGATTGTCGTCTACGTCGAGCAGGTACGGGAGCCGGCGCAATTCCTGGCGGCGGCGGCATACGCAAGGGCCAAGGGCAAGCCAGTTACTATGATGCATCCTGGCCGCACCAACGATGCCCGCGAGGCAGTCAGTTCCCATACCGGCGCGCTCGCCGGCGATCATGCTGTCATGAGAACACTCGTTTCGCATGCCGGCATTATGATTATCGACAAACTGGACGACCTCATCGATACCGCCGAAATCCTCGCGCGCTATCCAACCCCAACCCCGCACGGGCCCGGCATCCTGACATTCTCCGGCGCCTATTGTGCCATTGCTCACGACTTTTCCGACGAGATCGGGCTCGACCTGCCACCATTGAGCGATCAGGCGGAGAAGACGTTGCGGGAGGCACTTCCCGGCTTTGCGACGCCGCGCAATCCGCTGGATCTCACCACTCAGCCCGTATGGCAGCCGGAACTGATGCGCGTGGGCGCGAGCGCCTTGCTAGACGATCCGAAAATCGGCGGGCTGCTGATCTCAATCCCCGTGACCAATCCGGCAATTGGCGTGAAGTACTTGGAACATACTCTTGAGGCCACCGCCAAACAGCCGGGCAAACCGATGATCTTCTCCGCTCTAGGCGAAAGCTCCCCACTACCGGAACAGTTTCAAAGCATCGCGCGCAAGAACAAGGTCATTGTCTCACGCTCCGCGGACCGCTCGTTGCGAGCTTTAGGTCACTATGTCAATTACGGCAAAGCGATCGCGCGCAAAAAAGAAATCCGTCCAGCACAACCCATTACGGAGTTGCCGGCGTTTGGCGCCGGCCCTCAACCCGAATGGCTCGGCAAGGAGATATTGCGGTCTATCGGTATCGGCGTTCCCTTGGGGCGCTCGCCCGCACGGTCGAGCAAGCTGCCGATATTGCCAAAAGGATCGGCTACCCCGTCGCGATGAAAGCCCAGGCTTCCATGCTGACCCACAAGACCGAAGCCGGTGGCGTTCTGCTCGCTATTGCTGACGAAGACGCGCTGCGGGCGGGATGGCGCACGCTGCATGACAATGTCGCGCACTATCAGGCCGACCTGGCGCTGGATGGCATTCTGGTCGAGACGATGTCCGCCAAGGGCGTCGAGATGCTGGTTGGCGCTAAGCGCGATCCGCGCTGGGGTCCGGTCGTTGTCGTGGGCATGGGCGGCACGATGGTGGAGGCGATCGGCGATGTTCGACTGTTGCCACCGGACCTGAACGAGGCGGCCGTGACCAAGGAGATTCTGCAATTGAAGGCGGCCAAGCTGCTGCAGGGGTTCCGCGGTGCACCACCAGCCGATGTTCCGGCTGTAGCAGCAGTGGTGGTCAAAATCGGCGACTTGATCCGCGCCATACCGGCGATCAGCGAAATTGACCTCAATCCGCTGATCGTGCGCCCGGTGGGCCAAGGCGTCACTGCACTGGACGCGTTAATCGTGTCATAAAATCTATCTCGCCGATTGATGCCTGAACGGGAATGCAGCCGTACCCGTAGGCGCACAAAGTACGATGACCGCACGAGAAAACAGTATGCGTTTTCAGCACCCGAAATGCTGAGCAAAATGCGGTCGGCGCCCGATGAATAACGGAGCGGGGTTTTGAACGAGGCAAATGTCAAGTTAATCCAAGCCTCCGCGTGAAAGCCTGGAAGACCCAAAGTCCATATTATCGCATGAACTAGTGTGGCGATCGTTTAGAGCATTTCCAGGCAAAGTGGAAACCGGTTCACCGTCCGGAAATGCGGTAAATCAAGGACATAGAGCGCTTTCATGATTCCATTTAACTTGAAAGCGCTCTAGCCTCTCCAAGCTCGACCAATGATGCCGGCGTGTCCGGGCCTGCAGACGTCGGCCATCCATGTCGCTGGCGTCATCGCCAGGGCGTACCGGTTCGTACCGCCCACTCTCCTGGGCCAGTCACTTCCCACGCAGGTTGCGGCGGCACGCCGCACCATGGCGTATGGTGGTTCGCTCCACACTATGGCTTATGGTTGTTGACGACAGCTATTGTAAAGGTCAACAATCGACGCGTCAGCCTGAACCGATGGTCCAACGCTATTCTGTATAATAAGTTCAGCTGAACCGGCCTTAGTTCGAGAAACAATCACGCGCCAGGGAGGATCTCATGCAGAGAGGATCACCAACCAAGCCGTCGCGCGAAAGCCGCTTTATGGGAAGACAAACAAGGTCACTCTCTTATTGTGGAGCGCAGGAAAACAAGGCGAAAGACGGAGAACGAAAGTCATCAAGGATTGCAAAGAAGCCGCAACTGGCAGCCGTAGCGGCAGTGGCCGGCTTACTGTTCACTCTTGGCCAATCAGCGCCGGCAATGGCAAAAGAACTGGTCTTTGGTTCATGGACCCCGGCGGTCACCTACGTCAATCGCGTCGTTCTGACTAAGGTTTTCAAGGAGATCGACAAGGAGACCAACGGAGCGATCAAATGGAAGCTGATCCCAGGCTCGCAGCTTGTCGGACCGAAAGATTCGTTCACCGCCCCAGGTGAGGGGCTGGTACAGGGCGCGTTCGGCATCGCCATTTATGTCCCCAACATGGTGCCGTCGCTCAACGCCATCTACTCGACCCTGGTGTTTGAGGGCACTTCAGTCGAGGCGACGCCGGCAGCCCTTGAGACATTTTATTTTGACTGCCCATCCTGTCTCGAGGAGTTCAAGAAAGCGAACATGGTCCCGCTTTCAGGCTGGACAACCTCGCAATATTATTTGGCTTGCCGCGAGCCGATCACCAATGTCGAGCAGCTCAAAGGCAAGCGCATCCGCGGTCAGGGTGGCCCGGCTGAACTGTGGCAATTGGCCGGTGCGGTCCCTGTGGCCTCGACCCTGCCGGAATCGCTCACTTTGTTGCAACGTGGCGGGCTGGACTGCATGCACACCACCTGGGGGTGGTTGCAGATCTTCGGCTATGGGGATTTTGCTAAATTCGTCACCGATCAGCCTATGAGTCTTTCCGGCCCAGCGATCGGCATGATGATCAATCGCGACACATGGAACAGCTTTACTGACGAGCAAAAGAAAATCCATCTCCGCAAAGCGTCTTACATCAGCGCCGCGCAAGCCGCAGAGGATTTTGGCACGGAGCAGGAGAAGTACCTTGCGAAAGTGGAGAAGGAAAAAGGCGTCAAGCTGGTCAAGGCCGACCGCGAAGGCTTCGAAAAGCTGATTTCCCAGTTCGATCAAGTCCAACGCAAAAATGTGATTGACGCGGCAAAGAAGTTCGGCGTCAAGAACCCAGGCGCGATCATCGACGCCTACAAGAAAAACCTGAAGAAATGGGCAGAAGCTGACTGCCGGCGTCGGCAACAAATACCGGCAAGCTCGACCGAATTGATGTGGGAACACATCTTTTCCAAGATCGACGTGAACAAGCTCTAACCTTTCACGGACCAGCGGACCGGACGCAAATTCGTCCGTAACGGCGCGGCTTCGCAAGAAGCCGTGCCCGGCGTGTTGGGGGAGTGCTCAATGGACAGGCTGCTCAAGTGGCTCGAGATACCGATCCATCTCTTCATGGGAATCGCTTTGCTCGCCGGATTCCTCATGATGATGCAGATTTCTGCGGATGTCGCGGGCCGCGCGGTCTCACATCCAATCCTTGGAACGAATGAGATTGCGTCCGGCTACTACATGATCCTGGTGGCTTACCTGCCATGGGCGATGGTCAGTCGAAACGACCAGCAAATCATTGTTGAACTCTTTACCCTCAATCTCCCACCGAGAGCGATCGTCTGGCTCGATATCGCGGCGAAGATATTAACCATCGCCTATGTCGGGATATTCACGTGGCAAACGTGGCTGCGAGCGTTGCGCCAGATGACCGCGGGCGAAGCAATTCAAGTCGGCGGAAGCTACCTCGCCGTCTGGCCCAGCCGTTTTGTCCTCCCTGCGGCTGGCGGCTTGATGGTTCTCTATCTTATTGTACGTGTCGCACGCGACACCCGCGACGTCATCAAGCGGTAGAGAGCGCGAGCGTTACCATGGGGCCACTATCATTAACGCTGCTGAGTCTCGCTACCGTCCTGGCGCTGATCGCCTTGCGTATACCGATCGGTGTCGCTCTCGGCATCGTTTCCCTTGCAGGTTTCTCTTATATCACCAACATCCACGTCGCATTTCATGTGATCAGCGAAGCGCCGTATCTGTTCGCGTCGAGTTGGGATTTAACAGCCATTCCGATGTTTCTTCTGATGGGTGCGATTGCCAATAATTCCGGCATCTCATCGGCTCTGTTCCGTGCAGCACGTATGTGGTTTGGCCGCCTTCCGGGCGGCCTTGCCGTCGCCGCCAATATGGCTTGCGCCGGATTCGGTGCCGCAAGCGGATCTTCCGTTGCAGCCGCAGCCGCTATGGCCCGTATCGCGACGCCGGAAATGATAAAGGCAGGCTACGACAAAGGCTTGGCGACGGGCGTTGTTGCCTGTGCGGGGACGCTTGCCGCGCTTATCCCGCCATCGATCTTGTTCGTGCTCTACGGAATTTTTGCCGAAGTCTCGATTGTCCAACTCCTTATCGCCGGCATCATTCCTGGCCTGCTGACGGCCGCCGTCTACACAGCGATGATCATTATCCGCTGCTCCATAAATCCTTCGCTCGCCCCCAAAGTGGCATTCGAGGACAAGTCGACGCTTTGGCGCGAACGCTGGCAATCCCTGCGCGAGATATGGCCGCTCCTGGTTCTCATTCTTGGTGTGATCGGTGGCCTCTACGGCGGGCTTGTTACCCCGACAGAGGCCGGGGCAGCGGGCGCTTTACTCGCACTCGTCATCGGAATTTTGCAAGGACGTGTCAATATTGCCAATTTCCTGGACGCGCTCAGGGATGCTGTCGGCACCACCGCCCAGATATTCTTCGTCGGCATGGGGGCGGTTATCTACACCAAATTTCTGGCACTCGCTGGCATCGGCACCGTACTGACCGATGTCATTGGCGGCTGGGCACTTGATCCCGTACTTTTGGTGATTGCCGCGTCAGTTATTTATCTCATCCTGGGGATGTTTCTCGATCCCCTCGGCATCGTGCTCATTACCATCCCAGTCTTGCTGCCAATGTTCAAAGCACTTGACCTCGATCTTGTCTGGTTCGGTGTCATCGTGGTGAAGTATGTTGAGATTGGATTGTTGACTCCTCCCGTAGGCTTCAATGTCTACGTCGTAAAGAATGTCGTCGGGGATTCGGTGCCATTGCACGAGATCTTCCGCGGCTGCGTTTGGTTTTTGGCCTGTGAGGTGATCATCATGACGCTGTTGATTGCCTTCCCTCAGCTGTCGCTGTGGCTGCCACGAACCATGGGCTAGGCACCCGGATCGATTCAGCTGTCTGAATGGAAAACTCAAATCCGACCATAATAATGGTGAAGTCCGCGGAGTATGGAAGGTGACCTCACCCATGTCCTTTCGGAGAATTACGTCTGGACGTACTTATGATGCATTCTACCGATGACGAGAACGGCGACAGCGCTACCAACTCGCTGAACGGCTCGCCGTAACGGCGCATCCTTTTGCAAGGCCAAGTGCGTACTCGTCCGATTTAAATAGGTGGCATGGGCAGCAAGAACACGCCGCAGATTCGCCTCGCCGAAGATTGCCATTTGGTCCTGACACTCGCGGCGTAACGTGCCGACTAAACATTTTACCACAGCATTTTGCCATGGCGAACCGTGACTGATCGGCCGGCCACGGATATCCATCTCCCAGACCCTGGCGGTGAAAGCCTGACCGTAGGCTCGGTCATTGTCGCACACCAAGTAGCGCGGTGCCGACGCCCAGGGGAACGCTTCGGTGATCTGCCGGGCCAGCCACTCCACTGTCGGGTGCCGGCTCACCTCAAACCACAGCAGTTGGCGCCGGCTATGGCCAACGGCCAAGAGGGCAAACAGCGGAAAAGGTCACCGTCGGGACGACACGCATATCGTTCGCGGCAATAGCATCGGCGTGATTCCGCAGAAGCGCCTTCCACCTCTGTGATGGCAGCTTTCGAACTCGCGCCATGTATCTGGAGACGGTCGACTGGGCAACGGAAAACCCGAGCATCAGAAGTTCGCCATGAATCCGCGGAGCGTCCCAGTGCGGGTTGCCGCGGACTATTCGTCGGATCAAATTACGCAGATCACGATCGATCTTCGGCCGCCTTGCCCGCCCCGTGATTTCCAACGCCAGAACGCCCTAACCCGGGCGAGATGCCATCGCAGGATTGTGTCCGCGTCAAGACATCGGCGAAATTGAGCATTTTGGGGCAAGCCTACGTTATCCAGACCAGCAACGCGCGATCAAATCCGCACAACCGAGGACTTATCGGCGGCCGCCTCACGGCGATCCCAAGTTGATGCCGTGGGAAGAGATCCTCGGCCTCAGACCGGCGTTGCGACTTGAACAGACTGCCCAGAGAAAGGGCTAACATGCGCAGCAGGTTCGACATCGTGTGAATGTTGCCCTGATCCTACGTCACAAGGTGACCCAGGCCTCGGACCAAATATTCAGAAGAGACAATGATAAGCTAAGGTACAAGTTAATTTCCGCCATCTAAGGAAATCCCACGCCGGAAGGGTGCTCGCCTTGTTGTTCTACCGTCGGCCTCGTTATTGGTTGGCATGGCGATGCCAACGCGCAACTATGCGCTGTGCCTCTTGGATATCGCAAGTCAACAGCTGTGTATTGGGACTATCCTGGGATATTAAGTAGATGAAATCCGGGGCCGCCTGCACTGCTAAATAAGCAAATACGATGCCGCGCCTTTGCTTCACTCTATTTTCGCGATTTTGGGGCCGCTGATCCCAGAACCTCCGCCGTATGCTCGCCAAGTGTCGGTGGCGGCCTCGTCGCGATGTCACGATCTCCGTCGATCAGTACTGGCCGACGGATCAACGTCAAAGGGCCTTCGGTTGGATGCACTTCATCGTAAAACGTGCCGAGGTGTCTCACCTGTTCGTTGTCGAGAACCTCGGAAACCGTCTGGATTGGTGCATATGGAATGTCCTCGCGTAGCAAACGTTCGAGCCAATATGCCCGTTCCTTTTTCTCGAAAAGAACTGCGAGTGTGGCCTCCAATGCGGAAAAGTTCCGAACGCGTTCGTCTCGCGTTGCAAAGCGAAGGTCGCCGTTGAGATCGGGTTGGTCCAGGACCCTGAGCAAAGCCTCCCAAAATTTCGGCGGGGAAGAAAGATGCAAGGCGAGCAACTTGCCATCCGCACACCGAAAGGCAAAGGACTGAGACGTTGCAACCCGGTTCCGTGGACCGTCTTCGGAATTAAGTCGCGTGAAATTCGAAAACGCATCCGGAATAAACGCGACGGCCGATTCCAGCATATTCACCTCAATACGCCTTCCTCGCCCGGACCGTTCGCGCTCATAGAGGGCACCGAGAATTCCATACACCGCATACATGCCAGTGACATTGTCTGCGATTGTCGGGCCGCTCGTCTTCGGCTCTCTTGGATCCAACGTAATGCTGCCGATTCCAGATAGCGCTCCGGCAACCGCATCATATGCCGGGCGATCAGCGTAGGGGCCGTCCGCACCAAATCCGGTGATCGAACACCAGATGAGTTGCGGAAAGTCTGCCTGAATTCGTCTCAGCCGGAAAGCCGAGCCGATCAAGGACGCCAGGACGGTAATTTTCGACCAGGACATCTGCCTCGGCCAGCACTCGGCGCAATGCCGCCTTACCGTCGGCGGACTGCAGATCAAGCACGACGCTGCGTTTGTTGCGATTAAACGCAATAAAATGAGGGCTGTATAAGCCGCCGCGGAAGCTGCGGAACGGATCGCCGCCGTCGGGTCGTTCGATCTTAATGACGTCGGCCCCGAGATCGGCAAGCATCATGCCGGTCAACGGGGCCGTTATCATGGTTCCAATTTCGATGACGCGAATGCCATTAAGAACCGCAGTCAAGACAAACCCTTTCGAACGCAATTATTTGGCCGTAGCACCGGATAGCGCCTGGATCTTTTTGAATTTCTTGAAGTTCGCCGCAAGGAAATCGCCGAACTCCTTTGCCGTACCACCAACCAGAATTGCGCCGAGAGGCACTAGCTTCGACTGCACTTCGGGCTGTCGCAAAGCAATGTTAATTTCTTTGTTCATGCGTTCGATTATATTTTGCGGCGTACCGCGCGGCGCGGCGAGTCCATAGAAGGTCACGAACTCATACTCCGGAAACCCTTGTTCGGCGATGGTTGGAATATTGGGCGCGTTTGCCAGCCGCTTCGGACTAGTGACACCCAGGGTATGCAAAGTACCGTCCTTGATGTAGGCGCCGCCGACCGCCACGCCCAGAAACATTCCCTTGACCTGGCCGCCGACGACATCTGTGAGCGCCGGCGCCACACCGCGATAGGGAACCGTCAATGCCTTCATGTCAGACATCGACTGGAACCACTTAAAGCCGATTTCATGCGGGCTTCCCGGCCCCAGCGAGCCGAACGTAAACCAGTTCGGATGCGACTTCGAATACGCAATTACCTCGGCGAGAGTCTTCATCGGAACCTGTTTGGAATTCACGACCAAGACGAGAGGCACATCGGCCAATTTGATAACCGGATCAAAGTCATGTTCCGGGTCATACGGAGTTTTCACACCAAGCGCAGCGTTGATTGCCAGCGAGTCGAATACCATGCCGAAGGTGTATCCGTCAGGGCGGGCTTTTGACAGCGCCACCGTCGCTGTCACGGTCGAGCCGCCGGGCCGGTTCTCGACAATGACCGGTTGGCCGAGAGACTTCTCGAGTTGGGCCGCCAGGACACGTGATATGAGATCGGTACCACCACCCGCCGGATACGGCACGATCCAATGAATTGGCTTATCCGGCCACGTTTCCGCTTGAGCCGGCGCCATGACCGCCAGAAAGCAGATCGTCAAAATGACTTCCAAGATTTTCATGCTATCCTCCCAAATATTGCGAGCTCCTTGAGCTCATTCTCTATTTTCGTACACTTCAGTTTCAACACGTTCTCTATTTTCGTACACTTCAGTTTCAACACGTTCCCACATTTCGCGAGCGAGAGGATTTTTCATCTCTTCCGCGAGATGACCGACGAGTCCAACCGCTCGCGAAATGACAACGACACCACGGCATATGCGCCAAGGAAATCCGAGCTCGGACAGGATCGCACCAATCGCGCCCGTCGCGTTGATTGGCAGGGAGCGTTGCAGCCGCCGTTCGGCTTCGCGGCTGATGGCTTCTAGAAGCGCGACGTATTCGCCGCGAAAGTTGTTGCGCTGAGCGATGGCAAACAACACGGGAGTCCGCGGATCAACGGGCTTGTGCAAGGGATGCCCAATGCCGGGAATGACCGCCTTCCGCACCACATGCGCCTCGACAATGCTGGCTGCGATTGAATCCAGGTCCGAACTGTCCTGGATAGGCCCGTTCAATGCCTCTTGAAGGATTTTGGCAGTCTGCTCGGAGCCTCCTGCAAATACGCTTCCTACCCCGCAGAGGCCGGCCGCGACCGCGGCCTGGATTGCCTCCGGCGCAGCGAGGTTGACCAGGCGCGTCGCCATTGCCTGCGGCGTCATGCCATGCTCGACAAGCGCAATCAGCAACGCATTGAATACTTCAGCTTCCGCAACCGTCGGCAGCCGCCCGGTCAGCTCAAGATAAGCCATTTCTCCGAGGTTGACTTTACCGAGCAAATCAGCGGAAAGATCAAATCCGCGCACAGTTATTTGGCTCGGGGTGCTCCATCCCATTTCAGACTTGAGAGGTTTCTTCTTTCTCACAAAGCGATTCCCTCAATATGAAGTAATGGGTCAATGCTGTATGCGCACATCAGATCTTCTTCCGATCGTGCGATTCCAAACCAGGCCGATATTCGCCTTTCAAGAAATCGCCAATACCTTCCGTTCGCCACGCATCGTTTTGACGCACGACCAAATCATACTCCTTCGCGGAGGTGTAGCTCATCGATGCCTCCCAGGTCATTTCAAGCGCAAATCGATAGCCGTCCTTTGTGGCCTTGAGCGCATGCGTATCCTTCGCCGCGATTTCTGTCGCAACTTGCATGGTATCCTCTCGCAGTCGCGCCAACGGAACTGCGATGTTCACAAATCCGATTTGGGCCGCAACCCGACCATCGAAGGGACGGCCGAGCAGGCCGTACCACAGCGCGTCACGCGGACGAAGCAGGTTGGCAAGAGATTTGCTGACGCTGCCGCCCGGAAACAGTTTAAAGTTTATCTCCGATAGACCAAAGGTTGCCTCCTCCGCGGCAATCGCCAGGTCGCATCCTTCTACAATTGAGAAGGCACCACCAAAGCAATAACCATTGATCATCGCAATCGTTGGCTTCGGATAATAGCGCAAGGTCCGGCCTCGCCATTCCACCGCCAACCGCGTGATACGGTCGTACTCTGCCGGCTTGTCTTTGAGATCGGTAAAGAACTCTTTGAGATCCATCCCGGCGCAGAAGGATTCTCCTGCGCCGGTAATGACCAGAACGCGCGCATCGTCGTCGTAACGCAGGGCCTCCAATGCTTTGGTCATGTCCTCATGAAGGCGCGGGCTCATCGCATTTCGCTTTTTGGGCCGATTGAGCGTTATGACCGCAACCCCATTGGACTTCTCGACCAGCAGCGTCTCATAGCTCATTCACATAACTCCACTTTGTACGCTTTGCGTATTTCGTCTTCCACAATGCTGCCCACAGGCGAAGCCCCGCGACGGAGAAGGATATCCGGGAATCGATACAAAGAACGCTTGCACTCTTTCCGAGACGTGCGTATTACGCACGTCATGTGTATATAATGCACTAAGTAGCACAGCGTCCATGGAGTGGCAATGGTTCAAAAAGCCAACTGGTATATCGGTGCCCTTGAACGCGGGTTTGCGGTTCTCAAGACATTCGGTCGTGACACGCCGATGCTGAGAGTTACGGATATTTCCAGTAAAACCGGAATGTCCCGCTTCGCGGTGCGGAGATTTCTAAAGACATTTCAGGAGCTGGGTTATATCGGCGTCGATGACGAACGTTACTTTTTGAAGCCGGGAATTCTGGAGATCGGTTACAGCTACCTTGCAGCATCACAGATCCCCAATCTCATTCAGCGTTATCTTGAAGAACTTGTATCAAAAACCGGAGGGTCATCGGCCATTGGAGTGATGGACGGTCATGAGGTCATCTATATTGCGAGAGCGACCGCACCGATGCTTTACAATCTTGCCGTCGGCCTTCATACGCGGCAGCCAGCCTATGTCTTTTCAATTGGACGGGTTTTGCTAGCAAACATGACGCCCGAAGCCCTGGATGAATATCTCGAGCACGTTCCACTCAAGCGTTACACAGACCGAACTATCGCGAGTCAAAGGAAACTGAGAGCCCAGTTGGCTATCGACCGGGAGCGCGGTTGGTCCGCGGTTCAAGATGAGATGAGCTACGGCGTCATGGCACTGGCCGTTCCAATCCGGGACAGGAGGGGCCGCACCGTGGCCGCGCTGAATGTGAACCCACACGGAAAAGTTCAAAGGCTCGACGAGCTTGTATCCTTGCATCTCAGGGATCTTCAAAAGGCCGCACAACGGATCGAGAAAGAGCTTGTCGGGAGTTCTCATCAACTTTGGAACGTGAGGCGAAATATCGCGGATCGCAAGGGGCATCAACCTTTTAACAGGCGTTTTCCTGGAAAATGGCCTGAATTCCACGTCACAAGGCGACCCAAACCTCGGACGGAATACTCAGAAGAGACAGGAGCTGAAGCTCTCACCGAAGCAGCCGGAGCGAGACCGGCTGTGGCTCAATGACGGATCGTGCATCCGGCTGCGATCGGAGCACCCAAACCATGTCCGGACCTGCGCCTTCGTCGCGGATCGCACCCTCAGTGTGCCCGCTCCGTCGTACGAAACATGCCCCGCGCCATCCCGCTTGACGCATGACATACATTCAGCGACGATTTTTCGGCTGGCGAGCATACCGCCGTGAATGATCTAGATCCATCGACGGAGTTCTCACAACGGCGCGAGGAGGACTTCATACTTTCAGAGCACGAGATATAGTGTTCGCATATACTATTAGGGAGTTGAAGATGAGCCAACGTATCCTGCCACCGGGTCAAAGTGAGTTCGCGCAAAATTCAGACGTGTGGAAGACATTCTCGCAATTCTACGACGGCCGTCCGCCCAACAGCATGATTGCCATGGCCCATGTTCCAGGGCTTGTCACCGCCTTCGGTGATCTGGCTCGGGCATGTATCCGCCAACCCGGAAGCGTTCCGTCCGATCAGAAATGGCTCATCGCCAACATTGCTAGCCGCGCCGCCGGTTGCCGATATTGCACGGCCCATACGCTGCACAACGGGTCCAAAAACGGAGTTGATCCGGAGCGGCTTGAGGCGATCTGGAGTTTCGAAGACAGCGACTTGTTCACCGAGGCGGAAAAGGCCAGCTTCAGGCTTGCACTCGCGGTCGGTTCCAACAGCGTTACGGACCAGGATGTTGAAGGCGCGAAACAGTACTACTCAGACAAGGAAATGGCAGAAATCGTTGCGGTGATCGCGCTGTTCGGCTTCCTGAACCGCTGGAACGATGCAGTCGGCACCACGCTCGAGCCGGCTGCCGTGTCGTTTGCCGCGGAATACAATCTCGCGGCGCATGGCTGGACGATCGGGCCCCACGGATCGCAACAGTTATAATGCGGCTGGAGCCTCAATCCGCACCGGCACGCGCCTACATAAGCGTTGGCAGGAACAGGACGAGTTGCGGCCAGGCGATCAGAACGCCGAGGATGATCATATCGGCGACGATGAATGGCACGACGCCGCGCGCAATTTCACTCAATTTGCTGCCTTCGATGACGCCGTTGATTATGAAGAGACCGAGCCCGAATGGTGGTGTGGCAAGCGCGATTTCGCACAGGAAAACCACCAGGACCCCGAACCAGATCGGATCAAATCCAAGCTGCGTCACCGCCGGCAGCAGAATCGGCAGTGTGATGAACATGGCGGCAACCATGTCGATGAACAATCCGAGAATGAGATAAAAGATCACGATCCCAATGATGATCCCGATCGGCGGTATCGGAAGTCCGGTGATCCAACTCGACAAAGTCGTTGGCAGGCGCGTGATCGCCAGGAAGTGGCTGAAAATGAAAGCCCCGATTACGATCATGAAGACCATGCTGGTGGTGCGAATTGTTTCCTGAATGCTGGCACGCAAGACCTTCCACGTCAGCTTCCGCGCCGCGATTGTCAGGAACAAGGCCCATGTTGCCCCGACGGCGCCGGCTTCGGTTGGTGTAAATATGCCGCTGTAAATGCCGCCGATTACGAACATCGCGAGAGCCACGATGCCCCAGGTCTGTTTCAGACTTGCAAAACGTTCCGACCACGCGACTGGCGGAATTGAACGTGCCAGCGACGGCTTGAGACGAACCTTTATGTAAATCGTCGTCAAATAGACGACGACCACGAGAAATCCCGGCACGATGCCGGCAATCAACATTTTTCCAGCCGGTTGCTCGGCGATGATCGCGTAAATGATCATCAGCACGCTCGGCGGAATCATCTGGGCAAGCGGTCCGGCTGCGGCGACGACGCCATACGCCAATTTCCGGTCGACTCCGGCCGCAATCATTTCGGGAATCGTGATGCGGGCAAGTGTCGCCGTTGATGCGAGGCCCGAACCGGAAGCGGCACCGAAGATCGCGCACCCCACCACCGCTGCCATTGGAACACCGCCTGTGCGGTGACCGATCCACGCCCGTGCCGTTTGAAAAGCGCCATTGGCGAAGCCGGCGTAGAACACCAGATAGCCCATGATTACGAACAGCGGAATGATGCCGAAGCTGTAGGAGGCGACAGTGCTGAATGGCACGATCTCCATCAGTCCGTGCGTCGCGCCGGTGCCGAGCACGATCAAGGAGCCGATAAACCCGACAAAACCCATGGCATAGGCCACCGGAACGCCAAACGCGACCATCACGAAGACCACGATGATCCCAACCCAGCCGGCGGTTTCGGGCGACACGATCATGGCAACTTTCTCATCTGGGAGCCCGCGGAGACTTTCAGCCGCGTCACTGCAAAGCGGATCAGATCCCGCCTTCCATCAATTCGACCTTCTGGTCCGGACGGACGATCCTGCGGGCGTAGTCAGCGATATCGAATATCAACTGCACGATAAGAACGAACGCCCCGACCACGAGCGCGACGCGGGCCGGTAGGACCGGAAGACGCGCGACACTGCCGACATATTCGGATGTGATATAGCTGTTCCAGGCTGCCAATGCGCCCCACCAACAGATCGCACACATCAGAACAAGTCCAATCACGCACCCTAAAAGTTCGAAGGCAGCCTGCAAGCGGAGTGGAAAGTGTTTGATCACCGCATCGATGGCGACGTGCCGCTTTTCCCGCTGGACCTGCGCGACGCCGAGATAGACGGCGAACACCATGCCGAGCTCCATATACTCATAGGAATTCGGCAGAGGAAAGTTGAACAACGTCCGTGAAATCACGTCCGCCGTGACAGTCAACATCATGGCGATGACAATGAACCCAGCAAAGACGACCAAGCCGCTCTCGAACATCCCCAACGCCCGATTCAGCGGCCCAACGGGGCGGGGCGGATGTCCGCCCTGCCCCGCCTCACTGATATCCAAGCCGTGACCGCTCATTTGCTAGCGGCCGGACTTTTCGCGGCATATTCCTCCGTAAGTTTGACAAAGGCCTTAAGCACTTCGCTTCCGGGCCTCCCGGCGGCGTCCTGCTCCTTGGCCCATTTCGCCCAGATCTTTTCAGCCGCCGCACGCAGGTTCTTCAAATTTTCCGAGTCCGGCTTGATAATCTTGACATTGGCCGCCTTGAACTTCGCCAATGCTTTCTCGTCACCAGCGACTTCATAGATTTCATAGAACGCTTTAGGATGTCCCTTGGCGACATTCAGGATCGCCTCTTGATCTTTTTTCGAAATCGAATTCCAGACGTCCTTGTTCATCACGACGATGAGCGGTAGGCCGCCAACAGGAAGCTCCCAAAGGGACTGCACAACGCTAGGGATGCCATAGGTTGCGGCCGCAGAGAGGCCATATACCGCGCCATCCACGGTCCCACGCTGCAAGGCTTCGTAGCCTTCGGGCGTCGAAATGCTGACAATCTGCGCGCCCAGCGATTGCAGCAGAACCGCAATCTGGCCTGAGGTCATGATCCGCATGCCCTTGATCTGCTTCAGACTATCCAGATCGACCTTGCGGCCGAGCACATAATAGGTGGGCGTGGTATAGGCGCTGATGAGCTTGACATTGTGCTTGTCGAGTTCTTTCGCCATCGCCGGCTGTTGCGCGTAAAGCGCGGAATAGGCCTTGCTGCCGGTCCAGGAATCTTTCCACAGCGCGGGGTTGCTGCCGACATTCGCCAAGGGTAGTTGAGCCGGCACGTATGACGGCACGACCAGCGACATTCCGGCCAGTCCCGTCGAGGCCGCCCGCAACTGCTCATTGGGCTTGGCGAGCGATCCTGAGTAGTATCTCTCGAACTTGACCCGCCCCTCGGTGGCCTTCTCGATCTCGACAAGCAGCCAGTCATAAACCTTGGAAAATGTTGCCTTGGCCGGAGACTGAATGCTGGCCCGGACCGTGACGTTTTCGGCAAACGATGGTGATCCTGACAGGCTCGTTGCGGCCATAATGGCGCACGCGACGACGAACTTTATCCAGAACCGATGCATGTCTTCCTCCCTGCGTTTAACAAAACAACATTTCACTGTTATTGTTGCACTCGATGCGGCAATACCGAAGTTGATTGTGGCATCTTCGCTTTTGATAACGCGCTCTTCCGATCAGTCGTCGAACATCAGATATTAGACTTTAGACATCACCAAACGCCCTAGTGTGGCAGATATGAAATTCGTTGCATAATTTGCGGCACTCCTTCAAACGAATTTCGAATCCAAAACCACACTAGATTCATAAACTTGCTAGTGTCCTTATCGAATCCGAAGTTCGTACGGAGCTGGCTGCATAGTATGACGAACTTCGGATTCGGGACACTAGCTGACAGTCTTGGTCAGATTCCTTTTTCTTGGAAACGGATCACCTGATTTGCCCATTGTTTGGCCGCTTCGTATTGGCGGCCCGGGGATTTTGGCCGCCATTTTGACTGGCTTCCGTTGGTCCGCTGGCGGCAGAAGCTTTTGAATGATTTCCGCCGTAATTCCGATATGCGACTTGATCGCCGCGGCAGCAGCCTCTTCGTCTCGATTCAGAACGGCATCCTTGAGGATGCGATGTTCTTCGATGACGGCGTCCTTGCTGAAACCATAGCTGCGAGTTAGCGCACGGTAGCGTGTCTTACGCAAATAAAGGTCATAGCAAAATGCTTTCAACGTTCGCAGCGGGCATGCCGCGATCAGCGCGCGATGGAAGCGATGATGTTTTTCTTCGTAGACATCAAGGTCCCGGTCCTCGCCGTCATAGAAACGGATCACTTGCCGTTCGAACAGATGAAAGCTCGCAACGATTTCGTCTTCCCAGTCCGCATCGGCGTGGCGAATCGCGAGACGAACCGCTTCGCCTTCAATGAATTTTCGGCTTTCGGTAATGTCGACGAGATTTTCCGTCGAAATCGGCGGGACGCGGTAGCCTTTTTGTCCTTGATGATCGACAAACCCCGATGCTGCGAGTTGCGCGAGCGCTTCGCGCATGGGGCTGGCGCTGATGCGATAACGCACCGAGAGTTCCCGGACCTTGAGTTTGATCTCAGGCGCCAGCACCCCGGAAACGATGTCGCGGCGTAACTGTTCCACCGCAGCGTCCGCCTCGGTCCTTGGGATCGCGGATGGATCGTCCAGTGTTCGCATCATGGCCCGCTTAATGAAAAACTAGATATTGCTAAATATCGATAATCTTGAGAATGTTTGCAACCCTTAAATAATATCGCCCAAAAGGCCTATCGTGCGCCATTGTATTGGAATTGCCGCTTATCGCCAGACAGACCGTCCGTCGCCCAGCGTAGGGGGCCAGCGTGGAACGCTTCGAAGTCGCGCAACCGCCGAGTGCCTAGACCAACAATTAGAACCCGTCGAACGGCCCCTGCGGGAGCGACCGCGGGACGGCCGATGTCTGTCAACGCGGTCCCAGTCGCCAGAAATCCATCACGGGAGGATGCAATCCGATGCCGAAGCGTTTCATTGATATCTCAGTCGCGCTCGAAGATGCGCCGATGAACCCGCCGCATCATCGTCCCAAGATCGAATATCTGGGGCACGATGACAGCTGGGACGGCTTTAGGCGCTACTACCCAGGCGTCTCAAAAGAGGAGATCGTCGACGGCAAGGCTTGGGCAAGCGAGACCATAACGCTCATCACCCATAGCGGCACGCACATGGACGCACCCTGGCACTATCATCCGACAATGAATCATCGCTTCACGCCCGGCGGCGAACGGTCGGCGACGATCGATGAGATCCCGCTCGATTGGTGTTTCCGGCCCGGCGTCAAGCTCGACTTCCGCCACTTTGCGTCAGGTTATGTGGCAACCGCTGCTGACGTTGAAACCGAGCTCAAGCGCATCGGCTACACGCTGAACGAACTCGACATCGTCCTGGTCAATACGGCGGCCGGGCAGGTCTACGGCCAGCCCGAATATTGGGAAACCGGCTGCGGCATGGGCCGCGAGGCGACGTTGTGGCTGGCCGAACGCGGCATACGGATGGTGGGCATCGATGCGTTCGGCTGGGACGCGCCGTTCTCCTATACGGCCAAACGCTACCAGGAAACCAAGGATGCTTCGATTCTCTGGGAAGGCCACAAGGCCGGCCGGGAAATCGGCTACTGTCAGATGGAAAAATTGCACAATTTGGAGCTCTTGCCGGCAACCGGATTCACGGTTGCCTGCTTTCCCGTGAAAATCAAAGGCGCATCAGCCGGCTGGACGCGAGCGGTTGCGATCGTCGAGGAATGAGGCACACATGAAACTGATAACTTTTAAGACTGTGTCGGGTGAACAGTGCATCGGAGCGCTCCTCGACGATCTGAAAACGATCATGGACATCAAACGAGGGGCCGAAATTCTTGGCGCCGATACGACGATTTTCCAGAACATGCTTACAATGATCGAGGCTGGCGACGCCGGTCTTGAAGCAGCGCGCAAAATCATGGCGGCCGCTGATGGACAGGCGAAAAGCGCATTGATACCGCTGGCATCGGTCAAACTGTGTGCCCCCGTGCCGGTGCCGCAACAGATGCGCGATTTTCTCGCCTTCGAACTGCACTATCGGCAAGCGCGCGCAATAGCGAAGAAGATTCGGGCGGCCACCTATTCCGACCCGGCGGCGGCCGAAATCGAACTGGCGGACTCCGACGAATTCAAGATTCCGCCGATCTGGTACGAGCAGCCCGTCTACTACAAGGGCAATCGCTTCAGTGTGATCGGCCCGGAGACCGACATTCTATGGCCGCGCTACAGCAAGAAGCTGGACTTCGAACTTGAATTCGGCGTGTTCATCGGCGAGCCGGGCAAGAACATCAAGCGTGAGGATGCGCGCGCGCACATCTACGGCTACTGCATCTTTAACGACATGAGCGCACGCGACGCGCAATACAAGGAATACCCGGCCAGACTCGGCCCCGCGAAGGGCAAGGATTTCGATACCGGGAACGTCATGGGACCGTGGCTGGTTACAGCGGACGAAATCGACGATCCTTACAATCTTGGCATGAAGGTGCGGGTAAACGGCGAGGAATGGGGTCGCGGAAACAGCGGCTCGATGTATCACAAATTCGAGGACATGATTGTCCATGCTTCCAACGAGGAAATGCTTCACTCCGGCGAGTTCCTCGGATCTGGAACCGTTGGCAACGGTTGCGGCCTCGAACACGATCGCTGGATTCAACCGGGCGACATCATCGAGCTTGAAGTCGAAAGGCTTGGCCTGCTCCGCAATCGCGTCGTCGCGCAATAGGCGAGGATAGCCGCCAGATCCATGTCCGCTATACAGTCGCCATGATTGCGCAGAAACGTTTTCCAGCCCTGCGACGGAGGCCCTCTCCTCCAGGCCATGTATTGATCAAGGATCGTCTGACGTACATCGATGCTGAATTTTGGCAGCTCTCAATAAATGCACTGTACGTGGCACATTGGAGTCCGCGATTTGGCCTGGTTTTCGTGGCCTTCCAGGCTGCTGGACTAGAGAACACACTGTCCAAGGTCGCAGTCTTTTACAAAACCGTCTCGGGCCAAAATTCACTGCGACTAGGGAAAATTACAGGGAATTTCGCCAATTTTGACGCCTGGAGACCCAAATGAACCGAGATAGCTATAGGATAACAACCGGGTATGGTGAAATTCCCTACGCCGCAGAACAGGGAATTTTATTCGCGTAGCGGGAAATTATTTCGCGGGAACAGAGATTTTTTGTACACGCTCAATTCTCGTACGTTTTGAACGTAATCTTCCATTTTTTTGAAACTTTTTTCGCCGCAATTCGCCCTTCAATCATAGTGGCCACGGGCGATAGCCATTCACCGACAATAAAACACGCCGCATGGGCTTTCTCCTGACGTTTGACAGCCCCGCCAGTTAATTAGGTGGCGCTTGATGTCTTGGATGCTTCAATCGCCTGCCAGACGCGAACGGGCGTGGCTGGCATGTCAATATGCGCCACCCCAAGCGGGTGGAGGGCGTCGAGTACGGCGTTGATGATCACCGGCGGCGCCCCGATGGTTCCCGATTCACCAATCCCCTTGATCCCCAGAGGATTTGTGGTCGCCGGAACTTCCTCCAGCTCGGATTTAATATCTGGCAGGTCATCTGCGCGCGGCAGCCCGTAATCCATGAAGCTGCCGCTCAATAGCTGACCAGATTGGGAATCATAGCTGATATTCTCAATAAGAGCCTGACCAGCACCCTGGGCAATCCCACCTTGTATTTGGCCTTCGCAGATCAACGGATTGATGATCATCCCTAGGTCATCGACGGCGGCAAACCGATCGATTGTAACCTTTCCCGTTTCGGGGTCGACTTCGACCTCGCAGACTTGGCAGCCGTTCGGGTAGTTGGGTGCGCCGCCAGGGGCGCCGGAATAGGTGGCCGCCGCATCCAAATGAAGTCCGAACTTCATCACCGGACCGGCCGGCGCATAGAATGCCTTGGCCACGCCCGTCAGCGGAATTTTCTTGTCGGTTCCGACGATGTTGAACATCCCGTCCTTGAAGGAGATGTCCTCGACGGACGCTTCCATCAGAACGCCGGCCATCGCCTTGGCCTTTTCGATGACGGCGTCCGCCGCGAGCCGCAAGGCAACACCGCCGACCATCGAACTGCGCGCGGCGAATGTGCCGCGTCCGATCGGGACCTTGTCGGTGTCGCCCTGAATGTATCGGATCGAGTCAAACGGGATGCCCAACCATTCGGACACCAGCTGGCTGAAAGCGGTCGCATGGCCCTGACCATGCGAATGCGTTCCCGCGACGATCGACACCATTCCGCTGGGATCAAACCGCAATTCCATGCGCTCATTGAAGACGCCGCCAATTTCGATATACGGGGTCACCGCACGACCGCGCAGCCTGCCTTTCCGGAGGCTGTCCTGCCGACGGGCTTCGAATTCATTCCATCCCGCCAGCTTGAGACACTGATCCAACAGGCGCTCGAACTCGCCGCTGTCGTAATTGTGATGCGTCGCCGTCTGATAAGGCAGTTGGGTCGGTTTGATCAGATTTCGGCGGCGAATTTCAACAACGTCGATGCCTGTGACCCGGCTCGCCTGCTCGATCATCCGCTCGATCAGGTAGATCGCCTCCGGACGGCCTGCGCCCCGATACACCGACGTCGGCGCGGTGTTCGTGAACACCGCGTTGGACGACAAATCGACGGCCTGCACATCGTAGACGCTCGGAATCAGCATGATGGAGAAGAACAACGGCGCCGTCATCGCCGCCCACCAATAGGCGCCGAGGGCCTGGAAACACTGCGCTCGTATGCCGAGGATCCTGCCGTTCCCGTCCAGGGCCATTTCACCGAAGACTAATTGGTCGCGCGCATGCGTATCGCAAAGCAGGCTTTCGCTGCGCGTCGCAGTCCATTTGACCGGTCTCCCGCAGCGCCGCGAGGCCCAGAGCACCAGGGCGTCTTCCGGATACAGATTAGATTTCATGCCAAAGCCGCCTCCGACATCGGGGGACACGACATGAAACCTGGTTTCATGGGTGCGAAACACCGCGGACGCCAACTTGGTCCGGACGCCGTGCGGGTCTTGCGAGGTGGTGTATAACGTATAGCTGTCGTTGTGGGCGTTGTAGGCGCCCAGCGCCGCGCGCGGTTCAATGGCGGCCGCAGTGACGCGGTTGTTGTAAAGCCGGACCTTGATGACGTGCGTGGCCGCGGCAAAGGCGTTGTCGGTCGCCGCGTTGTCCCCGAACGAAATCCTGACGCCTATATTTCCGTCCGGGCAATCTGCCCAGACTTTCGGCGCCGTCGGCTTGATGGCATCCTCGATATCGACGATCGCCGGTAGCGGTTCATAGTCGATCTGTATCAGTTCGGCGGCATCGCGTGCCTGATCCTCGGTATCAGCAACAACGAACGCGACGCGATCACCCACGCAACGCACGATATCGGCCAACAGCACCGGCCGGATCGTGCCGAAACCTTTCGGCCCGCCCCAGGCCTCCGGCATGAAATGAGGCGGTACGCCGCCGATATTATCGGCGATCGCATCCGCGCCGGTCAGAACGCAATGAACACCAAGCGCGGCCTGCGCCTCGGCGACATCGATGCTTTTGATCCGAGCATGAGCGTGAGGAGAGAGAACGGCCACTCCGTGGCATTGGCGCGGCAATGACATATCGCTGACAAACGTGCCCGCGCCGGTCAGAAAGCGCTGATCCTCGACGCGCCGCACCGCCTGGCCGATACCGAATCCGCTCATCGCTTCCTCTCGCTGTTCTCATCTTCGCATTGTGAGAATGAATTGCACTCCGATAGCAAACCCAAAATAAATACCGCTATCGATCTCGCGTAAACGCGTTATTGCCAATATGAATGCCAGCCCCATCACGCAGAATATTATTCTTTAGTCTCCGAGGCGAGACTCTGAAAAGCGGGAATATCTCAATAACTACGTGGAGACTTTCGGCAGAACTCGGGGTCAAGAGCTGCAAATTGACCAACTGGAGACATTGGGCCCATCAGAAAAGCCCACGTTCGGCGGGCATTTATGCGTAGAAAGAAAGAAATTTTCTGAAAATCGGACTGGCTGGCTGGCGACGCAGTCCGTTTCGCACCAGTCTGCGGGTTAAATTCTCTGCGAACAGGGAAATTTACAGGGAATTTCGTCAAATTCGGCGCTTAGAGACCAAATTTTCTTGAAATAGCTCCATAGAAACAGTCACTTATGGTCAAATTCCCTACGTAGCGGAACAGGGATTTTTTTTCGCCAAAACAGGGAAATCTCGGGGCAATTTCAGGGAATTTGTAAGCGCCGTCCATTCCTGACACGTGGGTCAGGCGGCGGCGCTTAACCTAGCCCAGGTCCAGGGCAGCAGGTCATCGAACCGGCTTATTGGATGGCCATTGGACATGCGTTCCAGGATGTCCTTGAGGTCGGCGAACGGATCGACAACATTGAGCTTTGCAGTGGCACACTTGTTTCGCTGCGCTCGGACGCGATCTGTTCTCGTTCTCAATTTTTCAGACGAGGAGAACGAATTGCCAGAAGAGCACTGACTTCCTGCGGCGATATGGTGAAGAGTTCTGGCGGGGACATCATGAGGCCTGGAAGCGTAGCGACTTGGATCAACGGGAGTATTGCCAGGCTCATGGCGTCCCACTTAAGGCGTTTGGCAATTGGAGAGCCATACTCAAAGACGAGCCGCAGCCACCAGAGCACAAACTGCTATACCGGCGTCGCCAGTTACGTCCCCCCTTAAGTCACCTCTCAAGTCAGGTGGCTTATCCCTTCTCGCGGTCGGCTGGTCTCGTTGTTCTGAGGCGGCAAACGGCGCATTGAATGCGGCATGAAATCTCAGACCACGAGGCAACTGAGACCGAATTGCGCAGGCGCGCGATGTCACCAGTTGCATTCGCAATTAGCCTGCGAGCTTTTTGCAAAGGTCTTTCACTCACGCGATAACGGGGTCCGCAACAGGATTTAGCAATCGCCCTTCGAAGTCAGGATCGCAGTCGGATCTGGCTGTGGCGGAATTTAGCGGCCAGGTTGCCCCACGGCGGACGGAATGCCGCATGCGATCAAGGGGCAAAATACATTAGACTTTCCTGGTTGACTTGGCCTTGCTCAAAGCCCTGTTCGAAGGCTTTCGAGCCGTGGAATTCCTGGCCTTGTGTCATCATGTTGCCGATGATCGATTGATGATACGGCATATAACAAGCAGATCAATTGGGAGGGATGGACAATGTCCTCGATGAATCGTTTAGTCATCGCAACGCTTTTCGTCGGTGCGATATCGGCCGCGACTTCTTCGCTCGCAGATGAAAAGAAATTTTACAAATTCGGTAGTTTCCCGCCGGGTACGACGCCATTTATCGTTAACACAGCCTGGGCCAATGCAGTAAACAAATATGTCCCCGGCGTCGAGATCCAGATATCAGCAACCGGTGCAGCGACGCAGCATCAATTGCTCGCCACGGACGGCAAGATGGATTTCTTTATGAGTGCGCCAACCGGATATTGGTTGATGTACGAACAGATTGGGCCGTTCAAGAAGCTCACTGATGGTCCGGCGCGAGCGCGCAAGCTCGCGATGATCTTCTCCTATCCGATCGGCGTATACCATTTCGTCGTCTATGCTGATTCCGGCATCAAGTCGCTCAAGGATATCAAGGGCAAAAAGGTATTCCTCGGCCCGCCCGGTGGAGTGGCTACGCGCAATGCCGAACTGTTGATCGAGGCTATGACTGACTATAAGCCAGGCCGCGACTACACCCAGGTCAAAATGGGCTGGGGCGCGGCCGCGACAGCATTCCAGGATCGCAAGTTCGACGTCTGGATTCCAACGACGAATGCGCCTAGTCCGCAAGTCCAACAGATTGCACTGCAGAACAAGATCCGAATACTAGGGCTTGATAAAAGCAAATTTAATCATCCGGCGGCGAAGAAGTATTTCGGGCAGCCGGGCCGGCGACGTCACGGTAATTGCGCCCGACGTCTATGGAAAGAACCTTGTAAACACCGATCCGATTCTTGCCACCGGAGCATTTGTCGGCCTCTCCACGCGGGCTGATATGCCGACCGACGTCGTTTACAAGATGACGAAAGCGTTCTGGGAGCACATCGATGAGGCGCATGCAATGGCGCCTTGGATGAAGACTTCGGTCAACCTCCAGGGGGCCCTGGAAGCGATCGCCGGCAAGCTGCATCCCGGCGCCGAAAAATATTATCGGGAAATTGGCTTGACGATTCCGAAAGGGCTGGACCTTGACCGGCCGGAGGACCGGGCGAAGTACGCGCCAAAGAAATAATATCTCTTGAGCCTATAAAGGCATTCCTGCTGGTACCGCTTTCCGCTAGTGTCCTGAAACCAAAGTTCGTCATACTATTCAGCCTGCTGCGTACGAACTTCGGATTCGAAAAGGGCACTAGCAGGTTTGTGAATCGAGTGTGGATTAGGATTAGGATTTGAATTTCGTTTGAAGTCCTACCGCAAATCATCTGGCGAAATTCAAATCCACCACACTAAATCCATGCGGTAATGCGGTGCCAGCTCACTCGAAGGTGTCAGCAGTCGCCATCCAAGCCGCCGCACTGTGCGTGTGCTGTTGAGAATCACTCGATGGCCGCTTGCGCAATGGATAAAATAAGATGCAATGGATCGGTACAATTTGCCAACGCAGCGGCTACGCTCTGTCACTGGTGATGTCCCTACTTGCGATCTATGTCACCGGTTTCGCGCTGTTCGACGAAGGCATGTTGCGCGGCGGCGCGATCGGGCTCTCCGGCGTTATCATTCTGCTCTCAGATCCGCTGGCGATTCGACACAAGGACGCTGCTCCCAAGGTGCGCGTTTTGCTATGGCTGATCGATGCGGTCCTAATATCTGGTTTCCTGTTCGCGATTGGTTGGTTCTTTCAGACCTACGAATCGCTCTGGGAGGGCGTTTTCATCCTGGCGCAGTCCGAGCTTTTCATCGCGCTATTCGGTATTGCGGTCGTCATCGAATTGACCCGGCGCGGATTCGGTTCGGCGCTGGCTATCATTTGTGCGCTTGCGATTGTTTACGGAGTTTACGGATCTCGGCTGCCGTGGATATTCACCCACGCGGGCTTCAGCTTCGAAGAAACTATGCGGGCGGTCTGGTACAGCTTCGACGGAGTATTCGGCTTTCCAGTCGGAATCATCGCCTCGATCGTCGTTATTTTCATTGTGTTTGGCGCGCTGTTGGAAGGCACCGGCGCCGGCGCGATCCTTATCAAGATGTCGACTGCCGCGACTGCCCGAATCCGCGGTGGTCCGGCGCATGCGGCCATCGCCGCGAGCGCATTGTTTGGCTCGATCTCTGGCAGCCCGGTTGCCAACGTCGTCGCCACTGGCGTGTTCACAATTCCCTTGATCAAGCGGCAAGGCTTTCCACCATCTTTCGCAGCTGGCGTTGAAGCTGCTGCTTCCTCCGGCGGGCAGTTTACTCCTCCTGTTATGGCAGCAGTCGCCTTCGTGATGGCCGAACTGGTTGGCGTGCCTTATCTAGTGGTCGCTGCGGCTGCGGTACTGCCAGCGCATATTCTACTATTTGTCTTTATTCGTGTCGGTCTACACGGAATTGGTGCGTCGCAATATTGGCCCAGTGCCGGTCGCCGAACGGCCGGTTATCAATAGAGATGACTGGCTGCAATCGCTGCGCTTTGTCATTCCAGTGGGCATTGTCGTGACGGTGTTGCTAGCGGGACGGTCGCCGGCAGCGGCCGGTTTTTGGGCGCTGATTGCGGTAGTCGTGGTCGCACTGGTGTTGGATCCGCAATTGCGCCGAAACCCGATGCCTTTGTTGCACAATCTGGCGAATGGTGGCCGCCAATGTGCACAGATCATTATAGCGGTTGGCGCGATCGGCATTGTCATCGGAGTTATCAATATGACGGGCATCGGGCTCCGGTTTGCGAGTCTGCTTTCCGAACTCGGACAGGGGAACCTGATCCTCGCGCTGTTGGTCGCCGCTGCTGCATGTTTGTTGCTCGGCATGGGACTGCCGACGTTGCCTGCCTATCTGATCATCGTGCTGATTCTTGGTCCGGCGATAGCGAAGATCGGCGTGCCGCTGCTGATCGTTCATCTGTTCGTTCTCTACTATGGAGTACTCTCGAACATTACGCCGCCGGTTGCGATCGCCGCCTACGCGGCGGCGCCGATCGCCGGTGCAAATCCGCTCACGACCGGCCTTCAGGCGATGCGCATTGCGGCGGTCGGATTCCTGATTCCGTTTGTGTTCGTCTACAATCCCTCGCTGGTACTGGTGCTCGGCGTCGATTGGCTGCCATTCCTCGGCGTGCTGATCCGTCTGCCGCTGGCGATCTGGCTTGTTGCGACCGGCACCAGCGGCGTCGACCCGGACCGGCTCTCCGCAGTGGAACGCGTGGCCCGCGTGATTCTCGGCGTAGCAATATTGACACCGTACATTTACCTGCAAGTTGGCGCCTTTATTCTTGGCGGCATGCTTGTTGGGTTTCACATCCTAAAGCGAAGGCGTGCGTCGCATCACGCGGCTGGAGCAATGTAATTTGGCGAACAGGACTAATCGACTGACCTCGGACCCTGTCCTTGTCGGAAATTAGATTCGAACGTACCGATGATGCAGGCCACCCAGTACAGGTGTCGTTGCAATGCGCCCAACGCCCTGTATCTGCCTCCTGCGGGGGCATCCTTACCCAGTGACAGGTGTGTGCGGCTATGATTGTAGTAATCAGCATAGCACCGCAGCAAATGGCGCAGATGGCGCTCGCCAAATACGACGACATGGTCAAGGCAGTCCCGCCGGATCGAGCCGATCGCCCTTTCGCAATATCCGTTCTGCCATGGTGACCGCGCCGCAATGGGCCGATCTCGGATGCCCATGGCCCGGACACGTTGGACAAATACATTGCCATATACCCGGTCTCGATCGCGCAACAGATACCGAGGTGCCGTGTCCCAGCCGAAGGCTTCCGTCAACTGGCGAGCAACCCATTCGGCCGTCGGATCCCCGGTGACCGAAACCCAGACGAGCTCCCGGCGGTCATACCGCACGATCAGCAATCCGAACAGAAGTCGAAAGGACATCGCCGGAACGACAAAAAGATCCATTGCCGCAATGCCGTCAGCATATTGCGCAGAAACGTCTTCCAGCCCTGAGACGGAGGTCCCCTCCTCCGAGTCAAGGCGCGTAGCTGGAAGCCGTAGTCTCGGGCCAGGTCGAGAGAGCCCGATTGTAGATCACAAGCCCCTCCGGGTCCTCGTCGATCACCGCGGTCTTCATGCGGTCGTCGAGAATTTCCCGGGGGGGTGCCGCCGATCGCCTCCAGCGCGGCGATGTGGCAGCGCAGGACCGATTGCAGATCCTGGTGGACGATAAATCGCGCCCAGATCAATCGTGAGTAATCCAGCACCATCGAGAACAGCCAGGCAATCCGCGTCACTCCCGGTTCCTCAGCAAATTTAACTTCGAACCGGGCCAGATCAACCTGGGCCTGCTCACGGGGTTGATATCGAACCGCACCTCGAACGGCGTGACGTCGATAGGCCTGATCTCGCGCACCGCGCGTTTTACCGCGGTGTAGCCGCCGGCATCGCCGCGCTCGCGCAATTCACGGCAAAGCCGAACTGCGGTCAGCCCAGGAAATGCCGCCAATCGGTCCAGCAGATAGGGCAGAAACGGATCAGTGCTTTTCTGCTGAACTGGCCGCGGACCGTACGCTGGCGGCTCCAAGCCTCAGGCTATGTATTTCCGTACCGTCTTACGATCGACGCCAAGCTGGCGGGCGATGGCAGAGGCCGTTAGCCCCTGCCGGTGAAGTTCCAGGATCATCATAAGCTCCCCGAGATTGACCACCGTGCTGCTCCCTCCCGCCAAGGGGACCAGCATCGGCGACAACCGCGCCGCCAGCCCGCCCGGTCAGTAGGCCGGGAGGGCTGACGCCACGACAAAACTGGGGAATCTTCGAAGCCCGCTATTGGAGAGTATTCAACGCCTGCTCACAGAACCTTCCGTTGCAGCACGGCGAGTTGGTGTCGCAGCGTCAAAATTCGGATTCCAACGACGACCGCGACCGGAACAAACCGATCAAGGCGAAACAGAGCAACCAGCAGATATTGGCCATCAACGGCGAATATCACCCGAATTCGCAAAGTTCGGTCACCTCTGTTGAGTTTGCCTTCGGGGCAGGCAGGATCTCGGCTTCCAACGACGCCCGTGACCAGAACAAGCCGATCAAGGCGAACCTGAGCAACCTACAGATATTGACCAGCAACGGGGAATATCACCCGATTCGCATGGTTCGGTCACCTCCGTTGAGTTTGCGGTAGGGACAGGCGGACCAGCTTCCAGACCCGAACAGCTGCTACATCGGCACTTGGCCAATACATCGACGGCTTCTACAATCCACATCGACGACATTCCGCTCTGCGATACAAATCGTCGGCATCGTTCGAGGCCGAAATGGCCATCACAGAATGAAAGCCTCTTCACTAAATCCGGGCAAGTCCATTGCCGAGTTGATCATGAACGAAGTCAAGGCTCCAGACCTCATTCAATGCTTCCGATTGCATCGAGCCTCGCGATGAACAACCATCTTGCGCCGACGTAGCGTTTACCGCGTAAACTCAGGCCTTCCTCGCGATAGAGCCGATAAATTAGTTTCTGCCAACCGTCCAATCAGCGCGCCTGACCATGATATGGACGCGTTTACAGCCAAAGCGGATCCTCGTCCGTACGATCTCGTGTATGCGCTGTCGCAGCTCCAGCCGCAGGTCCCGAACGCTCGGCTTCCTCTGGGTGGAGCGATGCTGGCGCGTCGACGCGAAGGCCCGCCGCTTGCTGTAGCCATGACAGGCCGTCACATAGGCAACAACTTTCTTCATGAGCGCTGGCCTGAAACTTTTTTGACAGGACGTCCTGCAGCACCCAGCTCATGTGAATGAACCAACACATCTACTCGTCCAGACGATAATGGCGAACCGCGTTGCGCCACAAAATGTCTTCCCGCTCTTCGTCCGTTAATTTAGCACCCTCCAACACGCGTAGCCGTAATGTGTACAGGTCAGTTGGTCTACTAATCCAACGCCACGTGGCTGACCAGTCCGTTCCAAACATAATCCTTTTCGAACCCAGTGAATCAAGTGCCTTTCGAAGGTGGTCGGAAGTGGTGCCAACAACATCAAAGCAGACGTTGCTATTGCGCATCGCCACCGCCATGGAGGTGTCGAAATAATATTGGATTCCGCGGCCCATCTTTGTCAGAATTATTGTCGTGTTTGGATGCCGTCCGGCGATTTCGTCTACCCAAATGGGATTTCCATAGACTAAGCCTCCTGGAAACTGAGACCAGGCAGTCGGTATCTGAATCGGCGCTCCGTACTTTCCAAGAGTATCCATAATTGGCTTCAAATCCGCGGCGATTAACTCGGGATCGAGTTGGCGCGTGAACGATCGGGCTCGGATCTCGCCCATGCCCTTCATTCCTAACTGCTGAATGCAATAATCTATTTCCGCCGGAGCAGCGTCACGCACGGTCGTGGGATCTTCTACAAAATCGTATGCCGCCGTTTGATCGTGTCCGATGCGAAAGAGTCCATACAGGCGACCAGGATGTCGGCGAACCGATTGCGCGACTTGTTCATTAGTTACGCGGCCCGGCCGAGCCTGCACAATTGCCTTGTCGACCCCGTGAGCATCCATTTGCTCGATTAGTATGTCTGAATTGTCGACCGGCGTTTCCATTAGAGTACGCTGATATAATTCAGGGTACCGTGTTCGAAACGATATAAGATCTTCTGTAGTTCTGATCTTTTCTCCAAGATCTTCCAGGACAGGATAGCTCCATACATGAACATGCGAATCAATAATCATAACAAAAGCTTCCGCAAGTGTGTTAGCGATCCCTTCGTCAAACATAGTTTAAGTTCGCCGAAGGACACTGACATGGACGATGCGTGTTATTGCGTGAGATTGAGCATCTGTATCACGCGCGCAGCAACTGCAGGGTCGGTATCGGCAAGCTCCGCCCCCTTCTTCTGTAACTGTTGCCATGGCACCGGATCAATATGCAAGCCACGCTTCCTGATCACGGCAATGACACGAGGATCATGCAAAGTATCGGAAAACGCTTTTCGCAGTGCAGCTAGCCGCTCCGCCGGGACCTCTGGTGGCGCAAGCCAGGCTCGACCGCAGAATTCCGGTGCCAGAAACGAGCTCAAGCAGCTTTCGATCGTCATCATTTTTGGCCAGCTCCACAATTGCTGGAACATCAGGAAGCTCAGGTTCCCGATCGAGTGCCGAAACCACAAGAGGGATGAGACTACCTTCCTGGAGCCGACTATTGTGCGTTAATTTGAATCCTTGCCATGTCCCGATGCGACCATCCATTTCTCCTCGCTCCATTGCGAGATCGATACTACGAAAGCCCCGATATCCGGTAACAATTTTAAACTTGGTTCCAACGAGACTGTTAAGAATGGCCGGGATGACATAGCTCTTCGACGCCTTACCTGTGGAACCAAGAATGACTTGTTTGGTTTTCGCATCATCGAGAACTTTTACGTCTGTTGATTTCACAACAACAAGGACATCCCGAATTGATTTCAGCGCCGGCCAAAAACTGAAATTCCTTAAACTTGTATTTTGTACCCGTGCTATTTAGCAGCGGTGCTGTTGCTGCATCCTGGAGCAACATTCCGATTGCGGTACCGTCACGCGGAGCCACCTGGTAGAGATAATTTGCAGCGACTGTTCCGCCAGCCCCGCCCATGTTTTGTATAAGATAATTTGGCTGCCCTGGCGTATGTTCTTCGAGGAACGGCAGCAGCAGCCTCGTATAAGTGTCGTGCACGCCGCCTGCTTCGACTGCGACAATAATTCTAATCGTTTTTCCCTTGTAAAATTCGGCGACAGCATCAGCCGCAATCGTGCTGCTGCATGAAAAGAGAATAGCGACTGCCGCAACAACGGCAACGAAGCAACTTCTATACTTATGAAGTATTCTTAAATTGAACATCTGTCTTTCCTCTCCCTGACGATTTCGACTATCGCTTAACTGAAGCGATCGTTGTTGAACTTTTTGGATTCGAGGATCACCTATCGTCGCGATCTACCCTCGTCTTTAAATGACGCTGTAAAGGCAGTTTGTCAAAAAGACGTACCGGCGTACAGCCACAAACAAAATTCAATCTGGTCCATCTTTTACCGTCCATGATGGCCCCCCCCACTTTCGCTCTTCACCGTTTAAGAAATCTACGCGATGACCAGACCACTGCTGCGGCTGCGGCGTTCATTCAGTTACGGCTTAGCCGTCTGTAGAATATACTTGACGGCTTCCGACCGCGTACCGATCCAAATATCATTTGAATTCTTGGCGATTTCGATCATGCGGTGAAACACTGTCATGCCGAGTGGCCGTCCGAACACATGCGAATGGATGGTCGGATCGATGCGCGCCGGACCGTTTTCATAGGTGCGCGCGTAATGGAGCCAGTCCTCAAAAATTTCGAGCATCACTCGCGGCGGATTGCCGTGGCGCATGTAGAGCGGCAAATCATTGCATTCCATGTTGCTCGAAAACGAAATCACGGTGCCGGCCGGGAAATGCACCAGATAGGGCAGATCATCGTTGAGCGAGTCGCCATGCCACGCGAAGCCTTCTTCCGCCAGCAGCCGCCCGGTGCGCGGGCTTGGCGTTCCGCGCGGACTGATCCAACCGGTCGGCTTCTTGCCGGTCGCCTTCACGATGAGATCGACAGTGCGCCGAATGTTGGCGCGCTCCGCTTCCTCGTCGAGATAGATCGGAATCACGTCCATCGCATAGGAATGTGCGACGATGTCGTGGCCGTCATCGGAAATGCGCCGCACGATTTCCGGATGGCGTTCCGCCATGATTTCAGAGAGCATGATGGTGCCCTTGATGTCGTGACGCGCGAATGCATCGAGCACGCGGAAAATTCCGCGCCTGTGGCCGTATTCGGCAAAGCCGATGGCATTGAGGTCCGGAAAACCGGGTTTCAGCGGATTGCCCATCGGTCCGACGCCCGGCCAATGGCCGTCCGACCAGCCTTCGAAACCGCATCGAAAAAAAACGGCAAGGCGCTTGCCTCCAGGCCAGCGGAAGTCCGATGGCAAAAGAGTTTCAGTTGTGCCGGCGTGAACACTCAACTCCGTCATTTGCTCTCCGTAACCCATTGGTCCGTTGAAACGTCATTTCATGGCCTAAGTCCAATTGACTTGGTTCCACAATTCGATGTTGCCTGCGTTTGTCCTTAAATGTAGCACCTAAGGCCCCAGGTGACGATCGAACCAAGAGATCGCCTGTTCGGAAACTTGGGCCAGCAATTCGCTATAAACAGAATGATGGTTGCCCATAGGAAACCAATGGATCTGCTTTGGCCCAGAAAGTCGATCGTAGAGCCAAGTCGTCTGCTCGTCTGGAACTAACACGTCACCCCGAATTCCTATCATTCCAACTGGGATACGGACCGCATCGGCTTCGGCAACCGGTTCATGCAACGAAACATGATAGAAGGTTTCGAGGCTGAATTGCAGCTGGTTCACATGCCGTGCGCGGGAATGCGGGTCCGGCACCACGATGTCGAACCGATCCACCATCTCCATCTTTCCGGAAACCGTCTTTTCCGCAATAGCGCTAATGGCGCGTTCCATTTTTTCCCGATATTCATAATAACGACATGTACTTTTTAGCCAACGATCGCCGGAAGTGACGGGCACCGTAACAAATGCCGCCTTAAGCCGCTCGCTTCGATTGGCCGCCAAGATCGCAATACCACCACCAAAGCTGGTTCCGTAGATCCCGATATTTTTGGGATCTATGCCCGGCCGCTGTGCGAGGAATTCGACCGCATGCAATGTGTCTTCGACTTGTTCTGTCGGCACTAGATGGCCCCGAAGCCCTTCACTATCGCCGAACCCGCGATAATCGAATGACAGAACTGTGTAGCCATGCTGCGCCAGCAAGTCGGACAGCCCAACCGGTGTGCCCTCCTTAACGCCGCCAAAGCCATGGCAGAAGACGATACCGGTGTGGCGATCATTCAAATCTTTCGGAAGATAAAGCCGGGCGGCGAGCCGTAGTCCGGGGCCTGAATGGAAATCGCATCCTCGGTCATTGATCGCGCCGTCGTCGGTTCGTCACTCAATTTGGGTCTCCTTACCCCTGCCCCGCTGTTCACGCCGTTGTCCAGGCGTTCGGCCTGGCGATCAATCGGATTGCTTTGCTGCCAATGCTCTTTTCAGCAATGGCTTCGGCGTCGCGCTAATGCTGTTGATTATCGACTGCATTTCCTCGCCATTCATAGGGGCTAGATCGAGCTTGCTCTGCTTGGCGGCCGCGATAAATTCAGGATCCTTCATCGTGTCCATGAACGCCTTCTGTAACATGGCGACCACGTCTTTAGACACGCCAGGTGGCGCGATGATCGTTCTTCCAATCTCACCGCCGACCGCGAATAACTTCATGAGTGTCCGAGTATCGTCGTCGCGCGCGAGTTCGATCGTGGTGGGGACATTCGGAAAGGCCGAATTCCGCTTCAATGAATTCTGTACTAACACGTTGATACTCTTGTCCCGGAGTAGGCGGGAGAATTGCGACATCAGCGAAGAGACGATTACCGTCGAGGCATCCACTTCGTGGCGCTCCAGCGCGATCATCATCCCGCTGGTGCCGCGATATCCACGTACAATTTTGAATTTCGTGCCGATCAGATTGTTGAGAACCGCTGGTAAAATGGACGCCTCCGAAGATGGACCGGTTGCGGCGATAGAGATTTGGTACTTCTCGGCGTCCTCTATCGTCTTCACCGGAACCGTGTGCCACGCAACGAGAAGCGTGGCGGTTGTCGCCATACGACCGACTATGTTGAACTTAGAATAGTCGAAGTTTATGCCGGGACCACCAAGCAACTGATCGACTGGCAAGGTCTGAGCGACCATGCCAATCGCGGTGCCGTCTTTAGGTGCGTTGTTGTAAAGATAGTTCGCGAGCTTGAGGCTTCCTGCGCCGGTCACATTCTGCACAATGACCGTCGGATTGCCGGGAATATGCTTGCCGATGAACCGACCCAGCAGACGGCAATACAGATCAAAACCGCCGCCAGCGCCATAACCGACAGAGATTGTGAGTTTATTGCCATTGAAGGGCTGCGCGTCCTCCGCGCGCGACGAGCGATCAGGTGCGGTCGTGAGCAAGACCGCGGCAAATAATATTGCTGAAGCGGCACGAAATGAATGCTGGTTTTTCATGTCTCCTCCAAAATACTGCGAATGCGGACGACGCTCGGCCAAAATCCAAGCGAGCGGTCCATTCGCCGCTAACCGACACTACGAGGCGCTCGCATTGTTTCTTATCTGGAAACCATGTTTCCATTATTGCTTTGAGTAGATCATCGGTCCGTTGTTCTGTCAAGGAAAGCAAGTCGATATCGAAGCTAATAAAGCGCTTTCAAGCAATCGGTGGTTCAAGTTCAATCTTCAGCGCCTGCAGCACGCGGCTAGCCATGTTGTAGGTGCCGATGAGGACGGTGAGTTCGACAATTTGCCGAGCGTCGAAATACGCCACAAGTTCGTTGAAGACCTCATCTGCAACTTCAATATTGCAAGTCATGGCATCGGCGTAAGCCAATGCTGCCCTCTCGCTTAGCGTCCAGCCTTCCGCCTTGCTCCAATCGTTGAGTGCCCGACATTGCTCTTCCGTCACGCCCTCAGCGGCGGCAAGGCGCGGTACGTGCTGCCGGTACATGTAATCGACGCGGTTGAGCAACGCGATCCGGATAACCACGATGCTCCCGAACCCGTCCATCCAATTCGCTTTTCCAACGAACGGCGTTCGTGAATTCGAACCAACTAGCCGCGATCGCCGGACTATGCAGCAGAGCCCGATAGATTTTGAGCAATTGACCTCGACGACCGCCCCGCAGCTTGCTGATCAATTCGGCGAGTTCTGGATAATCGGCTTCCAAAATTGAGGGAATGCGGCCCATTCTGTGATAACCTTGCTTCGATGCATTAGGGATATTTTTGTAAGCTTCCGGCGCCAATCTACGTCGGTTTATCGCGCGAACTGCTTAGATCACCCAATAACCCGTCCCAGATTGATAATCATTGTAGCTATATCACTCAGGGCGTTTTGGCGTGGCTGGGCTGCGATATGCGGAGTCATCGCCACGTTGGGGAAGGTCAACAGCTCGTCGTCTGCGCGGCCAGGCGTTTCATAGAGTGGATCAAGTGCGAATCCACCGAGATGTCCGGATTTCAAGGCGTCAATCAGCGCCGTACGGTCGACGAGGTCGGCCCGCGATATGTTCACCAGCATCGCTCCGGGCTTCATCTGCGCAAGCCTCGTCCGGTCGATGTAATGGCGATTGTTGAGATTTGCGCGCAATTGCGGGATGACCCAATCGCTTTCAGCGAGTAATTCGTCTAGCGGAACATAGGATAGTTGCAGCTCTTGTTCCTCAGCCTCCGTTAATCGAGTGCGCTGGTGATATAAAATGCGCATGCCAAAAGCCGACAGCCGTAGAACGATCTCCCGCCCAATTTCTCCAACCCCGATGATGCCGAGAGTCGATTTGTTTAGTGTCCGGATACCAGAAACGCGCGCCCAATTGGAATTGGCGGTATGCCGGCGGTCGAAGGGATGATAGGGATACCCCTCTGCGCGGAGCTGTTCGACGCTGATCCGCCCCAACAACAGTTGCATTTTCTTGGCAAGCACCAGCATCAACGCGATCGCCACTTCCGCGCAAGCAATGCTAGATCGCCGCTTGACGGTCATCACATCGACGTGGCGTGCAGCACACGCGTGGGTGTCGATGTTACGAGGAGTAGAGCCGAATTTTTGCACAGCGACGAGATCGAGGCCCGCATCAAGCTCGGCGCGGCCAACGGGAAACGACTTCGACGACAAGAGCGCGGGCGCCTGGCAATTGCGTCCGCATTTCCTCGACGGTCTTGACCAGCTTAATTCGCGCCGGATAGAGCCCTCGCACCTCGTCGCGTAAGCGCTGGCAATAGCCTGCAAAATCCGGCTCGTCATGGGCGACGAAATCGGCAAAAGCCGAGTAGCGTTCCGCTGACGTATTTGGATCGAGAATCACCTCGAACAGACGCATAAACCAATCATCCTCAACGACTATCAGTGTCGTGTCGGCCATGAACTCTCCTCCGCTTGCATTCGCTAGGCTGCGCACAAGTACCGTCGCTCGCCTCAATCTGCTCCGCTCTCTATGGGAGTGACGCATTCAAACGCAGCTTGGCGGCCGGCAATCCGACCGGACGTGAAGGCCCAACTGAGATGATGCCCATGCCCTTCAGAAGGACGCCGCCTTGCCCGACTGCTCCGGCCGCATACAGTCCCGGAATTGGACGATCGTTGGCATCCAGAACCTGCAGGTTCTTGTTCACCGCCAATCCGCCATCAGTGAAGATGATGTAGCTCTTCACGGGGCCGAGCGCTATGAATGGCGGCTTCGTGAATTCTTTCGCGGCGGTTGTCAATGCCGCTTCCGCCATACCGAGCCGCTGTGCCAACGCGGCGAGCGTGGGCGCTGAATGATAAATATCGCGGCGACTGCGGCGATAATCGCTGAGATAGGCATAGGCAACACCCGGCGCAGTGGAAATGAAGTGCGGCCATGCCTCGAACTTGGCAGCGATGACGCCATCCATCACAATATAACCAATTTTTTTGGGCTGCATCGGCAATGCGATCCCAGCTTCGATTTTATCAGATGCAAAGCGGAGGCCATCTTTGTTGACGAGGATCGCACCGGCCGCAAATAGATGTTGAGATGGCGCGAGAGTCGTGACTAGGAAGCTCATCAGAAATGGGCGCAGCAAAGCTTGGGGCGCGTACTCCATCATCCAGCGTGACAGCCGCCCGACCAGCGGCATCGGCGGCAGCAATTGTAAGAGCGGCCGGCGCGACGGCGGAACGAACCGGATTTCCGGCCCTAAGATAAGGTCTCCGTTGACAAGCCGAGCACCTAGCTCCAGCGCCATCAAATGACCATCACCCGTATTCACGCTATTCACCGCATCAACTTGCGCCGCTTCGGTGGAAATGTAGCGTTCTTTCATCTCAGCATTGCCGCCGAAATCACCGCTGGCCAGGATCACTGCACCCCCAGTGGTGAAGCGAGCATTACCGCCGCGAGGTCGCCGCCACCAGGCCGACCACACGGCCTTCGCTTTGTTCTAGTGCCATAGCGCGGATACCGACTCGTATGTCGACGCCCAATGCCAATGCGCGCTTGGCAAGTCGCTCAATGAAGGCGCGAGAATTCGGCAGCACGTTATGCATTCGCGGACGTCGATGCGGCGGCTCAGGCATGGGGCCGAAAAATTCCACACCCTCGGACAATAGCCAGCGGAACATATCGGGTGAATTTTCGACGAGCAGTCGTCTCAGGTGGGGGTTGTCGCGAGGTACCAGCGGCCCGGCGAACTTGGCCAGATCTTCGAAATGATCCTCCGGCCTATCCTTGATGCCGGCGCGGAATTGATGGGGCGTAAGTGTCGCGGAAATCGAACCGACGGACCAAGCTGTGCTGCCACCGAGGCGGCCTGCCTTTTCCAGCAGTATAACACTACGACCCGCCGCGGCCGCTTCGATTGCGGCCGACAGACCGGCGCCACCTCCACCAACGACGATGACGTCGGCATTGCCACCATCAAAAATCGATTTGCCATCACGTCACATCGAAAATGCGGCGCCCCGAATAACATTCGGTAGGTGCCAGAGTCGTCAGGCCCGGCTACCGACGCCAACAGACTTGCAGCAATGCACCTCTTCCCGCATGTCACTTCCTCGCTATCCTCCGTTCGTTATTCTTTTTACACTGGAGCCACCAACTCGGCCGTCGATGCTTTTGTACTCGCCGCGTAACCGACATCCCGGGAGCGGCCCAATTGCTTGAAGGCCGGGAACGCTTTGGGGTCCCGACAGGCCGTTAGAATTAGACCGCGCCGGCCGCCACACTGCTTCGTGCTCGCAATGCGGCATAGCGTTTCAGCAATTCGACCTTTTCGCTGGCAGGCAATACCATCTGCGGAGCACGTACACCAGTCATGAGCTATTAGGTTTTCGTTTTTCAGGATGGTTTTGATGCGCGCCACCGCCTCAACAATGGGCTCGCCGAAGATAAGGTCGCTAAGCGGCGCGAGTTCTTGCTGTAACGACATCGCCCGCGCGAAATCGCCGGCGCGTCCTACTCGGTCCAGTTCCGCCCATTGGTCGGGTGCGACATTCGCCATACCGATGAGTGCGCCGACGGCACCTAGTTCATAGCTCCTGCCGACGAAACGATCATTGCCGGTTAGAACCCGCATCTGAGAGCCAGATTCCCGTAGTTTGCGGCATGTCTCTTCAAACAGCTCGATATTGAACGAGGCTTCCTTAAATGAAACGATATGTTTGAGCTTTGCAATCCGGCAAATCGTGTCCGGGTCATACCAGTAGCTACGCACAGGAATTTGAAACAGAGTGATCGGCATCGCCGTCGCGTTGACGATGTCTTCATAAAACTTGACCTTCAGGTCACCATCGACTTTTCCCCACGCAAACAGCAGCGGCGGGAAGATCATAACCGCGTCGACCGGTAGCTTCTCTAGAGCACGAACAAGTTCGATCGCCTCCTCAGTTGATTGCGGCGCAATTGACGCCGTGTGCATTTTGCGATGCTCGCGTGCGGCGGCGCCCAATACCTCATGAACCTTCATCTTCTCGTCAGGACGCAACACAGTCCCCTCACCGATGCGGGCGCAGGATACAAGCCCCGCAACGCCCGAAATCGCCGCCTGGTATCGCGCCACACGGCCGAGACTTTTGAGATCAAGCTTACCTGCTGCATCGAAGGGCGTTACGGTAGGAATATATAGCCCATCGAAGCGCGCAAAGTCGTAGTCGTACATGTCGTTCTCCGTTTAAGGCCACGCCTACTAGCGGCGCGCGGAATGTCTCACCGGATGTTCGGATTGGCTGGGAAATGGAGTGCGTCGCCAGTCGCCAGATCAAATTGCAGTCGGTCTGACAAGTCCTGGAGACGTTTGCCATACATGTGCAGGTGGAAAGTTGGTTCCTTCCCCCGAACGTGGATGCTGTGAATGTCCTCGGGCATAAGGCAGATCGGATTGCCCTTCACAACGACATGCTCGCCCACCTCGCGAAGCACCGCTTTGCCGGTCTCGGAGGCCGTGTCGGTGCGTTGATATAGTTTGTTCAATTCCTCTCCTTCAATGCCGAGGATCACCGCCCAAGTGGCGTGATTGTGCGGCGGTGTGGATTTGCCAACATTAGCAGAAGAAAGATATAGCGCGTAACGCCCATCCGGATCGCAGGAGAGAGTGTAAAGGATATTTGTTTCGCCGCTGGGCGGCGGAAACTCGTCACGCGTAAACAAGCTCCCACGCGCGACCAAAGTATCAAGCTCGGTCGCGACCGCTTTGAGAACATCGCGAGTCACGCCATCGGCGGTTAATTTTTTAACTTTGCCAACTACATTGTTTATGAGCGCAACACGGTCTACCATGATTAGTTTCCCTATAGAAAACCCAGTTTCGAATTTAAGCATGCCGATGAACGAGCGTCAATGGCCCTGGGAATCTGGCGTCACGCTCTGGAACAAAACGCGACATGATGTGGCCAATCCCTATACTTATGGCGATATACAGTCGTCTTTTTGGAACTAACCACATACTTTGATCCCACTGCCAGCGTATGAACAAACCTTCATTCACCTATCGATCCCGTCATTGTTCACGTTGACATCCCTAATTGGTTCGAACACATAGCACCCTCAACTTCCTACTGATTTGATCGAGCAATAGATAATTCCTCAGATATCCGCTGCCGATATTCAGCGCGCTTTCGAAGGCACGAAGGAATTTGCCATTGTCGATGTGCGGCGCGAAGGTGATTTCGCGACCAACCACATTCTTTTCGCCAACAACATTCCGCTCTCGCATATTGAACTTAGTATAGAGCGATTGATTCCTCGACGAGCTACACCAATTATCTTGTGTGACGTCGATAATGGTCTGGCAATCGAGGCGGCGGAAGTAATCCGGCAAATGGGCTATCATCATGTCTCAATACTTCGGGGAGGCATCTGTCGAATGGAGGCGGCTACCGCCTGTTTTCCGGCGTCAACGTGCCTAGCAAAGCGTTCGGCGAATTTGTTGAGCAATGTTCGGGAACGCCGCATATTGATCCGCGCACGCTTACCGATTTGATGGAAAATCGCGCGACATAATCGTCCGCATTCTCGTCCGCTCAGCGAATTCCAGGCCATGAATATTCCCGGTGCGATTAATTGTCCGGGAGGAAGAATCTGTTTATCATTCTTGAAAATGTGCCGACATCGGAAACACTCGTCGTAGTCAATTGTGCCGGTCGGACACGCAGTATTATTGGGGCGCAATCCCTGATTGATGCTGGTGTGCCGAACAAGGTCGTCGCCCTTCGCGACGGCACGATGGGCTGGCGGTTGGCCGGTCTTGAATTAGAAAAGGGACAGGCGCGGCGTGCACGTGTTCCAGACGAGGCAGCGCTTAAGCGTGCGCGGGAGCATGCGCAGAACGTTTTGCGAAAAGCTAACCTTCGTACTGCAACCTGGGGTGAGTTTCTGACTCTCGCGGCGATGACACACGAACCACTTATTTGTTCGACGTTCGTGAACCCCAGGAATTCGGATGTTCGCACCCGCAGGGTGCGATTTCGGCGCCGGGTGGCCAGCTCGTGCAAACAGTCGACAAGTTCGTTGCAACCCGTAATGCGCGACTTTTTACTTTGCGATTCGGATGGAGTGCGCGGCGCCATGACGGCCTTTTGGCTAAAGCAAATGGGCTGGCCAAATGTTTGGCCGATCGAAGGTGGACTTGACGGCACACCCGTGAGCATTAGGGAGTTATTGCCGGTGGTGGGTTCTCATTCAATTTCGGTTTCCGAAGCGGCGAGCTTATTAACGCAAGGCGGCGCAGTTGTGTTTGATCTCGCCGACAGCAAAGAATATCGTAGGCGGCACATTCGCCGCAACGCTCGTTATTGTGAGCGTGCCGATCTGCAGCGCTTGTTGGCATCTTTAGCGCACAATCAGACGGCATTGCTGACGTCGCCAGAGGGGCGACTCGCGTCCATCAGCGCCGAAAATCTCGCCTTCGCTCCACAGCGTCTCTACTCGATTGCCGGCGGCACTGACGCGTGGGTGAAAGCAGGATTGCCGATAGAAAGCGGACGTGGAAATTTACCTGATTTCCCGACAGATGTTTTTTATCGCCCGTATGACTACGAGCGGCGGGTCGAAGTCGGCGATGCGGCAATACCTCAGTTGGGAAGTCGATCTGCTTGACCAGCTTGTAGGCGAGCCCGGCGTCAATTTTTGCCGCCTCTAGCGGTAAAATTGGAGCGAAAGTGACTGTCGCGGCCGGTTACGTACCGAATGGATAAACATCGGCTCCAATTCTTGACGATAATTCCCTCGCTGCTTCCCAGAGTGGCTAAACCAGGCCTCGAAGGGCCTCGGCATCGTTAAACAGATGCTCGGGCCAAAATGAGGCCAAGCGTCGCAACCGCTTCTGGCCCGCCACGGAAAAGCGGTACCGCGAGAGACGCCGAGCCCGGATAATTCTCGCTTCTACTGGTGGCGTACCCGCGCCGCTTAACCTTTTGCACTAGTGTGCGAAATGTGCGCTCGTCTGTAATGGTATTCGGCGTAATCGGAGGCAGGCCCCGGCTGCGCAACAACCTGTCGGTCAATTCTGATGGATTGAACGCCAAAAGAACTTTTCCGGCGGATGTGGAATGATAGGGCATCCATCGCCCTACACGCCACCGCCCATCAATAAATAGACGGCCCTCAACGGCAAGAAGATGGATAATATCGCTTCCATGAAGCACGCTGAAGTCGCGGAATGCCCGGTTTTGTCCACCAGCTTGCGCATAACTGGTAGCGCCTCACGCGATAATGGATTTGCGTTGACGAACTTGTTTCCTAGGGCAAACGCGTTCACTCCGACTGAGTACCGTCTAGTCTCCGGATCTTGAACCACAAAACCGGAATCGCGAAACGCTTTGAGAATTTTTGAGATCTGACTCTTTTGGAGGCCGAGGCGATCCGCGAGCTCGACAACTCCCAAGGGCGCCTGCGCGGTAGTGAACTCGCTAAGAACTCGAAGGGCTGAGGTCAGGGATTTCATGTAGGATACGAGATATTCCGGCCTCACGAAAAAAACCACTAAAAATTGCCTGCCCCCGAATAAATGCTGAGCAGCCCATTTTCTCCCAAGGCCCGGTATTGACGCTACTTGTAAGATCACGTAAATTGAAACGTAGTTTCCTAATTGGAAACTTTAGAGCAATAAATTGGTGGTCAAATCCGGTCTTGAAAGCGGGCACTTGGGAGGCGCAGCACAAAACGCGCGACATATTTCGATTTTACCGTACTCGTGCCACCTTGATGTGGGCGCGCTAAAATCTGGATTTGTTGCCGTCTCAACTCGGCAAGACGAACTATCGCCACCGATACTTGGAACAGATTGATGCTGAAACAAATATCAGGCATGTCCCTTTTGGTTTCAAACATTCAATTCAAGCCATGCTCTAAACTAGGAACCAACAGTCGGCTGAAATCGAGATCGCTGAACAACGAAAGTCAGTTCATTGGACTTCGTCGATGACTCGTTCGGATATCTTGTTTATCTCGTATCTTGACACGTTGGAGCTTCTCAGTGTGGACGACGCTCTGCGGGTCTGCGAGGACGTTTATCACATGCAGGCGCGCAACTCTATTGCGTGGCCGACTCCGTCCAGCATCAAGCTCGACGTCGAGCAGCCGTTTCACAATCATTGGCATCTTAAGTGTGTGTTGCTGAAGGAAATACCTTCGACTGGTGCTCGCCTCTATAATTACTATGACGATGGTGTGAGTAACAATGTCGGCTCGCTAGAGCGTCTGGGCTACGTCCTATTGTCCGATCCCAAGACTGGGCTTCCGCTCGCGATTATTGATGATCATTGGAACTACGCCATCCGCAGTGCAGCCGCACCTATTGTCGCCTGCAAATGGCTTGGCCCGGCAGATCCCCGCGTACTTGGGCTGATTGAAATCGGCACAATGGGCACAAATGCCTTGCGCTGCCTGACGCGGCTCTACAACTTCGAAGAAATTCGCTGCACTTCGCGCCGAATAGAAACGCGCGAGGAGTTTGCCGCTCAATGGTCGGCCGAACTCGGCATTCCGGTGAACGCTTGTAACACACTTCAGGAGGTCGCTTCCGGCGCTGACATTATTGTCGGCGGCACTACATCTTCTGACATCATGTGCCGTGAGCAATGGCTCAAACCCGGCTGCTTGTTCATCTCACTAGCGCGCGCGGAACTCGACCCGGCCGGCTGGGCTTGTATGGACAAGGTCGTAGTGGATAGCTGGGATCTAAACATGCGCAATCCAGTGTTCTTTGGGATGGTTAAAGACGGCCATTTCAGCCGTGAAAAACTGCATGCCGAAATTGAGGACGTTGTGACGGGACGAAAGTCCGGTCGCACGCACCCCGACGAGCGCATCCTATCCACACCTGCGGGCTCGCTTCGCAGGACATTGCGCTAGCACATGAAGTCTATCAGGCCGCCATCAAAAAAGGGCTCGGCATCCGCTTGCCGGCTGCGCAACCGGTCGTTTAAGCAGGCCGGTTAACGTCCGGCTCATGGCAACAACAGGGAGGTAATTATGAGAACGCTGGTCAGTCACTGTTTAATTACGCGTCTAACTTTGATTCGCATTGGCTTGGCGACAGTCGCGTTAATCGGATCGAGTTTCGCCGCCAACGCGCAGGATTGGCCAACGAAGAATGTGAGCATCATAGTGCCCTATGCCGCCGGCGGAATCGCGGACCAGTTGGCGCGCCTCAGCGGGAAGGTTCTCAGCGAGAAATTTGGCAAGCCCTTCGTGGTTGAGAACCGGGTCGGCGGCGGAGGTATCGTCGCCGCTAATGCCGTATCAAACGCAGCACCCGACGGCTATACGCTGATGCTGAGCCCTCCTGGCCCGATCGTGACGGTTCCGTACATGCGCAAAGTCAACTACGACCCCGATCGGTTCGTCCCTATCACCATCATCGCTCACTTCCCGTTGCTCTTCGCGGTCAAGGCATCAATCCCGGTTAAGTCGTTTCCGGAATTGCTCGCATATGCGAAGGCTAATCCCGGAAAGCTGAACTATGCCTCGGGCGGAGTCGGTTCGGTTACTCACCTTGCCACCGCCCTTCTGGCCAAGCGCGCCGGGCTGGACATCGTGCATGTGCCCTATAAGGGCTCGGCGCCCGCGACCACGGCCTTAATTGCGGGCGAAATCGACATGTTCTTCGGCACCCCGTCAGAGCTACTGCCGCAATTGGCGAGCGGCAAGATCAAGATCATTGCGACATGGGTTCAGAGCGCCTGTCCACGCTTCCTAACGTTCCCGCGATCAGCGAGACCATCCGGGCTTCCGGCTCAGTGCTTGGAATGGACTCTTCGCCGCCCCGGGAACGCCGCGGTCAGTCGTCGACAAGATCGACAAACGGTGATCGGCGCGGTTAGAACGCCGGAGATCGTCGAACGACTGAAAGCGCTGGGGGTTTTTCCTGGTGGCGTGACGCCTGAACAATTCGCTAAAATTATTGCTGAGGATAAAGTCTTCTATAAGGGGACGTACGGCAAGCGGCTGGCGTAGACCTAAAATAACAACGATTGGTGATCTTCGCGTTTAAGCCAAATTCGTATTATTTCTCTGCCAAGAATTGAAAAGCTCCTTCCAATCACGCACAGAGGACACTGAAAATGCGCGTTACACTATTTGCCTTAATTGTGACCGTGTTTGGTTGGGCTGCCCCTGTCCACGCACAGTCTTGGCCGCAGCGGGCGGTTACCATCGTCGTGCCCTTCGGAGCCGGAGGCTCCGCTGACCTATTGGCTCGAATTCTTGCTAGCCACATGCAGGACAAATCTGGTCAACCTGTTGTAATCTACAACCGCCCCGGCGCCGGGGGTAGTATTGGGACAGCGTACGCAGCCAAAGCAGCCCCCGATGGATATACGCTACTTTTGGGCACAGTCAGCGCGATTGCAGTGAACCCCACGCTTTATTCAAAGCTGGGGTTCGATGTGGAACGCGATCTGCAGCCGATTACGCAGCTCGTCAGTTTCCCTAATCTCCTAATTGCAAACCCTAAGCTGCCGGTGAAGAACGTTCCTGAGTTAATCGAGTATCTAAAAAAGAATGAAGGCAAGGTAAACTACGGCACTTCGGGGTTGGGTACTTCTTCGCATCTTTCCATGGTTATGCTCGAACGTGCCATCGGAACCAAGATGACGCACATTCCATACAAATCGACTGGAGATGTGGTCAATAGCATGCTCGGCGGCAACGTCGATCTAGCCATTGAAAGCATGACGACGGTGTTGCCGTATGCGCAGGAGGGCAAAGTACGTCCGCTCGGAGTTAGCACGTCTCGGCGAAACGCAGCAGCGCCGCATATTCCCGCGATCGGTGAGACCATCAAAGGTTTTGATGCGGTTGCTTGGCAGGGCTTGTTCGTGCCGGCCGGGACGCCGCCCTCGATTGTAAACGAGATTATGGCCGAGGTACGTCGCATCTGGAACCTCCCACAGGTCAAAGAACAGCTTTCTAGGCTTGGTGCAGAATCATCGTTATCATCATCGCCTGAAGAGTTCGCCACATTCGCCCGAGCCGAACGTGCGAAATGGGGCGAGGTCGTTAAGGCTTCGGGCATAAAAATCAATTAGTGGGCTCCTGAGAGCTGAGCACGCTGTCTGTACCAAAAACTCAAACGGGCTTCCTTTCTTTTGCCGTCCCCCATGGGGACAGTGTGGCGCATGCAACCGCTGGCTCTCGCCTAGAGCGGATGGCTCCGGGTCTGTACCCGTTGGTGACTGAAATTGCGATGGCATTCAAGACCGTAAACATCACTTGTCATACTGCAACGATGCTGTCCTTACGTGCGAATCCAGCCCCAATAGGACTTTCGGAAAGGACAAACAGTCCTTGGCGCGAGTGGAGTCTGAGATCGCCGCGTTCGTACCATCAGGGTAAGCCGCAGCCAATTCAGGCTTGGCAAGGCTATCGGCGACTAATATCCCAGCCACCGGCACACATCATGCCGGATTAGAAGCTGAACCTCCAGTTATTCCTTGTCCTTTCCGCACTTGTTTGCAGCGTTTCAGTTGGACAAATAAGGGCGAAAACTACAGGTCTATCAATCGTGCCTCGAACGGCTGTATCGCGACAATCGCCATCCAATACTAAGGAACGCGGCATCGCTTTGGCAAAATCATTGGGCGAGCATCGGACCGCGCTCATGAAAGCGCACGGCATTGTTGTGACGGGCCGCGACGTTGAGGAAATGGTCGCATCCGTCTACATCCTTGAGGACAACGCCTATCGCACCTGGGTAGCCGCCTCGATGGGCAACGTAGATCGGCTGTCGGACGAGGACTTGGCCGAGATCGAAGCCGAGATTTTGAAATCACACGGTCCGTTCCGGCGCATCTGGGCCTTTGCCGAGAGTCACTCCGACGACTAACCGGAGGGCAAACCGAAGAAAAACACGCAAGGTTTCCGCTGGCTGCTTTTTGTCATCGAGCTTCGGCGGCAACTCAATGCCATGAAGCTAATGCGGTTGTCCGTGGAAACGCTAGCTCGCTAGCCGGCGTCGATCTCGGTTTTCTGAACCCACTCGTTCAACGTCTGCCAGATGAAGCCGGTCTTGGTCGCGATCAAGGTGATCGCCGCCCATCGCGATGGGTGCTGGTATCCGTAATCCAGTACTACCCACACCGCGCGCGATTGGACCTCAGGCGAAAAACTTGTTCGTCGTCTTGTTCATGGTGGCTCCATCTTCTCAGGACTTGATGGAGCCTCCGGCAAACCCGGGGCAGTTCAGTTGACTTGAAAGAACGAATCGTGAATATAGTTTAAAAATCAGCATTTATGGCTGTGTTGATTGGGCTGCTTCGGCGCCGTTCTTCGCGCTGCTTGAGGCAGCCGGGATAAGGCGTCTCGCCGTCGAGCGTGATCTCGTAGACGGTGAAGCTCTCGTCGATGCCTGGCGGTAACATCGACGGCGCGACGGTCCCACTCAACGAAAGCGTGACAGCGACCCGGTCGGGCTGCGTTCCGGCGCGCAAGCGGCGCGACACGAACTTCGCAACCGGCTTCCCTTCATGCCACGTCCAACGTTCGGCACGGTCTCGGTGGCACTGATAGAAGTCCGTTTGGACCTTATTGCTCAATGACTTGCCCACGACCATCAGCAGCGGGATCGACGCCAGTGCCAGCACGGAAAGGTGCTTTGACGATTCCAGTTCGCCGCCGGTGGCGTAAAGCCGACCGATCTCGTCGCGGATGCGCGTGGCGGCGAACCCGTAAAACGCATCATCCTTCTCGTCGCCGACCGCCGTGAGGTGATCAGCCTTTCGGTCGCCGCGGATAGCCGCGGCATGAGCGCGTGGGCAGTTTCGGCGTTTGAAACCTCGACGACCTCGTCCCGATACGGACCTTGAGTTGCAGCACGGTCGTCTGCATCGCCGGACCCAACCCGGTCACACGCATTGAATCCTATCCATCTGCTCCATCTTGTGAGCTTCGAGTTCCGCGCGCGGATACTTCGTGGGCTTCGTGTCGATGAGGTGGTGGCAGGGTGCGCACAACAGCATCAGGTTTTCGATGCAGTCGATGTCGGCCGGTCGCGCGCCGTCACGGCCACGCGGACCGCCTTCCCGGAAGGCCACGATGTGGGCGTTCTCGGCGAAGTTGCCCCGGTCGCCCGTCAGCGGGTGCTCGTAGATGAACTTGTTGCAGCCGCGGAACTCGCACCGACCGGCTGTACAGGCCACCAACGTGCTGGCCACAACCGGATCCAGTTTCGTGCGCGCGACCCGAACGACCGGCGACAAAGCGCCGTCGGAACCGCCCTGGCATTGGACTTTGCGCCTTCCGGCGCGTCACAGACTTGGTTCCCGAAGGGTTTTCGTGCCATCTTTTGTCCCCCGACGGGGCCTAAAAAAATTTCTTGTCTGCTATTGGCGGGTTAGACATAATTTTCTTGGCTATCTTTATCCTAACTTGCCTAACTCGTCAACTCGGACGCGCCTATATAGACATGACAGAATATCTAAAGCCTTCGATATCTTCACAATTCGCCTTCGTTATGCGCGGGAAAAACTTACGGCAATGGAGCCAGAGTCGACTTGCCGGAAGGCGACATATGCCGCCGTCATCATCGCGCACTTCGAGACCGGTATTCGGAAACCGTCCTTCGACACCCTGCGACGGCTCGCTAATGCGCTGGACGTAACGACCGACTACTGCTCGGCCGCGTCGATGATCCGGCGCTCGCCGAGCGGGAGATCCGCTTTACCGCGACATGGGCAAACTCACCGCCCAAGATCGGACACCGCCCGCATCTTTATAAGGCGTTGGCCGAGCGTGAGGCTAACAAAAACAAAAAAAGCGAGTGATCATGAACCTCGCCTTCCGCTTGAAAATGGCAAAGCAAAGGCGGAGCAGTTTCTCCGCGAGCGCGTTACACCGCGCTCCCGATTGATCCCTTCGTCATCGCGAAGGACTTGGAATCGTTGTTGAGCCGAAATCCGATACCGCCGAAGGCGTGTCGGGCATGCTTTTACGCACGGCAACACATTCGGGATCCTGTACTCGACACGTTACAACAACGTGGGCTTTGAACGCTTCAGCGTCTCCCACGAAATCGCCCACTATCTCTTAGAAGGACACATCGATCATGTGCTGAAGCATGGCGAACATGTTTCTCATGCTGGCTTCACGTCCGGCGACCCATACGAGTTGGAGGCCGACAATTCGCTGCTGGATTGCTCATGCCAGAGAGCTTGTTCCGTGCCGAGCTGAAACGTCGGTACAGACTCGCGGCCATCGAGCACATGGCGGGCGTGTGCAAGACCTCTCTGACTTCAACGGCCATCCGCTGCACCGAACTGGCTAAGGATGCCGTCGCCGTCGTGATCAGCACCGGCCAGACTGTCGATTACTGCTTCCTCTCAGAAGCCATGAAGACGTTGCCTCAACTGAACTGGATCAAGAAAGGCACGCCGGTGCCGTCATCCACTGAAACGGCGAAGTTCAACGCCAACACCGAGCGCATTCGTTCTGGCGAACGCAGATATTTTGAAGTGGACGTCAGAGACTGGCTGGGTGGCGTTCGCCAAGAAACTGTTACTGAGGAAATCGTTGATCTAGGTCGATACGGCAAGACACTCACAATTCTTTCATCACAATCAATCGGCCAGACAGCAGCCGGTTATGACGAAGGCGACGACGAAGAAGAATTAAACGAAAGCTGGTCTCCACGCTTTCGTAAATAGGTTGACGATGTGTAGGATTCGAACTTTCGTCTCCTAGATCGAGTGATTGACCCAGACTGGCGAGTTCCCCGCCCAGTGCCACATCGAAATAGTCTCCAGCGTACGTCTCCTCAATTTGGGAATATCTCCGAAAGCAGGCGGAGACTTTCGCCCAAAACCGTCCTCGTGCGACATGAACTCAGTCTCTGCAGAGACCGGAAACAATTAGAAGTGGCCCGCAATGCGGGCCATTTGATAAAATTAGGGAACGCTCGCCGGAAGACCGCACTGGCTGGCTGGGGCGGGAGGACTCGAACCTCCGAATGGCGGAATCAAAATCCGCTGCCTTACCACTTGGCTACGCCCCACCACGTGCAATGTTCGGTCCGGCGGGACAGAGCCCCGCCATCCGACACTGCGACCTCGCAAACCGCCAGTCCGGCGCGGCCTGCCACGTCTTGCCGAGCGCAATCAGGAGCGCGGCCTCGGCGCGGAGAGAGCGACGGTATAGCCGCGCGGATCGCCCTGATCAACGGATCGATGACCGCATTCCGCCAAAGATCGTGGTTTCGCTGGCTGCATTAAGGCACGTCTCGGCCCCGCGTTCGTTATATATGCGCCGGTCGGCGCAAGATCACCTCCGGCGGCTGCGCCTGGGCTCCATCCGCTCGGTTATTCCGGATCTCAACACGACCGGCGGGGACGAGATCGGGCGAAGAATCAAGACGTTAGTACACGATCCCGAACAGCCGTCAGTCTTTTCGGGCGAAATCGCTCACCAAGGCAAGAGCTCCAAGAGGTCAACGTGTCGGCGGCAGTCGAGGCTCTGGCACCGATCTCGCATGCCATCTGCCGGCATAATCGGGTAATTTGCCTTTCATGACCTATCGCGCGCCCGTCTCCGACCTCGTTTTCGCCCTCAACCATGGCGCCGGCCTGGCCGCCGCCCGCGCCGAGGGCCTGTTCGCCGACGTCGATGATGACCTGATCGCGGCCGTTTTGACCGAGGCCGGCCGGTTTGCCGGCGACGTCATCGCGCCTCTCAACCGGATCGGTGATACCTATGGCACTCCGTTTTCCGACGGCGTGGTCACCATGCCGCCCGGCTGGCGGGACGCCTATCGCGACTGGGCGCAAGCCGGCTGGAACGGCCTTGCCGCCCCCGCCGAATGGGGTGGCCAGGCCCTGCCATACACGCTCAACGCGGCTTGCCTGGAAATGTGGAACGCCGCCTCGATGGCGTTCGGCATCGGTCCCATTCTCACCATGGGCGCGATCGACGCCCTCGCCGCCCACGGCACTGACGCTCTCAAGCGCGCCTATTTGCCTAAGATGGTCACCGGCGAATGGATGGCGACCATGCAACTCACCGAGCCGCAGGCCGGAACGGACCTCGCCCTCGTGCGCACACGCGCCGAACGTGCCGGCGACGGCACTTACCGCCTGACAGGTCAGAAGATCTTCATCACGTACGGCGAGCACGATCTCACCGACAACATCATTCATTTCGTGTTGGCACGGCTGAACGATGCACCACCGGGCACTCGGGGACTGTCACTGTTTCTCGTGCCGAAGGTTTTGCTCAAGGCCGATGGCACGCTTGGCGAACGCAATGACGTTCGCGCACATTCGATCGAGCACAAGCTCGGCATTCACGGCTCGCCGACCTGCACCATGGTCTATGGCGATCATGGCGGCGCGGTCGGCTATCTGGTCGGCGAGGAGCATCACGGCCTCGCCTGCATGTTCACCATGATGAACCAGGCGCGGCTCGCCGTCGGTCTTCAGGGCGTGGCGATCGCCGAGCGCGCGACCCAGCAGGCGCTCACCTATGCGCGCGAGCGCCGGCAAAGCCGCGCATCAAATTCCCCGGACGGGCCAAGCCCGATCATCGCGCATCCCGACGTCAGACGCATGCTGCTCACCATGCGCGCGCTCACGCACGCCGCGCGCGACGTTTGTCTGGCGACCGCGCTTGCGCTCGACCGCGCAGGGCGGGCCGACACCGCGGAAAAGCGCGCCGCGGCCCATGCCCGCGCCTCGCTGCTCACACCGGTCGCCAAGGCCTTCGCAACCGACATCGGCATCGAGGTCGCCTCGCTTGGCGTGCAGGTTCACGGCGGCATGGGCTATATCGAGGAAACCGGTGCCGCGCAGCACTTCCGTGACGCACGCATCGCCGCGATTTACGAAGGCACCAATGGTATTCAGGCGATCGATCTCGCAACCCGCAAGGTGCCGCTCGGAGGCGGCAGCGTCGTTGCCGAATATCTTGATGAGTTGCGTGCCACCGTCGCGGCGCTGCAAGCCAGCAACGAATCAGGCTTCGGTGCGACCGCCCTGCGGCTCGGCGCGGCGGTCGACAGTCTCGCACAGGCAACGCAATGGATTTTGGCAACCCACGGCAGAAATCCCGACGCCGTGCTGGCTGGTGCGACACCTTATCTGAGATTGTTCGGCACCGCCGCCGGCAGCTGCATGCTGGCGAATGAGGCGCTCGCGGCGCTACGGTTGTCAGGCGAGAGCGGCGCGGACAGCGGCGCGCGTCTCGCCATCTGCCGCTTCTTTGCCGAGAATATCGCGGTCTGTGCGCCCGCCCTGGAGCAGGCCGTGATCTTGGGAGGCGACAGCATCAACAATGATGCCGTCGGGTTGGCGGACGAAAAATAAAAAACGGCGCGCCGCCGCTTAAGCGACGCGCCGTCGATCAACTCGCTGCAAAGTCGATTTAGCGTCGCAACCGGATGACCGTACCGCTGAGATCGAGACTGCCTTCGAGGCCGATCTGCGTTCCGCTCAGGACGAGTTCCACGCCCTTTTCGTTGACGATGACGACGGCATTGACGCCACCGCCGACCGTGACACCCGCGCCGCCGCCGGCATAGGTGCCGGCAATGTCAGACACCTGGCGGAGCTTGCGCACCGGCCCTCTCAGGTTGGCCTTCGCGATGCCGATCAGCAGTCCAGCCTTGATGCCGCCGACTTCCAGCGGATACGACCTGTTTCCGCACGTCAGCGTGCCGGTGCCACCGGCCGCGCCAACGATAAAGCCGCCCTTAACGATACTCAGCGAAATGCGGCAAGCCATCTGCGCCTGAGCGGCTCCAAATGGAATTGTGACTAGCGCCAGCATGGCAGCGCCCAGCAATCCTGCCAGTGATAATGTTTTTACGCGTTTCATCGTCGCCTCCTTTGATATGGGCCGATTTTGAGTTTGGTCTGCGGCAATTCCGCAATGACACTGGGCGGGGCCGAATTTGCCCGTCTCGGGTTGACCGTACATTACCAAATCTAAAAATTTTCCTCTGGCCTTTCCGGGGAGAATACGACACCAAAGCCGCGCCAAGCCGTCAAATCGGGCGAGTTTCCACAAAATTCGGAAGCAGCACGATACCATCAAGCATCATTTGGCGGCTGTGGTTTGGTCTCGGTCAATGGTGCAGCCGCCGGAAAAGACACCGGCATGGCCTCGCGAACACCGAGCACCACCAGCGCCACAATGAACGGAATGATGAAATAGAACAGCCGGAACAGCAGCAACGACGCCAGCAATTGTTCCTTGTCGAACTGCCACAGTGCCAGCAGCATCGCCGCGTCAAACACGCCGAGCGCGCCCGGCGCGTGGGAGGCAAAACCCAGCAGCGTTGCCGCGATGAAGATGACGGCGAGTGTCAGGAAATCGATCGGTGGCGACGCCGGCAGCAACAGATACATCGCCAGCGAACAACATGTCAGATCGACGATTCCGATCGTGATCTGCAGGAGCGTCAGCGGCCCGCTCGGCAGCCGGACCTGCCAGGAATTTCGCCCGACCAATCGCGGCCCTCGCCAGATCCAGGCCACATAAACCGCCAACACAATGAGGGCGACAACTGCCAGCGAGCGGTTGAGCCAGGCTGGCAAGTGATCGATCATCGCGGCCGCCTCCGGACGCAACACAATGCCAAGCCCGAGCACCGCGATATTGCCCAGCCAGAACGTCAGCCCGGTGATGAAACAGATTTTGGCGACGTCGACCACGCCGAGACCCCAGCGGGAATAGACCCGCAGCCGCACGGCCGCGCTGGTAAAGGCGGTGGCACCGAGATTGTGGCCGATCGAATAGGACGAAAAACTCGCCAGCGCGGCGATCCGGTACGGCACCTCCGGCCGGCCGATCGTGCGCAACGCAAAGACATCATAGAACGTCAAGGTTAGATAGCCGATCAGCACGCAGCCGATTGCAAGACCGATATCGTGCCATGGTTTGTTGGCCACGGCGGCCATCACTTGCGCGACATCGATATCGGACAGAATGCGGTAGAGAACGACAAGCGAAACGGCGATCACCGCCGCGCAGGCGGCAAATCCGACGAGTTGCCAGTTTACACGCGCAAGCATCCTTTCGGCGAACGCGAGAAGATGCCTCAGCAAGAATTCCCCCCGCGCGCCGCCATGGCATTCACGCGCCGCCCGGCAAGGACCGCCGGACAGGTCTTCGGACAGATCGAGTTGCGTCGGGACATGGCAATCCGGGTCAAGCTCTTGCAACGCCCGATATGTCACCGTCATGCGACAAAGAAACGACAGACCCGGCTACGACAGACACATTCCCGCGCCACTGTCATCGTTGTGAGACATGAATTCGGCTAGCGGCTCTTTGCAATATCCGCACCCGGCCGGGGCCAAGCGAATGCTTTCAAGTTCAACGAGACCGCCGGCAGCCCGGCCAATAGTAGCGACCGCCGGCTGATGCATCTCCTGATCGCAACCGACGCCTGCCCGCCACAGGTCAATGGCGTGGTCCGCACGCTCGGCGCCGTGGCGCAGGAAGCTGCGCGGCTTGGCGTCAAAGTCGAATTTCTCACGTCGGACGGCATGCCGACCATCGGTGTGCCATCTTATCCCGACATTCGCCTGGCGCTGACGACATCCGGCGCCATCGCGCGCCGTATCGACGCCATCAATCCGGAGGTGATTCACATCGCCACCGAAGGGACCATCGGTTATTGGACGCGCCGCTATTGCCTTTCACGCGGCCGGCCCTTCACCACCAGCTTTCACACCCGGCTCGTCGATTATATCGTCGCGCGTTATCCGCTTCCGGCGTCCTGGATCTGGAACTGCCTGCGCAATTACCATAACGCCGGTCGCGCGGTGATGGCGGCAACGCCCTCGCTCGCCGATGAACTGACCGAGCGCGGATTCCAGTCCGTCAATCTGTGGTGCCGCGGTGTCGATACCCAGCTGTTTCAGCCGCAGACCGGCATGGACCTCGACCTGCCACGCCCTATCTTCCTGTCGGTCGGACGCTTGGCGATTGAAAAAAATATTGACGCGTTTCTGCAACTCGACCTGCCCGGCAGCAAGGTCGTGGTCGGCGACGGTCCGGCGGCCGGCAGCCTGAAACGGAAATTCCCCGGCGTGGTCTTTCTCGGCGCCAAACAGGACGCGGTGTTGGCTCAGATCTATTCGGCGGCCGACGTCTTCGTGTTTCCCAGCCGGACCGACACCTACGGTCTCGTGCTGCTGGAGGCGCTCGCCAGCGGACTGCCGGTCGCCGGCTATCCGGTCGCCGCCACAAATAACGTGATCGGCACCGCGCCGGTCGGCGTGCTGGATGAGGATCTGCGCGCGGCCTGTTTGCGCGCGCTCAGCTTGTCGCGTTCAGATTGCCGTGCCTATGCATTGACGATGACCTGGGAAAACTGCGCGCGGCGTTTTCTCGACATTATCGCGAACAACAATCCGGAAGCGCGCAAGGCCCTCCAGAGCAAAGCCGCCTCGGCCTGACGATTGCGCGCGGTAGGCTGGATGTGGAATCTCACCAGTTACAGCGGCTTCAATCCATCCTCGATCTCGCGCCGTCGCGGTTCCAGGAATGGCGGCAGCGACAGCCGCTCGCCGAGATTGCGCGACCGGCTCGTCGGTGGCAAAACCCGGCCCGTCGGTGGCGATCTCGAACAGGATGCCGTTCGGCTCGCGGAAATACAGTGAGCGGAAATAGTAGCGGTCGACCTTGCCGCTGTTGGGGATGCCCAGCGTGTTCAACCGGTCGGCCCATGCGTCGTATGCCGGCATCATCCGGCGTCCGGAACGCAACGTGATGCACGCCGCCGGCGCCAGGCTGCGCGCCGGCAGCCCGGGCTGCACCGCGACGTGTAGTTCGGCCGCCGGGCCGCCCGCACCCATCTCATAGACATGGACTGCACCACATCGCCCGCGCGTTCCGGTGACGGATAGTCGCGCACGCGCCGCATGTTCATGACCTTCGTCAGCACGATGTCGGTTGGTCCGAGATCGGGCACGCTCATGGTGATCGGACCGAGCCCGTGAATCTGGTGCTCCGCCGGCACCGGCGCGTGATCGCGCTGGTCGGGCCGGCCCGCGCCATCATCCACGACGAGCGCGAGCCGCTGGCCTTCCGGATCCTCGAAATCGAGCGTCGGGCGGCCATCGCGAGCAACGACATCGCTGTGAGCGACACCCGCCTTGAGGAAATAGTCCTTCCACCAGGCAAGGCTTTCAGGGCTCGCTACCCGCAGTCCGGTGCGCGAGATACTGTGGGTTCCGCGCCTTTCGCGCGCCGCCGGCCAGTCGAAAAACGTAATGTCCGTACCGGGCGATCCGCTATAGTCGGCGTAAAAGAGGTGGTAGGCGCCGACATCGTCCTGATTGACGGTCTTTTTCACCAGCCGCAGGCCAAGCACATCATGGTAAAAGCGGCGATTGCCGGGCGCATTGGCGGAGACGGCGGTCAGGTGGTGGATTCCGGTCAGTTGCATCGGGGTCCTGCGAACGCTGTCACGCCTCGCGACATTGGCACGCCGCGCGCTTTTGCCTTAATTGGGGTCGACTGGCGAAATTGCGACCTGCCATTCGGCAAGGCACATCTGCGGGAACGGGACGCAGCACAGGCGCCGCGCGGCAGGAAACGAGAGGGGAAGTGGGGAAATTATGTCGCTTGCCGGCCGCACACTGTTCATTACCGGCGCTTCGCGCGGCATCGGGCTCGCCATTGCACTGCAGGCCGCGCGCCAGGGCGCCAACATCGCCATCGCGGCCAAGACCAGCACGGCGAACGCGAAGTTGCCCGGCACGATCTACACCGCCGCCGATGAAATCGAAAAGGTAGGCGGCCAAGCCTTGCCGCTGGTTGTCGATGTGCGCGAGGAGTTGATGGTCAAGAACGCCATCGCCAAGACCGTCGCCCATTTTGGCCACCTCGACATCGTCGTCAACAATGCCAGCGCGATATCGCTGTCGACGGTCGAACATACCGAGATGCGCCGTTTCGATCTGATGCATCAGGTCAATGCGCGCGGCGCCTTCATGGTCTCGAAATATGCCATCCCGCATCTGCTGCGCGGCGAGAACCCGCACATCCTGATGATCTCGCCGCCGCTCGACGTGCAGGAAAAATGGTTCGCGCCGGCGACCGGCTACGCCATGGCCAAATTCGGCATGAGCCTGGTGGCGCTCGGCCTCGCCGGCGAATTGCGTCCCAAGGCGATCGCCGTCAACACCTTGTGGCCGCGCACCACCATCGCCACCGCGGCCGTCCGGAACCTGCTGGGCGGCGAGCGCATGATGCGCCGCTCGCGCTCACCCGAGATCATGGCCGAGGCCGCCTGCCGCATCTTTCAGAAACCGGCCTACAGCTTTACCGGACGGTTTCTGATCGACGACAGCTTTCTGGCCGCCGAAGGGATCACCGACTTCGATCAGTACCGCATCGATCCGAGCGAGTCGCTTGCGCTCGACTTCTTCGTTCCGGCGGACCCGCCGCAGCCCCATAACGTCAGCCTTGAACCCGCGACCGCGCCGCAACCGGTGGCCTTAGGCGATGACGACGTGATAGGTGACGCCGATGACGAGACCGACGTCTTCGACGACGGCCTGGTCCACGGCGTGGCTGATGTGACTGCCGCTCACGTCGCGGTGCATGCGGTCGCCGAGGCTGTCACAGACCATGACGCTGACGCCGGTGCCGATAACGACCAAGGCGACGAAAGCGACAGCGGATTGAATGGTGAGACCGCGACCAAGGCGGCGGATACTCATGCTGACGAACACGATGAGCACGAGGAAGTCGAGGAACACGACGAGCACGAGGAAGTCGAGGAACACGACGAGCACGAGGAAGTCGAGGAACACGACGGAGCACGAGGAAGTCGAGGAACACGACGAGAATTTCGAAGAGGATCTCGAAGAGGACGGCGACGACACCACCGAGGGCGACGCCGGCGACGCGCCCATCGAGAACGATGACGAGCCCGACGAAGAACCCGAAGACGAGCACGAGGACAATCCCAACGCTGAACACACCGCGGAACACGCCCAAGCTCACATCGAAAGCGAACTCGATGCGGCCCTCGCCGCGGCCATCAAGGAGATGACCTTGGACCTGTCCGAAGCCGTGTCGGAGGCGGTGTCCAAGGCGACGTCGGAGCATGCCTCAGAGCATGCCCCTGAGAATTCCTCCGAAGAGGCTGGCGAGGAAACCGATCCGACGCTCAAGGCGCTCGAACAACAATTGCTGGGCCGCAAGGGCCGCCGCACTTAGAGCGCGATTAGCAAAAGTGGATACCGGTTTTGCGGGGCAATCAAGTTTGAGCAGATTGCGTACACTTATCTGCGGTTCGAGCTCTAACTTATTGATTGAGTGCATGATCTTCTGGACGAAGTGATTCAACTTCGTCCGATCAAGCATTAGCGCTTCGATCGGAAATGAGACAAATCAGCCGGATAGAGCACTTTCATAATTCAACCGCATATGGAAGTGCTCTAAGTGATGGATAATGGCAGAAATCGCCGTTTTCGCGATCACCTGTCCGTGGCGGGAGGCCATCGATGTCGACACTCTACATAACCCATCCCGCCTGCCTCGATCATCAGACCCCGCTCGGCCATCCCGAACGCCCCGACCGGCTGCGCGCGATCGAAGCGGTCCTGGAAGACGAACGCTTTCAAACCCTGGCGCGCGAGCAGGCGCCATTGGCGACCGAGGCTATGCTCACGCTCTGCCATCCCGCCGAACTGGTGAACGAATTGCGCGAAGCGACCCCGCGCGAGGGCATCGTGCATATCGATGCCGACACCGCGATGTCATCCGGCAGTTTCGAGGCGGCCTTGCGCGCGGCCGGCGGCGCGGTGCTCGCGGTCGATGAGGTGCTGACGGCCAAGGCGGCCAACGCCTTCGTCGCCGTGCGTCCGCCCGGCCATCACGCCGAAACCGCGCGTCCGATGGGCTTCTGCCTGTTCAACAACGCAGCCATTGCCGCCCGCTACGCCCGGCGCAAGCACGGCGTTGATCGCGTCGCGATCGTCGATTTCGATGTCCACCACGGCAACGGCTCGCAGGAGATTTTCTGGAACGACGCGTCGGTGATGTACGCCTCGACCCACGAAATGCCGCTCTATCCCGGTACCGGCGCGGCGAGCGAACGCGGCGCGCACGATAACATCATCAACGCCCCGCTGCGTGCCGGCGATGGTGGCGTGAAATTCCGCGAGGCCTTCGAACGCCTGATCCTGCCACGGCTGACCGATTTTGCTCCCGACCTGGTGGTGATCTCGGCCGGCTTCGACGCCCATACCCGCGATCCGCTCGCCAATCTCAATCTGCTAGAGGACGACTTTGCCTGGGCGACCGCCAGACTGATGGAAATTGCCGACAAGCACGCGCAGGGCCGCATCGTCTCCACACTGGAAGGTGGTTACGACCTGCAGGGCCTCGCCCGCTCGGTCGCCGCCCATGTGACCACCTTGATGCGTGGCTGAGCGCGGCAACCGGCGGGCGCGCTCCATTTCCGGACAATTGTGGCTCCGGATGTCATAAAATGTTAGTGTTGGCGGCGCCTGAGAATCACTTGCGTTGCCTTTGTATCCCTTCCGCGCCGGGCGGATTCTGATCGCAATTCGGTAACCGCCCTCGTTTATTGTTGCCGTCAGTCGCATTCATCACACTACAGCAGACAGGGGGCACCCAATGTCACAGACTTCGCCAAACCTTCCGCCGGAAGCCGTCGCCATGCGACAAGCCGTGGTCGAGAACCGAACCTGGTTCATGGTGCTCGGCATCATCCTCGTCATTCTGGGCATGGCCGCCATCATCTTTCCGTGGATGGCGACGATCGCCGCCAAGATCTTCCTTGGCTGGCTGTTCCTGATCGGCGGTGTGGTGCAGGTCATTCATGCCTTTTCCACCCAGAAGTGGGGCGCGTTCATTTTTAACCTGTTGATCGGCGTGCTTTACGTGGTTGTCGGCGCCTATCTGGCGTTCTTTCCGCTCTCCGGCATCCTGACACTCACCATTGTGCTGGCCGCGCTGTTCATCGCCGAAGGCGTGCTTCAGGTCATCATGGCGTTTCGCGTGCGCGACCATGGCGGCTGGGGCTGGATCCTGTTCAGCGGCGTTGTCGCCATCGCGGTCGGCGGGCTGATCTGGGCCAACCTGCCGACCTCGGCCATCTGGGCGATCGGTCTACTGGCCGGAGTCAATATGATCACGTCTGGCTGGGCCTTCATCATCCTGGCGATGGCCGCCGGCAAGGCGAGTGGCGGCACCCCCGCGGCGGCGTAACCGTCGCGGGCCTGAGTGACGGCAAAGCGGACGAGGGGCGGGAACTCGCCGGCCCTCGTCGACCACAGCGAGAGTGAATCCAGACTATGGCCGAGAGCAGCAATTCCGACGTCAAGAAGCTCACCTTTGAGCGCGCGATCGAGGAGCTTGAATTGATCGTCAAGCGGCTCGAGGAAGGCAAGGTGCCGCTGGAGGAATTGGTCACGATCTATGAGCGCGGCGAGACGCTCAAGCGCCGTTGCGAGGAATTGCTGCGTCAGGCCGAAGCGCGTGTCGAGAAGATCACCCTCGACGCCGGCGGCAAACCGACCGGCTCGGAACCTCTCGACGTTGGTTGAGGGGGGCCGCGTCGGTCCCAGGGCGCGCTCAACCCTGAAGAATAAAAATGGCCCGGCTCAACGCCGGGCCATTGCTTTATCCGATCGCTCAGCAGGTTCGCCGAGCGCTATTCCGCCGCCACGCGATGGGCTTCGTCGATTTCGGTTTCAAGACCGGTCAGGTCGGGCAGCACCATCCGCAGCAATGTGCACGACTTCACCCGCGACGAGTATCGCGCTTTCGCCCGCGCCGACATGGATGACGGTATATTTCCGCACCGGCTCATCACCGACCGAACCGCTACCCGCAACGCAGACATGAATGGTGCGCCCCGCCAAGGTGAGCGCCGCGCCTTTCTCGACGCGAACAAGCCCCGCTTCCGTCCGCCGTTCGGTGAATACGCCGAGCGTCTTCTCCCATACCCCCGCCTCGGTGCGCGACGGCGCCCAGTTGAAATGCGCCTCGTCCATCATGATCGGGCCGGGATAGCGCGGCGGGAGATAGTCCAGCCGGCGGCCGCGGACATGTTCCCAGATCGCCTGATAGCCGTCGAGATTGCGCTTGCCTTCGGCGTCAGCATTGGGGCGGAAAACGCCGTCCTTAAAGGTGCCGAATTGTTCAAGTTCCTTCATGCCCTGCAGCACTTCGGAACGCGACAGATATCCGCTGCCGCTCGCACCGCCGAATTGCAGCACGACGGTCGTGGCATCGGCCTCCTGGGTCTGCGGCCCGTAAAAGCCGCCTTCCGGAAAATAGCCGACCATGCCCGGCTTCATAGTGCCGTCGCGGTCGAATTTCAGCACGCCATCGAGCTGAAAGCGGAACTGCTCGAAATTGTGCCGGTGGCGCGGCGAATAGAAATCCTTGTCGCTGCGCCCCATCGACAATTGGAAATTATCGATAGTTCCGGGCGTGCCTTCGAGCAGGTTGCGGTAGTGAAACGTCCCGCCACGATGCTGCAGCCCGCGTTTCCATTCCAGTTGATCGCCTTGAACGACTTGCATCCTGCCCTCCGTAATCATGGCCTCCGCGTTCGCGTCGGCACATGAATTAAATCAAATATACTGCATCAATGCGTGGCCAGCTCGCGGAATTTGGCCAGGACCGCCGGTGTCGCGGCCGTAATCGTCTGCTTCAGGATTTCGCGGATGCGGCCGCCCGAAATCGGCGCCCCATTGGGCTCACCGATCTTGTTCGCGTCCGCTTCGAACGCCTTGTCCCGCGTCATCTTATCAAAGGCCGCGGTCAGCGTCGCGACTCGTGCGGCATCCGTCTTGGGCGGCGCCACCAGCGGCATCCCGGTCGCGCTGGCGTAGCCGGTCAAGGCCAGCAGCTTTTTCGATTCGTCGGAGACGAAAGCCTCCGCCAGCGGGATCTTCTCGCTCGACGGCAGCAGTTGAAACACCCGCAAGACCATGTCCATCATGTGAGGCCGGCGCGCGAAGCTCGCCGCATTGGTGGCGATGGCATCGACCTCGCCCTTTTCGATCGCATTGATGATCGCGGCCGTGCCGCGATAACCGCTCACCGCCTTCGCCGGGAAGCCGTTGAGCGCCAGAATTTTTGGGATCATGCTGGGCTGCGTGCTCGGCGTCAGCCCGCCGAACACAATCTCTTTTTTGCTGGCCTTGAGTTGCTCCGGCGTATTGATGCCAAGCGACTTGCGCAGCCAGACGAAGGTGTTCACTTCGCCAGTCGAGCCGACGTAGTCGAATTCCAGCGGCTCATAGCGCGCGCCCTTCTGGAACAACACCGGCACCAGCGGCCAGTCGCGCCCCGGCACACCGATGGTCAAGCCATCGCGCGGCGCTTTGGTATAAAGATAATTGGCGGCAACGACCCCGCCCGCGCCAGGCATGTTCTGGACCACGATATTCGGACTGCCATCGATGAAGCGCGGCAGATGCCGGGCGATCAGCCGCGCGCCGGTATCAACGCCGCCGCCCGGCGGAAAGCCGACCACCATCGTGATGGTCTTGCCGGCGTAGTCGCCTGCGGCTCCGGCCTGCGATGCGGTTCCCAGGGCCGCAGCCGTGGCGGTGGCCGAAACCAGGAAGCGCCGACGGGTGAGCGCGGAGGACACGCTTGCGCGCGCGCCAGCCTTGCCGGGGTATGTAGACATGACAATCTCTCCCTGGACCGGGCGTGCTAATGCCACCCGATATTTGTAATTATTGGGAATTATAGCGCATTCCTTTTGCCTGTCGTTCTCAAATCGGAATGCCTGCCCTGTCTGAATTGGTAACGTCCACATGGCCGCACGTCTGCCGACCTCGCCGCGCAACGGCCGGCGTGCCTCGGCGTCTTAAATCCGGAATTGACGAATTTTTACGCCGCCATGCGACCCGGGCGCGCTTTGGCGAGTTCGTCCAGCAGTTCGCGGCGGAAGTCGTGATAATCGACTTCCACCGCATGGCGCTGCGAGCCGTCAAAGCGCCAATGCGGATGCTGGTCCTTCCTTGCGGATGCGCGCCGCGATGTCCGACGGCCGCGCGAGCTTGCCGGCGATCTGCAGGGCCGCGATGTGCGCCTGATGATCGGCAAGCCGCCAGATGCAGCCGATCGGCTGGAACAGCCCGATGAAATAGATGTTCGGGATCATCGCGTGCATCATCTTCAGATAGAGCGGCGGCCGCTGCGCAATGTCCCAGTCGACCACGTCCTTGTCGAGGAACGGGAACGAGCTGCGGAACCCCGTCGCCCAGACGATGGTGTCGAACGCCTCGACCCGGCCGCCCTTGAAATGGACATCGTTGCCGTCGAACTTTTCGATGCCCCGGCGCGGCAGCACGGTGCCATGGCGCAGCGCGTTCAGAATGTTGGTGTTGAGCGTCGGGTGCAGTTCGAGCGGTCCACCTTTTGGCTGCGGCAGTCCGTATTTCTCATAGGGCCCGACCGAGAGCCGCAGCAGCGCGCCCATCACCGGCTGGATCAGCGGCCGCGGCAGCTTGCGCGCCTTGGCGTAGAGCAGATCGATCGGCCGGCCGAACATGATCTTGGGAATGATGTAGTAGCCGCGCCGCATGCTCAGGCATACGCGCTCGGCCACCCGCGCGGTATCGACCGCGATATCGCAGGCCGAATTTCCGGCGCCGACCACCAGCACCCGCTTGCCGGCAAAAGGTTCGGCCCGCTTGTAGTCGCGCGAATGTAGGATCTCGCCGGTGAACGTGCCGGGATAGTCCGGAATGTAGGGATCGCGATGATGGCCCGAACAGACGATGAGCTGGTCGAACACCTCGTCGCGCGCTCGCCCATTATGCCTCACCCGCAAGATCCAGCGGCCGTCGGCGCCGCGCCGCGGCGCTTTCGACGAAGGTCTTGAGCTGGATAGTGGGCGCGAGGCCGAAGTGCTCGGCGTAGCCGTCGAAATAGGTCGCGCATCTGGCGGTGCGAGGGGAAATCCGGATACCCGCGCGGCATCGGATAGTCCTCAAAGTCAGACAGCGATTTCGAGGAAATGATGTGGGTGGTGTCATAGACGCTGGTGCGGGCCGGATCGTCGGTGAACACCCAATTGCCGCCGATCGCCTCGCCGTCGTCGTAGCAGACGACGTTGGAAGGCCTTCCGCCAACCATGTTCTTGATTGTGGTCAGGCCGCATGGCCCTGCCCCGATCACGCAAATCCGTGGACCCGTCGCACCACTCACGCCCGATCTCCCCACTGCCGCGCCGGCACAGTTGCACATTGTCTGGAACAGGCCATGCGTTCGATCAAGCCCGCCGCATTTCGCGCCGCGCAACAGCGGCTCGCGGTCGCGCCGATTCAAATCAAAACTTCCGCCAGAACAAGTATTTAGGCGGCATAGCCGATTCACTTTATGCGCTTGGCCGCGCGCGGCAGCGCAACGGCCAAGACGGCAGGGTCAATAAATTCCGGGAATGATCCGCGCGGTGCGCACCATATAGGCGCGGTATTCATCACCGAATGCCGCGCACATCATGTCCTCTTCGCGCCCCACCCGCAGAAGGAAGAAGATGGCAAAACCGATCAGCCCGGAAAATCCCGCGACCCCGTTCGGCAACAGCAGCGGCTGCGCCAGCGCCCACAGCCAGAACGCCGAATACATCGGATGCCGCACGTGGGCGTAGATGCCGGTCGTGACCAGCGCGTGGCTGCGATAAACCGTGAGCGTCGGCGAAAAATTGGCGCCAAGTTCTTGATGAACACGCCAGTTCACCCAAAACGCGACCAGTAAAAACCCCACGCCGATCCATCCCAGGATCGGCAGGAAGGGGTAATCGGCCGCGCGGGGAAAATGGGTGGCGACATAGACAATCGGCACGACGCCGAGCCCGGCGACAGCGATGACCTGCAGAATACGGTCACGTGTATCGAGGCCAATCACGCGCGGGCGGCGCCGGCTCGCGCGACGCTGATGCGGAACGCGCACCACGAGCCACGCGATCACGAACACGAGAAAAATCGCCTTGGCGACGGAGGCTGTCATCGGCGCCCGTTCTCATCAGAAATGCATTGCGAGCCGTGCCAGATTCAACGGGCAGGATAAAGGCGCGGGATATGAGCCTGCCAGAAACGAATGCAGCGGCGCCACCGCGCCGCTGCATTCCAATTCGTCCACGGCAATCGGGGCGAAGGCTCAGTTATCGGTCGTCGGCTTGGCGGCGCTGCTGGTCGCATCCGCCGGCTTGGCCGTGCTGCCGGTGCTTTCCAACTTTTCGCCGCTGGTCTTGATCGCCGCCGTCGGTTGGTCCGAACTTGCCGAAGCGGGCGTGGCTTGGGTCTTGTTGGCTTCAGGCTTGCTGGCCACAGGCTTGCTGGCCACAGGCTTGCTGGCCACAGGCTTGCTGGCCACCAGGCTTGGCCACAACCGCAGGCCGGGAACGGGCGGAACCCCGACGCGCCGCCGACAGGATGTAGCGTTCGAGTTCCTTATGGAACCGCGGGGATTGCGCGATTGCGACGTGTCCGACGTCGTCGCGCCCCTTCAGATCGATATTGCGCAACGTGCCGCTGAAGCGGGGACCCCTCAGCACCTTCTGGCCGGGGCCGTCCGACACGTAGAAGTTCAGCAATTGCCGAACCTTGCCATTCGCCGTCACCGAGCTGATGGGATCAAGCGAGACCACCAGGTCGGTCGTGATGCCGGCTGCGGCGAGTTGGTCGGACATATAGACCACCTCCGGTGCGCCGAGTGAATGGCCGACCAGAATGATCGGTCCACGCTTGCCCTTTTTGTAGTCCGCGATCAACTGGTCGACGATGTAGCCGCCCGATCCGCTGCTGAAGGCCTCTGCGTAGATGCCCTTGCGCTCGAGGTCCGCGGCAACCTCATCCATTCCCGTCGAGAACACATTGAGGAAGCCTCGAATGAGATAGACCCGCGGCGCATTGTCGACCTTGACGCGCTTGGCGGCGACCTGATGGATTTTCGCGACTTGAGCCTGCGACGGCGTCGATAGTGTCAGTGTGACGGCAACCGCCGCCAATACCACCGATGTGATGAATTGGGATGCTTTCACGACTTGCCCCATTGCGTCCGATTTTGTGAAATCGATTGCACACTATCCGCGTATGCGCGTGCGTCAAGCGTTCCCACGCGGTGCCAAACCCCATTGTAATCAAGGCTGTTTTTGAGCTTGACTGTTACCTGGATAGCGCATGCCGGCGGCGGGAATTCGGGGTGACAGGCGCACCGGGCCCCCGATTTGATACTTGCCCGCGGATGCCCCATATGCGCGAGCAGCAAGTCGTGGATCCGACCGGCGCCGGCAACGAGCGGCGTTTGCATCCTGCGCCTGCATCGATGGTAATTTTATGCGGCCGGCCGTTACCGACCTACCAGCAATCATCAACGCGAGGGCGTTACCATGAGCTTTTCACCGCAACCGGACCCCGTGCCAGGCGACGCACAGACATGTGACGCCATTGATTTGATGATCGTGCCGCGCAGCGTCGACCTCGGCGGCTTCGAGGTGCGCCGCGTGCTGCCACATGTCGAGCGCCGCATGGTCGGGCCCTACGTGTTCTTCGACCATTTCGGGCCGGCCGAGTTCAAGGCCGGCAACGGGCTTGATGTCCGTCCGCATCCGCATATCGGGTTGGCGACCGTGACCTTCCTCTATGACGGCGAAATCGTGCACCGCGACAGCCTCGGCAGCGCGCTGCCGATTCGGCCCGGCGACGTCAATTGGATGACCGCCGGCCGCGGCATCGTCCATTCCGAGCGCACCGCGCAGGACCATCGCCGGGACGGCGAACCGCTGCACGGTTTGCAATGCTGGGTCGCGCTACCCTCGGCGCAGGAGGAAACCGACCCGACCTTCGCCCATCACGGCAAGGCGGACCTGCCGGTCGTCAGCGGCGAAGGCAAAACGGTCCGAGTCGTCAGCGGATCGCTGCTGGGGGTGAAATCACCGGTTGCGACGCTGTGTGACACGCTTTTCGCCGACGCCACGCTCACCGCCGGCGCGAGCCTACCGTTCGATGCCGATGCCGAGGAGCGCGCCGTCTACATCAGCCAGGGCGAGATCATGATCGACGGCGTCCGCTTTACCGCCGGGCGCCTGCTGATCATCCGCCCGGGCGAGGCCGTCACCATCCAGGCGGTCACCGATGCCCGAATCTCGCTGGTCGGCGGCGCGGTCATGGACGGCCCGCGATACGTCTGGTGGAACTTCGTGTCCTCACGCAAAGACCGGATCGAGCAGGCCAAGGCCGACTGGCGCCAGAAGCGATTCGACAGTGTTCCCGGTGACGAGGCCGAGTTCATCCCACTGCCGGACTGAGCGGGTTCCCGCGTGGCGCCAGATTGCGGCACTCGGGCCGGCGGGGGCTTACGGAACAGCGCGCGGCACTGATGGAACGGTGCCCGCGCGGGCCCCGCATGGAACGATTGCCAGCCAAGGCCATCTTGTCGCCCAATTCCCTCACAAAACGTCGACAAGTCCGCCCGCCCCGCCAACACATTCCCAACCAAATCTTACGAATTGGCGTGGCAGAATTGCCCTATTCTGGCTTACATGTAAGGCTTATAAGAAGAATAAAATGAGTAGACGAGGCTGAATGCCTTCCCCCCTTTGAGCGGCGGAGAACCCGTGTCGGTGCTTTCCAAAACCCCCATTCTCGATCAAATTCAAACGCCCGCAGACCTCAAGCAGCTCGCCGACAGCGAATTGCGCCAGCTCGCCGACGAATTGCGCCAGGAAACCATCGACGCGGTCTCGGTCACCGGCGGCCATCTCGGCGCCGGCCTCGGCGTGGTCGAACTGACCGTGGCGCTGCATCACGTCTTCGACACCCCGCGCGACCGGCTGATCTGGGATGTCGGCCACCAGGCCTATCCGCACAAGATCCTGACCGGCCGGCGCGACCGCATCCGCACCCTGCGCCAGGGCGGCGGCCTGTCCGGCTTCACCAAGCGCGCCGAAAGCGAGTACGACCCGTTCGGCGCCGCGCATTCCTCGACCTCGATCTCCGCCGGCCTCGGCATGGCGGTCGCCCGCGACCTCGACGGCAAGGACCACAACGTCATCGCCGTGATCGGCGACGGCGCGATGTCGGCCGGCATGGCCTACGAGGCGATGAACAATGCCGGCGGCATGGATTCCCGGCTGATCGTCATCCTCAACGACAACGACATGTCGATCGCCCCGCCGGTCGGCGCGATGTCCGCCTATCTCGCGCGCCTGCTTTCGGGCCGCACCTATCTGAAGCTGCGCGACATCGGCAAGCAGCTCGCCGCATCACCTGCCGAAATTCGTCGAGCTCGGCGCTGCCCGGGCCGAGGAATATGCCCGCGGCTTCTGGACCGGCGGCACGCTGTTCGAGGAGCTCGGCTTCTACTATGTCGGCCCGATCGACGGCCACAATCTCGACCACCTGCTGCCGGTGCTGCGCAATGTGCGCGACGCCAAGAACGGCCCGATCCTGGTCCATGTCGTGACCCAGAAGGGCAAGGGCTACGGCCCGGCCGAGGAATCCGCCGACAAGTATCACGGCGTCGTCAAGTTCGACGTCGTCACCGGCACCCAGAGCAAGGCCAAGTCGAACGCGCCATCCTACACCAAGGTGTTCGCCCAGGCGCCTGATCGCGGAGGCGCGCAAGGACGACCGCATCGTCGCCATCACCGCCGCCATGCCGTCCGGCACCGGGATCGACCTGTTCGAGAAGGAATTCCCCGACGCGCACCTTCGATGTCGGCATCGCCGAGCAGCACGCGGTGACCTTCGCCGCCGGGCTGGCGACCGAAGGCTACAAGCCGTTCGCGGCGATCTATTCGACCTTCCTGCAGCGCGCCTATGACCAGATCGTCCATGACGTCGCGATCCAGCAATTGCCGGTGCGGTTCGCGCTCGACCGCGCCGGCCTGGTCGGCGCCGACGGCCCGACCCATGCCGGCTCGTTCGATGTCGCCTATCTCGGCTGCCTGCCCGGCTTCGTGCTGATGGCCGCGGCCGACGAGGCCGAACTCGTCCACATGGTGGCAACGCAGGTGGCGATCAACGACCGGCCCTCGGCGCTGCGCTATCCGCGCGGCGACGGCGTCGGCGTCGAAATGCCGGCGGAAGGCGTGCCGCTGGAAATCGGCAAGGGCCGCATCGTGCGCGAAGGCAGCAAGATCGCCCTTCTGTCGTACGGCACCCGGCTCGCCGAATGTCTGAAGGCGGCCGAGGAACTGGCCGCCGCCGGCCTGTCGACCACGGTCGCCGATGCGCGCTTTGCCAAGCCGCTCGACGTCGATCTGGTCAAGCGGCTCGCCCGCAACCATGAGGTGCTGATCACCATCGAGGAAGGCTCGATCGGCGGCTTCGGCTCCTATGTGCTGCAGGCGCTGGCCGAGAATGCCCTGCTCGAGAACGGCCTGAAGGTGCGCACGCATGGTGCTGCCCGACGTGTTCATCGATCAGGATTCGCCGAACACGATGTATGCCAAGGCCGGTCTCGACGCCAAGGGCATCGTCGCCAAGGTGTTCGAAGCGCTCGGCAAGGACGCCCGCGTCACCGCCGGTAAGCTGGCCTAGAGCATTTCCAGGCGAAGTGGAAACCGGTTCGCCGTCCGGAAATGCGATAAAACAAATAGATAGAGCGCTTCACGATGCTATTGCGTCGGAAGCGCTCTAATCCTACGCTGATTATCAAATACAACCCCGGGAGTGGCGCCGCCGCTCCCGGGGTTTTCATTTTCAGAAATCCATGCGGCCTTAAAATTCGCGCCGTTACAGATTCAGCATTCACTTCGGCAGCACGCCCGCAGCCGCGGCTCCGTTCAGGAGCATCTGCGCCCGCGGCATCACCTGCGCGCACGGCGCGCTCAGATTAGCCGCCTGTTGCTGCAGGCAGGCCAGGATTCGCCCGCCGCCCGGTTGCACGCCGCCGCACAGCCGATCGTAGTCGGCCCGGCATGCCGTCATCAGCGCCATCGCCTCGCTGCGCATCTGCGGCGGCACGAATGATTGCGCTGCGGCCGGTGCGGCCTGGACTGCCGGCAGCAAAATAAATCCGGCGAAAAACAATAGGCTCGATGTTCTGGAAGCGACTTTCGGCATGGGTCATTCTCCTGGTACGAGGTGGTTGGGGCAGGACATCGTGATCTGTCGCTGGTTGGAATTCTCAATGAGCGCGAGAGGACGCGGCTTCACGGTGCCCGGCGGTGCAAACAGGATGCGGAGCCGGTCCCGCCAGGTGGCGGCATTGCGGAAATCGCACGCCATCGCCAGCCATTCACCGAACGCGATGCGGAACGGATTGTAGGTCTGCGTGCCGCCGACCAGGCCGTAGCGCAGCGGCTCATCCGCCGGTGCCTGCGCGAGAGTGCCGAAGAAGCGATCAAAGACAATCAGGATGCCGCCATAGTTCTTGTCGAGACATGACGCATTCGAGGCGTGATGAACGCCGTGATGCGCCGGCGTATTCAGCACCCATTCCAGCGGACCGAGCCGCGGCGCCAGTTCGGTATGGATGAAGAGCTGATAGAGCAGATTGACCGTCAGCATCGCCACGATCGCGAACGGATGAAAGCCGATCCACGCCAGCGGCAGAAAGAACAGAAAGTTGCCCGAGATCGCACCGGTCCAGCCGAGGCGGATCGCCGCCGTCAGGTTGAACCGCGTCGCCGAGTGATGAACCGAATGCGTCGCCCACATCCAGCGAATGCGGTGCGAGGCGCGGTGCTGCCAGTAATAAAGAAACTCGCTGCCGAGAAACAGCGCGGCGAGAGCGACAAAGCTGGTCTGATTGAAGTCCAGCAGCCGGTGCTCATAGAGGAAGACAAACGGGATCGCGACGACAATCGCTTCGACGCCGCGGATCAGCGACTGGCCGATGGCGACGCCGACCGAGGCGGCGCTTTCGCGCAGATCATGGGTATCGTGATCGGCAAGACGCGCCAGACAATATTCGAGCGTCATGAATCCGAAGGCTGTCGCCAGCACGATCATGCGGGTCATGGGATCAAGCAACATTGGATTTTCCATCCCTCAGCTCCAAGGGTGAATGAAGGCGGCATCCGGGGCGGGAAATGGGGGCCTGCCGCCCCGGCGCGCGCTCAGCGGGAGAAACTGCCGCTGCGCGAGCGGGACCCGCCATAGGGGCCGGTGGTCTGACCGCTGCTGTTGCAGGTACCGTTCGCGCAGGTCACCGAGCCCTGGCTGTTCATGCTGTTGCCGTAGGGACCGGTGCGGGTCGCGCCGCGCGAGCAGGTGCCCCCGGAGCAATTGCCCCAGGCGTTCATCGACGACGTGCCGCGTGGGCCGCTGGCGCTGCCGTTGCGGGTCCAGGCGCCGGCTTCGGCGGCGGCACCGATGGACAGCGCGGCGGCGAGCGCCGACATGGCGATAAGCTTGGTCATGGTATCTCTCCGTTTCACCGTCGGCGCTGTCATCAGCGTCGACCACGGCGAGGAGAATGCCGCCCGCTTGTCGCTGGCTTATCGCCGCGAAGAGACATTTGTTTTCAATGGGTCAACGCCGCGTAACAGCGTGTAACAAGCCGCCCCGCCGCCTTGAACGCGGCCTCGCGCTTGCCCGACATTGGAGGCATGAACGCCCCCGCGCCCACGCTTCTGCTGGTGGAAGACGATCCGGAAATCAGCCGGCTGGTCGGCGAATTCATGGGCCGCGAGGGCTTCGAAGTTGCGACAGCCCGCGACGCGCGCGAAATGGACACCGCGCTCCAGCGCCTGCGGCCCGACCTGATCATTCTCGATCTGATGTTGCCGGGTGAGGACGGGCTGTCGATCTGCCGGCGCCTGCGCGCCACCGACACAATCCCGATCCTGATGCTCACCGCCAAGAGCGACGAGATCGACCGGGTCGTCGGCCTGGAAATGGGCGCCGACGATTATCTCGGCAAGCCGTTCGGCCCGCGCGAATTGCTGGCGCGGGTGCGCGCGATCCTGCGGCGCGCGCAGCAGACACCGCCGCAGCAAACAAACCGCCGCTACGCCTTCGACCGGTTCGTGCTCGACCTCGATACCCGCAGCATGGAAGGCGTCGGTCCGGACGCGGACACCGTGACCTTGACCAGCGCCGAATTCGATCTGCTCGCCTGTTTCATCCAGCGGCCGCGTCGCGTACTGACGCGCGATCAGATTCTCGATTGGACCCGCGGCCGCTCGGCCGAGCCGTTCGACCGCACCGTCGATATGCTGATCTCGCGGCTGCGCAAGAAGCTCGACGCGGCAAGCCCCGGCTCCAATCTCATCACCACCGTCCGCAACGGCGGCTATCTGTTCACCGCCGCGGTCAAGCAGGTCCCGTAATGCTGCGCTTCACTCTGGCCGCGCGCATCGCGATGATCGTCTTCGTCAGCCTTTCCGCCGTCTGGATCGTGGCGCTCGGCGGTTTCTACCGGTCGCAGGCCGACCGGATGGCGAGCGTGCGGCCGCCACCGGAGCGGATCGCCGCAATCGTCGAAGCGCTGGAGCATGTCGCGTCCGCGCAGCAGCGGCTTGATCGTGACCGGCCTGACAACGGGAGAATTCAGCCCCAGCTTGCTGCCGGCGTCAGCGAAACAATCAACCGCTTCCGGCGAGCCCCTCCCCGCCGCCGTCCGGGCGGGCTATGCCGCACGACTTGATGGCCGCCCGCTCTCAATTACATCCAAGTCCGGCCAAAGGTTCATGCGCTGGTTTCCACGATTGGTCCCGGCGGCATCGAACAACCTGTTGTTCGCGATCGGCCTGCGGACCGGTCAGACGCTCGTCATCGAGACGCGGGCGCCTTACGTCCTCAACTGGCTTGGCCTGCCCGTCGGCTTCGGCGCCGGGCTCCTGGGAACCCTGATCGCGGTCGCCGCGCTGCTGATCATGCAGCGCGAGACCAAGCCGCTCGCGCGCCTTGCGGCCGCGGTCGATCAGATGAACCTGTCGTCCGAACCCGGCGCCGCTGCCGGACGCGCGCCGCAGCGCGCCCGAGATCCGCGCCGTCACCGCCGCCTTCAAGCGGCTGCAGGATCGGCTCGGCAGCATGATGCGCGCCCGCCTCGCGCTGGTCGGCGGCATCTCGCATGACGTCCGCACTTACGCCACGCGCCTGCGGCTGCGGGTCGAGCACATCCCCGATGACGCCGAGCGCAACCGCGCCATCGCCGATATCGACGACATGATCCGGCTGCTTGACGATGCGCTGCTCGCCAGCCGATCGGCCGCCGGCGAACAATCGCAGGAACTGGTCGAACTTGCGCCGCTGGTCCGGGACGAAATCGACGACCGGCGCAGCCAGGGCGCGGCGGTCGATTTCGATTGCAACGCTGACGCCGAGCAATGCGCTGTGCTGGGCGACCGGCTGGCGCTACGCCGGACCATCGCGAACCTCGTCGATAACGCCCTGAAATACGGTCACGCCGCGCATCTGTCGCTGGCTGTCCAGGGCGTATCCGTCGTTCTGAAAGTCGATGACGACGGCCCCGGCATTCCACCTAGCGAGCGCGACGCCATGTTCGAGCCGTTCAGCCGGCTGGAGGCATCGCGCAATCGCGCGACCGGCGGCGCCGGCCTCGGCCTCGCGATCGTCCGCACCTTGGTGGAATCACACGGCGGCACGGTCGCGATCACCGACGCGCCGACCGGCGGCGCGCGCATTACAGTGACCTTGCCGGTGTTTGCTGCGGGATAATCGATTGGCCGGCGAGAACTGATCGCGGACTCAGTCCGCCTCGCTCTTATTTCACCGGCTTGAATTTCGGTGCCGGGGTGCGCAGGGTCGCCGGCAGGAAGCTGCCGTCGTTGACGCCGACCTCCCGGGCGATCAGGCGGTTGAGAAGATCGTTCATGCGCAGGATCAGATCCTTGTTCTTGTCGGCATCGATTCCGAGATTGAACACCTCGTTGGGATCATTTTCCAGATCGAACAACTCAATTTCATTGTTGGCGAGCAAGTCTTCCATTGTCGTCGGCGTATTGAAATCGTCCGGCGCATAGTAGCGCGCGAACTTGTAACGGCCGTCGAACACGAAGCTGATGAAGCCGCGTCCACTCAAGTCCGGCCGCGCCACCGAGAACGGCGGCGCGAAGCGGCCTTGGGCAATGTCGCGGCAGACCCGCGTCATGTAGATCGCATCCACCGTCTGCAGCCCGACATAGTTGAACAGCACGCCCTCTCGGATCGCCGTCGCGGCCGCGACATCCGGCGCCTTCAGCAACGACGTGAAGTCATGGCCTGGCAATCCCTTCAAAACATCCGCGCGCTTCTGGGCATCGACATTGGTCAGACCGACCAGGGTCGGGATCAGATCGATGTGGCTGGTCAGCGCCTGGCAATTGCGCCCGCCCGGATGCTCGGGATGGACGATCACTGCCGGCACGTGGCTTTCCTGCTCGTAGGGCAGCGGCCCCTTGCCGCGCAGCCCGCCGTGCGAGCCGCCGAGTTCGCCGTGATCGGCGGTGCGGAACACCACGGTCGAGTCCCACAGATCGAGCGCCGTCAGCGCGTCGAGCACTTCGCGCAGGTTGTGGTCGTTGTCGCGGATCAGATTGAGATAATAATTGTAGTAGGTATTCCACATCGCGCCGGCGCCGAGCGGAATGTCGCCGAGAAACTCCGACCAGCCGATCCGGTAGGTCAGTTGCGCGCGCGGCCGGCCGGGAGCGTCCATCGGCTGGAAATGGCTGGCGATTCCGGAAATGTCCATTGCGTGGCAAAATGCGCATTGTCCGGCGGCGGCGTGATCCGCATGCCGACCTGCGACTTCTGAATCCGGCTGCCAGGCTGATTGGCATCGCCATACATGATGTCATGCGGCGACACGAAGCTGACCACCAACAGCCACGGCTTGCCCTGGCGGTTGATTTCGTGCGCATTGGTGCGCAGCCAGCGCACACCTTCGCTGGCGGTATAGATATCGGTGTCGTAGGACTGATCCGGCGAACCGACCTTGTCGCCGTCCGGCGCGAAGGTGTCGAAGCCGTATTCGCGCAAGGCCTCCGTATAGTTCACCGTCAGCTTCGGCGTGATGATGTCCTTGCGCAGTTCAAATTTGCCGAAATAGGCCGTGGCATAGCCGAGCTGCTTGAAGATTGTTCCCATGCTCGGCTTTTTGGTGTTGAGGCTCGGCACATAGCCGAGCTCCATCTGATCAAATACGCCGTTCACCTGCGGCGGTTGGCCGGAAAACATCACGCCGCGCGAAGGCGTGCACATCGCCGCGCCGATGTAATGTTTGTTGAAGGTGGTGCCGCGCTGCTGTAGTTCATAACGTCCCGGCAGCGCATAATTCTTCGCCGGCCGCACGTGATAGGTCTCCTCGTCGGAGATGAAAAGCACCATGTTGTAATGCCGATCGAGCGGCTTCGCGCGCGCCGCCGGATAGATTTTGTTGGCTTTGCCCGGCCGGAACGGGCCGATGCCGGGATTGAAGGACGGCATCGCGCCTCCGGGCTGCGGCGCCTGCGTACCGGGTTCGGCCAACGACTGGGCTCCCACCGTCTGCGGCAGCGCACCAAGCGCCATTGCCGCCGTTCCGGCCTGCAGCATCGTGCGGCGGCTGACGCCGGATGCTCGCGCTGGCCCGTGTTGCGCCTTGATTGGAGACTTCGGTCTTGAGGCGGACTTGTCCCTGTCGGTCATGAATCTCGGTCTCCACAACGGATCGCGCGCCGATGGTCGCCGAATTTGGTGGAGGCAACGTTAAATGATGAATTTATTTTCCTGATCTGGCAAACTGAGAAACGATGGATTGCCAGAATCCGGGATCAAATCATGCGACCTGCCATCCCGCTGAGGCGACAATCCCGCAATCAGCGGTTCAGATTGTCGGTCCGGCCGATCAGTTCGCGCAGCACCTCCATCAGAAATGCGGTGGTGAGGCCGAAATTCAATAGGCCGGCGGCGGCGGAAAAGCCGCCGAATATCCTGTGGTCGACGCTCAGGACGACATCGCCATAGCCCAGCGTGGTGTAGCTGATCAGGGCGAAATAGACCGCGGGCTCCAGGCCTTCGATGGCACCGGTTGCAATAAAAGCGCCCGCCCAGATCCAAACCTCGATCGTCGTGACCGCGATCACGCCGGCGACCGCCGTCAGGAACACCACGAATTGCCGGCCACGGCCAACGCGCGCGCGCAGCCAGCCAGCCAGGTTCCGCAGCGGATCCAGCATGAACAACAACACGGCGGCATGGATGACGACTGTCAACGCCATGATGATGCTGCCGAGGGTCAATTGGGTCACGAAGGACAAGGCGATAGCTCTTGTGTTGGAGCGGTGAATATCCTGCGTGGGGGAATCGCACCGTCATTTTGCACGAACCGGCGCCGCCGCACAGCTTGAAACCAATGAATTTTGCCGCAACGGAATGGTAACCGGGGACGTTCGCCTCGCGGACATCGGCAAGACAAAGTAATGGATCGCCGTCTCAATCTCATTCAGTATGCGCATGCCTGAGGCAGACTTTTAACGCGCAGAGGTGTCCGCTTGGCCCTGTTCGACGGCGTTCCCGCCGATTTTCCGCTCGACATCGATCTTGCCAAACGTCCAGTTTCCTATCAGTTGCGGGTCGACACCAGCGATCGCATCGTGGTCGCGGTCCTGTCGATATTTTGGCTCGTCCTTGGCGCTGTCGGCCTTGCTCTGCTGGTATGGGAATTCGCCCCGCTCATCGGCCTGGCTCCCGGTGGCGGCAACATTGCCGCGGGGATTGTGGCGCTGGCATATCTCATCGGCTTTGGTGGCTGGTGGTTCTGGCCGCAGGTCAACAGCACGTTCCACACGGTCGACGTCACCATCACCGACACGAAGGTCGACGTCGCGACCCACGATCTTGTGAGCCGCGAGCGATGGTCGTCGCCCATCGCCGATTTCGAGGGCGTCGCGCTGCTGAATCTCGGAACGCACGAAGTCGACGAGAAAAAATTTCCAGTGGCGAGCGTGGTGCTGAAACACCCCGACCCGGCGCGCTCGGTTCCGATCGCGATCAACGCCGCCGAGCGCATCGGCAAGAAGACGGTCTTGCGCAAGGCCGCCCAGCTCAGCCTGCCGGCGCTCGAAGGCGTCGGCGACGAGAGCGGCGAAGCCGCCTACCCGCCCGGCACCATCATCGTCAACCGTTTCCAGTCCTTCAAGGTCCGCGCACTCTACTGGCTGTTCGTGGCGGTCGCCGCCATCTTTGTCTCCGGCACGATCTATCAGATGGCCGTTGGCGCGGTCGATCCTGCCTGGCCGATCCTGGCGGCAGTGTTCGCGGTCGTGGCGCTCGCAATGCATGCCTATATGGCGCGCTATGTGGTCGATCTCGGCATGCACGATGGCATGGTGTGGCTGCGCAGCGCCGCATTGATCTCCAGGACGCATCGCATCGCGCCGGACCAAATATTCGAACTCGGCCACAGCGAAAGTCATTACCGCGTCGGCCGCCAGACCACCCACACGCCCTGGATCAAGATGCGCGTTCACGGTTATTTCCTGCCCTTCATCATCGACATGCAGTCCGACTATGTCGATGAGAAGAAGCTACAACAGATGCGCACAGGATTGCGGATTCAGAAGAACCCGTCAAAATTATTTTGAGATTGATCCGCAGGCACTTTTTCAGCCAATGACCGGAGGCACATTCCGGCAGCTGGCAATCCCGTCGCCGCGATCAAAAAGATCATTGTCGATCAGACCGGCCGTGCGGTAGCATAAGGCTTTACCCGTCATCGGCGGGTCTCCAATAAAGTGCCTGCGTCACCGCGGATCACAACAAAAACCGACCTCCGGGAGGGTCCAAGATGCATTCGACTTTAACATATTACCGCGCGGCCTCGCAAAGCGTCGCAGTGCTTCGGATGGCTGCCCTTGCGGTCACAGCGCTACTCGTCACCTCTGTACCGCCTGCGAGCGCGCAGTCCGGCAAATTCGACTTCGGTGTTATTGGTGACACCGCCTATTCCAAGCGCGGCGAGCAGGAGTTCGACCGCATGCTCGCAACCATGAACAAACAGAATCTCGCATTCATCGTGCACGTCGGCGACTTCGAGGCTGACCCGCGGCCCTATGCCAGAAACCCGGACAAAATCTCGATGCCGTGTACCGATGAGTCCTTTCAGCGTGTCCTGGCCTCGTTTCAGAGATCATCGCATCCCTTCATTCTCACGCCAGGCGACAACGACTGGACCGACTGCCATCTGCTCAAGGACAGGAAGGTCGACCCGATCGAGCGCCTGACCAAGCTGCGCGACATGTTCTATCCGGATGGGCGCAGCCTTGGCGTCAAGACCATCCCTGTTCAGACTCAAGCAAAAAACCCGGGCTTCGATAAGTTTCGTGAAAACCTGACCTGGACAACCGATAGTGTCGTGTTCGCGACCTTCCACATCGTCGGCAGCAACGACAATCTTGGCCGCACGCCGGAAATGGACGCCGAGCACGCGGAGCGAATGGCCGCCAACATCGCTTGGTTGAAGAAGGCGTTTGCTGCGGCGAAGGCGCCCGACATCCGCGGCTTGGTGCTGCTGACCCAGGCCAATGTTGCCTTCGAGTCGCATTGGACCGGCAGCCTGAAGGGCCGCTACATTCGCAGCATCACCGGCGCGAAAGCGCCAAAGGAGCCCGGCACGACCGGCTATGACCATTTCGTCAATGCACTGGCAACCGAAATGGAAGGTTTCACCAAGCCGGTCGCCTTCATCCATGGCGACACCCACCTGTTTCGTATCAGCCGACCGCTTCTGAGCAAAAAGACCAAGCGTTTTTTCCAGAACTTCACACGGGTCGAAGTGTTTGGCGATCCGGACACCCATTGGGTGCGCGTGACGGTGGATCCGGCCAATCCCGACTTGTTCACCGCCCAGGCGGTGACGGTGCCGGAAAATCTGCCGAAATAACGCCAAAGCGCGCCTGCCCGCGCGGCGAGCCCGCTCGTCTTATGTTCCGCCAAATTGCGGCGTGCGCATTTCGAGAAATGCGGCGATGCCCTCCGAAATGTCGTGCGTCGCCGCCATGCGCGCAAAATAATTTGCTTCGATCGCGAGTCCCTCATCGATTGCGACATTCAGCCCGCGGGTCACGCTGCCGAGGCAGGCCGCAAGTGCGAGCGGTGACTTTTCCACCAGCTTGCCGGCAAGCGTATAGGCCTCGTCGATCAGGCGCTCATGCGGCACCACCGCATTGACGAGACCGAAGGCGAGCGCCTCGCGCGCACTGATCGGTTCGCCGGTCAGAATCATGCCGAGCGCACGCTTGCGGCCGATCAATCGCGGCAGCCGCTGCGAACCGCCGAACGGTGGCGCGAAGCCGAGCGCGATCTCCGCCTTGCAGAATTCCGCCTGCTCGCTGGCGATCGCGAGCGGCGCAGCCTCGGTGATTTCCGAGCCGCCGCCATGCGCCAGGCCATTGACGGCGACAATGACGGGCTTGGAAAAATTCTCTATGCGCGCGGTCATGCGCTGGCCGCGTCGGACGAAGTCGCGCAGCGCCACCTCAGGTCCCGCTCGCACGCTCGGCGCAAAGCCAGCGATGTCCGCGCCCGAGGAGAACGTCCGCCCGGCGCCGGTGAGAATGACGACACGCACCGCATCATCGGCTTCCGCCTGATCCAGCAGCGCCATCAGCCGGTCGATCAGATCGTAGCTGAGCGCGTTGAGCTTCTCAGGCCGATTGAGCGTCACCAGCGCAATCCGATCGTGCAAGTCCCAAAGAACCGTCGCAGGCATCGCTGTAGACCTCGCTGTCATCCGTGCTGTCATCCGTCATCGCCGCACGCCAGCGCCCGAGCGACGGCCACGATCAACACCGGCATAAGGCCGAGCAACCGTTGTGTACACTCACTAGACGGTATACTTTCCCGCCATGCCCCGCGACGCCACCATCACGCGCGACCGCATTCTCGACGCCGCGAACCGCCTGTTCTACGGTCAGGGTATCCGCGCCGTCAGTGTCGATGCGGTGGCCGAAAAGGCCGGCGTCACCAAGCGCACGCTCTATTATCACTTCAAGAGCAAGGACGACCTGATCGTCGGCTATCTTGCATCACGAGACCAACCAAACTTGCTGCTGTTCGCCAAATGGTTCGACGAGGCCGGTGGATCGCTGGCGAACCGGATCGAGGCGATCTTCCGGAACGTCGCCGCCGCCGCGCGCCATCCGAAATGGAAAGGCTGCGGCTTCCTGCGTACCGCTGCAGAACTTGCCGACATGCCAGGCCATCCGGCGGTCAAGATCGGCGCGGCGCACAAGAAGAAGTTCGAAGCCTGGCTGTGCGAGCGCATTGCCGCCGCCGGCCTTCCCGGCGCGCCGTTGGCCGCACGTCAGATCGTGTTGCTGATGGACGGCGCGTTCTCAACCATGCTGGTCCATCGCGACCCGGCCTATGTCGAGGCAGCCGGTCGCGCGGCCGCCGCGCTCATTCAAGGACATGCAAAATCAACACCGCGACGGCCTCGCACGCGAAGCGCCGCCGGCAAAGGCCGATAAGAGATCGCGGCCGGCCAAACACCGTCACGACAGCAGCACCGACAGGCCGATCACCACCAAGGTCCAGTTCGCGATCGCGGTGTAGATCCGCGACGGCACGATTTCGAACAGCCACATGCCGAACCAGGTCCCAAGCACCGTACCGGGAAACAGCAGACCGGCTCGCACCATCGTCTCCAGGTCCAGAACGCCGCCGATGAACAAGGTTATGTCGATGACGACGGCGAAGGCCAGCACTGCGACCGCGATGTTGGCGCGCTTGGTCACGACCGAGTCCGGGCTCGCAAGAAAATAGAACACGGAAAGCGGTCCGCCAGCGCCGGTAAAACCGGTGACGCCACCGGTGACCGCGCCAACGAGCGCGGAGACATAGACGTTGCGCGGGCCGGAATAGCGCCAGCCGATCACGAGCAAAAGACCGCAGCCGACGACGAATGCGCCGATGAAGGGCTTGACGAGCGACGGCTGGGCAACCATCAGCAGCATGGTGCCGAACGGCGTCACCGCCGCCATGGCGAGGCTGAGCGGCGCCGTTTCCTGCCAGTTCACGGCCTCATACGTCTTCCGCAGGAGCATGAGCGAGGAAATGAGCGCGAAGATCGAGGACAGCATGATCGCCTCGACCGGCCCGAACAGCAAAGTCAGCAGCGCGACATTGATCAGTCCAGCGGCAAAGCCGGTAAACCCCCGCGCAATGCCGGCGAGGATGACGATCGAATAGGCAATAACGAGCTTGACCGTAAGAACGGTCGCCAGAATTTCCAGCATTAAGATGCCTAGTTTAATGATCTGAAAGGAGCAACACGGGGGATCGGTGCCTGAGCCTGATCGGCAATCTAGGCCGCCAACGGATCAATAGGCAAATTGAACCGCCAATTTGTCGATCGAAAGTGAATTCGTCACGGCATGAGCTTGCGGGCGATCGACTTATTCCTGCGCGCGCGGCTTACGCCCCCATACCTGCGCCACCGTATACATGGTGAAGACCGTGTCGGGCTTACGCAGGTGCGCGCGGCATTCCGCAAGCGCGGCGGCAAATTCGTTGTCCGGAATGAGGCCGAGCCTGGTGACCGTGCCGCGCAGGGATTCCACCGTTGACGGCAGATAGTCGACCATCGGGTCGTTCGACCGCACGCCGATCAGGAACGGCCGGTATTGCACATCCTCAAGTCCCACGCCGCGCGCCAGCGCGTAGAGATTGTGCGCCATCTCAAGATCCGCGCCGACTCCCTTGAAGGCGCCGAGCAGCGCTGTCTTCAACCGATCCCAGGCCGGATGCGGCGGATAGCAGTTGAGCGTCGTGCCGTCGGGTTCCTGCAGCGCGACGGTGCCGCCGGGTTTGGCGAGCCGCATCGCCTCCGTAATCAGGCGTTCCGGATCGCCGGCAGTGCTGGCGACAAACCGCATGTGCACGAGATCGAAACCCGCCGCCGGAAGATCGGACTGATAGGCGTCCCCGCGATGGAATTCGACATTGGCCGGCGCATTGGCGCGCGCATGTGCCAGGAACTGTTCGTCGCGATCGAGCCCGACCACGCGGCCACCCGCGCCGACGCGCGCACTCATCAGCGACGTTATGCCACCTGGCCCGCAACCGACGTCAAGGCATTGCCAGCCATCGGCGACGCCGATCAGGTCGAGCATCGCCTCCGAATCCGGCGCCATCGCCGCGCTCTGAATGTGCAGGCGCTCGATTTCGCCGGCGCGGTTTTCGATCGGGTAGTTGCCGGAATATTGCGTGGCCACGTCTTTCACCTGAACTGATGCGGAGACCATGCATCTTGCCGACGGCACCGCGCGCCGACAAATAGAATTTGATGAAATGACGAACAAGAAAACGGGCTTCGCCATGCAAAGCCCGTTTCCAGATACCGTCTGCATCACAAAAACCGTAGCCGATCAGGCCGCGAGTCGGCAGGCCGTGCTGATCTGTTCGATGTGGCGAAGGTCGGTACCGCAGCAGCCGCCAAGCACATTGATGTGCGGGAAACGCCGCATCAACTCGCGATACGCGCCGGCCAGCGCCACCGGATCGCCGTCATCGAGATCGGTTGCCTGATCGAGTTCGGCATGGCTGCGGCACGAAGCATTGGCGCGCAGCCCGCGCAGCCGCGCGGTCCAGTCACCACCTCGCAATGCGTCGGCGAAGTGCGTCGGGTGCGCGCAATTAATCATGTAATAGGCTGGCGCCGATTGCGTCGCCATATCGACTTCCGTGATCGCGTCGGCGAGGCCTTGGCCCGTCGGCAGCCGTCCGTCGGTTTCGACCGTGAAGGAAATCACCACCGGCATGCGCGCCTCGACCGCCGCACGCGTCACGCCGATCGCCTCGTTGGCGTTGGTCATGGTGATGGCGGTGACCATGTCGGCCTCGGTTCTGGCAAAGACGCCAACCTGTTCGAAATGATAGGCCTGCGCTTCGTCAGGACTCATAATTGTGCCGGGATCGTAGCCGTCGCCGCGCGGGCCGACGCAACCGCTGATCACCACCGGCATCCGCGGGCTCTCGAATTTGCCGCGCAGTTCCACCATCAGCGCAATCGACTCGCGATTGGCGGCGGCCAGCGCCGCGCGCGAATAGCCGAGCTTGTCGCCCCAGTCGGCGCTCGCCCGCCAGGTCGGGCTTTCCAGAATGAATCCGGCGCCGTCCTTGCGCGCGATCCGCGCGTGCTCTTGGAAATATTTCCGCAGGACGTCCTTGCCGCTCTGCGTGCGCACCAGATCGAATGCCGCGAAATAGGGCAGTTTCATGTGTTCGTGAAAGATCAGCGTGGTTTCCAGACCGCTGTCGGTCAGAAAGATGCCGCCGTCGCGCTGCGGAAGATGCGAACGGTATTTTGCCATATTCAGGATCCTTGCAATTCAGGCGGCCGGACGCGGCCGCGCCATCAACAGATCGGATGTCGCGCGCGCAGGTGTGCCGCCGGCGTGACGCGCACGAGCTTGTCGCGTGACTTGGACTTAGTCGGGAAAAGTGCGTGCAGGTTCAATCGCCGCCGTCGATTTCCGTGGCCGAGCCGGGCATCGGGCCGGCGCGCGGCGCAGACCCGCGGGATCAGCCACCAAGATATTGAAACACCTTACATTTTTTAAGAACACGCCATGCCCTAGATCAATGCGCCAGCCGGTCGGCGGACCTATGCTTTATAAAAATATATGCGGAGCGATCACCCAGGGAGCCATTCATGATTTCGTTGGAAGACTGCATTGCGTTTTCCGGATTGACCGAGGAGGAGGTGCTCGCGATTGCCGAGCACGAGCATGTCCCGGAGATCGTCGCCACTGCGCTCGCGCAATATCTGTTGCAGCGCAACCATGGCCTTGAGCGGGTCCGCGACATGATCGTCGACGATATTCGCGCCGCACAGCAGCGCGACGACGCCCCACACGTGCGGACCCTGCTGCACGTGCTGCATCATTTTCTCAAGGTGCATCCGGAGGCTTTCCCGGCGCAGCATCCGTGGAGCGGAGCCAATCAGAATTGATCTGGAATGGCTGTGACGATCAGGATGACCGCGACCGGTATCCGGCACCAGTGTGGTGGATTTGAAATTCGTTACATGATTTGCGGCAGGCCCTGAAAAGAATTTTAAATCCAAAACCACACTAGAGCATTACCAAGCGAAGTGGAAACCGGTTCGCCGTCTGGAAATGCGACAAAACAAAGAGATAGAGCGCTTTCATGATTCCACTTAATTTGAAAGCGCTCTAAATTCATAAATTTGCTAGTGTCCTTATCAAATCCGAAGTTCGTACGGAGCAGGCTGAATAATACGACGAACTTCGAATTCGCGACACCAGAACTCCGCCGAACAAATCGCCAAGCTACAAATTGATCGGATCGTCGGCGCTCATATCCGGACTGACAACGGTCATCACGGAATAGTTGGTGCGGTGAAGACCCAGCCGCTCCCACACCGCGACCGACATCGGACAATCACGGCGCACGCCGGAGTAGAAACTTCGCGCGCCACAGCGCTCTGCGATCTCCAACAGATTCAGAGCGCCGAGAATTGTTGCCAGACCCCTGCCACGATGGTCGCGATGCGTGCACAGCGGTCCCGCCCACGCCGAGCCTACCAGCGCGCTGTCGCGATGATGACCGAGCACCGCTCCGGCGATGGCGACGATGCGACCGTCAGGCGCACTCGCAAACATCGCCGCGCACGGCCGCGTCAGCCCGCGCAAGACATGAGCGGGCGGCACCAGCACGCCACATGCCGCACCGAGGCCGGCGAATTCTGCCATCACGTTATCAGAGGTCACCGCATCGATCGCGCCGAGAGCATAGCCCTCGGGCAGGCCGCGCGTATCGCGCACGTGCGCGGCAGCGTGCACGGCATCGCCCGCGCCCACATACTGATCCTGGCAATCGACGACGAAGCCCCGGCCACGAATGCTTGCGATGAGAGAAGCCTCGTCTTCCCGCGCCAGGTACCAGACAAGCGCAGCGCCCTGCGCATGCGCGAGGAACATGAGATCGTCGATCGAATCTGGATTGACGCCATTGATCGCGATCACGCGACCATCATAGACGTAGCGCGGATCATGACGCAGCCTGCGCCACAGATCAAAGGCGCGCGACTGCATCTCCCGCTGCGCCGGGCTGCCGGCATAGTCTTCAGACCTCGGAGAATACGACTCGTCCCACGCGCGACGATATACATCCATATAGCGGCACAACTTTATATTAAAAGCCTTGCCGCACCCTATGCATGTCCACGAACGGCGTCGACTCAACGTTCGTTGAATGCGCTACACCGCCGCAGGCAACGCAACCGCACCGCGCGTTGATTGGAACTGCAACAGAATTCAAGAAGAATTGCGGCACCTAATCACCATTGAACCGCAATCATACTCCCGAATGGCTTCATCATTGGACCCGCCAGCTGTGCAAAAGTCAGCGCGGATGCAGCCACTTCGGCAGGAACGAATAGGCGTTGACGTTCTCGATTCGGCTTTGCCGCGATCCCGGCCTGCTGCAATTGCTTTTGAAGCCGGCCGTCATTGAAGGCATCGAAGGTCTCGGTGCAGCCGCCGATGTGTTCGCCGCCGACGAAGATCTGCGGAATGGTCGGCAGGCGCGTGCGCGCTTTCAGGACATTGCGGATCTCGCCGCCCCAATTGCCCTCCTGATAATCGGCCGAATCGAGATCGACCGAGCGATAGGGGATGTCGTATTCCTTGAACAGCTTGCGCACCGACCAGCAAAACTCGCACCATTCCAGCGCGAACATCACCACCGGCTGCTTTCTGATCGGAAATCACCTTTGCGACGAACTCCTCCGCCTCGGGCGACAGCGGCGGCGCATCGGCCGGCTCGACCGCCGGCGGCTGCGGCGCCGCCTTGACGTCGAAGCGGTAGCGCGGCGTCGATTGCGCGATCACGATCTCTTCCTCGGTCATGTCGGAGGCGATGTCCTCGAACAGCGGCGTCGAGAGATAGCGCTCGCCGGTGTCCGGCAGCATGCACAGGATGTTGGCGCCCTGCGGCGCGCGCGCGCCGATCTCCAGCGCAGCCGCCAAGGTCGCGCCGCCGGAAATGCCGGCGAAGATGCCCTCCTCCAGCGCCAGCTCGCGCGAGAGCCGCATCGCCTCGCCGCCCTTGACCGGCACGACCTCGTCGACCAGCCCGGCATCGGCGGCATCCTCCACCAGCTTGGGGATGAAGTCCGGCGTCCAGCCCTGCATCAGATGCGGCCGGAAATAGGGATGGCTCTCGCTCGGCGCGCCGTCGGTAGCGCGCGCCTGGCGCACGCCGCTGCCGAGGATCGGCGAATTGTCCGGCTCGCAGGCGACGATCCGGGTGTTCGGGCTGCTCCTTCTTCAGCACCCGCGCGACGCCCTTGAGCGTGCCGCCGGTGCCCATGCCGCTCACCCAGTAGTCGAGCCCGACGTCGCTGAAGTCGTCGAGGATTTCGACCGCGGTGGTCCGGGAATGAACAGTCCGGATTGGCTTCGTTCTCGAACTGGCGGCACAGATACCAGCCGTGGGTCTCGGCCAGTTCCACCGCCTTCGCCAGCATGCCGCTGCCTTTTTCCGACGCCGGCGTCAGCACCACCTTGGCGCCGAGAAACCGCATCAACCTGCGCCGCTCGACGCTGAAGTTTTCCGCCATCGTCGACCACCAGCGGATAGCCCTTCTGCGCGCACACCATGGCAAGGCCGATGCCGGTGTTGCCGCTGGTCGCCTCCACCACCGTCTGTCCCGGCTTGAGCAGGCCGCGCGCTCGGCATCCTCGATCACGCCGAGCGCGAGACGATCCTTCACCGATCCCATCGGATTGAAGGCCTCGACCTTGACGAACAGGTTGATGCCAGCCGGCGCCAGCTTGTTGATCCGCACGACGGGTGTGTGGCCGATCGTGCCGAGAATATTGTCAAAGCGTCGCGGCATGAGAGTTCCCTTCTTTTTCGATTGATCGGCCTGCCGGGCGTACCCGGTCGATCTGTTTCCAGTATATTTTTTTTGTTTCTCTGCTAACGCGTCACCGGACCGCTACCGGCGAGATCCGGACTGACGACCATCACAACGGAATATTCCGAGCGGCGGACGCCGAGCCCGTTGCACACCGCCTGCGACACCCGATTGTCGGCGCGCACGCCGGTGTAGAAACTGGTCGCGCCGTGAAGCTCAGCCATCTCCAGCATCGTCAGCGCGCCGAGAATTTTTGACAGGCCACGGCCGCGATGTTCCGGATGCGTGCACAGCATTCCCCACCACGCGGAATCCGCGAGCGCATGATCGCGATGGTGGCCGAGAACGGCGCCGGCGATGGCGGCGATGCCGCCGTCGGGCGCGGTGACATATTTGATCGCGCAGCGGCGCGTCATGCCCCGCATCACGTGCCCGGCCGGCACCATCACGCCGTGCTCGGCGCCGAACGCCCCAAGCGCCGCGATTGCAGCGTCGTGCGTATCGCCACGGACCGCGTGAATTGTGTAACCCTCAGGGCAGCGCACCGTCTCGCGCACCTGCCGCGCGGCGTCGACAGCGTCCTGTGCACCCCAATACTGATCCCAGCGGTCCGTGCTGTAGCCCATCGCCTGGAAGGTTTCGCTCAGCGCCGCTTCCTCGGCGGACGGCACGTACCAGGCAACGGCGGCGCCCTGGCCGCGAGCGAGCAGCAGCAGATCGCCGATTGTGTCATCGTGCGCGCCGTCGATTGCGACCAGCCTGCCCTCATAGGCATAGCGCGGATCATACTGCAGCGATTGCCACAGACCATAGGCGAGCCTCTGCATCATCTGATGCGACGAACCGCCGACATAGTCCTGCGGCCGCGCCTCATGGCCTTGCGCCTGTTGCAGGCGATTGTCGTCCTGTTGAAGACGGGCCAGCATGATTCACTCCGCCAATCCGAGCCGAATAGCGATTGCTCCGGCCTTAGTCGTGCGGCGGATTGTTTGGTTCAATTGGAGGTGAAATTTTGTATCGCCGGCCACTCCAATTACAGAAGAAATCTGGGAATTGCGAATAAAGTCAATGGCTTGTCACATGAATGAGCGAGCATTACACATGTCCGGCATGCCGGAACAAGATTGGCTTTGTTGCTCACAGGACTGACAAGAATGAGAAGATTGTCGCTTGCTGTCGTCGCCATCATTACGCTTGCTGGTCCCGCCCTGGCTCAGGCGCCGGGCGGCGCTCGCTTCTGCCAGCAATATGCCTCCAGCGTCTCCAGCATCGCGGGAGATGCCATCAGGAAAAACCCATCCTGCCAGGACTTCAGCAGAGGCGTGCACGCCAACTATCAGATGCATTACACATGGTGCATGCGCACCCCGCGTCCCGAGGTCGAGGGTGCCGCTGACAATATCATGCGGCTGTCCAGCCGTTGCACGGCCCCCCGGCGCAATCCCGGGAATTCAGGTGCCAACAGAGGGGGCCCGCCGCCACAGCAAGCCCCAGGCGGCGCTCGCTTCTGCCAGCAATACGCGTCCAGCACGGCCGACGTCGCGGCTGAGGCCATCCGGCAGAACCCGGCATGCCAGGACTTCAGCAGAGGCGTCCACGCCAACTATCAGACGCATTACAACTGGTGCATGCGAACCCCGCGTCCCCAGGTCGAGGGTGCGGCTGACCATATCCGGGAGTTGGCCAACCGGTGCGCACCGCCCCGGCGCAATCCCGGCAACCGGGCTGGTCCGCCACCGCAACGAGGCCCCGGCCCGCTCGGCCGCGTCTGGGATGAAAGCGAAGCCGGCTGGCACGGCACCTGGACCCGCATCGGCCATTCCAACGCCTTCAAGGCGATCTGGACCCATCCGCGCGGAAGCGTTGTCCGGGCCGATCTCACGATCACCATCGCGGGCAACCGCGTGACCGTCATCCGCCGCGACACCTTCGGGCCAGCGGTCGGCCAGGGCTGCCGTTACACCGGCACGTTGCAAGGCAATGTCGTGAGCGGCCAGTACAACTGCGACTGGGGCCGCGGGTCCCACCCCTGGTCCGCGCGCATCAACTGACGGGTGCGGGGCTCCGCCGATCCGCGATGCGATTGCCGGCCTGTCGAACACGGGCCGGCATCACTCATTCCTCCAGTCCGGCCGAATTGCGATTGCTCGGACCCCTGTCGTGTGGAGAGACGTTTGGTTCAATCGGTGAAGGATATTGTTTTGTCGCCTGCCCACCCGAGGTTCGATTTCAGCGCGGAAACAGATATGCGTCGATCGGCAAAACTGCCTAACTCGTTCGAGAATGCCCCGCTGCGTCGATACGCGGTCGTCAAATTGCAATATGCGTCGGGTTCACGAGCCCTTGACTGGCATCCGATAAATCGCGACGCGCCTGGCGCGGTATGGTAGCGTCTTCCTGCTCACAGGGCGATGTCCCCTTGGAGTATGATCCGGAAAAGCATGCCATCGGGCCTGACCCGAGGGCTGCAGACTTTTCCGACAAGATCATGCGACAAACCAAGATGTTTGATGGTCACTGCGATTCAGTCTGCCTGAATTGCACTCTAGGAGGCGTTCGATGGGCTTCTGGGATCGCATTACATCACTTTTCTCCGCCCGATCGTCGAAGGAAAAAAGTACGGAACCGCGCCTTTCCGCCCGGAACGAAGCCGACCTTTCGGCATCGATCCGAGACTTGTTGCCTGGAGCGCGTGGCTGGATCACTGTCAAAAAGGCTGGATCATTTTTTTCTGAAATGGGGAATGATTACGCCTTCGGAACCCAGGATACGAAGGGCCAAAAAAAATTGGGGGCTTTTGCTGCGCAAGAACAGCATCGCTCCGAGTATGAATTCATATATGCGGAAAAGCGCGTTTATTTCACCAGACTGGCAGCTAACGCAGGGCCTTGAGCACCGACGACGTGTGACCCGCCGCGCGTGAGGTCAGATCAAAAAAAGGCGCTCGGGTTAGCGGAAGCGAAGGAACGCACATCGCGATCCGACCGGCCGGTGAATTCATGTCCGGTTTGATGGCCACAGCGGAAGAGCGCTGGAACAATTCCGGGCGAAAGCCTACTACCAATCTCGGATTAACTCGAGGGTGAAAACCGGTTCGCCGTCCGAAAAATGCGACAAAACAAAGAGATCGAGCGCTTTCGCGATTCCTTTTAGATCGAAAGCGCTCTAATGCCGCCTCGGTCGCGAATGCTCCAGTTCAGAAGTTCTCAGAGTATGATCCGGAAAAGCATGCCCTCGGGCTTGACCCGAGGGTTGCAGACTTTTCCGATAAGATCATACGACCAACCAAGATATTAGATGGTCACTGCGATTCAATCTGCCTTCGTTGCGCTTTAGCGGTTGGGCTTTGGCTCCTGGCAGCCTGACGATGGCACGACAAGAGACTCGACGACGGGCTGGAGTGCCTTGAGAACAGCAAAGAACGCTTCACCAGTTCCGCCATCGCCGTTTCCCATCAAGACCCACACGGCTCCCGAGCATACGTAATATTGGACGTTGGCGGAGTAGCCCGGTTCGGAACCGGCGTGGCCGAATGAAATGATGTTGTTGGTGTGCGGGTCGCGTTGAATGCCGATGCCAAGGCCGTAGACGTCATCGATGCGCGCTTGGCGTAGCGCCGGCGTCAGGCCGACCCCCTCGCCGAGGGCCACCCCCCACGCCCGCAAATCGTCGAGCGTCGAGGCAAGCGCACCAGCAGCGAAAGAGAACTGGACCCATCGCGACGTGTCGGTGAGGGCGGGAAGGTTCGGACAGAAGTCCGTGTAGCCATGGGTGAACGGCGGTTCGAGCACACCGTCGGTGTCAAGCTTCGTTCGCTTGAGCCCAAGCGGCCGAAGGAGCCGCCTGCTCATGAGCGCCGCATAGCTCTCGTCAGTGACCTTCTCCAGGATACGCCCCAGAATTATCGTATTGGTGCTCGAATACAGCAAACCACCGCCGGGAGCGAACGGTGCCCGAGGCAGTGCGGTACCGATTTTGATGAGTTCTTCGGGGCTCACGAAATGCCGTGGATCGGCACAGTGCAGGTCGAGCTGCTGTTGAGCGATATCGGCAATGCCGCTGGAATGGTTCATTAACATCCGCACAGTGATCAGCGGCGCATCAACGATCCACGGGTACCACCGGTCGATGGTGTCATCGAGGCTGAGCTTGCCTTCGCCGACCAACTGCAGGGCGATCGTGACGGTGAAGGATTTTGTGATACTGCCGATCGGGGCTTGCAGATCGGCGGTCATTGGCCGACCTGTCGCCCGGTCGGCGACACCGCGGGTTGCCACCCAGCTTCCGTAGCCTGGAATCCACAATCCGATTGCAACTCCAGGCATGCCTGAGGCGGCAAATCCTTCATCGAGCGCCTTGTCGAGTGCAGCGCGGGCGGTTCGGTCGAGTAATGTGCCCGCACCAGCCTGTGCATTCACCTCAATCGACCCAAGGCATAGCAACAAACCGGCGGCCACGGCCAGAAAAAGTGATTGTCGCATGCGCATCAAACAATTCCAACTCGCAATTCAAAGAGACGACCTAGAGCAGTTCCAGGCGAAGTGGAGACCGGTTCGCCGTCTGGAAATGCGACAAATCAAGAAGATAGAGCGCTTTCGTGAATCAACTAAAATCGAAAGTGCTCCAGCATTGCACGGCCTTGCCGACCGGAGGACACCCTGGCTCGCAGCTTCAATACTCGCACCAACCCCCGACTTCCGCTCATGGCCCATAGCTACCGCTCCGTCATGTCCGATGTTCTGCTGCTGTTGGTGGACAAGCGGACCTCTAGGATAGAGGGCGAGAACGAAGCGAATGACCCTGGCTGCGTGAAAACACGAAGCGCTACAAAATGCGTTGGAGAAAGTTCTCGGGATAGTCTTAAATCGATCGCGCTCGGAACCCAAATCAACGCTCTGCATGCGCATTTACAGCAAATTGTTCTTCCGCTTTTGTGCGTCACTGCGTTTTCACGCAGCCAAGACCCATCAACGACATTACCACTGAAACGAACCATAATACCTAAAGGCCAAAAATTGTTTGAAAATGAGCCGTGCCGGAACCCACTTGGCCCACTTGGCCCACTTGCCAACGCTGCGGCGGCCTACTTAAATCCACGTGGGGGTGCCGATGAGCACTGAACTGTTCGCGCTCGCTGGCAGGACCGCTCTGGTAACGGGTGGCAATGGAGGCCTTGGCCGCACCATTGCCTTAGGATTGCGCGAGGCGGGCGCCCGTGTTGCCGTCACCGGTCGCGATGCGGGCAAGAACGCGACCATTGGCAAGGAACTGGGCGAGCCCGATAGCGTTTTTGCGCTCGATGTCCGTGACGAGGACGCAGTGACAAGCGTCGTTACGCAGGTCGCGGACCGTTACGGCCGCTTCGATATTCTCGTCAACAATGCGGGGCTATTCCGTGGCGGTTCGGTGCTCAGCTTGTCACGCGAAGACTGGGACGCGGTGCTGGCCACGCATCTCACTGGCGCATTCCTGTGTGCCAAGCATGCGGCCAATGCGATGATCAAGGCCGGCAACGGCGGCAAGATCATCAACATCGGGTCGATGTATTCACTGTTCGGGCCACCGCGCTTTCCCGATTACGCGGCAGCGAAGACCGGCGTTATCGGCCTCACCCGGGCGCTGGCAGTGGAACTTGCCGTCCATCGCATTCAAGTCAATGCCATTCTTCCCGGATGATATGAGACCGATCTGACGCGCGGGCTTCCAGACAAGCAGTTCGGTCAGGAGATTCGCCGACGGACCGCCGCGGGTCGATGGGGTGATCCCCAGGATCTCGTCGGGACAGCCGTCTATCTGGCTGCTCAAGCTTCGGACTTCGTGACCGGCATAAGTATCCCAGTGGATGGCGGATATTCGGTCTCTGATCGCCTTCTGCACGATTAGCCAGCGTATATCTGGCACCGGCGTCTCTAACATGTCTGTTTGTGGCCCGTCGCGAAATTTTGCACCGCCACATGATTTTGGTCGCAAACGGAGCAATGCGGACGTCGAGACGCAGCTACCTGTTGCACAGTGCGACGCTTGTGACCCGGAGCGGAACAAAAAACGCGATCTTCTGCCTCGAACAGCGCCAAGCCGTTAGGGCGGATGTTGCCTTCAGCTGTCACGCCGCCCGCACATCACGCAAGCCACCGATTTCGGTTAGAGCGGCATCAGTGGACTAATTATAGCGGGTACCGAGATAGCCGAAGGCGCCATCCGATCAATCACCAAACCGATCTTGGAACGCGAACCAACTTGCTTCATCCTTGATCGACGGATTATTGCCAACGGTATTGAGTCCACCCAGACGATTGGATCGCGCGTATGCGTCGTACGGCGAAACGCTATATTCCTTCGGAGCGAACCCACTTTCCCGGAAGAACGAGTTCGAAGGTTTCATCGTCAGCTTTCACCGGTGAAGTCTGGATCGCAGAAACCACAACAAGTGCGGCTATAGCTTTGAGTCCGATGTTCATATCCGTATCTCCAATGTTGCATGTAAAGCCCGTTTTGGGCTTTTTCTGCACTGTGAAATATTCCTTGCATTTCAAGTACGGACAGCGCTCGACTTCGTTAGCCCGCGGTCCTTACAAAGCAATAATATCAAGTCGAATACCGGGGGTTTGTGATCTGGGTTACACTGATTTTTATTTTTATTACTGCCAACTAAAACGATATTGCTATCGCAATCTGGAGCTACAGGAGCCTGACAGATCGTCGGTCCAATTCCAAAGCAATGCAATTATACCTACCGTTTTAGGAGAATTCAGTACGGATTCGTCTGATTGTATGCCGCAGCGACCGAGACCGACGCGAATGACCCTGGCTGCGTAAAAACACAAAACGCTACAAACAGCGTAGAAGAAAGTTCTCGGGATAGATCGAAATCGATCGCGTTCGGAATCCAAACCACGCGCCGCATCCGGTTTGTAGAGCAAATTGTTCTACTGCCGTTGTGCGTTGCTGCGTTTTCACGCAGCCAAGACCCGACTCTGACTTCGAGATTCAAATAGCGAGGCGTCAGCGATGCTGCTCATGCATATTGGAGCAATATGATCAACGCAAGCGACGGGCTGATGTTTCCGATCGAGAAGTCCTACGGCGGAAGCGCGATCAATTCGGCTTACGCCACGATGCGCATGCGCAATGAACCGCTCTATGAGTTGACCCAGATAAAAGGAACGTCCGAGACATTCCCAGCGCTTTCTCCCAATGACGAATTCGCCAATTTCGAGATATGGGACTACACGCTTGCGTCCACCGCAACCCCTCCAAAGAACAAAAAGGGCGGCTATTTGCGCGAGGCGCTGACCCGTGGCATGCAACTTGCGACTGCAGGAAAGGGCAACCCATTCAAATACGGCTTCATCGGCGATAGTGATAACCACAATGCCGCGTCTACTATTGAGGAAGACAATTACACTGGAAAATTCGGCTTCGAAAACGACCCGAAGCATCGCAGAAATGGCCCCCCTGGTGTCAGTGAAGCGGGCGCCAAACAGGTCCGAGAGTTCAGTTCCGGTGGAGTAGCGGCGGTCTGGGCCGAATCCAATACCCGTGAGGCGATCTTCGATGCGATGAAGCGCAAGGAAACTTCTGCGACGTCAGGGCGGCGCATGAAGTTGCGGGTGTTTGCTGGCTATGACTTCAAGCCAGACATTCTGAAGGCGGGAAATTGGGTTCAGCAAGCATACGATGGCGGTGTACCAATGGGTGGCGATCTCTTAGCCGCAAACGGTAAGGCACCCGTGCTTGCCGTCATGGCCCTCAAGGAAGCCGACGGCGCCAACCTGGACCGCATCCAGGTTGTCAAAGGCTGGGTAAAGGACGGCCAGACCCACGAGAAGCTCTATGACATCACCTGTTCAGACGGGCGCAAGATCAATGACAAAAACCGTTGTGACAAGCCTGTCGGAAATACCGTGAACGCCAAGGATGCTTCCTACACGAACGATATAGGTGCGACCCAATTGAGCGCCGTGTGGACCGATCCGGATTTCGATCCATCTGCTCCTGCGTACTACTATGTGCGTCTATTGCAGATCCCGACTCCGCGTTGGTCAACTTATGACGCGGTTAGGCTCAAGCTTCCGCCGCGCAACGATCTGCCGGTCAGCATTCAAGAACGGGCGTGGTCTTCGCCGATCTGGTACAGCCCAAAAGGCTAGCGAAGATCTACTGTCACATTCGTATATGGCAGTAGACAATAATGCTGAAAGATTCGACTTCCCGACAAGATCCAAACTACGCCGCCTATGTGCTCCGTCAGCTTTTGACCCTTTCGCGTCATTTCGCCGTCGCGCAGCAATTCGGTCGTTATCGGAGCGAAGCGGACATTCAAAGGGCTGCGCTCACAGCAGACGGATTAAGACTGCGCGGCCTGTAATTCGGCGACGCGTTTCTTACGTCTTCTCCGACAGCGCCGGCCTGGTTTCCTTGTCCAGCACCTCCACCGAGCGGCGATAGAGCGCGTCGGCGCGCGCCTGCGTCTCGCCGATGCAGACGATGCCGAGCTTACCGAATTCCGACAGCGCCCCGATCAGATGAAAGGCGACGCCCTCCCCGGTGGTGGCGTGAAAGTGCAGGTCGTTGAGGACCGCGATGTCGATCAAGTCGTAGGGGGTGAGGCCGCGATAGCGTTCGGATTCCAGATTGTCGGAGGCGTAATAGCAGCGCGGGCGCCCCGACGGCGTCAGAAACAACCCGGTGTCAGTGTCGTAGCGGCCGTCGGTGAGGAACTGCAGCATCTGGAATGGGTGCGTCGTGCCACCCTTCCGCAGATTGATTTCGATCGCGACATGGCGCCAGGCGTCACCCTCCTTGACTGAGATGAAATCGACGCCGAAGCGGCCGAGCACGCCCTTCTCCGCCAGCACCCGGGCGGCGCGAGCGCCGCGTTCCTGAATGTCGAGGCGATAGGTTTCGTTGGCCGGGAAGCGGCAGCCCTGAAAATTCTGTCCGGTCGGGCCGCCGAGCACCTGGTCGTGGGTCGAGACCGCAGCGATCCGGCCCGCCGGATCGATGCGGAACTGCGCCGACGGCGATTCCTTGACCGCACCGGGAATGAACTCCTCGACGATCCCGCCCATCGAATCGAGCTTGTCCTGAAACAGCTTCCAGGTCATGCCGCGCGCCTCGAAGGCAAGATGCGGCAGCTGCGTGCGCACCCAGGACGTCAGCGAGGAATCCGCCGGCGCCGCTCGCAGGTCGAAAATGGCATTGCCTTCGCCGGAGAAGCCCTCGTTGAGCTTCACCACCGCCTTTTGCAGGTCGGGATTCTTCGCCTTGAGTTCGGCGATCCCGCGCGCGATGTCGCCGGCGTCGGCCAGATCCTCAAAGCCGAACGGCAGATCGATTTCAGCCGCGCGGAAAATCTTGCGCGAGCCGCTCTTGGAACCCCAATGCGCCAGCGAGGGATCGCAACCATAGACCGGCAGATCGAGCGCCAGCGCCAGCTTGCGTTCAAGCTCGCTGACATTGAAACAGGTGATGTGGGCGGAGGCATGATCTGGGATCGCCTCGCGGATCCGTTCCAGGATGCGCGGCCGCTGCAATATCTTCTGGGTCAGCGCAATCGGGCTGGTGTCGTCGCAGGACACCAGGGCCAGCCGGGCCCGTGCATGCAGGCCCGGAATTCCCGGCAGAAGGTGAAGATAGTAGTCGATGATATGGTCGGCGATCGGCCGGCTGGTCACGAAGATCACGCGCGTGCGCGGCATCCGCAGCAGCAGCAAGAGGCAAAGCATCCGTTCTTCGTAGTGATGGATGCCGGAGATTTTTTCCAGCACCTCCTGGTCGAGGCTCAGGCTCGGAACGATGACCACCGTCCGCGGCTTCTTGGGGTCATCAAAAATGCGATGGTAGGACTGGGCGAAGTTCGCCTGGAGCTGCGCGAACCGCGCGAGCGCCTCGGCCGTGACCGGCGCGCTCATGTCGATGGTGGCGGGACTTTGCTCGCGCGCTGACACGTTGGTCTCTGCTCCCACACGAATTTGTCCGGCGGCGCAGGCCGCCGCCACGCCAGTCCTCACGTCACGTCGCAATCCGCCGGCCGTCGCGCCCGATCCGGTGCATCAGATAACCCAGACAATCGAGCCGCACCGCGCGCGGATCAAGTGTCAGCATGGCGGGGATCGCCCGCTGCGTCAGCCGGATCGCGCCGCCATCATAATCGAAATAGCGTTCCGTAATCGTGAAGTCGCCGCCCGGCAGAATGTCCAGCCGCCGCGCGCCCTCGCGCCCCAGTTCCCCGAACAAGGCGCCCGGTTCGAGTTCGGAAAAATTCAGATAGTCGAGATCGGCGCGAAACCGGAAATCGGCCTCGTTGCCGTCATAGGTAAAGCTGGCATCCGCCGGCACCTTGACGATCGCCACGGTCTGCATCAGGTCGAGATCGCTGGCCGGCACCGGATGGTCGGGAAAGTGCTGCAGCGCCAGCGCCGCGGCGACGAACTCCGCGGCATGCGCGACACCGGCGTCGCCGGTCGCCCGCCCGCATTCCACCGTCACCGCCGGACAGATCGCTGCCATCGCCGCCGACTGCACACCCACCGGCCGCTTGAAATAGACCACCGTGCGGGTGAACAGCCGCGCCAGATGCAGATGCGGCTCGGCCAGGTCGGTGACGCAGGCGTAGTACGGATTGTGGCCGGTGTTGTTGTGGATATCGATGCTGGCAAACGGCCGGGCCGCACGCACCGTCTCGACCACCTCACGCATCAGCCGCGCCACCGGAACCTCGGGCGTGAGCGTGCCAGGCCAGGTCCGGTTGTAATCGTCCTGCCCCGTCAGGGTGCGCACCTTGGCCTTGGCGGCCGCGATATTGCCGACGAACAGCAACAGCGGGCGCGGCAGGTCCGTCGCGGTCCGCTGCCGCAGCAGCGCCTGCATGGCCCGCCACCCGGTGTCCTCATTGCCGTGCAGCAGCACGGTCACGAACAGCGGCGCGCCGTTGCGCCCGGGAATCCGAAACAGCGTCGGCCCGGGCAGGTGCTGCCACAGTTCGCTGGCGGGAACATCCAACAGCACATCGGGAAAATGGTCGAAAACGGTCAGCGGCGGAGCGTCGTTGATCGCGAGAGTCGCAACGTCATGCATTCTTTTATGTCCCGCCGGGGCGGCTTTCGAATTGAACCACAAATACCATCGAATGAGAGGCTTATCGCATGATCCGCGCAGGACCGTCCGCAAATTTCCGGATCATCCGCTATCGCGAACAGGCTGCCCGCTTGATCACACAAGCTCGCCCACCATTTCGCGAACGGCAATATCGCAAGGCCGCGGCACTTGCCGCGGCGGTATTGGCCGCATAGGCCGAACCGCGGGCAGTGCCCGACCCCACTGCGAGCGCACCGCAATTGTTGCGATACCAGACCTCGACCTGGCAATCGCCGGCCTTGGCGGAATACCGGCATTCGCGCAGCGCGCGCCGCTCGGCGGCCGATTGCGAACCGTGTCGGTAGGAGTAACCATGCGCACCGGTCGACGGCAGAATAAGCGATCGCGCCATAGGCCCCCGATCCGCGGATCACGCATCGGGTCTGGCAGATCGAACGGGTCGTCTCGCAGCCGCGTTCGCTAAAGCCCCGCACGCAGGAATAATAGGCGCTGCTGCAACTCGACATGCAGTCGGCCATCGCCTCGCCCGTGAGCATCGGCAGTACGGCGATGAAAAACGCGGCGAGGAGTACCCGGCCTGAGCGGATTGGATTGTCAGCCTCGGCGGCGAGATTGCGCATGCCAAATCTCCAGATTTGTTTATCGGCCGGTGCCGAGCATCTCGCGGATCGGATCGGCGAATTTCGCGGTCGGCACCGCCACGGAAACAATCTCATCGCCGGTCGCAACCAGCCCGCTGTTGACGGCAATGATGGTCGCCGTGCCGTCTTTCAGCAGCAGCAATGGGCCGCCGGAATCGCCATGCATGGCCGCACAGCGATGCGCCAGCAATTCGCCGAACTGATAAACCTTCGCCTGCGCGCAGGCCTTGTCGACCGACAGCACCTGATCGCGCAGGCCCGGATATCCGGCAAGCGCGACAGTGCTGCCGTCCTTGATCGCAGCGGCGAGCGCTGCGCCATCCAGCACCTGCCAAGGCATGGCGCCGGCGCGCGCGCCGATCGGATCTTTCAATTTGACCAAAGCCCAATCGTCCTCCGGACGATACCTGTAGCGCGCCTTGCGGTTGTCATAGATCGGCGAGACGGCATAGCTCACCGCCTGCGATTGCGCGAACGCCGCACCACGCTGATAGCCGGCGAGAAAATGAATGGTGTCGGCCGGCCGCCACTGCCCGGTCAGCCGGTTATAGAGACAGTGCGCCGCCGTCAGCACGACGCGCTCACCAACCAAGGTGCCGGTGCAATGTACCCGCGCCCGGTGACTGATGAAATTCAGCCGGCCAATCGCGCTCCACGGCTTGACCGCGGCGTCGACGATGGTGCGCGCACGCACCGCCGCGCAGCCGCGGCTGATGTCGCGGCCAGTGCCGCATTGCGAATCCCAGATCGGTCCGTAGAGCCGCACGGCCGGCGGCGCGCGATCACGCTCCACCGACGCGGCGCCGGCGGCCGCCGCCAGGCACACCAGACTAAGAAACGCGAAACTGATTGTTTGGACGCAGCGCATAGGACCCAGAGCCAAGCATCATTGGCAAAATATTACCGGCGAACATCACCAGCAGATATATCCCGCGCCGCATTAACCCATTAGGAAATTGGCGGTTTTCGAGGCGGATTTCGGACCGTGGCGCCGCAATTAAGGTTAACAAAAGGTTTTAACGCAAATAGGTCGTTGTTTTGAGCGGCCCACGCTATAGTGACAGTTAAGCCGGGTTGCCCCCCGTCCCCCAACCCCAAACCCGGTGAGTGGAATGACCCCGGCGGCTCGGCCCCAACCGCCTCTGGGGTCATTCTTTTATCTGGACCCCGGCGCGGTCTTTGCCGCCTCTCACCGAACCCGGAACCACTCCGCGCTGCGGCAGATGCTGCCGCCGAGCACGCAGCCATGGGTGGTCATGCGGTCGCCGTCGACGATCATCGACAGCGCGATCTTGATCTTGCGCTTCGGATCGAACGCGATGCCGCTCCATTTGCCGTCGCCGGCCGGCTTCACATCGACGATGTAGCGCTCACGCACCGTTTTGCTCTGGTCGTCTTCCTTTTGCGCCGTCCGGGTGACGCAGATCTTGCCGGCGCAAGCCGCGACGTTGACATGCGCCTTGCCGTCGCCCTGGCGCCAATGTCCCTTCGGAACCTCCTGCGCGCCGGCAACGCTTGACAGCAACGCCGAAACCACGAGGGCAGCACTTACACGTACAATCATTGAATTCCCCATCCATCGTCCAGGTCTTCGGCCCTTCAGATCTTAGGCCATTCACGCCGCGGCATGCCGCGCCACCGAACCCGCGCCGAACATCGGCCGCGCGCGGACCCTCGGGACCTACGAATTTTCCGGCTTGTCCCTGCAGCGAACCGGTTGATCCGGTCGAGACCCCACCTGACCGGGCTTCCTTGGCTTTCGATTGCGGCGAGAGCACGACACGGTGCACCGCAATCATGTTCTTAAGGTTAAGAAAGTGTTTACGAATTCGTCGCCATGCACCTCTGACGAATATTGCCGGCACGGCCGCTTCGAATTCAAGCATCCAGAAGAATTGCTTCAGCCGGTCGCACAGAAGTCCGTGATTATATTTCCATTACTACCCGACAATACGCTGATTACATGAGAATAAATTTGAAATATCCTATCTACACAAACTATGCACCATGTATTTTCAGAATAACAAATATTGCCGAGAGTTACTTTTATTTTTTACTTAACTATGTCAAATATTATAGACACGAAATCGTTCCCTCCCGCTCATGCAAGCGAAATCGATGGTCCCAAGGCTCTGAAATGCCCGGCCTGCGAACTTGGAAAAAATCGCGCCTGTCGGCCAAGGCGACGGTTGGCACCTATCTCGTTGCCTTGGCGGTGGCGATCGCTCTGCCGATGCTGGCCTTTATCGCCATCATTCTATGGCACCTGCAAACCAACGAAGACCTTGCGCTGCTGCAGCGGACTGAACGGGAAGCGGAATCCGTGGCCCGCGCGGCCGGGAATCAACTGCGCGACATGACGGTTACCTTGCGGCTTCTGACCTCCGCGCCGGAATTGGAAGAAGAAGACCTCAGGGACTTTCACTCGCGAACCCAATCCGCGCTGCGGCAGAACAACTGGTACCTGATCGTTGTCGACAAGACCGGGCACCAGCTCCTGAACACCCGCGTCCCGTATGGTGCCCCACTCGGACAGACGTCGAACATGGCCTCGCTCAACGCGGCGCTGACCAGCAAGCGGACAGTCCTTTCCGACGCATTCTTCGGCCGAACCAGCGGGCGCTGGGTCTTCAACATTATCCACCCGCTGCCGCAGGACATGCCCTCGCGCGCGGCAGCCGTGATCCTGACCCAGAATGTATTGGATATCGCCGGCATGTTTGATGGCGGCCGTCTGCCGCATGGCTGGCACGCCGCTGTGCTTGATACGGTCGGCAATGTCATTGTGACAAATGACGCGACGCCGTCCGGCGCGCCATTCACGCACTACGCCTTGTCCCGCCTTTCCGGCGACAACGGCAGCTTCCTCGACGACGCCTCGACCGACACCGCGGTGGGTTATTCAAAGGTGCCCGGCTGGACGTGGAAAGTGGTCGTGTGGGGCCCGGTCGCCGCCGCCCAGGAACATTTCGAAATCCATCTGGCAAACGCTGATCGCCGGTGGAATCGTGCTGTTCGCCATCGCGCTCATCGCGACCTTCGCCGTCGCGCGCTACCTGCGGCGATCGATCGTCAAGATTTCCGACATGGCCCAGGCCATGGGCCGCGGCGAGATCGTTTCGCCGGTCCGCTCGCAGATCATCGAAGTCGACAATGTGGCGACGGCCATTTCCGACGCCTCCTACGACCGCAGCCAGACCGAGGATCGCGTTCATCTGATCATGCGCGAACTTGCGCACCGGACCAAGAATCTCATCACCGTCATTCAGGCCATGATGCGCCAGAGCGGGAAGGGCAATGCCAGCCTCGCGGATTTTCAACTCGCGATGGCCGGACGCCTGCAGGGACTGTCGCAATCGATCGACCTTCTCACCTCCCAGCAATGGTCCGCCGTTTCCATGCGGATGCTGGTCGAGCGGCAGATGGAAAACATCGTCGACAGCAGTTCGCGCTTTGCCATCATCGGCGAGGATTTTCAGGTTACGCCGGATGCCGTGCAGGCTTTGGGCATGATCATCCACGAACTGGCGACCAACGCGACCAAGTACGGCGCGCTGTCGACGCCGAACGGCAAGATCATCATTCGATGGCTTCAGGAATCCACACCCTCCGAACAGGTTACGCTGTTGTTCACCTGGTCGGAGGTCGGCGACCCGATTTCACCGACCGAAGAGAGCAAGGGGTTCGGTTCCCGGCTGATCGACGCCACCGTGGGATCGCTGTCCGGCTCCGCGCATGTAGAACAGTTCGCAGAGGGCTGGAAATGGACGATCAAGGCGCCCTGGGAAAAGGTGGCAATCGCCAGCCCGCCGAAATCCCGGCATGACGATCGACACTCGCCGGATAACGTCACCGCGCTCGCCTTCACCGCGACATCGGCGCAAGGTCGGTGAACGGCCGGACGGCGTTTGACATTTTCAGGATTTCAGGAAGCCGAGCGTCGCAAACAGGCGATACTTGTCCCAGTCGACCCAACTCTCCACGATCCTGCCGTCGTGACAACGGTCGATCTGGACGCCGGTCCAGGTCGCCCGTTTGCCGGTCGCCGGATGACCCAGATAATCGCCGGTGTGGGTCGCGGAAAACTCCCAGCGCGTCGCGACGCAATCGCCCTCCGCGATCTGCATCATGATCGCGACGCGGAAGTCGGAGAAGCCGCGCTGATTGTCCGCGACCACCGCGCGCCAGCCGACGAGATCGATCGCCTTCGCATCGCCCGCCGCCGACGATTCCTGATGATTGACGTAGCCGGGAGCAAACACTTCAGCCGAGACATCGGCTGCGCCGCTCGCCCACATTTCGAGCGATCGCCGCGCCAAGTGCTTCATGTCATCAATGGTCATGACAATCGTCCCTTATTCTTGTTTGGAACCGCAATGCCTGTTTGGAGCTGCCGAAGCTGTAACCTGGTAAACGCGTCGCAAGCTCAAGCCGGTCATTCCGCCGCCAGGGCCGGCTTGGCCGTTGGCGCTATATCAAAAATCAGCCGGTCGAGCGCCTCGCAGGACGCAACGTGATGAAAAGGCTCGCAGCCGACAAATTCGTCCTGCTCCGGCGCGTGCGCCCGCACCAGAATTGCCGGACAACCGGCATGCGCCGCGCATTGCATATCGGCAACCGTATCGCCCACCAGCCAGACCCCCTTGCCCGGCGCACGGTTCAGTTGCCGTAGCGCCATCAGCAGGACATCAGGCGCCGGCTTGTCGCGACCGGCCTCGTCCGCGCCGATGATGCTGGAGAAATGCTGTTGCCAGCCGAGTTCGGCCACCTCGCTCCGCACCAGATGTCCGTATTTGTTGGACACGATCGCCAGCGAGCCGCCCGCTCGCCGCCAGCCGCGCCAGCAGCGCGCCCGCGCCCGGCATCGGCGTGAGTTCGGCAAGATGCACCCGCTCGAATTCGCGCGCGAAGACATGCCTGGCCCTGTCCTTGTCTGGCCCGAACATTCTGTCCGCGAGATAATCGCGATCGGTCAGATGCACGACCCGCGCCTTGAGCGTCTCAAGGCTCCAGTGCGGCATGTCCAGTTCCGAGAATGTATTGTTCAACGCCGCGTGGATGACCGGCCAGGTATCCACCAGCGTATTGTCCCAGTCGAAGATCAGGGTATGGGGTTGCATGGCGAGGTCCTGTTCACGCAAGGTCTCCGAATAGAGACCGCGCCCGCAACGGTCAATGATTGATCGGCGGCGGCATACAACCGCCGCTGTCGTCATCGATTTGCGAAACGGCCGAACTCGGTTCATGATCCAACCGACCTGCAGGCTTCACTCAAGAGACCAGACGACGGGCCAGAGCGGAAGCGGCCGGCAGCCACTCGGGCTCGAATAAATGAACGCGATAGATGCAATTGGCATGTCACCCGGCCACGTTTGCACATGGTATTCATAAGTCCTGGGAGTGTGAGCAATGCCAAACGTCCTGAAATTGATCGTTGTTGGGATGATCGCCTGTTTTGCCTATCATCCGGCATTAGCTGAAAAGAAGCCGAGCGCAACCAAGCAGTTGCAAAAGGCTAATGAAGGCCCGCGACAGCGCGATCATGTATTTGACGGCCGTCGGGCGCAGCCGAACGCCGTTCGTGCTCAGTCCGCAAAGAAACCGAGTATGGTCGGAAGACGGGCGAGCGAGTTCCGGCCGAAATACCATGCCAAGCCGACCAAGCCGCCGCCCTCACCGAAATAATAACCCGGCGTTGTCCAATTTGTTGTTGGCTTGCAGCCTTCATGGAGCGAGGCGAAATGCGGGAGCAATGCATTGGCACGATCTGATAATCACGGATTGCGCTTCGCGTCATCTAGGCTAGGCGATAAAGCATTCTTAAATTAGCAAGCGTAGCCCGGATGGAGCGAAGCGAAATCCCGGGTAAGTTGTTTCTATGGTCCGATACCGGCGCATCTTCGTTCCAAGGGGCACCTGCTTGTTCACCGCCATGCTCGTTGACCGGACATCCCCAACTTTGGCTGATCATATCGGCGCATTGCGGGCGGCGTTAGTGCTGCCCCCGGATTTCGCGTCTTTCTATCCGGAATACAAGCGCGAGCGGACATGCCCTTTCACAGCCTCAAGGTGAGGAGCGCGAGCACCCATCTCGGGTCTATCCAAGATGGGAATGACTAATACACAAGTCGGTTAAATCCGACTTGTGTCGCGCGTCTCGAACCATGAGAACGAGGTCCTGCCCCATCCTTCGAGACGCGCACCTGCGGTGCGCTCCTCAAGATGAGGCGGAGTAGAATTTGTTTGTTTGCGGATCAGAACATTCGGCAAAAGGTCATCCTATCACGCTCGCATTCACCCTCGTCCTGAGGAGCCCGCCGAAGCCTTGGCGCCGGTGGACGTCTCGAAGGGCGAGGGCCCCGGCATCAGCCTCAAAGTGCGCACAGCAAGGACACTGGACAAACCCGCCCCCCTCCAGGCAAGACAGGCCCGATCAATCACAACGGGCCGGCCATGACCCCCTCCCTTCCCACCTTCGCGCAGTCGCTGGCCTTTGTCGGCTTTGTCGGCGCCTCGTTCGTCGTGCTGCGCTATGCGCTGTCCTATTTCGCCGAGCGCAACCAGGCCTGGTTCGCGCCGCCCATTCTCACCGTCGTCGGCGTGCTCGCGGCCTATGTCTTCCTGCGGCTCAAGATCGACACCTTCTTCATCTGGTATCTCGCCTTTCTGGCGTTCGTGTTTCTGGGCTGGCGTAGCAAGAGCCGGCCCGGCAGCGAGCGCCTCACCGCGCTCGCCAAGCAGGAGGCCACGCGCACGCGCAGCGACGAAGCCGACGTGATGCGATCCTACATGGTGACCCGGCAATTGCTGAGCATGGGCCTGTTGTTCTACGCGGCCGCCTTCTGCCTGGCGTTCCTGTATCTGTACAGCAAGAGCTGATCTGGAAACCGATGCCGCACGCCGTACAAACGCGCATGCGCGCCGATCTGCTGTTGGTCGCGCGCGGCCTGTTCGACAGCCGCGCCAAGGCGCAGGCCGCGATCGCCGCCGGCAAGGTGACGGTCGACGGCGTGGCCGTGCGTAAGGCCTCCGACACGGTGCCGACCGGCGCCGTCATCGCCGCCGCGCCCGCCCACCCCTACGTTTCCCGCGGCGGGGTCAAGCTCGCCGCTGCGCTCGATCGTTTCGGCTTCGATCCGAACGGCCGGGTGTGCCTCGACGTCGGCTCCTCTACCGGCGGCTTCACCCAGGTTCTTCTGGAACGCGGGTCACCGAGGATCTACGCCGTCGATGTTGGTCGCGGCCAGCTCGATGATCGAATTGCCGAGAACAAGGCGGTCATTTCCATCGAGGAGACCGATGTAAGGCAGATCAACCCGGCTGTTCTGGTCCCCCTCGCCAGTCTTATCGTGATCGACGTCAGCTTCATTTCGCTCAAGCTGGTGCTGCCGGCCGCGCTCGCGCTGGTCGACCGGCCGGCCGAACTGGTGGCGCTGATCAAGCCGCAATTCGAGGTCGGCCGCCGGCATCTGAAGAAGGGGATCGTGCGCGATGCCGCCATGCAGGCGCTAACCTGCGATGAAATCTCAGCTTTTTTGACCGGGCTGGGATGGCGGGTGGTCGGCCTGATGCCGTCCCCGATCGAGGGCGGCGACGGCAACCGCGAGTTTCTGATCGGCGCGACATCGGCATGACACGCTGAAAGTTGAAGACTTTCCAGCGTAAATAATGTTATTAAAATCAATATGTTACAGAAGTCAGGCCAAACAGGTTCGCCGGCCTATGGTTGAGCATCTGACGATCACCGGCATCGGCCGGCGCGGCGACGGCGTGGCCGGGTCCGGCGGCGAGCCGATCTATGTGCCGGCCGCGCTTCCCGGCGAAGTCGTTGAAGTTGCAGCAGTTTCAGGACATGCGGACCGCCGCCGGCTGCTTCGCGTAGAGGTCGCGAGTCCGGACCGTATCGAACCGATCTGCCCGCATTTCGGCACCTGCGGCGGCTGCGCGCTGCAGCACTGGGACGGGCCGCATTACCGTGCCTGGAAGCGCGGCTTAGTGATTGAAGCACTTGAAGAATTTGGCATCACGGCGGAGGTCGACGCGCTCGTCGATGCCCATGGCGACGGCCGGCGCCGCGCCGTTTTTCACGCCAAGCGCGCCACCCATGACGTGCTGGCCGTCGGCTTCTCGGCCCAGCGCGCGCACGACATCGTGGCCATCGATCGCTGTCCGATCCTCGCGCAAGGTCTTGAACATGCTCTGGAAATTGCCTGGGAGATCGGCGAGCGGCTGCGTCTTGACGGCAAGCCGCTCGACATCCACGTCACCGCGACCGACACTGGCCTCGACATCGACGTCCGCGGCTCCGGCCGGCTGACGCCTAAGCATATGACGGAACTGGCGAAAATCGCCGAGCAGTTCCGCCTCGCGCGGGTCACCCGCCACGGCGAACTTGTCGCGCAACGCATTGCGCCGACACTGAGAATCGGCCGCGCCGATGTCGCCCTGCCGCCCGGCGCGTTCCTGCAGGCGACCGCGGAAGGCGAAGCGACACTCGCCCGCCTGATCGCCGGGCACGTCGGCAACGCCCGCCAAGTGGCTGATTTGTTTTCCGGAATCGGGCCGTTCGCGCTGCGCCTGGCGGAGCAGGCGCGCGTCGGCGCGTTCGACAATGACGATCCCGCGATCGCTGCGCTGACCCGCGCCGCTGCCAACGCCTCCGGCCTCAAACCGATCACCGCGCACGTGCGTGACCTGTTCCGCCGCCCGCTCCAGCCGGCCGAGCTAAAGCCTTATGATGTCGTGATTTTTGACCCGCCCCGGCAGGGCGCCGAGGCCCAGGCGCGTGAACTCGCCAAGAGCGCCGTATCGGCAATCGTCGCGGTCTCTTGCAATCCTCGCACCTTCGCGCGGGATGTGCGGATGCTGTTGGATGGCGGCTATCGCCTCGGCGCGGTCACGCCGGTCGATCAGTTCCGTTACTCGGCGCACGTGGAAATCGTAGCGATATTAAAGCGTTAGCAAGCACTAGTTACCCCAGCGCTGCTGCCACAATTCCTCGCCGATGGTGCAGGACACCCGCGGCGGCTTCACCGCCGCCGGGATCACGCGCGCCTGCGGCATCCGTCCGGCAATTTCCAGAACCAGCTTGGTGCGGATCGCCTCGATGAACTTCGCCCGTTCCTTGATCGGCACCACGAACGCGCCCGGCCCTCCGATGACGCAGTCCTCGTAGTAGATATCGAGCGACGCGATATCCATGGTCCACATTGTCGGCCGTTTGAGCAGGATGGGCAGTCCGTTGATGGTGATTCCGGCGGCCAGCACCTCGTCACGCGCCTCGGTCACCAGCTTGCCGTTGTTGTTGGCGCCGTCGCCCGAAACATCGATCACCCGCCGCAGTCCGCGATAGGGATTGTTGTCGATTTCCTTCTTGCCGTAGGCGAGCGCGCCGGAAATGGACGTGCGCGCGGCCCGCCGCAGCGGCGCCTTGGCGATTTCCGCGGCAAATGCGCCTGCGGATTCCGGGCCATCGATTACGCGCCACGGTACGATGGTTTGCTGATCCCAGGAGCCCGCCCACTCGAAATAGGTGAGCGCGACCTTTCCGTGAATGCCGCCCCTCAGCGCCTGCATGAACTCCCGCGAGGTGATGGCTTCGATATAGCCCTGCCGCTGCAATTCCTGCTCTTCGACATCCATGGAATAGGAAATATCAACCGCCAGAACGAGTTCGACATCGACTTGAATTGGATCCGTGCGCCGTTGAACAAACTCCGGTGCGCCACGTTGCGCGGCGAGAACCGTGTGCCATCCAACTGGGCCAAAGGCGGCCCCGATTGCGCCGACCAAAGCGGCGGCTAGAACCGCAATCAAAGAACGCGACCAGAGCCTGCGCCGGTGTCGCGGCAACAAAGCGCGCAAGGGCATGAACGCCTCCCGCTCGAAAAAACGATCAATCGTGACATGGAAGATTGGCGCCGCAAAGCAAATTTGCGTGCGTGCCTGGCGCTGGAAATTTAGAGCCGCAGCGCCGCCTCGGGCCGGGTAAATGGCAAATTCAAGGCGTCCGCCACCGCGCGATGGGTGACCTTGCCTTCATAGACATTGAGCCCCGCGCGCAGATGAATGTCCTCTCCGAGCGCTCTGCGCGCGCCTTTGTCGGCAATTTCCAGCACGAACGGCAAGGTCACATTGTTGAGCGCGAAGGTCGAGGTGCGCGCAACCGCACCCGGCATGTTGGCGACGCAATAGTGGACGACATCGTCGACAATAAAGGTCGGCTGCGAATGCGTGGTCGGATGCGAAGTTTCCGCACAGCCGCCCTGATCGATCGCGATGTCAACAATGACCGAACCGGCTTTCATCGCCTTGACCGTCTGCTCGGTAATGAGCTTGGGCGCGGCCGCACCCGGGATCAGCACGGAGGCGATAACCAGATCGGCGCGGCGGCACAACGTCTCGACGGAATCGCGCGTCGAGAACACCGTCCGCAACCGCGGCCCGAATTGATCCGCGAGCCGCCGCAGCGCAGCCGGATTGCGGTCGACCACGGTCACGGTCGCTCCCATTCCCAAGGTCATCAGCGCGGCATTGCTGCCAGCCACACCGCCACCGACGATCAGCACGTCGGCCGGCGGCACACCGGGAACGCCGCCGAGCAACACGCCCCGCCCGCCGATTTCCTTCTCCAGACAATGCCCGCCGACATGCGCCGCCATGCGGCCAGCCACCTCCGACATCGGGGTCAGCAGCGGCAGCGCGCCTGACGCGCTGGTGACGGTTTCATAGGCGATCGCGGTCGCGCCGGCGGCCAGCAGGGACTTCGGTCTGTTCGGGATCCGGCGCCAGGTGAAGATAGGTGAAAAGGATCTGCCCGGAGCGCAGCAGCTTGCGTTCGACCGGCAAAGGCTCCTTCACCTTTACGATCAGCTCGGCGCGAGCATAGACATCCTCGGCGTGTGCAACGATCTGCGCATCCGCCGCCGAATAGTCAGCATCCGCCAGACCGGCACCGATGCCGGCGCCGGTCTCCACGATCACGCGATGGCCGGCTGCCACCAGTTCGCGTACCGACGACGGTACCAAACCGACGCGGTACTCGTTGTCCTTGATCTCCTTCGGAACGCCGATGAGCATTCAGACACTCCGGATCAAAGCCAGGATATTCAGCGCAGCCATACCGCTGGATCAGCCGGCAGCGCGAACGGACTGCCCTGTCCAATGGAAGGTCTAAAAGTCCAGCGACTCGGTGGCCTCGATCTCAATGCCAAATCCACCGAGGCCGACATAGTTCCATTTTGTCGAAGCGATCAGCCGGATCGAGGAAATCCCGAGGTCTTTCAGAATCTGCGCGCCTAGGCCGACCTCGCGCCACTGTCTGGTTCGCGCCTCTTCCGACGCCGTACCGCTGTCCTGTGGAATGGAGGTGAGCGGAACGCCGACCGTGCCGTCGCGCAGGAACACCAAGACGCCACGGCCCTCCTCCTTGAAACGCGCGAGGGCAGCATGAATGGCCTTGGCGCCGCCGAACACTTCGGCGATCACGTCGGCCCGGTGCAGACGGGCCAGGATGTTTTGTCCGTCTCCGATGCGGCCATAAACAAAGGCCATGTGATGGACCTGATCGAACGGCGTCATATAGGCGTAGCCGGTCAGCGGACCAATCTCACTGTCGACGGAAAATTCGCTGACCCGCCGCACCAACTTGTCGCGCGCCTGCCGGTAGGCAATCAGATCCGCAATCGACAAGCGCTTCAGTTTGTGCTTTTCGGCAAAAGCAGCCACGTCCGGTCCGCGCATGACCGTGCCGTCGTCGTTCATCAGTTCGGCGAGCACGCCGACCGGCGGCAGACCCGCCAGTTCACACAGGTCCACGCAGGCCTCGGTGTGGCCGGAGCGCATCAACACACCGCCTTCCTTGGCAACCAGCGGAAAGACATGGCCCGGACGCACAAAGTCGGCTGCGCCATTGTTGCTGTTGGCGAGTGCGCGCACGGTGTTGTTGCGCTCTTCCGCCGAAATTCCGGTCGTCAGGCCGTGGCGCACGTCAACGGTCACCGTGAACGCGGTCCCAAGCGGCGCATCATTCACCGCCACCATCGGATTGAGATGCAGACGCTTGGCCTCGCTGCTTGATAACGGTGCGCAGACGATGCCGGAGGTATTGCGAATGATGAAAGCCATCTTTTCCGGCGTGCACAGCGTGGCCGCCACGAACAGGTCACCTTCGTTTTCGCGATCATCGTCGTCGGTCACGACAACGACTTCTCCGCGTGCGAAGGCAGCGATCGCGTCCTCAATGATTTTGTGGCTTTCCGGCACTTTCAATTGACCTCGGATGTCATCCAGGAAACGAGCACTATTCATTCAAATTCGCCTTTGCAAACGGCCACGATACGCCATCGCCGACCTGCCCGCGATGACGCAGATAATGATCGGCGAGCACGCACGCCACCATGGCCTCGCCAACCGGCACCGCGCGGATGCCGACGCAGGGATCGTGACGGCCCTTGGTGACGATTTCGGATTCATTGCCAAATCGGTCGACGGTCCGCCGGGGCGCCAGGATGGATGATGTCGGCTTGACCGCAAAGCGGGCGACGATCGGCTGCCCGGTGGAAATGCCGCCGAGAATGCCGCCGGCCTGATTCGACAGAAATCGCGGCTTGCCGTCATTGCCCATCCGCATCTCGTCGGCATTGTCTTCGCCGCTGAGCGCGGCGGCCGCGAAGCCGGCGCCGATCTCGACGCCCTTGACGGCGTTAATCCCCATCAGCGCGGCAGCGAGATCGGCATCCAGCTTGCCGTAGATCGGGGCGCCCAGCCCCGGCGGCACGTTTTCGGCCACCACTTCGATCACCGCGCCGACCGACGAACCGCGCTTTCGGACATCATCAAGATAGGTTTCGAAAAATACTGCCTGTTCGGCATCCGGACAGAAGAAGGGATTGCGATCCACCTCATCCCAATCCCACCGCTCCCGGTCGATTGCGTGCGGTCCGATCTGCACCAAGGCCGCCCGGATCGTTACCTCCGGCAATATCTTGCGGGCGATGCCGCCAGCTGCGACACGCGCAGCGGTTTCGCGCGCCGAAGACCGTCCGCCGCCGCGATAATCGCGAAGACCGTATTTGACATCGTAAGTGTAGTCGGCGTGACCAGGACGATAAGTGTCCTTGATCTCGGAATAATCCTTGGAGCGCTGATCGACATTCTCGATCAGCAATAGAAATCGGCGCCCCGGTCGTGACCTCAGCCCCGCCGGCACCGTCGGCCATGACGCCCGACATGATCTTGACCGTGTCGGGTTCGCGCCGCTGGGTGGTAAAGCGCGACTGTCCCGGCCGGCGCCGGTCAAGATGATGCTGAATATCCGCCGCGCTCAGCGGAATCCGCGGCGGGCAACCGTCGACCACGCAGCCGATCGCCGGCCCATGGCTTTCGCCAAAGGTCGTGACTCGAAAAAGGTGGCCAAAAGTATTGAATGACATGATGTTCGGCTCGCGGCGTGTGGTAGCCCGCGTCACTGTTCGGGTCAAATGTACGGCCGCTGGTAGACCATACGGCTCCCGGTCTTAAAATGCCGTTTGGCCAGTCCAGCGCGAGGCTGAGTCCGGTTCGCGACCGCAATATTTGCCTCACCACTTATTCGCAATCGCGAGAAGAATTGCCGCAAACGGCCTGCGGAAATGAATGCGCATTCATCTTCCTGAACATCGATTAACGACAACCTGAACAGCCGTTAAGTTACGGAAATATAAGCACTTTTTCAAAAATTTCAGTTGCCGGCCAGGCACTGGTGCGCTATGCGATGACCCTCGGCAATTGGGGTGAAGCGCCGGGTAGCCCGCACAACGGGTCGTCCAGATAACTCATGACCCAGTCACTGCCGATCGAATTGACCACACGAGGAAACCAGCATGAAAAAGTTGATCGCCGTACTCGCTGCGCTCGGCTTCTTGGCCGCCACCAGCGTTCCGTCCGTCGTCAGCGCGGCCCCGGTCGGCAGCGCCGTCGTGAAGAGCAATAGTGACCTCTCGGCCGCGAAGAAGAAGACCAAGAAGAAGTCGTCGAAGAAGTCCAAGAAGTCGGCCAAGAAGCCGATGAAGAAGTCCGAGCTCGCCTCTGACCTCTCGGCTGCCAAGAAAAAGGCCAAGAAGAAGTCGGCGAAAAAGTCCAAGAAGGCCAAGAAGTCCGCCAAAAAGCCGATGAAGAAGTCTTCGCTCGCCACCGATATCTCGGCCGCTGAAAAGAAGGCCAAGAGCAAGAGCAAGTCCAAGTCGAAGAGCAAGGCGAAGAGCAAGGGCAAGAAGTCTTCGCTCGCCACCGACATCTCGGCCGCCGCTCACGACAAGAAGGCCAAGAGCAAGTCCAAGTCCAAGTCGAAGAGCAAGGCGAAGAGCAAGGACAAGAAGTCTTCGCTCGCCACCGACATCTCGGCCGCCGCTCACGACAAGAAGGCCAAGAGCAAGTCCAAGTCCAAGGCCAAGTCGAAGAGCAAGACCAAGGCCAAGAAGTAAGATACGAGTCCGTCAGGACTTGGTTTATCTGTTGCGAAGTGCCCTGCGGCGCTTCACCGATCGGCCGGATCTCATGGATCCGGCCGAATTGCTTTGCGCACCCTCGATGGCCTGACGGCTAGTGCTCATGATCGTGATGCATGTCCGGACTATGCGGATGCGAATGGGCCAGCGGCGCGTGCCTGTGCGGATGTGAGTGCGGCTCTCCGGGCGGATCGCCCGCGGCGTGCACGTGCCGGTGATGCTCATCATGCTCATGGGCATGGTCATGAACGATGGTCGCGTGAACATGCCGATGTTCGTGATGCTCGGTGAGATGGAGCCAGACGCCAATTGCCATCAGCAGACCGGCCCCGACGAGTTGCCACGTCACTGGCTCCGAAAGCATGACAACGGCGGCAACGGCGCCCAGGAACGGCGCGGTGGAAAAATAGGCGCCGGTCCGCGCCGTGCCCAGATGGCGGAGCGCGACGATGAACAGGGCGAGGCTGGCGCCATAGCCGAGAAAGCCGACCAGTCCGGCATCGGCCACGGTAATCGCACCTGGCAGCTTGGCGCCGAGGAAAAGGCCAATCACAATATTGAACGGACCGGCGATCAATCCCTTCAATTCCACAATCTGCATCGGATCGGCGAGCGAAACCTTGCGGGTGAGATTGTTGTCGAGCCCCCACGCCACGCAGGCTCCGATAATGGCCAGGGGACCGATGATGGCGCTGAAAGTCGGCTGCCCGGTCCACGCCAACAGGGCCGCCGCCAGAACCAGAAATCCCATTCCGGCCATCAGCCGGCGATCGAACGGTTCGTGGAAGATGAACCACGCCATCAAAGCGGTGGCAGCGCCTTCGAAGGCAAGCAGCAGTGACGCGGAGCTTGCTTCGGTTCGCGCCAGACCGATCATCAGCAGGACCGGGCCAATCACGCCGCCGGCGAGAATCGCTCCGGCAAGCCATGGCAGATCGGCGCGCGTGAGCGGGGCCTCCGGCCGTTGGTCGCGCCAGAGTCCGGACCGTGCCCGCCGCAGAATGCCGATGCCAAGCCCGGCGCCGAGATAGAGCAGTCCCGCGAGCAGCACCGGCGACACGGTTCCGATCAAGAGCTTAGCGACGGGAGTCGAAACACCGAACAACAACGCCGCGATCAGGGCATAGGCGACGGCGTGACGGTTCATCGGGCTTGCGGCCTCTGTGTTCGATTACCTATGACCGACCGTCAAGGACGGTCAAAATTCAACGATGCCCAGAGGCTCGACCAATGCGCCTTCTCGCCGGCCGCTGGCGCAATCATATGCACCGCGTTGAGCAGCCAGGGCCCGGCCGCCGGCACCGCAACCTCCGCCCGCCCTGCCGCATCGGTTCTGAAATTATGCCGCTTGGTCGGATCGGCCTTGGAGATTGCGGTGATCTGAACTCCGGCGATCGGCTTGCCTTGATAAAGTAAACGCACCGGCAGCTTTTCCCCGGCCCCAAGCCGATATGGATTGCGCTCGGCGACGAGTTCCAGCGGCAATCCGACCGCCCGATCCTCCCCGCCGCCCGATCCGACATCGAGCAGCAGCTTGGCGCAACGCGAATAGACTTCGGTGATCTTGCTCAGCGGCTTGCCCTGCTGGCGGTGCAAATCCGCAATATGGTCGAGCCCCTCCAATTTCAGGTAGGCTTCGAACTTGTCCCAGGTTTCGAAAACGAGTGTTTCCTGCGTGCTGTAGTGCGCCAGGATCACCAGTCCGGCCCGGGAAAACGTCATCGTCACAGCCGGGTCGTCGCCATCGACACCCTTGACCGGCGTCTCGCCCCGCGCATCGACGGCGACAAACCGGTGGAACTCCTCACGGATAAACGGATAGCTGTTGCCCTTGAAAAATTGCCCAACGCGGATGCTGATCGCGACCGGCGCGCCAACCTGCGGGTGATAGGTGCTGGGATCGAGCCAGAACTCGTGAGCCACTGCCGGAAGCGCGGTCTGGACCAGCGCCAGTCCGGCCGCAACCAGGGGCAGCCATTTTCGAACCGCCGGGCGCGTCATGACACAATCCGATCTGCGGCGATCACCGCCGTATGATGCAATATTCGCTGACTGTTGATGTTATACTCTATCAACGACCCCTTCAGGAAAGTTCACATCCGTGCGCGCATGCTTCGAGCATGATCCGGAAAAGTTGCAGACTTTTCCGAATAAGATCATGCGACACATCAAGATGTTCAGGGAACCTTTGCGATTCAATTTCAAACAAACAGGCTCTCGCGCGTGTCTGGGACTGCTGCTGGCCGTCCTGCTGCCGGTTCTGCCGGCAACCGCTCATGAAATCCGGCCGACCATCGCCACAGCCGATTTTACCGCCGGCGGCCGCTACGACATCAAGGTCGTGACCAATATGGAGGCGCTGCTGGCGGGCATTGGCCCGCAGCACGCCGACACAAATGATTCCCCGAGCGCGGCGCAATACAATGAACTGCGCGCCCTTCCCCCCGATCAGTTGAAATCCCGCATCGAGGCTTTCGCACCACGCTGGCTTGCCGGCTTCGAAGTCACGTTCGACGGCAAGAAGGTGACACCGCGCATTGCTTCGATCGAGGTGCCGCCGGTCGGCGACCTCGCGCTCGCGCGGCTGACGACGATTGTCCTCACCGGAACCATCCCGGCCGGCGCCCAGAATTTCCAATGGCGCTATGCAGCGGAATTCGGTTCCAGCGTCTTGCGGGTCAAGCAGGCGGGCAGCGACAAGTTGGTGACCAGCTGGCTCAAGAATGGCGCCACGAGCCCGGCGATCCCGCTGACCGGCGCGGCGGCGAAAAGCACTGTCCAGATTTTCTTCGAGTACCTGTCGCTCGGCTACACCCACATCGTGCCCTACGGCCTCGATCACATCCTGTTCGTGCTCGGCCTCTATCTGCTCAGTACGCATCTTCGACCGCTGCTGATCCAGGTGACCGCCTTCACGGTGGCACATTCGATCACACTGGGGCTCGGGCTCTATGGCGTCGTCAAAGTGCCGCCCTCCATCGTCGAGCCGTTGATTGCGCTGTCGATCGTCTATGTCGCGGTGGAAAACATCATCACCCCGAAACTGACCGCCTCGCGCACCGTTGTTGTGTTCCTGTTTGGACTTCTCCACGGCCTTGGCTTCGCCGGCGTCCTGCACGAACTCGGACTGCCGCGTGCCGACTACATAACCGGGTTGATATCGTTCAATATCGGCGTCGAACTCGGGCAGTTGTCGGTGATCGCGATTGCATTCTTCGCTACCGGCTTCTGGTTCCGCACGCGTCCGTGGTACCGCGCGCGCATCGTCATTCCGGCTTCGGTCGTGATCGCTGCCGTCGGATTGTTCTGGACAGTAGAGCGTGTCGTGGCCTGACGCAGACAAATGCTCTGGATTCAGATCAATTCGGATAAAGTCCGCGTCGGGGCTGCGGGTTAGACGTGCCGCACCACGCTCAGTCCATCAAAGACATAGACCGCCCCCTGCTCGATCGGCTCGTGCGCGGCCGCTACCGGCTCCATGATGTTGAGCAGCGCCATGAGCGCCCGCGCGGTGCCGCCGTGGGCGGTCACGATGGTGTCGTTCTCAAGCAACTCGTACCAGTCCCAGATTCGATGCGCGACTTCGGCATAGTTCTCGCCGCCGGGCGGCAGGAACCACCACTTGTCGGCCTCGCGCGCAGCGAACGCGCCTGGCTCCCTGGCTTCCAATTCTTCGAAGGTCAGCCCTTCCCAATCCCCGAATGAAATTTCGGTCAAAGCCGTCTCGATCCGGTAGGGCTGGGGCTTGAGTTCAAGTTTTGCACGAACCAGTTCCATCGTTTCCCGGGCGCGCCCGAGCGGGCTGGCGATATAGTCACAATCGGCCGGCGTGCGACCATGCAGCACCAGGAGATCGCGCAGGATTTCGCCCGAGCGTGCCGCCTGTTTGCGGCCATGGTCGTTGAGCGGGATGTCGCGCCGGCCCTGCAGCCGGCTTTCGACGTTCCAGTCCGTCTGGCCGTGACGCACGTGATAGATGACGGGTCGCTTGCTCACCGCGCTCAGCTCCCTGCCAGACACGCTGTCAGTCGTGGTTGACCGCCAGGTCCGGCGCGTCCGGATGCTTCATGCCGATGATATGATAGCCGGCGTCGACATGATGGACCTCGCCGGTCACGCCGCGTGACATGTCGGACAAGAGATAGACGGCCGTGTCGCCGACTTCCTCGGTGGTCACGCTCCGCCGCAACGGCGCATTGTGCTCATTCCATTTCAGGATATAGCGGAAATCGCCGATGCCGGACGCCGCCAGCGTCTTGATCGGTCCCGATGAAATGGCGTTGACGCGAATGTTGTCGGTGCCGAGGTCGGCGGCGAGATAACGCACCGAAGCCTCAAGCGCGGCCTTGGCAACGCCCATGACGTTGTAATGCGGCATCCACTTTTCAGCGCCGTAATAGGTCAGCGTCAGCATCGAGCCGCCCTGTGTCATCAGCTTCTCGGCGCGCTGTGCGATCGCCGTGAAGGAGTAGCAGCTGATCAGCATCGTCTTGGTGAAATTGTCCGCCGTGGTATCGACATAGCGGCCGTCGAGCTGGTCCTTGTCGGAAAACGCGATCGCATGGACCAGAAAGTCGAGCGTTCCCCACTCGGCCTTCACCCGGTCGAAGACCGCATCGATGGTCGCGGGCTCCGCAACGTCGCAATGGCCGACGACCAACCCGTTGAGTTCCGCGGCCAGCGGCTCGACCCGGCGCTTGAGAGCATCGCCCTGATAGCTCAGAGCAATCTGCGCACCATGAGCATGGCAGGCTTTGGCGATGCCCCAGGCAATCGAGCGGTTGTTTGCCACCCCCATGATCAGACCGCGCTTGCCGCGCATGAGGCCCGAGGCATCCGCCATTTTTTTCCTCGCTATGCCGGTATCCGGCCGGCTGCCTCCTATGGCATAGCGATCCGGGGCCATCAAGCACGGGGGCGGACATGCTTTTCGGCGCCCGGCGCCCCCGCGGGAATACCCGGCGGTCTCCCGTGTTCTTTCTCTTGTGCCTGCGCCATGGCAAGTCATCCGGGCCGCGGTCCCGAAGGTTCGGTGGCAGGCCGAAACCGGCTGCAAGCATGGCTCTCGCGGCGGCCGTCCGTTCCAGGCTCGAAGGCCTCACGGAATTCGACCCACCGGTGCTTTCGAGCCGGCGGGACGTGCCTCCGATCGGCCTGTGGGTAACGTGGACGTTGAGCGACTGGGAGAAGCCGTTGGTCGGATTTCGACAAGGCATTGAGGGGTGCATTCCAGCCCTGCGACGCTATGCGCGCGCGCTTACCCGCGACGCCGAGATCGCCGACGACCTCGTGCAGGACACCCTGGTGCGGGCGCTGCGGTCAGAGCACCTGTTTCACGGCGGCGAGTTGCGGAGCTGGCTCTACACCATCTTGACCAATCTCAACCGCAACCGGCTGCGCTCCCTGGCCCGGCGCCCGACATTGATGGCGATCGATGACAACGATGCTCCGGAACTCGCCGGCCCGGAGGCGGGCGGCCGCGATATCGAACGGGCGCTGGCGACATTGGTCGAGGATCAACGCAGCGCCCTCCTGCTCGTCGTGTTGGAGGGCATGAGCTACCGCGAAGTCGCGGAGGTGCAGGGCGTACCCATCGGAACCGTAATGTCACGACTGGCGCGCGCGCGCGCGCAGATCAAAGCCTATCTCGATGGCGAGCGTCCGTCGCTTCGCCGAGTCAAATAAACAAATAAACGGACAACAAGACGATGCCCGATCGCAACATACCCGTCACCGAAGACGAGCTTCACGCCTACGTTGACAACGAACTGCCGGCGGATCGCCGCGGTGCGGTCGAGGACTGGCTATCGACACATTCCAACGATGCCGCCCGCGTTGCGGCTTGGCGGACACAGGCGGACGCCATCCGCGCCCGCTACGCCGCGATCGCGAACGAACCGGTCGGCGCGCGCTTTGATCTCGATCGGATGACACGCAATCGCCGCTCCTGGTTCGCGGCGGCGGCGGCTGCCATCCTGGTCGCCTTCATATCCGGCGGTGCCGCCGGCTGGATGGCGCGTGGTGCGTCGGCCGCCGCTCCCGGCGGGCTCGCGAGCCTGACCACCGAAGCGCAGGACGCCCACAAGCTCTACGTGGTCGAGGTCCGCCACCCGGTCGAAGTGCCGGCCACCGAGCGCGACCATCTGGTGCGCTGGCTATCCAAGCGGCTGGACTATCAACTTCGGGCACCTGACCTTGAACAGATCGGCCTGAAGCTGGTGGGCGGACGCCTGCTGCCCGGCCCCACCGCACCGTCGGCTTTCTTCATGTATGAAAGTCCGGCTGGCGAGCGCTTTACGATCTATTGCACCCGTTCGCAGGTCCCGGAGTCAGCGCTAAGGTATCAGGCGTCCGACCGTGTCGGATCGGTCTATTGGGTCGACCATGGCATCGGCTATGCCGTCAGCGGCCCCCCCGACCGGACGCGCCTGATGACAGTAGCGCAAGCCGCCTATGATCAGATTGAGAAGCGCGCCGGTTCGAAAGTTCGGTAGACCGTCGTAAGCGCGGCACAAATGCCCGAGAGCCAGAGCATTTCCAGGCGAAGTGGCACGGCGGTTCGCCGTGAGGAAATGCGCTAAGTTAAAGGATAGCGGGCTTTTCACCGTCCACTGCGGTTGAAAGCGCTCTACGCCGGGCTCTTGCGCGGATCATAGGGGTGGTCGTCACGCCACTTGCGCATGGCTTCCTCGAGATCGCTGTCGGTGCTCTCGGGCATCACGATACGCACGGTCGCCATCAGATCGCCGGTGCCTTCCTTGGCCGGGTAACCTTTCCCCTTGAGACGGAACGTTCGCCCGGCATTGGTGTGGGCCGGGATCGCCAGTTCAACCGCGCCGGTAAGCGTCGGCACGCGGACCTTGGCGCCCAGCACGGCTTCATAGGGCGTGACCGCCAGATCGGTCCGCAGGTCGGCGCCCTGCAGTTCGAAAATCGGATTTCGGCGCGATCAGCACCGTGATGATCGCATCGCCGGAACGGCCGCCGGCGCCGGCAAAGCCCTGGCCCTTGAGCCTGACCTGCTTGCCGCTGGTCAGGCCCGCAGGGATCTTCACCTCGAGTTCCTTGCCGGTTGGCAGTTGCACGCGCCGCTTCGTGCCCTTTGCGGCCTCTTCAAGCGTCACCGTCACGGCCGCGGTCGCGTCCTGACCGGGACCCATCTGCTGAAAATCATCAGTCTCGAAATGAGCGCGCTGCCGTCGGCGTCCACCGCCGCCACCACCGAGGCCGCCGAACACATCCTTGAGGATGTCTTCGAACCCGGCGGCGCCTTCCGGGCCGCCGCCGCCACCGGCGCGGTGAAAGCCGTCCGGACCATAAGTGTAGGTCTCGAAGCCACCGTCACGGCTGAAACCGGAGAATCCGCCTGCTCCACGCCCTGCACCCGGTCCGGCGCCGGCGCCGAAGCCCTCGAAACCCTGATAGCGCGGCTTGCCCTCGGCATCGATCTCACCGCGATCGAATGCCTTGCGCTTGTCGGCATCGCCGATGATTTCATAGGCCGCATTCAATTCGGCGAATTGAGAGGCCGCTTGCGGATCGTGCTTGTTGGCGTCTGGATGCAGCTTCTTGGCGAGCTTCCGAAACGCCTTCTTGACGTCAGCGGCGCTCGCGTCACGCGGCACCCCCAGGACTCTGATAGGGGTCGCGCATTCTCCTCAGCTCCCTTTCGAGTCAAGTGCGATTGGCCGGTGGATACCACCCCTCGTCGTCAATGTGGGGAGAATGTGGCCGTCGTGCAACGCTTCACCACCGGCCACGCGCGAACGGACGCGCATTTTTGTCGATTTAACTGGGATATCGGCGGACCCGGCTGTTGCGAACTGCGTCTGGTCAGGACCGCTTCCAGGGCTTGAGGCTGCGGACTTCCCAAGCGCCCTGATGGATCCGGCAGGCTTCACCTTCCAGCCAGGATTCGGCGCCGTTGTTGAGGTAGCTCGCCAGAAAATCCCGGCAGACAAATCCGTCGTCGCTGCTGTAGGCCGCCGCGGTGCTGGTAACGGTGCCGCGCGCACCGGTGGTCGGATTTTCCCAGGGCACGCTGTAATCCTTGGAACCCTTTGTCAGCAGTTCGGCGACCGCGGCGCGGGTATAGACAAGGTCCGCTTCCGGCGGCAATCCGGCCTGCAGCACCACACCCGCCGCCGGCACCTTGGGAACTCCCGCCGGGGGCACCGCACCGGTGTATTCGACCTTGTCCTCGTCGCTGTTTTTTCCCCACATCGAATTGAGCTGGTAGGAAAAGCTGCACCCCCCGCAGGTCAATGCGGTGCCAAGCGCAGCGCAAAGAACCGCCCATTGCGCCCGACGCCGTCGGCATAGGCGCGACAACATGCTTCCACTATAAGGAAGCGGCCGAGCCGTGGGATTGCACGGGGATGCGGTCACCAAGGATCTCCGAAGAATGGCCGATACGGATTCGATACAACAACAACCGTGGTTAGCGGGCGGTGACTTTACCAATGCCGACGAGCCCTTCCGCCTGTTCGCGGCCTGGCTCGAGGAGGCGGGCCGCAAGGAACCCGCTGACCCCAATGCGATGGCATTGGCCACTGTTGATGCGGACAATCTCCCCAATGTCCGGATGGTTCTACTGAAGGGTCTCGATGACCGAGGCTTCGTATTCTACACGAACTTGGACAGTCAAAAAGGGCGGGAGTTGGACGCTATCCCCAAGGCTGCACTGGTGTTCCATTGGAAGTCCATGGAGCGTCAGGTCCGCGTTCGCGGTCCGGTCGAACGGGTTGAAGACGCCGAGGCGGATGCCTATTTCGCGAGCCGCGCCCGGCTGTCTCAGATCGGCGCATGGGCGAGCCAACAGTCCGCGCCGCTTGAAACCCGCTTGGCGTTCGAGACTGCCGTCGCCCGCTACACCGCCAAGTTTGGCCTTGGCACGGTTCCGCGACCGCCGTTCTGGTCGGGCTTCCGCGTCTTGCCGCTGGCGATCGAGTTCTGGCACAGCCGCGCGTTCCGCCTTCACGACCGCATTGTGTTTCGTCGCGATGAACTCGGCCATCCCTGGACCAAGACGCGGCTCTATCCGTAACGGCGGCACCGGAACGGACCGAAATCGGTCCGTTGGCCGATGTCCGCCGCTGCGCGCGATGACGCCATCGCACGCCGGCTCGCTCACTTCACCAGCCCGGCCGATTTCGCGACTGACGACCACTTCTTCACGTCATCCGCCAGATATTTGGTGAATTCCTCCGGCGTTCCGCCCAGCGCCTCATAGCCCTGCTGCTTGATCTTGCCGGCGATGTCCGGCGACGTGAGCGCGGCGTTCGCGGCCTGCGACAGCTTTGCGATAATGTCCTTCGGCGTGCCGGCCGGCGCCACCAGACCGAACCAGATGCTGGTCTCGAAGTCTGGGATGCCGACCTCCTGCATGGTCGGGAGGTTCGGTGCGATCGCCGCGCGCTTCGCCGTGGTCGAGGCAAGCCCTGTCAGTTTGCCGGCCTGGATATGCGGCATCACGGTCGACGACGGCGAAAACATCACGCCGACCCGGCCGGCCAGCAGATCGGTCATGGCCTTCGGGCTGCCCTGATAGGGGATGTGCCGGATATCGGCACCGGTCCGGATCTTGAACAGTTCGCCGGCGAGATGCGGCACCGTGCCGACGCCGGTCGATGCGTAGAGCACCTCGCCCGGCTTCGACTTGGCAAGCGCGATCAGATCCTTGACGCTTTTGACATTGGTCGAAGGATGCGCCGCGAGAATGACCGGCACCGCTGTCACCAGCGCGATCGGCGCGAAGTCCTTTTGCAGGTCGAAGGTCTTGTTCTTGCCCATCGCGCCATTGATGGAATTGGCGGCTGAAGCGAGAAACAGCGTGTAGCCGTCCTTCGGCGCGCGCGCGACGAATTCGGCCGCGATCGAACTGGCCGCGCCCGGGCGCGATTCGACCACCACCTGCTGGCCAAGTGTCTTGCTCATATGATCCGCCAACAGGCGCGCGCTGATGTCGGCGGCGGCACCGGGCGGGAAGCCGATGATCAGGCGGATCGGCCGCGTGGGATAATCGGCTGCCAAGGCCGCCGGAGCCGCGACCGTGACACCGAGGACGACCGCGACAATCGTTGCGCAGATTCCCGATAGCATCCGTGTTCTGCTCAGGCATCGGCGAATTGTTCCGCCAGCGAGCAACGGCAGTTTTGTGATTTCGAACGTTGTCATGCTTCCCCCAACGATTCCTGTTATTTATGGGCTCAGTGATACCAGGCGGACCCTACCTTTCTTGGCTGCGGCCGGCCAGTTTCGTCAGGGATGGCGCCGTTTTCTTTTGGATTGCGCCTGCCGGGACTTCGCCAAATTTTCGGCTCCATGGCGTATTCCGTGCTATTCCCGCCCGCGAGCCCCTTGTCGCGGCTTTATCGCCATATCACGTAAAAGCGAACCGACCGTTCCAACTGCCATTCGTTTTCGATTGGAATCCCTGACCCCATGCCCAGCTCCCACGCCAACCAGCCGCGCCGCACGCTGTTGCTCACGGGAGCAAGCCGCGGCATCGGCCACGCGACGGTGAAGCGATTTTCCGCCGCCGGCTGGCGGGTCATCACCTGCTCGCGCCACGCTTTTCCGGAAAATTGCCCCTGGGAAGCAGGCCCTGAAGATCACATCCAGGTCGATCTCAGTGATTTGGCCAGTACCGAGGCCGCCATCGCCGAGATCAAGCAACGGCTCGATAACGGCGAGTTGCATGCCCTGGTCAACAATGCGGCGATTTCGCCGAAGGCCGAGGGCGGCAAGCGGCTCGGCTCGATCGAAACCGCCGCGGATACCTGGTGGCATGTGTTTCGGGTGAACTTCTTCGCCCCGATCATGCTGGCGCGTGGCCTGCTCGATGAATTGAAGCGGGCCAAGGGTTCGGTGGTCAATGTCACCTCGATCGCCGGCTCGCGCGTTCACCCGTTCGCCGGCGCGGCGTATGCGACCTCGAAGGCCGCGCTCGCATCTTTGACGCGCGAAATGGCTACCGATTTCGGACCGCTCGGCATTCGCGTCAACGCCATCGCACCCGGCGAGATCGACACCTCGATCCTGTCGCCCGGCACCGAGAAGATCGTCGAGCAGTCGATCCCATTGCACCGCCTTGGCACGCCGGACGAAGTCGCCAAGATTATCTATGTGCTGTGCACCGACACGTCGTCCTACGTGCATGGCGCCGAGATCCACATCAATGGTGGTCAGCACGTCTGATAAGGATGCTTCTCGACCTGGCAGACGGAGAACTGGCTGCGATCAGCAAACAACAGTGACGATCAAGCCTATAGCCATTTCTTCCACTTGAAGAACACGTAGGGCAGGATCGAAGACAGCAGCATCACGAGCAGCGTTGCCGGATAGCCATATTGCCATTTCAGTTCCGGCATGTGCTCGAAATTCATGCCGTAGATTGACGCAATCATCGTCGGCGGCAGCAGCACAACGGCCGCGACCGAGAATATTTTAATGATGTTGTTTTGTTGAAGGCTCACGACCCCAAGCAAGGCATCGAGCAGAAAGGTGATCTTGCTTGAAAGATAGCTGGCGTGATCGGAAAGTGACTGGATATCACGCTGCATGGACTTGAGCTGAGCGCGCATTTCTTTTGGCCAGCGCATTCCCTCCGCCTCATTGGTCAGAAATAGGACAAGACGCCCGACGAGAGACATAGGCTCTCGCGGACCTTGGACGTCAGATCGCCCTTCCGGCCGATGCCTTGAGAAGTCTTGATCCGACCGTCGCACGCTCCGCCAGCCGCCTTTCCGGCTCAAAGATTTCGATGCGACACCCGGTCAACCTCGTGCACGACCCGTTCGATAATGTCCGCAGCCGGTCGAGTGACCGCTTCCAGCAACTACCAGCAACCGGGATTTGCCCGTGACATCGGCCGGACAGGCGCCGGCCCAGCTTCGTCCGCACCATAACGCCGCAAGGGCCGCGGCTCCTCGTATCGAACGGTGACGAGCCGTGACCGACCAGGATGAACGTCACCGGCGGTGAGCTTTGGTATGTCAGTGATCGGTCTGCGACAGCATCAGGGTCGCGGTCATGTAGCGCCGCGTCGCCTTCGATGATAGAGCCGGCTCGAAACCTCGATTTCCTGCATTTCCTCGGGCGTCGGAACCGCAATGCCCAGATACGTTTCAACCAACTTATCTTCGACCACAGTGGGGGAATATAAATCGATCCAAATGGCCTTGTCCGGAATACCGGCATCATCAGCTAACGGCACGCAATCGAGTTTGGCGCCGTTTTGAACATAGACCGACAGCATCGCGTCTCCCCACCGCCACGCCGGCGCGGTCCCCACGCCGCGCGCATCAATTGGCGCGGCTCACTGAGACTCCAAACCAGTCGACGATGCAAGCGCTCGAGATCGCTCTCCACGCTGGCGGACATCGCGACCCCGGCCGTGCGCCACGAGCAGGCACAACGGCCACCGAACTCCCGGCCGGCGCCAATCAGGCCGCAACGTCGTCGGGCGCCTCAGGCTCTCCCGGAACGGCCGGGTCCTTGGCCGGCGCGACGCCCGATCCGGAATAACGCAATGCGGCAGCGACTGCCGAAATACCGATGGCCCGATAGAGCTTTTCAAGCGTCGCAGCCTGGTGCGACTTGTTGGTTTGTGGGAGTTCAGAGTCCCGGGGCGAAGTCATAGCATCCTCCATATTGACGGCGCGCCGGTCTGTCCGCCGCCTGCGCGCATCGCCGAGCATTCGGGTTACGGGGAGTGCAGGCCTGCTGCCTGCCTGCCTGTCTGCCCGCCCGCTCGCCGGTACCGCGGTAAGTGATCTCGGAGTTCCGGCGAAATTGCGCGCAGATTCTTCTCCCGCGGTGACATTTCGCGGTCCAATTTCGGCACCCCCACGGAATGCGCGGATGTCCGAATTTCCCCACCACGCCGTTCGCGTGGTATGGTGAACGAAGGCTTTACGAGTTGCAGATATCCTGTTGGAACCAGTTGGAGGCCGCGCCCGGCCAAGTTGTTGAAACGGCCGTGTTGCGGAGGCCAAGTGAGGCCAAGTCAGAGCAAGTGCGACATTCCTGCAACAGGTTTCGACGACTTGACCGGAAAAGACACCAATATCCTGGAATAAGTCGGTGGACTTCAGTTAACTGAATTGGGGAATTGGACGACGAATGGCTCCGATGTGGCGCCCCGGATGCGGAATACAGCGGATTAGAAAGAGGCAAATGATGGCCTTACGTGGTGTTGGAATTCTGCTGTTGGGCCTGATGCTAGGCGGTTGCATGCAAGCAACGCTTGAGCCGGCCTCCGAGGCTAATCTCAATCCGCGCGACAAGAAGCTGCTCGCCAACGCGCCCTACGCCAAGGCGCAGATTCCGGAGCACTACCAACGCCACATCGTTGATTATCATCGCAAGGAGGCGCCCGGCTCGATCCTGGTCGATACCGATGCGCGCTACCTCTATTTCGTTTTAGCCAATGGCAAGGCAATCCGTTATGGCGTGACCGTCGGTGAGGAGGCTCTGGCATTCTCCGGCGTCGCCAAGGTCAAGCGCAAGGCGGAATGGCCGTCATGGGTGCCGACGCCTGAAATCAAGAAACGCCTTGACGGCATTCCGGATTACGTGAAGCCGGGCGCACACAATCCGCTCGGAGCCCGCGCTCTCTATTTGTTCCAGGGCAACACAGACACATTGTTTCGGATTCACGGCACCAACCAACCGGAATATATCGGCCGGGCGATATCGTCGGGCTGCATCCGGATGACGAATGAAGACGTGATTGATCTCTACAATCGCGTGAAAATGGGCACGGTGGTGGTGGTGCTCGGTCCCAGGCATGGCGACTCACCATTCAATCCGCAGCTTGCACTAACCGGCGGGCCGGCGTTCCGACAGGCCAACTAGTTCATCGGCGGGGGCTGATGAACGGCGCTGGGCACCGGTCCGGCGCCGTTCTTTTTTGTGCGAGAGCGCATTCAATTTAAGTGGAATAATGAAAGCGCTCTATCTCTTTGTTTTGTCGCATTTCCGGACGGCGAACCGGTTTCCACTTTGCCTGGAAATGCTCTAATTCGAGCAGCGACTGAAAAATTCGCCGTCCCTCCCGCAGCGAGGGCGGGAGCGAGTGATTTCAGATATTCGCGGCTTGCGATCCAGCAAGAGTGATGCGTACGACTTCCGGCGGAACGCCGAGCCTCACCGGTATATGGCTGGTGCCAAGTCCGCCGGATACCACCATGTGCCGTCCCCCCTCCACGATGTGGCCATAGGCAAAGCGATTGCCGTAGGCCGACGGCACGTAGGGCGTCCAGAGATAGGGAATGCGGATCTGACCACCATGCGTATGTCCCGCAAGGGTCAGACTCACCCGGTCCGGAACGCGGACGAAAATGTCAGGCTCGTGGGCGAGCAGAATGACCGGTTCGGGGCTACGGATTTTCCCGAGCGTTCCCGGCAAATCATCGACGCCACGAAAATGGCCATGCCCGGCCCGTAGAGCCAATTGATCGCCAAGCCCGGCGAGCCAGAACCGGTTTGATCCACTGCCGAGCAGGACCGCGTCATTTTCCAACACGGGAAGCCGCTCCGCCTTCAAGGCGCGGCGCGTGCCCGCGATGTCGTACCACCAATCGTGGTTGCCATAGATCGACCAGACACCGAGCGGGGCATTGAGCCGGGCAAGCTCCGCCGCCCAGACATCGGGCGGCACGTGTTCGGTGATGAAGCGGTGGGTGGCAAAATAATCGCCCAGCACGACGACCAGATCGGATTTCAGCTGGTTGGCGGCATCTACGACCTGGCGCACCCGTTCGCGCCCCATGTTCGGGCCGCCGGCATGCAGATCGGCAACGACGGTGATCGTCAGGCGGAAATCCGGCGGCAGTCCGGGCGGCGACAGTCGATAGTTAGTGACTCTCAGCTCGTATGGCTCAACAGCGGCGGCATAGGCCGCCGTCGCGCTGCCGACGAGCCCGACCAGCCCGACGCTTCCGAGGACAAAACCGCGACGTGTCACATGTAATTTTTTGACCGGCGTCGCCGGGGACGAGCAACTGTCGTCCGGTTTCTGCTGCATGGCTGGGCCCTAGAGCATTTCCAAGCGAAGTGGAAACCGGTTCGCCGTCCGGAAATGCGACAAAAAAGCGCTCTAGCACACAGATATGGCGAAAGCGTTCGCGGCGCCTGCGACACAATCGCCAATCTTCATCAAACCGCCAGCAAACCTTCGCTTTTTGCCCAATTTACGGTGCGGTCCAACGCTCGATCCAACCGGTCGAACAACTCGTCGATTTCCGCCGGCGTGATGACCAAAGGCGGGCAGATCGAGATCACGTCACCCGCAAGCGAGCGCACGATCAGCCCTTCGTCCTGCGCGAAAGTGACCGCGCGTGCGGCCATCCCGTACTTGGGATCGAAGGACCGCTTGCCGGTTTTGTCCGCCACCAGTTCGATGGCGCCGATCAGGCCAAGCCCGCGCGCTTCGCCGGTCAGCGGATGCTCGCCGAGCCTGCCAAGCCGCGCCTGGAATTGCGGCGCCTTGGCGGCGGCCGCAGCAAACACATTGTCGCGCGCATAGATGTCGAGCGTCTTCAGCGCCACGGCCGCGGCAACAGGATGGCCGGAATAAGTAAAGCCGTGACCAAAGGTGCCGATCTTCCGGCTTTGATCGATCAGACACTGATACATCTTCTCCGGCACCATTACCGCGGCGATCGGCAGATAGCCGGATGACAGCGCCTTTGCGATCGAAAGACTGTCGGGCTGAAAGTCGAACGCCTGACAACCGAACGGCGTCCCGAGCCGGCCGAACCCGCAGATCACCTCGTCGCCGATGACGTAGATGTCGTGCTTGGCGCAAACCTCCATGATCTTCTCGAAATAACCCACCGGTGGCACGATGACGCCGCCGGCGCCCATCACCGGCTCGGCGATGAAGGCGGCGACCGTATCAGGCCCTTCCTCGGCGATGATCGCGCGAAGCTCCTCGGCGAGCCGCGCGCTGTACTGCAGTTCCGATTCATCCTCGCGCGCTGATCTGTAGAAGTGCGGGCAACTGGCGAACAGCACATTCGGGATTGGCAGATCGAAGTCGGTCTGGTTCGCCGGCAGCCCGGTCAGCGACGCCGCGCCGATGGTCACGCCGTGATAGCCCTTGCGCCGGGTGATGATCTTCTTCTTCCGCGGCCGCCCGAGCGCATTGTTCATGTACCAGACCATCTTGATCTGGCTGTCGTTGGCCTCCGATCCGGACGAGCAGAAGAACACCTTGGAGATCGGCACCGGCGCCATCTCCTTGAGCGTCTCGGCAAGTTCGATCGCCGGATCGTGGCTCTTGCCGGAAAACAGCGGCGAGAACGCGAGCTTGCTCATCTGCTCGGCGGCGACTTCGACCAGTTCCGCGTTGCCGTGGCCGAGCGAGTTGCACCACAGCCCGGCCATTCCTTCGATGTAGGCCTTGCCGTCGGCGTCGTAGACCCAGATGCCCTTGGCCCCGCTCGAACACCGTGGGACCGGTTTCGCGGCACCGTGGCGAGATTGGTATAGGGGTGGATCAGCGTCTCGATATCGCGGACGGCGAGATTGCTCAGCGGGGACATGGTCGTCCTTCCTTTCGCGGCAGGCGGCGAAAATGCCGCCTCGTCGCTCCGCCGTCAAAGCCTGCTTTTGCCGGCCGCTGGCTGCGCCGCATCACCATCGCGCTTCGGGCGTGGCAGTGGCAGCGGCACAGCGGACTTGCCGCCAATCGCGGAGACCACCTCTGCCGACGCCGCGCCGGGCTCGCGAATGTCCCATTGGCAGAGCCGGTAGCCGTTGCGCCGTTCGGCGAGATCGATGTGGATATGATTTTCGTGATAGCCGTCCGATCCAGGCCCGAGCACGGTGGTGAAACGGGCGCACGCGCTCTTGCGCAGGGCTTCCCGCAGCGCCTTGTCGACCCCCGGATCAGTCGGCTCCAGGAGCTTGCGGTTCGACAGCCGGAATGCGCGCACGTCGAGCGCATTGCCCTTGCCGTGCTCGCTCAACTTGGCGCCGACGATATTGTTGCGCCCGCGGCAATCGTAGGACGCGTAGTTCTCCAGCGTCTTGACGGTGGCGCCGATGCTGGCGGCGGCCGGCACCACATCGTCTCGCACCCAGCTCGCAATGCTTTCCGCCATGGAGCAGCGAATGATCGCGGCCGGGTGGACCTTGATCTCCGACTTGTCCGGCAGCACGACGGCTTCGAGCCGCACCATGTCGTGAGCGCCGCATGCCCCAGGCCCGTTGATGTCCGGCGCGCTGGGCGCGCGCGCCACGTCCGGGGTTAATCGAAGCCGGCATGCTGATGGTCCCGGCGGCGGCGCGGGACTGTCTGCCTTGTCATCGGAATGAGGCGCTTCCGGCGGCGCGGAAACCGCATTTCCGGGCAACGGGCTGATCGCGATGGCGACCCGATCGGGGCTGTTGATCGGTTCCACCTGCTCCGGGCGAGGCAGCGGCACCGGAATTGGGTCGGGGCTTGGGACGGCCGCGGTATCCACTCTGACCTCCCGGCCTGCGTCGACCGCGGCTCCCGCTCCGGCACGCGCAGTGGACGCCAGCGCGGGTTCCGTTGGCTCAGAAGGCCGCGGAAGTTCGACCGGTTCCGCCGGATTCGACACCGGTTCCGCGACCGGGTCCGCGGTTTCATTCGCTGCCTTCACGGTCTCGCTGCCGCGCTCGGCGCGATCCGGTCGCGGCAGCGGGAGCGGCGCGACAGCAGGCAGCCGGACCGGTCTGTGTCTGACCCTGCCGGACGAATTTGGCGCCGGGGCAAACAGGCGCTCCAGCCAGCTCCCCTGCGCAAAGGACGTTTCCGATGGTATCAGCAATGTCAAAACGACAAGAAATCGGAGCACAGGGGGTCACCACCGACGGAACTTAGATACTATGAAAGCTTAGCAGGAATCATGGCGCCTCGTGTGATCAGAATTTGCCCTGCCGACGAGCGTCGGCGAAATGCCGGCCTTGGCTGAGTGACGGCAAGCGGCGCTGGAATTGTCTCGGAATTTTCACCGTTGAGACCGGATTTGGCTGTTGACCAAGATAGTCCTCTCCACGTTTCTCAGCGCAAAATGACAATACGCAGCGAGATCCAATGGCCGTCCGACCTCCCGAACTAACCTACGCCGTTGACGAGTGGCCGCCCTGGCAACGGCTGATACCGCTCGGTTTTCAGTTTGCCGTGCTCGGCACCGTCAACCTGTTCATTTTGGTGATCGTCGCACGCGCGGCCGGAGCGGATGCCGACACCGCGCGCAATGTGGTCAGCCTTGGCCTGGTCGCAATCGCATTCGGAACCATTGTGCAGGCCCACCACGGCCGTTATTTCGGCTCCGGCTATCTGGTGCCGTTGGTGTTCTCGGCGATCTATCTCGGCCCGGCACTGTTGGCCGCCAAGACCGGCGGCATGCCGGCGGTGGCCGGCATGACGATTTTCGCCGGCGTCCTCGAAATCGTCTTGTCACGCGTCCTGCATCGCCTGCGCGTCATCATCCAGCCGACCATCAGCGGCTTCATTGTGCTGGTGGTCGGAATTCAACTCGGACTGGTTGGCATCGCCCATCTTCTTGATGTCAGTGGCGAGGGTACGCCGGTCTTTGCCCGTAATGTCGGCAACGGGCTGTTGACCTTAGGCGTATGCGTCATTTTTGCAGTCTGGGGACGCGGCGTCTGGCGCCTGCTCTGCACCTTGATCGGACTTTTCGCCGGCATGACGCTCGGTTTTTTTGACGGCCTGATCGGGCCACCCTGGATCGCTGCGGTCAAGGCGGCGCCGTGGCTTGCCCTGCCGGATCCCTCGCTCCTGTCCTACAGCTTTCATCTGACATTGCTGCCCGCGTTCATCACCGCATCGCTGGCAGCGACCCTTCGCGCGGTCGGAGTTGTCACTACCGCGCAACGCATCAACGACGCTTCCTGGAAACGCCCCGACATCGCCAACATCAAGCGCGGCGTCCTGTCCGACGGCATCGGCTGCACGGTCGCCGGCCTTCTTGGCCTGCCCGGCATGAGCGCCGCGCCCAGCACCGTAAGCGTCTCGGCGGCGATTGGCACAACCAGCCGGGCGATCGCTTACGTGATGAGCGCCTTCATCTTCATGTTCGCCCTGGTGCCGAAATACAGCGCCGCGATCGTCGGCCTGCCGTTGGAGATTGCCGGCGCGCTGCTGACGTTCCTCGCGGTCTTCATGATCACCGGCGGCCTGCAGGTCCTGACCAATCGACCGATCGACGTGCGGGTTTCGTTCACTATCAGCTTTGCTCTGCTGCTTGGACTGAGCACCCAGCTTGAACCGGACTATTTCCGCCGGCTACCTGAAGCGATCAGAAACGTCGCCAGCGACATGCTGACCGTCAGCCTGGTGACCGCAATCGTCATGACGCTGCTGTTCCGGTTTGGCATCCGCCGCAAGGAAATGATGAACTGGCAGGAATCGGAAGCTTCGTTCGAGAAATTCGAGGCTTTTCTGAAAAAGCAATCTGAAATCTGGAAGGTGTCCAACGATGTCGTCGACCGTGCCAGCTTTGCCGTTCATGACGTCGTCGACCATCTCAAGACCGGCAACTCGCTCGATGAACCGATCGCCATCAAAGCCGACTATGATGGCCTCGAACTGAGAGTTGAGCTGGATTATCGTGGTCGCGTGCCGGCGGCCTTGGTCTCGCTACGGCAACATGAAGCCGCACACGAACACGACGCGGCGAGTTCACGTGCGGCAGCGCATGAGCGCGACACCGCGCACGAGGATGCGGCCGCGACAAGCGGCCTCAATCGCTTCCACGAAGGCGTCTTCGCCGATCGTAGCGAAGTCCATATCAACGATGGCAAGGTGATGATCAGGCTGCGCTTCGATGCGTGATCGCCGCGCATGCCCGGCTCCGGCGGCCGCCCGGAACAATTGCGAAGGGCGGCGCTGCCGCCGCCCTCGCAAGGAAAACCCGTCGCGCGATGCGCGGATGAGAACCCGCCGCCGCCTCACGGCATCGGAATGTCCTGCACCTTCTTCGGCACATCATAACCGCGCTTGACTGCCGGGCGGCCGGCAATCGCCAGATACCAGCGCTTCACGTTGGGATACTGATTGAGATCGATCGTCTGCCACTCGAAGCGCGATGTCCACGGCCAGATCGCAATGTCGGCGATGGAATAGTCATCCGCCACGAATTCATGATCCGCCAGCCGTTTGTCGAGCACGCCGTAAAGCCGGTGAGCCTCTTTCAGATAACGCTCTTCCGCATACGGCGCCTTGCCCGGATTGTATTTGACGAAATGATGGACCTGACCGAGCATCGGACCGGGGCCACCCATCTGCCACATCAGCCACTCGATGACGCGATAGCGCTTTTCCAGATCCGTCGGCAGCAGCTTGCCCGCTTTCTCCGCGAGGTACATCAGGATGGCGCCGGACTCCATCAGATGCATGCCGTTGTCCCGATCAACGATCGCGGGGATGCGATTGTTGGGGCTGATCTTGAGAAATTCCGGCGCAAACTGTTCGCCCTTGGAAATATCGATGGCGTGCGCCGTGTAGGGAAGCCCGAGTTCCTCTAAGGCAATCGAGGCCTTGCGGCCGTTGGGCGTGGTCCAGGTATAGAGATCAATCACGTTGGTCGTTCCTGTCTTTCGCGCGAAACCCCGCGCTTCCCGCTCGCGTCGATCCAGCAGGTATCGATATGGGCTTGCAGGGATTTTTCGGATGGCGTCGATCGCATGCCAACACGTGAATGTGGCAACGGCTGGCAGGCGCGGACCTTAGCCCATGTACCGGAAAAGTGGAACCGCTCGCCCATTCGATCATTGTGAAATCAATAACCAAGGCGTGATTGATTGACGTTGAATTCGGATTGAGCCGGGGGGCCAATAACCCAATAGGGTTTTGCTTTGAGCATGATATTTTTCGCAAAGTTGGCAATTTTTGGCACGATCCCCGCCTGTCTCGCCCGGTCGCGAGCGGCTGGCGCACGCGGAAACCGGTTCGGAGCGGCCCCGATCAGGCGGATGTCCCATGACTGATGTTGACGTCGTTGTAATCGGACTGGGCGCAATGGGGAGCGCAGCACTCTATCAACTCGCCCAGCGCGGGACCCGTGTGCTCGGCCTGGAGCGGTTCGCACCCGGCCATGACCGCGGCTCATCCCATGGCGCGACGCGACTGATCCGCCTGAGTTACTTCGAACATCCGTCCTACGTTCCGCTCCTGCGGCGTTCCTATGAGCTGTGGCGGGAACTGGAAAAGGCATCGGGCCAGACGCTGGTAACCATCACCGGCATTGTCGAGATCGGCCCGGCATCGGGCACGCTGGTGTCGGGAACGCTCGCCTCGGCACGGCTCAACGAATTGCCGTTCGAATTGCTGGAATCCGGCGTTGTCAGCCGGCGCTATCCACCGTTCCGGCTGCCACCGGATTATGTCGGGGTGACCCAACCTGACGGCGGCTTTCTGGCGGCCGAGCCCTCCATCCACGCGCAGATCGCGCTCGCACAAGCCGCCGGCGCGCAGGTGCGTACCGGCACAGCCGTCACCGCCATCGAGCCGCACCCCGATGGCGTTCGGATCGTGACCGCCGACGACACGATCAACGCCGAGACCGCCATCATCGCGGCCGGCCCCTGGCTAAAAGCGCTGCTGCCGGACCTCGCCGCGCCGTTGAAGGTGACCCGGCAGGTGTTGGGCTGGTTCGAGCCGGAAAAGCCGGCGGCGTTCGCGTCCGACGTATTTCCGGTTTTCATCATCGAGAGCGAACACGGCATCCACTACGGCTTCCCGCTGTCCGACGACAGCGGGGTCAAAGTCGCCAAGCTCTATCACGGCACCGAGCCGGTCGATCCCGATACCGTCGATCGCACTGTCACGCCCGATGACGAAGCCGCCATCCGCGTCGTGCTCGCCGAATTCCTGCCGGCGGCGAATGGCCGCCTGCTCGCCGCCAAGACCTGCCTGTACACGGAAACGCCCGACCACGACTTCATCATCGATCACCTGCCAGGCGCGCCGCGGGTGCTGATTGCCTCGCCCTGCTCCGGTCACGGTTTCAAGTTCGCACCGGTGATCGGCGAAATTCTCGCCGACCTCGCCACCAAGGGCGAAACCCGTCACGACATCGCACGCTTTGCACTCGCGCGCTTTGCCGACGAGTCCTGACGGCGCCCGCTTGCGACCGGTTGCGCGCCGCCGCCGTGACGCTAAGCTCTTCCCAACAACATCAAGAACGACGTCAAAAAAAGAAACGCGAAACGCGGGAGGGTACCACCATGCTGGGCCTGATGCAGGATTGGCCGCTCTTGTGCCATCGCATCCTCGACCACGCCGCCGTCAATCATCCCGCGCGTCCGGTGATTTCCCGTTCGGTGGAAGGTCCGATGCACGCGACCGACTATGCCCAAGTGCGCGTCCGCGCGCTGAAGGTGGCGCGGCGGCTCGATCGTGACGGTATCCGGCTCGGCGACCGGGTCGCGACCCTGGCCTGGAACACCTGGCGGCATCTCGAAGCCTGGTACGGCATTATGGGGATCGGAGCGATCTATCACACCGTCAATCCGCGGCTGTTTCCCGACCAGATCGCCTGGATCATCAATCACGCCGAAGACCGCGTGCTGATGACCGACCTCACCTTTGTGCCATTGCTGGAGAGCCTCGCCGACAGGCTGCCGTCGATCGAGCGCTATGTGATCCTCACCGACGCCGCGCACATGCCGGCCACGACGCTGAAAAATGCCGTCGCCTACGAGGATTGGATCGACGAAGTCGACGGCGATTTCGCCTGGGCCGCGTTCGACGAAAACACCGCCGCCGGCCTCTGCTACACCTCCGGCACCACCGGCCATCCCAAGGGCGTGCTCTACTCGCACCGTTCCAACGTGCTGCATGCGCTGGCGGCGAATTCAGGCGATATGGTCGGCGCCTCCTCCCGCGACGTCATCATGCCGATCGTGCCGATGTTCCACGCCAATTGCTGGTCGATCGCCTTTGCCGCACCGATGGCCGGCGCCAGCCTTGTGCTTCCCGGCGGCAAGCTCGACGGCGCCTCGGTCTTCGAACTGCTGGAAACCTATCGCGTGACCTGCACCGCCGGCGTGCCGACGGTCTGGCTTGCGCTGCTGCATCATCTGGAAGCGACCGGCGCGCGGCTCGACCATCTCAGGAGGGTTGTGGTCGGTGGTGCTGCCTGTCCGCGCGCGATGGCCAAGGCGTTCGAACAGACCTACGGCGTGGAGACCATCCACGCCTGGGGCATGACCGAGATGAGCCCCCTCGGCACGCTCTGTTCCATGAAGCCGGAATATGCCGGCCTCACCGGCGAGGCCCGCCTCGACATCGAAGTCAAGCAGGGTCACGCGCCCTTCACCGTCGAAATGAAAATCACGGATGACAACGGCCGCGTGCTGCCGTGGGACGGCAAGACTTTCGGCCGCCTCAAGGTGCGCGGGCCGGCCGTCGCGCGCCGCTATTTCAAGGAGGATCAGACCGAGATTCTGGACGAGGGCGGCTTCTTCGATACCGGCGACGTGGCCACCATCGACGCTCACGGCTACATGCAGGTCGTCGATCGCGCCAAGGACGTCATCAAGTCCGGTGGCGAATGGATTTCCTCCATCGACATCGAGAACCTCGCCATCGCCCACCCGGCCGTGGCCGAAGCCGCCGTGATCGGCGTCGCGCATCCAAAATGGGACGAGCGGCCGCTGCTGATCATCGTGCTCAAGAAGAATCACACCGCCGGCAAGGATGACCTGCTCGATTTCATGCGCGGCCGGATCGCCAAATGGTGGCTGCCGGACGACGTCGTCTTCGTCGACGAAATCCCGCACACCGCGACCGGCAAGATCCAGAAGACCGCACTGCGCCAGCGCTTCTCCGGTCATGTCCTGCCGACCGCAACGGCCGCGGAATGACACCGTTATGCACCGCATCGGTGCAAAGGCTTGCCTGAAATCGGCCTCAGGCTCTATCCGTGCGGTGTCGATCCTGCCCGGCATTGCAGCATCTGCGTCCCATGCCCGGCCGCCGCTCCGCCCGAGGCTGCCATGACCCATTTCGATGCGACCGGCGCGACGGCCGCATCCGACATCACCGCATCGGCAGTCCCCGCGGCCGACCGCCCTCCGGTCTGCTTTCTCGGCGACGACCGCGCCTTCCGGCGGCTGCTGGTTCGCGGCGCGGTGCTGTTGATGTTCACTTTGGGCATCTACCGGTTCTGGCTGGTCACCGACATTCGCCGCTATCTCTGGAGTCACACCGAGATTGACGACCAGACGCTGGAATACAGCGGCACCGCGTTCGAACTCCTGATCGGTTTCCTGATTGCGCTCGCGGTCCTGGTTCCGATCTATGGGGCGCTGTTTTATGCCGCGCTCGACCTCGGCGTCATCGGCGAGTTGTCCGGCCTGATCGGTTTTGTTCTGCTGGCGTTTCTCGGCAATTTTGCGATTTATCGCGCGCGCCGCTATCGCCTCACCCGTACGATCTATCGTGGCGTCCGCTTTCATCAGGAGGGATCGGCGCTGCGCTATGCGGTCTGCGCGGTGTTCTGGTGGACGCTTGCGATCCTGACCTTGGGGCTCGCCTATCCGTTCGCACAGGCCGCGCTCGAACGCTTCAAGATGGGCAACACCTATTACGGCAGATTGTCCGCCACGTTTGCCGGTTCTGGATGGGTCCTGTTCATTCGCGGCTTCCCGATGTGGCTGACCGTGATCGGGCCGTTCGCAATCGGCCTTGCCCTGACCATCAAAGCCGTCGATTGGAACGCCTTTGCCGATATCGGCCAACTCTCCGGCGAGCAAATCGTCAACCGGATCGAAACCGCGCGCATCGCCGACGCCATTGTCTATCTCTCGGTCACGGTCGGCTGGGCCATCGCTGCGGCGGTAATTCTCTTTCCAGCGTTTCAGGCCTTGAATCTGCGCTGGTGGATTTCGGGCCTGCGGTTCGGCGCTCTGGAAATGACCTCGCATCTGCTCACCGCGGACATCTATCAAGCCTATCTGCGATTCCTGTGGTATGCGTTCCTCTTCACGCTCGTGATTGCGGTCGGTGTCTTTATCGGCGTCGTCATCATCGGCTATGTGGCGTGGGGTTACGGCCGCGATGTCGCCGAGATCGTCACCACATTGATGCTGCTGGGCGGCTATGTCGCCGCCGCGCTCGGGTTTTCGACGATTTATCAGGTCACGATCAAACTATCGTTATGGCGGTTCGGAATAGACGCAATCGAGATCAGAAATATCTCGGCGCTGGACCAGGTTCCCGCCTCCGGGCGTCCGAGTTCGCCGTTCGGCGAAGGCCTCGCGGACGCGCTCAACGTCGGCGGATATTGACCAGCCCATGAGCAAAACCTCCGGCAGCGCGGTTTTTTTTGATGGCAGAACGTCGTTTCGCTACGACGCCACGGTCGAACTCGCGCCCGACCGGTTGAGGGTTCGCGGCCTTGAAGGCAGTCTGTTGGCGGACTGGCCCTATACCGAACTCGAGGCCGTCACCACGCCATCGGACCGCTTGCGGATCAGGCAGGCCGGCTCGCCATCGCTCGCGCGCCTGGAAATCCGCGATTTCGAACTGCTCTCCGCCATCGACGACCTGTCCCAGCCGATCGACCGCAGCGGAGGCCGCGAGCGGCGCGCCCGTGGCAAAGTCATCGCCTGGACCCTGGCAGCGACCATCGCCCTCGTCCTGCTGGCCATCTACGGCGTGCCGATCCTTGCCAGCCGGCTCGCGCCCCTGATTCCCCATGCGCTTGAGAACCGCCTCGGTGCAGCGGTGGATTCCCAGGTCCGCACGATGCTCGACACCAAGAAACTCGGCAGCGGTTTCGCCTGCGGAACCGGCGCGCAGGAAACCGCCGGCCGCGCCGCGCTGGCGAAACTGGTCACCAGGCTGGAGACGGCGGCCGCGCTGCCGATCGGCCTTCATGTGACTGTCGTGCGCCGGCCGCAGGCCAACGCCATTGCGCTGCCCGGCGGGCATATCTACGCCTTCGAAGGGCTGATCGACAAAGCCGGGACGCCGGACGAATTCGCCGGCGTGCTGGCGCACGAGATCGGCCACGTCGCGAATCGCGACGGCACGCGCGCCGTGCTGCAGACGGCTGGCCTGTCGTTTCTGTTCGGTATGGTGCTCGGTGACTTCGTCGGCGGCGGTGCGGTTGTCTTAACGGCCAAGACTTTGCTGAACTCGAATTATTCGCGTGAGGTCGAAACCAAGGCCGATCGCTATTCCGTTGTGTTGATGACCACCGCCAATGCCGATCCGCACGCGCTGGCCACGATCCTGTCACGGATCGCGGTGAACACCCGCCCGCAGGTCCGGCTGTTGCGCAATCATCCCGACACGCGCCAGCGCGTCGAAGCCATCAAGGCGGCAAGCGTGCCGGCCGTGCGCCGGCCGCTGCTCGACGAAGCGGAATGGGCTGCATTGAAACGCATCTGCGCGGGAGGGTGAGGTCCCATGCCACGACGGCGACTTATTACTGAGCCGATGTCGCGGCTTGCGATCTGGTCGCGCCGGCTCGCGGTTTTTTCGCTGATTGTCGCCTTGCTCGCCGTGCTGATCGTGCGCTCGGGCCTTTTGGAACTGCGTCCGGCGCTGGCCACTTTCGGTGGCGCACTCATTCTTGCCGTCGTTGCGATTCTCCTGGCGCTCGCCGCACTGGTCGTGATCTGGCGTGAGGGCGTGCGCGGACTTGGCGCCGCGCTCACCGGCATGGTGCTGGCGCTCGCGCTCCTGGCCTATCCCGGCTATCTTGGAACGAAAATCTATCGGCTGCCCTGGCTCAATGACATCACCACCGATCCGATCGACCCGCCCCGCTTCGTGACCTTGGCGCGCGTCCGGCCGCGCTCGGCCAATCCGGTGAACTACGCCGGCCTCTACGCGGCCGAGCAGCAGCGCGCCGCCTATCCCAATGTCGGTCCGATCGTCAGCGACGTCAGCCCGCAGGTCGCCTATGAATCCGCGCTCGATCTGGCCAAGAAGCGGCGCTGGCTGGTGGTCGATCAGCGGCCGCCGCAAGGTACCAGCCGTGACGGCCACATCGAGGCGGTTGCGCGCACGGCGATCATGGGATTTCGCGACGACATCGTGATCCGCGTCCGCGCCAACGAAGATGGCTCGCGCATCGATATGCGCTCCGGCTCGCGCTACGGCACCCACGACCTTGGCACCAACGCCAGCCGTATCCAGGCTTTCAACGAAGATTTGGAGGAGGAACTGGACGCCAAGACGCCCGAGCCGGCCGCCGCCCCCGCCGAGCCGCCGCCGCCCGCCCGGCGCCCAAGCCGCAAGCGATAGCGGCGGATGTCGCGTGGGCGTCAAGGTCTTTGATGCCCGGACGCAACGCGATCGACGCGAGTTGAAAGCGAATTTCTATACATCGCGCACGCCGCGAGGCGCCCGCCTGGAATTTCTGAATTTGCCTTCCGCAAAAAAGTCGACGTAAGCCGTGATTCAAAACCGGCCGGGCGGGTCCATAATGACCCATTGCAGACATCTTTCACGAGGCCCCATGCTCCTTGAGGAAACGCAAAATCTCCTGCTGCTGTGCCTTGGCTTCTGCCGATCCAGAACCGCTCTTGCCGGTATTTTGAGTAGCGAGAAGCATTGGTGTCGAGTTGTGCCTGTTAGGTGCCTGCGGGTCAGCGCCGTGATCGATTAGGGCCTTTACGGCTGCGGCACAGCGATTGCGGACTGCGCGATGCAATGGAGCGACCCCATACTTGTCGACCGCATTTGGGTCAGCGCCGGCGTCAATGAGCATCGCAATGATTTTCACCTGCTCTTTTTGATTCCATGCAGGCGATCCAGATCCGCCATCGACCGCATAATGCAGGGGCTCCGCGCCCAGCCTGTTTCGCGCACGAACGTCTGCGCCCATCGCAATCAGCTTCTCAACCACAAGGGGTTGATGTGCCGCTGCGGCCATGTGTAACGCGCTGTCGCCCACGTACATGTAGTGCAGAATCCGATCAAAGAAGTTTTGTTTGGGAGCCTGCCGCGTGGCGCCTTGAGTAGCGCGTGCCATTGCCAGTCCCGGCGAAGCTTCAAGCAATATGATTGCGGCATCGCCATCACCGGAGACGATGACTTCCACCAAGCTCCTGAAGGGGGCAACCTGGATTCGGTCGGCTGTCATTTTCTAGCCCCTGCAACTGACAAATTATTCAGATGCTCCGAATGCCGAGGCTAGCATATTTGGCAAAAGGACGACGTCTCTTGCTGGCTCCTCGCGCCCATTGGCGGCAACCTTCAGCGCGGCACCGTGATTTGAGCGTCGGCCGAAGACGCTGGCCAACGCCCCGATGACACCGGCAAGGCTCTCACCGACGATCAGTCCGGCGGCGAGGACGATCAGCCGGCGCTCCGCCCAGTTCGGAGCCATGAGGACGATCAACGCCGCGATTGCGGAGCCGGCAAACAGCGAAAACGAATTGTAGGCCGGGATCACGAAGCCGAGGCCGATCGCCGAGGCGCTTGGAACGAACCGTCGTATCGCCGGCGGCAACAGGCTCTCGACCAGCGAAAAGCCGATCCCGACCACGGCCGCGATCGCGATCGCCGGCAGCGCGCCCGTCGGCATCGCCGTCAGGCCCCGGCTCATGGCCTCGGCGACAGCCTTCCAGATCGCAACCGCAGGGGCTGGCCATTCCGCGCTGATGAGCTGGGTCTGCGGATCAGGAATGAGTAGGCGATAGGCGAGCGCGGCGGCAAACGCGCCGGTGAGGACGCCGAATATCTGCGCCACGATCTGAAAATTTGGTGTCGCCCCGATGATCTGCCCTGTGCGCAGGTCGTGCATCAGGTCGGCGCATTGTCCGGCGGCGCCGCCGGTGACATTGGCGGTCATCAGATTGGTGCTGACCTGGCCGGGTGACAGCACGCCGAAGGTCAACTGCGTGATCTTGCCAAGCGCGCCGATTGGCGTAATCGCGGTTTCGCCGGAAACGCGCGCCGCGACAATCGCCAGCACATAGCTGAGCAGCACCGCGAGCACCGCGATCCAGAATTCGATGTCGAAAATCAGCATCTGCGCGGCGACACACAGCGCCATGACCAGAACTAGGATCGAAAGCATGCGCTTGTCGCGAAGGGGAGACGCCGGCTCAACGTTTGCGGCGTCTCGAAACAAGTCTCCACCGGTCTTGCGGGCGCGCACCCAACTCGCCCGCGCCAGCCGCGTCAGCGAAAGGACAATGGCGGTGAGCGCGGCGACGACCATCAAAGTCGCGCCCGGCCATAACAGCCATTCGACCAACGGACCGAACCAGACCGCGTCCGGATTGTCGGGGCCCGGCGCGACCCAGCCATGCTGTAGAACGACGGGCGCCAGGACAACCCACGCGATCACGGCGCCAAGCCCGGCCGACACGCCGATCCGCAGTCCCGAGATGACGCCGAATCCGAACAGGAGCGCCGAAGGGTCAAGCGCCAGCCCGAGGTTCAACGCCGTCACCGTCGTCTGCGACTTTGCCAGCGGCATCGTCAGCGCGAATTTCAATGACGGCGCCAAGGGGCCGATCGCGAACGACGACGTGACGGCCTTCAGCGCGGCGCTGAACAGCGCCGCCAGTCCCAGAAGCCGCAGCCGCGCCCTGGCCTCCGGACCGCCGCTGTGGATTTCCTTCATTGTTGCGGCGGTCACCACGCCGGAGGGAAACGGCAGCCGTTCGCGCAGCAACATTTGATTGCGCAGCCCGGACGCGACCATGACCCCAAGCAGGCTGACGACGGCAAGCCAGGCGACCAGGACCGGATAGGCGAGTTCCCGACCGGTGAGGATCGCAAGTGCCGGGATCGGTGCGGCAAGCCCGGCCGAAATGATCGAGGCCGCCGCCGACGCCGCGGTCTGGTTGATGTTGTTCTCGCCCAGCGCGAGCGGACTTTTGTCGAACCGGTTACGCGCCACCGACCACGCGCCGAAAGCGATCAACCCGGCGGCGACCGACATGTTGAAGGTCCAGCCGATCTTGAGCCCGCTATAGACGTTGCACGGCGTCAACACCGCGCCGATCACCATGCCGGTGACGACGGCACGGACGGTCAGTTCTGGCGCGAGGGTGGAGGACAATAAACCGGTGTTTTCGCTGCGAGCCGATGAGATTGACATGATGGCGCAACGCCGGCCGCGCCTTCACGGCATTGTCGGCGGAGACCGCGCCGATCACAAGTGCGGATCGCCGGTGGCCGCGACGTGGGCTCCGTCTCAGCTCGCGTGCGCCAGCCGATATTGCCCGTTGATCGAAGGCGTGCCGTCAGTCGCCACCAGACCACGCGCAACCAGTCTTCCAAATGCGCGAGTACCGACAGGCCGGCTGCACCCGGTCAGGCGCGGATCGAGGCCGACATACATCGCCGCGACCAGCGCCGGAATGTCGGTTTTACCCTTGCCGAGCCAGCGCAGAATCGAGGCCTCGCGATTGCGGCGGTGAATCAGAACATGGCGCACGAAGCGCGGCGCATCGACGACCGCGCCGCCATGACCGGGCAGATAGTAGGTTTCGGCGCGGCGGCCGATTTTTTCCAGTGACGCCATGTAGTCGCTCATGGCGCCATCCGGCGGCGCGACGATTGAGGTCGACCACGCCATCACGTGATCCCCCGACAGCATGACCGGCGTGCCGCGCAAGGCGAACGACATGTGGTTGGCGGTGTGGCCCGGCGTCGTGATCGCCTCGACCTCGAAGCCGGGTGCGGTGACGACTTCGCCATCGGCGAGGACGACGTCCGGCTTGAAGTCGCGGTCGCCGGCGGAATCCAGCGGATTGATCTCGCCGATATAGAGCGGCCGGGCGGCGCGATGCGGGCCCTCGGCATAGACCGTCGCACCGGTTTCCGCCTTGACCCGCTTGACCGCGGGCGAATGGTCGCGATGGGTGTGGGTGACGAAGATGTGCGTCACCGTCTCGCCGCGCACGGCGTTCAACAGTGCGTCGATGTGCGTGTCGTCGTCCGGACCGGGATCGACGATCGCCACCTTTCCCTTGCCGAGGATGTAGCTGACCGTACCCTTGAAGGTGAACGGGCTGGGATTGTCGCACAGCAGCCGCCGCACGCCGGGCACGACTTCTTCGGCATGGCCGGGCGTCAGGTTGAAGCTCTTGTCGTAGGGGATGTCATCGCTCATGGCCGCCCAGATGGCGGTTCGGAGCGCCGAGGTCAACGATTTTCGCTCAAAGTCGACCAGCCCAGCGCTAGTGAATTTCCGGCTCCGGGATCGGCGCGGTGCCGGCGAGGAAGTCGAAATCGCAACCCTGGTCGGCCTGTCCGATGTGCTCGGAGAACATCGCGCCATAGCCGCGCGGATAGCGCGGCGCCGGCGGCGTCCACGCGGCGCGGCGGCGGGCAAGCTCCTCGTCCGACACATGCAGATGGATGCGGCGCTGCGCGACATCGACCTCGATCTCGTCGCCGGTCTCGACCAGCGCCAGCGGCCCGCCGACGAAGCTCTCCGGCGCCACATGCAGAATGCAGGCGCCGTAGCTGGTGCCGCTCATGCGCGCGTCGGAAATGCGTACCATGTCGCGCACACCGGCTTTCACCAGCTTCTTCGGGATCGGCAGCATGCCCCATTCCGGCATTCCGGGGCCGCCCTTCGGCCCGCCGTTTTTCAGCACCAGCACATGATCCGCCGTGACGTCGAGATCGTCGCGCTCGACCTCGCGCGCCATGTGGTTGTAGTCCTCGAACGCAATGACCTTTCCGCGATGTTTCAGCAGCCGCTGTTCGGCGGCAGCCGGCTTCATCACGCAACCGCCCGGCGCGAGATTGCCCTTGAGCACCGCGGTCGCGCCTTCCGCGTAGATCGGATCGCGCGTGGTGTGAATCACCTCGGGCAGCGCCACCTTGGCGTTGCCGATGCCCTCGCCCAAGGTGCGGCCGGTGACGGTCAGGCAGGACAGATCGAGCTTGTCGGCGATCTCCGCCATCAGCGCGCGCGAACCGCCGGCATAGAAATAATCTTCCATCAGATATTTGCCGGCCGGCGAGATGTTGGCGATCACCGGCACGTTGCGCGAAATCTCGTCGAAGCGGTCGAGCGTGAGCTGATAGCCGGCGCGCCGCGCCATCGCGACCAGATGAATGATGGCGTTGGTCGAGCCGCCCATCGCCATGTAGACGGTGATGGCGTTGTCGAACGCGGCCGGCGTCAGGATGCGGTCGGGCGTCAGATCCTCCCACACCATCTCGACGATGCGCCGGCCGGAGGCCGCGGCCATGC
>CAWDZJ010000017.1:0-130353 GCA_963806815.1 uncultured Alphaproteobacteria bacterium | reverse complement strand
AAAAAAAATGTTACTTTTATAAGTGTCCAATCACACACACAAGTAAATAAATAATCATACACTGCTCACCAGAAAAATGGTGGCCACCACTCCCAGGCGTGCCCACCCATGGCAAGTTAGAGGAGTGGCCAAAACGTTCCTTGCCATTCAAGCCACCAAAACACCACCACTGCAGCACACACACACTGTCACACACTCCATTTGTTGACACACACCTAAAAATGAGAATTCATATAAAGAGAAATTGTGATGGCTGATCTGTTAAGATGTCAGCGCCATATTCTTACCCGTGTCCATTGAATAACCACTCATTTTAAACAAGTATATGTTGCTGCTTTTGCTGTCGTGTTGCTACAGTGCCAGGATGCAGGCTACCAATCACATGGTTGCCATGTGGAGGACCGCGGCCTCTTTCTTCTTCTTATTCAGAGCATCCATGTTCCCACTGTCTTGAACGTGTGAACGTTCATTTTATCCGACTGAGATCAGACGCACACACACACACACACACACACACACACACACACACACGTCACCAGATGATTAGTTTGTGTTGTGATATATATATATATATATATATATATATATATATATATATATATATATATATATATATATATATATATATATATATAATATATATATATATATATTATTTATATATACAGAGAGAGAGAGAGAGAGAACAGAGAGATATATATATATATATATATATATATATATTATATATATATATATATATATATGCAGACAATGACCAGATCAACAACTACAAGGTCAACAACAACCAGATGGAGGACAGATGAGGTAGAATGGAGGAGACAGGAGGAGGAGGACATAAAAACCAGAAGGAAATGGAGGTCATATGTGTTATGATGTGATGTATGTGTGATGCTAGAGGTGTTACAGAATGATGAGTTACGTGTTAGAAATCAATGTCAACGTCAGGATGTGGTGGGCGGGGGCGGCGGCGGGGCGGCGGCGGGGCGGCGGCGGCGGCGGGGCGCGGTTGTTCGTGTGTGTGTGTGTGTGTGTGTGTGTGTGTGTGTGTGTGTGCGCGGCGGCGGCGGCGGCGGCGGCGGGGCGGCGGCGCGGCGGGGGCGGCGGGGCGGCGGCGCGGCGGCGGCGGCGGCGGGGGCGGGGCGCGGCGGCGGCGGCGGCGGCGGAGCGGCGGCGGCGGGCGGCGGCGGCGGCGGGGCGGCGGCGGCGGCGGCTGTGTGTGTGTGTGCGCGGGCGGCGGCGCGGGCGGCGGCGGCGGCGGCGGCGGCGGCGGCGGCGGCGGCGGCGGCGGCGGGGGGGGCGGCGGCGGCGGGGCGGCGGCGGCGGCGGCGGCGGCGGCGGCGGCGGCGGCGGCGGCGGCGGCGGCGGGCGCGGCGGGGCGGCGGCGGCGGCGGCGGCGGCGGCGGCGGCGGCGGGGCGGCGGCGGCGGCGGCGGCGGCGGCGGCGGCGGGGCTGCCTGCCTCGCCCGCCCGCCTGCCTCGCCCTGCCTCGCCCCGCGCCTGCCAGCCGCGCCCGCCCGCCCGCGCGGCGGCGCGGCGGCGGCGGCGGCGGCGGCGGCGGCGGCGGCGCGGCGGCGGCGGCGGCGGCGGCGGCGGCGGCGGCGCGGCGCGCCGCGCCTCGCCGGCGCGGCGGCGCGGCGGCGGCGGCGGTCCTCCTCCTGCTGGTAGTGGTGAGAGGTGTGTGTGTGTGTGTGTGTTGTTGTGAGCGGCGGCGGCGGCGGCGGCGGCCGCGGCGCTGGCGCGAACGTGAGCGTTGTCGGGCCGCCGGGCGCGCGCGTGCGCGGCGCGCGCGCGCCGCCTGGCGGACTCGCGCGCGCGCGCGCGGCCGGCGGGGGCCAACGGAAATTGCCGACATCGGCGAAGGCACGGCCGTATTCGCCGAGCACGAGCTGGTTCTTCGGATGGTGGATCACCGATTGTTCCAGAACCGCGACCGCCTGCGCGCGCTGGCCGTTGACGCGCAAGATCCGCGCGTAGGCGATGGCGGTCTGCGCGTCTTTTGGATTGGCGCGATACAGCGCACCCAGACGATCCAATTCGCCGCGGTTGGGATCGCTGTTGCGCGCGGCCGTCGGACCGATCGATCCGGTCACGTCGTCAGGCCTGGTGGTTTTGCAGGCCGCGACGCCAAAGGCCACGACGACCACCAAAGCGGCGCGCAATACAGCATTTACGCGGCACGACTGGAGCGGCCGCAGAAGAGAGCGGAGCGTCTGCACGATTTTTTGCTCGGTCCTGACCAACCCGAGCCGGTCAATTGCCGGCTTATCGCCAGCAATAAACCGTTAACCCTAATGAGAGGTTAACACCCACCCGATCGCTTCTCCGCGGCGCATGGCCGTGCTAGTGGTCCGATTCAACCATTCGCATCCCGTTTCAGCCGGCGCCTTTGCGAAAATTCAAATCAACGGACCACGAGCAGAGCAGGATCGCGACGGAGGACGAATTGGCCATGCATCCGGTTTTCTTCGCGCCCGGCACAGTCGCGGCGCCGCTTCCCATCACCTTCGTGACCGCCGAAACATGGCCGGCCATTCGGGATGGGCTTGATGCGCAGGCTCGTGCCTTCGCTGCCGCTGCCGGCTTCGAACCGAAAGCCGGACGGCATCTCCTGCTGCCGGCCGCAGGCGGGCAACTGGCCGGCATCCTGTTTGCGATCGAGGGCGAAGGCGACAAAGCCCCGGACCCGTTCCTGCCCGCGCGGCTGGCGGAGGCGCTGCCGGCCGGCGCCTATCGTTTTGCCAACGCGCCGCATGATGCACGGCTTGCAGCGTTGGCGTTCGCACTCGCCGGTTACCGGTTCACCCGCTACCGCGCCGCCAACGGAAAAGCGGTGACACTCGAAGTGCCGGAGGGCGTCGATGGCGCCGACCTCACGCGCATGGTCGAAGGTGTGTTCCTCGCCCGCGACCTGATCAACACGCCGGCCAACGACATGGGGCCGGCGGAACTGGAAGAGGCCGCGCGCGACCCTCGCCGGACGCCATGGCGCGGTGGTGCGGGTGATCATCGGCGACGAGTTGCTCACGAGAATTTTCCGCTGATCCATGCGGTCGGACGCGCGGCGGCGCGCGCGCCGCGGCTGATCGACATGACCTGGGGCGATCCCGATGCGCCCAAGATCACGCTGGTCGGCAAGGGCGTGTGCTTCGACACCGGCGGGCTCGATCTCAAGCCTTCGACCGGCATGCTCAACATGAAGAAGGACATGGGCGGCGCGGCCTGCGTGCTGGCGCTGGCGCATATGCTGATGGATCGCGGGCTCAAAATCGCGGCTGCGGGTGCTGATTCCGGCGGTGGAAAATTCGGTCTCCGGCTCCGCCTTCCGGCCGCGCGACATCTACCGCTCGCGCAAGGGACTGACGGTCGAGATCGGCAATACCGACGCCGAAGGCCGGCTGGTCCTCGCCGATGCATTGGCGCTCGCCGACGACGAAAAGCCCGACTTCATCGCCGACATGGCGACCTTGACCGGGGCCGCTCGGGTCGCGCTCGGTGCCGACCTGCCGGCGCTGTTCACCGATGACGATAAAGGCGCCGCCGACCTCGCACAGCACGGCCTGAAAGAGAACGATCCGCTATGGCGGCTGCCGTTGTGGCGCCCTACGATTCGCAACTCGATTCCAAGGTCGCCGATCTCAACAACGTGTCCTCCGGTCCGTTCGCCGGTTCGATCACCGCCGCGCTGTTCCTGCGGCGGTTCGTGTCCGTCGGCGGCGACCTGGATGCATTTCGACGTCTTCGCCTGGACCCAGACCGCAAAGCCGGCGCGGCCGGAGGGCGCGGAATGCCAGGTGGCGCGCGCGCTCTATGCCTATCTGTCGGCGCGCTACGGTTGATTGTCCCTAATCTGTTGCGAAATCCGCGTGGACGGAAAATAATACGGTCCCGAAACGAATTCGCGTGGGGCCGCCATGGCCGTCGAGATGCGCGCATCGCAGGCGCTGCGGCTGCTGCATGACTTTGCCTATGGGCTCGTCACCGACGGCAAGCACGACCTGTCGGCACGCCAACTGGCGATCCTGCTGACGATCTATCTCGAACCGCCGCCGCACACGGTGCGGGGGCTTGCCGCCAAACTTGGAGTGACCAAACCGGTGATCACGCGCGCGCTCGATTCGATGGGGAAGCTTGGCCTGGTGACGCGCCGACGCGACGAAACCGACCGCCGCAATGTCATCATCCAGCGCACGGTCAATGGCGCATTGGAAGTCGAGCGGCTCGGCGATCTTCTGGTCGCCAAGGCGAAGGCGCTGCCGCGGTGAGCAATTTCGATCCGCGCCTGACACCGGCGCGGCCGGACCTCGCGGCCCGCCGACCTCGCGGGTCAAGTCGAGGCCGCGCGTTTTGTTGATGGCGTTGTGCGCGAAGTCGTCGAGCCGCTGGCGCCGGTGCGGCGCGCGCCGGCGCCGAACGCGCCGCTCGATACCGAGGCGCTCAAGGGCGAGCGGGTGACCGTCTACGAGGAAACCGAGGAAGGCTGGTCGTGGGGCCAGTTGGATGCCGACAGCTATGTCGGCTGGCTGCCGAGCAACGCGCTGGCCGCGCCCGGCCCGGCGCCGACGCACAAGGTCGCCGTGCCGCGCACGCTGGTGTTCCCCGGCCCCGACATCAAATTGCCGCCACTGGAAGCACTGTCGCTCGGGGCGCGGGTCGCGATTGCGCGGATCACGCCGCCATTCGCGGTGACCGCCGACCAGCGCTATCTGCCGGCGCGACACGTCGCGCCGCTCTCGGAGTATGCGAAGGATTTCGTCGCGGTCGCCGAGCAATTCGTCGGCGTGCCTTATCTCTGGGGCGGCCGTTCGGGCTTTGGCCTTGATTGCTCCGGCCTGGTGCAGGTGGCGCTCAGTGCCTGCGGCCTGCCCTGCCCGCGCGACAGCGACATGCAGGAAGCCGCAATCGGCCAGGTGATCGGCGGCGAAGAGGCGTTGTCGAACGTCAAGCGCGGCGATCTGATGTTCTGGAAAGGCCATGTCGCCATCGCGTGCGACGCGGTGTCGTTGGTGCACGCCAATGCGTTTCACATGGCTGTCGCGAGCGAGCCGATCGCGGCGGCCGTCGCGCGCATTCGCGGGGATGGCACCGTGGTTTCCAAAATTCGACGGCTGGCGTCTCAGTAACCGACGCGCCGGTCGGCAATATGTTGCAGCGGCTCGCCACGCTCGTGGCGTTCGATCTGCCGCAACACATTCGCGACCAGCGAATTCGGATCGGAGGACGCCGCATTGTGCGGCGTCACGATGACATCCGGGTGGGTCCAGAGCGGGCTTTCGGACGGCAACGGTTCGGTCGCAAACACATCGAGACTAGCGCCGGCGAGCGTGCCGTCATTGAGCGCGGCGAGGATGTCGTCGGCGACCTGCAGACGGCCGCGGCCGGCATTGATCAGGACGGCACCGCCGGCTGCACCATCGCGCTTGAGCTTGCGGAACAGCGCGAGATTGAGAACGCCCTCGGTCGCAGGCGTGTGCGGCAGCAGCGCGACCAGAATTTCAGTGCAGGCGAGAAAGGCATCGCGGCCGTCGCGACCGTGATAGGTCGTGACGCCGGGGATCAACTTTTCAGTACGGCTCCAGCCCGCGACCTGGAATCCGATCCGGGCCAGCGTCTCGGCGGCATCGCGCCCGAGCACGCCAAGCCCCATGATGCCGACGTTGACTGCGCTGGCCGGTGGCTGGTCGTGATCCCGCCACAGCCGCTCCCGCTGTTGGCGATTGTACAGCCGTTGGCGGCGATGGTGCATCAGCACATGCAAGCTGACATACTCGGTCATCCGCATGGTCAGGTCGGGATCGACAATGCGCACGATCGGAACGTTCGGCAGCGCCGGGTCTTCCAACAAGAAATCGACGCCGGCACCGAGCGAGAAGATCGCTTTGAGATTGGGATAGGTCGCGAGCAGACCGTGCGGAGGCTTCCAGGCGCAGACATAGGCGATCTCGGCGGGATCACCGGCAGTTTCCGGCCACAGGCGGATGTCGCGCGCGGGCGCCAGCGCCTGGAAACGCGCAAGCCAGGCTTTCGGCTGCCAGCCGGCAATCGCAAGCAAGATGGCGCCGGTGGTCATGCGTCACGACGCTCCATTAACGCGATGCGGGCGTGGCGCGCGCCAGGTCGGCGAGCCGGTGACGGTTGAGCGCCAGCCATTGCAGCGCGATCAGCAGCGGGCCGTTGTGCAGTCGCCCGCCATCGAGCGCAGCAAGCGCAGCTTCGATCGTCACGCGCAGCGGACGCGTGTCTTCCTGTTCGTGCGCGGAGCCGGCACGCGCCGGCACTCCGGCGGCATCGACCAGGCCGAGATAGACGATGATCTCTTCGTCGGTCACGCCGGGGGTGGTCAGATAACGGAACAGTTCGACCAGCTTCGTCGGCGCAACGCCGATTTCTTCGACGCATTCGCGATGCGCGGCCGCGGCGGCGGCCTCGCCGTCCTCCACCCGCCCGGCGACGATTTCCAGGAGCCCGCCGAGACCATTGGCCAAATGCGCGGCCAACCGGAATTGACGGATCAGCACGACCTCGTCGCGCGCCAAATCGACCGGCAGCACCGCGACCACAAGGCCGCCGCGAATGAGGTCGCGGGTCTGGTTCAAAGGCGCGCCGTCGGCACCGGCGAGGGTCACCTGATAGCGCTCGTAAGGTCGATAGCCGGCCGCGAGCGGCCGCGGGTCCGACACCGCGGCATCCACCGGCTCGTCGGCAAGCGGTGCCGCCTCAGCGTCAAATGGATGGGGCATGCGCGCGCCCGCGTCTATTGAGCGACGACGCCTTCCGGCGCCGTCTCGAGATTGAAGGCGGCGGCAAACAACGCGCGGGTATAGGCGCTCTTGGGATTGGCGAAGATCTCCGCTGCCGCGCCCTCCTCCTCCACCTTGCCGTGGCGCATGACGATAAGCCGGCTGGCGAGCGCGGACACCACGCGCAGATCATGCGAGATGAACAGATAGGTCAGGTTGTGGCGCTTCTGCAGGGCACGCAGCAGATCGACGATCTGCGACTGGATCAGCATGTCGAGCGCGCTGGTCGGCTCGTCGAGCACGATGAAGGTCGGCTCCAGCACGATGGCGCGCGCGACCGCGATGCGCTGGCGCTGGCCGCCGGAAAACTCGTGCGGATAGCGGAAGCGGGTCTCCGGATCGAGCCCGACATCGTTGAGCGCCTGGATGACGCGCTGTTCGCGTTCGGCCTCCGACATGTTGGGATGATGGACCCACAAGCCTTCTTCGATCACGTCCGACACCGCCATGCGCGGCGACAGCGAGCCGTAGGGATCCTGGAACACGATCTGCATTTCGCGGCGGTGCGGGCGCATCTGCTTGAATGTCAGCCCCTGAAGCTGGTCGCCCATGAATACGATCGGACCGTCGGAGGAAATCAGCCGCAGGATCGCCAGCCCGAGCGTGGTCTTGCCCGAACCTGATTCGCCGACGATGCCGAGGGTCTCGCCCTTGCGCACCGCGATGCTGACGCCATCGACCGCCTTGATGTGACCGACGACCCGGCGCAGCACGCCGCGCTTGATCGGAAACCAGACTTTCAGATCATCGGTCTCGACCATGATCTCGGCATCGGGCTGGACCGGCGCGGGATCAGGCTTCGGCTCGGCCGCCAACAACTCGCGGGTATACGGATGCTGGGGAGCGGTGAAGACAGTTTCGACCGGTCCCTGCTCGACGATCTTGCCCTCCTTCATCACGCAGATGACATCGGCGACCTTGCGCACGATGCCGAGGTCGTGGGTGATGAACAGCATCGACATGCCGGTACGCTGCTGAATGTCCTTCAGTAGCTTGAGGATCTGCGCCTGCACGGTGACGTCGAGCGCGGTGGTCGGCTCGTCGGCGATCAACAAGTCCGGTTCGTTGGCGAGCGCCATGGCGATCATGATGCGCTGGCGCTGGCCGCCGGAAAGCTGATGCGGATAGCTGCCGAGCCGGTTCTCCGGATCCTGAATGCCCACCTGGTCCAGCAATTCGACGATGCGCTTGCGCGCGGCCGGGCCGGTCAGACCACGATGCAGCAGCAACACCTCGGCGAGCTGCTTCTCGATGGTGTGGACCGGGTTGAGCGACGTCATCGGCTCCTGAAAAATGATGGTGATGTCGTTGCCGCGCACGTGGCGGATTTCGTCTTCCGCCATGGCGAGCAGATTCTCGCCCTTGAATTTGATCGTGCCCGGAGGGGTGGCTCGCGGACGGATAGGGCAACAGCTTCATGATCGACAGGCCGGTCACGGTCTTTCCGGATCCGGATTCACCAACGAGCGCGACCGTCTTGCCGCGCCCGATCGAGAACGACACCTTGTCGACAGCCAGCGTCTCACGCTCGCCCTGTGTAAACAGCACCGATAGATCGCGAACCTCGAGCAACGGCGACATGGTGGCGTCCATCGTGTTTCCTAGCGAAACGTCTTGCGCGGATCGAAGGCGTCGCGCACGCCTTCGCCGATGAAGATCAGCAGCGACAGCATGAGCGCCACGGTGAAGAATCCGGTGAGGCCCAGCCAGGGCGCCTGAATGTTGGCCTTGCCCTGCGACAGCATTTCACCGAGCGACGGCGAACCGGGCGGCAGGCCGAAGCCGAGGAAGTCGAGGGCGGTCAAGGTCATCACCGACGACGACAGGATGAACGGCAGGAACGTCATGGTCGCCACCATGGCGTTCGGCAATAGATGGCGGAAGATGATGACGCCATTCGCCACGCCGAGCGCGCGCGCGGCCTGGATGTATTCGAAATTCCGGCCGCGCAGGAACTCCGCGCGCACCAGCCCGACCAGCGACACCCAGGAAAACAACAACAAAATCCCGAGCAGCACGAAGAAACCAGGCACCAACACGGAGGAAATGATCAGCAACAGATAGAGCGACGGGATCGCGGTCCAGATTTCGATGAATCGCTGGAACAAGAGATCGACCCAGCCGCCGAAATAGCCCTGCACCGCGCCGGCGGCGACCCCGATGATCGAGGAGATGACGGTCAATACCAGGCCGAACAGCACCGAGATGCGGAACCCGTAGATCAACCGCGCCACCACGTCGCGGCCCTGATCGTCGGTGCCGAGCCAGTTCATCTCCAGATCACTGCAGGACTTGAGGCCCTTGCGCGCGACCGCCGCCTTGCATTGCTCCTCACTCAACATCCAGGTCGGTGGCGACGGCGCCGGGGTCGGCATGTCAAGATTGTGCGTGTCGTAGGAATAGCGGATCGGCGGCCAGATCATGGTGCCGCCTTTTTCCTTGATCAGCTTTTGCAGGTATGGGTCGCGATAATCGGCCTTGGTCTCGAAGTCGCCGCCGAAAGCGGTTTCCGGATAATTCACGAATACCGGGAAATAGGACTTGCCTTCGAATTCGACGTAAAACGGCCGGTCATTGGCAATGAATTCCGCGCTAAGCGTCGCAAAGAACAAAACGAGGAAAATCCAGAACGACCAATAGGAGCGTCGGTTGGCCTTGAAGTTGTCCCAGCGGCGCCGGTTGATGGGCGACAGCGTAAACCAGCTGCGCCGGCCGGGCGACGGCGGCGGCGCAGCGCCGGGATCGGCGGCCGCCAAACGGGTGTCCCTGGGTGTGGTGACAGCGTCCAACTCACACCTCCCGTGATTCAAAATCGATGCGCGGATCGACCCAGGTATAGGTCAGGTCGGACAACAGGTTTACGACCAGCCCGACCAGCGAAAAAATAAAGAGCGTGGCGAACACGACGGGATAATCGCGGTTGAGTACGCTCTCGAAGCTCAACAGCCCGAGGCCGTCGAGCGAAAAAATGGTTTCGATCAGCAGCGCGCCCGTGAAGAACGCGCCGATGAAGGCGCCGGGAAAGCCGGCGATCACGATCAGCATGGCATTGCGGAAAATGTGGCCATACAGCACTTGACGTTCGTTGCAGCCCTTGGCGCGCGCGGTCAGCACATATTGCTTGCGGATTTCGTCGAGGAAGGAATTCTTCGTCAGCAAGGTCATGGTGGCGAAGGCGCTCAATCCCATCGCCAGGATCGGCAAGGTCAGGTGCCAGAAGTAGTCGATGATTTTCTGCGGCCACGACAATTCCGACCAATTGTCCGAGGTCAGTCCGCGCAACGGGAACCAGTCCAGGAACGAACCGCCGGCGAACAGGATGATCAACAGGATCGCGAATAAAAAGCCGGGAATGGCGTAACCGATAATAATGATGCCCGAGGTCCAGGTATCGAACCGCGAGCCGTCCTTCACCGCCTTGCGAATACCAAGGGGAATCGAAATCAGATAGGTCAGGATCGTCAGCCACAGGCCGAGCGAAATCGAAACCGGAAGCTTCTCCTTAATCAACTGCAGCACGCTGGCGTCGCGGAAATAGCTCTTGCCGAAATCGAACCGCATGTAGTTCCAGAGCATCAGCCCAAAGCGCTCATAGGCCGGCTTGTCGAAACCGAACTGCTTTTCCAGGCTCTTGATGAATTCCGGATCGAGACCCTGTGCGCCGCGGTATTTCGAGGTCACCGCGTCGACCTGGGAGCCGCCCTGCATCTGCCCCTGGGAACCGAAATCGCTCTGGCTGGCGCCGGGGATGCGTGAGGCGGCGCCAGTATCGGACCCGGAAAGCACCGCAATGACGCGTTCGACCGGACCGCCGGGCGCGAATTGCACGACCGTAAACGACACCAGCATGATCCCGAGCAAGGTCGGGATCATGAACAACAACCGGCGGATGATATAGGCGCTCATCGTGTCATCACACCGTTCTGTTCAACCCGCGCGTTCAAGCTTGGCGGCCTTGGCCGGATCAACCCACCAAGTTTCCAATACGCCCCGCGAATAGCGCGGTTTGATGGCGGGGCGGCCGAACATGTCCCAATAGGCGATCCAATGCGAGGCCTTGTACCAATGCGGGATCCAGTAGCGCCCGGACCGGATCACCCGGTCAAGGGCGCGGCAGGCGACGACCAGCGCTTCGCGGTTGTCCGCCGCCACGATCTTGGCGACCAGCGCATCCATGGCCGGATCGCGCATCCCCGCCAGATTGTTCGAGCCCTTGATGCCGGCGGCCTGCGACGTGAAGTACGAGCGCAGCGAATCGCCTGGAGTCGCGGAGAAATTAAACCGCTGCACCAGGATGTCGAAATCGAAATCGTCGCGGCGGGCGCGATATTGCACCGGATCGACAATGCGCAGGCTGGCATCGAACCCGAGCGTCGCCAGATTCTTGATGTAGGGCATATGGTGCGGCTGGAAGCTCGGCTCGTCGATCAGGAACTCGATGGTGATCGGCCGGCCGTTCTTGTCGACCCGCTTGCCGTTCTTGACCGCAAATCCCGCCTCGCGCAGCAGCCGGCTCGCCTGCCGCAGCAGACGGCGGTCCTGGCCGGAACCGTCGGTGACCGGCGGCACATATGGCTCGCCGAAGACCTCATCGGGAACCTTGCCGCGGAACGGCTCCAGCAGGACACGTTCGGCGGCGTCCGGCTTGCCGGTCGCCATCATCGGTGAATTCTGAAACACCGAGTGGGTGCGCTGGTAGGAACCGTACATCAGCGACTTGTTGGTCCACTCGAAATCGAAGGCCTGGATCAGCGCTTCGCGCAACCGGCGATCCTGGAATTTTTCCCGCCGCGTGTTGATGAACCAGCCCTGCGCGCCCGACGGCGTATCGTCCGGCAGCACCTCGCGCTTGACCCGACCGTCGCGGATCGCCGGAAAGTCGTAGCGGGTCGCCCAGGTGCGGGAGGTGAATTCCTCGCGGAACAGATAGTTCTTGGCGGTGAAGCCTTCGAAGCCGACATCGCGGTCGCGGTAGTACTCGTAGCGCACGAGGTCGAAATTGTTCTGGCCGCGCGACACCGGCAGATCGGCACCCCACCAGTCCGTCACCCGTTCGTACTCGATGTATCGCCCGGGCTCAAACCGCTTGACCTTGTAGGGACCGCAGCCGAGCGGAACATCCAGCGTGGATTCGTCGAAGGGGCGCTGCGTGTAGTAGGCCCGGGAAAAAATCGGCATCGCGGCAACAAACAACGGCACGTCGCGGGCGCGGCCCGGCTTGAAACGCACGACCAGTGCCGTATCGTCAGCCGCCTCGGCACCTTCGAAATCCCGCATCAACTGCGAAATGTTCGGGTGGCCCTTTTCCTTCAGTGTGGTCAGCGAGAACGCGACATCGTGCGCCGTCAACCGGCTGCCGTCATGAAATCTGGCCTGCGGCCGGATGGTGAAACGGTAGGTCAGCCCATCCGGCGACACCCGCACCGCTTCGGCCGCGAGCCCATACATGGCGTCGGGCTCATCCTCTGCGCGCACCATCAGCGAGGCGAAGGTGAGTTCCATGCCCTGGGCGGCATCGCCCTTGAGAATGTAGCTGTTGAGTGAATTGAAGGTGAGAAAGGACTGATTGAATAGCCGGTTGGGGCCGATCTGCGAGAACAGGCCGCCTTTCGGCGCATTCGGATTGACGTAGTCGAAATGTTTGAAGCCGGCGGGATATTTCAGATCGCCGAAGACCGACAGGCCATGCACCGCCACCGGATCGGCCGCGGCAACGCGCAGGCCGGCGGGCCCGGCCGCGGCCAGCGCGCCGACGCCGATCGCCAGCGCTTGACGCCGGTTGATGGGCGCCGGTTGGGTCCGGTCCTTGGCTGGCGCTGTCATGATTGCAATCCGGTTTGGCTAGTGCCCCATTTCCGAAATTCGTGATCCATCGCAGCAACCTTTGACACGAATTTCGGAAACAAAGGGGCACCAGGAAATTTATGATTCTCGTGCCGCTTTTCGATTTGACGTTCCTGAATGAATTTGCATCACGTGGTGCAGGAACTTCAAATCGGCGGCACTAGGCCTTGAGCTTCGCGGCCTTGGCCTCATCCCACCACCAGATGTTCGGGAAAGCGCCCAACCCATATTTCGGCAGCACGTCCGGGTGGCTGAAGCGATCCCAACGCGCGGTCCGCACTTTGCCGTAGGTCCATTGCGGCACGACATAGTGGTTCCATAACAACACGCGATCGAGCGCCTTGGTCGCGGCGACCAGATCGTCGCGGTTCTTGGAGTAGATCACCTGGTCGACCAGTGCATCGATCGCCGGATTCTTGATACCGGCCATATTGCGCGACCCGGACGTGTCGGCCGCCTGTGATCCCCAATAGGCGCGCTGCTCATTGCCGGGCGACAGCGACTGCCCCCAGCTCGCGACGATGATGTCATAGTCCCAGTTGCGCAGGCGGTTCTGATACTGCACATCATCAACTCGGCGCACCGTCACGCCGATGCCGAGACGCTCAAGCGACGGCTTGAAGAACAACACGACGCGTTCGAAGGTCGGCTGGTCGATGAGAAACTCGATCGTCATGGGTTCGCCGGTCTTGGCGTTGACGAGCTTCTGGTTGCGAATGACGTAACCGGCCTGTTTCAGCAATCCAATGGCGTGGCGCAGATTGGCGCGCACCGCCTGCCGATCGTCATTGATCGGGTTGGTATAGACCTTGGTGAAAACCTCCGGCGGAACCTTGGCGCGCACGGTTTCCAGGATTTCCAGCTCGCGCCCCTGCGGCAGGCCAGACGATGCCAGCTCAAGACCATCGAAATAACTGGCGATACGCTTGTACTGGCCGAAGAAGATCGCCCGGTTCATCTCCTCGAAATTGAAGGCGTAGTTGATCGCCTCACGCACGCGCGGATCCTTGAACTTCTCACGCCGCGTGTTGAACACGAAGGCCTGCATGATCCCGAAACTGTTGATCGGGAATTCTTCCAGGATGACGCGTTTCTCCTTGACCGCGGGGAAGTCATACGCCGTTGCCCAATTTTTGGCGCTGCTCTCGGTGCGCCAATCGACGTCGTCGGCCTTGAACGCTTCCAGCGCGACGGTCGGATCGCGGAAATATTCGTAGCGCAGCTCGTTGAAATTGTTGCTGCCGATATTGACGTTGAGATCCTTGCCCCAATAGCCGGCGACGCGTTCATAGGTGATGGAGCGACCGGGCGTGAAGTCCTTGATGCGGTAGGCGCCGTTGCCGAGCGGTATTTCAAGTGTCGTGCCGGCGACATTGCGCGGCTTGCCATTGGCGTCCTTGCCTTCCCACCAATGCTTCGGCAGCACGTTGAGCTCGCCGACGATCTGCGGCAATTCGCGATTGCCGCCGCGATCGAAAGTGAAAGTCACCTCACGCTCGCCGGTCTGCTCGGCCTTCAACACATGACGGTAATAGGCCGCAAGCTGCGGGTAATGTTTCTTGAATACGCCGAACGAGAAAATGACGTCGTCGGGCGTCACCGGCTTGCCGTCATGCCATTTCGCCTCGGACCGCAGGCGATAGGTCACCGATGAAAAATCAGCAGGATTGCTGACGGCCTCGGCGAGCAGGCCATATCCCGTGGACACCTCGTCCATGGAAGAAGTCATCAAGGTATCGTAGATCAGGCTGACGCCGGCCGCGAGCGAGCCGCGAACGCCTGCCACCACCAGATTGAGATTGTCGAACGTACCGATCGCGATCATCCGCGCGAGGCCTGCTTTTGGCGCTGCCGGATTGACATACTCAAAATGCTTGAAGCCTGGCGGATAGCGCAAGGTGCCAAACAGCGACAAACCGTGCCGCCATTGCTTCTCGCCGCCCTGGGCGGATTGTGCAAAAGCGGCAGCACCAACTGTATTGAGTAGCGGGGACGCAGCGGCAAGGAGACCGGTGCGGAGAACAGATCGGCGTGTCAGGCTCACGACGCGCTCCAGGTTGCAGGACGCAGGGTCTGGTTAGGTATCTAAGACATTATGACGGTTTTTGGATATGCCGTCCCGTTGGCGCGGATTAACGTTTCGCAATGTGCTGTCACATTGCCGTGGGGAACACACTTCGCGCCGAAACCGTGCAATTCCATTTTCATAACGGTAACGAAAACGGCCGGGCACCAAGCCCGGCCGTCATAGAGTCGTTGTCCGCTCAAGCCGCGGCAATCATTGCGGTGGCTTGGTCTCGGCCGGCGCGGCAGGTACCGGAGCGGCGGGCGCGGGTGCACTCGGCGTCGCGGCGGGTGGTGTCGCGGCCGGCGGCTTTGGTGCCGGAGCCGTCGGAGCCGGAACCGCCGGGGTCGCGGCCGGAGCCGGCTTGCTTTCTGCCGCCTTCGGCGCAGGTTGCAAGGGCGCTGCCGGAGCCGTCGGGGTCGCACCGGCAGGCGCAGGCTTGGCCGGGGCGCTGGTCGCCGGCGCGGCCGCTTCCTTCGGTGCCGCAGGCGCCGGTGGCGCGGCGGCGGCCTTCGGCAGCGGTTGCGGGTTGTCCGACAGCGTATTCAGATATGCGAGAACATTGGCGCGTTCGGTGGCGCGCGGCAGTCCGGCAAAGCTCATGGCGGTGCCGGGAACCATGGCTTTCGGATTCTTCAGGAAGGTATTAAGCTCCGCGATCGTCCACTTGCCAGTCGTTTTCTTCATTGCCGCGGAATAGTTGAAGCCCGGCTCCGAGTGGTGTTCGCGCCCGACTACACCCCAGAGATTGGGGCCGACGCGATTGGGACCGCCCTTGTTGAAGGTATGACAGGCGGCGCATTTTTTCGCCGAGTTTTCGCCGCGCTTGATATCGGCGCTGGCGAGCAGCGCTTCGATCGGCGGCTCGGCCTCATTGGCCGGGGCCTCGGCGGGAGCGCCACCCTTCTCCGGAACCGCGATCTCGTATCCGGGCTTGGCCATGTGCGGCGGCGTAAAAATAGCACCGGCGACGATATTGAGCGAAAGCAGGATCAGACAGGTGCCCAGCAGAGCACCAAGAATCTTGTTCAGTTCGAAGGAGTCCATCGCGTGTCGGCTCCGGGCGCGAAAGCGTTCAGGTCGGGGAACAGACGGTGGGGGCCCCGTCCGCGGGCGCGGCACAAATAGCCGGTTTGCCTGCGCCCTGGCAACCCGTATAAGCACGCTGTCCTCCCGCATTCGTCAAGCGCCCCGTTTCCGAAGATGGCCGAAAACGACGTCCTGGTGCTGATCCCCGCCCGCCTGGCCGCGACCCGGTTGCCACGCAAGCCGTTGGCGGATATCGCGGGACAACCGATGATCGTCCATGTCTTGCGGCGGGCGCAGGAAGCGATGGTCGGACCGGTGGTGGTCGCGACCGACAGCCGCGATGTCGCAGATGCGGTGATCGCCGGCGGCGGACAGGCGATCATGACCCGCGCGGACCATCCGTCCGGATCGGACCGCATTTTCGAAGCCATGAGCCAGGTCGACCCGCACGGCCGCGCCGCAATCATCGTCAATGTCCAAGGCGATCTGCCGACCCTGGCACCGGCCGACATTGTTGCGGCGGTTGAGCTTTTGGCCGAACCGGCCGTCGATATCGGCACGCTGGCGGCGGAAATTCACCGGGTAGAGGAGCGCGACAATCCGAACGTGGTCAAGGTGGTCGGCTCGCCGATCGGACCGCGCCGGCTCAAGGCGCTCTATTTTACCCGCGCCACCGCGCCGGCCGGTGACGGGCCGCTCTATCACCATATCGGGCTTTATGCCTATCGCCGGGCGGCCCTGTCGCGATTCGTCAACCTGCCGCCATCGGCGTTGGAGCAGCGGGAAAAACTCGAACAATTGCGCGCGCTGGAGGCCGGCATGCGAATCGATGTCGCGATCGTCGACAGCGTGCCGCTCGGCGTCGACACCCAGGACGACCTCGATCGCGCCCGTGCCCTGCTCGCAACGGCAAGTTGACTCAAACTCCCGGGGCGCCTACCGGACGGCCATGACCATGAAAAAAATCGTGTTCCAGGGCGAGCCCGGCGCCAATTCGCATCTCGCCAGCCAAGATGCCTATCCGGATTATCAGCCGGTGCCCTGCCCGACCTTCGAGGACGCCTTCGCACAGGTCGCGTCCGGCGAGGCCGAGCTCGGCATGATCCCGATCGAAAATTCGGTCGCGGGCCGGGTAGCCGATATCCACCATCTGATGCCGGAATCGGGTCTGCATATCATCGCCGAGTGGTTCCTGCCGGTGCGGCACCAACTCCTGGGGCTGAAAGGCGCCAACCTTGACGACATCAAGTCGGTCGAGAGCCATGTCATGGCGCTCGGCCAATGCCGCAACATGATTCGAAAACTGCATATCCGCCCGCTTGTGGCGGCCGATACCGCCGGCTCCGCGCGCGAGGTCGCCGAAGCCGGCGATCCGACCCGCGCGGCCATTGCCTCCCGGCTGGCGGCGGAAATTTACGGCCTCGACATCCTGGCCGAGGACATCGAGGACGAAACCCACAACACCACGCGGTTCATCGTGCTGGCGCGCGAGGCGCAGTGGGCGAAGAACGGCAACGGCAAAGTCATCACCACCTTCGTGTTCCGGGTGCGCAACGTGCCGGCCGCGCTCTACAAGGGCCTTGGCGGCTTCGCCACCAACGGCGTCAATATGACCAAGCTCGAAAGCTACATGGTCGGCGGCAACTTCTTCGCCACCCAATTCTACGCCGATGTCGAAGGCCACCCGGAGGACCGCAGCCTGGTGCTGGCGCTGGAGGAACTGTCGTTCTTCTCCAAGGAGATGAAGGTGCTCGGGGTCTATCCGGCGCACCCGTTTCGCGAGACCTTTCGGGAGTCCGACGATTGACGGCGGCGCGGCCGCCCGATCCCGCACCAGACCTACGGCGACACATTAACCTTTTTGTTGCAAAATTTGCCGCCCCCGATGGCTCATCCCGCAGGCATTGGCGTTTTGTAGGATACTTGTTTTATTAGCCATTAAGTCGCGCTGGCCGCAGCAAGACCGGCACGCCATCCTCAGCGGCGCAAAGGGTTCGAAAATGAGCAACAAGAAGAGCGACAGTGTCCGCCGCACCGTGCAGATCAAATTTACCTTGACCGGCGCCGATCCATCCCACCTGCTCGCCTTGGCGAAATCCGCGGCGCCTTTCCTTGAAATGTTTGGGCCAACAAAAATTCGGCTGTTGCAAAACGTCGACGACAAGTCGCGCTTCGTGCAGCTGGTCGAATACGAAGCGCCAAAATCAATGGAGCAGAACCGCCAGCAATTCGCCAGCGACCCGCGTTTCCAGACCTATCTGCAGACTTGGCGCACCTTTCTGCCTGGCTCGGCCGAAATCGACGTCTTCGAGGAGATCGAGGGCTAGTTTTACTGAATCAGAAAGTCGAATCTGGCACACGATCCGATTCAGATAATCGGAGAGATTCAGGCATCAGCGGATGGAGGCTGATATGGATCTCCGAGAAGTTGGCGAAAGTGGATCGCGGTTTTCGGCTTATGTCGAGGGGCTTGTGAGCGTGATAGGGCACTCGGACTGTGCCGGCCCGCTGCGAGATTATTGCATTGGCCTGATGATGCCGTGCGAGCGCAAGAGCGTCGAGCCGATGGCGGCGGTGACGGCGCCTGGGCGGACGGCAGCTCAGCATCAATCGCTGCTTGTCCTTTCCGAAAATCATTTCCGGACGTATTGGTGATGCAATCCACCGATGACGGGAACGGCGACAATGCTACCAACCTGCTGCACGGCTCGCCGTAACGGCGCATCCTTTTGCAAAGTCCGGTGGGTACGAGTCTGATTGTAATAGCGCGCATACGCTGAAAGAACACGCCGGAGATGCGCCTCGCCAAAGATCACGACTTGGTCCAGGCACTCGCGGCGAAGCGTACCAATCAAACGCTCAGCGACTCCGTTTTTCTTCAGGGCGAACCGGGACTAATCGGCCGGTCGCGGATCCCCATTGCCCTGACGCGGGCGGTGAAGACTTGTCCGTAGGCCCGGTCATTGTCGCGCACTAGGTAGCCTGGCGCCGAGCCCCAGGGGAAGGCCTCGGTAATTTGCCGGGCCAGCCACTGCGCCGTCGGATGTCGTGTCACCTCAAACCACAACAACTGCCGCCGACCATGGCCAACGACCAAGACGGCGAACAACCGATCAAAGGCCACCGTCGGAACGACACACATATCGATCGCCGCGATCGCATCGGCGTTGTTACGCAGAAACGTCTTCCAGCTCTGTGATGGCGGCTTTCGCCCTCGGACCATGTATCTGGATACGGTCGACGGTGCGACTGCAAAGCCGAGCATCAACAGCTCGCCGTGGATCCGTGACGCGCCCCACAGTGGGTTTTCCCGGCTCATTCGCCGGATTAAGTCACGCAGACCACGATCGACCTTCGGCCGCCCTGCCCGTTTCCTCGATTTCCAGCGCCAAAAGGCTTTGAAGCCGGCTCGGTGCCTGCGCAAGACCGTATCGGGCTTCACCACCTGAACCGCTTTAAGGAGGCTCGGCCAAAGCCGAACCATCCATACCAATATCGCGCGATCGGTGCCGGTCAGTCGCTGCCGTGCCGGCGCCCGCCGCAAGGCGATATTCAGCTGGTGACGGAACAGCGCATTCTCGGCCTCAAGACGCCCGCGCGACTTGACTAAGTTGGTGAAAAGAATTGCGACGATGTGCAGGCTCATAAGCATCACGATTCATGATGCGACGATTCTGCCATAGAACGCGAATCCAGGACGGATGGGATTTTCGGAAATGACAACCGATCTCAATCCGATCGAGCAGGTCTTCGCCAAGCTCAAGACGCTGTTGCGCAAGGCCGCAGAGCGCAGCGTCGAGGCCACGTGGAAACGCATCGGCGCTCTGCTCTATTGCTTTTCACCCGCAGAATGCACCAGATAATTGAAAAGCGCAGGATATGCTTCCGTCTAAAGTAAACGCGCTCTAGAACCGCCAATTGAATTTGCCCTTGGCGGCGTGGTCGTGGACATTGGCGGCCACCTGTCCGACATAGGAAACGCCGAACGTTGCATTGGCGTTGACCGCAAGATCGAAGCCCGCATCAACCAGCAGGCTATCGCGCGCGATCGGAACGCCCGCAATCACGAACGGCACGGCATTGTTCTGAAACGCAAGCACGGCGGTCGGGGTCACGCTGTTGAACGCATGCTGCCATGCGGCCGCGGCCCGCGGGACCAGCACCATGCCATCGCCGACCGGAATCGCGCTGGCCGCACGGATGCCGAAGGTCGAATATGCCACTTCAAAGCTGTTGGCCGCGACGTTGAGCGCCGCCTCGCCGCCGTGCTCCGCCGCCGAGTCAGTCGCAAGGCGCACCCATGCGCCGCCGACGAACGGTTCGACCGCCACATTGCGGTATGCAAAGCCGTAGCCCAGTTCGCCGAACACTTGGCCTGTGCTGCCGTTGTATTGCGCCGTCGCCCGGTCAGCGAAGCCGGGGAACACGATCGTGCGGTCGGTGTCGATGCTGTTGAAGGCATAGGCGCCGCCCGCCCGCACTTTGATCGCGCCGAAGCTCCATCCGCCATAAGCCGCGACCTGCCACGTCTCCACACTGGAGGACCCACGACCGTCGAGATTGTTTTGCGAACCAATGTAGCCCGTCGCGATCCCGACGCGGCCATCCGCACCAATGCGTGTATCGACGCCGGTAATGAATCCCGCGAGATCGCGCTTGACGCTTGCGGCATTGCCGTCGCTGTTGAAACGACCCCAGGCGCCAAAACCCTGCGCCCAGACAACAATGTCGCGGCTCGCTTCCGGTGCAGCGAGCGGCGACTTCGTCACCACGGGCGATTTGTCATAGGCAAGAGCGTGGTCGGTCCCGCCAATGGCAGAGACTTGCGGGCCGCCGACCGACAGCGGCGCCATGTCGACGCTGGCGCCGTAAGATGCCTGCCGCAGCCGCCCCAGTACTGCATCGCGCGTGTAGCGGCTCTCGTCCACCAGCACACCCGCGGTGCTTGCGTGCACTTCACCGGAGAGCGCATTGAGCGCGGCCGGCAGTTGACCGATAGAGAGCCCGTACAGGGCGTAGATGACTGGCAATCCGCTGTTGTACGCCTGGTCCTGGGCGACGGCGACCGCCCGCTCGTTCGGCGTCGGCCGCACCAGCAATGGCGCGATCTGCGAGCTCAACGTCACCAGCAGCACATCGGTGGCGGTGTAGCTGAGGCTCGCAGACAGCGTGACCGGCAGTCCGTCGGTGGTGAAGGAATTGAACGTTCCGTTCAGTCCACCCGCCGCTGACAGGATGGTGTAGTTGTTCGCCGTATAGGAGCCGGAGCCGAAAACCAACTGGGCCTCGCCCGCAAGAGTCGCGGTGCCGGTGACATTGGTGCGGTCGGCCGAGGTCGGTGACACCTCCACGCGGTAGACGCTGCCGGTGCCGAGCACGAGATTGCCATTGATTGAGATCGTGCCGATCGAGCTGCCTGGCGACAGCGTGCCGCCGGCATTGACCGTCGTCGTCGGCAAAGTCCCGGTTCCGCCGACGGTAGCGCCATCTTTCACGGTCAGATCGCTCGAAGCAGCAATCGAGCCGGTCACGAGCAGCACGCCGTTGTTGACCGTCGTTACGCCGGTGTAGGAGCTTTCGCCGGACAGGATCGTGGTCCCGGTGCCGTCCTTGATAAGCGCGCCTGTGCCCGAGATCATCGTCGTGAAGGTGAGCAAGTCCGCATGATCGAAACGAATGAGACCGTCGTTGGCAACGGTCGGCGTATTGAGAATTCCGGCGTCTCCGCCCGTGCCGATGTTCAGCATGCTCAACGCATTGATCGCCACGCCATCGGCGGCATCGACCACGCCGCCATTCGTGATTGTCAGCATGGCCGTGCCAAGATTGCCGATTGTCAGACTGCCGGTGTTCGTCCAGGTGGAGCCGGCGCCATCGACGGTCACGGTCCCGGTGCTGTTGGCCGCATTGGCGATGATCGCATCGGTATTCGACACCAAGCCACCGTCAAGCACGGAGAGCGCACCGGCGCCTTGATCGCCGACCCGCAGGAAGCCGTTGTTCACCCACATCGATCCGGCGCCGGTGATGGTCGCGGTCCCGTTACCCGCACCGCCATTGATGTTCGTGAACGAGCCGAGATAGCCGTCCGAATTCGATACATAACCCCCGTTGCGAACAATCAGGTTTCCTGTGGCCCGTTCGCCGATGTCGAAGGTCTGCGTCATGGTCAAGCGCGAATTCGCGCCGTCGACAGTAACCGTACCGGTGCCGAGAAGCTGGACGCCATCGAAAATCACCGACTCGCCAACATGGCCCTGACCGACCACGGTCACTTGACCGCCATTCAATATTTCCACGATGCCGGTGCCGCCATCGATGCCGATGTTGAACGTCTGGAATGATCCGACATTGAGGTCGAGCTTGCTGTCTGACCCCGACACCACGAGGTGGCCGGTGCCAGGCGTCGTCTCACCAGCCAGGAAATCACGGTATGCGCCGCCCACTGTCACGCCCTGCGCGGCGACGCGGCCACCGTCCAGTACGTTGAGCGTGCCGTTGCCGCCGAGTCCGACATTGATGTTGCTGATGCCGGCGAGAGGTGGGGGCTCACTCAACAGCCAATTGCTGCCGGCGCCGGAGACTGTCACGACGGCGGTCGACCCCGGTTGGTTCGCGATGGTCGCGCTGCGTTGGCCCAAGACCGACCCGCCGGCCACAATATCGAGCGTGGCATCACCGCCGCTGCCGACAATAAAACTTCCCGGAACGATCCATTGCGAACCCGCGCCGGTCACGGTCGCGGACGCGCTCGATCCCTCATTGCGCGCCAGAAATGTGAACGTGGCGAACGTATCGTGCGGAAGACTTTCGAGGACGCCGCCGTTCGAAATCAGCAGCGTTCCATGACCGTCGACACCGAGGCGAAATTGACCGGCCCCGCTCGTACCGGGATCCTGCGTGACGTGCGCGCCGTTCGTGATAGTCAGCGACGTGTTGTCCGAACCGTCCACGATGAAGTCGCCGACAACGCCGACCGCGGCATTATTGCTGAATGTCGCGGTGGTCGTGCCGGCGCCGCCCATCGTGATGCCGGTGGCATTCCACGTCGAGCCGCTTCCGTCCACGTTGATCGTCACGCCGGCATCCTCTCCCGGCGTGAATACCGCGCCTTTAGTGGAGAGCGCGCCGCCGTTCGTGACGTCGAGCCGATTGTCGGCTCCGGTGGCCCCCAGGGTGAATGTCGTGATCGCTCCGGCATTACCCGGCAGATCAAGTTGCGATCCGGCGCCGTCGACTTTCACATTGGCCGAGTTGAACCCGGTAAAGCTGAAGGCGCTGACTTGCCCGCCGTCCAGGACGTTCAGGCTTCCGGTTCCGCTATTGGCCGCCTGGCCGATGGTCAGCGAATTGGTGATGGTCCAGCGCGACCCATCACCGGTGACATTCACTTCACCGGTCGCGCCGGTGTTGACCCCGATCTGACCGGAACCGCTGGTGACCACGGCACCGGCCGCGACGTTCATTGTGCCGTTGCCGCCGCTATTGAGACCGACCCGGATTGCATTGGTCGTTACCTGCGTGGTTCCGGCGCCAGTAAAAGTCGCAGTCCCGAGCGCGCTGGAGCCGATCGTCAATTGGCTCGCGTTGACTGTGGCCCCGTCTTGCGCGAGCAGCGTCCCGGAGCCCGCCACGCCGACGGTGAGAACCGCACCATCGAATATGGCGCCCGGCCCCATGACCGTGACGCTGCCCGTGCTGCCGGCGGCCGCGCCGATATTGGTGCTCGACGTCACAGTCATTCGCGAGGCGTTGCCAGATACGTTGATCGCCCCGACCGCGCCATTATCATTGCCGACATTGACGAACGAGGCGTTCACCCGGCCGCCGTTTTCCACGTTAAGCGTGCCGTTGCCGCTGCTTCCGACATCGAAAATGCTGGTGGTGACCGTCCAGAGCGAGCCCGCTCCGGTGACCGTCGCGTTGCCGGTCGAGCCGGCATTGTTGCCGATCGCCGTGATCGCGGTTGAAAGCGTGCCCCCGTTGGAAACGGTCAGATTCCCTTTTCCAAAATCGCCGACCAGAAACACGTTGAAGCCGCCGCTGGTGAGACTTCCGCCATCGATGGTCAGCGTGCCGGTGTCGGATGCGAGCGTCCCGATCGAGACATTGGCCGCGGCGGCGCCCGCGGCGCCAATATTGGGAGCGTTTGGCGTCGCGCTGGTGTTGATATTGGCGCTGATGGCGGCATTCGGGATTACCCCCGGCGTCCAGTTGCCAGGCGTGAACCAACTATTCGACGTTGATCCGTTCCAGGCGATTTGAGAATGTGCGGGAGTGGCCGCAAGACACGCGCTGCCGAGCAACAGTGCCGTCAGGGCATTTCGATTCGATTTGGCATTGCGCGAAGTGTGCGATATTTCGTGCAGGCACCGGCCAACGACCCCACGCATGTCGTGATCCCCCAACCAACTTATGAATTGATAACGCGCCCCCGCGCGCCCCCGTCGGCGACAGCATCGCACCTTTCGCGGCGATCGTTACGGTCGCCAACGATCAATGGGCCATCGCTACCGAACAAACCTTGATAGACCGGTGTTGGCGGATTGGCCCCAGGCCTCGACCTGCAGCTTTGGCTAACTCGTGCTTTTCTTTACTATTGCTCACTCCGTTGCGGGCCGGGCAATGCCGGCTCGTTTCAGGTTCGTGGTCTTGATCCGGCAGTTGGCTTCTGCCTTTACCTCTCAAGCGCTCATCGGGTGCAGTGACCCGAATTCCGAAATTCCTACAGATTGCCTCCTCGGTCGATGCATTGGACGACAAGCTGCTCGCGGCGCGATCGTGAGCCGCCGGCACGCTCCTTGGCCAATTTCTGGCAGCGCTCGGCTACCGAGCCGCCCGACTTGCTGCCTGATTTTTTGGCCGCTTCAGCTGGTATTGTCATGCTCAAGGCCAATGCCATGGCAGCAACAAAAGCAAGCTTGCCCATCGCTTCCTCCTCAATAAAAGTCCAACCCGCGCCCAGGGGGATTCTTTCCCCGCAGCAACTCTGCGTCACAGGGGCGCGGCTTGTCATTGGCGAAACCCGCAATGAGCCCTAGGTGATTCCAAGTTTCGCGGCGGCAGCGGCGAGTTGGGAGCAAGTCCCGCAGCCCAACTTTTTCTTGGCCTGAGTCACGTAGTGCTGGACAGTTCGTTCGGACAGCCCCGCGCCAGCGGCAATCGCGGCATCGGATTTTCCCGTGATCAGTCCTCTGAGCACCTGAAACTCACGGACAGACAGCTGATAGGCGGAAATCACGAGATCAGGAGTATTGAACTTCTGACGATGAAGCGTCAGCATTCGGTCATGTGCATAAAGTGATTTCATATGCAGGCCGGCCCGGGCGGCGGAGCCAAAAGAACGGGGATTACCTGCCCAAGACACCAAGCCGTTATAGCTGTACGGCCCGAACACCGGCACCGCATAGCCGGTCGTCCAGTTCATCCCCTCTCGCTTGGCATATTCCTTGACAAGCCCGAACACGCGCCGATCCTCTGGTGTGAGGGACCAGCGTTCCGGGTCAAGCTCCAGCTCATCCCACGAAAACGGCATCGCCGCCCGGCGTGCCGCCTCGACGATCGGGTCAGTCCCGAGCAACCGCGCTGCCTGGTAGAACTCGAACCAGCTCGCCGGCCAGGTCGAATAGAAGAACGGTGACAGCCGCGTTGTTCGACCGCTGGGCAGTTCACCGACGGCGACAACGGAAAATCCGCTTTTGCGTCCTTCCGCAGCCAGCGCCTTAAACACAGCCCCGCAATCCGTCATCTGAGCGATGGCGGCCAGAAAGTCTTCCACTGGCAGTGCCCCCGCTTTTTAACCGAACCGGTTTTCCAAGGAGACCGTGGCCGATTCATCAACGCGTCGTCTCACCTCGCTGGCCTTTAGAGCCGGCCTGTTTTTGACCGAATTACTGAAAATTCCTAACATTTTGATTTATCGTAAGATCTTCTTTCGGAAATGTCCGCAACATTTCCGGGTCCTGCTCTAGAACTTCGAGCCGCATTGATTGGCACACCAGCGGCTCCAATTGGCGCGCAGGGTGGCTTACTCTATATCCCGTTCTTGCAGGACGAGCAGCTTTCCTTCGGCTTTCTCGCCAGTTGCGCGGAGACCGGCTCGCCAGACGGAATGAGGATGCCGAGTCCGATAAGAACCCGTTCGGTAAAAAAATACAACAATGGAAGGACGGGGTGTACGCTCATCAATGTTGGTCTGCGATCGCAATGATGGAGCACGCATCAGGCTGTCCTTGTCGGAAATTAAATTCGAACGTAGTGATGGTGTAGGCTCTCCGAGTACGGGTACCGGCTCGATGCGCCCAACGCGCTGTATCTGCCTCCGCGTCGGCGCATCCTTGTCCAATGATAGATGCGTGCGGCTCTGATTGTAGTAATCCGCATAGCATCTAAGCAAATGGCGTAGATGCCGCTCGCCAAACACGACGACATGGTCAAGGCAATCCCGCCGGATCGAGCCGATCGCCCTCTCGCAATATCCGTTCTGCCATGGTGACCGTGCCGCAATCGGCCGATCCCGGATGCCCATGGCTCGGACGCGTTGGACAAATACATCGCCGTAGACTCGGTCCCGATCGCGCAGCAGATACTGAGGTGCCGTCTCCCAGCCGAAAGCTTCGGTTAGCTGCCGAGCAACCCATTCGGCCGTCGGATGCCCGGTGACCCCAAGCCACACGATCTCCCGCCGGTCATGCCGCATGATGAGCAGCCCGAACAGAAGCCGAAAGGACATCGTCGGAACGACAAAAAGATCCATTGCCGCAATGCCGTCGGCATGATTGCGCAGAAACGTCTTCCAGCCCTGAGACGGAGGTCCCCTCCTCCGAGTCATGTATTTTGCAACTGTCGTCTGGCCGACGTCGATGCCGAGCTTGAGCAATTCGCCATGAATGCGCGGTGCACCCCACAGTGGATTTGCCAAGCTGATGGTGCGAATGAGCCGGCGGATTTCAAGCGGCGTCCGCGGCCGGCCGCCACGTGGCCTTGATTTCCAGCGCCACCAAGCTCGGAAGCCCGCTCGATGCCAACGAATGACTGTCTCTGGCTTCACAATGGTAAGTGCGTTCAGGGAGCTCGGTGCCAAACGATAGAGAAGCGAGAAAATGAGCCGATCAGCATTCCGGAATACCGGTTTCGCTGGGAACTTCCGCTGCAACACAGCCAATTGGTGTCGCAGCACCAGGATCTCGACTTCCAACGACGACCGTGACCGGAACAAACCGATCAAGGCGAACCAGAGCATCCTGCAGATGTAGACCATCAACGAGGAATATCACCCGATTCGCGACGTTCAGTCACCCCCGTTGAGTTTGCGGTAGGGACAAGTTCTACAACGGCGATATCGGCACCATCGAGGATGTCGATTCCGCTGAGGGTGAGCTCACGGCCAAGTTCGACGGGCGATCGGTCGCTTACGGATCGGCGAGCTTGATATGCTAGTGCTGGCCTATGCTGCGACCATCCACAAAAGTCAGGGCTCGGAATATCCCGCAGTGGTCATTCCGATCCTGACGCAGCACTACGCCATGCTGCAGCGAAATCTCCTCTATACCGGCATCACCCGTGGAAAGAAGCTGGTCGTCCTCGTCGGACAGAAGAAGGCGCTGGCGATCGCAGCGCGCAACGTCTCAGGCAGGCGCCGATGGTCGAAACTGGCGGAATGGCTGTATATATGCTTCTAATGCAGACCTCACTAAGCACAGGAATCTCAATTGCATGCCGTGTCAATCGGCGTCGAGACCCCGAGCAGAATAACTCTAAGGTCAAGCGATCTCTTCCGTAATTGAAGTTTTCGCATATACACGCGGATTTTCGTGAAACGGCGGTCTATGGTGACCGCCTTACGAATTAAAGGAGCCAAGATGGCAACGCAAATGACAAAGTCGCAATTGATCGAACAAATTGCGACTAAGAACGAACTGGCCAAGAAAGACGTCAAGAGCGTTTTCGAGACGCTTGCCGAGATCGGCTATAAGGAGTTGAAGAGAAACGGCATGTTCGTCGTCCCCGGCTTTGCCAAATTCGTCGTCATCAAGAAGCCCGCCACCAAGGCCCGCAAAGGCACCAATCCCTTCACAGGCGAGGCAATGACGTTCAAGGCGAAACCGGCGCGCAAAATTGTGAGGGCACGACCGGTCAAAGCCGCTAAGGACGCAGTGTAGACGAGTTCCTCCGACGGCGTTTCTCGCCTTATCGGAGAGGGGCTGCCCGCTGTGTGCGCCGAAAATTAAACTCGGCAATATTGGTGATGGAGGCTGCCAAGTACTGGCCGGTACGTGATTGCGCCGATGCTCTGAACAACCCGATGAATTGGGGTATCCTGGTTCAGAACTCGGTGCGTCCGTACGTCATTGTAGCACGCGGCATATTCGCAAAATATCCGGCGCAGGTGTACCTCTCCGAACGCGATTTGATTGTTAACACTTTTTCATCGGATAGTGCCGATCAGTCGCTTCGTGCGCCCGTTCTGCTACGACGACCCAAGCGCAATCGATTCGTCGCGAATGCCCATGACGCGGAGCCGGCGCCTGACGGCAGCACCAAAATTCCAATCCTGATCTCGCATCAGATAATGTGGGACATTATTCCATGGAAAAGCTTCAGTAATCTGCTGCGCGGTTCATTCCACCGTTGGGTGTGTCGTGACATTGATCCAGGCAAGATCGCGCCGAGCCAGACCAACGATCTCCAGAACATCAAGTCCGACGGTTGGGACCACAAACTAACCCATTGCTGTGAATAGGTGCGATTTCGGGACCCCGACGAATTCAAGTAAATCAGATACTTGCCATGCCGATCGGCGTCGGGACCCCACGCTGAACAACACCGTTGAGTTTGCGGTAGTGACAACTATCGGCTCGATCCGACGGGACTGCCTCGACCATATCATTGTGTCCGGCGAGCGAAATTTTCTTCATTTGCCGCAATGTTATGCTCATGACTACAGTCAGAGCCGCACGCATCTGTCATTGGATAAGGATGCGCCGCCGCGGCGGAAAATACCGCGCGTTGGGCGGATTGCGTCGACACCTGTATTCGGCGGACTGCATCTTCGGTACATCCGGATCTAATTTCCGACAAGGACAGGCGTTTGCAGATCCTCACTCTGCTGAGGAATTTTCCGGTCGTGGGAAGGCGTGCTCGATGAGCCGCTGCTGCACCGACGCGAGATGCGTGCGCATGAGTTCCTCCGCGAGCTCCGGATTGCGCTCGGCGATTGCCTCGGCGATTTTTTGGTGCGCGTTCGCGTAGCGAGCCTGGTTGTTGATGCAGTGCGCGGTCTCGCGGCCATGTCGCCAACTGCCGTCCGACGCCACCTGCAGCACCGCGTCGAAGATTGTGATCATCAGCGGGTTGCGCGCGGCGACGGCGAGCCGGCGGTGGAACTCGGCGTCGGCCTTCTCGTAAGAATTTGGATCGGGTGCCGTCCGGCTTGCCTCCGCCGGCTCGAACAGCTTGTCGAAGTCGGCTTGCGTTGCGCGTAGCGCCGCGAGCCGCGCGAGCTGCGGCTCGATCGCCATGCGGACTTCCAGCGTGTCGACCGGATTGGTGACCTTGGCGAGTTGCGGCACAGATCATGCGTGCCGGCACGAGCGTCGCAGATCAGCGTGCCGCGGCCCTGTTGGCGTGAGATGCGGCCTTCGGCTTCTAGCAGATCGAGCGCGTAGCGCACCGCGCGCCGGCTGACGCCGAACTGTTCGGCCAATGTGCGTTCCGGTGGCAAGCGCCCGCCGGCCTGCACGTCGTTTACGTCGAGGAGCGCGCGCAAGCGCCCAAGCGCGGCCGTCTTTGCCCGCGCATGCTTGTCAACAGAGTGTTTGAAATCGATTGCACTCGGCGTCAGAAATTCAATGCTCATTTCGTTAACTCCCCAATTTCCGACGGGTCTTTCCCGTCTCTTATATCAACTCGCCGATCCGGAGGCGCCGTTTGTGCCACCCCATCCCGTCCCCGCCAGCAGCGGCCCTCGCGATTTCAATAAAAATCATAGCGCCAAACGATGAACCAATAAAGGCATTGGTCCCCTTTATTTCGTTGACCGACGAACCTTTTGTGTTAATTTTTGAGTACAAAGTCCGTACCCCGCCGTACCCGATCCTTAGGGAGTTCCGCTATGTCCTCCTCTTCCACCAGCGGCGCGACGCGGCTGCTAAACCGCGAAACCGCTTTAAATGCTCTATATGATGACGTTTCCGCGAAACACATGTTCCCCTTTTGGGCGACCACCAAGGCGGTCGCCAATGACGAGGACAAGCAGCTTTTGGCGACGCCGAAAGCGATACCGTTTTTGTGGCGATGCGCGGAAGATATCGAACCAATTCTCGATCGCGCCGTTGAATTGGTTACGATGGACGATTCGGAGCGCCGCTCGCTGATCCTGGTCAATCCCGGCCTGGCGCCGCGCCGCGCCACGGTCAGCACCATGTACACCGCCTACCGGCTCAACGACGCCAACGAGATCATGCCGCCGCACCGGCATTCGCCGAACGCGATCCGCTTCGGCCTGACGGGCAAAGGCAACTTCACCGGCGTCGATGGCGAAAACATCATCTTCGGCCCCGGCGACATGGTGCTGACGCCGAACGATACCTGGCACAACCACGGCACCGTCGGCAACGAGCCGGCGCTCAATCTCTCCGTGCTCGACCTGCCGCTGGTCGAGACGCTGAACGCCGTCTATTTCGAGCACGACTACACGGAGATGGAGGACGGCAAGCTGGTCTCGAAGAAGCAGCAGACGGAGCGCTTTTCCTCCGACTATTCCCAGCGCATCTATGGCTATGGCGGCTTGCATGCCGCGTTTCGCCGGCAAACGACCGCGGCGCCGGCAATGCTTCGCCCATGTTCGTCTATCGCTGGGACATGATGCGCGAGCTGCTCGAGCGTCATAAGGACTGGGACGGCGATTCATGACGGCCTGATGGTCGAATATATCGACCCGACCAACGGCCAGCCGGTGTTCAAGACCATCACCTTCTTCGTGCAGATGCTGCGGCCGGGCGAGAAGACGTTGCCGGTCAAGACCAGTCGAGCCTGCTGGTCGCGCCGTTCGAAGGCAAGGGCTACGCGATCGTTGACGGCAAGCAGTTCGACTGGGAGGAGTTCGACACCTTCGCGGTGCCCGGCGGCGCCTGGTCCGAGCATGTCAACGAGTCGGAAGGATCCGGTGATCCTGTTCGTCGGCAGCGACGAGCCGACCTTGAAGCGCTCGCGCTTTACAAGAAGTGGGGCAGGTCGGCGTCGGGCGAATCCGCAGACTCGATTGATCGTATCGGCGGCCTGGGCGCCCGTTTGGGTGAAGGTCGCGTTAATTGTCCGGCTATTTGCGACGAGCCCCTTCAGTGCCAAGTCAGTCGAACACCAAGCTTTTATCGCATATCGATTGTCCGGGCGGCGGCCAGGTCTGGGTCGACGGCACGACGCTCTATGTCGGCCACATGCGGCCGACCAGCGGCACGACCATCTTTGACATCGCCGATCCGCGCCAGCCGAAGATCATCGGCCAGATCGATGTGCCCGAAGGCTGGCACTCGCACAAGGTGCGGGTCGCGGACGACATCATGATCGTCAACCATGAGAAGTTCGGCAAAGCCGGCCCGGGCGAAGTTGGCGGCGGCCTCGGCATCTACGATGTCGCCAATCCGGCGGCGCCGAAGCTGATCAACAAGTGGCGACACAATCGGCGGCGGCGTGCACCGCTTCGACTTCGACGGCCGCTACGCCTATATCTCGCCGACCGCCGAGGGCTATATCGGCAATATCGTGATGATCCTCGATCTCGCCGACCCGGCAAAGCCGGAGGAGGTCGGCCGCTGGTGGATCCCCGGCCAGTGGCAGGCCGGCGGCGAGGACTATCCCTGGGCCGACTGGGTGCCGCCGCGCTGCCACCATCCGCTGCGCATGGGCGACCGGCTCTATGTCAGCTACTGGCACCACGGCTTCTTCATTCTCGACATCTCCGACATGTCGAAGCCGAAGCTGGTGTCGCACGTCAACACCAGCCCGGCTTTTCCGCATCCGACCCATACCTGCCTGCTGATGCCGAGCCGCTGAAGGGCCGCGACATCATGGTCGTGGCCGACGAGGACGTCGCCAAGCTGTGGCCGACGGCGCCGGCCTTCACCTGGATCTACGACATCACGCAAGAGCAGATGCCGATCCCGATCTCGACCTTCCAGGTGCCGGGCCTCGACCCCGACGGCAGCCCGCAGCCGGCGATGACCGGCTGCCACCAGCCGTCGGAGCGCTTTGCGGCACGATCGTGCCCTTCGCCTGGTTCGCCCAGGGCCTGCGGATCGTCGACTTCGCCGATCCCTTCGCGCCCGAACGAAGTCGGCTATTACGTGCCGGACCGCCGGCCAGGCGCCGACCGGCCTCGTCCAACGACGTCACCATCGACAGCCGCGGCCTGATCTATCTCGTCGACCGCCAGCACGGCGTCGATATCATCGAAGCCACCGCGATGGCCTGAGCGGAGTGAACGGAATGAGCGACGAGAAGCGAAAAGACGTCTACCCGATCGGCAAGAAGAACCCGAACCTGCCGTTCCATCCCGCCGTGCGCGCCGGCGACTTCATTTTCGTCTCCGGCCAGGTCGCCAAGGACGCGAACGGCAACATGATTTCCGGCACCATCGAAGACGGAGACCGCGGCACCATCGAGTCCGATCCGGCGCATCCTGGCCGAAGAAGGCGCGACGCTCGCCGACGTCGTGCGCGTGACGACCTATCTGGAAGATACCCGCGACTTCGGCCGCTACAACAGGGTCTTCGCCGAGTATTTCAAGGACGCGGTGCTGGCGCGCACGACGGTCGAGGCGCGCGCCGTCATCAACACCAAGATCGAAATGGACGCGATCGCCTACAAGCCGAGGTGAGTGCCAAGACCATGAACGCCGCTGTCGTTACATCCCTTGTCCCAAACCCAGTCGTTCCCGGGGCGTCAAAAAGGGCCGAGCCGGCGCACATCGCGGCGACCAATGTCGCGGTCGACTTCGTGGTCGCCGGCCGTCGTCAGCGCGTGCTGCAGGACATCAATCTCGCCGTGCCGAAGGGTAGCTTCGTCTCGCTGATCGGACCGTCGGGTTGCGGAAAGAGCACGCTGCTGAAGGTTATGGCCGGCCTGATCGAGCCTACTCAAGGCGACATGCAAGTCGCGGGCATCAAGCCGCAAGAGGCGGTGAAGGCGCGTTTGATCGGGCTGGTGTTCCAGGACGCTACGCTGCTGCCGTGGAAAAACGCAGTCGAAAACGCGGCCTTTCTGCTGATGACGGCGGATGAAACCGTGAATAAGAGCGAGGCGTTGGATCGGGCGGCGGAAAAGTTGCGGTTGGTGGGCCTGGCCGGGGCGGAAAAGAAAAGTCCTTCACAGCTTTCCGGCGGGATGCGACAGCGTGTCGCGATTGCTCGCGCCCTGGCGCTCAATCCCGAGGTGCTGTTGATGGATGAGCCGTTCGGCGCGCTCGACGCGATTACCCGCGAGGAGATGAGTGAGTGCTTGCTCGATATCTGGGAGCGCACGGAAAAAACGGTCGTCCTGGTGACTCACTCGATCGATGAGGCGGTGTTGTTGTCGCGCGAGGTGCATGTGATGGGCACCGGGCCTGCGCGCATCATTGAGACGCTGCCGATTACCGTGCCGCACCCACGCAATGAGCAGAGCTATTCCGACCCCGCCTTCACGGCCGCGGAAAATCGCCTGCGCGGCTTGTTGATCGAAAGTCATCGGAGGACCCGGAGATGAGTTAGCTGGCCGCCGAAGAAACCGCTGTTGTCGAACCGGCCGTGTCCTTCGTGTGGCGTAGCCTCAAAGAGGTTCTCCCGGCCGCGATCCTGTCTGTCGGCATCCTGATCGTGTGGGAAGCCGTTATTCGGTTTTTTCATGTGCCGACTTTTGTTTTGCCGGCGCCGTCGGCGATCGTCGTGTCGCTGATCGAAAACCGCGCCGCCCTGTCGGTCGCGGCCCGAGCGACCGCTCTGGAGGTGTTGTTCGGCTTCGTTCTGGCCGCGATTGTCGGCGTCGCGTTGGCATTATTAATCGTTCGGTTCGAACGCTTCGGCCGCGCGCTCTACCCGTTGATCGTTCTGTTCCAGAACGTGCCAAAAGTGGCGCTTGCTCCGATCTTCATTCTTTGGTTCGGCTTCGAGTTGACACCGAAGATCTTGCTCATCGTCGTTATCGCCTTCTTCCCGGTGACCATCGATATGCTGGCTGGCCTACAATCGGTCGAGCCTTCGTTCGTCGCGCTAATGCGGTCGGTGGGTGCGAACAAAAACAAGATCATGATGCGGGTGCGCGTCCCGCATTCCTTGCCCCACCTGATGGCGGGCCTCAAGGTCGCCATTACCTTCAGCGTCATCGGCGCGATTGTCGGCGAATTCGCCGGCGCCAACCAGGGGCTCGGTTACGTGATCCAGTTCGCCTCGACACAGCTCGACACGCCTCTGATTTTTGCCGCGCTGCTGGTCGTCTCGCTGCTGGGGCTAGCCTTCTACTACTTCGTCGAATTTGCCGAACGGTTCCTGGTGCCTTGGGCGCCGAAATATCGATCCGATTCAACTGAACGGTTAAACCAACTATAGGAGGTGGACACGTGAAACTCGTAAAGACACTCTCGATCGCCGCTCTTGTCGCCTCGCTCAGCACCGCAGCGCTTGCCGCCGATAAGGTAATGGTGCAGCTTGATTACGTCGTGCGGGGCAACCACGCGATGTTCTTCGTGGCTAAGAAGAAGGGCTATTTCGAAAAGCAGGGCATCGACGTCACCGCCATCCAGCGCGGCACCGGCTCGCCCAATGCCATGCGGATCGTCGGTAATGGAACCGCCGACTTCGGCTTTGGCGACCTGCCGACCCTCGCGGTTGCGCGTTCGCAGAACGTGCCGGTCGTCGCACTTGCCGCGGTCAATCAGCACAGCCCGCTTGCCATGCTCGCGCTTGCCAGTAAACACAAGCTCGCCAAGCCGCAGGATCTGAAAGGCCTCAATATCGGCGTACAGCCGTCCGGCTCGACCTACGTCTTTCTCAAGGCATTCCTGGCCGTGAACAAAATGAGCCTGAATGACATCAAGCAGAGCACTGTCAAGCCGCCGTATGAGAATTATCTGTTGCTCGGGCGTGTCGATGCCGTGCCGGGCTATGTCGATGCCGAGGTGCCGGAGCTGGAGGCGCATGCCGGCGGTCCCGGCTCGCTCTCGATCATGCAGGGCTCGGATTTCGGCTACGCCGTTTACGGCTCGGGCTTGTTCACCTCCGAGAAGATGATCGCCGAGAAGAGCGATCTGGTGCAGCGCTTCGTTACCGCTTACACGGAGGCTTTCGCCGACGTTGTCAAAAATCCGAAAGAAGCGGCCGATATCATCGTCGAGGCCCAGCCGGAATACGCGGCGAAGAAGGACGTGCTGGTCAAGCAGATCGAAGCTGACATCAAGGCGACCTTTTTTAGCGCCGACACCAAGGCGCACGGAATTGGCTGGATGACCAAGGAAAAATGGGCCAGCACCACCAAGATCCTGCTCGATCAAAGCGTCATGAAGAAGGCGATCGACGTCACTGCCGCCTTTAACGACAAATTCCTGGCCGCCGCAAAGCCGCTCAAGCAATAGACTGCAATTCTACCGGGAGAATAGTGATGATTTGTCTACTTGGCCGCCAGACTTCTGGCAACGTCCAGAAAGTGATCTTCATGCTTGAGGAGGTTGGCTTGCAATATGTCCGCGAGGACTATGGCCGGCAGTTCAACAATACCAACACCGATGCCTATCGCGCGCTCAATCCGAATATGAAGGTGCCGACCTTGATCGACGGCGATCTGGTGGCGTGGGAGTCCAATACGATCCTGCGCTACCTCGCCGACACGCATCAGCCGTCGCTTACCGGATCGACACCGGCGGAAAAGACCCAGGTCGAGCGTTGGATGGACTGGCTGTTGGCGTCACTGAATACGCCCTATGTTGCGGTCTTCAAGGACGCCAAGAAGCCGGTGGTGGAGCGGAGCGCCGATTTCCCGGGGCAAAGCGCCGACATGATCGCACAGTTGGCGATCCTCGACGGTCATATCGCCGGCAGGGAGTGGTTTGCGCTCGGCCGCATAACCATCGCCGATATTGCGCTCGGTCCGATCGTCAAGCGGTGTCTTGAATTTCCGATCGAGAAGCCGGCTTTTTCCGAACTCAGCCGTTGGCAGAAAGGCATCGAAGCCCGTCCGGCCTTTGCCGTTGCCACCGGCGCCAAGGCAAGCGTGCAGATGACGGCGGCCTGAGTCGAATAGTAAGGTACTCAGGTTGCGTTCGGATTCTTCATGCCCGGGCCAGAGATGGCGTTCGATTTCATCATTATCGGCGCCGGCTCGGCCGGTTGCACGCTCGCCAACCGTCTGAGCGCGGACGGCCAAACGCGAGTGCTGTTGCTTGAGGCGGGTGGCTGGGATCGCCACCCGCTGCTCAAGGTGCCGCTCGGGTGGGGCAAGGTCTTGCTCAACCGCATGTATGACTGGGGCTACGATACCGAGCCGGAAGAGTGCATGGACGGCCGCCGTATCGAAGTCGCGCGCGGCAAGGTCATTGGCGGCTCGTCCTCAATCAACGCCATGGCCTATGTGCGCGGCAATCGCGCTGATTATGCGCGCTGGGCCGGGCGCGGTCTGCCGGGCTGGTCTTACGAGAAAGTGTTGCCGTATTTTCGAAAGCAGGAAAGTTGGGAGGGCGGCGCCAGCGACTACCGCGGCGGCGACGGTCCGCTTGCGACGCGCAAGGCGCGCTACCAGGACCCGTTGGTCGACGCCTATTTGGGCGCGGCACAAGAGATGGGCTACGCGCTCAACGACGATTACAACGGCGCCGAGCAGGATGGCTTTGCGCGGATGCAGATGACCGTCCGCCGCGGCCGCCGCGAGAGCGCGGCGACGGCCTATCTGCATCCGGTTCGCAATCGCCGTAATCTGACGATCGAAACCGGCAGCCTCGTCAGCCGTGTCGTGATCGAAAACGGTCGGGCGACGGGTGTGCAATATACCTGCCGTGGCGAGCGCAAAACCGCCGTGGCCGAACGCGAAGTCATCATTTCCGGCGGGGCGATAAATTCACCGCAGATTCTGATGTTGTCAGGCATCGGCGATTCGGAAGAACTGAAAAGACATGATATCGCTGTGACGACGCCACTGCCGGGTGTCGGCAAGAACCTTCAGGATCATCTGGCGGCACTTCTCATCTATGGCCGGCGCGACGAGAGTCCACTTTTGCGACACATGCGCCTTGATCGGTTATTGCCGGCGCTGGCGCAAGGTCTCGTCGCCGGAAAGGGCTTCGCAACGGAACTGCCAGGCGGCATTACCGGCTTTGTGCGATCGAGTTCGGATGAGCCGATCCCGAATATCCAGCTTCTCTTCATTGCAGGATCGCTCGCGGCCAAACCGTATCTGCCGCCGCTCGTGCAGCCCTTTGCCGACAGCTTTGCGTGCCGTGTCGTGCTGCTAAGGCCAGAGAGCCGCGGTAGCATTACGCTGGCGTCTGCCGATCCCGCCGCGCATCCGCGAATCCGGCAACGGCTATTGTCGGTCGAGCGCGATTGGAGGAAGTTGTTGGATGGCATTCGTATCTTCCGTGAGCTAGCGCGGCTGCCCCAGCTTGCGCCGCATGTCGGGAGTGAGATCGGGCCGGGCACCGATCTGACCTCGGATGCAGAACTTGCGGCCTATGTGCGAAAGACCGGCGTTACCGCACATCATCCGTGCGGAACGTGCCGTATGGGAGTCGATGACGAGGCGGTCGTCGATCCCCAATTGCGAGTGCGCGGCGTTAATGGTCTGCGTGTCGTTGATGCCTCGGTGATGCCGGATCTCGTCGGCGGCAATATCAACGCGCCGGTCATCATGATTGCCGAGAAGGCCGCCGACCTGATTCTAGGTGTGAACAGGCATCCAAAGTTGACCCCATCAAAGCCAGAAATATCAATCGCTTAGCACACCGATCGGCGTCGGGACCCCACGCCGATTTACAAAAACCTAAATCCTACAATATTTGTGATGAAGGCCACCAAGAACAGGACGCGATTTGAGGGCGCCGATGGTCTGTGTTGGCCGATGGAAGGGAGCGTCCAGGTTCAAGGCACGGTGAGCCCGTGAACTGTTATAGTCGGCGGCATACTCGCCAAGGATCCCGCGCAGATGAGCCTCTCCGAGGACGATCAGGTGGTCGACGCATTCCCGCCAGATCGTGCCGATCAGTCGCTCCGCAAAGGCGTTTTGCCATGGTGACCCAGGCGCGATGGGTTTATCCCGAATGCCCATGGCACGGAGCCGGCGTCTGACGGCAGCGCCATAAATCCCGTCTCGGTCGCGGATCAGATAGCGTGGGGCTTCGCTCCACGGAAAGGCTTCCGTGATCTGCTGCGCGACCCATGCCGCCGTCGGGTGTCTCGTGACACTGATCCAGACAAGCTCGCGCCGCGACAGTCGGACAATCACCAGAACGTAGAGCGGAACAAAGCTAATGGTTGGAACCACGAACAGGTCCATCGCGGCGATCTGCGGCGCATGATTGCGCAGGAACGTGCTCCAGCTTTGACTGGGCGGATCATCATTCCTGGCCATATATTTGGCCACGGTCGACTGAGCCACGCTAAAGCCCAGCTTGAGCAGTTCGCCCTGAATCCGTGGCGCACCCCAGAGCCTGTTTTCCCGGCTCATCCGCCAGATCAGAGCGCGAAGCTCCGCGTTGATCGGCGGTCGCCCTCCCCGCCCCCGGCACTTCCAGCGCCAGTAGCTGCGAAAGCCGTAGCGATGCCACCGGATGACCGTCTCTGGTCGGACAACACCGAAAACCCGCAGGATCGACGGACACCGGCGGTAAAGCTGGACAAGGAATGTTCGATCGAAATTGTTCAATCGAACGCGGCCACGAATTTGCCTCCGCAGCACCGTCACCTGATGCCGGAGCGCCGCATTCTCAGCCTCAAGCCGGCTCTTCGACTTGAACGGCGGGACCAAAACCGACCAGATGAAGCAGACCAACCCAACCATGATCCGACAAGATTAGGCGATTCCCTCCCCCAATCAATGCCGATGAGGTTTTCGGTATACACAGGGCTTTAGGTCGTTCAGGCTGCCCGGCGCCAAGCGATAGAACAGCAAAAATATAAGCCAGTCAGTATTTCGTAATGGCGGCTTCGTCGTGATCTTTCGCTGTTACCTGGGAACATCAATACAGATTGCACGTTATGTGAGGTGAAGGTGGAACTGGCATGGAAAGGACAGGGAAAACGACGCGGTGACCTACGCCGCCGCATTTCACTTACTTGTAATTCTCCATGCACTGGCAACTCAAAGCCGCGTTTTCATTTCAATTTATATATTCTAGAATATACATGCCGCCATTGAAGTCGGTAGTGTAGACGATGCCCTCTTTGTCCACCAGCGCGTCGCAAGACTGGATCACCTTAGTCCGGTTCAGGCGGGTATCGACCAACCGGTTGGGCGTCGGCGGCACGAAGGCCGCGACCTCCTCGGGCCTAAAGGCATTGCGGATGTCGAAGACGCGAATACCGGCATTCTGGTAGGTCGCAAAAATCAGGTCCTCGCTGACAAACATGTCAGGCCGGTTCTCGTGGATATTGTGGGGGCCGAAATGCGCGCCCTTACTGCAATAATCCGCTTCGTCCGGTGTCGGAAACGTCGAAATGCTGACCGGGTTGGTCGGTTCGCGGATGTCGAACATCCAGGTGTATTTGATGCCGTCCTCGCAATTATCGAGCACGGCTTCGTCCGCCACCACCAACAAATTCCGGTTGGCCAAAGGAAGACAGTTGTGAGTCCCGCCACCGAAGGGCGGCGACCAGTTGTGGTGTTTGATGAGTTTTGGCGCGGTGCGGTCGGACACATCCATCATCACAAGGCCGCCGTCGCGCCATGCTCCATAGGCAGTGTCGCCGCTAACAATGGCGTGATGCAAGCCGAAGCGCCGGTTCGGCGCCCAGGTCGGGGTTTCGCCGGCGGCGGTGTTCATGCCGGGCAGCCAGTAACGGCCGGCTTCCTTCGGTTGGGTCGGGTCGGCCATGTCGACGGTCATGAAGATGTAATCGGTGAAGCCGTCAAGCATCGCCGAGACATAGGCCCAGCGGCCACCGGTGTACCAGATGCGATGAATGCCGCCGCCTTCGACCGGCATAAAGCCGATCTTCCGCGCCTCTTCCGGATTCGAAATGTCATAGACGGCCATGCCGGCCGTCCAGTTGCGCGCCTGTTTATCCGCAGCGTAGCTGTGTTCTGCCTTCTCGCCGTGCGAGCCGATGTAATAGGCGCGTTCGTCCTGAAACTCTTCCGCCGCGAACATGTCCATCGCATTGATCACCAGCAACAGATCGCCGTGGGTCTGCAGATGGATGGTCCAGGTATTTGTCGGCGCCGGTATATATTTGACCGGCTTGGGGTTACGCAGGTCGCGGACATCAATGACGCTGAAGCCCTTGGAAAACATATGGCCGACGAAGGCGTAACCCTTGTTGACCATCACCTGCACACCGTCCGGCCGTCCGCCTTGATCGGTATGCCCGATCAGCTTCATGTTCTTGGCAAAGTCTGGTTTGGGCAAGTCTTGACTGGTCATGCGTCTTCCTCCTGACATCCCGACAGGCCTTCGGGCCAGCGCCATGCACTTCCGTTAAATCCGCTTCCGCTACAGATGTTCGCGTTCTTTGTTAAAAGGAGCGTCCATCGTGTAGCCGTGCGCCGCGCGGTAGCCGTCGTAGCGAAAGCCTTTATATTCCAGCACGATGGACACAGCGAAGGCGAGGAGCACCATGGCGACAACGAACTCCGCCAGCCCAGGTATCGGATATTGCATCAGCCCGCTGGCCACCGCGCCGGAGGCGAAGAAAAAGACGAAATAGCCCGCAGTCTTGTGATAAGCTTCGAACGCGCGCCGGCGCGTCGTCATGTTATAATGATCGCCGAACCAGGTCGCCGGATCGTTCGGATCGGCCGAGTAGTAGTTTTTCCCGCCGTGCTTGCCCCTGAGCCAGCCGCCCATGATCTGCAAACAGCCGAGTGCGACGGTCGTTAGGCCGAACAGCGAATGCAGCGAACCGCTGAAGCCGCCGCCGACCGTTACCGCCACGATCGCGCCCGCGAGCGCAAGGCCGATCGAAAACATCAGTCCGTATTTGTGGGTACTAAACCACCACCATTCGATGTTTTTGATGCTGACTTTTCGGTGGAGGCCGGTGAGCGTCGGCTTAGGCTTGCCGAAGCGGATGATGACGATGCAAATTGGAACCAATACGAACCAGACTGCGACCATGAGGATTGCATGATAACTCCAGTGAATTGGAATCGTTCTGCCGAGGACGCCCAGATAAAATTCCGTCGGTATGTGTGGATGTGTCCCGAGCACCGTCATCTCTCCCCATTTCCCACTTTAGATGTTTTCACTTATTAAGCGCTCCGTCTGAATACTAGCCAAAAAACTGAACGATGGTGAATTCAACACTTGTCCTTTCCGAAAATTATATCCGGACGTATTGGTGATGCAATCCACCGATGACGGGAACGGCGACAATGCTACCAACCTGCTGCGCGGCTCGACCAAACGGCGCATCCTTTTGCAAAGTCCGGTGCGTGCGGGTTCGACTGTAATAGTCCGCATACGCTGCAAGAACACGGCGCAGATGCACCTCGCCGAAGATAACGATTTGGTCCAGGCACTCGCGGCGGAGCGTGCCAATAAATCGCTCAGCGACTCCATTTTGCCATGGCGAACCGGGGCTGATCGGCCGGTCGCGAATCCCCATTGCCCTCACGCGGGCGGTGAAGACTTGCCCGTAGGCCCGGTCATTGTCGCGCACCAAGTAGCCTGGCGCTGAGGCCCAGGGGAAAGCCTCAGTAATATGCTGGGTGTCAACGCCGGAGTAAAAATGCATCAATTGGCCGGAGCGAAAATGCATCAGTCCTGCTGACAAGGCGCCGAAGATGGGGCCCTTTCTTCGCCCTCATGTTTGGGTGGGATTATCCGCCGGCGTGTTTGTGCTGGCACGAGGTGAGCGGCGCTTACTCTGATTGAGCCTGTAGCTGGCGCCGTTCATTTCCAGGATATGGACGTGATGGGTCAGCCGGTCGAGCAGCGCGCCGGTGAGCCGCTCGGAACCCGAACACGCTGGTCCATTCGTCGAACGGCAGGTTCGAGGTGACGATGGTTGACCCGCGCTCATAACGCTGGCTGAACACCTCGAACAACAGCTCGGCGCCGGTCTGTGACAGCGGCACATATCCCAGTTCGTCGATGATCAGGAGTTTGTAGCCGGCGAGTTGGCGCTGCAGGCGCAACAACCGTTTCTCATCGCGCGCTTCCAACAGTTCATGGACCAGAGCCGCGGCGGTGTGAAAGCCAACCGACAATCCCTTCTGGCAGGCCGCAAGACCGAGCCCGAGACCGATATGGGTCTTGCCGGTGCCGGAATTGCCGACCGCGATGATGTTCTCCCGGCGAGTCACATAGTCCGAGCGCGCAAGCTCTAGAACCAGCGTCTTGTTGAGTGCGGGAATGGCGGCGAAGTCGAAGCTGTCCAGGCTCTTTACGGACGGGAACCGCGCCTCCTTGATCCGGCGCTCCACCATGCGCCGTTCGCGGTCGATCAGTTCCAGTTCGGCCAGGCGCAGCAGAAAGCGGATATGATCGAGGCCCTCGGCGGCGCACTGCCGCGCGAGCTTGTCGTACTCGCGCAGGAACGTCGGCAGCTTGAGCGCCTTGAGATGATGCGCCAGCAGGAGCTGGGGCGTCTCGGTCATGGTGCCGCTCCCGTCAGCAGGCTCAGATAGGCCTTGGCCGACGTCATCGCCACCTGGGCCCGCGGCAGATACGGGTAGACCGTCATGTCGAGGCGCGGCGGTCGTCGTTCGATGTGGCACAGCACCAGATGCTTCACGGCATCGAAGCCGATGGCGCCGCGCGCGATCGTGTCGCGTACCGCGGCAGCCACCTCATCGGCGCGGAAGACCTCCATCAGCCGCAGAACCTGTACAAACTCGCGCTTGCCATGTTTACCCATCCGGGCTTCCAGAAGACGCCGCAGCGTGGCGAACTCTTCCGGCAACGACCAGCCGGCCAGTGGCGCAGCCTGGTCGAGCGCGTTGATCGGCGGTCGCCCTCCCCGCCCCCGGCACTTCCAGCGCCAGTAGCTGCGAAAGCCGTAGCGATGCCACCGGATGACCGTCTCTGGTCGGACAACACCGAAAACCCGCAGGATCGACGGACACCAGCGATAAAGCTGGACAAGGAATGTTCGATCGAAATTGTTCAATCGAACGCGGCCACGAATCTGCCTCCGCAGCACCGTCACCTGATGCCGGAGCGCCGCATTCTCAGCCTCAAGCCGGCTCTTCGACTTGAACGGCGGGACCAAAACCGACCAGATGAAGCAGACCAACCCAACCATGATACGACAAGATTAGGCGATTCCCTGCCCCAAGCAACGCGGATGAAGTTTTCGGTACACACAGGCCTCGCGCCCCGTCCATAGAATCGGATCCATAAGTTCATACGCGATCCTTGGCGGACATCATCACCACTACGTTCGAGTTTGGGTTTTCGGTACACACACGGAGCGCGCGACTTAAACAGGTCGGCGACGATCGTTCCAAATGCATAAAGGACCGCAAACATTACGCTTCATGATGCGACGAATTTACCCGGGAACGCGAATCCACGCCGGATGGAGTTTTCGGAAAGGACAGGGAACAGTCATTGTCGGGATACGAAAGGCGGCCCCTATGCTTTCTGCCTCGCGATCTCTTCGTTGATATTGTCAACGGTTGCCTTGATCGCCGGTAGGGCTGACTTCGCAAATTCCTGCGGACTTATGAGCACCCTCGGCCAGATGACCGAGGCAGCTCCGATTGGCGCTTGTTTTCTGAATATCGGTAAAGCTATTGACGACAGACCGTCATCTCTTTTCGTTTCCCCGCGAAAATTTCCTAGCCTTGTCGCATAGCCCTGGCGACGCGTTCGCTCGATGATGTCAAAATACTCATATATGTTGATGCCGAACCGGCCCAGTCCGAAGACCGCATCATCGGTGTACTTGCGCTCCAACTCAGCGATTTTCTCGTTGGGCAGACACGCGAGACAAGCTTGACCGGCTGCTGATCCGAAAAGGTTAATTCTGCGGCTAACCAGCCCCGCATAGATATGAAAAGGGCTCAGCGGGCGCGTTGAATCAACGACATCAATGCGGCTACCGTCGAAAATATGAATGTCCGACGGCCATTTCAAATGCCGGGTCAACTCCATCAGGTGTGGCAAGCTGAGATCGGCATAGTACGCCAGTTTGGGCGCTATCGGTTCAGAAACAGTCACTGGTAGTGCACAGTTCAGCCTATATCGGCCGTCGGACAACGATCGTCTGGCTAGCCGGCGCTCCGCCAGCGTGCCGAGTAACCGCCTTATGCTGCTCTTTGGAATACCCGTGTGATGATGCAGGTCGGCTAGCGAGCATGAATCAAGCCTAGCCATTGTCTCCATTATCGTGATCCCTCGGTCCAGGGACATGTTTCTCGGCTCACTCATGGCGTTCCAGTCGCTTCTTCGGCGTTTCCGGTGGGCCAAACGGCTGAACCGGAAACACCAACAGGCCTCCTCGTGCCGCTGAGCGGCACGAGGAGGCTATAGGGCCTTTACCGCACAGTCCATATCGAAAGATCCTCGAACCTGCATCGTTAGGCGGGTTAGAAATTGGCCAAAAAGCTTGCGAGCATCTGCGCAGCGGCACTCGCGCTGTTTTCCATCTTCGTGGCCGGATTTGGAATTTTCGACACGACGATCGTGTTTGGCACGTTTCTCGGTTTGGGGGCGGCAGTCGCCTTTCTGCTGCTGAACACCGGAGAACATCTCAACGAAGATGTGCCTGCGGTTGCAGAACCAGCCGCCGAACTGCAGGCCGGTCACGTTCGGCTGGTCCTGCACGTTGTCATGCTAATGATGTTTGCCCTCGTGCTGTGGCGCTGGACTAGCGTCATGTTCGAACAGGAAAGCTTCTTCATTGAAATCGACCGAGCGCACCTAGCCGCAGGGTGGATAGCCTTTGCGCTGATCGGCTATCTCACGTGGCGGCTCTTTGGCATCCCGATGGCGCTCGTTTACGCGTTCTCGATTGCCTATGCGTTGTTGCCTGCCGGCTTCGGCGGCGGTGATCTGGACTGGATGAGCATGTCCGACCGGCTCTGGTACACCACGGACGGAGTGTTTGGGCGCCCTCTTCAAGTTGTCGCGACAACCGTTCTCATCTTTATCGTATATGGCGCGGTTTTGCAGGTGTCGGGTGCCGGCGAAGTCCTGCTCAAGATCGCGTTCGCGGCGACCGGCAGATTCACGGGCGGCCCTGCACATGCCGCGATCTTCGCGTCCTGCCTGTTTGGAACAATGTCCGGCGCGGCCGTCGCGAACGTGGTTTCGACAGGCATTTTCACTATACCGATCATCAAGCGAGCCGGTTTTAAGCCAAAGTTCGCCGGCGCGGTAGAGGCCGCCGCCTCCTCCGGAGGGCAGATCATGCCACCGGTAATGGGAGCGGTGGCGTTCATCATGGCGGATATCACCGGGATACCTTATCTGAAAATCGTACTTGCTGCTCTCATTCCCGCTATTCTTTATTATCTCAGCCTTTTTCTCGTCGTTCTTGTCGAAGCGCGCAAACAGAATGTCGGCGCGACACCCTTCGCCGAGCGGCCTGAAATCACGATGAAAGATTGGGTCCACAGCCTCACCTTCTGGCTACCCCTGATCGTGATTGTCGCGACGCTTATGACTGGGCGAACGCCTCAGAACGCCGGATTCTACGCGCTGTTCGTTGCGACGCTGCTGTGCCTCGTGATGTTTCCCAGCTTTCGCCACCTCTCCGCATTTTGGCTGGCGCTGGTCAGTGCGGGACGCACCGCCGCAAACTTAATGATCATCGTCGCCTCAGTCGGTGTTGTCATTGGGGTTGTCAACATGACAGGTATTGGATTGGAATTCGCCAATGCGATCCGTTTGGCGTCGGGCGGTAGCGCATTCCTTGCGCTACTTCTTGTCATGCTTGGCTGCCTTGTCATGGGAATGGGCGTGCCAACCGTAACGGCCTATCTCGTCCTGGCACTGGTGATGGGACCGCTCCTCGAAACGCTCGGCATATCGAAGATCGCAGCGCACATGTTCATGCTCTATTTCGGTGTGCTGTCGGTGATCACGCCTCCGGTGGCGCTCGCGGCGTTTGCGGCCGCTCCGATTGCCGGAGCGAAGCCAATGGAAACCGGCATGGAAGCCTTACGGCTTGCGATTGCCGGTTTCATCATCCCGTTTATTTTCGTCTACCACCCGGATCTTTTGTTGATCGACGGGTTCACCGTACCGGGCCTCCTCTGGCCGCTCGGCTGCTTTGTTTTCGCAACTTGGATGATCGCCACCGGCCTCGCCGGCTACGAAAAGACACGTCTCGCGCAATGGGAACGCGGTCTGCGGCTGATTGTGGCGGCCGCGATCCTGGTCCCCGACATCACATCAAGTCTTCTGGGCGGCGCCGTGGCGGCGATCCTTGTCGCAGTTCAGGCGCTGAAAGGCCCAAAAAAACTGGACTTCCCCCCCGCACACAAAGGAGTTGAAATTGTGAAACAAGTTCTAAAATTCGCAGCCATCAGCATAACGGTTCTTATGATCGCGAGCGCAGCGAACGCCGAGGAACGGCTGAAAATGGCCGTCACCGATCCCGGCTCATCGAACTATCTTGTCATGACGACGATCGCACAAATTGTGAATGAACACGTGCCCGGTATCAAAATCAGCGTCGACGCAACCGGCGCCGCGACGAAACACATGGTCGAAGTCGCTGAAGGCAAGAAAGACCTCTCGATGACATCGCCAACCATTTACCAGTTCATGAAAGAGGGCCGAGCAATGTACTCGAAGCTTCCGCGCGCCCCGGATCTATCAAAGAATCTCGGTCTGATCACCTGGTTTCCCTATGGCACCTATCATGCGGTTGTGTATGCAGACAGCAACATAAAAGAACTCAAGGATATCAAGGGAAAGAAGGTATTCCTCGGACCGCCCGGCGGCGGAGCATGGAACACTGCCAATTCCTGGATATCAGCAGTAACGGGTTATAAGGCCGGCGTGGATTACGACAATGTCAAGGCGTCGTGGGGCGCCGCCATCCAAGCATTTAGTGACAGGCAGATTGACGTCTATATCAATGGCGGCATTCCGCCTTATCCGCAGATCGAGCAACTGGCCCTAACATCGAAAATTCGCCTGCTGGGGTTGACCAAAGATCAGGTGGCTAAGGCAACCGGGAAAATGCTCGCCCCAACCAAAGCCTTGGGCCGCGATCTCGGCGTGATTACTGCAGGGACTTACGGAGACGGAGTAGTCAACAAGGAAGACGTCTATTCGGTAGGTTCCACTGTCGGATTAACCGCGCGCATGGATTTGCCTGAAGAAACAGTCTACAAAATCACTAAGGCGTTCTGGGAGAACCTTCCTGAGGCGCAGAAAACCGCACCCTTTCTGAAAGCGATATCGCTCGACCAGTTGGCCAAAGCGACCAACATGCCGCTGCATCCGGGCGCACTGCGTTACTACAAAGAGATCGGCGTCAAGCTCCCTAAGGAAATGCAATAGTTCCGCGGCATTTCCGAGGGCGCCGCCAGATTGCTTAGCGGCGCCCGCCAAAAAACCTCCCTTACTGCCACGACATTGTGCGAGCCGGTCTTGGTTTCGGCGCCGCTTCCACATCTTGCGAGGAAAAGTGACTGATAAATACAATATTGCTTTCGGCGACATCCACAATCACAACGGTCACGGTTACGCCAAGGGCAGCATCGAGCGCAGCCTCGATATAGCGCGATCGCACCTCGATTTTTATGCCTTTACCGGGCATGCAAGCTGGCATGACCTCCACCCTGAACGGGATCCCCGTCTTGAGCACTTCACGCGGGGCTTCGAACGCCTAAAAGAGACCTGGCCCCGCGTTCAGGACGCGATCGCCGAGGCCAATAACGAAGGTGCGTTTGCCGCATTCCTTGGATTCGAGTGGCACTCGAATTTCTATGGTGATCAGTGCGTTATCTTCCCCAACGACCACCGGCCAATCTGCTACACCAACGATCTATCGGAACTCCATCAATTCTGTCGCAATCACAATGCGCTCCTGCTACCGCATCACGTTGCGTACCCAAAGGGCGTACGCGGCCTTAACTGGGACGAATACGATTCGACGCTCGCTCCAGTGGTTGAGATTTATTCCATGCATGGATGCAGCGAGACAGATCGTAGCCCCTATCCCATGAGGATGGGATCTCCGGGCGGACGCTCGACTGACCAAACCATCGCAGCAGCGCTCGCTCGCGGCCAACGCTTCGGTTTCTCCGCATCAAGCGACAGCCACATCGGTTTCCCCGGCGCCTGGGGTGAAGGGATCACCGGTGCGCTGGTCACGGACGTCAGCCGCGCAAGTGTTCTCGACGCCATCCGAGCGCGCCGCACCTATGCGCTGACTGGCGACCGCATCCATCTGGACTTTCGTGTGAACGGCGCGGTGATGGGCAGCGAGATCAGCACGCACGGAGACCTTGAAATTGAATACGAGATTGACTGCCGGGACGAGATAGACCGAATCGAGGTGATTTTGAACAACGAGGTCGTACACACCTCGGGCCATGCCTCTACGGCGGACCGGCCGGCGAAAGGCCCCTATCAGCTTCGGGTTGAATGGGGCTGGGGGCCATGGGGTTCCCTTGACGTCCCGAGGACCATTGACTGGTCATTCATTTTTAAAACCGAAAACGTGAAAATTCTTCGCTTTTTTCCTTGCCTTACCTCAGGGCCCTTCGACGAAAATCGGCGCCATCGATTCGAAACTGATGCGACTTTGGTTCAGGCAGAATCCTATTCGTCGCGCCTGGACGCATTCAACAATATGCCGAACCAGGCTTTCATTATCGAGTTCGAGGGCGACCAGGAAAGCCGGTTTGAATTGGCGTTGTCTAAGCCGGTTATAATAGAACGTGGCTTCGCCTTTCAGGATCTGATGCGTCGTTCTTTCGAATTCCATACCGGCGACTATCCATCCGAAAGCATCCAGCTTCACCGTCTGACAATTGCGGCCGAGTGCAAACAGAATAGAACGATTTCAGTTGCGGCACCTGATTTCCCATCATTCGTCTATCTACGTGTGACACAGAAAAATGGACAAATGGCTTGGTCCAGCCCGGTTTTCCTAAACCAACCCGCATGCTCTTGAAAAACGCAAATTGTTTAGTACCCGCGACTTGCTTGGATCAATGCCATCGACTCTAATTGTGAATATGCTTCCAATGCTGACCCTGTCTTTTCCGAAAATCATATCCGGACGTATTGGTGATGCAATCCACCGATGACGGGGACGGGGACAATGCTACCAACCTGCTGCGCGGCTCGACCAAAAGGCGCATCCTTTTGCAAAGTCCGGTGCGTACGAGTCCGATTGTAATAGTCTGCATACGCTGCGAGAACACGCCGCAGATGCACCTCGCCGAAGATAACGACTTGGTCCAGGCACTCGCGGCGGAGCGTGCCAATAAAGCGCTCAGCGACTCCATTTTGCCGTGGCGAACCGGGACTGATCGGTCGGTCGCGAGTCCCCATCGCCCTGACGCGGGAGGTGAAGACTTGCCCGTAGGCCCGGTCATTGTCGCGCACCAGGTAGCCTGGCGCCGAGGCCCAGGGAAAGACCTCGGTAATTTTCCGGGCCAGCCACTCCGCTGTCGGATTTCGTGTCACATCAAACCACAACAACTGCCGCCGGCCGTGGCCGACGACCAGGAAAGCAAACAACCGGTCAAAGGTCACAGTCGGAACGACACACATATCGATCGCTGCGATCGCATCGGCGTTATTACGCAGAAACGTCTTCCAGCTCTGTGATGGCGGCTTTCGCCCTCGGACCATGTATCTGGATACGGTTGACTGGGCGATTGCAAAACCGAGCATCAACAGCTCGCCGTGGATCCGTGACGCGCCCCACAGTGGGTTTTCCCGGCTCATCCGCCGGATTAAGTCACGCAGACCACGATCGATCTTCGGACGCCCTGCCCGCTTCCTCGATTTCCAGCGCCAAAAGGCCTTGAATCCGGCTCGATGCCAGCGCAAGACCGTATCGGGCTTCACCACCTGAACCACTTGAAGGAGGTTCGGCCAAAGCCGAACCATCCATACCAATATCACGCGATCAGTGCCGGTCAGTCGCAGCCGCGCCGGTGCCCGCCGCAAGGCGATATTCAACTGGTGACGGAACAGCGCATTCTCGGCCTCAAGACGCCCGCGCGACTTGAATAAGTTGGCGATAAGAATTGCGACGATGTGCAGGCCCATTAAGCATCACGTTTCATGATGCGACGATTCTGCCATAGAACGCGAATCAAGGACGGATGGGATTTTCGGAAATGACAAGCTGGTCGTCCTGGTCGGACAGAAGAAGGCCGTCGCAATCGCGGTGCGAAACGTCTCGGGCCGGCGGCGGTGGTCAAAACTGGCCGAATGGCTGCACACGATCCAACCGACGACCAAGCAGATCGGTAAGACGGGATGACCTATGGTGACTGAAGACTTCCTGCATGATCCGTTGGTACGACAGTGGCTCGACGGGACCGAACCGGCGTGGGTGCTTCTGAAATTTGACGGTCTGTGCGCGCTTTGACAGCCGCCATCGCCTGGTCATACAGCAATTAAATTTGCCACCGACCTCACTGCCGAATGAATCGAACGCTCACCGGTAGTCCGAAATGCTCTCCTCTTGATGAGGCGCGCGAACGAAACCTTGTCCGGGCGAGCGGATTGCATGTCATCAAAAGCGATTGCTGCTAGCTGGGTGTCGCGGCGCAACGGTGCATCGCCGTTGGCAGTACGGACTCCGCGTGAGATCCTCTGGCAGCTTAATGACCTCTGGATTCCGGCGAAACGCTCCCGCAGCGTTGTCGTTGAACGTGAGAGGTTGGCGAGTTGATTGAACAATGATTTTTAAGGCGCAAACACGCCGCAGGCCTTGACAATTTCTCCTGATACCCCCAAGTGATTCATAAGTATCGCGTGTAGTCGGCAGTTGCAGCCACGACGACTGAACCGGTTAGCTCAAACAATCGTGAACACTTTGTCGGGGAATTTTTCTCCACTGCGAATAGTGCAGGTTGGACATCAGCAATAGCGGCGCTACTTCCGCTCGCTGATTCACGCCCTTGCGCGCAGGACAACCCTCACCTGCCATTACCAAGGAATGAGCCATGCAGAATGGCCGAAAAGCAATGATAAACAAGTACCAGCCGAGATCCGCGAGGCCATATCCAAACCGCGCGAAGCAATCGACTTCGAATGTCGCCCGCTCCGAGCCGAGTGGCTCTCAAAACGTGCGTAGAACCTATGAGCGGTATATCGCGCTCGCCCAAGCTCAAGCTCAGGCCGGCGATGTGATCGGTGCGGAGAACTACTATCAGCACGCCGAACATTATTTCAGATCGATGTCGTAATCCGAGGAAAGACGTAAGGATGTGAATAGGCTTTCAAGCTTGCCTGTGTGTTCCGAAGTTAGATTCGGCAACATCGGTGAAGAAAGCCATCGAGACCGGATTGGAATGTGATTGTGCCGATGCTCTGAACAGAGCAATTGTTAGACGTATTGCGAATAGACTTCCAAAGTTTCCTTCATCTTAGCTAGAAATATCAATGGCCTAGTTCGCCAATCTGCATCATGATCCTACGCTGATTCACACTTCGGGAACCGGTCGGCGAAGCCATCGAATTGAGAGGCGAATGAACGTGGCCAATACGGGCTGTGGCAATCAACCGGCAACCGGAAGCTGGGCTGAGATTTTCACCGGTCAGTACGTTATTTATACCGTCATCCTGAACCTTGGCATGCTGTTGTTCGCGATCAACCAGTTTGTGGTCGCGACTGTGATGCCGTCGGTGGTCGCCGATCTCGGCGGCGTCGGCTATTACACTTGGGTGTTCTCGCTGTTCGCTGTCGGCGCCGTTGTCGGCGCGGCGAGCGCGAGCCAGCTTCGCGAGGCATTCGGCGCGCGGGTCGCCTACGCCGGTGCTGGGCTGGTGCTCGGAATCGGGCTCGCCGGCTCGGCGCTCGCGACCGACATGCCGACTTTGGTCGCCTGGCGGGTGGTCCAAGGCATCGGCGGCGGCGCGGTCGCATCTCACGCATACGGCCTTGTGGCCACTTTTTATCCAGAGCATTTGCGGGGCCGCGTGCTCAGCGTGATCTCAACCGTCTGGGGGATAGCGACAATCGGCGGGCCGGGCTACGGCGCCATTTTCGCTGAGGCTGGGATGTGGCGCGGCGCGTTCTGGAGCCTGGTCCCGCTGACAGTCGGCTTCGCGCTGCTCGCGTGGCGCCATGTCGAAGGCGCACGAGGGCACGGCCGATTGTCGAGAATTCCCTATTGGCGCCTCACGCTACTTGCGCTGGCCGTTCTTCTGATGAGCGTGACGTCGCTAACCCGCGTATTCTGGCTTCAGGGCGCGCTGGTAGTTGCCTCGATCGCCATCGCCGTGATCGCCGTGGTCCGCGACGCCCGTGCCGAGCGCAATATGTTTCCGCGCCAGGCTGCTGCTATTACGACAGAGCTTGGGGCATCCTACGCTATCTTCTTCCTGGTTAGCATCGTGATGGCCTTCGTCAACACCTATACAACGTTCTATCTGCAGGTCTTGCACGGCGTGAGTCCACTAACCGCGGGTTACCTATTTGCCGTTCAGTCGTTCATGTGGACCGGCGGAGCTCTTCTCGCGGCCAGCTTGCGGCCGTCGTTCGAGACAGCCTCGATTGTTGGTGGACTAGTTCTCTTACTGCTTGCCGCAATTGGCGTTGCGCTAACAGTAGAATCGGGTCCGGTGGTGATGATCGCAATCGCCATCGGTGTGAGCGGTCTGGGTATCGGGTTCCTCAACAACCCGGCGATCCAACGCATTATGGCCGTCGCGCCAGAGGCCGAAAAGCATATCGCCGGAACCTCGGTGCAGGCCGTTCGCAACATCGGCATGTCGTTTGGCGCCGCTGCCTCGGGCATGGTCGCAGCCTCGGCAGGGCTAGCGGACGGCGCGGCGCGGGCGACCGTCGCGTCAGCAATGGAATGGGTGTTCGGCGTCAATGTCTTGTTTGCTGCCCTTGCACTCGCCATGGCTTTGCCGCTGATCGTAGGACGGCGTCGAACAATTCGCGAAAGTTGGTGAAGGCATGATCAGCCATTCCAGCTCCGATTGCGAAGCCACCGCGGATAGAGTTTCGGAAAGCACAAGTATCCTTCCTGACAATTACATCCGAACATATTGATGATGCAATCCACCGATGACGGGAACGGCGGCAATACTTCCAACCTGCTGCACCTGTGTGGAACCAAAACCTAAACTCGAACATAGTGGTGATGAAGTCCGCCAAGGATCGCATGTGAACTTGTTGATCCGATCCTCTGGACGGGGCGCGAGGCCGGCGCATCTTTGTCCAATGATCGGTGCGTTCTGATACCGTTGTAATAGTGAGCATAAGCTTGCAGGATGCGGCGCAGACGCGCCTCGCCCAAGATGATGAAATGGTCCACGCACTCGCGCCGGATCGATCCGATCAGTCGTTCGGCAAAGCCATTCTGCCAGGGCGAGCTGGTGCGATAGGCTTGTCCCGGATGCCCATGGCGCGAATTCGGCGCGTGACGATGGCGCCATAGATTTGATCCCGATCCCGAATGAGGTAATGCGGAGCCTCATTCCAGGGGAACGCCTCGGTCAACTGGCGTGCGATCCATTCAGCCGTCGGGTTTGTGGTGACGTTGATCCAGACCAGGTCTCTGCGGTCCAGCAGAACAATGACGAAGGCATAGAGCAAATCGAAGCCAACGGTCGGAACAACGAACAGGTCCATGGCGGCAATGTCCGTGCGCGTGGTTCCGCAGAAACGTGCGCCATCCCTGGCTTGGCGGTCCACGCCGCTTGACCATGTATTTGTGTATGGACCGGCCGTGCGGTGCAAGCCGGATATGACGATCTGGAGGTAATTGGTCTCGCGCATCTGTATTCGGCCCGTTGAAGGGAGCGCTTTGCTTCCCTGGCCACCATGGATATCCGCGCGCATCCGATCTCATTCGCGACAAGGCCCTGACAGGCCGCAAGTACATCAAGATCACGGACGCGACGGTGAGACCGTTTCTCCATCTCCTCAACCCAACTCGCAGACCTCGGCAGGAACCTCTCCGGCTTTCGTCTTCGTTGACGTTAGCGATCCATTTCGAATGTTCCCTCGATAGTTAAAGCCGCGTGCAATTAAGCCGTCGCGGGTTCGACACGCGGCTCAACGCGTGCCTCGTAGTGACGTCCCTGCGCCAAGACAGTCCAAGCAATCCGCGCCAGCTTGTTGGCGAGCGCAACTGCCAGAACATTGCGATGCATGCGCCGGGCTGCAGCCATGAGCCACGATCCAAAGCTATGTTTTGCCCAACTTGCCGGTCGCAGCAGAATGGCACGGGCGCCTTGGATGAAGAGCATGCGTAAATAGCGGTTTCCCCGCTTGGTGATGCGGCCAAGGATGGTGCGATCACCCGTCGACATCTGCTTCGGCACCAGGCCAAGCCAAGCAGCAAAGTCACGGCCTTTACAAAAGGCAGCGCCATTGCCGATCGCAGCCACCATCGCGCTCGAGATGATCGGCCCGATCCCAGGAACGGTGATGAGTTGCTGGCAGCCCTCGTCAGCCTGCGCCAGGGCCTCGATCTCGTCGGTCACCGTTTCGATGCGCTCATCGAGATTTCTCCAATCAGCGATAAGATCCCCAATGATCCTGGTCATTCGAGCGCGACAGCACATCGGTGCGCGTAGCCAGAAGCTGTGGCAGTTGCTGCCGTAGGAAGTGATGTCCCTGCCGGATCGGGATGCCGTGCTCCAGCAGAAAGCCGCGGATCTGATTGATCACAGCTGTCCGATTGCCGACCAGGCGAGACCGCACGCGGTGTAATGCCTGCAAATCCAGTTGGTCGTCGGTCTTTATCGGAACACAGCGTGTCGAAGGGCGCTCCTACAGCTTCCGCGACCGCGTGAGCATCCCGGAAGTCATTCTTGTGCCCTTGCCGAAACGGTTTGGAATAGGCTGGCGGCACCTGCTTGACCTCGTGACCGAGCGCCACCAGCTCACGCGCTACGTGGTGAGAGGCCATGCCGGCTTCGATGCCGATCAGGCAAGACGGCACATTCACAAATCGTGCGGCAATCCGGGTCCGTGAGACCTTTTCGCGCAGGACGATCGCGCCTTTCTCATCCAGGCCAATTATATGCAGCGTGTTCTTACCGGTATCGATACCAATGGTGCGCACTACTGCGGTGTCCGCTTTGCTGGGCATGGCGTTTGCTCCTCGTGCTCTTCAAACCCCTAACTCACTCTGCGAGTCGTTGGGCGGGAGCACGGCCGGTCCATCCCATTCGCGACGCTCGACTGCGCCGATCTCGATGCCGAGCTTGAGCAGTTCGCCATGGATACGCGGCGCACCCCAGAGTGGATTTTCGATGCTCATCCGCCGGATCAGTGCGCGGAGGTCCGTCGCGATCTGGGGCCGCCCTCCCTGTGGGCGAGATTTCCAACGCCAGTAGCAGCGAAAGCCGGACCGATGCCAGCGCACGAGTGTCTCGGGCTGGATGATCGTAATGACTTTCAAAATCGACGGAAACCATCGATATAGCTGGACCAGGAACCAGCGATCGCTATTCGTCATCCGGACCCGGCCGCGCACCTTGCGCCGCAAGACGATCAATTGATGTCGGAGCGCCGCATTCTCGGCTTCAAGCCGGCTTTTCGACTTGAATGGCGCCGCCAAAACGACCAGGACAAAACACAGCAGGACAATCATTGCCCCAGCATAGGCGATTCCGTCGCCTCATCAACGCGGGATAAGGTTTTCGGTACACACAGCGGCTAGGCAGGCTTCAGTCGGCGGTCATCTTTAGAAATTTTAGAATTTCTTGCTCGGCGGCGGCGGCGGCCTGGGGGACCAGGCTGTGTTGCATATGGAAGCCGTGGGGCATTTTCTTGCCGATATGGAGCTTTACCGGTGCGCCTGCTGATCGCGCTCGCTCGGCGAAATCAATGCCATCGTCAAAAAGCGTATCTTCTTCTCCGACGATGACAAGAGTTTGAGGAAGGGCTCCCAGATCGCCATGGGCGGGGCTGGCAAGGGGATCGGTCCAAAGTTCTTGCTCTGGGGCATATAAGGCCCGCTGAAACGCTAGAAGTTCAACGCCGTTGTAAGGATGATCTTTTCCCAGGCGCATCATCGAAGCATGTTTCTCAAGCTCAAGATCTAACACGCCGCAATTGAGTACCAATTTGTCCGGAAGCCTATCTCCCCGGCCTCGACAGAAGAAATAGAGTGCTGCCGCCAAATTAGCCCCCGCGGAATCCCCTCCAGCCGTGATCTGGCCGGTGAAACAATTTTGCATAAAACGAAGCACCCCTGCGCAATCGCGCAATGCGCTGGGATATCTGTCTTCCGGCGCCAGACGATAATGCACGGCCACTACAGTGTTCAAAGACAAAGCTGCGATCCGCTTGGCCCAGCCTAGATGCTTTCCTGAGGCGGGAGCAATCCACCCACCTCCGTGCAAATACAAAAAAGCATCGGCAGTGGCTTGTGTGGGTGTGAAAATAGTCACAGGCACATCGATAGCGGCGTCAAGCGAAGGCAGGGAATGCTCGCGGACCGTAACTTCAGTAAAGTCATTCAGGCTCGAATGGTCTTTTTCTCCCCACAATTTCCGTATCTCAGCTACCCAGCGATCCCGCATCGGAACGCTGGGCACCAGTCGACGATACAGATCCCCCGCAGGCCCGTTCAGCATCGAACAGGTGAGGCCGTTTTTCATGGCGCGACTCCCCTCGAAGAACTCACGCGATAAATGGCCTCCTGCAATTGGTCCAGGCGCTGCGTCCGCGGACCCCACAACTCGATTACATGGGGATAGTTGTTTTCTGGCAAAATCCCGAACCGACCGTCGCGATAAATCTGTTTGAAAATCACATCCACTTCATCGCGATAAGCATTATCGACCGGCCTGATTCCATCCTTTTCCATAGCAACAGGCCATGCATCGGATTTTGGTACAAAGGCCAGAATGTCTAGATGACCCAGTGATTCTTTTGCGGCGGGGACCAGCGATGCTACAAAGGCATCGTCGATGTCTGTGCGGCCCTGATTTGCTGTGTATTGAGAATAAGCGATATAATCAACAGGTGCTCTGTCGAAAATCACGTTATCTGTAAAGTTGCTGTACCGATAGACGCGGCCAATATTGTAGTACATCTGAATGCCGTTGTGCAGTTTTGTCGATGCATCGCCAAAAAGAATTTCATACGGCCCGTAAAGTCCTAGCGCACGATAAGGCTCCTCCTCGCGAAGGAAATGTGGGTGCCTCTCAACCCATTCGTTGACGACGGTTGATTTGCCTAACGAGTGTGAGCCCGATATCGCGATTCGCATAGTCTAACCCGTCTTATTCATGAAGGGGTGCGTGAGCGTCTGGCGGATGTAGCCTAAACAATTGATGTGGCGTAGGATTCGCTTGCTGAAGCCAACCCCGACCACTGCAACGAGACGGCCAAGAAAATGTCCCGATTGCTGTTGAACCGACATCCACCCGATGCCCGGCTTGTTAAGCTGAGATTGCCGCCATGCACGACCACTAACAAGGCCAAACTCGGCCGATGGGGGCTGCCGGGCACCAAAGTCCGTGACGCCCGCGCTGTCCTTTTCGGAAACTAAATTCGGACATAGCGATGATGCAAACCGCCGAGTACGGGTACCGGCTCGACGCGTCCAAAGCGCTGGATTTGCCTCGGCGCGGGGGCATCCTTGTCCAATGATAGATGCGTGCGGCTCTTATTGTAGTAATCAGCATAGCATTGAAGCAAATGGCGCAGATGACGCTCGCCAAACACGACGACATGGTCGAGGCAATCCCGCCGGATCGAGCCGATCGCCCTCTCGTAATATCCATTCTGCCATGGTGACCGTGCCGCAGTCGGTCGATCCCGGATGTGAATAGGCATCCAATGTTGACCTGTCCTTTCCGAAAATCACATCCGGACATATTGGTGATGCAATCCACCGATGACGGGAACGGCGACAATGCTACCAACCTGCCGCACGGCTCGCCGTAACGGCGCATCCTTTTGCAAAGTCCGATGCGTGCGGGTTCGATTGTAATAGTCCGCATACGCTGCAAGAACACGCCGGAGATGCGCCTCGCCAAAGATCACGACTTGGTCCAGGCACTCGCGGCGAAGCGTACCAATCAAAAGCTCAGCGACTCCGTTTTTTTCCAGGGCGAAGCAGGACTAACCGGCCGGTCGCGGATCCCCATTGCCCTGACGCGGGCGGTGAAGACTTGTCCGTAGGCCCGGTCATTGTCGCGCACTAAGTAGCCTGGCGCCGAGCCCCAGAGGAAGGCCTCGGTAATTTGCCGGGCCAGCCACTGCGCCGTGGGATGTCGTGTCACCTCAAACCACAACAACTGCCGTCGACCATGGCCAACGACCAAGACGACGAGCAATCGATCAAAGGCCACCGTCGGAACGGCACACATATCGATCGCTGCGATCGCATCGGCGTTGTTACGCAGAAACGTCTTCCAGCTCTGTGATGGCGGCTTTCGCCCTCGGACCATGTATCTGGATACGGTCGACGGTGCGACTGCAAAGCCGAGCATCAACAGCTCGCCGTGGATCCGTGACGCGCCCCACAGTGGGTTTTCCCGGCTCATCCGCCGGATTAAGTCACGCAGACCACGATCAATCTTGGGGCGCCCTGCCCGTCGCCGTGACTTCCACCGCCAAAATGCCTTAAAGCCCGCCCGATGCCATCGCAGGATCGTTTCTGGCTTCACAACCTGAGCCAAATCGAGCAATTCCGGGCGAGCCCGCGTCATCCAGACCATCAAAACGCGGTCGAAGCCGCTCAAGCGGGGCCTTGTCGGCGCTCGCCTTATGGCGATGCCAATTTGATGCCGCAGAAAAAGAATTCTCCGCCGCAAGCCGGTGTCGCGGCTTGAACAGATTGCACAGACATATTGCGAGCGTATGCAGCAGGGTCAGCATCGCGTCGATTTTGCGCTGATTCTACGTCACTAGGCGACCCAAGCCTCGGACGGAATATTGGGATGTGACAGGGACCACTATCAATAACAACTACGCTCGATACTCAAAGATTAGCGCCGCCGTTCACACCGCCGCGCTAGTCGGGACTCCAACTGACTTCGACATCGACTTTCTTTACCACTTTTTTTCGTTTGCTCCGTGCAACTGAGCTTGCCCGTCATCGACATCGTCATACGCGACCGAAGCTCCTGACGTAGAGTATCCCGACGCCAAGTCAGGCCGCTTATCCAGCGTTGTTCGACAAGGCCCACGATCTGAAGACAGGAATGAGAAAGCAACTTGCGTTATTAACTCATTGAGTTCGGCAGAAACGTAGAAAGCTCTGGAAATCCGATCAGCAAAATCATAATCACGACTTCGCAAGCGAGGAACCATAATACCCCGCGGAAAATCGTCTCGAGCGAAATCTCATCGCCGACCACACTCTTGATGACATAGACATTAAAGCCTACCGGCGGGGTAAGCATACCAATTTCAAGGTATTTCACCACAATGACACCAAACCAGATCGGATCAAGGTGTAAGGCTTCCGTCATTGGGAGAACGATCGGCAAAGTCAGCAACAGCACTCCCAATGGATCGAGAAACATACCCAAGATCAGATAGACGAGAGAGACACCGATAACGAACAGAACGGGATCGAGCGCCAAGCTGCCGGCTTCCGACCCTAGATATGCTGGCAATCCAGTAAGAGCGAGAAATCGCGTGTACAATACCGCACCAACGGCGATAAAAAAAATCCGCGCCGTCGTTGCCATGGACTCAACCAAACTCGTCCACAAAACTGAGGCACTTAGTTGGCCATTCAGTGCCGCAATTATTAAAGCAAACAGCGCACCGGCTGCACCGGCTTCGGTCGGCGTAAAATATCCTCCATAAAGACCGCCAATGATCGCCAGGATCAGCGCCAGAATGGGCCACACCGAGATGAGGGATTGCCATCGCATGTCCTGCAGCGAGGCCAACTCGGTTGCATCAATCCGAGGGGCAAGAGCCGGATTTAGCGAACAACGTCCAACGATCATCACCGTATAGACGGCCGCCGTCAGCAAACCCGGGATAATGCCGGCAATCAGGAGTTTAACAATCGAGACCTCGGCAAACACGCCATAGAGAACGAAGGCAATGCTCGGCGGTATGACAGCCCCAAGCGTTCCGGCGCTAGCGACCACGCCCGTGGCGAGCCCCTTTTCATAGCCTTGCTTGAGCATCTCAGGAATGGCAATGCGCCCCATGGCGGCAGCTGTGGCGACGCTTGACCCTGACGCCGCAGCAAACGCGGCGCAGGCCATGTTCGTGGCGACGGCCAATCCCCCCGGCAATCCGCTAAGCCAAATCCGGGCGGCTCGAAAAACCTGCTGGCTAAGGCCGGAGTTGTGCGCTACCGACCCCATCAGCAGAAACATTGGAATCGCTGAGAGCGTCCAATGGGCGGCAAATTGGAATGGCGCGTTTTTCAAGACGCCGAACGCCACGTCCACACCGCGCAGTTGGATGAAACCGAGGATGGCAACCCCACCCAGCGCGGCACCGATAGGGATTCGAACGGCGATCAGCAAAAGCACCGCGCCGAAACTCATAAAGCCAAGTGTGATGGAGCTCATTTGGCTCTTCTAGCGCGTCGAAAGTCCCGCACGATACGAACTGCGATGTAGCTCGACATCAGGAAACAACCGATGGGAAGCAGCCACCGACTTGGCCAGACCGGGATATATCCGGTCGCCGAAGCCCACAATTCGCCGACTTCGGTTTGCTCGATTGCAGCAAGGGTCGTCATCCACGTGAATACGATCATATAGGCAAGCGTGAAAACGTTTATGACCGCCTCTAATCCCGCCAGCCGCCGGGGCGCGATGTTGCGCGTAAACAGCTCAACAACAATGTGCCCTTCATATCGCGTAACGTATGCAAGAGGTAGAAACGTGATGGCCACCATGTAATAGGCGGAAACAATTTCGATTGTGCCATCGATTGGGTGGTTAAACAGCACTCTCGCTATCACGTCTGCAGAGACGTGAAGCATCATGACGAGCCCAATGACGGCGCAAAGCCACATCAGAAGGCGCGTCGGGAAATCGAGTATGTCTAAGAGTTTAGGCAACGATCTTCGGCACTCTGGTTTTTGTTCAAGACATCCGACCTAGGACGAGAGAATGACCTGATACGATATCGCGGCCGCCATCCGATTTACATCCATGAAGTGTAGGCGACCAGACGATGAAGTATTTGGTCGCCCGCAACAGAGAGCGCCTACATCTTGTTAGGATCGACTTTATCATAAATCTCCCGCTTCAGTGCTTGAGCATATTTGTCGGGATCGAGACCAATTTCGGGAGAGAGCTTCTTCCATTTTTCCAGTGCTGTTTCATAGGCATCAAGAATCTGTTCTGGATTCTTAACGCCTTGAGCCTTGGCATTTTTAATATTCGTTTCGCGGTCCACTTTATTGTAACTCTCCATCCACTTGCCGAAATCCTCACCACCGGAAATGAAGGTCACTCCGGTTGGCTTGACCGCGGCTTTAACCTTCTCATCCTGACGGATGTATCCCAGAATGGTCGCCTTTGCGCTAAAGGTCGGCGCATGCTTCAAATGAGCCTGCTTTTCTGCATCGCTCATCTTGTTCCATTTGCTACGATTGATCGTCCCAGGCATGACCGGCCCGTGCATTCCGAGAGGGTACTCGGTAACGTACTTTGCAATATCCTTGTAGCCAAACGAGCGTAGCCACGATGTCGAGCCCCAAACGCAGTCAAGGGCGCCACGCTGAAGGGCTGTTGTGGCCTCGGAAGGCGTCATGGCAACGGGTACCGCATCTGCCATTTTGAACAATGTGGCACCACCCGCCGCAATACGTACCTTCTTTCCTTTAAGATCGGCAACAGTCCGAACAGGTTCTCGACAAATAAGGCTGAACGGCGTCGTCATATATCCACCAAGGAAGACAGCATTGTTCTTTTTGAGGTCTTCAATACATTGCGGACAATGAAGCATAACAGCCTCATTGGCCGCTCCGCCGGCGGCAATGACGTCATCGCCCAGCACAATCCTGGAGTAGATGAGGTTTATCGCCGGCATATTTTTCGGTGTGAACGCCGGAATGATGAAAGCACCATCGATAAGGCCGTCGCGAAGTCCGGCGAGGGAACCGCGACCATTCACAAGTTGCCCGCCGGCAATCATCTTCCAAGTTACCGAGCCGTTCGTATCCTTCTTGACGTCTTCGAAAAATCCGGGAAACGCATGGACCAGAACACCATGCTTGGGGCCGACCCAGGCGCCGTAAACGTATTCTGCGGCTATCGACGATGATGTTGGAGCAGCGGTCAGCAGCGCAAGAATTAGCCACTTTTTTAACGCTATTTTTCGTGTTAGCATTTATCTTCCTCCCTTGGCTGTTTTTCGCATTCGCGAGGGCCTATTATTTTGAGCTATTGATCTTCGTTTTCGTATAATGGCACACGATCCCTAAGGGAGCAATTTGAAGAAACTCTGGGAGGTTGGAGAGCGAACCATGGCAAAAGCAAAACTTCAAACTGTGGGAGACAACCGCATAGAAGTTCTTCCGATGGGTTCTTATATCGGCGCAGAAATTAGGGGCGTCGATATATCGCAGCCTCTCGACATCGACACCGTCAATGCGCTTCGAAGAGCTCTCGTCGAGCACAAAGTCATTATCTTCCGTGATTTAGATGTCACAGCAGAACAGCATGTTGCTTTCGGGCGCTATTTTGGTGACCTGGAAACTCATCCCTTTTCTCCCGATATGCCGGGCATTCCCGAGATGGTGGTTCTCGACAACGACAAGAACAATCCTGTTTTGTCGACCGACATTTGGCATGCTGATACCACTTTTAGAGAATGCCCGACGCAATTCTCGATCTTGCTTTGCCGGATCGCGCCGGAACGCGGCGGGGATACCATGTGGGCGAATATGGTGGCCGCTTACGAAGGACTGAGTTCCTCAGTAAAAGAATTCATCGTTGGCCTGGAAGCAATCCACGATTTTAAGAATTTCCGGATGCTTTTTGGTCAGGATGACGAAAGCCGAGACAAGCTGCGGGCAATGGAACGCAAGTATCCGAATCCGACTCACCCAGTCGTCCGGACTCATCCGGAAACAGGCGAACGTGTGCTCTATGTGAACCCGCAGTTTACACTCCGGATCACCAATATGTCAGTCCGTGAAAGCGACGCGATCCTGAACTTACTTTATGAGCAGGCAAAGACACCGGAGTATCAGTTTCGCCTGACTTGGGAGCCCGGAACGCTCGCCATTTGGGACAATCGTTCTACCCAGCATTACGCCGTCAATGACTATTATCCATCAAGACGACGCATGGAGCGCATTGCGACACTCGGCGAACGTCCATATTTGGATCGCGATGCCAAGCCTAAAGGGCCCGCAAAGATCGTGCACAGAGTCCATGCCCACGAGGGGTTACACTAACGGCGTTGGGCCGTGAATTCCTCGAACCTAGCCAAGCGTGGCTTAGGCGATTCCTTCCCCTAATCAATGCGGATGAGGTTTTCGGCACACACACGCGGTCACCGCGGCCTCGTTTACGGGCAATGGCGTCACTGATCACCTGCTACAGTCGCAGGCTCGGCTCACCGCACCACGAGCGGCTGTTGTCCTAATAGACGAAGGCTTTGTGAATACTGCGCTGGAAGATTTAATTGTACCGATGAAGCTTCAGAATGAGAGCTGCTGCCCAATACCCTTAACAAGCGCTTGCTCGTATACCCTGTCCTTTCCGAAAATCATATCCGGACGTATTGGTGATGCAATCCACCGATGACGGGAACGGCGACAATGCTACCAACCTGCTGCGCGGCTCGACCAAACGGCGCATCCTTTTGCAGATTCCGGTGCGTGCGGGTTCGATTGTAATAGTCCGCATACGCGGCAAGGATTCGGCGCAAATGCCCAGCACCGACCACCAGCACGTGGTCCAGGCACTCGCGCCGGATGGTGCCGATCAGCCGTTCCGCGTGACCATTTTGCCAAGGCGATCTTGGGCATATGGGTCGGTCGCGGATCCCCATCGCTTGCACTCGGCGTGCGAAGACGTGGCCATATGCGCCATCGTTGTCGCGGACTAAGTATGTCGGCATCGAGTCCCAGGGGAAGGCCTCGGTGATCTGGCGGGCCAGCAACTGAGCTGTTGAGTGGCGAGTTACTTCGAACCACAGCAGCTTTCGCCGACCATGACTGAGGATCAGAACGGCAAAGAGCTGATCAAACGTCACTGTCGGGACTACGAACAAATCGATCGCCACAATGCCATCAGCGTGATTGCTCAGAAAGGTCTTCCAACTCTGTGATGGCGGCCTTCGACCCCGCACCATATACCTTGATACGGTCGACTGGGCGACCTCGAACCCGAGCATCAGCAGCTCACCATGGATCCTCGGGGCGCCCCATAGCGGGTTGTCGCGGCTCATTTGCCGGATCAAGTCGCGCAGGTGACGATCAATCTTGGGGCGCCCTGCCCGTCGCCGTGACTTCCACCGCCAAAATGCCTTAAAGCCCGCCCGATGCCATCGCAGGATCGTTTCTGGCTTCACAACCTGAGACAAATCGAGCAATTCCGGGCGAGCCCGCGTCATCCAGACCATTAGAACGCGGTCGAAGCCGCTCAAGCGGGGCCTTGTCGGCGCTCGCCTTATGGCGATGCCAAGTTGATGCCGCAGAAAAAAATTCTCCGCCGCAAGCCGGCGTCGCGGCTTGAACAGATTGTACAGAAATATTGCGAGCTTGTGCAGCAGGTTCAGCATCGCGTCGATGTTGCCCTGATTCTGCTTCACTAGGCGACCCAAGCCTCGGACGGAATATTCGGAACGGACAGGGTTACTTATGGAAATCATGGCGGGCGAGTATTTCTGGGCAGCCGGTTGCGCTAACCTTCGTCGCGCCGGACTGCATCGCTACCGTAAAGAAGCGCTGTCATACCTCTGCATCAAGATAAGCTCGGGGTACCAGCAAATCGAAAGGCCAAAAATGACCAAGAAAGTAAAGCGGGCTTACGTGACCAAGGGGCGCCAGAGCGAGCGCGAACCGGTCGGCATGCGGGCTGAACTCGAGGCTTTCAAGCGCGAGCGAATTCTCAAGGAAATGATAGAGCTGTTTTAAGAGCGGGGCGTTCGAGAGGTTACGCTTGATGCGTTGGCCGAACGGCTCAAAGTCACAAAGCCATTCATCTATCAGTTTTTCGACAGCAAACAGCAACTGATCGCAACGGTTTACGAACGGGGGGCGCAGCAGCTGCTGGCCTCCATCGAGGACTATCTCGACAGTGAATCGCCTGCCGCGAAGCGACTCTGTGATTTTGTCCGCAGCTTCGCTTTGCAAAACATCGAAAGCCGAGCGATCAGCGTGATCTTCAGTCAGGAAGAAGGCGATCTACCGCCAAATACGCTTGAAGCGATCCGGGCAATTCATCGGCAATTCGACAACAAGCTCGCGTCGCTGATCGAGGATGGCATCAAGGCGGGCGAATTCACGGTCAAGGAACCGCACATCGCCGGACTAGCAATTTCCGGTATGGTGCGATGGATCCATCGTTGGTTTCAGCATGGCCGGTTGAGTGCATCGGAGATTGCGGATCTTTTCGCAGATTACGCCCTCAATCTCGTCGGCTATCAGGGGCCGCGTACGTTCTGATATGGCCGCTTCCCGAAAACCAAATTCAGTAATTTTGGTAACGGATGCAATCGAACGGACGTCTCCGGCCGGACAACAACGAACCTTCGCTGAGTTGAGGGATAACAACGATAAAGGTTGTCCTTTCCGAAAATTATATCCGGACGTATTGGTGATGCAATCCACCGATTACGGGAACGGCGACAATGCTACCAACCTGCTGTACTGCTCGACCTAACGGCGCATCTTTTTGTAAAGTTCGGTGCGTGCGGGTTCGATTGTAATAGCTCGCATACGCTGAAAGAACACGCCGGAGATGAGCATCGCCAAAGATCATGACGTGGTCCAGGCACTCGCGACGCAATGTGCCGATCAATCGCTCAGCGACTCCGTTCTGCCAGGGCGAACCGGGACTGATCGGCCGGTCGCGGATTCCCATTGCCATGACACGAGCGGTGAAGACTTGCCCGTAGGCCCGATCATTGTCGCGCACCAAGTAGCCCGGCGCCGAGGCCCAGGGGAACGCCTCGGTAATTTGCCGGGCCAGCCACTCCGCAGTCGGATGTCGTGTCACCTCAAACCACAACAACTGCCGTCGACCATGGCCGACGACCAAAATGGCGAACAAACGATCAAAGGCCACCGTCGGGACGACACACATATCGATCGCAGCGATCGCTTCGGCGTGGTTACGCAGAAACGTCTTCCAGCTCTGTGATGGCGGCTTCCGCCCTCGGACCATGTATCTGGATACGGTCGACTGCGCGACTGCAAAGCCGAGCATCAACAGCTCGCCGTGGATCCGTGACGCGCCCCACAATGGGTTTTCCCGGCTCATCCGTCGGATCAAGTCACGCAGACCACGGTCAATCATCGGCCGCCCTGCCCGCCTCCTCGATTTCCAGCGCCAAAAGGCTTTGAAGCCGGCTCGGTGCCAGCGCAAAATCGTATCGGGCTTCACCACCTGAACCGCCGCAAGGAGGCCCGGCCAAAGCCGAACCATCCATACCAATATCGCCCGATCGGTGCCGGTCAGTCGCAGCCGTGTCGGTACCTGCCGCAACGCGATATTCAGCTGGTGACGGAGCAGTGCATTCTCGGCCTCAAGACGCACGCGCGACTTGAATTGGTTGGCGACAAAAAATGCGACGACGTCCAGGCCGATAAGCATCACGATCATGATGCGACGATTTTGTCATAGAACGCGAATCCAGGACGGATGGAATTTTCGGAAAGGACAGCTGATCAAACGTCACTGTCGGGACGACGAACAAATCGATCGCCACAATGCCATCAGCGTGATTGCTCAGAAAGGTCTTCCAACTCTGTGATGGCGGCCTTCGGCCCCGCACCATATACCTTGATACGGTCGACTGGGCGACCTCGAACCCGAGCATCAGCAGCTCACCATGGATCCTCGGGGCGCCCCATAGCGGGTTGTCGCGGCTCATTTGCCGGATCAAGTCGCGCAGGTGACGATCAATCTTGGGGCGCCCTGCCCGTCGCCGTGACTTCCACCGCCAAAATGCCTTAAAGCCCGCCCGATGCCATCGCAGGATCGTTTCTGGCTTCACAACCTGAGACAAATCGAGCAATTCCGGGCGAGCCCGCGTCATCCAGACCATTAGAACGCGGTCGAAGCCGCTCAAGCGGGGCCTTGTCGGCGCTCGCCTTATGGCGATGCCAAGTTGATGCCGCAGAAAAAGATTCTCCGCCGCAAGCCGGCGTCGCGGCTTGAACAGATTGTACAGAAATATTGCGAGCTTGTGCAGCAGGTTCAGCATCGCGTCGATGTTGCCCTGATTCTGCTTCACTAGGCGACCCAAGCCTCGGACGGAATATTCGGAACGGACAGGTGAGGACGCGAAACGCTCGGAAGGCCGCGAAGCGGCCGAACGAGACGTGAAGCGGCCGAACCCCTTTCATCCGCTTGAAGCGGCAGAATTTGATGTTGCTCAAACGTCGGCAATTGGCGGATGAGCCGACACCTTATGCTCCCAATGAGGTTTTCCGAGTCTGACCGGAGCGGACATGCGACCGCTTCAGCAGCATTTTGATTGAAGCACTCAGTCCGTCACATTTCCGACTGGCTTACCGTGATAATTTTGATAATTTTGTACGACAAGATTGTGCGACAATGTGGCGTAAATTGTAGGAAGATGCCGATGGACCGCGTGGAGCATTCTTGGACATCGTTTGAGCAAGCATATTATTTCTGGGACATTATTACGCTTGTATGCCTTGCCGTTGTCGTGCTTGGATTCATGATTCTGTTGATGCTGCTGCTGGGATTGCCAGGACGAATAGCAATCGCCCGCAAACATCCTGATGCCGAAGCGGTTTATCTCATGGGATGGATCGGATTTATTGCGATCGTCCCTTGGATACAGGCGTTGATTTGGGCATTCAAGCCGACCGACAAAGTTGATATCAGAAATTTCCCTGAGGCGGAGCGCGCCGAAGAACGTGATAAGTTGGAAGAGCTTGTTGCATATGCCTATGGGACAAAGAAGACGGAGGTCCCCAATGAGGAAATTCGATCCGAAGAACAGAAAAAGGCCGAGTAGACGATGCTTGCAGTTCTTTTCCTGACCTTTGGGTATCTCGCGTTCATTTGGCTCATTTTCTTCAAGCTCAAGTGGCTGCGGCTGACTCCGGTCTGGGGCGTGGTTTCCTTGTTCTTTCTCCTGCATCTCGTGCTCGTTCCGCTGGTCGGAATGCGATTTTTCTCGCCAATGTCCGTCGACTTGCGGGTCGTGCGACCTACCATCCAAATTATCCCGCGCCTTCCGGAACCAACGCGAGTTGAAGCGATCCTGGTGAAGGAGAACACGCCCGTGCGGAAGGGCGACCCGCTCTTCGTCATGGACAATCGGCTTTACGAGTACAAGCATCGTCAGGCGCAGGCCGCGCTTGCGGCGGCGACGCAGAGAGTAAAAATCCTGAAGGACGACGTCGCGATGTCTACCCAGGCTGTCGCGCGGGCGAAGGCCAATTTGGGGTTCAGCAAACTGCAGAAGCAGCGCTTCGAAAAGGTTGCGTCTGAGGGCTTCGGGCGGGTGGAACAGGCGCAGCGTTGGGATGCGGAAGTCGTAAAGGACGAGGCGGCCGTCGATGAGGAAGTGGCCAAGCTGCGTCGTGCCGAGCTTGCCTACACCTCCGAGATCGATGGCGTTAATACGGAGGTAGCAGAGGCGCAAGCGAAGCTCGATGAGGCCAAATATTATCTCGAGCAGACCGTGATTTATGCGCCAGAAAACGGGATGATCGTCAATCTTCAGGTCGAAAAGGGTATGGTCGCCGGAATTGTGCGGATTGGCGCCATTGCAAGCTTTATCGTGGACAGGGATCCCTATCTGCTCGTCGCATATCGTCAAGAGTACCTCAAGTTGGTTCGGCCAGGCCAACGCGCGGTCGTGGCACTCAACGTCTATCCCGGCGAGCATTTTGATGGGAAGGTTGTGGAGATCTGGCACGCAAGCGGCAAGGGTCAATTCCTGCCATCGGGCAACATCCCGGTGTTTCCTGACACCCCCTCCGCCGAGGCGCGCTTTGCCGTCAAGATTACGCTCGATGACCCCAAAGTGCAGCTGCCAATTGGTGGTGAGGGTGCCGCGTTGGTGCTGACAAACAATAGCCCTTTTACATGGCTTGGGCAGGTTGCACTGCGGACTTACACTTGGTCTCGATACCTCTACCCGCTGCCGTTCTGAGTCCAAATTATTTTTAGGCGGGCGTTTCGTTCGACCGGTTGCAATTGTTCTGTGCTGAAATCGGATAAATGCCGAATTTTAGCTCACTGAAGCAAGTCGCAATTTACATCGGCGGACTTAATCTCTACCATGCGCTCGACGAGATGGACGATTGGCGGGTTAAATTACTCGACGTGTGGGCCCTCTTCGAACCCCTTATAGCGAAGGAGGCCCGCGTGTTTTGGCTTTGTATAATTGAGCTTCTCGGATGTTTTCATGGTCACAATCCAGACCAATGTGGTGCGATCGGAGTTTGAGGAATTTGTCAATCATGTCCCTTCTCATCTTTAGGAGAAGGGAATTGCGAAGTCCAAAGACTTTCCACGCATGGCAACCAGATACGCAGGCTCGCCAGAAACTTCCTCGCCTCCGTCTGCCCCTTCGCTGCTGTGATATGGTGGATTTAATGATTCCGGGCCCTAGATCGTCGAATAACGTCTCAGTTTAGAGATCTTCGTCGGCAGGTGGCTCTATTAGATGTGCGGAGGAAACGTTTACATTGCGGTCGCGCAAATCGCGAATGGCTCGCGGCCGATCCTGCCTATGGCTCAACCTCAAACCTCGACTTTCTGGTCAACGAGCCGGGGATTGCTTCGCATGTTCCAGACATCGACAAGTTGTAGCCCGAGGACCGTACGTTACTGGCCTAGGGACTAGCGGCTATGATAATTGTGCGCACTGTGCTGTTGTTCTATTATCAAGGGTCCGTTTTACGATTGGATCATGAGCCCTGTGTCAATCAGCAGAGCGATCCGGGCCGCCGTCCGCTGCCATAGTCGACTCTAGCAAGGAATTCTTCTGCGTTCTTATGAAAGAGCAAATCCAAGCCATCGTAACGGTTCTGTCACTGGTAAACCCCGCGATCTGTGCTGCAATGTTTGCACAGATTGAGGTAAATCGTTCTCGCGGTCGACGAGTGGCGGATGCCACCAAGGCTGTGCTTGCAACCACGGTGATACTCACTGTCGCCGCACTAATCGGAACCCAATTGCTGCACCTGTTCGGCGTGTCACTCGCTGCCTTTATGGTTGCCGGTGGCGGCGTGCTGGCATGGATGGGCTTTTCCATGCTGAGCGGGGAGGTAACTTCATCGAAGTCGGTCAATACACCGTCGGATGCTGGTGCGTCTTTGATGCCATTAGTCCTCTTTGCGGCGAGTCCGGGGACGATCACAGGGGTGATAACGCTTTCCGCCGCTCACACGGGATTGGACCTTCCCGTTACGGCTTTGGTGGCAATCGCGGTAGCAGGTCTCGTGACTTGGCTGGTCTTGTTGCTTGTCTCACGAGTCGCTTCCAGAGCCAGAGAGGGTGGATCGGCGCGCGACATAATCACCCGCTTCATGGGGCTGATCGTGCTAGCTATGGGAGTTCAATTCGCGCTCACCGGACTTCGCAAGTTCGGGGTTTGATTGCGAAGTGTTTATTATACCGAGAAATTGTCCGAACCTTTTCCAACCCGCCGAGGTCTTCGAGAGAATGAGACGAGATGGAGGTTCAATCTTCCCGGCGGCTGCGTAAAATGGTCACCCAAATGGCCCAAACTAGACCCGTCCGCTATTGGAATCGTAGGCGCACTGATATCCCTGATGGCCGGGAGGCGCATTCTGATGCAGAATCGTCGCATCATGAATAGAAATTGTACGGGGTGTTGATTTTCATGGAATGTTGACCCGGGATTTTCATCGGCTGAAGGAGATTTCGGCGGAAGGCGATCCGCTGGGGCGAGGCGGTGTTTCACCGGATCGAGCAGCCCTCCCGCAGCCGGGCGCCGTCATGGACGGCGGCATCGGCTATCTGGAAGACCATGGCAAGGTGAGCCGCATCCACCGCAAGAAACCGAATGGCCAGTCGATGCCGTTGGCAACGGCGCGGGTCAATGCGCCGCAGAACCGCATCCAGCTCAGTCGGTCCCTCACCAGAACCGGCACTGTCCCTGTATGCCAGAGCTCTAGCGGCTAGACTAAAGAGGGTCAACGTTTATCAAATGGGAAAATGACCTTCCAGTCCTTCTTCATGCTGATGACTGTCCAGTCCTTATTCTTCGCCTCATTGAACAGTGACTGAGCAAACGCACCGACTTTGGTCATTGGTAGTCCATCAGCCGGGCCATATGCGTATTCGCGCTCGGCATCATCGTGCAAAAGCAGCATTTTCATTCCCGGACCAGCACCAGCACCGGTCCATTCGAGCATTTGCCGATCGCCAGTCGAGTTGCCAAACGTCGCATAGGGCCGGCGGCCGATCATGAGGTGAATTCCTTGTGGCTTCCCGGCATCATTGTCATTCAGCAGAAGCTTCGGTTCCTTGGTTAGAAATGGTTTGCCTTCTTTGGTGTAGCCGAATTTCGTTCCACCTGCCGTGCCAACAACCTGCTCGGGAGGGATGCCATAAATTCTTTCCGAATAGATCCGCACAAAGTCTTGGCCCCCGCCGGTCACAATGTAGGTCTTAAAGCCATTGTCACGCAGGTAGCTCAGAACCTCGAGCATCGGCTGGTAGACCAATTCTGTGTAGCGACGATTCCATCGGGTATGCTTGGCTGTTTCGATCCACTTTTTGGCTTCAACGTTGAACTCTTCCACTGTCATGCCGGTCAGTGTCGCGACGAGGATCTTCTCAAGGTCTTTCATCGAGAGCTTTGCTATCGCTTCCCGGTTCCCTGAAAGCACGGTCTTGAACGGTTCGATGCTTTTGAATTTCGGATTTTTCGCCACCACAGCCGGAACCCGCTCAAGGCAATAGACGACTTGCGTATACATCGGATGCTCGACCCAAAGCGTGCCATCCTGGTCAAATGTCGCGATGCGGGCTTCCGGCGCAACATAGTTTGAGCTTGAACGGTCGGTGGTAGCACGCACAAAGTCGATGATGGCCTTCTTCGCGGGCCCTTCGTTCCATGAGGGCAGTGGCCCATCCCGCGTAGCGGTTTGCGCTGACGTGGCAACTGGAGCGCACAGTACGACAAAGGCAAGAAACGCAACCAAACTCAAAAGCAATGATTGGCGGCTCCTTCTGAAGAGCATCATGGCCTACTCCTCTTATCTTACGGCTCCAGATCGCGGCTGCTCACTAATTACCGCTTGGTAGAGCCCTGAGTTTCTCCATGGCCCGCTCGACCGAAAACGATCCTGGCCGCTGGCGTGGCGGAAACTGCTGGAAACTTGCCAGATGCTGGGCAACCATTGCTTGTGCCGGGACGAGAACAAATGCGTGGTTGACGAACCACCTTACATAATCGCCGGCCTCATGCTGGGCCCTTTCAAAGGGGTCGGATCGCAGGTTGAATAACATCGGCAAACGGAGCTCGACCATTGGCTCCTTCCAAACATCAAAGCCATGCGCTTTCTGTTCGAGAAATACGGCCTTCCACTGATCATAACGCAGGCCCGCAAGATTGCCGTCATCGGTCCAGTAGAAAAACTCGCGGCGCTTGTTAGACTCCTTTCCGGCAAGCAAATCACGCTGGTCATAGCCATCGAGATGGACCTTGAAGGTCTTGCCTGCGGCCTCATAACCCTCCAGCAGCTTTTTCTTGATGTCCGGCTCGCCCGCCGCCGCGACCAGTGTCGTCAACCAGTCTTCCGCCGAAAATATAGCATTTACTTCCGTCCGCGGTGCCACCAAGCCGGGCCAACGTACCATTGCCGGCACGCGATAGCCCCCCTCCCAATTGGTATTCTTTTCACCACGGAACGGTGTCGTCCCGCCGTCGGGCCAGGAGAAAGTCTCGGCGCCGTTATCGGTGGTGTAGATGACGATTGTATTCTTCGCGATGCCGAGGTCATCAAGCTTCTTCAGGAGTTGGCCGACATGCCTATCGTGCTCGACCATACCATCTGGATAGATTCCGAGACCCGTCTTTCCGTCTGCTTCGGGCTTAAGATGTGTCCAAATATGCATGCGGCTCGGATTGAACCAGACGAAGAACGGCTTTTTGTTCTTGTGCGCATCGTCGATAAAATTAAGCGAAGCCTTGAGAAACTCCTCATCCACGGTCTCCATCCGCTTCTTGGTCAGCGCGCCGGTGTCTTCGCATTTTTGCTTACCCCACTTGCCAAAACGCTGATCTTCTCCCGGCGTTTCAGCGATGGTCACCGTGCATCTCAGCACGCCGCGTGGACCAAAGCGCAGCTTGAACTCAGTATTCTTTGGATAGTCGGGATGTTCCGGCTCTTCTTCGGCATTGAGATGGTAGAGGTTGCCGAAGAACACGTCGAAGCCGTGGGCCGTCGGCAGGAACTCGTTGCGGTCGCCAAGATGGTTCTTACCGAATTGTCCGGTCACATATCCCTGAGCTTTCAGCAGATCTGCAATTGTCGGATCCTTTTCAGACAATCCTTCCTTTGCGCCCGGCAGCCCCACCTTCAATAGCCCGGTTCGTAATGGGCTTTGCCCGGTGATGAACGCGGCGCGACCTGCGGTGCAGGATTGTTGGCCATAATAATCAGTGAATATCGCGCCCTCGTTGGCAATGCGGTCGATGTTCGGCGTGCGATAGCCCATCTGGCCGCGATTGTAGGCACTGATGTTCCAATATCCGATGTCGTCGCCCATTATAACGAGGATATTGGGCTTCTGCGTTTGCGCCGCCGCTGGCTCGCTCGCCAGGCTCGCAACAACAAAGGACGCGAACAGGCCAAGCCAAGTAATTGTGGAGTTTCTCATCGATCCCTCCGGTGTTTTTCGCTATTGCCACAGCAACTACACGCCGTCGCGACAGTGCGCCGCTGCGGCAGGCAACCCGGCCACCTCGTGGCGTCGTGCCAATCGTTAGAATGGTGTTTTGTAAGGTTCGCGGGCGCCCGCAAGTGAGCGCCCGCGTCGTCATATCGTTTGCCTATCAGGCAGCTACTCGCCCGCGTGGCTGATGTGCCTCGTAGCCCGCATAGCCTCGATGATTTGATCGAGGTTATAGCTCGCCGGCGTCTGCAACGATGGGTACGTCTTGTATGTCTCAAGCTCCTTCAGCCACAGCAATTGGCCGATCGGCAGGAGGTTCCAGTCATAGACGAACGCCGTGCTGGGGGCGGCCAGTGCGCCGCCGTAACCGGTGAGGGTCTTCTGATCCTCAGCAACAGCCTGCTCAAACGGGTCCCGCTTGAGGTTTGCGACCTGGGTCCAATGATAGGAGATTGGGGGTAGCAACCCACCTGTCGCAGACGAAGACTGCATCGTGTAGTAGAACTTCCAGTTCTTGAACCGCACCGCCGACGGGTGTTGGCCTGTGTAGTAGAAGAAAGTGTCGCGTGCCGAGTTCCCCTTGCCTTCGAGGTAGTTTCTCTGATCGACGCCATCCAGCGTCGTCTTGACGATTCCAGGATACTTGCCGGCTTCGATCTGTGTCTTCAGCCCATTGCTCGCGGGACCGCCAGCGATGTCGACGAAGGTCGGTACCCAATCCAGGGAGGAGAAGATCTGGTCCAGTACCGTGCCGGGTTTGATGTGTCCCGGCCAGCGGATGAGCGCTGGAGCCCTCATGCCGCCTTCCCAGGTCGTGAGCTTGCCGCCCCTGAATGGCGTAACGCCACCATCGGGGAAGGTGATTGCCTCGGCGCCGTTGTCGGTCGTGAAGACGACGATGGTGTTGTCGAGTTCTCCAAGATCCTCCAACTTCTTGAGGACCAGGCCAATGTTGTCATCAAGCTGCTTCATGCCGACTTCATTGATACCCCAATCCTTGCCGCCCTTCACACCCAGCATGTTCGCATACTTTTCCGAGAACATGGTTGTGATGTGCATGCGCGCCGGGTTGTACCAGACGAAGAATGGCTTGCCGGTTTTGCTGGGCGCGTTGCGGTCGAGGTAGTCGATGACCTTGGCCGAGATTTCCTCGTCCACCGTTTTTGAGCGCTCCAAAGTCAGTGGGCCCTCGTCTTTGCAGGTCTGGTTCCCCTCGGTGCCGTCCGAGGATGTGCACGCGATCACCGGCCGTGGCGGCGTCATGCAGAGCGCGGTCTGCGGATCAACCGCACCGGGAACCTCTGGGAGGCCGCGTACCGGCGTGTTCTTGCAAGGCGCCACAACGGTTTGCGCAGTGGGCGTCTTGTTGATGTCGGGAAAGCTCACCCCCTGCATAGCGTCCAGGTGATACAAGTAGCCCCAGAACTCCTGGAAGCCGTGGGCCGTCGGCAGCGATGCCGATTTGTCGCCCAGGTGGTTCTTGCCGAACTCACCGGTATTGTATCCGAGGTCGAGCAGGAATTTGGCGAGTGCAGGCGTACCCGGCAGCAGGGAGCTGGTTGCGCCAGGAAGCTGAGGCATGACCATGCCTGCGCGCAACGGGTGCATGCCGGTGAAGAAAGCTGTGCGACCGGCCGTGCAGCTCTGCTCCGCATAATAGGTCATGAACTGCGCGCCTTCTTTCGCAAGGCGATCAATGTTGGGCGTCTCTCCGACCATGATCCCACGGTGGTAAGCCCCCACGTTCATGATGCCGATGTCGTCGCCCATGATGAAAAGAATATTGGGCTTTTTCTGCTGTTGCGCAGTCGCCGGCACACTCGCTACAGCCACGGCAGCAAACGATACCAGCAGGCCGAACAACCAGCGTCGATTTGTCCTCATCCAAACTCCCCTTTCAAGGTTGCCTTGGTTGTCTTTAAGTTCAAACAACGAATCAGAAAATTTTAGCGCGATGCCGTTGGTGCATAAACCAAGCACATCATCGCCCCACCGCCATTCCGGAGGTCATGGTTGGCCCTCATTAGCTCACACTATATGACGCTCGGCGATGCCGACTATGCTAATTCGGCGAAAGTGCAATTGAACACTGCCTACCGGCTTCGACGCAGCGTCGTGGATGGATATTCTCCAAAAGCCGACGAATAGGCGGCTGCAAAGCGGCCGAATTGCGCGAATCCGCATTGCATTGCAAGAGATGAAACGCTTGTTACGGCCGGGTCGGCACTTCGAAGCAATGCGCGCGCATGAGTTAAGCGCCGTAACTGCGCGTATCGGAAGGGACCCATCCCGATGAATTCGTTACAGCATTGCTGCAGGGTTCGTTCGGAAACTCCGATGGCCGCCGAAATCTCACTTAACCTCAATGGCTTGTCGTGCCACTCTGTCAAGATGTCCTCAAAGCGGATCATGATCGCGGTATGGCGTTGCCTCACTATTTCGTTGCCGGCCCTGTCGCTGTCGCTGTCGCCGCGCAAGCAGGTCACCACGGCCTGAAGAACTTCATCTTCCAATGCTCGGCCAACCTCCTGATGCAGGATAAGTTCTGGATCGGTCAGGACCAGCCTGCAGATCTTGTGATGCAAATGATGCAAGTGCTTAACGTCAGAGGGCGAGGAACGAAAAACGCGGCTGACTCTCGGTGGAACTAGATCGAGGTTTGCGAACAGCTTGCCATGCTTTGCGATGAAGTCCCGAGTAAATGCGACGGCGACCCAATCGCTGCGACCCCGGGTGAAATGGTGGAAACGATCACCACAACTGTGAATCACAATATCGCCGTGGCAAAGCTCAATCCCTGCCCAAATTGGTGGTAAATCTAATTGTTTTGGAAAGCTGATATATAACAAACTCGGCGCAAGCGATACGAATGCAACACGAGACAGGCTTTCCACCGCATTCAAAAGCTTCAAGCTCTGCAATTCGACTGTCGTTAAACGTGCCCTAAAGTCTCCCCGATGGGGAAATACGAGATTGATCATCCCCTGGAAGTTGGCTTGATATGCTTCGTGATCGGTGAATACCTGTGTGCTCGCACATGCCATGCCAATTGCCGAACCAGGTGGTTATTGGAACTAAATACGCCACGCACGACTTCAGATCTGGTTGTTCAGATAGTCGAGAATTGCATTATTTCTGGCTAGTTCGGCGCTGGCTATGCAAATTCGGAATCTGATGCGCCAATTGGTCGACAAATCGCTTTGATACTACTTACGTACGGCGGAGCGTGACGGATGGTGGCTCACCGAATAGCAATTGATACTTATTCGCGAAGCGTCCCAGCTCCCAGAAGCCATGATCAGTTGCGATTTGTGTAACTGTCGCTGTGTGAGGTGTAGCCAACTTGAGCGCCTGTCGCGCCAAATGCATTCTTCGCAACCACAAATACTGGATTGGTCCAATTCCCAAGTGCTCTTGACAACAAGCACGAAGCACGCGCTCAGACGCGCCTGTCGCAGTACATATTTCAGCAAGATATAAAGGTTTGTAGCTGTTTTCCGCCAATAGCTGCTCGAATCGCTTCATGATTCCGAGGTGACGCCGACCGCCGACGGTCATCCGACTTGGCTCGTTTTCAATGAGACAAGAAATGATGGCGTGTATCAGCGACTGCTCTAAAGCGCGGGCGACTTCTTTATTGGCAAGGACCTCGGGTGAATTCTGGGCGAGTCGCTCTGCGACCTTGTGCAGGCCCAAAAGTCGAGAGAAATGATTCCTATTCGGAGTTGCCACGTACGTCACGTTCGGGACGGTCAGCTCTCTCCCAATAAGAGAATAACTATTCGACGCTAGATCCGCCGGCGTGAGCGAGACAGCACCCCAGTGAGTTCCTCCCCAGGTTCGATGGTAATGCGCTGTATCTCTACCGACGACAGCAATATCCTTTGGCGTTAAGTTCATTCCGCTGTGAATGATCGCTTCTTGATCAGAATTGACAAGAAATGTGAATGCAGATCGCCTTGGATTGACCACAGAATGGAAAATGCGCGCAAGATTTTCGTGTCCGACCTGCATCCAAAGCTTATCAAAGTTAACCTGTGTCAATTCGGCATGGAATGCACCTTTTTCGACGATTGAGATTTCAATCTCAGCGGCTTGTATCGCCCTTTGATAAGGGTTGGGATCGTCGAAAGTATAATGCACACTTCGATGCATGAGATGGCCTTGGGTCAAATCCAAAAATAGCACGCGAAGTCGGCAATATGACTCCAAGTAACTACTAAAACATCATGTTTTATGTAAGGTTACACTGCTAACAGCTCGACAATCCTACGCATATGAATATATTCATATATAGAGTTTTACTTGCCGTGACGTTGGTGCTTGGATTGCTCAACGGCTCCAGCGCGGCTCGCAACTTCCCGGACAAACCAATCACCCTCATAGTCCCATGGCCCGCGGGTGGCGCGACCGATGTACAAATGCGGTCACTAGCAAAATCCACGGAAAAATATCTCGGGCGACCGATCGTCATTGTAAATCGGGCAGGCGCTAGCGGCACGCTTGGTCCCATTCAAATGGCGGCGACGGCAAAGCCGGACGGGTATACAATTTCTCAGATACCCATCAGTGTCCTGCGCGCTCCGTTTGTCATGAGAACCTCGTTTGATCCGATCTCGGATTTAACATATATTATCGGACTCACAGGCTATACATTTGGCATCGTGGTTCGCAACGATCTCCGCTGGAAAACATTTCGAGAGTTCCTTGACTATGCAAAAGCCCACCCAGGTGAAATGAGTTTCGGATCATCTGGCGTCGGTACAACGCCGCACCTCTTCATGATGCAGATTGCCAGACAACTGCACATCGATTGGGTGCATGTCCCATTTAAAGGCAGCTCAGATTCTATCCGAGCGTTGCTTGGTGGTCACATCGATGCAATCGCCGAGGGAAGCACTTGGGCATCCATGGTGGATTCGGGAAGGTTGCGCTTGCTTGTCACGTGGGGCGCAAGACGCGCTTCTAATTGGCCTGACGTACCGACAGTGAAAGAAATGGGAATCGATATTGACGCCAGCGCACCATACGGCATCGCAGGTCCTAGTGGGATGGATCCAAAAGTTGTTAAGTTGTTGCATGATGCTTTCAAGAAAGGAATGATGGGACCATCGCATCTCGCAACAATCGCAAAGCTCAATCAGAATTTACATTATTTGAATAGCCGAGAGTATCACGAATTGGCGTTGAAACAGATCGCTGAGCAAAAGCGCCTCATCCAGAAAATTGGGCCTGGTCTGGAGTGACCCGACCCCATTTGAGCTGGCCTTTTAACCGTTGCTGTATGACGACTAATCAATGATGATGGCACTTGGGATGAACCGCCCCGGGTTTGCCGGAGGCTCCAACTCCTGAGAAGGTGGAGCCGTCATGAGCAAGATGACGAACAAGTTCTCCCCTGAGGTACGCAGCCGCGCCGTGCGACTGGTGCTGGATCACGAGCATGAACATCCCTGTCCTTGTCGGAAACTAGATTCGGACATACCGATGATGCAAACCGCCAAGAATGGGTGTCGGCACAATGCGTCCAACGCGCTGGATTTGCCGCCGTGTCGGCGCATCTTTGCCCAAGGACAGATGAGTGCGGCTCTTATTGTAGTAATCAGCATAGCATTGAAGCATATGGCGCAGATGAAGCTCGCCAAATACAACGACATGATCAAGACAGTCCCACCGGATCGAACCGATCGCCCTTTCGCAATAGCCGTTCTGCCACGGTGATCGCGCCGCAGGCGGCCGATCCCGGACACCCATGGCGCGGACACGTTGGATAAATACATCGCCATAGACCCAGTCCCGATCACGCAGCAGATACCGAGGTGCCGTCTCCCAGCCGAAAGATTCCGTCACCTGCTGAGCGATCCATTCGGCCGTCGGATGCCCGGTGACACCGAGCCATACGATCTCCCGTCGGTCATGCCGCAGGATCAGTAATCCGAACAGGATCCGAAAGGACATCGTCGGAACGACAAATAGGTCCATTGCCGCAATGCCGTCAGCATGATTACGCAGAAATGTCTTCCAGCCCTGAGACGGAGGTCCCCTCCTCCGAGTCATGTACTTTGCCACTGTCGTCTGGCCGACGTCGATGCCAAGCTTAAGCAGTTCGCCATGAATGCGCGGTGCACCCCACAGTGGATTTGCCTGGCTAACCTCGCGAATGAGCCGGCGAATTTCACACGGTATCCGCGGCCGGCCGCCACGTGGCCTCGATTTCCAGCGCCACCAAGCTCGGAAGCCGGCCCGATGCCAGCGAATGACTGTTTCTGGACTCACAATGGTGAGTGCGTTCAGGGAGCTCGGCGCCAAGCGATAGAGCAGCGAGAAAATGAGCCGATCAACATTCCGAAATGCCGGTTTCGCCGGTAACTTTCGCTGCAACACAGCCAATTGGTGCCGCAGCGCCAAGATTTCGGCTTCCAACGATGCCCGTGACCGGAATACTCCGATCAAGGCGAACCAAAGCAACCTGCAAATATTGGCCATCAACGGGGAATATCATACGATTTGCACAGTCCGGTCAGCCCCGCTGAGTTTGCGGTAGGGACAGGGATGTGGCGCGGCGCGTTCTGGAGCCTGGTCCCGCTGACAGTCGGCTTCGCGCTCTTGGCGTGGCGCCATGTCGAAGGCGCGCGAGGGCACGGCCGATTGTCGCGAATTCCCTACTGGCGCCTCACGCTACTTGCGCTTGCCGTACTTCTGATGAGCGCGACGTCGCTAACCCAAATATTCTGGCTTCAGGGCGCACTGGTTATAGCCTCGATTACCATCGCCGTGATCGCCTTGGTCCGCGACGCCCGGGCCGAGCGCAACATGTTTCCACGCCAGGCTGCTGCTATTGCGACCGAACTTGGGGCGTCCTACGGGATCTTCTTCTTGGTTAGCATAGTGATGGCCTTCGTCAATACCTATACAACGTTCTATCTGTAAGTCTTGCACGGCGTGAGTCCATTGACGGCGGGCTACCTATTCGCCGTTCAGTCGTTTATGTGGACCGGCGGAGCGCTGCTCGCGGCCAGCTTGCGCCCATCGCTCGAGACGGCCTCGATCGTTGGTGGGCTAGTACTCCTACTGCTTGCCGCAATCGGCATCGCGTTCACAGTTGAATCAGGTCCGGTGGTGATGATCGCGATCGCCATCGGCGTGAGCGGTCTGGGCATAGGGTTCCTCAATAGCCCGGCGATCCAGCGTATTATGGCCGTCGCGCCAGAAGCCGAGAAGCATATTGCCGGAACTTCGGTGCAGGCCGTCCGCAACATCGGCATGTCGTTTGGTGCTGCGGCCTCGGGCATGGTCGCAGCCTCGGCGGGGCTAGCGGACGGTGCGGGGCGGTCGACCGTCGCCTCGGCGATGGAATGGGTGTACGGCGTCAATGTCGTGTTCGCGGCTTTGGCACTCGCCATGGCTTTGATGCTGATCTTGGCACGGCGCCGAACTATTCGCGAAAGTTGGTAACGGCATGATTGGGAAAGCGGCCTATCGAGATTGCACGTCAACGGCAAGATGATTTCACCCTGATTAGCGCTCACGATGTTATGCCGTTTTAATTCCGAACGCTAAGCCACCATATTTTATTGAGAGGACAGCCCACCTCAGCATCTACTAAGCCCCCCTGTCCCTGTCGGAAATTAAATTCGAACGTACCGACGATCTAGGCCACCAAGTACTGGTGTCCGCTCAATGCACCCAACGCGGTGTATCTGCTCCCCGCACGGCGCATCCTTGCCAACGACAGATGCGTGCGGCTCTGATTGTAGTAATCGGCATAACACTGAAGCAAATGGCGCAGATTCAGCTCACCAAACATGACGACATGGTCAAGGCAGTCCCGCCGGATCGAGCCGATCGCCCTCTCTGCCATGGTGACCGTGCCGCAGTCGGTCGATCCGGCGTCCAGACGTACCTCGATGAGATTGTCTGCTTGGTGACAAACTGAGCATGACCCCGCCGAGGCTTGCACCGGTAGTGTCGCGGGGAGGCAGTCCGACGACGCAACGTCCATCAGGTTGTAACCTCGCCAGCACATTCGTCGCGCAATAGTCCGAGGCGTGCCATCAGGTCACGGTCCGAGACAACGAACAGACGCGCTGTTTGGTCCATACTTTTATGTTTAAACCAATTGCCTTTTGGCAGTGTGAAGATGTCATGCCGCTTCCAGCGGACCATCGTGTCGCCGACCGTCGTTTCGCCGCTTCCTTCCGCAACACAACAGATGGCATTGCTTGTGCTGCGGACAAGCCTTGTCCTCACTCCGGGATCAATTTGCATGAGATGGCTGTCGATGAACGACATAGCACAACCGCCTGTCACCGGATTCAAATAACGCACTCGCCGCGATCCGTCTGCGGCTAAGGGCGCGGCCGCGACCGCCGCGGCAGCAAACTCATAAGGATAGCGGAACACCGGCGAATGTTTCGACCTGTCATCGGCTATTTCGGGTGCAATATTGGCGACGGCGAATGCCTCATCCGGTATCGTAGCAGGCTTGTCATTGACCGGTCCCGGTTGAAATTCCGCTGTTCCGAAATAGAGATGCAAAGGGACGTCGAGCGCGTCGAGCCAGATCATCGGTCCGTTGCCAGGGTGAATGTGTTCGTGCCAGCACCACGCTGGCGTCAATATCAGATCGCCGATTTCCATGGGGCACGGCTTGCCGTCGACCACCGTAACCGCTCCTTGGCCTTCTAACACAAACCGCAGCGCATTAATGGAATGCCGGTGAGGGCGCGCCGATTCACCCGGCAGCAGCACCTGTATTGCCGCTGAGAGATTCTTGGTCGTCAATTCGTCCTCCGGCGCCCGTGCCGCCGGATTGACTAAGGAAAGTACACGCCGTTCGACAGCGGCGGGTGAGGTAATGTCGACGGTCCTGCCGATGAGAGGCCTGATGGTCTCCCATGACCACAGATGCGCCATTTCCGGAGCCGGTGGTGGCTTGTGCGCGGTCGGGCTCTCCCACAACGGTACTAGATGGGCGTTTTTCCACGCGCGCCTCAGTTCCGCATAATCGGCGGAGCGCGTTGAACCGGCCATTGTATGCTCCTTGTCTTGCGAAAAGCCTGATCAGCAAATCTCGACGATTGCCGCATAGTCGATCTCAGTTTCGGAACCGTCCGAGACCATCAGAATACGACCCCAGTAGGGAGTGGCATTGCCGCGCTCGTGGGCCTGACCGCGCGAAATGCCCTTGGTGTCGCCGACAACAGCACGACCGTTCTTCAATCTTAGGGTGATCGGTCCGAGCGGGCCCCAATTCAAGCGATTAAACAATTGCCCATCGAGCGTAATGAAATCTTGCCTGCTCATGTTTCCGGATACTGGATGCTTCACCTTATCGCCCTGTGTTTTTGCCAATGCGTTGTCTAACGCTCTAGACTTACGCCGGTTCGCTCACTTGCTGGGGCATCACAGCGGCCTGCGCGAGCCTGCGCCAAGCTTTGGTCGGTCGGCCTTCCCGGATTGCTTCTAGTTCGCGCCAGAAGATTCGCCGCAAGAAGGCAATGCCCATATCTGATCGTCCAAGGCGCTCGCGTGTCCGATCTGCGATTGCGCCCTGCCCCACCGCCGCAACATAGTCCTGCGCGCTGGTCAATTGAAACAGAACGTCATCGGGGACCTTTTTCTGAAAGATCAGTTCATTATGATAGTCGGCCGGATTGTAGTCGCCGTATTTCTCGAAATATTCGGCGATCCGCCTGTCCGTATCCGCATCGACAGACGGTGTCGAATAAATCATGAACCGAGTTCGAACGCTCATCGTCGTTCGGAACGATAAAATGTCCGACATCGATCCAAGGGTCATTCTCTTGAATTCCGGGTACGACGATGTGATTTTTGTTTGGGAACGTCCAGTCACTGACGCGCACACTATTCTTCGAACGCGTCGCGATCTGGCGGATCCCCGCATCGGTCTCCAAATATTCGAGCTTAGGAACGGTCGCGGCGACGTGTTCGCCAAAGCGGCCGACGGTTCCCCAATGGTGAACGAAGCTGACATGAGTCGCATCCAGCGAATTCTCAACCTGCTGAAACCAATTGCATGGCCACATCTCTTCGCGCGCAAAGAGAAGACAATTTGGATCCTCAAATACGGACTTGCATGGCAGTTGAAATTCTGGTGCCGGCTCATCGCCCAAATAGGCAAAAATCAATCCTGCATATTCGCGCAGTGAATAGCCCGCTATCGATACATTCGGCGTCTTGGCATCGTCCTCGGCGGGGCGTTCTGTACACTTGCCGAGCCCATCAAACTGCCAGCCGTGATACATGCATCGGATTCGTTCGCCCTGCACCCATCCCGTATGAAGTGCCGTCAGACGATGCGCACAAAATCCGCCCACCAGATACGGTTTACCGCTTTCGCCGCGAAAGAGTGTCAAATCTTCGCACATGATGCGAACGGGCTTTGCGGTACCGGGTTTGAGCGCACTCGATATCCCAACCGGATGCCAAAACGTCCGCAACAACACCCCCATTGGAGTACCGCGAGCCGAGTGATGCAGCAGATTAAGCCGCTCTGTCATCGGATTTGTCCGCTGAGCTTCGCTCATATTTTCTTCTCCTCAACGATAATTTCGAATTCGCTGACCGCGACGTAGCTGTAAGCCTTCATCACTCGATCAGCCTGCCTTTATCCTCGCCGTACTCAGTCAGGTTGATGCTGCGTGCGTAATCTCGAATGTTGCGGCCATCATGATCTCCCGGTCGCCAGGTCGGGTACTTGAATCGCAATCCTCCATCGACCGGAATATCGGCGCCAGTGATGAAACAGGCTTCGTCGGACGCGAGGAAGACTGCTGCCCACGCGAGATCTGATGCACGCGGAAAGCGTCCGAGCGGAATCATTTTCAGATAGTCGTCGCGCGAATAGAATGACGGGCGCTGCGGGGCGATAAAGTTCGGATCGAAAATCTCCTCCCGCATGTTGGTCCATAGCTGATGTTCCATCGCACATGGCGTGATGGTATTGACGCGAATGCCCGCATGCGCGAGATCCATCGCTGCCGAACGCGACAGGTTCAGCAGGGCTGCTTTCGCCGCCGTGTAGGCCGCACCTGCGGCCTCACCGAAATGCGCGGCCGTCGACAGAAGATGAATGATGCTGCCGGTATTGCCGCCAGCGATCATGGCCCTGGCCGGGTGCTTGGTCGTGAGCATTCCCGCCGTCGGGAAACTCAAGACCGCGTCCTGCCAATCGGCCACATCCATCTCCAGAATGTTGGCCCAGTGAACCCTGCCTGCCATATTGACAACGACATCGACGCGACCAAATCGATCAATGATTTCGCCGACGACACGTGCCACGTCAGGCTCTGAAACTGCGTCCCCCGCGAACGCAATGGCCTCATGACCGCGTTCGCAGATAAAACTTGCGGTGGCCTGTGCCGCCTCTTCGGCACGGTCTACGATAGCCACCCGTGCACCCTCGCGGGCGAGGAAATAAGCGATCGTACCTCCGATATTCGGGCCGGCACCAAACACGATCGCTACTTTGCCCGCAAGCCGATCCATCCGGGCAGGTCCTTTTTCTTGCTCGGTTCCGAAAGCGTCCGGAACTATTGCCTCTTCATTCCCGCCGCCTGAACAAGCTTGTCCATTCGACGGCGATCAGAAGTAATCAGTGCTGCAAACGCGGCCTGGTTGCTCGTTACGGCTTCGACACCAAGATCCTTCATGAACTTGATGACCTCCGGCGACTCAATGGCCGCGACTGTCGCATCGTGCAATTTTTTGAGAGCTGATTTGGGTGTGCCGGCCGGAGCCATCAGCCCAAACCAAGCATCGAAGTCGACCTCGGGAAATCCGGCCTCAGCCATGGTCGGCAGCTTCGGCAGCGCCTCCAAACGCTTGCGGCCACTTACGGCCAGGGCCCGCAATTGTCCGGATTGAACGAATGGCGCGACCGATGCGTAGGAGGTGAACATCAGGTCGATCCTTCCTGCCACCAGGTCCTGTACCGCAGGTGCTGCGCCGCGGAACGGCACATGAACCATCGAAATACCAGCCTCGGTTTTGAGCATTTCGCCGAGGACATGGCCGCCCGATCCAACCCCCGGAGACCCGAAGTTCAAGCCGCTGGGCTTCGTCTTTGCGTAAGCGACGAGGTCCTTGACGGTCTTGGCCGGGCTGGAAGCGGGAACCGTCAGCACGCTTGGAAAATTCCACATTAGCGTGATTGGTTCGAAGTCTTTTTGTGGGTCATAATTGAGCTTGGACGATATCGCCGGGCTAACCGAGTGCGTTCCGACATTGGCCTGCAGCAAGGTATGGCCGTCGGGAATAGCCTGTTTGACGGCTGCCGTCCCAACCGCTCCGCCGGCACCCGGCCGATTCTCTATGACAAACACCTGACCGGTGTTATCAGTCATGACCTTGGTGACTTTTCTCATCAAAGTGTCCGTGCTGGCGCCGGGCGGAAACGGCACAACAATTGTTATTGGTCGGCCCGGTAGGATCTCAGCGCTTGCGATTGTGCTTGCGGCGATAAATCCGACCGCGAAAACGGCCACGGCAAAATATCCAGCTCTCCCGGCCATTCGATCCTCCCTGCTCGCTCTGTTGTGCTTTGACGTCTTTTTGTGCCTTTGAAGACTCCGGCCCAGCGCGAACCGCCAGCCGAGGTCATCTTTTAATTACTTTAGTTTTCCAACGAGCATCCGCCTTCGAAATCCTTCAGTTGTCCGTATTTCGGACATCCTATAGCATCATAAATTCCAAACTTGCTCGTGGTCGTAGGGATTTGAGCATGGCTACGGACGATCGCCTATTAAGGGTTTTGGTATCTCTTAACGAGATCGGACCATGCACGATTGTCGACCTCCACCGAAAGATCGGCATTTCGCGCCAGGCGATTTATCGCATCATCGATAACCTCAGTCAGCACGGCTATGTTCAATACATCCCCGACGACAGCCGGATTAGGGTCACCTCGAAGGTCCTCGACCTGAGCGCGGGATATCGCGACGACAACTGGATCGTTGAGGCAGCCGGTCCAGTCCTGACCAAGCTGCAGAACGAAATTCGTTGGCCGAGCTCCGTCGCCATTCCGGACCGGGATCAAATGGTCGTTCGCGAAACCAACCGTTACCGAAGCCCCTTCGTCTTCGATCGTGGGGGAGTCGGACTTCGCTTGCCCATGCTACAGAGTTCGCTTGGGCTCGCCTATTTGGCCTTCTGTGATCGCCGGACGCGGTTAATCACGCTGGCGTTGCTCCAAAAATCGACCGACCGCCGCGATGCAATCGCCAGAAACCAAAAGGAAACGGAACGGTTACTGCGAAATACGATGCAGCGCGGCTATAGCTTTCGCCAAGGAGGGATCGAGCCGAGGACAAGCTCGATTGCCGTTCCAATCATACACGATCGTGAGGCTGTCGGTTCGATATGCGTAACATATGCAACGTCGGCGCTGACTTTGCGAGTGGCAGCGACGCAGTTGCTTGCGCCGCTGCGCTTGGCCGCCGAAGAGATCGCGCCAACCGCTCGAACAGATTGACGAAAAGCGTGGGCCGCACATCATCCATCGATGGCACCGCGCTCGATCACCCTTCCTTGAAAGCCTGTCCCTGTCGGAAACTAAATCCGGATGTAATGGTGATGAAGGCCGCCGAGGATTGGCCTTGCGGCGATGCTTCCGAACATATGGACTGACCGTCCCAGGGGCGCGTCTTTGTGCAATGAAAGGTGCGTTCGGCTCTGATTGTAATAGGTCATGTAACACCGCAGCAGATGGCGCAGATGGCGCTCGCCGAACACGATGACGTGGTCCAGACAATCGCGTCGGATCGAGCCGATTGTCCGCTTACAATAACCATTCTGCCGGAGTGACCGCGCTGCGATTGAATGATCGCGAATCCCCATCGCCCGAATGCGATGCACATATTCCTCGCCATAGATCCCATCGCGGTCACGGACCAGGTACTCTGGCATGCAGTCCCAACCAATTGCTTCCGTGACTTACCTGGCGATCCAATCTGCCGTGGGATGGGTTGTCGCGGCCAGCCATAGCATCTCGCGCCGATCATGCCGCAGGATCAGCAGGCCGTATAGCAACCGAAACGAAATCGTCGGCACGACAAACAGATCGATCGCCGCGATCCCGTCTGCGTGGTTGCTGATGAAAGTCCGCCAGCCCTGCGATGGTGGCCGTCCATTCCTCTTCACCATGTACTTTGTGTGGACCGGCCGTACGGTGCAAGCCGGATATGACGATCTGGAGGTAATTGGTCTCGCGCATCTGTATTCGGCCCGTTGAAGGGAGCGCTTTGCTTCCCTGGCCACCATGGATATCCGCGCGCATCCGATCTCATTCGAAACAAGGCCCTGAAAGGCCGCAAGTACATCAAGATCACGGACGCGACGGTAAGACCGTTTCTCCATCTCCTCAACCCAACTCGCAGACCGCGGCAGGAACCTCTCCGGCTTTCGTCTTCGTTGACGTTAGCGATCCATTTCGAACGTTCCCTCGATAGTTAATGCCGCGTGCAATTAAGCCGTCGCGGGTTCGACACGCGGCTCAACGCGTGCCTCGTAGTTGTAAATTGGCGTGGGGTCCTGACGCTGATCGGCGAGCTAAGCGACTAACATTCTTGGCTCCGATGGGGTCAACTTTGGAAGCCTATTCACACGATGCCAAAGCAAAATGGTTTCTGGCCTGACGATGGTGATGGCATTTAGGACGCCGGGGCAGCGTCGATAGAGCCAGATGAACAGAACCCGGTCGATCCAGCGCAGACGTGGCTGGCGGCGCGGCGCACGCTGCTGCAGAATGTTCAACTGGTGACGCAGGACCAGGATTTCGGCTTCCAGCTGCCGCCGAGGCTTGAACCAGTCGCATAGCGCGCGAAGGAACAACAGGCCGATTGCGATCATCCAGCAATCATGTTCCGATTCGCCCCTACCCGCGAGTCAATGGATGGAGTTTTCGGAAGCGACAGCATCCTGCAGATGTAAAACATCAAAGGGGAATATCACCTGATTTGCACCGCTCCGTCAGCTCCGTTGAGTTTGCGGTAGGGACAGGCATTCCACCCTTCACTTTCAGGCATCACTGACCGATACGATTTGATCGCGGGCCAAGCGCGCACGGCGCACCAGTTCCCAGGTGATCAGCCCCGCGCCCAGCAGCGCGCCGAAAAGATCGGTAAAGATCGCGTGCCGGAACGTACCGCTCGGAATAAGTGCCAGCACGCCGGCGGCAAAAAACAACGTCCGTCGTATGAAACCAAGCGGTCGCACCAAATAACCTACAACGCCAACCGAGCCAAGAAAAACCCCCGCAATCGCCGTAACGACGGCGAGCACAACCTCGCCCACCCCTGTCCCTTCCGAAAATCATATCCGAAGGTACTGATGATGTAATCCGGACAAGACCGGCATCGCGACGATCTTGCCGCGAACCTGAACCAGCCTGCCACACGGCGCATCTTTGTCGAGCGCCAGATGCGTGCGAGCGCCGTTGTAATAGGCCGCATAAGAGGCAAGGATTCGGCGCAAATGCCCAGCACCGACCACCAGCATGTGGTCCAGGCACTCGCGCCGGATGGTGCCGATCAGCCGTTCCGCGTGACCATTTTGCCAAGGCGATCTTGGGGAAATTGGTCGGTCGCGGATGCCCATCGCTTGTACTCGGCGCGTGAACACGTGGCCATATGCGCTATCGTTGTCGCGGACTAAGTATGCCGGCATCGAGTCCCAGGGGAAGGCCTCGGTGATCTGGCGGGCCAGCCACTCTGCCGTTGGGTGCCGTGTCACCTCGAACCACAGCAGTTTTCGCCGATCATGACCGAGGACTAGAACGGCGAAAAGCTGATCAAAGGTCACTGTCGGGACGACAAACAAATCGATTGCCGCAATGCCATCAGCGTGATTGCGCAGAAAGGTCTTCCAACTCTGTGATCGCGGCCTTCGGCCCCGCAACATGTACTTTGATACGGTCGACTGAGCGACCTCGAACCCAAGCATCAGGAGCTCACCATGGATCCTCGGGGCTCCCCACAGCGGGTTGTCGCGGCTCATTTGCCGGATCAAGTCGCGCAGGTGACGATCAATCTTGGGGCGCCCTGCCCGTCGCCGTGACTTCCACCGCCAAAATGCCCTAAAACCCGCCCGATGCCATCGCAGGATCGTTTCTGGCTTCACAACCTGTGCCAAATCGAGCAATTCCGGGCGAGCCCGGGTCATCCAGACCATCAGAACGCGGTCGAAGCCGCTCAAGCGGGGTCTTGTCGGCGCTCGCCTTATGGCGATGCCAAGTTGATGCCGCAGAAAAGGATTCTCTGCCGCAAGCCGGCGTCGCGGCTTGAACAGATTGTACAGAAATATTGCGAGCTTGTGCAGCAGGTTCAGCATCGCGTCGATGTTGCCCTGATTCTACGTCACTAGGCGACCCAAGCCTCGGACGGAATATTCGGAAGGGACAGTCATAAGGCGCAGGCAGCGGCCTCTGGAACGCGGCCAGGTCGTGCTCCAGCCGCTCGCCCACCGTCCCGTCATGGCCGCGCAAGCGGTCAGCCATGCGACGGCGGCAGCATTCCAGCAAATGGGCGTTCAGCGCCTCGAAGCTCGCGAATACCGGGATCGGCACCAGAAAGTTCCGGCGCGCATAGCCGACCAGCCCTTCGACCTTGCCCTTGTCGTTGCCCTTGCCGGGTCGACCGAACCGGTCCTCGAACAGATAATGCGATTGCAACTCGGTGAACACCCGTGTGCGTTGCCGCTTACCGTCACCGAGGATGCGCGCGACCGCGATCCTGGTGTTGTCATACAGGATCGATTGCGGCACGCCGCCGAAGAACGCGAACGCCCGAACGTGACCGTCACAGAAGGCTTCCGTCGTCTCTGCTGGATAGCCAAACACAAAGCAGGCATCGGAGTGCGGCAGGTCAAAAGCAAAGAAGTGGATCTTGCGCTCGACGCCACCGATGACCCCGATGGCTTCACCAAAGTCCACCTGAGCATGACCCGGCGGATGCGCCAACGGCACAAACATCTCCTGAGCCCGCTGCCGCCACCCGGCCACGTAATCCTTCACAATCGTGATGCCGCCGGTGAAGCCGTACTCGTCCCGAAGCCGCTCGAAAATCCGCTTCGCTGTATGCTGCTGCTTCTTCGGACGTGACTTGTCGTCCCCGAGAATGCGCTCGATCACCGTAATAAAGGGATCAAGCTTCGGCCTCGCCGGCGGCTTCTTGCGCACATAACCCGGCGGAACCGAGAACTTCGTCATCTTGGCGACCGTCCGAGGGGCGAGCCCGAACCGCCGTGCCGTCTCGCGATGGCTTAGACCCTCAATGCGCACCGCATGGCGAACCCGTCCATAAAGCTCCACGCCCTTCATCCCCCGCCCCCTGCCAAATCGAGGCAAAAGGCTACCCGCTGATGGATTTTTACTCCGGCCGCGCTGCAAGAATACCCGGCCGCTTCAGTGAGGGATTATTGCTCCGGCGCTTACAGTACTCGCCGATGCCGTCGCACAGAAGAAGCTGAAGGTCGTCGGTGCTGTCTATGACCTCGCGACCGGCAAAGTGAATATGATCTGATAGCTGAAATACAAATTTCTTCTTGCCAACACGTCATGGCCGGGCTTGTCCCGGTCAGTTCGTTTTCTTCCTGGTGTCATACCCCGCCTTCGCCGGCGACGACGCATCAATGCTGACAGCATCACGGCTTGTCATAGCATTGAATGCGCCGACATCCATGCCGAGGTGTGCTTGAACGCTTCGGTCCTGGCGAGGGCGCGGGCGACATCCAACGCGGCTTCGTTCACATCGTGATGATTCCCTTCCGCAATCAATGCGGATGGATCTTTCGGCACATCCGCCGAAGACATCGACCAATTCGGCACCTTTTGTTAGCTGATTAGGTTTCCGACAGGGACAGCTCTCGCAAATTGCGGTTTATTGCCTGAGCAGGCGGCGCTTGGCGTCACTTGTTTTTCCGCCGGTTTTCAGGGTGCACGGTCTTGCCGAGGATGTGATCGTCCCGGCCGATGACATGCGAGTCCGAGCCGACGATCAGCGGATCCGGTCCGATTACGACTGCCTGTCCCTTGTCGGGATAGGCGAGCGCCGACAGGAAGTGCTGCATGCAGTTGACGCGCGCGCGCTTCTTGTCAGTCCGACTTGATGATCGTCCACGGCGCATCGGCGGTGTCGGTGTAGAAGAACATCGCCTCCTTCGCCTCGGTGTAGTCGTCCCACTTGTCGATCGACGCCTGGTCGATCGGTGACAGCTTCCATTGCTTCAGCGGGTCGGTCTCGCGCGCCTTGAAACGGCGGACCTGCTCCTCGCGGGTGACGGAGAACCAGTACTTGAACAGGCGGATGCCGGAGCGGACGAGCATCCGCTCGAGGTCGGGGCACTGACGCATGAACTCCAGATATTCGTTGGGCTTGCAGAAGCCCATGACGCGTTCGACGCCGGCACGATTGTACCAGGAGCGGTCGAAGCAAGACGATCTCGCCACCGGCCGGCAGGTGTTCGATATAGCGCTGGAAGTACCATTGCGTGCTGCTCGCGCTCGGTCGGCTTTTCGAGGGCGACGACGCGGGCACCGCGCGGATTGAGGTGCTCCATGAAACGCTTGATGGTCCCACCCTTGCCGGCGGCATCGCGGCCTTCGAACAGGACGACGATGCGCTGCGCGGTCTCCTTCACCCAGCTCTGGGCCTTGAGCAACTCGACCTGTAGCAAAGCCATGTGCTCTTCGTAGAACGAATTTCTCAACCGTGACTTGTAGGGAAACTCGCCGGTCTCAAAGGCACGCCGGATCGCGTCTGGATTGTGCCGCATCTGGCTGTGGGTCGACCGCTCCTGCGATGGCTTGGCTCCGTGTGGCACAGGTTTGGCCACCAGCGACGGCGCGCTCACCGCTTCGGTCGGCTTCGTCACCGCCCGTGCTTCGGTCTCCGCCATGCAATATCTCCCTGTTGTGCTTCTCGGAAATTAGATCCGAACATAGCGATAGCGTACTCCGCCGAGCATAGGCCTCGCTTCGATGCACCCAACGCCCTGGATCGTTCTCCTAGCGGGGCGCCCTTGCTCAAGGATTGTTGTGTACAGCCCCCATGTCGCTTTGCGGTAAATCAGACACACCGCAATAGGGCCGCAACTTTTGGGTGAGGAAGTTGGAGTCCTTTTTATCAGTAGCAATTCTGTCAGATTGTCTCTATGGCGCGAACGAGCGAACTACCTGGACGGCACGCCCAAAACCTAGGTGAACAGCTCGAAAGGGACATTTGATGATTCTAAGATGCTGACGATAGTTTCTCGGCAGCCTTTTTGTCTTTTTCGTAGGCATCATACACGATCACTGGTATCTTCATGTCGCCAAGATGCTTCTGAATAAGTGGCTCAACGTCACTCCACTCCAAACCTCCTACGCCTGTCGCCAGCCTTGGCAGCGCAATTGATGTTATTCCTTCCTGCTCAATGATGCCGACCAGCTCTTTAAGGGCATGATTGACATTTTGTGTTGTTGCCTTACCTGGGTGAGTCTTATTATCCGACGCGGGATCTTGGGTCATCAGATTGACAATGACCCTCTCTGGACCCGCCCATAGCCACGCATGCCCGGATTTCGGATTTTGTTGATAACAGTAATGGCGGAAATCCTTTGCCATGGCAGGGTGACGCTCTCGCAGAGCAAGCGCCAGTCCCTGGTTGAAATGATCGTTTGGAGCAATACCGTGGGCGATTGCATGTGCGTCACTTAAAAGAATATCACCGTGAACTTTAGTAATCATTCTCCGACCTCTTTTGGTGGAATTGTACAAATTCAAGCTTGTAAAATTTTCAGTATTTTGGCTTTGATCTATCGCAAAGGAGCGGGTAAACCGCCCCGGGTTAGCCGGAGGCTCTGGTCTGGTCTGCCCTGTCCTATCCGAAAATCATATCCGGACGTATTGGTGATGCAATCCACCGATGACGGGAACGGCGACAATGCTACCAGCCTGCTGCGCGGCTCGACCAAACGGCGCATCATTTGCAAAGTCCGGTGCGTACGAGTCCGATTGTAATAGTCTGCATACGCTGCGAGAACACGCCGCAGATGCACCTCGCCGAAGATAACGACTTGGTCCAGGCACTCGCGGCGGAGCGTGCCAATAAAGCGCTCAGCGACTCCATTTTGCCGTGGCGAACCGGGACTGATCGGTCGGTCGCGAGATCCCCATCGCCCTGACGCGGGAGGTGAAGACTTGCCCGTAGGCCCGGTCATTGTCGCGCACCAAGTAGCCTGGCGCCGAGGCCCAGGGAAAGACCTCGGTAATTTTCCGGGCCAGCCACTCCGCCGTCGGATTTTGTGTCACATCAAACCACAACAACTGCCGCCGGCCGTGGCCGACGACCAGGAAAGCAAACAACCGGTCAAAGGTCACAGTCGGAACGACACACATATCGATCGCTGCGATCGCATCGGCGTTATTACGCAGAAACGTCTTCCAGCTCTGTGATGGCGGCTTTCGCCCTCGGACCATGTATCTGGATACGGTTGACTGGGCGATTGCAAAACCGAGCATTAGTAGCTCGCCGTGGATCCGTGATGCACCCCAGAGTGGGTTCTCCCGGCTCATCTGCCGGATTAAGTCACGCAAACCACGATCGATCTTCGGCCGCCCTGCCCGCTTCCTCGATTTCCAGCGCCAAAAGGCCTTGAATCCGGCTCGATGCCAGCGCAAGACCGTATCGGGCTTCACCACCTGAACCACTTGAAGGAGGTTCGGCCAAAGCCGAACCATCCATACCAATATCACGCGATCAGTGCCGGTCAGTCGCAGCCGCGCCGGTGCCCGCCGCAAGGCGATATTCAGCTGGTGACGGAGCAGCACATTCTCGGCCTCAAGGCGCCCGCGCGACTTGAACAGGTTGGCGGCAAAGACGAGCAGGCCCATTAACATCACGATTCATGATGCGACGATTCTGCCGTAGAACGCGAATCCCGGACGGATGGGATTTTCCGAAAGCACACCTGCTACCCTGGAACTGAGCCCGGCAAATCGCCACAGCCTAATCCACACGTCAAGGATGAACACCGGCGCCACGGACCGCGAAATAATTGCAAGTCGCCTTCTTTCAATTTTTCCAAATTGACCATTTTTGTTGCCCAGGGCGTCCAGAGAACATTCTGTCAGTTCAAAATGGGTGAAAGAAAAAAACTATCCGAGGCCGGCAGAGCGGTGTCCTTTCCGAAAATCATATCCGGACGTATTGGTGATGCAATCCACCGATGACGGGAACGGCGACAATGCTACCAACCTGCTGCACGGCTCGACCAAACGGCGCATCTTTTTGCAAAGTCAGTTGGGTACCTGTCCGATTGTAATAATCCGCATACGCTGAAAGAACACGCCGGAGATGCGCCTCGCCAAAGATCAAGACTTGGTCCAGGCACTCGCGGCGAAACGTGCCAATAATACCAAGTTCCATTGGTTAGAACCCGTGCGCCCACTGGTAAGATGAGGGCCGCGCCCTTGCCTTGTTTTGGGCAGACCGCGCCGAATATGTAGGTCGAGGCGGTGCGCTGATCGCGCGGCGCAGTTGAGCGGGTACCGCGCTTGGCCCACCGACGCGTGATTTTGTTCTTCTGGCCGATCCGGGCCTCGTCTGCGAACCAGATTTCTATTTTGTCACTGTCGACAGCCTTCTTGCGCGCGATGGCATCCAGGCGCGCGGGAAAGCTTCTTTAAAATCCTCAATTACGCCCTCAGCCTGCGCATGGTGGCGCGGACGGGCCGAGAGTTTGCGATAGCCCATGGCGCGTAGCTCCCGGCTCAAGGCTGAAAGTCATCCGCTTAGGACACCTTCGCCGCAGGACATAGAGCTGATGGCGCAGAACCATGATCTCGACTTCCAGCGAAGCGCGTGATCTGAACAGCCCAACCAGGGCACACCAAAGCAAGCGGCAGACATCGGTCATCGTCCAAAAACATCGACTGATTTGGCACCCCTTGTCAGCCGATTGGGTTTCCGACAGGGACAGGCCAGACCATGACCAAGCCGAGGCATTCCGGCTCAAAAAAGTGATCAATGCCAGACCAAACGAAAAACAATGAAACGAACGTGCCTCGCCGTCATTGGCCTCGCCGTCATTGGCCTCGCTCTCACTACAGTAATTTGCCCGGTGCAAGCGCAGGTACAGGATGTGGTTGGGAACCCAAAGTTAACCCCATCATCGTCAGAAATATCAACCGCTTAGCTAAGCGATCGGCGTCGGGACCACAAGCCGATTCCCACCAAAACAACATGGATGAGGTTTTCGGCATAGATCGGGGGCCATGATAGGATGGCGCGCCAGAATATCAGTATTGTCCATGCCCTGGCGCAGAACCAGGTCCCGACTACAACATCCGGAAATCCGTCGCTTCGTTACGACGTAAGCCGGATGAACAGACGATTGGCTTTGCCTGTCGCCATGCAACGCGCATCATTATGTTTGAGAGTGCGCTGCGAGCGGCTCATCGATATTGGGGACATTCGATGCGCATCCTGTTGTTGGAGGACGATACGATGATCGGCGAGGGTCTATCCCGCGCTCTTGCCGAGCAAGGTATGTCAGTTGATTGGGTGCGGGACGGCTGCGAGGCGGAAGCGGCACTTCGAGTTGGCGGCCATGCCCTGGTACTGCTCGACCTGGGGCTTCCCAACGCCGAAGGACTTGATCTCCTGAAGGCCGCGCGGGATAGGGGCGTTCACACTCCGGTTCTCATCATCACAGCAAGGGACGAAGTGGACAGCCGAGTGATAGGCCTCGACTTGGGCGCAGATGATTATCTGGTCAAGCCCTTTGAGGTGCGGGAATTGCTCGCGCGGATGCGGGCGGTGCTGCGGCGGCGGGCGGGAAGGGCCAAATCCCGCATGACGGCAGGGTTGATCGAACTCGATCCCGAAACGCACGAACTCTTGTATGGCGAATTCGCTCAGGTTCTGCCAGCACGCGAATACGCTCTCATGCACGCACTGATGGAGCGACCCGGGCGCATCCTGTCTCGCGAGGAGATAGAGGACCGGATCTACGGCTGGGGCGAGGAAGTTGAAAGCAACGCTGTCGACGCTCTAATCCATTCGATCCGCCGCAAGTTCGGCAAAGCCATTATCTCTAACGTGCGGGGCGCGGGTTGGATGGTGCCGAAATCATGAGGCCAGCCTCGCTGCGGAAAGCGGCGCTCACGTGGATGACCATTCTTTTGACCGGCGTCGGCGCGGCAACCATGCTGATCGCATATTGGCTGACACTCCAAGAGGCCCGCGAATTCCTCGACGGGCAATTGCGCCAAGTCGCACTCAATGCCGGCGTCGGATTCCCTGGTACGGAGGCTCCTAGACCTGCTGACCGCGATCCTGAAGACCAGATCGCTGTGACGATCTGGAGAAACGATAGTGTCGCCCATACAGATCTTCCAGGCGTCCAAATCGAACGTCCGAGCCGGCGTGGTTATGCCGATACCCTCATGGCCGGTGAGCGTTGGCGAACCTATGCAATCGGGAACGAAGTCTGGACGGTGCAGGTTGCACAGCGCGAATCGGTCCGGCAGGAATACGCGAGAAGCGCTGCCGTGGGAACGGCAGTACCGATTTTGATCGTGATACCTCTTTCCTGGATTGTCGTTGGCTGGGCGATGAATCGCATGCTCGGGCGTCTTGATGGCCTTGCGAGAGAACTCGCCGACCGAAGTGCGACGGCGGCAGATCCACTTCCTCTCGCTGGAGTGCCGACGGAACTGACGCCCCTGGTCGAAAGCATGAACGGGCTGATCGTCCGTTTGCGCGCGGCGGTCGAGTTCACAGAAGCGCTTTCTCTCCGACGCCGCACATGAGTTGCGCACGCCTTTGGCCGCCGTGCAAATTCAAGTCGATAACATTGCCAATGGTCCGCCAGAGGAGGCAGAGAACCGCAGGAAGGAAATTGCCCACGGAGTAAAACGGGCTAGCGATCTCATCCAAAAATTGCTCCGACTGGCTCGGCTCGACGAAACCGCTGTACCGCCCAACGACACGATCGACATCGGTCCGCTCCTGCTCGACTGCGTGGGCGAACATGTTGTGTTGGCCGAGCAGAAGGGCGTCGATCTCGGCGTTAGAATAGACGAGCCTACAATGTGTAAAGGTTCGTCCGAAGAGCTGCGCCTTCTGTTCGCTAACCTCATTGACAACGCCGTGCGCTATACGCCAACGGGCGGTCAAGTAGATGTGCGCCTTTATCGTGCGGACCAGGGGATTTATGTCGACGTGCTGGATACGGGGTGCGGGCTGCCGAAGGATGCGGAAGTCCGGATTTTCGAGCGGTTTTTTCGTGCGGCGCCTCTAGGCGTTGACGGGACCGGTCTCGGGCTCGCAATCGCACGACGGGTGGCCGAGCGCAACGGTTTCGAACTGAGCGTCGAGAATCGCTCCGATGGCCGGACGGGCGTTCTAGCGCGGGTTGTTCTGGATTCATAACGGAAGCAGCCGACACCGAAACTGCCCCAAGCTCATTCTGCCCTCATATTTGCAAGCTATGTATCAGCCATGGAATGCGGGCTAGGTGAGAGCGCACCAGGCCAATCGCATTCTCCAACCTATGGAGGCGATCAGAGAGGCCCAGATGAACATAAGAATCTTGCAAGGAGTTCGCATTGTCAGCGCAACGTTGATGGTCGTCGTGCTGGCATACCCAGCACGCGCATATACGGGCGAGAAGCTTGAGCGCTACGCGAATATCACCATCGCGCAGGCGCGGGCGATCGCGCATCGTACTCATCCCGGGAATATTGCGGACGAGGAGCTGGAACGTGAGTCCGGTGGCAGTGGGCTTCGCTATTCGTTCGACATCAAAAGTGGCTCGATAACGCAAGAAGTCGGGGTCGACGCCGCGACCGGACAAGTTCTAGAAAATAAAAAGGAAGGTCCAAACCCGGACTAACCTCGCCGCTGACTCCAGACCCGACACGTGGTCGCACGTGCCGGGTCTTTACCAACACGAGGCGCATTTCATGAATGACGATACAACGATCGCCCTCAGCAAAGTTCCTGCAGTCACGCTCAGTTTCTGGATTATCAAGATCCTCGCGACCACGCTCGGCGAAACAGCTGGCGACACAGTCACAATGACGCTGCACTGGGGCTATCTGGCCGGGACGGCGTTGTTTGCCGTCTTGCTCGTGGTGCTCGTCGTCGCACAGATCCTCGCCCAGCGCTTCCATGCTTTCCTCTACTGGTCGACGATCGCGGCATCGACGACTTTCGGCACTACGATGGCCGATTTCGCCGACCGCTCACTCGGTATCGGCTACACGGGCGGCTCCAGCCTGCTCTTGCTCTGCCTCGCAGCTGTTTTAACGGTCTGGTACTGGTCGGAGGGAACTATCTCTGTGAACACGGTTTCGACCCCGAGGGTGGAAGCCTTCTACTGGGCCGCGATCACGTTTTCGCAGACGCTCGGCACCGCTCTCGGTGATTGGCTCGCCGACACGGGTGGGCTCGGATACGAAGCGGGCGCGCTGGTCTTCGCGGCCGGCATCGCCGTGGTCGCCGCCCTATATTACTGGACAAGTATCTCACGCGTCCTCCTTTTTTGGGCAGCCTTCATCCTCACTCGGCCGCTCGGCGCGACGGTCGGTGACTTTCTCGACAAACCGATAAGTCATGGTGGTCTCAGTTTGAGCCGACCTCTGGCCTCGGCATTTATCGCGGCCTTCATAGTTGCCGCCATTGTCTTGCTTCCCCAACGTGCAGGGAAGCATCCAAGCTCGGCATGAGACGCGGACGGCTGAGCAACTCGGGTGAGTTACTTCTCCGCTCGGAATCGACGTCATAGAAACCAGCCCATGCCAAATGCGATGACAACAAATATCGCAGCTCTGAATACAAGGCTGCATCTTTGGCGCAAGCCTTTGCTGGCGAGATGTCAATGACACACGTCGCCCTGCAAAAGCGAACTTCGGCAACGACCACGCCGTTACACACGAGATGGCAACTAAACGGCCGCCGTCTGGGCGCTTGGTTCGTTGCTGCGGCGAGCCTCGATCGCCGTGCGGCAACGACGCTCGTCCTGGCGATGTCCATCGCCCACGCCGTCATCTGGACGGTCATTCTCACGTATTTGAAATCCGGCCTCGATATCCACATGGATACGGCCGAGGCATTTACCTGGGGACGCCAGTTTTTGCTCGGCTACGGCAAGCACCCGCCATTGTCCGGTTGGATCGCCGGTCTCTGGTTCCGCGTGTTTCCGGCGGCCGACTGGGCGGCTTATGGGCTCGCCATGGCGACCACCGCCGTTGGACTGGTCGCGACCTGGGCGATCGCGCGCCGAGTCCTCAACCCGCGTCGGAGCATGTTCGTTGTTCTGTTGTTGATGATCTATCCGATCGTCAATTTCAAAGGCTACAAGTTCAATCCCGATCTGCTTCAGTTCGCGATTCTGCCGCTGCTGGTTTTTGTCTTCATTCGCGCGTTTGAGACGCGGCAGATCAAGTGGGGCACGGTGCTCGGCATTGTCGCCGCCTTGGCGCTGCTGACCAAATATTGGGCGCTGCTGATGATCGGCGCGATTGGGCTGGCCGCCCTTTGTCATCCGGACCGGTGGTTGTTCTTGCGCTCGGGGGCACCCTGGGCGGCGATGGCGGTATTTGCGGTCCTGGTCGCGCCGCACGTCTATTGGTTGATAGGCAGCAATTTCGAGCCGTTGGACTATGCGAGCCGAAATTATGTCGGCACGCGCGGTCCATCGGCGGCGCCTTTTGTTCTGGGCTATCTGCGGCAGGCCGTGTTGCTGTGGATTCCGCCCCTGCTAGCTGGCCTGTTTGCTTTGCGGTTCCGGACTGTCTGGTTCCAGCCGCCGCCCCGCGATGCCGTGCAGCGGTCGAACGCCTGGCTTGTCTGGTTCATACTCGCCGCCTTGATTGTTGTACCGGCGCTTGCCGCGCTTGCGCTGAATGTCGCGATGAAAAGTGATTGGGGCATTCCTCTTTATTTTTTGGTTCCGGTCGCGGTGCTGGCGTTGCCGCATTTGTCGATCCCGCGCGCGGCCTTGGTGCGGGCCGGGATTGTCGTCGCCGGGTTTGTTGCCGTCTCCGCGGTCTTGGCCCCATTCTACATGAATGTGCGGCTTGGATTGGGAGACGCCAAATCCGCAACCAATTATTTGCGGTCCCGCTCCGTGCTGATGCGCGATCTGACTGAATATTGGCATCACCGCTACAACGCTCCATTGCCGGCGGTGATCGGGGGTGAGGAACTGGCGTTGTTGGCGGCGTTCTACAGCCCCGATCATCCGATTGTCGTTGCTTTTGAACATCGCCTGTTGCCACAGGCAAAAATTCAGGCGCTTCGGCGTTCCGGTTTTATCGGGTTGTGCGATGCCGCGATGAAGCTGTGCAACAAGTCGATGTCCTCCATCGTTCCCGATGTGCCGCCGGTGTTGATGCGAACGCCGCGCGTTGCCGCACGCGATCCCGTTTCGACCGTCGCGTGGTCGGTCTATATCGTACCGCCGTCGCCTTGATTGTTATTCGGCGTGTGGTCCCAACACCGATCGGCACGCCAAGTAATTGATTTTCCGGTACTTGGTGGGGTCAACTTTGGAAGCCTATTCACAGTCAGTGATGACGAGGCTGTTGCTTGTCAATCGGGAATGGGGCAGGTGACGCTCTTAATAGCTCTTGATCAGGAATAAGAAGATCATTTAACGAAATCGTTGGATCGCAACACCACCGGTCGGTCGGCTTGAACCTGCTCTTCGAAGAACTTTACCGATGCGCGCTCTTCAATTGTTTCACGCAATCGCGTAAATTGATCGACCCGCTGATCCGGCGTCACATCACGTCTGCCTTCAAGGTCGTCCATCGCTTGCGTGCTGATCGCGCACTGAATGACCTTCCCCTGATTAAGCATCGTAAATTCTAGGACCATCCGGTCGGAGTTGTAGCCTTGTACCTCGCCTCGCTGCAGCGCCATGGCAAATTCTTCCCGCTAGAGCGAACTCATCATTTCGCGTCGACAGGTGGATGTCGGCTCAATTTCGATCATCAGATCTCTGTAAAGGCAGCCATTAGCCCGTCAGGGCCAAGCCAACCACTCATTCCGATGATTCTTCCACCTTACGATGCAAAACGACATCGAACAGCCTCATCAGCCCGCTGCTGGGCAAAGAAGGGTGACTTCTTCGTCTAGCTGGTCATCAATAAACTCAATCTTTCGCAAGGGGCCGGTCGCGAGCGTGATTTTCCGTCGGCTGGAGTAGTCTGATGCAATCGGCAGCGGCTGTGGTGCTTCTCTCGATTTTGCGAACAAAGCGGCGCCAATACTTCCTCCCGATTGCACTAAGTCGTCTTCATGGCAACTCGCCGCAATAGTCAAACCAAGAGTGTGCAAATGAGAGCGGCGATAGCAGAACAGCGCCAGCATAGCTCTGATATCCGGCGCCACGGTTTCGACGAGAACGGGCAAGCCAAGTTTACTTGCGCCGTATAATTCACCCAACATTTCATCACAGACGGGACAAGCCTCATCCGCAAACATTCGTTGTTCGCCCAACATCCGATCCCCCAAGCGGCTAAATCCCATGCAAGACAATGCAATACAACGCATTAACGGTTCGTTAACCCTCGTGGCTCGGGGATTACAATACCTGTCAACGCGTGGAAATGATGGCTTGGTGGCGTCGCCCGCGACGACCGAAGGCGCATTTCCGAGCTTTTTCGGAATGTCGCAGACTTCTGCTGCGGCATTCCGAAACGGTTTTCAAGAACCTAAATTTGGCGCAGGCTCGGAGACGCAGACCTCATTCGCCGCGCTTTACTTGAAATACGCTGCCTTGCCGGTCGTGGTCAGTTCGTACAGGGAACGGATCGAGTGAGCCCGACGTGCATAGTTGCGCCAGTCCTTGTACTGCTCGAATGGCAGCGCCGCGATGACCTGATCAACTGACATGCCCCTGGCGGCGGCGGCCTTCACGGCGTCGTACTGCACCGATAGGAACTGGGCGAACTCGGCGATATCGGCAGGTTTCGCGAGGTCGCCATGAGCAGGCATGACAATGTCGACGTTCATAGCGGAGATCTTTTTCAGGACGCCGATCCAGTCCTCGACCGAGGGCGTGAAGACAGTGTTGGCCCAGCTGCGGCGCGCAAACGCGCCTGGCGTCTGGATCGCGCGGTCGTGCGGAAAGACCACGAAGGTGTCGCCCGGGTTCTGGCCTGCTCCGAGATAAAGAAGGCGAACTTCTTTGCCGCCGAGCCGGATCGTCATCTCGTTTTCAAAGGTCACGTCGGGCATGACGAGCTTGACGTCTTTCGGATCGTAGCCGCGGCTTGCAAAGAACTTGCCGCGTCGCGCCACTTCCTTGGAATGCATGCGCTGCATCAGCGCGGCGGTGTCGCTATGCGCGACGATGGTGGCGCCGAGGGCCTTGAAGGCGGGATTGCCGAGATAGTGGTCAGCATGAAAATGAGAATTGATCACCCACTTGATCGGCTTGTCGGTGACCTTGCGAATGCGGGCAATGAGATCTTCTCCGTCGCGGACGTGCTGGCGGGTGTCGACCACGATGACACCCTCTTCGGTGACCAGAAAGCTGGCATTGGACGAGCCGTAGTCGAACAGGAAATAGAGGTCGGGAGCGACCTGCCGCAGCACGATCTCGCGCGGCTTCTTCGGCAATGTCGATTCCTGAGATACAGCCGCCGAAGCCATCGAGATCAAGCCGGCAGCTAGAATCAGTTTGCGGGCCAAAGCTGCAACGAACGTTCGACCCTGCACGGTTTGCAGTCCATCCGTGGTCGGCGTCATGCGGGCTATCATCATCGTGTGCATCCTCTCACAGCTTGATACCGCTAATAGTTCCCCAAGGGCTTCTGTTTCGGGCAACACTATCAATCCGGCCTGTAACCTCAAACCGCTATTTTTCATCGTAAATAAAATTACAGTCGCGGATGCTGGTTTGCTTTCTTAGCCCGAAGCTCATTTTTTGCCATTTTTGTAACGCTCCGGAATTGTACGGTTGAGCATCGATTGTGCCTTGATGAAGCCCCATCCTAAAAGTCTAGCTCCGGCGCGGTAATGTTGAGGTTAGTTATGGTGTCAGACTTGATTTGGACTTCGAGAATGAGTGATTGGCTGATCTCGACGGATGGCTCGCCGTAGAAGCGGAACGCCCGCACGAGGCCGCTGGTGCCGTCGTCGACAGCCTCCGTGACCTGAACGTCGCGCACGTCGCTCAATTCGGGCTTTTGCGAGATCTGCGACATCATCGACTGGCTCATGACCACCGCCTCCCTTGCGTTCGGTCCGCGTTTGTTATTCGGCGTGGGGTCCCGACGCCGATCGGCATGCCAAGCAATTGATTTTCCGGTACTTGTTGGGGTCACCTTTGGAAGTCTATTCACTGCCAATCTGCGATTGCGACCGATCTAGGCGAAGAACCGTTCGACGACCCAGCGCCGCGGGTTGACTGCGAAGCCAACTTGGTTCGAGCTTTTCGCACGATCTCGACCGCGATCAACGCCGCCTTCGCGACCTTTTCGCCGGTATATCCACTGTCAGCGAAGACACGCTGGATGAATGGGAAGATGGGACGCTAGGCTCGCAGCAGCGGTCCGCCGCCGTCGCGATCCTGGATGCTTGCCGGATGGGGTTTTCGGCACACACAGGAATATCACCCGATTCGCACCGCTCCGTCAGCTCCGTTGAGTTTGCGGTAGGGACAACCGCCGGCCATGGCCGACGACCAGGAAAGCAAACAACCGGTCAAAGGTCACAGTCGGAACGACACACATATCGATCGCTGCGATCGCATCGGCGTTATTACGCAGAAACGTCTTCCAGCTCTGTGACGGCGGCTTTCGCCCTCGGACCATGTACCTGGATACGGTTGACTGGGCGATTGCAAAACCGAGCATTAGTAGCTCGCCGTGGATCCGTGATGCACCCCAGAGTGGGTTCTCCCGGCTCATCTGCCGTATTAAGTCACGCAAACCACGATCGATCTTCGGCCGCCCTGCCCGTTTCCTCGATTTCCAGCGCCAAATGGCTTTGAATCCGGCTCGATGCCAGCGCAAGACCGTATCGGGCTTCACCACCTGAACCACTTGAAGGAGGTTCGGCCAAAGCCGAACCATCCATACCAATATCGCGCGATCGGTGCTGGTCAGTCGCAGCCGCGCCGGCGCCCGCCGCAAGGAGATATTCAGCTGGTGACGGAGCAGCACATTCTCGGCCTCAAGACGCCCGCGCGACTTGAACAGGTTGGCGGCAAAGACGAGCAGGCCCATTAACATCACGATTTATGATGCGACAATTCTGCCGTAGAACGCGAATCCCGGACGGATGGAATTTTCGGAAAGCACAGGTTTTCGGCACACACAACACATCCAGTTCCATCATAACAACCAAGCCACGTGTCTGTGAAACCGGCAGCAGGCCACCTATGATGGCCGCTTGACCTCGGCGAGGTTCAGATCCACTTTATTGCCGAGATCACTCAGTGAATCATAAAGCAACTGCAGCGTATAGATCGGATTGTGCGCGAATGCGCCAGGATCCTTGGTGACGAATTGATAATTGTATGCCGCTTTGAGCAGGCGCGGCGTCCACGCATTGTATTTGTTAGGGAACTTTGCCTCGTCCTTGTCCGCCTTGCCGTTGCCGTTGTTGTCGACAAAGAAATACGGAAAAGTATGGGGATCATAGGCGATCGGCTTTTGCGCTACCGTCTTCGCATACTTCTGAATGGCAGCGAGCAGGCGCGTGCGCATATGCTCGATTTCCTCCGCTATACCCTCATTGATGTTCTGGTTGCCATCGTAGTCGACTTTGCTGACGCGGATCTTGTGCAGCGACGCCTTGCCGGTGACCTCCTTGTGGCAGGCAGAGCAATCGGCGACTTTGACCTTGAGCGCATGCAGTTCGTGGCAATTGATGCAGCCGGTATAGGGTGCGCGGTGTGGGAAACGACCGGCATAAGTCTTACCGCTATATTCATAGCCAACGCGGGCTTTCGTGCCCATCAGTGTGGCGCCGGCAGCGGTGTAGTGCACATTGATGAAGACGAGCTTAGGCATGACTTGATCATCACCCGTCTTGCCGACAGCCTTGTTAACACTCGCGGTCGATTCGCGGCCCTGGTGACAGGTCATGCAGCGCGCGTTGGCGCCGAGGTTCTCGACTTTGAGGCCGGATGGGAACGTCACCGAAGTGAGCATCATGGTCCTGGCGTTGTGGCAGGCTTTGCAGGAAATGACCGTTCCGACGATGGCAGGATGATTGACGATGCCAGCCTGTGTGCCGTCTGCGCCGACGAAGTCGCGGAAGCCCGGGGTCGAGTGGCATTTCGCGCACGCGGCCGGGATCGCGCCCTCCTTGTTCCAATGCGTGAACGGTTCGGCGCTGCGCAGCGCGTGCGGAGAACTTGCCCATTCAGCGTAGAACGGCACCTCAGCCACAGGTATCGAGGCTGGCCCTGATGATGCAATCGCTGGCAGCGAGGCAGCGGGAACCGGCGATGTAGCGGGCGGGGGCGAGGCAGGGGATTGCGTTTGCGCATGGGGGGAACTCGCAAAGAAAACAATCATCCCCGTTGACGTGGCGGCAGACATGAGGGCTCCGGCTAGAACCGTCGTCAGCTTGTGCATACGCATCGCAACCCCTCCTTTGACTCCTGATGGCGTCGCGACCGTTCGACCGGTCACTTCGTTTTTTGCCCGAGCGCCGAGCCGCGAATGAACGACATACTGGGTGGCACCGGCGCGTGCACAAGATTGAAGTGGCAATCGATGCAAGTCATTTTCGAATCCCTGAGCAACGCATGAGCAGCCTTGCCCCGTTCGCTAGTGGGATTTATTGCCGCTTCGTCATGGCATGTACGACAGGTCTTGCTGTCCTGCCGGCGCATTTCCTCACGCACGAAATGCGCCAGTTCCAGCCGCCGCGCCGCCCATTTGGCCGGATCACTAAAGTCGTTGGTCCATGTGGCAATAACGTCGTGCAACCCCTTCGCCGCGTGGGTATAGGTTTCCTCAAACCAGTTCGTTGCAGGGATATGGCAGTCGCCACAGGTCGGCCGCACGCCAATCGCGTTGACATGGTGGGCCGAGTTTATGAAATGAGGATCAGCGGCGACAAATTTCATTGAATGGCACGACGTGCAGAAAGCGTCTGTCGAGGTAACGCGGTTTACCTCGAAGCTCGCCACCGCAGCAACAACGCCGATGACCGCGCCCACCACGAGAACGACAAACAGGACTATACGTCTGGCAGCCATTGCGGCCCCACTTTGCGACGTCCTCAGCCCGTTGCACAGGGCGACAACGCGTCCTTCCCCGCGCCGCCCGTAATGCTACCGCGGTAGTGACAACGTGTAATTCCTAGTATGGACTTGCTATTTGTCTAGAACAATTCTGAGGAGCGTTCAATACCGTCTCGTCAACTTTCACGTTGGAATGGTTCATCATATCGACTGCATTCAGTGCTGCGCGACGGCGAGAACAATCACCAACCAAATCAATTGATAATGCATCCATTTCGCCATCCAGGGTGGTGTAGGAATGAGCGGGCCGAATTCCTCCGACATGACGATTACATGCGTTACCCAAAGGATAACAGTAGAGTGGACAAAAACCTGAGCCAAAAGAGTACCAGAATAGAGCTGGAACGAATGAAACCAGCAAGGCGACAATTTCGGTTCGACACCAGGTGATGCCGCGACGCACAGCGATCGTGCGCCCGCCTCTGCTGAGGTTAAACCTGTCATCGCCAATACAGTATATAATTGGCGGATACGGCGTCTTATATGAGTTTTCCGCAGCGGCCGGACAATCGCCATTGCCGCACCGAGCCTTTCAAGGCTCAGCGCACGCATTAGCGACAAACATATGATATTGTTCCCTTCTCGCGTTGCTTCCTTTCGTGGTTTCCACGCCCGGAACGGATCAACCCGGGCATGGCACGTCTGCGATAGACAACACCCGCCGCGGCGGCTCTGCTCAACAACAGCGAATGTCGGCTGGCATGAACTTATTCTATGTACTTCTTATTCTGCTCTTTACGACCCGCGCATTCGGTGAGGTGGCCGAGCGTCTGGGTCAACCAGCGCTCGTTGGAGAACTGATCGCGGGGATCACACTGGGGGCTATTATTGCGCAATCGCCGAGTAGCTTTCCCGACCTCACTGGGCTCGCCAACAATGAAGTCTTCGTTGCTATAACTGATCTCGGTATGTTTTTCATAATGCTGTACGCAGGCGTCGAAATGCAGCCACATAAGATGTTTCAGCATTCCGCGGGCTCATTGGTTGTCGCGCTGGGCGGCATGGTGGTGCCCCTCGGGCTGGGGGCAGCACTAGGGTGGTATTTTCTACCGGAAACTGAAATGCGGGCCGCACAATGTCTCTTTATTGGGACGGCCCTCGCCATCACGGCGGTGCCGGCCACGGTGCGAATATTGATCGATCTCGGCCGCCTTGATACCCCAGTTGGTCAAACCATCGTGTCAGCGGCTGTATTCGACGATGTGCTCAGTCTTGCTCTGCTGGCTTGGCTAACCGGCATGATTACAGCAAGTGAACAACCGTCGCTATCCGATATCGCCATACTACTTGGTAAGATCATTGTTTTCTTTGTAATCACCGCAATTATTGGCCTTTACATATTTCCGTGGGGCGGTCGCTTCATGCGTTACTTGAAAACGCAGGAGTTGGAAATAAGCGCCATGTTGGTAGGCGCATTCGCATTCGCTGTACTGGCGGAGATGTTGGGCATGAACTTCATCGTAGGCGCGTTCGTCGCGGGTTTGTATTTCGGCCGGCGCACAATCGATGAAGAAAGTTATGACCGTGTTAGGCGCGCAATTTCCGCATTGACCTTCGGATTTTTGTCACCCATCTTCTTTGCCTCGATCGGTCTTAATTTGGATTTTCATGCACTGTTCGGAGCGCCGGTTTTCGTCTTCGTCCTCATCCTCGTGGCCTTTTTTGGAAAGGTCATTGGAGCTGGTTACGCGGCACGCGCCTTTGGCTTTTCCACCCAAGACGCGATTGCAATCGGCGTAGGTATGAGCCCGCGCGGAGCTGTTGAGCTTGTCATTGCCAGTATTGCCATGAAAGCGGGACTATTCAGCACAAATATTTCCGACACCGCCGTGGTTCAAAACCTTTTCTCAGGTGTTGTCATTATGGCCGTCGTAACTACGGCGATGAGTCCAATCATCTTGAAGATGGTATTCGCCCGTTACCACGGCTCCTAGCGTCATTATGTTTCCGTGGCATTTACCGTGCAGAAGAACAAAAACGGTCTTCTGCTACAGCGGAATTTCACCGGGAGGCTCAGAGTTGTTTTTCAACAGAGCACCAACTACTTCTCCAATGGAGAACAGCCAATATACTTTGATAAGTTAAAATGGCAAAACAGGCGTCAAACATCGTACATTGGATAGCATCATCGTACAATTCGCCGATCTTATCAGGCTATATTGTTTACGGCTGGGGACAACCATTTGCTCGAAGATACACCAAACCCGCAACACCATTTTTTAAATGCAAGGTCAAGCAGTCAACGCGAAGTCGTGCCATGCGACTCCCAAGGCTAGACCGCAGATATACGCCCACCCAAAAGCGCGGCTATGCTGCAGGCAAACACGGTGATACCAAAGCGGCCAACCAACGTAGGCGACTGGAGCTACCGCCGGGCGCGGTCGGCTCAAGACCTTAATAGCTTGAGCAGCGCGAGGGAGGGCGAATCCGATCACTGCTGCGAATGGAGTCAGGCGTCCAAGAACAATGAGGATAAAGACGATACCGTATATAGCGCAAATCGATGCAACGCTTAGTACGCGCGCAGTGGATGATCCAACCAAAACAGGCAATGTGCAGATTCCTCTCTGCGAATCAAAGTCCATCTGGTCGATATGTTTACCCATCAAAATAGTCATGACGCACAATCCGTAAGGAAGCGAAGCAAACATCGCGTCAACTGACAAATGGCCGGCAATCATAACGAAGCCGCCACCTATCATCAACGGCCCCCAAACGAGAAGCACAGCGAATTCGCCAAGGCCAATGCTCTTCAACGGCGTCGGAATAGCATCATAAAGGAGCATGAGCGAGATGCCCGCCGCAGCAAAGGCAGCCGCCATCCAGCCACGCTCGAGAACGAAATAAGCCAATATACTGAGGCCAACGATGGCAAGCATCACAAGCCCCGCCAGCAACGCGCGGCTATCCAGCACGCCGGAAGCCAGCGCATGTACAGTGTACCGCATCCGTGGCGAGTTCGGGCGTGTCATGCCCGTGCCTAAATCCAAAGTAGTCATTGCTAAGGTTGCTGATCATATGGGCGACAACAAATCCGATCAGGACACCGATGAAATTGCTCCAACCAAATTGGCCCACATCAGCAGCCAACAGGCCAGCAATAATGGCAGCTTGAGCGGAGATGACCAAAATTACGCTGCGCGCGGCGTATAGAAAAAGCGAAACCTTGTCGAGCTCTGAAACGTCTTGAAAAACGGGTTTATAAAATCCCGTAAGCGCTTTCCACCAATGATACAGCTTCCAGGTGTTCATGCGTGGCAACCTAAGTTAGGATTCCTAATTATACTGTCCTTTCCCAAAATCATATCCGGACGTATTGGTGATGCAATCCACCGATGACGGGAACGGCGACAATGCTACCAACCTGCTGCACGGCTCGCCGTAACGGCGCATCCTTTTGCAAAGTCCGGTGGGTACGAGTTTGATTGTAATAGCCCGCATACGCTGAAAGAACACGCCGGAGATGCGCCTCGCCAAAGATCACGACTTGGTCCAGGCACTCGCGGCGAAGCGTGCCAATAAATCGCTCAGCGACTCCGTTTTGCCAGGGCGAACCAGGACTGACCGGCCGGTCGCGGATCCCCATTGCCCTGACGCGGGCGGTGAAGACTTGCCCGTAGGCCCGGTCATTGTCGCGCACCAGGTAGCCTGGCGCCGAGCCCCAGGGGAAGGCCTCGGTAATTTGCCGGGCCAGCCACTCCGCCGTCGGATGTCGTGTCACCTCAAACCACAATAACTGCCGCCGGCCATGGCCAACGACCAAGACGGCGAACAACAGATCAAAGGCCACCGTCGGAACGACACACACATCGATCGCCGCGATCGCATCGGCGTTGTTACGCAGAAACGTCTTCCAGCTCTGTGACGGCGGCTTTCGCCCTCGGACCATGTATCTGGATACGGTTGACTGGGCGATTGCAAAACCGAGCATTAGTAGCTCGCCGTGGATCCGTGATGCACCCCAGAGTGGGTTCTCCCGGCTGATCCGCCGTATTAAGTCACGCAAGCCACGATCGATCTTCGGCCGCCCTGCCCGTTTCCTCGATTTCCAGCGCCAAAAGGCTTTGAAGCCGGCTCGGTGCCAACGCAAGACTGTATCGGGCTTCACCACCTGAACCGCATTGAGGAGGTTCGGCCAAAGCCGAACCATCCATACCAATATCACCCGATCGGTGCCGGTCAGTCGCTGCCGTGCCGGCGCCCGCCGCAAGGCGATATTCAGCTGGTGACGGAACAGCGCATTCTCGGCCTCAAGACGCCCGCGCGACTTGAACAGGTTGGCGGCAAAGACGAGCAGGCCCATTAACATCACGATTCATGATGCGACGATTTTGCCGTAGAACGCGAATCCCGGACGGATGGGATTTTCGGAAAGCACAGGACAGCAGGTCGATACTATGACTACACTTACGCTGTAACCCTCAAGGATATGGTTAAATTCCATGGCCACGACTGTGAGGGAACCACGCATGCGGCAAACAACGCCTATGTTGCCTTCAAGACTTTATTTCCAGACGGCATCATCGATCGTAGCGTGCTGTGGGGTATCTCCGGGCCGTCCCCTTGTTGGTCGGACGCCGTTTCATTCCTGACGGGGGCCCGCGTGCAATACGGAAACCTAGGTTTCTTCAAGGACAATGATTACGGTCATGCCATTGTGCTCTATCGCGAAGACACGGGCGTTGCTGTGCTCGCGACTTGGAAGAAGGGGATCAATGACATACCCGGAGAGCCGGTGGTGCTTCCAGAGTTGATCACCTGGAAGCCTGAGGTTTCCATGGACGATGTCATGAAGCTGAAAATGACCGTAAAAAAGCAGGGCAACCCAACCCCTTACCAACTCGACCTGTTACGCTATACGCAATTTAGACACATCAACGACATTCTCGATCACCCTTTGAAGGAAAGCTACCAGGCGAAGGTGATCCCGGATTTCAAATGGACCGATTGGGTCAACCCGAAGCTGGCCATGCCCTCTCCGATCAAGCGGGCGGATATCGGCTATAAGGACTTTCCGTACCGTGCCAGGCCAATTGAAAACCCGAAGCCGTAACTGATCACCGCCGATCAATGCCGGCAATGAGACGGAAGCGTCATGGGGCGTCAAAGTCTAGCTCCTTAGTCCTTAAGAATGGCAAGGTCGTCGGCATGATGTGGGTCAAGGTCTCCTAGTCGGATAATCCGACACCTCGGATCCGACAACTCGTCGAGGGTCGGTGATCCGATCTGGTGGGGTTACCGCTTAACGGCCCAGCAAGGGAGATCGCCAATCGCTGCTACCCGGCTTGGTAATCCCCCGGTTGCCCACAAGGTCAGTATACATGCATCGGCTGCTTGCCCTGCGCGATGGCGAGATGGTGGGCTTGGTGATGCGCGCCGGTCGCCATCAGCCCGATGAAGCCGAGCCCGCGAATATGCACCACCTCCTTCGGATCGTTTGCGATCACCGTCAGCAGCGCGCCCTCCGGTAACAGTTTTGCCGTGACCTGCCAGCCATTGTGGCCGTCGATCATCGGAGCGTGCGCCGGGACCATCCGCTGAATCGCCATGAGCTGTGCGCCCGGTGCCGGTCACCGCGATCTTGAGCCCGCCGGGTATTTCAGTTGGGATGGCGCGGGCCTTCATGGTCAGCTCATCCATATCGATCAGGTGCTCGCGCAGCCCGGCGAGGTCGACCTTGGACCAGTCGGTCTTCGGATCGGCTTCGAGGATCTGCACGATTTCCTGGATCGTCCCGAAGGCCTCCTGGCCGGGCATCGTCGGCATCCGATTTGTCGCGCTGATGCCGGGCAGAGCGGCGATCGGCGTGCCATCGGCATGGTCGCATGTGCGTATGGCCCGATTCCATCGCGGGAGGAGTCGCGGACATTTTGTGCGAAGGCGAGACTGCCGCCAGCAAAGACGAGCACGGTGCCGACGGCAAAGACCGCCAGTTGATTCAGGTATGTCACGCGTTTTTCTCCAGACAGTGTTGTGTTGTACAATAGTGGTCGCGCCGGGACTCTGACTGCCATCAGCGCGCTGGGGCATTTGGCACCGTCTGACCACCGCGCGTGCATCATCGGGTCCGAACATCATGCCCGTCATGCCACCGTTGTTTCGCAGCATCGCGGTGTGAAGCGCAACCATGCCGCCGTTGTGCCAATCGGTCACTTCCCCGGCATGTGTCTGGAGCGCTGTCGACGGTTTCTGCGTCAGTCGAGGTCTGCACGACCATGACACCGGTTTCGGTCGTCTCATAGGTGGTCTTGATCTTGTCGTTATTGCGGAAAATCGCGTGCAGCGCGGGGCTCTCGATCGGCAAACCGGGATCGTCTCCAGCTTCGACCCGCTCACCCATCTCCGCGACGTGCTTCTTGATCAACGCCGCAATCGTCGGATCATCCGACTCCGTGACCGTCCGGATGCCATCTGGGAGATTCGTGACGGTGCGCTTGACGCGATCGTGATTGGCGAGCAAAGCATGGATGTCGCCGAGTTGCGCCATAGTTGTCGGCGTCCTGACTCATGCCCATCATTCCCTGCCCCCTCGGGCTTGGACCCATGCCGAGGTTTGAGTTGCGGTGCATGTGCCGCATCATGCCTGGACCCATGACATGCATGAACCGCGGGCCGAAGCCGCCTGGACCGTGAGGACGCGACTGCGCCAAGGCCCATCCGCCCGACAAGGTCACCGCAGTTACAACAGCGACGGTCGCCAACGTTTTCGTCTTCATGAATGTCTCCAATGGCTGGCAACGGAGAAGCCGTTGCTGCAGCTATTGGACAGGCGGGATCTTACAGAAGTTTTTCGGTGGCGGCGTCTTTTGTGACAAAGTGTGTCGGTCGATCCGCCGATCCAAGGTCTCACGAGGCCGTCGCCAGGGCGAAGCCCGCGGCATCGAGTATGCCCAGCACGTCCGTCAAGGGAAAAGAATTGCTCAAACAGTCGACTGCGCCAAAGGGTCCTCAGGGCCAGCGTCCAAATCAGAATGGCCACTGCGAGCGCCGCAACGGCGCCTCCGCCAATGGGAAACAATGCAAAATAGTGACCGAGTTGGGGGATAATGATAATAGCCACCAATGTCACCAGGAGCGCAAGTGCAAGCGCCAATGGGCGCAGATCTGTGCTTTGTTCTGTCCAGCCTGTAAAAAATTTCAGAGGAGGTGCAAGAAAGAGGATAAGCAAGAAGCCCGTTACCGTGATGAAGATTGACAGCACCGTCTGCGCCACGATCATCGCGGCAGCGGGGCCAAACTGAACAGCCGAATTGTGAGGTACCTCGGTAAACTCTTCGAACCTTTGAATGACCTCTGCCGACACTTGGTATGTTTGCATGCCCTTGAGACCGAGCGTGTAAAACGCGGTATAGAGTGCGACGCCAATTACCATGCTCAGAACCGCGGCTGGAATAACGAAGTGCACCAGCGACTGCAGAAAGTCCCTCTGGTCAACCGGAAAAAACCGATCAAGGCAAACCAGAGCATCCTGCAGATGTAAAACATCAAAGGGGAATATCACCTGATTTGCACCGCTCCGTCAGCTCCGTTGAGTTTGCGGTAGGGACAACAGTCTCCGCCTGAACCACCTGGACCACATCGAGCAGGCTCGGCCATAACCGAACAATCCAAACCATGAAGGCGCGGTCAGCAGCGCGCATACGAACTCGCGGTGGCGCATGCCGCAAGGCAAGACTCAACTGATGCCGAAGAAGCAATATCTCGGCTTCAAGCCGGACGCGCGACTTCACCAGGTCGGCAACGACCGTCACAAGAGCATGAAGGATCGAAAACATTGCGTTTCATGATGCGACGATTTTGCCCGGGAACGCAAATCTGAGCCGGATGGAATTTTCGGAAAGGACAGGCATACTTCCGGGCGAGGGATGCGGCGCTGTGCTCTGGGTCAATCGTCCGAGCCAACGGATCAGAGGGACAACCAAAGCCGCAACCGCGGCAATGAAAATGATCATTATCGGCAGCCTAAAGAACATCCACGGTCCGCCGCTCTACATGCGCGGCCCATCATAAGACTCGCTTTGCTGCTGCGACCACGCAGTCGATATAGCACCCAACGCGCTCAACGAGGTTCAGGTCGACAGGAGAAAGTTTCTCACATTCGCATCCTTTTGTTCGGCACATGGAATTCAGTCTTTGGCGTTATTGTGCTTCGGCGTGTGCAGCGCTCGACCTGTCGTCATAAGTATCGAGCTTTCCATCGCGCAATTCAAAGATGTGATCGAAGCGATCGAATATCTTCTCATCATGAGTCACTGCGATGATCGCAGCGTCCTGTTCAACAGCAAGCTTGCGTAGAAGATCCATGACGATCTGTGCTCGCTTCGAGTCCAGAGCAGCCGTCGGCTCATCCGCGAGAATGATGCGAGGCTGGTTGGCAAGTGCGCGCGCAATAGCCACACGCTGCGCCTCGCCACCGGACAATTTAGCTGGCATGGAGCTCTTGCGGTGGCCTACTTCCAGATAGTTGAGTAGCTCGATCGCCTGGTTGCGCGCGTTGGCGGTATCGACGCCAGCCATTTGCAATACGATTGCCACATTGTCGGTTGCATCCAGGAACGGCAGTAGATTGTGGGATTGGAAAATGAACCCGATCTTATCGAGTCTTAGACGGCGCAGGTCGCCGCGTTGCCAGCGGCCATCCCGCACAACCAACTCGCCATCAAGCGTCAACGAGCCTGAAGAAGGGTCGAGGATGCAACCAATAACGTTGAGCAAAGTCGTCTTGCCGGAGCCCGATGGCCCAAGGAGGGCTACGACCTGCCGAGGATAGATATCAAGTGATACGTTTATGAGCGCATCGACCCGAGTCTCGCCTTCACCAAAATGTTTGGAAATGCGGTCGACCTGCACAAGTGGGGTGCGCTCAGTTGCAGGGATCATATCACCCCCCAAGCGCCGTTGCAGGATCCACTTTGAGGGCGGCGCGTACGCCAAGGCCACTGGACAAAAGACATACGACGAACACGATAATTCCGAGGACGATCGCGTTGTCCGGCTCCAGCACGACCCGGCGTGGAAAGAAATCCTTGATGTTAATGATGAGAGTGGCGCCGATGGTAAAGCCAATCAAGCCAAGCGCCAAGGCCTGCTGCACAATCATGGCGATGATAGTCCGGTCGGGCGCTCCGATTAACTTCAAGGTCGCGATCGGTTTCAGCTTCTCCATCGTCATCGTATAGATTATGAGGGCGATGATGACCGCTGAGACAACGAGAAGTAGAGACGTAAATAGCCCAATCTGTCGGCGCGCGCGGTCAACAAGCGAGCGTGAAAGAATCAACTCCTGATCCTCCTGGGTAATCGCGGCAAGATGTTTCCAGCGTCTCACGGTTTGGGCGATCGAGTCGGCTGACGCATTTGGCTGTACCCGAGCAACAACCGCATTGACGGTGTCGCGGCTTGCCCCGCTGGCGCCTCTGGCGAGCTGTACACGCGCGGCCGCTGGTGAAAGATCGAATTGCAATTTCTGCGCATCAAGGAGCGTTATATATACCGCTGGGTCACCGCCAGAATTCACCTGGTGCCGCGTAAGCCCGACGACCGTGAACGTACTTCGACCGAGCTGAATCGTTTCGCCGAGTTCGAGTCCGGTCGTGCGATCGGCGACCATTTCATAGTGGCTGCGGGCGATGCTGCGTCCCTCTGAAATTTCCGGAGGACCGCCGGGCCGTGTTGGCTCATAGCCAATGACATAGAGCCTCAGTTTTGTGCCGCGATGTTGCGCCTCGACAGTCTGATAGGTGATGCTGCCAACAGCAGCCACACCGGCAATTCGCGCAATCGTCTCGCGTATGTCTCCGGGAATGCGCGAAGCCTCAGCAAAGGGGCCTCGCGTGTTGGCCTCCACGACCCAAATGTCGACGTCCGGGGCGCGAGCGATCGTGAGGGCGTCGACAACAATTCCGCGATAAATGCCGATCATTGCCAAGACGACACTAAGCAGCAGGCCGAGTCCCACGCAGGTTAGCAAGAATCGTCCCAAATTGTGCCGAATGTCTCGGTATGCGAGGTTCACTTCTTGCTAGCCTCAATTGCCGTTGCCAAGCGGCCTTCTCGAAAACCACTCTCGATGTGAGTTACCACGCGCGCCCCCTTGGGCAGACCATCGAAAATCTCAAGCTTCGCGTCCTCTGTACGATGCCGGAACTTAACGAGACGGCGCTGCAAGCGCCCAGAATCTATAATCCACACGCGGCCCTCGCGGCCATTGTAGCCCTGTACAGCAGCCTCGGGAACGAGCAATGCCTTTTCAAGGTGAGCGACCGTTATCCAAAATTCCGCCTGCTCGCCGAGATAGACGCGAGGTGGCGGATTGTCGCCTTTAATGAAGACGCGCCGTTCTTCGGTTACGCGGTCACTCTCGAGGCCAATGCGGATCACCCGTCCGGTGAAGGCATCCTGCGGGCGTGAGCGAATACGGGCATCTACATGTTGCCCTTCTTGAATATAGCCGGCGCGCGCCTCGTCAACATAAGCGAGGCCCCAGTACGTATCGGCCGCAATGAGTGTAAAAATGGGATCACCGGCCTTGATGACGGTGCCAAGCTCCTTATGGCGCTCGGTGATCAGCGCATCATACGGCGCAGTAAGTATCCGGTGGCCCAGTAAAGTCTCCTCGTACTGTAACTGCGCTCGGGCATCGGATAGTTGTGCCTTGGCAATCTCCACCTCGCTCCGTGCCACGGTAACATCAGCCTTAGCCACGGCCTCGTCCCTGATTGCCTCCTCAGCGACCTGCTGGGAGACAACATCGCGATTAGCGAGGGCTTGCTTACGCTTGTTGGACTCCAGCTTTTGTGCCAGTACCGCTTCCGCCTTCTCGAGATTGGCAGCAGCCTTCTTGGGGCTTGCTTCAGCAATGAGTAGTGCGGCGCGCGCTTTGGCGACCTTGGCCTCCTGTTCGCCAGTGTTGAGGCGCGCCAATATTTGGCCCTTGGTCACACGATCACCGTGGTCAGCATTGAGCTCCACGAGCGTGGCACCAACCTCGAATCCAATTTTGGAGACCACTCGGGCCTCGATCGTACCGAGCCCAAAAACGCGGACTGATACATTCTCTTCGATCGACGAGACTTCGACGGCAATCGGGCGATTTGCGTAAAGGAAGACCCCTGCGACGATCACGGCAAGCACAACCGTTGTAACGCCAACAGCTTTAAACCACGGCTTCCAAATGGTAAGCGTAGCCCAATAGTTTGCTTTTGAGTCCTTCGTCATCATTTTGACTTTAGCCCTTGTTTGAAAGGCCACATCGCTTGCTCAGGCGATTGCGGATGCCCAAAGAATGTTCACGGCGCCAATCCGCAGTCTAATTACTTCTTTGTGCCTACGGAGAAGATATGATCCAGATCAATCCATCAGAGCTAAGCTGCGCACGCTCACGCGAACTCTCGATGGTGTTGCTATCGATATAGAAAAGCAACATACGTCACCCCAAAATGCGGGAAAGGATGGCACGGAGTACTTACTCAAATACCCACTGATGCCGACAGCTGGCTTCTATCAATACGTCAAAAGACGTCGGCTCCGGATGAATTTCGACAAAACTCAAATTGAGCATAATAAGTCCGCTATCGGCCGGATGGCGCTCATTGGCCGATCTAAAGCGGACTGGTCGAGATATCCGCTGCGATGTCTTCGAACCCAATTCCATTCAGTACTAGCCAGCCGACGTGCTCACCAGCGTTCTGGCCCGCTTAGTGATCTCGGTCACCATCAACGGCGAGCTCGATAATCTGCTTATTCAGACGAACAAGTAGAGGGCCCACAGAAGACGCTCAAGGTCGGGCCGGGATCGTCACGCACGCCACCGGCACCGCCGAACGGCGCGCCGCGGAGAAGATGCTCAAAGCTAAGGCCAAGGGGCTCGGCCGCCGCATCACAGCCGGCGCGGACAAGGCCTATGACACGGCCGATCATGTGGCCAAGCTGCGCGCTTCCAAGGGAAGGTGGTTCTTTGATGCCGGGTCGAACGGCATCCTGAACTGCCAAAGCACGTAAGGCCCAAATGTCATGAAAGCTTTTCAGCGGCGAGTTATTTTGTGACAAAGTATGTCGATGGAGTGAAGCTAACGAATGAATATCCGAAGCGGAAGACGCCAGCACCCCTTTTTTGATCTAGGTCTCTGTCAGCCGTGCCCGAGGGTGGGATGAAATTAGTTTTGGGGTGAACCAGGTTTAGCCGACCCGAGGAGGGCAAGTGCTTCGTACATGCTGGAGTGACTTAGCCTCCCGAACATCAGGGCCGCAGCTCGTGTTGACGGATTGAAGTGATGGACCAGCGTTCCTCTTTGAGCCAGGCCACTGGCCAAGTCACGATCGTGGCTCCCGCCTTCATTTTGCTGTTTGCCATCCGTCTTGAGAAAACATTTTCGGGCTTTGATGCGAAATACTCTGGTGTTGCACCGTTGCCGCCAGAACAGGAACGATCTTACCTTGCACAATTTTCCGATTTCGAAGGGCGCGTGCTCGGCGAGGCATTTTTAGAGACACATCGCATTAAGCGCTGGCCGCTGGGACGCATTGCGTTAAGCGGCGCCCCAGCGAGCGCACCTGCTTATGCCGACGTGACCCAGCTCGCCCACACGTCTGGCGTTGCGCTGTGGGAGGCGCGGCTCTCGGCACCCGATCAGCCGTTCGATGGCGCGAACTGGATCGCTTGGCTTGACCCCGATGCCGAGGGCAGTCTGGTTGCGCAGCTCTGGCGAGTGCTCGGCCCGATCAATCAGGACGTCGCGGGCGAACCTTCGTGGTCTGGCCTTTATTTCCCGATTACGGTGTTGCGCGCGCCTCAAGAGTTGCTTGAAACGATCATCGAGCGACACGGGGCTAACCTCATACATCTGCTGTTCCTCGATCACGGTCGCTTGCCGCTGAAGCCAAGCGTTGTCGACGAAGAGCTCGAACGCGACTACTGCGGGCGAGAGGGCGGAATGACGCTGCTCGGCCGCCGGAGCGGACTCGACCTGCATGGTCGTCAAAATGTTGCCGAGGATGTCGGTAGACCAGACCTTCCACCCCGCACCGCTTTGCCTTTCATCATCACGATAGAGCTCTTGTTACTTGAACATGCAGTGTTACATCAGCTTTACCAACGACTTTCCAGCAGCATGCTCCGCTCCATTGATGAGTTGCTCACCCTCAAGCGGGAAGTGCTCGATGCGTTGGAAGAATATTACGGCGCGATCACCACGGCCACGCGCATGAGCGAAGCCGTAACCGTCGATGGAGAACGCTTGTTGGGAATCGCCGATCTTTATGACGCAGTGATGGACCGGCTGGAAGCCGTGAGCTTCGAGATTACCACACGCTACCAACAGCGGATGACCGTGTTGCAATTCTGGCTGACGATCGTGTTCGGCGCGACCGAAATCGGGTTTATCGCGTCGGGCGTCGCAACCTGGCACTACCGCACCGAGCTCGGCATGGTGTTGGCTTGGACAATAGGAGCTGCCCTGGCATCCGGCCTTGCCCTTGCGGCGCTGCTGCGGGGAAAACTCAAATGAATGCGCACTGCACCCGGCAGTGTTGCGAGCAGGATGACGCAGTATCGCGATGCGATCTTGCGTTGCGGCCACTCTGCGGGTGTCCTGCCGGCAAACGCGCGTTTGACGCCATCGCAAGGAAAGAGGCATTCCGATGCTTGAATACAATGTGGTTGCAAAACGACTAGATGCCCATGGTAGTATCGCGCGCTGCAAAGACGCCGAGGTCACGCTCGACACCGACGTGAGCGGCCGGCCTGACGCTTTCAACCCCGCAGAATTGCTCTTGGCGGCGATCGCGGCCTGCATGATCAAGGGCATCGAGCGCGTCGCCCCGATACTTCATTTTCAGTTTCGCGGTGTCGAAGTTCGCCTACATGGCGTTCGCCAAGACAGCCCGCCATTTATGTCCTCAATCACCTATGACCTTATCATTGACACCGACGAGGCCGATCGGCGTCTCGACCTGTTGCATCAAAACGTCCGCAAGTACGGAACAATCTCGAACACGATTGCGGCAGCGAGCAGCCTTGAGGGCAAAATTGTTCGGGCGGGGGCGCCGGAAATTACCGAGTCCTCGTAATCCAGGCAGATGAGGCCGACGCTCAATCGCCTAGCTCCTGGTTCTGGTACCCTTGGGGCGATCGGCGCCTGTTGATCTGAGTCATGGTCGCGGTGCCCGTGGGCGCATAGGATTTCATATCGCTGCGGACACTGTCACGACCAAGGAGCTTGATATTCTCCCGGGCGGCGGCGACATCGCTTCAGTTCGCAAGTTCGTTAAGGACGAGATGGTGCGCTGGGAATTTGTTGTGCGTGCGGCCGGCCTTGGAAATTCTAAGTCGACGAAGTGACGACATTACGTAATGTAGCACGATAAAGCCGCTTATGCTGGCTGGAGAGACCTTCTTACGAAGGGGTGTTTTCGTGTGTGGTCGTTTTTATGCCGACGTCACGATTTTAAAGGGCAGCTCACAATATTCTACTAGGAGGACTATTTGGATCAGCACAAGAAGCCCACCCCCCGCATAGCGCCTCTATCGCGCGAGCAGTGCGCTGAGGTGCAGTACGAGATTGAAGCTGCTCAAAAGCGATTGGGCTTCGTCCCCTACGACAAGGAATTTCTTTGCAGACAATAACCAATCAATCCGTTGGTCGGCTGTGAACGCATCGGCAACATCTCCACCGTGGACGTGAGCGTCTCGGAGCTCCGACATTTCGAGGAAAGTTTCGGGGAATAGTCCTTAGCTTTTTTATTGGCTTCCCGGATATTATTGATTTGTTAACCACACCCTAAATTTTCTGAAATTCCTCGGATGGACTGGAAGAAACGACTGGCATTCATGTTCGTTTGGAGCGGTAGTGGGACCGCCCCGAGGGACGACGTGGCCCTGGGATCCCTGCCCCGCCGGCCTGTTGGCTGAAGCGGGGCTTCGGTGGTGCGGCCGGACCGCACACACCGAAGGGAGATCCCGATGTCAAAAACGACCACAAAATCCACTCGAAAGCCCCAAAACCCGCGCGTTGAGTCCCAACGCAAGCCTGTCCTGGCCTCGGCTGCTCGTGCCGCGGCAGTGCAGGGCGGCAAGCCTCCCGGCCTATCCAAGCAGGCCCGCGTACTCACCATGTTACAGACGCCGGCGGGTGCGACCATCGAAGCGATCATGCAGGAAACAGGATGGCAGTCGCACTCGGTGCGGGGCTTTCTGGCGGGCGTCGTCCGCAAGAAGCTCGGCCTCCGCCTCGAATCCAGCAAGGGCGACGGTCCCCGCCTCTATCAGATCGTGAAGCAAGCACCGCCGAAGTCAGCCGAACGTCGATCGAAGCGGCAGGCAGCTTGATCCCATGGAACGCATTAAGATCGATCCGGCGCCACCGGATCGATCCACTTGCGATGTCGAGCTCGCCCGACTGTGCGATCTCGACATCCTTGTGCTGCGCATCCAGTGGCAGAATTTGTTTCGGCGACCGGCACCTCTTCACCTGCCGAAACATCTGATGGTCAGGATGCTCGCCTATCGGATGCAGGCCGATCGGTTTGGCGATCTCCGCGCGGAATATCGGCGGCTCCTCGACACAGCGCCGACGCCTGAAGCGGCTGGTCGCGCCTCAAGCCCGGTCCGCCTACGGCCCGGCACGGTGCTGACGCGGGAGTGGAACGGTGAGATTTATCGGGTTTCTGTTTTGAAGAATGGATTTGCCTGGAACGGCGAAATCTATCCCAGCCTGTCGAAGGTGGCCTCCGCGATCACGGGCACGCGCTGGAACGGGCCACGTTTCTTTGGGCTACGTGATCGCAAGGACGGTGTCGAATGAAGGACATGTCCGGCAAGTCCGTTCGCTGTGCGATCTATACTCGGGTTTCGACCGACCAGGGCCTCGAACAGGACTTCAATTCTCTCGATGCCCAATTCGAAGCCTCGGAGGCCTATATTCGCAGTCAGGCCCATGCCGGATGGCGCCAGATCCGGACCAAATATGACGACGGTGGCTTCTCCGGTGGAAACACGGATCGCCCGGCCTTGCGGCGCCTGCTCGACGATGTCGAGGCCGAAAAGATCGATATCATCGTCGTCTACAAGGTTGATCGTCTGACCCGCTCGCTTGCCGACTTCGCCAAGCTGGTAGAACTGTTCGACCGTCATCGGGTGTCGTTCGTTTCGGTGACGCAGCAGTTTAACACCACCACTTCAATGGGCCGGCTGACGCTGAATGTCCTTCTATCCTTCGCCCAATTCGAGCGCGAAGTCACATCCGAACGCATCCGCGACAAGATCGCCGCGTCCAAGCGCAAGGGGCTATGGGTCGGCGGCATGGTGCCGCTCGGATACGACACCAGGGAGCGTAAGATCACCGTCAATGAGACTGAAGCGGCGACGGTGCGGACGATCTTCGAGCGTTATCTTGCGCTCGGCAGCCTCAACCAACTGCTAGCCGATCTGCACCGGCGCGGGCTTGTCACTAAGGCGCGGGTCCTGAAGGACGGCCGCCGCGTTGGCGGCGTTCCGTTCGGTCGGGGATCGCTCGCGCATCTTCTCCGTAACCGGTTCTACATCGGCGAGGTTGCATTCAAAGGTGATATCCTGCAGGGAGAACAGACCGCCATCATCGACCGAGCCCTGTTCGAGGCGGTGCAGGCGAAGCTCGACGATCAGGCGCATGCGGTCAAAAACCAACGGACGGTATCGCAGGCGCCACTCGCCGGCCGCATCGTTGATGGTCGCGGCAATCGGATGACCCCGACCCATGCCCGTAAGGGTGGCATCAAATATCGATACTACATTGCTGCGGCGCTGGTGCAGGGCAGGATAGAGCAAATGCCGAGTGTGAGCCGCGTGTCCGCTCTGGAGATCGAATCCGTTGTTGCCAAATCGCTGCGAGCAGTGCTGTCGCGTTCAGACGACATCTCTGACGTTGATCTCATTCGCGAACATGTGGCCCGCGTCACCGTTCATGTCGACCGGTTGATCATTGCACTCAATGATCATTCGGAATCGAACCAATCAATTACTGTGCCGTGGCGCAAGACACCCTCGACCCGAAAGCGCGAGATCCTGTTGCCTGCTGGAATGGCCGAGGCCATCCGGCCGATCCGTTCTGAAAGTCGTGCGCTGCTGGTCGCCGCTATCGCGCGCGGTCGCCTCTGGCGCGATGAGCTCGTCACCAATCAAACGACAAGTTTTATAACCATCGCCGAGCGCGAGAATTGCAGCGCCCGCAAAGTCGCCATGACGGTATCGCTGGCGTTCCTGGCACCCGGTCTAGTTGTCGCCGCTATCGAGGGGCGGCTTCCGCATGGCATCGGCATGACTCGGTTGTGTAATCTGCCCGCCGAATGGCCGCGTCAGTATGAGGCGCTCGGGCTGATCCCGCCGTCGTCCTGACAACTCGAACCGGTCTCCGCAACCGCAGTCTCTGTTTCCCAGGAAAAACGAAAACGCGCGCCGGAGACGGCTCGCCGAAACGCCGCTATCGCGCCTTCTGTCGTCTCCGCAGAGACGACTGCCGCGCAAGAAGCCCGCTAACCGCGGGCCTTTCTCGCACAAACACGAAAACCTCGAATTCGAAGGAAGGGCGTGGTGGCGGACGCAGTCGCCGCGAACGCGTCTCCACTGCCAAATTCCCTGCTAACAGGGAAATTAACAGGGAATTTTACGGAATTCCGACGTCTGCGGATTTATTGACGCCCACTTGACCAACAAATCCAATGACTTGTGCCAATATTCCCTGCGCAAGCTAACAGGGAAATAATCTGTCGAATTTGGGAATTGCATGGCATTCATCAGGGAATCACCGCAATTGGGCAAACATGCATTTCTCGCGCACTGGTTTTGTGTTTAACGAACGTGATCTGTTCTCACCCTCGACTTGCAGATGAGGAGAGAACGATATGTCAGAGGAGTACCGAATCAGGCGACGTTAGGGGGAATATTTCCGTCGAATGCAAATGCGACCTCGAAGCCGAGCTCGCGCGGGCCGAAGTCAGGCTTCCGTCAACACGGCCGAACCGCCCGGAGTTCAACTCACGGGTCGATCGAAAAAGCCTTCGGGTCCACCTGCTCGCAGAATCCAAGCTGGCGGCCCCGTACCGCGGTAAACGTGATTGTCGGACAAAGCGTCTCACTATATAGCTGCCGAAATTCCATTTCGTCATTCGTTTCGATTGGAATCCGGATTGTAGCGGCTCCGCGCACCGGCGACGATATTCAGTTGGCGGTGATGGAGGAAATCGAGAACTACCCAACAACACGGTCGAAAGCGCCAGTTCGCCAACTTCGAAGGTGGCGCCGAGCGCGGGGCAGCCGTTGTGGAAATCCTAGAACGCGATCCACTGAGCCGATTCGATGACCTGCTACCCTGGAACTGAGCCCGGCGAATTGCCACAGCCTAATCCACACGTCAAGGATGAACACCGGCGCCACGGACCGCGAAATAATTGCAAGTCGCCTTCTTTCAATTTTGCCAAATTGACCATTTTTGTTGCCCAGGGCGTCCAGAGAACATTCTGTCAGTTCAAAATGGGTGAAAGAAAAAAAACTATCCGAGGCCGGCAGAGCGGTCTTGCATTGGGGCGTAGCTAGTATATTTATTTGGCATGGATCGTGATCGACTTTCAGGTCGGGCGATCCAGGCGAGCCTTGACCAGGAGGGTCGGTTGTTCGCCTGAAGGATCAAAGTCATGCCCTCAACTTTTGGGCTGGCGAGGAATCTTCAGGCGTACGAGCGGCCCTCGCTTGGATCGTCAGCCTCCGGGACGGTTATCGTCCACCACTACGGAGGCTGTATTATGAAGATCAGAAAATCGAAAGTTATTGGCGCGCCGTTAGGCGTGACTAAGGCGGTTGCTCAGAAATCCCAGGAGAGGCGAGAGACTCTGCGGAGATTGCACGAGTTCAACCACGCATATACCCGCTCGTCGTAACGACCTGGCGCCGCATCTCAAGACTGAGCAGGTGTCGATAACTTCCCTGAGGCCGGCCAGCCGCCGGGTGCGCCGCCCCGACCTAGCTCAAATCGCACGAGTGATTGCGAGCATTCGCAAATTTGGTGTTTGCGCTCCGATATTAATCTCGAGTGACCGCCGGGTTGTTCACGGCCACACCGTGCTGGAAGCTGCTCGGCAACTTGGTGTCAACGATATTTCCTGCGTGGTAGTCGACCACCTCAGCCCTGATGAGCGACGCGCGCTCAGCATCGCCCTCAACCGGCTGAGCGAGCGCGGAACCTGGGACTTGGAATTGTTGAAGATCGAGTTCGAGGAGTTGGAGGCGCAGGATCATGATCTTGTCGTCACGGGTTTCGACATGGCCGAGATAGACATGGTGCTGATGGGTCCAGTATTTGAAACTCCCGCAGAAGAAGCCAACACGATCCCCATCCTCGGCCAGACTGCCGTATCGCGCCCAGGTGACGTCTGGCTTCTTGGGCAACACAAGCTCATCCAAGGCGACGCGCGCGATCCGGCTTGCTATGCGCGCATAATCAGAAATCTCGGCAATGCGCGGTTGATACTGACCGATGTGCCTTACAACATATCGGTCCGGAACATCACCGGCGACAATGAACACCGCGAGTTCGCGATGGCTTGCGGAGAGATGAACCGGGATGAATTCCTGGCGTTCAACTTGGCTTGGATGAAGGCGGCGGTAGATCACCTGGTTGATGGCGGCATCCTCTCGACTGCGATCGACTGGCGCAATATTGACGGGGTGATGGGCGCGGCCCGTGAACTCGGGCTCGCGCATCTTAACACGGCGGTGTGGGCCAAGACGAACGGTGGACAGGGGTTCATTGTGGCGTAGCGCCCATGAATTATATCCGTTCTTCCGAAAGGGCAGTTCGGCTCACATCAACAATGTCCAGCTCGGCCGACATGGACGCTGGCGGACGAATGTCTGGACCTATCCCGGGGGATCGAGCCTCAACTCAGATTCTCGCGATGGCCTCGAGTTCCATCCGACTGTCAAACCGGTCGGTTTGATTGAGGACGTACTGCTCGACATTACCAACCGCGGCGACATTGTCGTCGATTGCTTTGCTGGGTCCGGGTCGACAGTCATCGCCGCAGAGCGGACAGACCGCCGCTGTATGATGATCGAGATCGACGGCCCCTACTGCGACGTAATTATCAAACGTTGGCAGGAAATGACCGACAAAGAGGCTGTGCTGGAGGAGACGCAAGTTACCTTCGCATCGACGGCAGCTGCGCGAAGCGCTGACGATCGACTTGCGCTCAACGAGCAGAACTAGGCAGACGCGCAATGGCCAATCAGAGCGGTTCTAAACCACCTAAGAAAAATCCCTCCGGGCAATCCTCCGTCGGCTACGGCAAGCCGCCGGCGAGCAAGAAGTGGAAGTCGGGCCAGTCAGGCAATCCGTCGGGACGGCCGAAGAAGCCCCAATCGCCGCACCAAGTGTTCTTAGCGACGTGTTCAAAGAAGGCGACTATAACGATCGGAGGAAAGCCCCGTAAGGTCGCGATGTTGGAACTCGTGATGCGTGCGCTTCTTAACAAAGCTGCGAATGGAGATGTCGAGGCGATAAAAACCACAATTAAACTCAGCGAGCAATCCTATATCGAGGTCTCCAAGATGGAAATAACTAAAATGCAAACCGAGTTTGCTTTTTCGTGGAGCGATGAATTGGAACAGCTGTTTCAGCAACTGTCGGCCCAAACAATAACCGACGACGAGGACGATTTTGAGAATTAGTTTTCCATGTCCATTCATGCCCGGTGGGGCATTTGGGTTAAAATTCAAACCGGCGTGTATTGATGATGTATTCAACCGATGACGGAGACTAACCCGCTGCATGGCTCACTGCCGCAACGGATCCTTTCTGAAGACCAGGTGCAGGCGCGCTACTACAACCAGACTTGAGAACACCCGCGGTACTGAGTTTAGGCAACGCTTGCCTTCGGATTGACGAGCAGGTCAACCAAGCGAGAGATTAAATGGTCGACATGAGTCCGCGGCCAGAAGCATCGTCCCAGGAGGTTCTGGCGGGCCTCGTCGAGCGCGTGACCTATCACAACGCCGAGAACGGTTTCTGCGTTCTGCGGGCCAAGGCCAGGGGGCATCGCGACATCGTCACCGTGGTCGGCCATGCCGCCGCGATTGGCGCAGGCGAGTGGATTACGGCCACCGGCGAATGGGTCAACGACCGCACCCACGGCCAGCAGTTCAAGGCGCGGTTCCTGCGCACCGCGGCGCCGACCTCGGCCGAGGGCATCGAGAAGTATCTCGCCTCCGGCATGATCCGAGGTGTCGGGCCGGTCTACGCCAAAAAACTGGTGCGCGCCTTCGGCGAGAAGGTGTTCGACGTCATCGAGGGGACGCCGGAGCGGCTTCGCGAGGTGTCCGGCATCGGTCCGGTCCGCGCTGCCGGCATTCTGGCGGCCTGGGCCGAGCAGAAAGCCGTCCGGGAAATCATGGTGTTCCTGCACAGCCATGGTGTCGGCACGGCACGGGCGGTGCGGATCTTCAAGACCTATGGGTCCGATGCCATCCAGGTCATGACCGAGAACCCCTATAGCCTGGCGCGCGATATCCGCGGCATCGGCTTCAAAACCGCCGACGCCATCGCCATGAAGCTCGGGATCGAGAAGACCGCCATGATCCGGGTGCGGTCCGGGATCTCCTACGCGCTGACCGAGGCCATGGACGACGGCCATTGCGGGCTGCCGACAGAGGAACTGGTGCCCCTGGCCGAGAAGCTGCTCGAGGTTCCGCAGGACCTGATCCGCACCGCGCTCGATCTCGAACTGCGCGAAGGCGCCGTGATCGCCGATCGGGTTGGCGAAATACCGTGCGTGTTCCTGGCAGGCCTGCATCGGGCGGAACGCACCATTGCAGAGCGGCTCAAGCGGCTGGCAAGCGGCACCCTGCCCTGGCCCTGGATCGACCCGGACAAGGCCATGCCGTGGGTCGAGAAGCACATCGGCCTGGCATTGGCCGAAAGCCAGGTCGCTGCGATCCGTCTTGCGCTGATGTCCAAGGTCATGGTGATGACCGGCGGCCCCGGCGTCGGCAAGACCACCATCATCAGAGGCATCCTGCGCATCCTCGCGGCCAAGGGCATCGATCTTCTCCTGTGTGCCCCGACCGGCCGGGCCGCCAAGCGTATGACCGAGGCCACCGGCTTCGAGGCCAAGACCATCCACCGGCTGTTGGAGGTCGATCCCAAGACCGGCGGATTCAAGCGCGGCGAGGACAATCCGCTCGATTGCGACCTACTGGTCGTCGACGAGGCATCAATGGTCGACGTCATGCTGATGCAGGCGCTGATGAAGGCTGTACCGGACCGGACCGCCCTTTTGATCGTTGGCGATATCGATCAGTTGCCATCGGTCGGGCCGGGCCAGGTTCTGGCCGATATCATCGCCTCCGGGGCGGTGCCGGTGGTACGGCTGACGGAAGTGTTCCGGCAAGCCGCGCAAAGCCGGATTATCACCAGCGCCCATCGCATCAATCAGGGCTCCATCCCTGACCTCAGCCCACCCGGAGCCGAGAGCGATTTCTATTTTGTGCAAGCCGACGATCCCGAAACCGCCGTATCGCGCATCATCGAATTGGTGAAGACACGCATCCCCAAACGCTTCGGCCTCGATCCCATCCGGGACATCCAGGTGCTGTGCCCGATGAACCGCGGTGGGGTGGGCGCACGGTCGTTGAACATCGAACTGCAGGCCGCCCTGAACCCCGCCGGAGACCGCAAGGTCGAACGCTTCGGCTGGACTTTCGCGCCCGGCGACAAGGTCATGCAGGTCCAGAACGACTACGATAAGGAGGTCTACAACGGCGACATCGGCTACCGTTGATGATGTCGATCCCGCCGAGGGCGAGCTGACGGCCAGCTTCGATGGCCGCTCGGTCGCCTACGGATTCGGTGAACTCGACATGCTGGTGCTGGCCTATGCCGCAACCATCCACAAAAGCCAGGGCTCGGAATATCCCGCAGTGGTCATTCCGCTCCTGACGCAGCACTACGCCATGCTGCAGCGGAACCTGCTCTATACCGGCGTCACCCGGGGAAAGAAGCTGGTCGTGCTGGTCGGACAGAAGAAGGCCGTTGCGATTGCGG
>CAWDZJ010000016.1:0-346235 GCA_963806815.1 uncultured Alphaproteobacteria bacterium | reverse complement strand
TTATAGCACTCCTCGCTATGGTGGTTCTGCTGTTCGGCTTTCAAGGGCACGTCATCCTCGACAACCCTCTACTCATCGCGTTGATCGCCGTGCCGTTATTGGTACAGTCCTACGGCATTTTCGCGGTGGCATATGTCACAGGCTATCTGTGGCGGGTGCCCTTTAATGTCGCCGCACCTTGCGCACTTATCGGAACTTCGAACTTTTTTGAACTGGCGGTGGCGGTGGCTATCAGCCTCTTCGGCCTGAATTCGGGTGCCGCGCTCACGACCGTGGTCGGTGTCCTCGTCGAGGTTCCGGTTATGCTGTCGCTTGTCGCCTTCGCTAACCGTACGCGCGGTCTTTTTCCGGAACCGCGGTAAAATCCACTCCCGGGCAACCCCTGCAAAGGATGGCAGCCATCATGCGTGAACACAAAGCCTGCTACGGAACGATGTTCCATGACACCCTACATTTCCGGCCCAACCAGGAGATGAAGGGTAAGGTCTTCAGCTTTAAACTCGGCTCCATAGGACTGGCGCGCTCTGACCGCGCGGTCAAAACGGATATCGCGCAGTGGGACGATTGCCTGGAATGCCCGGAGTTCGATCATTGCTACAGGCTCTGCATGGCAAAGCTTGCTCTGGAGGCGGCCATCAGGGAGGATTAGAGAAAATGGCCTGACCTTCTATCGGGTCCAAACTTTGACCTAGCCCTGGGCCCATTCTCGGCAACTGCCTTCAGATGCCACCGAAGGAAATGTCCTCCGGCAAGATATCCCCGTGCTCAACGATGTGGAGCAGTTGTCCGCTCTCAAGGTCGACGTAGCTGCAAGTCGCCGTACTCCTCGATGGCCCAGTTGATATCGTTCAGATCCAACTGTGCAACTTCTTCGATGTCGGTTTCGTCGTGGGTGGCGAGGAATTTGCCGCCGTAGGTGTAGACGTCGTATTTGGTGGTGGAGGAGTTCATCATGTTCTCCAATCGTCTAAAAGACGATTAAAACACGGAGAAGACGTTGCAATAAGTAGTGTGAATGCAAAGTCATTCTGCAAGGAAATCGAATTGGAAGCCGATACTTGGAAGGCACATGACACCGCTCGGACGAATGAACGAAATGTTGCGATTGGCCAACACTGACGGCCGTATGTTTCCGGCGACCATTTTTTACAACGAAGAATGGCTTTTGCGATCGAAAAGATCCTGAATTTCGATCAGAGCTTTCCGGCTTTTATGTCAAGCATGCCGCGATTTTAACCGACTGCAGGAGCCAACAGTATCGGCAAGCGAATTTCCTGACTGGTCTTGCCTTTGTTCCAGCGGGCTCGGTGCCAGCGCGCATTCTTGTTGCTGCTGGCACGTTTTCCAACCAGAGTTTGGCCCTACACGCTTCAAAAGAGAGACGCCATCAGTGCGGCGCAGCAACCTCGAATCGATCTTCATTTGGTGATAGATGCTAAGTTACTACTATGGCTCTACAATAGATAATTTTTTAACAGCTGCACCTGAAACAATCTTGGCATCTTGCCGCGCATCATGGCCATGATTTAGAGCAACTCCAACGAAACGCGTGGCAGGCGCAAATAATAACACTACAGGAACAATAGCCTCGTCGGTCGACGGATGGATTGCGTTCGAGTTTTCGATACCTCGCATGGGTAAGCGGGCGGACGTGGTCGTCGTATTAGCGGGTATTGTTTTTGTTCTAGAGTTCAAAGTTGGTACGCAGCGATTTGAGCGTTCAGCGATCGATCAAGCGGTGGACTACTCGCTTGATCTGAAGAATTTTCATTCAGGTAGTCATGACCGGCGTATCGTTCCAATCGTCGTCGCAACGGGCGCAGGTGACTTACCGATCAACCTGGTTTGGTCAGACGATGGGGTAGCGCATCCGCTGTTATCGAATGGCAGCAATCTGGGCATGCTTCTATCCACACGTCCGGCATCAAACGCCGCCACAAGCAGCGTTTGACGCCAATGTCTGGGCACATAGCGATAGAGCCAACACCCACAATAATCGAGGCTGCACAGGCTCTATATCGAGGCCATAACGTTGAGGAAATCACACGATCCGATGCTGGCGCTAAGAATTTGGGCATAACAACGGATTGCCTCTCGCGTATCATCGAACAAACCAAGCAAACCATGAAAAAGCCATCTGTTTTGTAACGGGCGTACCGGGTGCTGGTAAAACTTTGGCGGGTCTAACCTCATCACGCACCGCGCGAAAGCGCATGAGGACGAACATGCCGTCTTTCTGTCGGGCAATGGCCCCTTAGTCGAGGTTTTACGCGAGGCGCTTGCCCGTGATGAAGTATCGCGCATGAGGGATGCCGGCGAACCCGGCCGCAAGGCGGATGCCGAGCGGAAGGTTCGGAGCTTCATTCAGAACATTCACCATTTTCGTGATGAGGGTCTTCGCAACAAGGTCGCACCGCCAATCGAACGCGTGGTCGTATTCGACGAAGCGCAGCGGGCTTGGGACTTGAATCAAGCTTTCGAAGTTCATGATACAGAAGAAGGGTGAGACAAGCTTCGATATGTCAGACTCGGAATTTCTTATCAGCGTTATGAACCGGCATGCCGGCTGGTGCACAATCATTTGCTTGGTAGGCGGCGGCCAAGAGATCAACGTGGGTGAAGCGGGTTTACCTGAATGGTTCAGCGCTCTTCGCCGCCGTTTCGCGCATTGGAAGGTATATACCTCGCCGTCGCTTGAAAATCGAGACTATCAATGGGGTCATACAGCCTCGGATATGAAGCAAGGTCTCGAAAGTCAATCACTCGAGGAATTGCACCTTTCCGTTTCTGTCCGGTCCTTCCGCGCCGAGAAGCTGTCTGACTTTATTGGCGCTGTCATCGAAGGCAACGCACGCGAGGCACGCAAGCTTTATGCTGCAATTAGCTCGACGTATCCCATTGCTATCACGCGCGACGTTGAAGACGCTCGTGGTTGGCTGCGCAGGCAGGCTCGGGGCACCGAACGTTTTGGCTTAGTGGCTTCCTCGGGCGCGACGAGATTGAAGCCAATTGGCCTAAACGTTCACGAGAAAATCGACGCCAAATATTGGTTCTTAAATGGACCGACTGACGTGCGGTCCTCGTTTTACCTTGAAGACCCCGCGACCGAGTTTGATATTCAAGGTTTGGAACTCGATTGGGTAGGTATGTGTTGGGAGGCTGACCTCCGCTTTGTCGACGGCCGATGGACGTATCAACGGTTTCGCGGGACCGCCTGGCAAAATGTTTCGAAACCCGCCCAGCAGACTTATCTCGCGAACGCATATCGCGTATTGCTGACACATGCGCGGCAAGGCATGGTGATTTTTGTCCGCATGGCGATGCCGAAGATCCCACTCGGAGGCCAGAATGGCACCGAGGGACCGTTGATTTCCTACTTCAATGCGGCATTCCGCTACTCGGCGCCTCGCATGAAACCGACCGCAATAATAGGCAGACACCCTCGCTGTAACCACCGTGTAACCGCGGGCCTCAGTCTGCTTTCCGCCGCTTCCCGGAGCCCCTTTTCACGTCTCCCGATTGCACCGGAGTTCACTCCGGTACGCTCCAGACCAATTTTCGGTTGGTAAAAGAGGTGGTGCCGCAAGAGGGATTCGAACCCCCGACCCCATCATTACGAATAACTGTGGGTCCTGATAAACTATTGATATTAAACCGATAATTGAAGCAAAATATTTCTGTAATAGGATTGTAATAGCATTTTTCTAAGCTGAACCTATAGATCAAACACAAGGCGTCGTGGTAAAATAATCAAAATTGAATATGAATTTGCGCCACGCTAGCCGACTTGGCGTCAATAAATACTAAGCGACCGCTTGGGTCGCAAACGTTGGTAACGTGCCCGAGGCGGCAAGCCTCAATTTTATTCATTATGCCCTCTGCGGATTTTTTGGAGCCTCTCCCGAGTTGGGTTGGGGCAGAACCGCCCGCAAGAATTTGAACTGACCCAGCAACCAGAGTTTTTGCCGTGGGCGCATTAATTGGATGCGGCCCAGAGGTCCCTTATTGGAAAAAGAGTAGAAATTTCAATGTCTAACATCCAACCAACCATTTCATATTTACCAAGTCAGCGTGTCGCCGAAGGCGTAATGCGAAGCGCAGCTGAGCATTATGGTAACCACGGTGATTTCAGTCAGAGCCAAGACGAGTTCCTGGAACAGACTGTTTTTATGGTCACGATCAGCCCTCACGCTATTGGAAACAAGCCGGCAGCCGCAGCGCTGACGGCTTTTGAACAGTGCTATTACCTCCCGCTTCTAAAACGAATGTTCGGCTGGAAATACCTCGGCCGTTATCGGAATTGTTTCCCGATCGCTTATGCCTTCGTTGATTTTGCAGGAACCCGAACCGGACAATCAGCTGAAGGCTCGATGCCTCATGTCCATGCAATTTTATTTGTTCAACCGTCTGTTCTGGAGCGGTTCGAGAAGGCGAAGCCAAGTATTCAGATTGGCATTGATGCTGGAATCAAAAAATACTCGATGTGCAGCGATTCGACAAGAACAAGACCAGCTTTCGATCGATTGGTGACTTATTGCATGAAAGGCTATGCTCGAACGTCAGCGTCAGACAAATTACGTGAGGACCTTTGGACGATGTTTCCGTCACCGAGACAGGGGAAAATTACCTTGTCGTCGAAGAGCGGTGCCTCAACTAAAGGGTAGGCAAATGACGGAGGTACGACGTTGCAGAAAGTGCGGTAGCGTGTATCCGCTGAACAAAAACAATTTCGGACATCAGCCGAATGGATCGTATCGCTATACTTGCAGAGGCTGTATCCGACAGAAAACACTCGCCGGCACTATCGAGAAAATCCATATCAGGTTATCGAGCGAGCGCAGCAGCGGAGTTTCAACAACTTTTCGGCAAGCGAACGCACAGAACTCGAAACGACAATTAGTTCAGCGTGACGGCGGTTTCAATTGTTATTATTGCAAGGACACGCTCAATAATTCGTTCCATATCGATCACAAGCTGCCGGCACGATGGGTGGAACAAATGATCTGGACAATCTTGTTTTGGCTTGCATGCAATGCAATCAAGAAAAGCACAACAAATCCATCGACGAATACCGCCGATGGCTTCGGCAGAGAAGGGAAGCGGTCAAGTTTTAGCGGTTGCATTCAACTTATTTCGCCAGATCGATGATCGGCTTGCACGCTACCCACGTCTCCGCAAATAGATCGATGGCTTTCGGCGTGTGAATGTCGGGGCACCGAGCGTACGGAAATGAGCACCGATTTGGATTTGGTAGTTGCTGCCGGCCTTGTTCACGAAAGCATTGTAAGCAGCATCGAGCCAGATGGTTGGTTCTTGGTCCGTTCACCATTCCCAATCACAGTTCTCAGATCAAAATCGATTTGAGCGTCGACAAACGGAATCGACCTTTGCGACGGATACCGACGTTGTATTCCCCGAAACCACGGCTGAACACCTTCTCGTTTAACAGTTCGGACATCGCCCCGATTACTTCTTTCACTTTCACGTGGAAGCCGTCGGCCCCTAGATCGATCACCCGTTTACGCATCACAGAGTTCAAGGAATGCGGGATCGTCAGCATCGCTTCGGCGTGGTCAGTGTGAATGCTCAAAGTTAGATGCGGATGTTCGGTGAACTTGTCAGCTCCTTGTGCCACCGAGAGCTGAAGAAAGTCCCAGACCAGATCACCCTTCGACTCCCCGTTATTGCAGTTCGGCCCGACAGCGCAGGGTCCATTCCGATTGCTATCAAGTCCTTCCGCTGACGCAGTTCTCCCATTGCCAATCCAAGAATGCGCTTGGCTTCGAGATACGTGTACGGGCTATCAGATCCGAACGGGACACCGGCAAACATCGTGAGCGTTCCCTCCACGAACTGACCGGCAGCGGCCAGCTTGGCTTCCACGACTTCAAGATAGCGTTTCAGTCTCAGGCCCATTCGTGGTCTGCCTCCATTCGACACAACCACTCGTAAATGCTTCGCCATTCGAGCGTCGTGCAATCGCAGCGAAATGATGCGGGTACATTTGCAGTGATGGCGACCGGAATTACCGTCTGGAATCCACGGTTCTTGCCGTAGACCGGTGCCGTTCAATTTGCTTGGCCTTCAGAGGCGCCTGCACCTTGCTTTCGATTATCACACACCACGCTTCTTCCTCATCGTAGATCCAGGCGTCGGGGATGCCTCGACGTTCGGCTTCCTCTTCCGACGTTTCGGCTTCGCCGGGGTATTGCTGTTCGAGAGCAAGCAGGTCCGGTGGCCCTGCGGGGTGGCTTCACCTTCACCAGATCATGCAAGAACGATCTAGCAGCCTCGGTCCTCATTCAGCGCCGTGACCAAGGCGTGCGTGACCTTGTTCTCGGTCTGGGAGTACTGGTCGAAGACATTTCTCATGAAGACGCTTGGCTGAGGCGGTGAAGCACATGGGAATGCCGGCCCAGTAGCGGGAAGCTACCGGTTCCCCGCCGCCATTGGACGGGGCTACAGCTGTTTTCCGCCCTTACGGTAGCAAGTGGCGGGATGGCAGGGAAATCGCACCACGTCCCACGGCTATCGGTTTGGGAATGCATCCAGTCGGACCTGCGTGTCCGGCTGCATGACGACATATTTCTGAAAATGCAAAGGCCCCGAAGGATAAAGCCTTCGAGGCCCAATTCCGAAGACCAGACGAACGTGGCCTAGTCCCGTTTCGCTCAGCGCTGTGTTCCAAGAACGGATTGAAGGAGTGATGTCCGCTCTACATTACTTGGCGCAGGAGTCATCTCACTGCGAGGCTTTGGCTTTTTGCCCCGGGTGTTAGGTTGACACTTGCATGTGAAGTCATCAGTCTTGTTGCAGCTCTCGCCAGACGGGCATGCGCTGCCACCACAAGTTCTTGCTGCTGTGATGCTACAAGCCTGCGTTTCAGAAACTCCGTACATTGGTGTAGCAACGATTACAAACATTGCAACCGTGGACAAATACAGGATCTTTTTCATGTCATCCTCCCAATATTGGACGTTCCAAAGAACCTTCTTGGCGAGGCTTTCTAAAAAGTTACCAATTGTTTGGGCGCTTGTCAGCACTTTTGGCGAGGATCGGCCCAGCGGGGCCGCTTCCATGTTTTAGTGATGTGAACAGGGTAAGCGTGACCTTATTCTCAGTCTGGGAATACTGATCGAAATATTTGAGGAAGTTTTCTGGGATTTTTGCGGTCTTGGGAACGCTGAGAGGCCTTTTTACAGAGGGGAGCCACCGGTTCCCAGTTACCATTGGAACGTGGCTACAGCACGCTTGTCGTCATTGCAGTGCACAGTAGCGGGATGGCCGGGGAAATCGCACCAGCTCCCACGGCTATCGGTTTTGGAATGTATCTAGCCGATCCTTGCGGGATTAGCCCAATTGGGTAAACTTTTGACCAAACTGCGACCGCAACGAATTTTTTATGGAGGAATTTTGTGACAATGCTATTTCATTCTCGCCTTCTGGCAATGCCCTTCGCATGCGCCATGTTGATTTTCGCATCGCTATTGTCGAGCGGAGCGTTGGCGCAGAACCAACCTTCCTTCGTGCCCAAAGAATAAGAGCAAGCTTTGGACCGAATGTTACGGCACTTATCTTTTCCTAGCGGAAACAAATATGTAGGCGAGTTCAAGAACAATCTGTTTCATGGAACCGGTACGTTCACGTTTACAAGCGGAAATCGGTACGTCGGCGAGTTCAAAAACAACGAATTCAACGGAACAGGGACGCTCACTCTTCCGAGCGGAAACAAATACGAAGGAAATTTCAGAGACGACAAGTTTAACGGAACTGGAACTTTCACTTTTGCGAGTGGAAGCAAAATACGTTGGCGATTTTAAAGACGACAAATTCGATGGAAACGGAACCACAAATCTTCGCAGACGGAGATAGGTACGTCGGTGAATTTAAAAACGATAAATTCAATGGATATGGAACATTCACTTTTTCGAGCGGCAGCAAGTACGCCGGCGACTTTTAAAGACGGACTATATCATGGCCAAGGCACATACGTTTTCTCGAGTGGAAGCAAGTACATTGGTGAATTCGTAGATGACAAATTTCACGGCCAAGGCACGTTATTTTACAATGATGGAGAGAAGTATGTCGGCCAATTTCGTGACGACATGCGAAATGGCAAAGGAACGCTGTTTTCCTCAGATGGGTCAGTCAAGGAGGCCGGCATTTGGGCGGCCAATGAACTTGTCCAGGCTGTAGCGCATTCGTCTGAGGCTGCAACCGAGAATTCATTGCATGCTGCTTCCGGAACAGAGAATGCCCATTGACTTCGATAATGAGCGGCGAGTTGCGTTAATCATCGGCAACAGCCGCTACCAGCATGTCTCATTTCTGCCAAACCCTGGTAACGATGCCGAATTGCTTGCTTCGACCCTGCGTTCGACTGGCTTTCAATCAGTAACGGTCAAGAACAATCTAACTCGTGAGCAGACCATTCGGGCGCTGAGAGAATTTGCCCGCACCGCTGATTCAGCAGATTGGGCAGTCGTGTACTTTTCTGGTCACGGTATAGAGTTTGGCGGGGTCAATTATCTGATCCCGGTCGATGCTCAGTTGAAGATTGATCGGGATATCGAATTTGAAGCCGTAGATGTTGGCAAGGTCATCAATGCGATAGAAGGGGCCAAGAAACTGCGGCTCGTAATCTTGGATGCTTGCCGGAACAATCCATTTGCTAGTCAAATGCGGCGATCCGTGGCTACAAGATCAATTGGTCGAGGCCTTGCACGAGTTGAACCGGAGGCTGGGACGCTAATTGTGTATGCGGCCAAACATGGCGAAGTCGCATTGGACGGCGACAGCACGAATAGTCCATTCGCCGAGTCACTCGTAAAGCGAATACAACAGAAGCCGGCCATCGAGATGCGGCGCTTGTTCGACTATGTTAGAGACGATGTCATGGCAACGACCCAGCGGAGGCAACAACCATTCAAATATGGTTCGCTGTCTGCCAGCACCGATTTCTATTTTCAAAAGTAGGAGTTGGTATAAAATGATTTCGTTGAATAACATTACCAACTACCCGACCTCGGGTGCGGAAAGTACTTGTAAAGCGTCGCTGGTGACACACCGACCTGTCGAGCCACGTCACGCACGGTCAGCAAGCCATCACGCAATAGCGCTTCGGCTATCGACATTGTCTGAGCGTCGAATGCCTTCGGGCGACCACCTATCCGGCCACGAGCTTTTGCCGCAGCCGAGGCCGGCTAATTGTTCTTTCACGGATTATGTTGCGTTCGAATTCAGCCAGTGCACCGAAGATGTGGAAGATCAGGCGACCGCCTGCTGTGGTCGTATCGATTGATTCGGTAAGCGAGCGAAACCCCGCCCCCTTTGACTGAATCATTTCGATGGTGTCGATCAGGTGGGACAACGAACGTGCGAGGCGATCAAGCTTCCAAACCACCAATGTATCGCCCTTCTGCAGGAAGGCGATTGCATCCGCCAGCTTCGGCCGATTGCTTGAGGCGCCGGATGCAGTTTCTTCGAAATATACGCCGGCATCCCGCTTGGTTCAGGGCGTCAAGTTGCAGGTTAAGGCTTTGGTCGTCTGTGGAAACCCGTGCGTAACCCACCGTGATCATGGCAGCCTCCGGAAATCGGCATCGCTTTCTTTCCGGAACGTATTGGGATTTCGGAAGCCAATCTAGACATTTAAGATAGCGATTTCAGATAGTTAATTGGTGTTGGTGCTGGCTGTCTGGAAAACGAACGTCTTTGTCGAGATACGATTTGATTGGAATTGGTTGTTTGATTTGCCCACAAATGTCTTGGTTTTATTTGTCATTCCTTAGTTAAATTCGAATTCAAATTCGTCTACGTCGAAGGTCGAACCGGAATGATGCCATGGTGGTTGTCAGATGCCGAATTTTTGCAGGCATCAATCATGGGGGCAACAAAATTATTGTAAACATCTCTAACCATCTGTCTGGTGTCTTTTCTGAATTAATATATTGGCTTCTATCTGTCCTCGAGGTTGTCCACGGCAGACCGCGACCGAGTCTCAGCTCTTCAACGCAAAAATGCAAAAATGCTAATTGCGCGGCGATTGTCATTCTTTATTTCGTGAATTTTGTGATCGCATCAATGTACAGTGCCGCACCTCGCTCTGGATCCCCCTGACGTAGAAATCATCCCTCGGTGGCGATGAATATCATTTTATGACGTTCGTCAGGCGGCAGTTGTTTCGCTCTCGTCTATTTGTATGCGACGCAGCCGTAAGATCCCTTCCAAAATCAATGCGTAACAAGGTTATTTATGAACACCCACAGACTCTGGATTTGATCGAATCCTCGATTTCGCGAACTCCTGAGCGCCTTTGCATCTTTTAGATCTCGGAGATATAAAACCACCTTCAAAGGCCGGCCGAGATCGAAAATGGCTCCGTCTTCAAACCATTGCCAGCAGGCGCTAACCGCAGCTTGCCATTTGTTTTGCCGTGCAGAATGTATCGTCGTAGCTTCGTGGGATTCAGAATTTATAAGATCGAAATCGAATGCTGTTCCGTATCTTCGAGAAATCCAATACAGTTGCGCTACAACATTTTCATTTGGTGCTTTTGCAGCCAGTCGCAGAAACTTTCTCGCTCGTTTAATCCTGGTATTCTTTTGATTCAAGTGTTGCTAGCGCAGCAGACAGTTCACTGATTTCCGCTGGATGACGATCTTCGACAACCAAGGAACGAAGTAACTTAATATTTGGAACCGACTTCCCCTCAATATCACATAACGAGACAAAACTAGCCGCAATCCACGGATCATGCTTAGCGTATGCCCCCATCTAACGCCTTGATCGATCCGTTCGTTCTGTATGAACATCGAAACGTGCTGCAGAACGAAGTACGAACCGATTTTCCGGGGCATAGCTGTAACGCTATACGAAAGTGGTCATTGCCTTGGTGTCGAGACCCTTTATGCAATACGCTCTGGCTAGCTCAACATGGGCAATTGGGTTTCTTGGATAATGCTTAATTCGTCGTCGGATTTCTCTAATTTGGAAATCGGCGGAACGACTTGACTGCCTCAAATCAGCTTGCTTTTCTTCTGTTTTATCGCTCGCCTGTTCTGCTGCCAATCGCTTTACTGATGGGCTTACGTTCTCGGAATTCAAGATGAAATGAATTGCGTCCTCTATGGTCGGCGAGGTCACTCCAGTGATCCCAGATATAAGAGTTCGACGGCGTTATTGACGTCTCGGTAACCTTCCACGCTGCAGATAAGGTCGCCAACTCGGTACGGTGGTCTACCGGTGACGACTTCGATTGCGATTCGATTCTAACCTTGGCGTGGCGCTTAATGAGCGCCAGCGGGGAACTACACGCCTTTGAACATTATCCGGAGAATCTTGTTCATTCTGAACAATACACCTGCGAGCAAGCCGTGCCGCTATCATATCTAGTGCGCTTACAAATCTGCGCAACTCATATGGATTGCCGAATTTCACACGCCGTGATGATGGATGTCCCCGTAATTCGGGATTTGGCATCGTTGCGTATCTTAGAATATCAGTTAGCAAATCCACGTTTGGATCTGGGTGACTAACCGATTTGGTCAGTTGCTCCTTAAAGGACTGAATAACCTTGTCGTGCGCTTCCGACAAATATGGAAGCATATCAAACAAGAGAACGCCTAAATTTGTTCCGCCGAAAATAACGACTTGATGCTCCGGCCGCATTCCGTTCATAAGTTCAGGCGTTATAGGAGTGTCCATGACGAGAAAGAAAATCATGCTTCCGAACAGATAAAGGTCGGCAGCAGATCGCTGAGACTTGGAGTCGCTCATTGGCGCTCTGTACAAAAGCTCCGGCGGAGCGTAGCGAAGAGCTCCGGCAATTTGGAGCCATAATGTGGCGCGGTTAGATTATCGAAATGTGCTCGGCCAAGATCGGCAAGTTTGGATACATTCATTTGTGAAAAAACGAGAACATTTGATGGTTTTAAATCTTGGTGGTATATCCCCTTGTTGTGCAATTGCTCAAGCGCCGCCGCAATTTGATGAAGGCAGCGAATTCGCCAAGTAAGAGTTTCTGGGGTCATTTGGTTGCGAGCTGGATCAACTCGCTCGTATATTTGTTTTCTGATATCTCCATCGGCCAATTCGAAAATAAGGTAGCAGAGTTTTCTGAATGGGACGCCATCGCAATCTTCTACGCCGTGAGCAAGAGCTCTGACTATCCGACTCATTTTTGCATCGGCGCAGACTTTTAATAGGTCGACCTCAAAGTTGAAGCTCGAAGACATCTGTTCAAGGGCTTTAATTGGCTCGGGATCGCTTAAAGCTTCCTCGAAATCGAAGGCTTTCATATACGCGGTTTCTGTTCCTCGTTGAACGATATATCCTATTGAAAAATTGCTTCCAGTTTGTTTGGCGTGCCTCTGTACCCGCTCTCGGATAATCCAACCGCCACTTAATACCTTTCCTATCAGCGGGTCTTTGAGCTCGTCTGCGGGATAGTAACTAGACATCGCATTTCTCCCACTCATTGATATCTAAATACCTGAGTCTGGATCGGTTAGGGAAGGCGAATCCAGTAATTTTGCCATGAACGTGTGGACATTTTGTGTTTCGGAAATATGCAATTATATTGTCGCTTGCGCTTCCTAGTCAAATTTCGGCCGCTTCTCATTGCCCCGCCGCACAACGTCCATTGTAATTTCCGTCCCAAACATGCCGGCTGTAGTGATTTCGATGTGAAGCAGCTCGCCCGTTGGCACTGATCCTGAACACCGCTTTATGACGATGCTGCCGCCAAGGTCTCGAGAATACAGGCTCTGCGTATTGCAGTCCAAGGAAGGGATGCGGAAGGTATCGACCACCTTTTGAGCAAACTGGTCGCCAGTGAGGTCGTCAGCCCTAAAGAAGCAAGGCTTCAACTTCATTGCCTCCACCCGCCCCGCTTTGTCGAACCGCAGGACAGCACATCTTACGCCCTTTCCCTTGGCCGAAAGCGTTGCCTCCTGACCTCTCGAACGGACCTCGAATTCATCGAGGTGGACATGATCAAGGTCGGATTTGCTCATGTTAACAAAAAGGCCCCGGAATTTTGTTCCAGGGCCTTCCTGAGCGACGGTGACACCAGCAAGAAGTTGGATCACCACAATTGCTATAACGGCTCGTTTCATCGTTATGCCGCCTTCTTCTTCGTAACGGGTCGGGCCTTCGAATGCTGCCCAAGCGCATCGTCAAGCTCCCCGTTGCGGACTGCAGCAATGACGGTATCGATGACGACCGGCAGGCTGTCGATGTCCGCCACGGCAATTCCGGCTTTGCCCTTCTCAAACTCTACAGGCTTGCCGGCGACCCTGATGAAAAGAACAACTGATCCGCTCGGTGTGGTTCGCCACCAGGGATAAACTCGTTGCTGCTTTTCGATCAGCGACTTGTTGCCGTCGATCTTCACCCAGCGCTTTGTGATTCGAACGTGCGTCGGATCGGTGGCCAGTCGTTTTTGTTCTTCCAGCCGAGCAATCGTTTTGGCTCGTCGGATTTCAACCGGGTTCCGGGTGGAGCTTGGTAACGTTGTGAATGCAAGGGATTTCAGAGCAGTCATTTGGTCCTCCATGGTTTACAGGAGGACGCTACATGGATAGGAAATAATGTCTAGGTCGGCTTTTTGTTCTTTTTGTTTGTTTTGGCTTTGCGGGTTGAAGTCGAGTTGATTCGGGATTTTGTGATTTCGGAGGCCATTGCTCGAGTTGTTGCGTGACCGTAGAATTTCTCGATCATTTTTACCGAGGTTCCCATATTCAGTGCCAGGCCGAATATGTTGGCGTTGTCCTCCAATCTAAATGTCGCATACGTGTGACGCAGTGAATATATCGTTCGCTTCTCGTTGTGAGAATTTAGCTCGACGCCAGCTGATTTTATCAAAGCTGAAAATCCCTTCTTGAAGGATTTTACTGGATTTCCATTTTTGTGGCAAAAAACGTAGCTATCGAGGGGTGGCTCTCCATTGCACTCTTGCTTTCTCAGATTCTTGATCCGACCGATATATTCTTTGACGGTGGATTGCACTGCGACGGCACGCCTGCCTGTTTTTCCAGAGACATTAAACATCATCTGCCCCCGATTAACTTCGATGTCATTCCATTGAAGATTTTTTGCTTCACCGGGACGGAGACCCGAATTCGCCAGGATAAGGATGTAGTTGCAGAGCAACGTCCGGTTTCTAACAATCGGGCCCGACGTACCCTCCGCCAATTTCGGCCATTCACGTAGATGTCGAGTGAGCCGTTGCCAGTCTGCTTGTTCGAAATGCGGACGTCTCGTCCTTACTAGCTTTGGTCGCTTTATTTTCACATCCTCTGCTATGAAATCTCGTTCACGACACCACCGTAGGAATGTCTGCAGTCGGCTCATTTCGTGCAGAATTGTTGTGTTTTTCGGCTTCCCCCTTTTGCCGTTCAGGCGTCGCCAATCGAAGAATTTTGTCAGTTCGGCTGGCGTTAGTTCCGTAATCGATCGCCGGGAAAAGTGCGGCAACAAATAACCGTTCAGAAACTGCATTATTGCCTTGTGATTTGCAGCCGACGGGGCCGAAATCGAATAAGCTTTGTCAAATTCTTCGACAACGGCTTTCAGCTTACGTCCTGCTGGCGGCTTGCCGAGCTTGGCAGCGAGATCCAGTTCGTCGAAAGACCTTATCAGCTGCCTTCGGGCTTCGTATTCGTCCGATGTGCGAGTTCCGCCTGTCTTGTAGCCTTTGGTTCCCGGGTCGCTTGATCCGGTAGAGCCATAATTGGTTGGGACGCCCTCGAGCTGGTAGAGGATTATCTTACCGTCTCGGTAGTCTCTGCGATTAACCATCCGGTTGGCCGCCATGCGGAAAAATCCTTGAAAAATTTGGAACTGCTGTAATATGGCTGTAATACTCATTTTTGCCTAGGCTACAGAAATTAGCAAAGCACATAAGTTATTGAATTTGCTAAAGAAACTGGTGCCGCAAGAGGGATTCGAACCCCCGACCCCATCATTACGAATGATGTGCTCTACCAGCTGAGCTATTGCGGCGCCGGCTTCGTCCGGATCGAAATTGTTCCGGCCGATTGGAGACCGTGCGGTACCGGGCGCGGTCTGCGCACTCTGATAGTCGCCCGGGCGTGCGATGGCAAGTTGGCTGCCGCGCCATATGCCATCTGGCGCATGCCCAGGCGAAGGCCTGACACCGATGGCGGGTTCACCCGAGATTGGAGCGTTAAAGGCGCGGAACCGGGTCAACCCGGTCTGCGAACGGCTTGACCCCAGGGCAGAATCCGCTGCCCCTCCCGAAAATGCGACAAATCAATAAGTTAGGGCGCTCTCGTGATTTGCATGATTCGATTGTAATCGAAAGCGCGCTATCGGCGGTTACTTGAAGAGCTGTTACTTGAACATCTGGCGCATCTTCTGCCAGCCGTCGGGCGCGGGACCCGAACGCGGTTGCGGATCGGCCGCGACATCGGCTCCGGGGCCGGGATCGTCCGGCGGATGGTCGAGCGGCGGGCGCTCTTCCGCCCCGTTCGCGTCCGCTGCCGGCGCCGATGACGCCGACGGTGCGGCTTGAGATGCCGGATCAGCCGGACTGCCGGCCGCGTCCGGTGCGGGTTTGGCCGCCGGCGGCTCGGGAATGTGCGCTGGATCGGACGTTTGCGCCGTTTCCGATGCCGCCGACAATTGCGGCAGATCGCGGCGGTTTTCGATCACCGGTCCAGGCAGTTGAATCGGCGTCACAGGCACCTTCCATTCGAAGGCGTCGAGCTTGCCGCTCACCGGCGAGATCGGGATCCACCGTTCGGATACGATGCCATCCGCCGTCCAGGTCGGATCGCGTTTGGCATGAATGCTGCGGGCGAGCCATTCGCGCGCACGGCCTTCGTCGCCATGCTCCCGGGATTCGATTTCCGCCATCAGCATGGCCACCCGCTGCGACGGCTCGGCGATATAGGGCGCCAGGGCGGAGCGCGCAGCGGTGAATTCCTGGGCGTCGAGCGCCGCCCGCGCCGTGGCCAGGGCCGCCTCGACGTTGTTCGGATTCAACTTGGCCAGGGTCTCGATCCGCGCGAACCGGTCACGCGCGGAATCGCCCTTGCGCAGATTGACGTAGGCTTCGGCAAGATCCGGATGCGGATTGGCCTTCCAGGCCGTCTCGATGATGCGCGCGGCTCTGCGGACATCGCCATCCTCCGACACCAGGCGGCCTGCCAGCGCCGCTGCCGGCACCAGAGTCGGCGCATCCTTGACCGCTTCGAGCGCGGCTGTCTTGGCTGCGTCGCGATCGTTCGCTTCGCCGGTCAACGCCTTCGCCGTCAGCAACACGGCACGCTGGCGCCGATGCGCGGCCTTGTCGATCAACCCGCTCTTCATGTTGCGATCGAGCCGGTCGAGCGCGCCGCTCCAATCGCTGGCCGCGCAGCGGAAGGCCAGCGCCGCGTCGCCCGCCCATTCCGGAACCGGAGCCGCCTTGGTCGCTTCTTCGGCATAGAATTGCGCGGCCGCGAGATCGCCACGCCGCTGCGCCTCCATGAACAAACCGTGCAGTCCGAGCGCCTTGGTGTCCTCGCGATTGGCCATGGCGCGAAAGGTCTGCTCTGCTTCCGTGCGATCACCGCTCAGCTGCGCGGCCTGCGCGGTGAGCAACAGGGTCAGCGGCTCGTTCGGCGCGATCCTCCTGGCGTCGTTGGCCATCTTCCGCGCCGTGCGCGCGTCGCCCGATCCGATCGCCACCAAGCCGCGCGAGACCGCGTCGAAGCCACGCTCGCCGCGCCGGCGGCGCACCGACGCGGAGATTTTTTTCGGCGCATGCAAAATCGCGCGGATGATGCTCCACACCAGCATCACGATCGCGATCAACAGCACCAGGCCCAGCGCGGCCACCATGACGGAGGTTTCGATGTGCCATCCCTGCCAGGTGACGACCACGTCGCCCGGCCGGTCGGCGAGCCAGACCGTTCCGAACGCCAGCACTCCGACAAGAATTAGAAAGAGAACGACACGGATCATTGCGAAGCACCCTGCGTTGACGAGCGCGCCAGCGCACTGAGCGCGTCAGCATCGAATGTCCGCGATGCCGCGATGGCCGCTTGCCGGCCCTGCGCTTTCTTGATCCAGGCGTCAGCCTTCGCACGAACATTCGCCGGCAGCTTAGCAAGATCCGCCAAGGCGGCCTCGACGTCGGCACGTTTCGCCGCGGAATCGATCCGGGCCAGGATCTTGTCGGGCGCGTCGCCGGTCGGCGCGCCGACCGGCCGGACGCGAACCAGCCGCTCGGCGTTGGCCTGCAGTCGCTCCAGGAAACCGCCCGAACTCGGTACCGGGTGCCGCCGCCTCGCGCAGCGCCGGTAGCAGTGCGGTCAATTCGCGCCCGAGCGCCGCGGCCGTCGGCACGCCTGTGGCCGCGAACGGTGCGAGCGGCGCTAACACCTTCGGATCGCCGGCGAGCGATTGGGCGACCTTCAAGTCGGTGGCATAGGGATCGCCGCGCAACACCGATTGCCGTATCGCGCCGGCAACCAGCGCGCGCCGGACCGCTTGGCTCGCGGCAGCGTCGGCAGCGTGTTCAACGCGTTCGTTGCGGATCGTTTCCAAATTCGTCTTGATCGACTGTTCAAGTGCGGCGAACTGCTTGTTGAGTGCGTCGGTCTCGGTCCGAGCAAGGCCGGACGCGGCTGCGGCCTGTGTCTTCGCTGCGCCGGCCTCGCGCACAGCATCGGCGACCGCCTTGGCAAGGTCCGCGGTCTGCTCGCGCAAGGCTGCGACGGCGGCCTTGAATGACGCCGCATCGCTCTCGAGCGTCGTGACGCGCTTGTCGAGTGCCGGATTGGGTGTCGCCGAAGACGATGATGCGATCGCCGTTTCGACCGCCGCCAGGCGCTTCGACTGTGCCTCGACCTTGGCGGCATCGATCGCCGGTGCGGCCGGTCGTGCCGCCACCTCGCGAACCTGCTTTTCGATCTGGGCAAGCCGCTGACTGACCGCTCCAGCGACGATATCGCGCTTGATCAGATATCCGGCGGCCCACAGCCCGCCTGCGACGATCGCTCCGCCGACGATACCGGCCAGCAGAAGTGACATCGCGGAGGATGCGCTCGCACCGTTGCCGGTTGGCGGTGTTGTCGCTCCGCCGGTGGCGGCGGTTTCTGTCCGGGCCGGAGTCTGTTGCGACGATGAGGTGCTCATCCTCGTCTCCACTGGGTTTGGCGAATTGCTCTCGCCGGTCTTGTCAGCACCGACGGCCGGATTTTGACCGGCGGCATTGTCCTTGATTTCGGTCGCGGCAACATCGATCGTCTCGGGTGTCCGGCGCCAGCCGTCACCCCGTGGCGCACTGCCCTTTGGATCGCCGTTCTCGCTCGTCATCACGAAAACCCTGTTTCATCCGGTCGATCACCGAGATGCGCGGCTTTCCGATGATCTGCCGTGATTTTGCGCGAACAATCCTTAACCGTTTAAATCACATTTTAACCACGGCCCGATGAATTCATCTCATTCGGCCGAATCATGGCGTTACCGCACCCTTGATCGGCATTATGACCCGCACAATGCCGTGATGACAGCGCGCCGCGAAATGTCATCGTGATGTGACACGCAATCATGCAACAGAAATCGGACAGTGCGACCGTTGGACCGCATGGAACTCGACAATGGAACCGCCCGTTGGCCGCTCCCGGTTTGATCACTTGTGCAATCTCGTTGCCGCAATTCGATCACTCTTAAGTCCGCGGATCATAGCCCGACAAGCGCGATCAAGGCCACCTCGTCGGGCCGCTCCGCGACCGCGACGAGCGCCGCGCCGGCAGTGATAAGCGGTTCACTGACATTGTTCGACAGGCAGTAATGACGCGGCGCCAAGGCCGGCGCGAGTAGGCCGCCCGCCTTGGCACATTGCAGGTAGATGACGGCGCTGCGCCGGGAAAAATGCAGGACGCCGTCGACTTGGCCTTTCACCAGGGCGTCCTGTACAGGTTGCAGAAACCGGGTCGCGGCAGCCGCGCGATAGATTGTCACGGTCGTGACGACGAGACCGCGCGCGGCGAGCGCACCGGCAAGATCGCCGGCCCGATTCTCGCCGGCGAGATAAATGAACCGCGCACCGGCGCCGCCGAAACGGGCCGCCACCAGTTCCGTCAGGTCGTCGACATTGCCGTCGGCTGACACGATGTCGGCAAACCCCGCATCGCGCGCTGCATCGGCCGTGTGCTTTCCGACGGCAAAAATCGGAATGGACCTCAGTTCATCGGCGCGCGGATGCGCCGCCAGCGCCCGCACAGCGTTCGCGCTGGTCACCAGCGATCCGGACCACGGGCCGTCGCCAAATTCGCGCCCGACGAGCGGTTCAATCGTCGTCAGCGGTGAAAGGATGACGTCATGGCCGCGCGCGCGCAACGTGGCGGCCGTGCGCGCCGCATCCGGTTCCGGACGGGTCAACAACAGCCGCATCGACATTACGGTCCATCAAAGAAGCCGGGACCCGCGCGACCGCGCAACTCACGGCCGGCATCGGCACCAAGCGCTTCCGCATCGGCCAGCGCGCCGCTACGCGTGGTTTCCAGAATCTCGCTGCCGTCCGGTCGCGCGATCAAACCGCGGAACGACAATCGACCGCCTTCGATTGTCGCATGGCCCGCGATTGGCGTGCGGCACGAACCGTCAAGCACGGCGAGAAAGGCGCGCTCGGCGGCGAGCGCCGTGGCCGCTGCTTCATCGTTAATCGCCGCCAGCGCCGTGCGGGTCGCCGCATCGTCGGCGCGGGTTTCGATCACGATCACGCCTTGGCCGACCGCGGGCAGGAAATCGTCGGTCGACAGGATACACGTTGCTGCATCCGCAAGTCCGAGCCGCTTCAGGCCGGCAAGCGCCAGCAAGGTCGCATCGGCCTGACCATCGGCGATCTTGCGCAAACGGGTCTCGACATTGCCGCGGAAGTTGATGACGGAAAGGTCGGGCCGCAGCCGCTTGACCTGTGCCTGGCGCCTGAGCGACGCGGTCCCGACCACCGCACCGGCCGGCAATTCGTTCAAGGTCTTGGCCGAACGGCAAATCAGAACGTCGCGCACATCCTCGCGCGGCAGCGCCGCCGTCAGCACCAGTCCGTCCGGCAATTGCGTCGGCATGTCCTTGGCCGAATGCACAGCAAGGTCGATGTCGCCGCGCAGCAGGGCGTCCTCGATTTCCTTGGTGAACAGCCCCTTGCCGCCGGCTTCCGCCAACGGCCGGTCCTGGATCGCATCGCCTGTGGTGCGAATGACGCGGATGTCGATGCTCTCCCCGGCAACGCCGGCGGCGATCAGCCGCGCGCGCAGCTCCCGCGCCTGCGCGAGCGCCAGCGGTGAACCCCGGGTTCCGATTTGCAGAGCGGAAGCGGCGACGGAGGATTGCGTCATATTCCCTCGTAGTGCTAGAGCGTGATCCCGATAAGTTGCCGACTTTTTCGGAAAAGATCACGCGACAAATCAAGCCGTTAGTGACTCACACCGATCCGGCGGGGGCGGCATCGAGGTCGCAAGTCCGATCGTGGCGGGTCATTTGCAGGCGATCGCCCGCGGGATCATAAAGAGCATGCCGGACCGCGCAAAGCCGGCCCCGTTCGACGGGTTTCTGCGTTAGCGAATGAGGCAGCAATGGTTGTGCTCGGCATCGAGACGACCTGTGACGAGACCGCCGCCGCGCTGGTCGAGCGTAGCGAGAACGGCCGCGGCAAAATTCTTTCCAATGTCGTCCTGTCACAGACCAACGAACATGCCGCATTCGGCGGCGTGGTGCCGGAAATCGCCGCCCGTGCCCATGTCGAGGCGCTCGACTACATTATCGCCAAGGCGCATGAACGATGCCGGCTACGGCTTCGAGGACATCGACGGCGTTGCCGTCGCCGCCGGACCCGGCCTGATCGGCGGCGTGATTGTCGGCCTGACCACTGCCAAGGCGATCGCGCTGGTCTGCGAAAAGCCGCTGATCGCGGTCAACCATCTCGAGGCGCACGCTCTGACCGCGCGGCTGACCGACGGCACACCGTTTCCCTACTGCCTGTTTCTGGCCTCCGGCGGCCATACCCAGACCGTCGCGGTGCGCGGCGTCGGCGACTATGTGCGGCTTGGCACCACCGTCGACGATGCGATCGGCGAGGCCTTCGACAAGACTGCCAAGCTGCTCGGCCTCGGCTATCCCGGCGGCCCGATGGTCGAAAAGGAAGCCGTTCACGGCGATGCCAGACGCTTCGACCTGCCGCGTCCGATGCAGGGCCGCTACCATCCAGACTTCTCGCTCTCCGGCCTGAAGACCGCGCTGCGACTGGAGGCCGAACGTATCGCGCCATTGAGCGACCGCGACGTGGCCGATCTCTGTGCCTCGTTTCAACAAGCCGTCGCCGATGTCGTCGTCGACCGGCTGCGCGCGGGTCTGCATCAGTTCATCGACCGTTTCGGCAAGCCGACCGCCTTGGTCGCGGCCGGCGGCGTCGCCGCCAACCAGACCATCCGCCGCGTGCTGCACCGGCTCGCGATGGAAGGCGGCACCGTGCTGGTCGTGCCGCCGCCGGAACTGTGCACGGACAACGGCGCGATGATCGCCTGGGCCGGCGCCGAACGGCTTGCGGCCGGCCTCACCGACATGCTCGATGTCGCGCCGCGCGCGCGCTGGCCATTGCAGGACGTGACGTCACCGGCAACAATCCAGCAGCAGTGACGCGGAGGCCGGCGACGCATGACCCTTGACCAGATCGCGATCGTCGGCGCCGGTTCGTGGGGCTGCGCGCTCGCCAACGCCATGATCCGCGCCGGGCGCGCCGTGACACTTTACGCTCGCGATCCCACCACCATCGAAGCGATCCGCAAGACACGGCGCTGTCCGCGCCTGCCGGACGTGATCGTCGATGAGCACGTCGCTCTTGCCGTGCTCGATCATGCCTTCGTGCCCGGCAACGCCGTTCTGCTGGTGGTTCCGGCGCAGACCATGCGCGAAGTCGCAGGCCGCATGCGCCGACCGTATTCCGGCCGGCACGCCGGTGATCGCCTGCTCGAAGGGAATCGAGCGCGGCACCTACGATTTCATGACTGACGTCATCGCTGGAATGCATTCCCCAGGCAACGCCGGCAATTCTCTCGGGTCCGAGCTTTCCGCGACCGATGTCGCCAGCGGCCTGCCGACCGCGGTGACGCTCGCGACGCTCGATCGCACCGCCGCCGCCGAACTTGCCGCAGCGCTCGGCTCGGCGACGTTCCGGCCCTATCATTCCACCGACATTCGCGGCGTCGAAATCGGCGGCGCCGCCAAGAACGTGCTGGCGATCGCCTCCGGCATCGTCACCGGCCGCGGCGCTCGGCGCCAGTGCAGGCGGCCGCGCTGATCACGCGCGGCTTTGCCGAACTGTTGCCGCTTCGGCAAGGCGCTCGGCGCCCGGCCGGAAACGCTGATCGGCCTGTCCGGCCTTGGCGACCTGGTGCTGACCTGTTCGAGCCTGCAGTCGCGCAATTTTCGCCTCGGCGTTGTCTGCTCGGCCAAGGTCAGTCGCCGCAGCAGGCACAACGGCCAAAAGCTGGTCGAAGGCGTGTTCACCGCCTCCGGTGCTCGTCGCCATGGCGCGCGACATCGGCGTCGAGATGCCGATCTCCGCGGCGGTCGACGCCATCCTCGACGGCCGACTCGATATCGACGCGCGCGATCGATTCTCTGCTCAGCCGGCCGTTCAGCGCGGAGTGACGTGCGGAGGCTCAGCAGCACTGGAGATTTTCGATGGCCATATTGGCTGATCAAATCGGAACCCGATTCCTGGTCGTGGGATCAGCAAGTCAAAAGCCGGCGCCAAGGGCGAAGCCTGGACCGGCGTGCGCAATCACTCCGCCAAGCAAAACCTGATGAAGATGAAAAAGGGCGACCGCGCGTTCTTCTATCATTCCAATGACGGCAAGGACATCGTCGGCGTCGTCGAGATCGTGCGCGAGCACTATCCCGATCCGACCGAGCAAGCGCGCAAGTTCGTCGTTGTCGACTGTCAAGGCGCTCGCGCCGATGCCGAAGCCGGTGACGCTCGACGCCATCAAACAGGAACCGGCTCGAAAGACATGGTGCTGATCAACAATTCGCGGCTGTCGGTGCAGCCGGTAACCGCCGAGGAATGGAAGACGGTCTGCAGGCTCGGCGGGATGAAGGCGTAGAAGAATACTGATCTGCCCCTCTCCCCGCTTGTGGGGAGAGGTGAAAAAGTTCGACCGCTTGAGGCGTCGCGCGCGCCACTGCGTCGGCGGCAATCGCCACTATGTCCAAACAGTCCAGCCGCCCATGTTCTCGCGGCGCGGGCGCGCCCGAGGTTTGCGCATTCCGCCAAGGCCCCCGAGGTTCGAGGGCGCGCGGGACGCCGGGGTCCCGAAGGACCCGCGGACCTCGGCGCCTCGCGGCACCGAGGCTTGCCGAAGTCTATGAAGCCGCTGGTCCGCCGGTTGTCCGGCGTCCCGCGCGCGGTGTTTGAGGTTTGCTCCGCGCCGACCCTGGTGGAGATACCGTTTTTATCCACCACTGGTGATCCGCGGCCTGCGGACCGGGCCTTCGCGGCTTGGACCGCCGCGCGCGGACGCCACGTCTTGCGCCCCCGCACGGCCACCGCTCCCCGCCCCACGTCATGTGACGCTGCAGACGCCCCTCGATCGGGGCGGGATGAAAAGGAATATAATCAGCTCCTCAGGGGCGTCAAGGAAAATAATCCACGCCACGGAGCAACACGCCAGTTAAAAAAGACCGCTTCGCCAGTCATCCAATTCCGGGCGCCTGATCGTATTGAGTCCTGATCGGGCGTCGCTTTGCCCCCCAGCCCCCGCGCCCGGTCATGACAGGACCCGGCGGCGATTGCGCGCCGCCGGGTTTCTTTGTACGGCCACCGGGATGCGCGAAGGCGCGGCCTCTCAAGGTCAATTGATCGCGCTCGGGGTCCTGCGCCGCCGATTTCGTCTCCCGGCGAGCCACTGCCATCGGTACCATGGTGGGGAAATCATTGGGGAGGCTGACCATGAACTTCGCCGGCATTTCCTATCTCGCGGTGGTCATCGCCGCGGTCGTCGGCTGGCTCGCGGGTGCGGCCTGGTACATGGCGCTCGGCAAGCCCTGGATGGCGGCCGCCGACATCACGCCGAAGAAGATCGAACAGTCGCGCAAGAGCGGCCTCGGCTTCGTGCCGTTCGTGCTCGCCTTCCTCGCCGACCTGATCATGGCCTGGGTGCTCGCCGGATTGATCGGCCATCTCGGCGCGGGTCAGGTCACCTTGATCAACGGCATCATCTCCGGCGCGTTCTGCTGGCTCGGCTTTGTCATCACCACGCAGGCGGTGAACTACACTTTCGGCATGCGCCGCGCGATGCTGATCGCGATCGACGGCGGGCATTGGCTGGTCGTGCTGGTGCTGATGGGCGCCGTCATCGGTTGGATGGGGGTATGACCTTGCAGTGTGGATCGGGCTCCAGCGGTTCGACATACTGAAACGGACCCCAGAGCTCCGACATTTTTAGTAATTGCTCGCGCGCCAGGACCGCGTCGGGATGTTCGCGAATGTTTTGCGGATCGTAGCCGAAGGCTTTGTTCCTGAAGAGCGCGCGCAAGCGGCCGACAACGGCATCATTAAAAATTGCCGGCTCGGAATTCTTCGCCGCCAGGATGTGGCGTTCGCCGGGTCGTTGCTCACCGCGCAGTACGCTGCGCGGTTCTTCAGCATAGATGACTTTCTTCCAGAATGTCTCGCGTGAATCGTGCCAGTTGGTCATGCGGCGCCGGCAGGAGACCAAGTGTCGGATCGTCCGCATATCCGGCGTAAAACAACAAGGGATGCTCAGCGGCCAGTATCCGCCTGATCATCCAACACAGGGTGATGTCCGACAGCCCGGTCTCGGCATAGCCGCCGCCGACATCACAATGCACGCCCGGAAACCAGACCTGCTCGAACACTTGTTGATTATCACCTCCGGCAGCTTGAATATTTTGCGCGGCCGTCGGCTCGTTCCAGATCGTCGGATGGAATTGCACGCGCCGGTCGTCGATTGAAACGGCGTGATAGGCATAGCGGACGTGCGGACTCAGTTCGTGATCGTGAAAGCGATGACGGTTACCCGGAAGTTCGATATCGCCCTTCCGGATCGGTATGCCGAGCGAGCGCACCGTATCCCAGACACCGATGAAATAGACCGCGCGACGCGCGGGATCGCGATGCGCTTCAAATCCGAAGTCGTTGATAAATTTATCGCCGAGTTCCTTGCGTTCTTCTTCGCCCTCGGGCCCCTGCGCGGTCTTGTAGATATCGAAAGCCTTCTGCACCAATTCGGTGCGTGCACCTTTATCAAACAACAGATCGACGTTACCCGATTGGTGCCGGCGCGGAATTCCACTGATCCCGATCAATCCCGCCAAGCTTCTCACAGTGTAGGCACCGCGACTAAAATCCGAACAGATAGATGCGGTCGCCTTCTTCATAAAATCGCGTCAGGAACTCATATCCATCTTTGATATTCTGTGAGATGCCCTTTCCGGTCGCCTTGCCGATGACGTCGAAACGGTCACTGCCCACCCCGCGATCGTATTCGGTGATCTGAAAAACCTTGCCGGATTCAAGATGCGCCTGGATCGCTTCCGGGCGCAGACGGCCGTGTCCCGGGATGTCACAGCGCAGCCGCTGATAGAGCCGATACACATTTGTGGCGTCCGTAATGTCGGAATCGTTGCCTGTGCCGTCTGCCAGGAACACCAGGTTTTTTGCCATGCGCTGGCCCCCGTGAGGATATCCCGCCAGCATACATCAAGGGTTGTAAATTTCAAACTTTCGCGCGATCGCCCCGGTGAACTCACCGGGGACGGACATGCGTGGAGTTTGACGGCTCAGTTCACCTTGATTCCGAGGTCCTTGATCAGCTTGCCGTACTTCTCGTCGTCAGCCTTGATCAGCGCCTTGAACTCCTCCGGTGACGACGGATAGGCCTCGATACCGCCGGCGGTGGCGAAGCGCTTCTGAACATCCGGCATCGCCAGCACCGCGTTGATGTCCTTGCGCAGCTTGTCGAGCACCGGCTGCGGCGTACCGGCCGGCGCGAACAGACCGAGCCAGACGGTCACGTCATAGCCTGGGTAGATCTCGCCGACGTTGGGCAGATCCGGCAGCACGGTCGAGTGCTTGCGGCCGCTCGCGGCCAGACCGCGCAGCTTGCCGCTCTTGACCAGCGGCGCGATCGAGGCCCCGGCGAACATCACCGCGACATCGCCGGCGACCGCCGCCTGGCCGGCCGGTCCACCGCCGCGATAGGGCACATGCAGCAGTTCGATGCCGGCGCGCCGCTTGAGCATCTCCATCGCCAGATGATGCTGGCTGCCGTGACCGATCGAGGCGTAGGGCAGCGACGGCTTGGCCTTGCGGGCAAATTCCACGAATTCCGGCAGGGTCTTCGCCGGCACCAGCTTGGGATTGACCGCCAGGATCATCTGATTGCGCATCAGGCTCGCCACCGGCACCAGGTCGGTAAGCGGATTGAACGTCATTTTCTTGTAGAGATGCGGATTGATCGCCACCAGGCTGTCGGCGCCAAGCAATAGCGTATAGCCGTCAGGGGTCGATTTCGCGACCGCGTCACCGGCGATATTGCCGGCAGCGCCCGGCCGGTTCTCCACCACGATGGTCTGGCCGAGTTTCGGCCCGAGCGCGTTGCCGACCACCCGCGCGACGATGTCGGTGGCGCCGCCCGGCGCGAACGGCACCACGATCTTGATTGGCCGCTCGGGATAACCCTCCGCCTGGGCCGGCGGCACCGCCAGCGGCATCAGGATCACGACAGCAAAGGCGAGAGCGGCAATGCGCGCACAGCGGCGCGGCCACGCGAAGCGAGACATGTGACGATCCTCCCGATATTCCCGGTCAAGCCGGTCTTGCTTCTTTAAGTGTCGATCAAAGCCGGACCGGTTGCCACCGGATTCGCCCCGCGTCATGGCATGGCAGGGCGACGGGAATGTCGATTGACCGGCCGGAATTGCGAAAATTCGCGGGGTCTCTTTTAGACCATGGTCGCGGGGTGCTGGTCTTGTCCGCTCTCGCCATGGCGGCGCATAATGCCGGCTGAGGAAATGCCCGGGCCCACGCCAGCCTGTTTCGCGGCTGCGCGCCCCCAAGGAGGACAGCCGGAATGTCGGAGAAGGTCTACGAAATCCCCGCCGCGTGGAAGACGCGTGCGTTCATCGACGACGCCAAGTACCGCGAGATGTACGCCCGCTCGGTCAAGGACCCCGACGGCTTCTGGGCCGAACAGGCCAGGCGCATCGACTGGATCAGGCCATTCAGCAAGGTCAAGGACTCCTCCTACGACCCCCACAGCGTCTCGATCAAATGGTTCGAGGACGGGGCGCTGAACGTCGCCTACAATTGCATCGACCGGCATCTGGAACAGCGCGCCGATCAGGTCGCGATCATCTGGGAAGGCGATGACCCCACCCAGTCCAAGCACATCACCTATCAGGAACTGCACGACGAGGTCTGCCGCTTCGCCAACATCCTGCGCAACCGCAATGTCGAGAAGGGCGACAGGGTCACCATCTACATGCCGATGATTCCGGAAGCCGCCTACGCCATGCTCGCCTGCGCGCGCATCGGCGCGGTGCATTCCGTGGTGTTCGGCGGCTTTTCGCCCGAATCCCTCGCCGGCCGCATCGAGGACTGCCAGTCCAAGGTCATCATCACCGCCGACGAAGGCGTGCGCGGCGGCCGCAAGGTTCCGCTCAAGGCCAATGTCGATGCCGCCATCGCCAAGGCCGGCGGCGTCGAGGTTGATCACGTCATTGTCGTGCGCCGCACCGGCGCGGACGTGAACATGGATCCGGTACGCGACGTCTGGTACCACGAGGCTGCCGACGTGGTGACGGCCGAATGCCCGTGCACCGAGATGAACGCGGAAGACCCGCTGTTCATCCTCTACACCTCCGGCTCGACCGGAAAACCGAAGGGCGTGCTGCACACCTCCGGCGGATATCTGGTCTACACCTCGATCACCCACCAATACGTCTTCGATTATCACGACGGCGACATCTACTGGTGCACCGCCGATGTCGGCTGGGTGACGGGTCACAGCTATATCGTCTATGGCCCGCTGGCGAATGGCGCGACCACCTTGATGTTCGAGGGCGTGCCGAACTACCCGAACAATTCCCGGTTCTGGGAGGTGATCGACAAGCACAAGGTCAACACCTTCTATACCGCGCCGACCGCGATCCGCGCGCTGATGCAGGCCGGCGATGACCCGGTGAAGAAGACCTCGCGCGCGAGCCTGCGCCTGCTCGGCACCGTCGGCGAGCCGATCAATCCGGAAGCCTGGGAATGGTATCACCGCGTTGTCGGCGACGACCGCTGTCCGGTCGTCGACACCTGGTGGCAGACCGAGACCGGCGGCATTCTGATCACGCCGCTGCCGGGCGCGACCCGCCTCAAGCCGGGCTCCGCGACCCTGCCGTTCTTCGGCGTGCAGCCTGAGATCGTCGACGCCGAGGGCAAGGTGCTTGAGGGCGCCTGCACCGGCAATCTGTGCATCGCCAATTCCTGGCCCGGCCAGATGCGCACCGTGTTCGGCGATCACCAGCGCTTCATCGACACCTACTTCAAGACCTACCCCGGCAAGTATTTCACCGGCGACGGCTGCCGCCGCGACGAGGACGGCTATTACTGGATCACCGGCCGGGTCGACGATGTCATCAACGTTGCCGGCCACCGGCTCGGCACCGCGGAAGTGGAATCCGCGCTGGTGCTGCACAACAAGGTGGCCGAGGCCGCCGTGGTCGGCTTCCCGCACGACATCAAGGGCCAGGGCATCTATGCCTATGTCACCCTGATGAGCGGCGAACAGCCGAGCGAGGACCTGCGCAAGGAACTGGTCCTGTGGGTGCGCACCGAAATCGGCCCGATCGCGACCCCGGATCACATCCAGTTCGCGCCTGGCTTGCCGAAAACCCGCTCCGGCAAGATCATGCGCCGCATCCTGCGCAAGATCGCCGAGGACGATCAGAGCAATCTCGGCGACACCTCCACCCTGGCCGACCCGGCGGTGGTCGACGATCTGGTCGGCAACCGGCGGAACCGCAAGGGAGCGTAACTTTCCAGATTAATCGATTTGGATCGCCGGGCCTTCGAAAATCGCGATTTGCCGCGCGATACTGGCTAAAAAAGCTCGCCACCATATCCGCCGGGTTGCCGACGGCAGCTGTGACCGAAAAGCACCTGCAGTGCGTATAAATCGTTCACAAATGCGGTTGAAACGGCCGCCGGCCATATTTGGGCGGCCTTCGATCTGCTATGGTTAATGTAAGGGAGTCGGGCTCGGCTTGGCCCGTCGGCGACGACTTTTACATTTCTGGCCAGGGGGCAATCATGAAACAGCTATCGGCATTTTCGCGGCGTGCACTCACGCTTACCGCAACGTTGTTCACGGGCGCTGTGATCGCGGGCGCCGCAAGCGCAGCGGACGTCTATCGTGCTTCGGCGCGGTACCATGCGCCGCGCGCCTGTCACATCCAGCTCGATATCGTCAAAGGCGGATTCATTATCGGTGTCGCCGGGGGACAGGGGACTCTGTTTTGCGGACGCCGGGCCTATCCTCTGGCGATTCGTGGCGTCAATGCCGGCTTGCTGATCGGCGGTTCGCGGATGACCCTTGAGGGCCGTGTCGAAAATCTCGGCGCAGTGCCGAACATCGAAGGGACCTATGCCGGCGGTGCCGCCGGCATTGCGGTCGGTGGCGGCGTGACGACCACGACGGTGACCAACCAGAAGGGCGTCCGTCTGGTGCTGAACGGCACCCAGGTGGGCTTGGAAGGCTCGCTCAATCTCGGTGGCGCCGAGATTCGCCTGCTGCGTTGATTTCACTGAAGCAGGGTGATCGGCTTCGCGCCGCCGGAGACCGCTCCGGCGGCGCGCGCATTTTCGGCGCGTCTTGCAATCGCAATAATTTTAAGAAAAATTTACCCCAATTTGCGGTTTCCGCCAGGCGCGGAAACAGTGCATCGGCCATTAAAGATAATTGTAAGCTGGTGCGGGAATGATGGTCACCAGTGTTCGTTTCTACGGCGGAGAGATTTTACGCATGCACAACAAACAAATTCTCAGAAGCACAGCTTTCGCTCTAACAGTAGCAGCGATGATGCTGTTGCCGGCCGCTCCGCAGGCCGAGGCCCGCGAGGTCGTCAGCTTTTCTGGCTACTCACCGGGCACCATCGTGGTGAAGACCAGCCAGCGCCGCCTTTATCTGGTGATCGGTGACGGCCGCGCCATTCGCTACAGGGTCGGCGTCGGACGGGCACGCTATCAATGGTCGGGCGCGACCACGATCAACGGCAAATACATTCGCCCGGCCTGGGCCCCGCCGCCGATGATGCGCCGTGCCAACCCCCGGCTTCCCAATATCATCCCGGCCGGCGCGCCGAACAATCCGATGGGCGCGGCCGCGATGACTTTGAGCGGCCGCTACGACGCCATTCACGGCACCAATACGCCGGGCTCGATCGGCGGCTTCGTCTCCCATGGCTGCATCCGGATGTACAACCAGGACATCATGGACCTCTACAATCGCGTCAACGTCGGTACGCCGGTGGTGGTGACGCGCTAAGCGGCCGAAAAATACCGTGCATTTCCCGGCGCCTTCATGATCCGCCGGGGTGATTTGAGGAATCGCCTGGTCCAGAGCATTTCCGGGCGAATTGGAAACCGGTTTGCCGTCCGGAAATGCGACAAAACAAAGGGATAGAGCGCTTTCATGATTCGACTTAAATTGAAAGCGCTCTAGGATTCGCGCGAGGTGGAATCGATTCAATCTGATCACAGCTCTACGAGGTGTCACCTTGTCCAGCAAAAACCAACCTACCGCAGCATCCACCGCCGCAACCCAATCGCCACCGGCCAAAAAGAGCCGACGTTGGCTCAAGATCGTTCTTGGCATTCTCGCGATCTTTGTTGTCATCATTGCCGTCTCCATCGGCATTGCCTTTTGGGCGACATCGGGCCTGGTCGATACCATCGACCGGCAAATCGAGGCGATTAAAAAAGGCGACTACCAGGCCGCCTATAACGAGACTTCTCTTGGCTTGCGCGACAAGTTCTCACTTGCCGCATTCGAGGCCTATGTGAAGCGTTATCCGGTGCTGGTGAACAACAAGAGTCACAGCTTCAGCAACCGCTCGTTCAAGGACAATATCGGCAGAGTCGAGGGCACCTTGACCGACACGCGCGGGCAGGTGATGCCGGTGCAATATCAACTGTTGAAGGAGAACGGTGCCTGGCGCATTACCTACATTCATATCGGCGCCAAACCGGAACTCAGCGGCGACAAAAAGAAGTAGCGACGGCTATTTGATTGTTCGCTCTCCGGCGAGGAGATCAACCGTCTTAACGAGCGCACCAGCCTGCGCGCCGGCCTCCGCGATAGGCCCGCACCAGGCCGCTCGCCAGCAGCGCGCGTGACACGTTGGCCGTGCGCGCGGTCGCAGCGTCGGCGAGCACCCGGCCGCCATACTTGTCCCGACCCACCCGCGAAATCGCAACCGCGCCCTCGGCCAGCAAGGCGGCAAGTGCCGCGCGCGCATCCGCCGCCCGCCGGTATTCACGGTCGCAGCGTGCCCGCATTTCCGGCGCGTCGATGCCGCGCAACCGCACCTTGGTCGTGATGTCGAGGCCCGGCCAGACCCGCACCCGCGCCTCGAAGGTATCGCCGTCGATGACCCGCAGCACCTCGGCCGGATGACCGGCGGGCGACAAAGGGTCCCGGTTCTGTTGGCTAGCCCCTATGGAGACGGTAGCGGCAGACGCCGGTTGGCTCGCAGGCCACGCAACCGGCACCGGACGGATGAAGGCGCCGGCCGCAACGCCAAGCCCGAACAGGCCGGCGGCCATCACGGCCGCCCCGCCCCGGGCGGGATGAGCAAGCGTCCAGAATGAGAGCATGGCCCTGAGTGCTACGATTCGCCTGACGGCAGCAATACAACCACGAACACTCAATAGTAGCAACAATCGTTATGTCACAACTTAAAGGAGAATTCAGGACAGGCGGGCTCAAAAATCCGAGGCGATGCCCTTGTTCTCCCAATCGCCATAGCGGGTCGGGTCGGGGCCCTCGCGGCCTTTGACTTCTTTGGGATTTTCGGGAGGTTGCGGGGCCGCTGCGGCACGTCGCTCAGCCGCCTCGGCGAGCGCACGGCGAGCAGCCTCCGGCAGCATCTTACCAGCTGCCAAATCCCTCGGACGTCGGGCCCACCCGGCTTCAGGTGGGGCGGTCCGCGCCTTGTCCCTGCCGTCAGACATGCTGCCTTTGAACGCCCACAATATGGTCTGGTCAAGACCAGGCCGGGACAAATCGCCGGCCGGTCAGGCCTTGCGGTCAACAAATCGTCACCCAACATCTCAAGGCGAATGCCGCAGCGCAACGATCCCCGGCGCACGCGGCACAGGGAGATGAGAACCATGAACTACTTTCGGACCGCCATCCTGCTTGCGGGGCTGACCGCCCTGTTCATGGGTGTCGGCTTCCTGATCGGCGGCCAGACCGGCGCGGTCATCGCGTTGCTGGTCGCTGCGGCGATGAACCTGTTCAGCTACTGGAACGCCGACAAGCTCGTGCTGTCGATGAACGGCGCGCACGAGATCGACGAGGCGACCGCGCCCGAACTGTTCCAGATGGTGCGCCAGCTCGCCGGCCACGCCGGCCTGCCGATGCCGCGCGTCTACATCATGGACAACCCGCAGCCGAACGCATTCGCGACCGGACGTAACCCGCAGAACGCGGCGGTCGCGGTCACCACCGGACTGATGCAGACCCTCAACCGCGACGAGGTTGCCGGCGTGGTGGCGCACGAGCTTGCGCACATCAAAAACCACGACACGCTGATCATGACGATCACCGCCACCATTGCCGGCGCGATCTCGATGCTGGCGCAGTTCGGCCTGTTCTTCGGCGGCCATCGCGACAATAACAACGGCCTCGGCATGATCGGCACCTTGGCGATGGTGATCCTGGCGCCGCTCGCCGCCATGATCGTGCAGATGGCGATCAGCCGCACGCGCGAATACGCCGCCGACAATCTCGGCGGCCGCATCGCCGGCCAGCCGATGGCGCTGGCCTCCGCGCTGGCACAAGATTTCCAACGCCGCGCATCACATCGAGAACGATGCCGCCGAGCGCAATCCGGCGACCGCGCACATGTTCATCATCAATCCGCTGTCCGGCCACCGGATGGACAATCTGTTCTCGACCCACCCGGCGGTGGAGAACCGCATCGCGGCGCTGCAGCATCTTGCGCAAGAGATGGGCCAGGGCGGCGGCTACAGCAGACGCCCGTCGGCGCGCCCGGCGACCGCCACTGTTACCGGCGGCGGCCCATGGGGCGGCCGGCGCGGTCCGTGGAGCTGAGCGGTCATCACCGCAGCCGTCTTGAATTGAAACCACCGAACCGACGGGCGCCGAAACGGCGCCCGTTTCAGTTTCCTATGCCTTCAATCCGTGTCATGGGAACGCCATGGCTCGTCCGCGCCACGCAACCCCAAACAGATGTTCCCGGCCTCGCCGCCCGCCGCATCGCCGCCGACATTCTCGACGGCGTGCTGCGCCGCCGCCTGCCGCTCGACGATCAGCTCGATGGCGCAGCGCGCATCCCGACCTCGCGGCCCTGGAGCGACCGCGACCGCGCGCTGGTCCGCGCGCTGGTGGCGATGGCGTTGCGGCGGCTCGGCACCTTGCGTCTGCTTATCGCACGGCTGGCGCAAAAAGGTCTTCCGGCCGACGCTCCACGGGTCGAGACCGCGCTGCTGATCGGCGCCACACAGATTCTCTGGATGGAAGTGCCGGACCATGCCGCCGTCGATCTCTCGGTGCGGCTCGCGCAGGCCGACCGCCACGCGCTGCACTATGCCGGCCTGGTCAATGCCGTGCTGCGGCGCCTGACCCGCGAGGGTGCAGCTCTGCTTGCGGACATCGATGGCCCGGCACTGGATTTGCCGGAATGGCTGCGCGCGCGCTGGCTGCGCCACTATGGCGACGAGACCGCCCGCGCGATCGCACAGGCGCTCGCCCATGAACCGGCGCTCGACTCACGTGTGAAGGTCGATCCCGGCCTTGGGCCGAGACGCTCGGCGGCCGGGTGCTGCCGACCGGCACCGTTCGGCTGATCGCCTCCGGATCGGTCACGCAATTGCCGGGCTTTGCCGAAGGCGCGTGGTGGGTGCAGGACGCCGCCGCCGCGCTGCCGGCCCGCCTGCTCGACGCGTTGGAGATCCGCGCGGCAAGATGGTCGCCGATCTCTGCGCGGCGCCCGGCGGCAAGACCGCGCAGCTTGCGCTCGCCGGCGCGACAGTCACCGCCGTCGATCGCTCCGCGCCGCGGCTGGTGCGCCTGAAGTCAAATCTGGACACGCCTGGGCCTCGCCGCCGAACCGTCGCCGCCGATGTCGACCGCATGGCAGGGCGGCCCGTTCGACGCCGTACTGCTCGATGCGCCCTGCTCCTCCACCGGCACCATCCGGCGCCACCCGGACTGCCGTGGCTCAAGAGTGAAGCCGACATTGCGACACTCTCCGCGCTGCAGCGCCGGCTCATCGACCAAGCGGTGGATCTGCTGAAGCCCGGCGGCATCCTGGTCTACTGCACCTGCTCGCTCGAGCCGGAGGAAGGCATCGCCATCGTCACTGGTCTGCTTGATCGCGACCCGCGCGTGCGACGCCAGCCGATCACGGCCGACGAGGTCGGAAGTCACGCGGAACTCATTACAGCGGACGGCGACCTGCGGACCTTGCCCAGCCACTGGCCCGACCCGGACCCGCGCATGGCCGGCCTTGACGGATTCTTCGCCGCGCGCCTGACCCGGCATTAAGCCGCTACAAGAGCGGCCGGCGACAGGAAAACGCTCTGCGCGGGAACCCAAACCGCCAGAAACGCGCCGCCAGGGCAGCAGGCCCGGTTTCAGATCGGCCTTGAAATGCCTTTGTTTAACCGGGGGATACCCGGTACAACCCGTTGCCGATGGTTGGCCCACGCCGCAGCCTTCGCTATTGTGGCACCGGCGGCGCGGCGGCGGCCTCAGACCGGACATGATCGAGAAATTTTCAGACTTTTCCGGACCATGTGCCCAACAAGATGCTAGATGGCCGCAGCAATTCGATCTGAATGGATCTTGGTGAGCGTGTGATCTGGAAGTGAGCCTCTCCACGCGCTTGGCCCGGGGAGATTTGGTTTTCGGAAAAGGTCACACCCGGAATTGGGGAATGGAGCGGAATGGCGATTCGTCAGATCGCAACGCCGCTTTCGGAGGTCGGTGTGTCGATGGCGCAGGTGTCGGTCGCGGAACGGACCAAACTGTCCGTCTTGTGGTTGCGCGGCAGCCTGCGGCGATTTGCCGGCCGCATCCACGGCAATCCGCATCCTGAACCTGTCGTTCCTGCCGGCCAAGACCGACCGGCTGTTGATCGCGCCGCAGGATCTGCGCACCGCCGACGCCACCCGCGCCGCCGAGATCTATGCCGGCCGCTTCGTCTTCGCCGGCAAGGTGGTGATCTGCGATTCCCGCTCGCCGTTTGAGCTGGCGCCGCCGTCGGACGAATGGGCCGCGGAGCTGTTCGGCTTCGGCTGGCTGCGCCATCTGCGCGCCGCCGATTCCGGCATCACCCGCGCCAATGCCCGCGCACTGGTCGATGAGTGGATCACGCTGCAGGGCTCCTACGATCCGATCGCCTGGCACCCGGATGTGGTGGCGCGGCGCATCATGTCCTGGCTCGCCCATTCGACCCTGATGCTGCAGGATTCGGAGGTTCGTTTCTATCGCCGCTTTCTGCGCAGCCTCGCCGCCCAGGTCCGCTATCTGCGTCATACCGCCGCCAATGCCCGCGACGGCGTTCCGCGCCTGCAGGCGCATATCGCGCTCGCCTATGCCGCGCTCTGCATGCAGGGCCAGGCGCGCCATATCCGCAACGCCACGAACGGCTGGTGGAGGAACTCGAACGCCAGGTCCTGCCCGACGGCGGCCATGTCAGCCGCAATCCCGAGGCGCTGATCGATCTGCTGCCCGACCTGTTGCCGCTGCGACAGGTGTTTTCCTCGCGCAACGTCGCCCCGCCCGCCGGCCTGCTCAACGCCGTCGATCGCATGATGCCGATGCTGCGGTTCTTCCGCCATGGCGACGGCAGCTTCGCCCTGTTCAACGGCATGGGCCCGACCCCGCCCGATCTGCTGTCCACCGTGCTCGCCTATGATGACGCGCGCGGCAATCCGGTCGCCAATGCGCCGCATTCCGGCTATCAGCGGCTCGAAGCCTCCGGCGCCGTGCTGTTGATGGACACCGGCCGGCTGCCGCCGGTGTCGGTCAGCCAGGAAGCCCATGCCGGCTTTCTGGCGTTCGAGTTTTCCTCCAAGCACAATCGCATCGTGGTCAATTGCGGCATGCCGACGCACCGGCCGCGACAACTGGCGCCAGGTCGCGCGCGCCACCGCCGCGCATTCGACCGTCACCTTCAACGACACCTCGTCGTGCCGCTTCCTGGAATTCGCCGTCGTTCAAGCGCATGTTCATGGGCACCGCCGCCACCGGCGGCCCGAGCCAGATCGACGTCCGCCGCGAGGATCATGGCGAGGCCATCGTCCTGCGGACCTCGCATGACGGCTACACCGAGCGTTTCGGCATCATCCATCAGCGCGCCATCATGCTGGCCAATGACGGCAACCGGCTCGACGGCGAGGATGCCTTCGTCACGCCCTATGAAGGCCAGTTGCCGAATGCCGCGCTCGATGCCTTCGCCATCCGCTTCCACCTTCATCCGTCCGTCAAGGCGAGCCGCCTCACCGACGGCCACGGCGCCATGTTGATGATGCCGAACCGCGAAGTGTGGAACTTCAACGCCTATGAAGATCGCGTGGAGCTGGAAGAGAGCGTCTATCTCGCCGGCCCCGACGGTCCGCGCCGCACGGTCCAACTCGTGGTCTATGGCCGCGCCCGCCGGGTGCCACGCGTGCACTGGACCTTCGTCTATGCGGCGCCGACCTCGGCCGGCATGCGGCGCGAGCGCGGCGAAGAGCCCGAATTGCCGCTGTGATTCCTGCGAACGGTCAATTCCGCGCGCTGTTGAATCGTGCTAGGCGGCGGTCAAAGCTGACCGCCTTCATTCAAGATCAAAGTTCGGCCCGACCATGCCTGATCAAACGCGTCGCGTCCGCCGCGCCCTGCTCTCCGTTTCCGACAAGACCGGCCTGATCGATTTTGCCCGCGCGCTCGCCGGCCGCGGCGTCGAACTCGTATCCACCGGCGGCACCGCGCGCACCTTGAGCGAAGCCGGGCTCGCCGTCATCGACGTCTCCGAATTGACCGGCTTTCCGGAAATGATGGATGGGCGGGTCAAGACCCTGCACCCGAAAGTCCATGGCGGACTGCTGGCGATCCGCGACAACACGGGTCACGCCGCGGCCATGGCCGCGCACGGCATCCGGCCGATCGATCTGCTGGTGGTCAATCTCTATCCATTCGAGGCGACTGTCGCCAAGGGCGCGGACTTCGACGATTGCATCGAGAACATCGACATCGGCGGCCCGGCGATGATCCGCGCCGCCGCCAAGAACCACGGCGACGTCGCGGTCGTGGTCGAGCCGGAAGACTATGACGCCGCTGCTCGGCGAACTCTCCGCCCATGACGGCGCGACCACGCTCGCGCTGCGCAAGAGACTTGCCGCCAAGGCCTATGCCCGCACCGGCGCCTATGACGCCGCGATCTCCAGCTGGTTCGCCGCCGAGCTTGACGATACGGCGCCGGCCTATCGTGCCTTCGGCGGTCATCTGGCCGAAGCGCTGCGCTACGGCGAGAACCCGCACCAGTCGGCCGCCTTCTACCGCACGCCGGAGCCGCGTCCCGGCGTCGCGACCGCGCGGCAGTTGCAGGGCAAGCAGCTCTCCTACAACAACATCAACGACACCGATGCGGCCTATGAATGCGTCGCCGAGTTCGATCCCGGCCGCACCGCCGCCTGCGTGATCGTCAAGCATGCCAACCCCTGCGGCGTGGCCGAGGGCGCGAGCCTGCGTCGAGGCCTATCGCAAGGCGCTGCGCTGCGATCCGGTGTCGGCGTTCGGCGGCATCGTCGCGCTCAACCGCACGCTCGATGCGGAGGCCGCACGCGCCATCACCGAGATCTTCACCGAGGTGATCATCGCGCCGGACGCGACCGAGGAAGCGATCGCCATCGTCGCCGCCAAGAAGAACCTGCGGCTCCTGCTCGCCGGCGGCCTGCCCGATCCCCGCGCGCGCGGCCTGACGGTCAAGTCGGTCGCCGGTGGCCTGCTGGTGCAGTCACGCGACAACGCCTGGTCGATGACATGGAGCTGAAAGTCGTCACCAAGCGCGCGCCGACCAACGCCGAACTGGCCGATCTCGCCTTCGCCTTCCGGATCGCCAAGCACGTGAAGTCGAACACCATCGTCTACGCCAAGGATGGCGCGACCGTCGGCATCGGCGCCGGCCAGATGAGCCGGATCGATTCCGCGCGCATCGCCGCGCGCAAGGCCGAAGATGCCGCGAACGAGGCCGGGCTGTCAGAGCCGCTGACCAAGGGATCGGTGGTGGCATCCGATGCGTTCTTCCCGTTCGCCGACGGCTTGTTGGTCGGCGATCGAGGCCGGCGCCACCGCCGTCATCCAGCCCGGCGGCTCGGTGCGCGACGACGAAGTGATCAAGGCCGCCGACGATCACGGCATTGCCATGGTGTTCACCGGCACGCGGCATTTTCGGCACTAGAAACCATTCGGCTGAACGCGCGCGCGTCATTCGCGTCGCGGCCGGACCGGGACCATGATCAGCACATCCCGGCGACGAAGAACACCACCAGCACCGAGATGCCGACCCGCTGGATACCCGAGATCGCGGTGAGCGATGCGACCAGCATCGGGCCGACGAAGCTCGTCACCTTTCCCGACAGCGCGAACAGGCCGAAGAACTCGGTGATCTGCTTCTCCGGCGGCTGACCCGCACCATCAGGGTTCGGCTGGCGGCCTGCAACGGCCCGGCGACCGCGCCGATCGAGCGCGCCGAACAGCAGATAGACCTTTTCGCCGGCGCCGGCGAACAGCCCGCCATCAGCCGGCCGGCGCGACCGGAATGACGAAGGCGACGTGGTCGCGATCGATCGACAGGATGCCGATGCTGGCGACAGACCAGCACCGCCAGCGAGCCGAGGATCACCTTCTTCGGCCCGATCCGGTCGTCGAGGCGCCCGCCGACGAGCGCGCCGATGGTGGCGGCGACGATGATCAGGATGCCGAACACGCCAAGCTCGATCGTGGTCCAGCCGAATATGCCGGCGGCATAGATGCCGCCGAAGGCGAACAGCGCCGCCAGCGCCGTCCTTGTAGATCATGTTGGCGAGCAGAAAACGCAGCGTGTTGGCGTGGTCGGCGCAGGTCTCGCAGCGTCGCTTCGAGTTCGCCAAGCCCTTGCAATCGCGGCGGCCCAGCGGCATGCGGCGCGGCATATCCGGGGTGAACAGGAACATCGGCAGCACGAAGACGACGTACCAGAGCGCCGAGTACGGCCCCGATGCGCGATCGCCTTCATAGGTCGCGGGATCGAGGCCGAAGATCGGCGCCACGCCGAACAGCGTCTTGCCGGTCTCGGGATCGCCGACCATCAGCCCGAGCATGAGCACCAGGCTGACCAGTCCGCCGATATAGCCGACCGCCCCAGCCGGTGCCCGACAGCCGCCCGAGCTGTGGTCCTCGACCAGGCCCGGCATCATGGCGTTGTTGAAGACGGTCGCGAATTCCGCGCCGATCGTCGCCGACCATGAAGGCGACAAGCGCGAGCGCGACCGCACCCTCATACGCCCGGCGCCGCCCACCACAGCGCGATCGCGCCGCCGACCAGCAGGACGGAAAAGCCGGCGATCCAAGGCTTGCGGCCACCGCCGGCGTCGGCGATGGAGCCGAGGATCGGCGACAGCAGCGCGATCACGAGTCCGGCGGCGCCGGTGGCATAGCCCCACATCGCCTGGCCGTCGACCGGATCGGCCGCGAGATGCGCGGCGAAATAGGGCGCGAAGACGAAAGTCGTGATCAGCGAGAAGAACGGCTGGGTCGCCCAGTCGAACATGATCCAACCGCCGACCGCCAGCCGGGATGCGCGGCGCCCATTTATGTCGGTCGCGGTCGTGGAAGACATATCGGCGCCTCATCGTCGCGCGTGCATGGTGGCGCGAATTGGCACCGGCAGACTGCAAAGATCAAGCGCAAAGCGGAAATCGCGGGAATGGCGCGCCGTCAGTTCCTGACCAGATCGCCCAGCAGGCTCGCCGCCACCGACAGTTTCGACAATGTCAGTCCGGAACTGGCAATCTCCTGGACCGCCGCGCGGATGCGCTCGACTTCAGCCGCGCGCGGTTCGATCCAGGCATTGGACCGCCGCTGCGCCAACCTTGCCATCGGCGACCATTGCCGCGCGTCAACCGCCGCTCGGCATTGCCGATCGAATTCGAGCGAGCGGTCGAGCGCCAGCCGGTCGAAATAGTCCGCCGTCGCGATCTGCCGCGCCGCGGGCGCGATCTGGTCGATCCGGAAATGATCTCGGCGGCGGCGAAATAGGTCGCGGCGACGTCGGCGACCGGCTTTCGCCGTCCGCTCGGCCACCAGGACGATATCGGGGGCGGAAGTGAGCGCGGGAAGGCCGGAAATGCCGGCGCGCCAGCAGTCTCCGGCACGCCGGCCGCAACCAATTCGGCACACCGCGCCGCGATCGCCTCGCGCGCCGTTCGCGGCGGCAGCACGTCGTCAAGCACGGCGGCGACAGCCGCGATGCCGTCGCGATAATGCTCGACCACCGTCGCAAGGCCCTGAGACAGATCGACATTGCGCAGGAACCAGACCAGCCGGTCGAGCAGCAGGCTTCGCATGGCCAGATAGAGGTCGAGTTGGAGCTGCGCCGGACATCCGATTGTCGAGCGCGTCGATTTCCTCGCCGAGCGCGATCAGATCGAATGCATTGCGAACCGCCGCGAAGGCCGCGGCGATGCCGTCGGCGCCGCGCCGGTCTGATCGGCGATCCGCATGATCAGGGCGGGGCCGCCGCGATTGATCATCGAATTGGCGAGCTGGGTCGCGATGATCTCGCGCCGCAGCCGGTGCTGTTCGAGCGCGGCGGGAAACCGCTTGCTGATGACCGCTCGGAAAATAGCGTGTCAGTTCGCGCGCCAGATAAGGATCGTCCGGCACTTTCGATTCCAGCAGTTCGTCCTTCAGCGCCAGTCTTGGCATAGGCGAGCAACACCGCAAGTTCCGGCCGGGTAAACGGCTGCGAACGGCGCCGCCGCTCCTCGATTTCCATATCGTCGGGCAGATATTCGACCGCGCGATCGAGCAGCTTGCGCGCTTCCAGCACCTGCATCAGACGCTGTTGAAAGCCGAAATCCTGCAGACCGCGCTGCTCGCCACCGACAGCGACAGCGTCTGCTGATAATTGTTGCGCAGCACCAGCGCGCCACGTCGTCGGTCATCGTCCGCAAGCAGCGCGTTGCGGCCTTCGCCGCGTCAGCTCGCCCGCATCGCACGGCTGCTTCAGCGCGATCTTGATGTTGACTTCCAGGTCGGAAGTGTTGACGCCGGCGGAATTGTCGATGGCATCGGTGTTGAGCCGCACGCCCGCGAACGCGGCCTCGATGCGGCCGCGCTGGGTCACGCCGAGATTGGCGCCCTCGCCGATCACCTTGCAATCGCAGCTCGGCGGCGGTCACCCGGATCGCATCGTTGGCACGATCGCCGACCGACTCGTCGGTCTCGGTCGTTGCACGCACATAGGTGCCGATGCCGCCGAACCACAAGAGGTCGACTGGCATCTTGAGGATGGCGTTGATCACCTGCGCGTGGCGTCACCTTGGCCTTGCCGAGACCGAGCAATGCGCGCGCCTCGCGCCGACAGCGGTGACTTCTTTCGCGGCGCGCGAATAGACGCCGCCGCCAGCGGAAATTATCGTCTTGTCGTAGTCCTGCCAGCTCGATCGCGGCAGATCGAACAAACGTCGCGCTCGGCGTGGCTCGTTTCGCGGATCGGGATCGGGATCGATGAAGATGTCGCGATGATCGAAAGCGGCAACCAGCTTGATGGTGCGTTCGAGCAGCATGCCGTTGCCGAACACGTCGCCCGACATGTCGCCGACACCGGCGACCGTGAACGGCGTCACGCCGATGTTCGATGTCCATCTCACGGAAGTGCCGCTTGACGGCCTCCCAGGCGCCGCGCGCGGTGATGCCCATCTTCTTGTGGTCGTAACCGACCGATCCGCCGGAAGCGAAGGCATCGCCCAACCAGAACCCGCGTTCCTGCGAAATGCCATTGGCGATATCGGAAAAGGTGGCCGTGCCCTTGTCGGCGGCGACCACCAGATAGGGATCGTCGCCGTCGTGACGAACGACGTTTGGCGGCGGTATCAGACCGTCCGGTCCCAGATTGTCGGTGACGTCGAGCAGCGTGTTGATGAACAGCTTGTAGGCTGCGGTGCCTTCGGCCTGGATCACGTCGCGCGGCCCGCCCTTCGGCAGGTGTTTGGGAACGAATCCGCCCTTGGCGCCGACCGGTACGATCACGGCGTTCTTGACCTGCTGGGCCTTCACCAGACCGAGTACCTCGGTGCGGAAATCCTGTGGCCGGTCGGACCAGCGGATGCCGCCGCGCGCCACATGACCGAAACGCAGATGCACGCCTTCGACCCGCGGCGAATAGACGAAGATTTCGTAGAGCGGCGCCGGCAGCGGCACGCCGTCAAGCTCGCGGCTGGAATATTTGATCGCGATCTGCGCCTTCGGCTGGCCGTCAACGCCGGCCTGGAAATAATTTGTGCGCCGGGCCGCGCGGATCGCATTGACGAAATGGCGCAGGATGCGGTCTTCATCGAGACTTTCGACATCCTGCAGCGCGGCCTCGATGTCAGCGCGTAGATGATCCTCGCGTTCCTGCCGCTGTTCCAGCGTGCCGCCGCGATCGGGATCGAACCGGGCGTAGAAGGTCGCAACGATCTTGGCCGCGATCGCGCCATGCTTGTTCAGCGTCTCCCACATATAATCCTGGGAGAATGGCACCCGAATCTGCCGCAGGAAGCGCGAGATCGCGCGCACCAGGGCAACCTGACGCCAGGCCAGATCGGCTTCCAGCACCAGCGCGTTGTAGCCATCGTTTTCGGCGCGACCGCTCATGACCGCGACGAAGCAGTCCTCCAAATTGCCGCTCGACTTGTCCAGATCGATGGCCTCGCCGTCGGCGCGCTCAAGCACCATGTCATGCAGCCAGGTCCCGGATGCGCCGGCCCGTCGCGGCGCGACCGCGAACGTGCGCTCGTCGACCACGCGGAAGCCCATGTTTTCCAGGACGGGCACCCGATCCGACAAGGGAATCGGATTGTTGTAGCTCCACACCTTGAGCGCGACGGCCTCGTGCAAGCCATGCAGCTGGCGATGGAAATCGATGCCGATCGGCCGCGCCGGCGACAGCGCTTCGATCAGGGCGATATCGGCGACCGCGATGTCCGGCGAATAGGCCTCGCGATAGCCGATCGAAAAGGCATGCTCATAGCGATCGAACAGGACCTGCGAGCGGTCGTGCCCGTTCGTTTGATTGAGCGCGTCGCGCAGACCGTCCTGCCAGGTCCGGATGATGGCGCTGATGGCCGTTTCCAGATCGCGCCGGTCGGGGTTCGGCATCGGCCCGCGCTTGCGGCCGATGATATAATGGGCCCGCACCAGGGGGCTTTCGGAAATGAACGGATAATAGCCGCTGACCTGGCCGTTATAGGCTTCCGCCAGATGCGCGCCGATTGCTTGGCGGACGTCGCTGGTGTAGCGCTCGCGCGGCACATAGACCACCACCGACATGAAACGGTCGAAGCGGTCGCGGCGCGGCAGCACGCGCACGCGCGGACGTTCTTCGAGTTGGAGGATCGCGAGCCCGAACTGATAAAGCGTTTCGTTGTCGATGCGGAACAGTTCATCGCGCGGATAGGTCTCCAGCACATTGGCAAGCGCCTTGCCGGAATGACCCTGCGGATCGAAGCCGGCCTGCGCGATGACCGAAGCAACTTTTCGGCGCAGGAACGGGATCGACCGGGTCGAGCGGGTATAGGCCGTCGAGGTGAACAGGCCGACGATGGCAAATGCCCCGATGAGCTGGCCGTCGTCGCCGTAACGCTTCACCGCGATGAAATCCATATGCACCCGGCGATGGACCCGCGAGCGCCGCGCCGTCTTGGTGATGATGAGCGGCGTCGGTTCGGTGAGAATTCCGCGAATGCCCGGCGTGATGGTCAGCATCTGATTGCCGCGCAACAATACATCGATGTCGTGCGACCGCAGGATTCCGAGGCCGGTTTCGTAGCGCGGCTCGATTGCATCCTTATGCGCGGTGAGTACGTATTCGCGCGTGCCGAGAAAGGTGAAATTGTTGTCGATCAGCCAATCGATGAACGCCGCGGCCTCTTCGACTTCATCCGGCGGCAACGGCGGCGGATCGTTGCGCAGGCTGGCCGCGACGTCTTTCACGTGTCCGACGACGGCCCGCCAGTCCTCCACGGCGAGACGGACTTGCGTCAGCACCGCTTCGATCGCCGCGACAATCTCGTGCTGCCGTCCCTCTTCATGGACACGTTCAAGATGGACATGAATGAAGCTGTCGCGGTGCGTATCAGCATCGCGGGTTGTTTTCAGATTGAGCAGGCGGCCGGCCGCGTCACGTTCCACGGCAAAGATCGGATGCGCGACCAGCCGGACATCGAGCCCGCGCTCGCTCAACTCGCTCATCACCGAATCGACCAGGAACGGCATATTGTCGTTGACGATCTCGAGCACTGAAATGATCGCGAGATCACCATCCGCCGTGGCGGCGGGAGCGCTGAACCGGATTGTGGGCGCGCCCGGCCGGCGCACGGAAAAGAACGCCCAGGCCTCTTCCGTCAGCAGCGCCAATTCCTTTGGCGTGTAGCGCAGCAGGTCTTCGACCACCACGCCGGCAAACATCCGGGTCACGAATTCCGCGGGAACCTGCGCACTGCCGTCGCTGACAAGGCGAGCGACTTCGGCGATCAGCCGTTGCGCGGCAAGGCCGTCCGCGCCGCTGGCAAGGCCCTGGTCGGCGACAACGATCTCGGACGGCTTGGGCGTTTCTGTAGCAATTGTCATGACTTGAGTGTTTCCGATCAGGCCGGCCGCGTCGAGGGGCTGGGTTTGGCGCTCATGCAAGTGTGATGATCTTAGGAGGGGTCAACGGCAGGTACGAACCGCCGTGCGGCGGGTGATATGGACCAGACTGAATTCATAGTCCGGCTGCTTCAGGCTCGTTGGTCCACGGGAGCAGAATTGTAAGGCCAACAGGTGGCAGAAAAATAACGGCGAAAAGCCTCCATTGACCGCAATTGAGGCCACGCATTTCAAATCCACCGAACCAGCATGTTGCGGTGCAACGATAGCCGCCCCGATCAGATCACGACCACGCGGTTCGGCAGTTCGTCCGGATTCCGGGCGCCGGGGGGAAAATGCTGCGCGAGGATGACGCCGCATTGCGCGATCGCCGCGATCAGCCCATCGCCGATTCGGCCGTCCTTGATCGCCGGCACCAGGATGGCGATCACCTGATCCCAGGTGTCCGGGGTCACCTTGGCATCGATACCGGCATCCGCGACCACCTCGACATAGCGCTCCGCGGCGGAAATGAAAATCAGCACTCCGGTGCGGCTTTCGGTTTCCTGCAAGCCGTGCGCGAAGTACTGCCGCACCGCCTCGGCATGCGCCCGGTCATGCTTCAGCCGTTTCGGCACGACGCGGTAGCGCAGCGCCGGCAACGACAGGATGGTCGCAAGCACAATGAACACGACCAGCTGGGCGATGTAGATCGTCCCGGCCGGATGGGCCGTCAGCAAGATAAGCGGCAGCGGCACGACAAGCGCGATCAACGCCGCCCACGCCATCGGCACCAGCCGGTAATCGCTGGAGGCCAGCGCCAGCACGCAATAGATCTCGCCGGACGTCTTAGTCTCGGCCGCGCGAATGGCCTCGGCCACGCGAAGCTTGTCGCCTTCGGAGATCATCGCCTCTCTCCTACCAACTGCCTGACGAGCCGCCGCCGCCGAACGAGCCGCCGCCGCCGGAGAAGCCGCCGCCCGACGATCCGCCGGATGACCCACCCGAACCGCCCGACGGCATTTGGTTGACCCAATACCAGAAGCCGTTCTGTGGTTTTTTCTTCGCCAGCCCGAGCGCGGCCAGAATCCCGTGAAGCGCCTGCAGGACGCCGCCGATGACGGTGATGACGATGAAGCCCGCGATCACCATGAAGATCACCATGATGATCAATTCGTATGGCGTAGTCTTTCGCACCGCTCGCTCGCGTGCGCGCGCCTTGAACGCCTCGGCGTCGCCGCCGAGCACCTGAAGGATGTCGTCGGCGCCGCGCCTAATGCCGCCGGCGAAATCGCCGGCGCGAAACCGCGGGATGATCGCATTCTCGATGATCAGTTTTGACACTGCATCGGTCAGCGTGCCCTCAAGTCCGTAGCCGACTTCGATGCGGACCTTCCGTTCATTCGGCGCCACGATCAGCAATACGCCGTTGTTCTTGCCCTTCTGTCCGATTCCCCAATGCCGCCCGAGCTGCACGCCGAAATCCTCGATCGTCGTGCCCTGCAGGGATTTCAGCGTCACCACCACGAACTGATCCGTGGTCTTCTGTTCGAGCGCGGCAAGCTTGTCGGACAGTTCGGTGCGCGTTGCCGGATCGAGAATGCCGGCCTGGTCGACCACGCGGCCGGTGAGTTGCGGAAAGTCGAGCGCAAACGCGGCAACGGCAAACACCATCGCGGCCACGACAACGCCGACCGCCAGCAGTCGCAACAATATGCTGTCGGCGTGGGACTTCATGGCGAACCGTTACGATCGTTTCAGAACTTGACCGTCGGCGGACGCTTGAGGTCCTCGGCGGCGGTGAAGCTCTCCATCGGCTTGGCATTGCGATAAAGCATCGATGCCCAGATCAGGCCCGGATAGGTCCGCAGCTCGGTGTTGTATTGCCGTACGGCATCGATGTAATCGCGCCGCGCGACCGCGATCCGGTTTTCGGTGCCTTCGAGCTGCGACTGCAATGCCAGAAAATTCTGGTTCGACTTGAGGTCGGGATAGCGTTCCGACACCGCGAGCAGCCTGCCGAGCGCGCCGGACAATTGCGCCTGCGCTTCCTGAAACCGCTTGAACGCTTCCGGATTGGTGATCACATCGGCGGGAACTTGCAGCGTGGTCGTCCGCGCGCGCGCATTGGTGACCGCCTCCAGTACCTCGCGTTCCTGTGTCGCGTAGCCCTTCACCGTCGCCACCAGATTGGGAATGAGATCGGCGCGCCGCTGATATTGGTTTTGCACGTCGGCCCATTTCGCCTTGGCGTTTTCTTCATAGGTCGGAATGGCGTTGACCCCACAGCCGGCAACCAGCAGTCCGAGCAGGACGGGCGCGATCGCGATGCGGACAAGACGCAGGGAGTTCGTGGCCAGGCGGACCATGTCCGTTCTCCTCATGAGAGCGTTTCCAGGCGATGCGCGAACCGGTTCGCCGCCCGGAAATGCGACAAAACAAAGAAATAGAGCGCTTTCCCGATTCCACTCAACCTGAAAACACTCTGGGTATCGGCACGCGCCGACCGGCGCCAACCGGCGCTCGAGCCGCGCACCGCCGCGACGATAAATCCGCTTGGCACGCGCCCAAATACCCTCATAGTCGGCGCGATCTCGGCACTCAATGCCAGTGACTGACTTATACGATGGATTTGCAAGTTCGATGACCCGAACCTTTCTCATCGCCGCACTGGCGCTGACCGGCTTGAACGGACTGGCGGCATTCCCGGCAGCCGGACAAGCGGAAAGCCGGCCCTCTCTCGCGGCACGGCCGACCTTTGTCCGCCCGGCCATACCGATTGTTGCGAAAAACGGCATGGTGGTCGCGCAGGAAGGCCGCGCGGCCAGGATCGGCGCCGACATCCTTGCCCGTGGCGGCAATGCGGTCGATGCCGCGATTGCCGTCGGCTTTGCCATGGCGGTGACCTATCCACGCGCCGGCAATATCGGCGGCGGCGGATTCATGCTGATCCACCGCGCCTCCGACCGCAGCAACATCGCCATCGACTATCGCGAAACCGCGCCCGCCGCGCTGCATCGCGACAGTTTCCTGGATTCGCGCGGCGAGCCCGATCCGCAGAAATCACGCGCCAGCGGCCTCGGGGTCGGCGTGCCCGGGACCGTCGCCGGGCTGGCGATCGCACATCGGAAATATGGTTCCGGCAATTTCTCGTTGGCGCAACTGATCGCGCCTGCGATTGCGCTCGCGCGCGACGGCTTTCCAGTTGAGGACGATGTGGCCGATTCGCTACCGCGCGCGCAGCCGCGGCTGGTGCGATATCCGGCATCGGCGCGGATTTTCCTCAAGCCCGACGGCACCGCGCTGGGGCGCGGCGACCGGCTGGTGCAACGCGATCTCGCCGCGACCTTGCAAGGGATCGCCGATCGCGGCCCGGACTCCTTCTATCGCGGCCCGGTCGCCGACAAGATCGCGCGCGCGGTGCGCGCGGCCGGTGGCGTGATGACGGCGGACGATCTGAAGAACTATCAGCCAATCGTGCGCGCGCCAGTACGCGGGACCTATCGCGGCTATGAAATTATCTCGATGCCGCCGTCCTCGTCCGGCGGTGTGGTCCTGATCGAGATGCTCAATATTCTGGAAGGCTATGATCGTGCACGGCTCGCCATGGCGGACGGCGGCCGTGCCCATCTCCTGGTCGAGGCCATGAAATACGCCTATGCCGACCGCGCGGCCTATCTCGGCGACCCGGCGGTGGTTGCAATGCCGCTCGACCGGCTGATGTCGAAGCCGCACGCCGCGCGCATGCGGGCGCGCATCGATCCGGCGCGGGCAACACCCGCTGATGCGATTGGACGGCGTCGCCCGCAGCCGGCCGAAGGCGACAACACCACGCATTTTTCGGTGATCGACCGTTTCGGCAATTCAGTTTCCAACACTTATACGCTGAATCTGAGCTACGGCCTCGGCCTCGTTGCCGATGGCACCGGCATCCTGCTCAACAACGAGCTTGACGACTTCACCGCCAAGCCGGGGGCGGCGAACATCTACGGCCTCGTCGGATTTGAGGCCAACCTGCCCGGGCCGGGCAAGCGCCCGCTGTCGTCGATGACACCGACCATCGTTCTGAAAGACGGCAAGCCGTTTCTCATCACCGGCTCACCCGGCGGCAGCCGCATCATCACCACAGTGTTGCAGATCATCACCAATGTGATCGATCGCGGCATGCCGATCGCAGCGGCCGTCGCCGCGCCGCGGCTTCATCATCAATGGTTGCCGGATCGCGTCTTTGCCGAGAGCCACACCGCGCCAAGCGCGATCGATGCGCTGAAATCGCGCGGCCACAACGTCGTTGTCGGCCCGCCGCGCACTTCGGCCAACTCAATCCTGGTCACGCCGCAAGGACTGATCGGGGCCGCCGACCCGCGTACCCGCGGCGCGTTGGCGGTCGGATATTGATACGAACGCACGCCGGTCGGAACGAAAGCTATTCCGACGACAGAAATCAAATCGGCGAGGCAATATGCCTCGCCGTATGTTGGCCTCAGGCAGCAGCGTGAATCAATTGAAGAGCTTGTTGCTGCCTCTGCGATCGCGGTCGCGATATTGTTTGGCGCAGCGCAACAACGCGGTGAGCATCTCACTGGTGTCGGTCAACCGGAACCGAACGACCTTGGAACCGGCGGTGACCGCGAGCATGTCGCCATAACGAAATTCGTTGAACCGGTTCACGCTGCCGGGCAGCGAAATCCGCACCAGAACCGGGGAGATTGCACGCCCCTGACCGGAATGCACCGGACCGCTGTCGATCTTATAAACCACCGTATAGGTCTTGCCCGAGGTCAACCCCCAGGTGGGATCGGAAAAGCCGATTGCCCATTCGAGTTTGCGGTTCACCGAGAACAGGAGCGTGATCCCGCTCTTGTACTTGGCCGACGAGGCGCAATGCGTGAACCCGTTCGTCGAATCACTGACGTAAACGCCGATATCCCAATTGTGGAGCTTCTCGCGTCGAATACTGCGCGCGTCAGCCGAGCTGACCGCAGCGCAGATCAGCAAGACAACTAGAAACCAGAGTCGGCCCATTTTTCTCTCTCCAATCCGCTCGATCACCGGATTAACAATACGTAAATGATGACCTGTCGGGACGGATTGCGCAATAATTCTTGGTTGCTTGCTGGCTGATGGCCGCGAACGTGACTTTTGTGCAACACCTACGGTATCGCGAGCGGGTTTAGGCACCTGCATTGGTTGTTATGGCCAACGCCATCGCGCGATGTCGACAACAAAATCCGGCAATGGGACCATCGCGAGCACAAATTCGGTGCTGACCGACAGGGCCGCCGCGCCGATCAGCGAGACCAGGATTCCGATCAGGACCCGTCCGCCAAAAACCTCGTACTCGCGGTTGAGCAGCCAGCTGAATATCAGCCGGAACACGATCGACAGCCTCTGGATCGGCGTCACCACCGACACCGGGGCAATCGCCAGCGCCATGTAACGGAACATCTGCGAGATGCAGACCAGAATCCCGGAGAACGTGAACCATTTGGCCGAGACGCGTTTGACGGCCAGGACCTCCCGCAATTGGCTTGGCCGAAATAGAATGAGTGCAAACGCCAGCGTCGCGGCCAGGTAGGAGATCATTCCGCCCGACAGGCTGGCTCCCATCCCCTTGCTCTCCAGACCGAGCCTGATGAAGATCGGGCTCACACCGTAACCGACCGCCGACAAAAGCGCATACAGATAGCCCTCGGCATAACGCGGCGTGAAGATCGGCACCCGGGGCGGCGCGCCGGCAACAGCGGCATCGTCAACGCCTTCGCCAGCCGCCCGCGCGGCGGGACGACTCGGGCGAGCCAGCGCCGGCCCAACGATGACCAGCACGATCCCGATCATCCGCAGCGGCGTCAGAACCTCGTCCAGCACCCAGACCGCAAGAACCAGCGTCACCACAATTCCAAGCTGCTGCATCGGTCCGACCAGATTGGAACCGATCGCCTGGGATGCGCGGTAGTTCCAATAGCGGCCCCAAATGAAATGGATGATTCCGGCAAGCGACAGCCACAACACCGCCCGCGACGAAAAACCAAACACGGTCTCAATATGACCGCTCGCCACGATGACCAGCAGGAACAGCGGGACCCCGATCGGAACCGTGATCGCCATCGCCTGCGTGGCGGTTCCGGTCAAAACGCCGCGGCGGGCGCAGGCATCGTTAAAGGCAAATGTCGCGGCCGATAAAAGCGCTAGAAGTCCCCCGAACACCGCCCCGCCTTTCGATATTCTTGTTTTGTAAGGCGACCTTACGCGATTTGCCGGCCCGCAACGAGCGTCTTGCGGGCCCTCTTGTCGAGAACCGGCGATAAAGCACAGACCACGGTCGCAAAAGCCTTCATCCTCATTCCGGTGGATGTCATGATGCCATTGAATAGATTTGCCATTGTTGAGGCTGTGTCCCCCGCAAGATGCCGCAACCAAATGTCAATATTGTTCGGGTCTTTTGTCTGACGAATTCGATCGCGGCCGCGCCAGATTATTGTTCGCCGGATTCAAAGTGAGGGCTTCATGATGCCGGATACACCATCGAGCGCCGAAAACATCAGCGGCTCCGCCGAATCCCAAGGTCTCACCAGCGCCGAAGCGCAGCGGCGGCTAGCGCAATATGGCCCGAATGCACTCGCCGAAACGCACGTCTCGCTCTTCGAACGGCTGATGAAGTTCTTCTGGGGACCGATTCCCTGGATGATTGAGATCGCTGCTATCCTGTCGGCGGTCGTGCATCATTGGCCTGATCTGATCATCATTCTCGTCATGCTGTTCATGAATGCCGGCGTCGGCTTCTGGCAGGAATTCAAGGCCGACAACGCCATCGCCTTGTTGAAGCAGCGGCTTGCCCTGAAGGCCCGCGTCCGGCGCGACGGAAACTGGCAGGACATTGCCGCCGACCAGTTGGTTCCCGGCGACGTGGTGATAGTGACGATCGGCGGCATCATCCCGGCCGACGGCAAGCTGATCGATGGCGCCTATCTCAGTGTCGACCAGTCCGCACTCACCGGCGAATCGCTGCCGGTCGACAAGAAGGTCGGCGACACGGTCTATTCCGGCTCGATTGCCAAACTTGGCGAGATGACGGCGCTCGTCACCGCCACCGGCATGAATACCTATTTCGGCCATACCGCGCATCTGGTGCAGCAGGCGCAGAACGTTTCACATTTCCAGCGCGCGGTATTGCGGATCGGCAATTTCCTGATTCTGATGACCATCGCGCTGGTGCTGGTGCTGGGCACGGTCGCGCTGTTTCGCGGCGACGATCTCCTCAAGACCGCGCAATTCGCCCTGATCCTGACGGTGGCCTCGATCCCGGTCGCATTGCCGGCGGTGCTCTCTGTCACCATGGCGGTCGGCGCCGAACGGCTGGCGCACTGGCGCGCGATCGTCTCGCGGCTGGTTTCCATCGAGGAAATGGCCGGCATGGACATGCTGTGCTCGGACAAGACCGGCACCTTGACCAAGAACGAATTGACGCTCGGCGATCCCCAGCCGTCGCAGGGCATCAGCGCCGACGATCTGATTCTGGCCGCGGTGCTGGCATCCAACCGCGATTCGCCTGACGCCATCGACAGCGCCATCATTGCCCGCGGCCCGAAAGCCGAAACGCTAGCGGCCTACAAGATCAGCGCCTTTCATCCCTTCGATCCGGTGGTCAAGCGCTCCGAAGCCGACATCGAACAAGGCGGCAGCACATACAAGACCGCCAAGGGGGCGCCGCAGGTCATGTTCGATCTGTGCAAGCTGGACGACGCCCGGCGCAAAACCATCAACGACACTGTCGATCAACAGGCGGCCAAAGGCTACCGCACCCTCGGTGTCGCCCGCACCGATGCGTCCGGCCAATGGCAGTTCCTCGGTCTGTTGCCGATGTTCGATCCGCCACGCGAGGACAGCAAGTCGACGATCGCCGCGGCCAAGCAGATGGGCATCAACATCAAGATGGTCACCGGCGACCATCAGGCCATCGCAAAGGAAATCGCCGGTCAGCTCGGCCTCGGGCAGAACATCGTCGTCGCCGACACCATCTTCGGCAAGGATGTCCCGGTTGCGGACCGGCTGCGAAAGATCGAAGCGGCCGACGGTTTCGCGCAGGTCTTTCCCGAGCATAAATTCGAGATCGTCAAGACCTTGCAAGCGGCCGGCCATATCGTCGGCATGACCGGCGACGGCGTCAACGACGCCCCGCCGCTGAAGCAGGCCGATGTCGGCATCGCGGTTTCCGGCGCGACAGATGCCGCGCGCGCTGCCGCCGATCTGGTGCTGACCGCGCCGGGCCTGTCCGTCATCACCACCGCGATCGAGGAAGCCCGCCGCATCTTCGAGCGCATGAACAGCTACACCATCTACCGCATTGCCGAGACGGTGCGGGTGCTGTTGTTCATGACCTCGAGCATCATCATCTTCAATTTCTATCCGGTCACCGCGATCATGATCGTGCTGCTGGCGTTGCTCAACGACCTGCCGATCATGACCATTGCCTACGACAACGCGCCGGTCGCCGACCGCCCGGTGCGCTGGGATATGACGCGCGTCCTGACCGTCGCGGCCGCGCTCGGCGTGTTCGGCCTGTTCTCCAGCTTCGGACTGTTCTGGCTGGTGCGCGATTATTTCCACCTGTCGTCGGACATGGTGCAGTCGCTGGTGTTCCTGAAATTGCTGGTTGCCGGCCATCTGACCATCTACCTGACGCGCAATCAGGGAACGATCTGGTCGCGCCCGTGGCCGAACTGGAAGATGATCGCGGCCTGCGAGACCACCCAGCTGTTCGGCACCTTGGCGGTCGTCTACGGCTGGTTCATGTCGCCGACTGGCTGGAAGTGGGCGCTGTTCGTCTGGGCCTACGCGCTTGTTGCTTTCCTGATTTCGAGCGCGGTCAAGATCGGCGTCTATGCACTGCTCAACAACCGGACCGCCTGGGGATCCCGCCATCTCGCGCGCGTGGAGACGCATGTCGCAGCCGTTTAGAGCGCTCTCAATCCAAGTTGGATCATGAAAGCGCTCTACTCATTGTTTTCGCTTTTCCGGACGGCGAACCGGTTTCCACTTCGCCTGGAAATGCTCTGGCAACGATGCCTGGAATCCGACGCTACACGATGCGCGGATAGCCGCGGCGCTCGGCGAGCTCCGCCCATTTCACATGGAGGTCGTAATCGGCTGGGCTGACTTTTTCGAAGCCCGTGACACAAAGATCGGCCAACACATCTTGAAATGCCGGCTCTTTGCCAGTCGAGATCAGCGCATCGGTCAAAGCCGCAACGGTGTCGTCGGCGCAGGACGGTGACGCCACGAAGGCCGGAATTGTTGTGTACGCGGTCGCGTCGATTACACGAATCGCGTCGGCGAGTTCCGGAACATGGCGCGACAGCAGCGCATACGCATAGGAATCGATCGGCCCGACATCGACCGTGCCGTCGCGGACCGCCTCGATCATGAGACGCGGGGTCGGAATGCCGCCGGTCACCTTGCCGTACAGCGGCGCCGCGCCCTTCATTGCATATTGGGACAGATGAAATCGCGGCGCATTGTATCCGGAATGCGAAATCCTCAACCGTGAATCCCATGCAGCCGCCGAACGTATCTTCCAGTGCGGCAAAGCGGGCGTCACGGCGAACAACAAAAAGACTGCGATAGAGCGGACGGCCGCCGGCGTCCGCGTCCTCCGGAATTGGTGCGGCAACCAGCTTTTTTGTCCGCCCTTCGAGCGAATAGGGCCAGCCGCACATCAGCGTGACAGCGAGATCCTCCCGCCGCCAAAGTTCCCACAACGGCGCGGGATAGGCGTGATCGATAATCTGTGTCGCCACGCCGGAACGCTCCGAGACATGCCGCAGCAATTGCCGCCAGGCCGCCGCGGCCGGCGGCGCCATCGAATACATCCGCGCATTGGCGATCCACGCGGTCATTCCTCTAGAGCGCTTTCAGCTAAAAGTAGAAGTCATCTTGGCGTTCCAGTTCTTTATTCTTTCGCATTTCCGGACGGCGAACCGGTTTCCACTTCGCCTGGAAATGTTCTACGCAAAGCGCAGACGCTGGCCGATACCGAGCCGGGCGGCCTTTTCGATCATCGCGTGGCCGAGCGCAATGTCGGAGAGCGACAGGCCGCGATGCCAGAACAGGATCGTCTCATCGTCCCGCTCGCGCCCCGGCTTCAGGCCGGCGACGATCTGGCCGATCTCGGCATGCAGCGTCTGCTCCGACAGTTTGCCGGCACGGACATGCTGGCGCAGGGCGCCGAGATCGCCGTCCTTGCACTGCCCCCAATCGTCAACCACCAGCTTCGACATGATGTCTGTCAGCGAAAGCTCGACCGCGCTCTTGGTGCCGTAGGGCATCACCAAGGCGCCGGGCTTGATCCATTCGGTCTTCAACAGCGGCTCGGGCTCGGTCAGCCGCGCGGCCTCCACCACGATATCGGCATCGCGCACCGTGCTTTCCCAATCATCGGTCGCGCGCACCGGCTTGCCGAGGTCCTGAGATAACTGGGCGGCAAAACTGTCACGGCTTTCCGGCCGCCGCGAATGAACGCGGATTTCATCAAAGTCAAACAGCCGGTCGAGCAGGCGCAAATTCCAATAAGCCGTACCGCGGGCACCGATATGGCCAAGAATTTTGGAATTCTTGCGTGCGAGAAATTTCGCACCCATTGCGGTCACGGCGCCCGTGCGCATCTCGGTGATCGCGGTCGCGTCAAGAATGGCCTGAGGGACACCGGTGTCGCGCGACATCAGGAGCAAGGTCGCGACCTCGGACGGCAGGCCGTATTCGTAGTTCCGGTAGAAGTCGCTGACGACCTTGACGCCGGCGCGATCGACGGTGCCGCCGATGGCCCCGCGCAGAACGTTGAAATGGCCCTCGACCTTGGGGTTGGGATGCAGATGAACCCGCGGTTCGATCACCGTTTCCGCGCGGCCTTGCGCCGCCAGGCTGGTTTCGATGGCGGCGAGGACTTCGTCATCGGTAATCGAGAGTGCCTCGATGTCGAGACCGTTGAGAAAGGTGATGTAGATCGGTTTCATGGCCGAGGCTGTCATGGGCACACAACTTACATTCAGCCGGCATCCTGGCGCCGCGCCCGGACGCGACGCCAGAATAAACGGTCTATTGTTGATTATTATTTCTGATCGTTCATTATTTCTGAGCGGCCTCGACGTAGGCATTGGTCCAGAGTTCGCCGGTCTTGACCGTCGACTTTGCGCCGCCGGCTGTCTTCTCGTTGTCGAACGCGACGAGATGGTCGAAACCGGCCTTGTTGAGCCGACCGCCATCGGCCACACCGCCCTTCAGGGCATCGACGGCGGCGGCAATGATCTCCGGCTTGAGCTTGGCGAAGAACTTCTTCTGAAGCACCGCGGCGGTCTGTGCCGGATCGGCCGTCAATTTGCCGCTCGCTTCCTGCAAAGCCCGCACGGTCCGAATGATCAGATCGCGCTTGGCATCATCGATCGGCTTCTTGGCCACCAGGACCAGGAACGGCAAATTCTTCAGATCGGGAAAATCATCGCCCATCCGTATCAGCACCTTTCCGGACTTGCCGGCTTCGATGACGTTGCCGGCCGGCGGCGACAGCACGAAGCCGTCGATCCGCTGATTTTCCATTGCGGCCAGAATCGCCGGCGGCGGACCGATCTTGGCGATCTTGATTTCGGTCTTGGGATTGAAACCGCCCTTGACGGCGAGCCAGCGGGCGGCGGCATCCTGCGCGCCGCCGATCGCGCTGACACCGATCAGGGCGTTCTTCAGCGCGGCAAGTCGCTTCTCCAACGGATCGCTCGGCGACACGCCGGTACGCTTCAGGAATTCGTTGGAGACCACCAGCTGCAACGTCACCTTCGACATCAGCGAATAAATAATCTCGAACGGCTGCCCCTTGGCGACAGCCTTCAGCACCGTCTCGGAACCGACCGCCGCAAGATCGATGTCGCCGGCATCGAGCGCGGCCAGTGACGCCGGATCGCCGCCGTTGATAGCGGCCCAGACCAGCTTGAGATTCTGCTTAGGAAAGGTATCGAGCGCGCGGGCCGTATAGATCGGCAAGAAGCTGAGAGCACTTGTCGCCTGTCCGATCTTGACCGTCGTCTCCGCCGCATGCGCGGTCGGAGCCATGCCGATCCAGATGCCGAGCAGAGCGACCAGTCCGATCCTGAAAATTCGAGCCATGTCAGTTCTCCGGTGTCAGATTTCGTTGGGGGCGGTATTGACAACAGGCCGCCACCGCAAGGCGCGCTTTTCCAAGCGGTTCGCGGCGGCGTTAACGACAATGATGAAGCCGAGCAGGATGGCGATGCCGGCAAACACGCCGGCCGGATCGTAGGTCGACGAGGCCTGGTGGATGAACAATCCAAGCCCCTGGATCGAGGAGGTGAACTCGCCGACGATGACCCCGATCACGCTGTAGGGAATGGCCATGCGCATGCCGAGGATCACGAACGGCGCGGCCGCCGGCAGATAGACGTGGCGCGAGAGATGCCGCTCGTTGGCGCCCATCAGCTTGGCGAGATTGATCAGTTCGCGATCGACCGAGCGGACCCCGGCAAAGACGTTGTAAAAAACCAGGAAGAACACCATCACCGCGGCCAGCGCGACCTTTGACCAGATTCCGATCCCGAACCAGATGATGAACAGCGGCGCGAGCGCGATCTTCGGAATTCCGTAGAACGCCATTACGTAGGGTTCAAAGATGGCCGCCAGCCGCTCCGAACGCCCCAACAGATAGCCGCCCAGAACGCCAGCGCTGACGCCGATGCAATAGCCGAGCAGAAGCTCCTCGCCGGTCACGATAAGATGCGGATAGATCTCGCCGCTGGCAAACAACTCATACAGCCGCGCGGCGACAGCCGTCGGCTTGCTGACATAGAGTTCCTTGATCAGGCGACCGGACGCCCATTGCCAGAACACCAGCAGGGCGAGGCCAGGCAGCAGCATCGTGAAAATGCGCACCAGCCGGCGCGCGGACTTGAAGCGCCGCGCCTGAGTGGTCGCGTCCAGGCCGGAGTCCACGGTGTTTGCTGTCTGCTCGGTCATCGTCGTCATGGCGATCAATGCACCGACCGGAAGCCGACCACTTCCGAACTGAAAATTGACCAGATACGCTCAAAGACATCGGAAAAGCCCGGCGTCTTGAACGGCTCGAACACATTGCGCGGGCGCGGCAAGTCAACCTCGATATTGGCCAGCAGGCGGGTCGGCCGCTGGCTCAACACGATCACGTTGTCGGCCAGCAGGATCGCTTCAGAAATGTCGTGGGTGACGAACACGATGGTGGTTTCGCTGTCGGCGGCCAACATCTGCAGGTCGTTCTGCATCACCGATCGAGTCTGCGCATCCAGCGCGCCGAATGGCTCGTCCATCAGGATCAGATCCGGACGGTAGACCAAGGTGCGGGCAATCGAGCCGCGTTTTTGCATGCCGCCGGAAAGTTGATGCGGATAATGGCTTTCAAAGCCAGTGAGCCCGACCGAGGCGATCCACTCGGCCACCCGCCGCCGTCGCTCCGGAACGCTCACGCCGCGCAACAGCAGCGGCAGTTCGATGTTCTCGTACAGCGTCTTCCAGGGAAACAATTGGGCCTGTTGCGGAATGAACCCGGCCTCGCGGTTGATCGCCGACACCCGCTTGCCGCGATGGACGACCTGGCCGCGGGACGGCTTCAACAGCCCCGCCGCCATATGCAGCAGCGTGCTCTTGCCGCAGCCGCTCGGACCGATGACGGCCGTGAACTGGCCGGGCGAGACCGCAAAACTGATGCTTTCCAGCACCCGCAACATTCCGCCTCCAACCGGATTGGCGAATTGCTGGGTGATTTCCTGGAACTGGACGGCCGGAAGCGGTGCTTCGGTCATGGTCTGATCCACCTGCGGCAACGGCCTTATTTATCGCCGACCGGATCAATTGTATAGACAAAATGTCCGGCTGCCCAGCCGGCGCCTCGGTGAAATTTTGCCCAGGCCCTGCTCGTCCGGTTGGCAGCCGGCCGCACCACGCAAAGCAGGATCGAGGGCCAAGGCGATCAGGCGATGTGATCCTTGCCGCCAATCAGGATCTTCCCAGGATTGAAAATTCCCTGAGGATCAAGTGCGGTCTTTACCGCACGCATCAGATCGTATTCGGCCGGCGTCAGCATCCCTTGCAATGCCTCCCGTTTGGTCAGCCCAATGCCGTGTTCGGCGCTGATCGTGCCGCCGAGTTGAAGTGACACGTCATTGATGAGCGCCGACAATTCGGTCCAGTGCGCCCGAAAGTCTTCGCCCGCCATGTCCGGCGGCGGCAGGACGTTGAAATGGATATTGCCGTCGCCGATGTGACCGAACGGCGCCGGCTGGCAGCCGGGAACAAGCGCGGCAACCGCGGCCCCGGCGAGCGCGATGAATTCCGGGATCGCGCCGATCGGCACCGCGGTATCGCTCTTCAGACCGCCTGGCGTTTCAATCATCGCAATCGCGATGCCTTCGCGAATCGCCCATAGCCCATCACGCTGTGCCTCGCTGGCGGCCACGGTGCCATCCGTCGCTATGCCAGCCTCCATCGCCTCTTCGAGCAGCGCCTGGAACGCGCCGTCGAGATCGAAAAAGCGGCTGGCGCTGTCGGCCTCGATCAACAACAGCCATTGCGGCTCCGTTGCCAGCGGCGGCCGGCCCTCGCCGCGATGCCGAAAGTGCAGTTCGACGGCAACGCGCGACATCAGTTCACAGGCCGAGATCGTCTCGCCAAGGGCTATCCGTGCCCTGCCAAAAAATTCGAGCGCGCCTTCTGGAGAGCTCACACCGACGCAGGCCGTCGCACGCGCGACCGGCGCCGGCCTCAGACGCAGGGCGGCAACGGTCATCAGACCAAGCGTCCCTTCCGAACCAACAAACAAACGCTTGAGATCGGTTCCGATATTGTTCTTGCGCAGCGGCGACAATCGCGACACGATCCTGCCGTCGGCCAACACGACTTCCAGACCCAAAACCTGATCGCCGGCCATGCCGTAGCGCAGGACATTGTTGCCGCCGGAATTGGTGGCGAGATTACCGCCGATCTGGCTCGATCCGGCACCACCGTGATCGAGCCCCAGCATGCGGCCGGCGGTCTCCGCGGCCTCCTGCGCTTCACGCAGCGTGCAGCCCGCTTCCACGATCATCACCTCGTTGACAAGATCGACGGCGCGGACGCGCCGCATGCGCTCGAACGAGACGACGACTGTCGGACCTGCGCCACCTGGCGTCGCGCCGCCGGCCAATCCGGTGCCGCCACCGCGCGGCGTGATCGGCACCCCGGACGCCGCGCACACCTTGACCACAGCCGAAACGTCTTCCGTCGTTCGCGGCCGCGCCACGATCAGGTTTGCGTCCGATGCGGCGCAAGCCAGATCACCGCGATAGCCATCGATGTCATGCGGCCGGTCCAGGACACCGTCGAGGCCAAGGATCGCGCGCAGCGCGGCGGCAAGTTCGCTGTTGTCCATCACCGCTCGGCGGTAGGCGTCTGCATCGCCCGGGCAAGACCGGCGATGACGGCGTCATTGTCCTTGGTTGTTCCAATGGTGATCCGCAGCATTCCGGGCGTATTCCGCCACGGTATCGGCATGACCAAGATGTTGTCCCGCTGCAAAGCGGCAGCAAACTCGGATGCCGGCTGGGGCGTCACGGCCGCGATGAAATTGGCAGCGCTCGGCAGCACCTGCAATCCCAAGTGGGCGAGTGCCGCGGTTAAGCGTTCGCGCTCGCGCGCGGTGTGGTCAAGCAGCGCCGCCGTATGCGCGGTCTCTTCAAGCGCCGTCAGCGCACCCGCCAATGCCAGGGCGCTGACACTGAACGTAATGCGGGCCTTGCGGAACGCGTCCGCGACCGCGGGTGCGCTGGCAATTCCATATCCGATGCGTGCGCCGGCCAAACCATAGGCTTTGGAAAAGGTGCGGGTGAGAATCCACGGTGCGCGGCAATATTCCAGCATCGGCAGCACGTCCGGGCCGCCGGCATGGCGGCCGAATTCGCAATAGGCATCATCAAAATGCAACAGCGCATGATCGGGAACACTAGCGATCAACCGCTCGATCGCGCTGCCATCCAGCATGCCGCCGGTCGGATTGTTGGGCGACGCGACATAGATGAGCCGCGTGCGCGGCGTCACCGCCGCCAGCATCGCGTCAACATCGAGAACGCCATCCGCGCGAACTGGAACCAGGACCGCGATCGCGCCACGCATCGCGATCGCCTTGGCGTAGGTGACAAAGCCCGGGTCCGGCGCGATGGCCTCATCGCCGGCATCGAGCGCGACATCGCCGCTGAGAAACAGGATTTCATTGCTGCCGGCGCCGATCACGATCCGCTCCGGCGCAATGCCAAGGCGAGCCGCGAGTGCCGCGATCAATTGCCTGCCATCATGGTCCGGATAGCGATTGAGCGCGCGAGCTGCTTCCTGCATCGCCGCAGTCACGTTGGGAGCGGGCGGAAACGGCAACTCGTTGAGATGCAGGCTGCGCAACGGACGTCCCGGAGACGTCTCCGGCAGTGGCGGCGCGAGCGGCGCCGATGCCAGCCGGCGGATCCGTTCGACCGGAAACAACTCAGCGGTGAGACCAGTCATTGGGATTTTCCGAATTGCCGGGCGACAAGCCCAGGATGTCGCCGTCCGTTGTCACACCGAGACCCAGCACCGTCCGGTTGGCGTATGCGAAGTAGGCCACGACCTGATTGATTTCGAGAATTTGGCCATCGTCGAGCCCGGCCGCGCGCATCGCCTCGAGTTTGCGTTTCAAATCGCGCTCGTCCGGCGGCGCCTGCGTCAGAGCCGTGGCATAATTGATCGCGGCCCGTTCCGTCGCGGTAAAGACCGCGTCATGCGCGCCATTCTCCAGCGCACCGCGGATCGCCAAGGCGCGTTCATCATCGCCAAGCAGCCGGCGCAAACCCTCGAAGTGATGACGAACGCAATAGGCGCAGCCATTCAACAAACTGACGTGGACGCCGATTGTCTCCAAAAACCATTTCGGCGTCACGTTGCTGGCATGGTGCAGGACGTATTTGTAGAGGGCCATGTGGCCCTCCATGCTGTGCGGCCGCAGGCTGTGCGCCAGCATGATATTGTCGACGTTGTCGTCCGGGCCCTTGATGCGATCATAGAGCGTGCGCAACCGGCCACCGGCCTCGGCGTAGGGCACATGGGCGATCCACATGGCGTTTTCCTGACTTTTAGGTTTCATGCGGCGGCCTGAGTGACCAGCGACGCTGGGACGATGTCCGCCATCGCGCCACTGACCAGGAGCCGCGTGGCAATGGCGATGTCGGTCGCCAGAAAGCGGTCGCGGTCGGTAAAGGGCACCTCGACGCGGAGCCGCCGCACGGCCTCGGTCAATTTCGGCGGTGGCGTCAGCGGCCGGTGAAAATCGACGCCCTGGGCGGCGGCAAGCCATTCGAGCGCCACCACGGTCGCGGCATTCTCGGTCATCTGCGCCAGACGCGCCGCGCCGTGACAGGCCATCGAGACATGGTCTTCCTGGTTTGCCGATGTCGGGATTGAGTCGATGCTGGCCGGATGCGCGAGCATCTTGTTTTCGCTGACCAGGGCCGCTGCCGTGACCTGGGCCATCATGAATCCGGAATGCAGGCCCGAGCCTTCGATCAGAAAGGCAGGCAGGCCGGACAGCGACGAATCGACCAGCAACGCCTGGCGGCGTTCGGACATCGAGCCGATCTCACAGACCGTCATGGCGATGATATCGGCGGCGAAGGCGACCGGTTCGGCGTGAAAGTTGCCGCCGGACAGTACGTCGCCATCGTCCGGAAACACCAGCGGATTGTCGGATACGGCGTTGGCCTCGGTTTCGAGCACCCCGCCAGCATAACGCAGATTGTCCAGACAGGCGCCCATGACCTGCGGCTGACAACGCAGGCAATAGGGATCCTGGACCTTGAGGATCGCGCGGTTGGCTTCGCGGATCGCACTGTCGGCGAGCAGGGCGCGATAGATCGCGGCGACATCAATCTGACCGCGATGGCGGCGCACCGCCTGGATGCGCGCGTCGAACGGCGTGTCGTTGCCGCGCGCGGCCTCCACCGACAGCGCGCCGGTGATCAGCGCAGCGCGCAGCACGTCTTCGGCCTCGAACAGACCGGCCAGGGCCAAGGCAGTCGACACCTGGGTGCCGTTGATCAGCGCAACGCCTTCCTTCGGCCCGAACACCATCGGCGTCAGGCCCGCTTGCGCAAGACCTTCCGCCGCCGGCAGAACGTGACCGTCGATGCGGACTTCGCCCAGCCCGATCAGGACGGCGGCCATGTGCGCCAGCGGCGCGAGATCGCCCGAGGCGCCGACGGAGCCCTTGGCCGGAATGCAGGGATAGACCCCCGCATTCACCAGCGTGAGCAGGGCCTCGATCAGTTCCCAGCGCACGCCGGAAAATCCCTGCGCCAGCGCCGCCGCCTTCATCACCATGATCAGCCTAACCAGGTTGTCGCTCAAAAGCGGACCGGTCCCGGCGCAATGGGAGAGGATCAGATTTCGCTGCAATTGGGACAATTGCTGTTGGTCGATGCGAATGCCCGCCAGTTTGCCGAAGCCGGTATTGACCGCATAGATCGGTCTTCCGGTTGCCAGCAGAGCGGTCACAGCACGATGGCTCGCCTCAACGTTTTCCCGCGCATCTGATGCCAAGCGCACTTGCGGTGTGTCGCGCAGAATCCTTCGCCAGGTCGCGAGCGGCACCTCGCCTGGCGAAATTTCGATCTCGGCACTGGCGACCATTCACAACTCCATACCAACGTCGCCGGTCCGACGTCTTCCTCTTGTTATCCCAGCAACAGCGCGTCGTCGGACAGTTCCTCACCGCGATCGCGCTTGAAGAGTTCCAGCAGGTCCGCGACGCTCATGGCGCGCCGCTCCGCGCCAGAAACATCGAAGATGATGTCACCGCGATGAAACATCACCGTACGGTCGCCGTATTGCAGCGCCTGCGCCATCGAATGCGTCACCATCACGGCGGTCAATTTCAGCTCCGCCACGATGCCGCGCGTGAGCTCCATTACGAACTCGCCGGTCTTCGGATCGAGCGCTGCCGTATGTTCATCGAGCAGCAGCACGCGGGTGTCGCCCGTGGTCGCCATCAAGAGACTGACCGCCTGGCGCTGACCGCCGGACAGAAGCCCGACTTTGTCGTCGAGACGATCCTCCAATCCGAGCTTCAGCAGCTTGAGCCGCTCCGCGACCTGATCGCGGGTGCCACGATCGATCGCAAAGCGAAACCCGCGCGGCGATGTGCGGCCATGCGCCAGCGCAAAGTTTTCCATGATCGTCAGATCTTCGCAGGTTCCCATCTTGGGGTCCTGAAAGACCCGGGAGATCAGACGCGCGCGCCGATAAGTCGGCCAGGACGTCACGTCGGTGCCGTCGATTGCGACCCGTCCGCCTGTCGGCGCGATCAGGCCGGCGATAACATTGAGCGCGGTCGATTTGCCGGCGCCATTCGAGCCGATGACGGTCAGAAACTGGCCGTTCGGAACGTCAAGATCGACGCCGCGCAGCGCAGTTGTCTCCAGTGGCGTGCCCTGGTTGAAGATCACGACGATGTCCGTCAGCGTGATCATCGCGACCCCATCCGCTTCAACAGCCGGCCCATGCCGGAGCGGGACGACTGGCCGACCAGGGTCAAAATCACCAGCACGGCGGTCACGAGTTGCACGTCGGAGGCCTGGAAGCCGAGGAAGTCGGCGTTGAGCGCCAGTGCCACGGCAAAGCGATACAGCAATGCGCCGACCAGGCAGGCGAATGTCGCTTGAATGATAGTCCTCGACGGCAGGATCGCCATGCCGACAATGACCGCGGCGAGCCCGATGATGATGACACCGATTCCCATATAGGCGTCCGCCGCGCCGAATATCTGAGCAAACAGCGCGCCGGCGAGCGCCGTCAGCGCATTGGCGAGGCCGATCCCGAGCAGTTTCATGCGCCCGACATCGACGCCGTTGGCCGCCGCCATTTCCGGATTGGCGCCGGCGGCCCGCATCGCCAGTCCCGTACCCGTCGACAGAAACAGATCAAGCGCGATCTTGACCACGACCACGATGACCAGGATCAGGATCGGCGTCAGCATGTAGCGCGGCGTGCTCCAGCCTTCGAGCATGCTGAAAATTGTCGACGCACCGAGCAGCGGCTTGTTGGGGCCGCTCATGATGCGCAGGTTGATCGAGTACAGCGAAATCGCCAGCAAAATGCCGGCCAGGATGTGCAGAATGTTGAAGCGCACATTGAGATAGGCGGTGCAAAGGCCGGCGCCAAAACCAGCCGCCGCCGCGGCCATAGTCGCCGCCCAGGGATTCCATCCCGCATCGACAATCAGCGTGGCCAAGACCGCGGCACCGAGCGGAAAGCTGCCCTCGACGGTCAGGTCGGGGAAATCCAGCACCCGGAAACTGAGAAACGCGCCAAGCGCGACCAGCCCGAATACGAGCCCGATTTCCGTCGCACCAAGGATTTCATAAAGCGACATCAGGGTCGTACGCGCCGCCGCGATCGCAACAGAGAGACGGGCACCGGTACAGCGCGAGAACGCATCGCACCGGCCCCACCCGCGAACCTTACTCGATCACTTTGCCCGCGCGCTTGAGCAACGAATCCGGCAACGTCACGCCCATCGCCTTGGCCGATCCCTTGTTGACGACGATGACGTTGTCAGGAAGCTTTTCGTAGGCGATGACCGCATCGATCGTTCCCGGCTTCTGGCCCTTGAGGATGTCAGCCACCATGTGGCCGGCCAATATCCCGACCTGCGTGTAGTTCAGGCCAACGGAGGCGACCGAGCCCCGGCCGACGCCGCGCGTCTCACCGGTGAATACCGGGGTCTTGGTGTCCTTGCCGATCTTGACCACGGTCTCGAGCGCGGCCACCACGGTCGTATCGTTCGGCACGTAGATCGCGTCGACCTTGCCGATCAATTTGTTTGTTGCCGGGATAACCTCGTTGGTGGTTGGCGCCGCGGCTTCGACCACTTCGATCCCCATCGGTTTGCCTTGTTCCTTCACCCATTCCAAGGTCGCCTTGGAGGAATCAAGGCCCGGATTGTAGATGAAGCCGAGTTTCTTGAGCTTCGGTACAATCTCCTTGAACAATTTGAGTTGCGCCGCGATCGGCGGCGCATCCGACACGCCGGTCACGTTGCCGCCGGGCTGCTTGAACTGCGGAATGAGTTTCGCCTTCAGCGGATCCGTCACCGTCACGAAGACGATCGGAATGTCCTTGGTCGCCGCGGCCATGGCCTGCGAGGTCGGCGTGGTGATCGGCACGATCACGTCGGCGCCCGAACCGACAAATTTTTTGGCGATCTGCTGCTGGGTCGGCATGTTGCCGTTGGCGTTCTGGTAGTCGATCTCGATGTTCTTGCCGACGATGAAGCCGCGCTCGGCAAGGCCCTTGATCACGCCATCCCTGGTTTCCACCAGTTGCGGCACCTCGACGATGGTCGAGATCGCGACCTTCTTCATGTCCGCGGCGGATACGGCCGACGTCGCCATCAGCGCACCAGCCCCGGCGAGCATCATGGTCTTCCATGTCAGGAAACTGCGCATCACGTCCTCCATTGCTGTGGCGATAGCGAGGAACGCATCTCCGGCACGACGCGTCTGGAATCGGACCGAACGGCCCGTCTGCTCTTGCCATATAGTGAGCAAGTGTTCCACAATTGGAGCAATGAATATGGACGCTGTCAATACCGCATCGCACAAGGAGGCCACCACGCCGCAGGGCGTCGGCCTTCTGGTGAAGACATTTCAGATCCTCGACCTGTTCACCGATGACCGATCGGCCTGGACCCAGACCGAATTGGCCCGCGAGACCGGACTGGCGCGCTCCACGCTCAGCCGCCTGGTCCAATTCCTGACGGCACGCGGTTATCTGATGGAGCAACGCGGTCGCTATGTGCTGGGCTTTGCCGCCATCGATCTGGGACGTCGGGCGCAACATCAGTTCGATCTGGTCGATCTTTGCTACGACCTGCTGGAAGAAGTCGCGCAGGTGACAGGCGAGACCGCGATCCTGACCGGCTACGATGAAAGTCGCGACTGCGTCGTGTGTCTCGCACAAATTCCCAGCCGGCACGGCGGTTTGCGGGTGTTCGAGAATGTCGGCAACAGCTATCCGCTGCGTGCCGGCGCAACCTCGAAGGCGGTGCTCGCCTTTCTGCCGGAACGGCAGATCGAGCGTGTGCTTGCGGCGGACCTGACGCCGGTCAATCCCACGGCCAAGATCGGCGCCAAGATCAGCGCCAAGTCCCTGCGCGCCCACATCGCGGAAATCCGAAAGAAGGGCTACGTGGTGACGAGCGAGGAGACCTTTCCCGGCGTCACCGGCGTCGGAGTGCCGGTGCTGACGCCGCGTGGCGACCCGATCGGTTCAATCGCCATGGCAGGACCGTTGCATCGCATGGATGCCAAGACGATCGCGCGCTGCGCCGAAATTTTGCTCGATATCCGGCAGCGCGCCGCTGCGCGGATCGCGGGAGCCGACGCGTGATTGCGGTTCCCGACACGATGCGGGCATGGCTGTCGGAAGGGCCTGGCATGGCCGGGCTGACCATCACCGATCAACCCTGTCCGCGGCCCGCCGCCGGCGAAGCCTTGATCCGGGTTGAAACCGCGGCGCTGAATTTCTCCGACGTTTTGATGATCGATGACCGTTATCAGGTCCGCCCGCCGCGACCTTTTGTGCCCGGCCAGGAGATTGCCGGCACCGTCGTGGCAAAAGGTGACGGCTGCACATTGGCGCTCGGCGACCGCGTCGCCGGCAAGATCGACTGGGCCGGCTTTGCGGAATACGCATGTCTGCGCGACGACATGGCAATCGCGATTCCCGCCAACCTGTCGACAACGACGGCCGCCGCATTGCCTGTCGTCTACACCACGGCGATGGTCGCCCTGACCGAAAGTACCCACGTCAAACACGGTGAGACCGTGCTGGTCCTGGCTGCCGCCGGCGGCGTCGGCCTTGCCGCGGTCGAGATTGCCCATGCTCTCGGCGCCCGCGTGATCGCGGCGGCGGGCGGCGACGACAAGGGCAGGCTCGCACGCGAGCACGGTGCTGATGAAACAATCGATTACCGCGCGGACGGCTGGAGCAAGGAGGTCAAGGCGCTGACCGACGGATGCGGCGTCGACGTGATTGTTGATCCGGTCGGCGGCGACTTTACCCGTGAAGCCTTGCGCGCCTTGGCGTGGGAAGGCCGCTTGCTGGTGGTCGGCTTCGCGGCCGGCGACATTCCGATGATCCCGGCCAACAGGTTGCTGCTCAATCGTGCTTCCGCGATCGGCGTTTATTGGAACCATGATCGCGATGCCGAAATGCTCAAGCGGGTCGCGCAACATCTCGCAGCGTTGCTGGAGCAGGGCGCCATCCGCCCGCACATCGGCAATGTGTTTGCGTTTACCCAATTGCCGGACGCCCTTGCCGCACTCGCCGAACGGCGGACCACCGGCAAGGCCATCCTCACGATTGCCGACAAGGACGCTCGCTCATGATCCCGCCTCCCTTGCATCTGTTTGACGGCATCCGCGTGCTCGATCTGACGCGCGTCATGTCCGGCCCATTCTGCACCGCGATGCTGGCCGACCTCGGCGCGGACATCACCAAGATTGAAATGCCGGGTTTCGGCGAGGAAGGTCGGCACTTCGCGCCGCATGTGAACGGCGAGAGCACCTATTTTGCGCTGCTCAATCGCGGCAAGAAAAGCGTGACGATCAATCTCAAGGCGCCCGAAGGCATAGCGCTGATCCGCGACCTGGCGCATCAGTCCGATGTGCTGGTGGAAAATTTCCGGCCGGGCGTCATGGACCGGTTGGGCCTCAGCGCGGATAGCCTGCAGGCCGACAATCCGCGCCTGATCGTCGCCTCGATCTCCGGCTTCGGGCAGGGGGGCCAGTTCGCCGACTGGCCGGCATTCGATCTGGTCATCCAGGCCATGAGCGGCCTGATGAGCATCACCGGCGAACGCGACGGCCGCGCCATCGCGGTCGGGGAAAGCGTTGCCGATGTCGCAACCGGCATGTTCGCCGCCTGGGGAATTGCGGCAGCGCTGTACGATCGCGAACGCACCGGCATCGGCCGCCGGCTGGATGTGGCGATGCTCAATTCGGTGTTTTCGATGTTGCTGACCGGTCTGTCGCGCCGGCTGTTCACCGATCGGCCGACCCAACGCAACGGCAACCGGCACCCGGAGACCTATCCGGTCGACAGCTTTGCGACCAGGGACGGCGACATCGTTCTGGTGGGATTTTCCGATGCCATCTTCCACCGCATTTGCGAGGCGATCGGTCAGCCGGACCTCGCCGCCGATCCCCGCTTTCGCACCAACATCGATCGCAATGCGCACGAAGGCGAACTGCGCGGCATCATCGCGGCGTGGGCGGTAAATCTCAGCCGCGACGAAGCGCTCAAACGCCTGCGGGACGCCGATGTGCCGGCGGCTCCGGTCTGGTCCTTTGATGATTTGCTCGCGAGCGGACATGTCGAGACCCGCGGCATGCTGCAGCCCGGCAGCAACGCCAAGCTCGGCGATATCCGGCTTGTGCCGCAGCCGGTGCAGTTCAACGCTACCGAGCGCGTCTCAAACATGCGCGCGCCGACGCTTGGAGAGGACACTGAACAGGTGCTGAAGGACAAGCTTGGCCTCGACGACGCGCGCCTTGCGGCGCTGCGCAAGGCGAAGGCCATCTAAAATATTTTTGAGATTGGTTAATGAGCCTGATGAACAGACGACTTTTGAAGGGTCGCGTATGTCGCCTGCGATGACACCAAAAATCAGCAACGAGCGTCGGGTCCGGTCGCCGCGTGGCAACACGCTGAATACACGGAGCTGGCAGACCGAAGCGCCGATGCGGCTGTTGATGAACAATCTCGACGCCGAGGTGGCGGAACGGCCGGAGGAGCTTGTCGTCTATGGCGGGATCGGCCGCGCCGCGCGCAATTGGGAGTCGTTCGATCGCATTGTCGACGTGCTCAAGCGCATGAACGAGAAGCAGACCTTGCTGGTGCAGTCCGGCAAACCGGTCGGCGTGTTCCCAACTCATCGCAATGCGCCGCGGGTCATCATCGCCAATGCCAATCTGGTGCCGAACTGGTCGACCTGGGAGCATTTCAACGCGCTCGATCGCAAGGGCCTGATGATGTATGGCCAGATGACCGCCGGGTCCTGGATCTATATCGGCTCGCAGGGCATCGTTCAGGGCACCTACGAGACGTTTTCCGAGATCGGGCGCCAGCATTTCGGCGGCAGCCTGGCCGGCCGCTGGTTCCTGTCCGGCGGACTTGGCGGCATGGGCGGCGCCCAGCCGCTCGCCGCGACCATGGCTGGCGCGTCAATTCTTGTCGTCGAATGCCAGCCAAGCCGGATCGAATTTCGCCAGCGCACCGGCTATCTCGACAAGAGCGCCGCCGATCTCGACGAGGCCCTGGCCATCATCGACGAAGCCTGCCGCGACAAGCGCGCGGTGTCCGTCGGCCTGCTCGGCAATGCCGCGGAAGTCTATCCGGAAATCCTGCGGCGGGGCCGCGTTCCCGATGTCGTCACCGACCAGACCTCGGCGCACGATCCCGTCCACGGCTATCTGCCGGTCGGCTGGAAGGTCGATGAATGGCGCGAACGCCAGGAACGCGATCCGCAAGGCACCGCGGAAGCCGCCAAGCGCGGCATGGCCGAACAGGTGCGCGCCATCCTCGCATTCCAGAAGCAAGGCGCCATTGCGCTCGACTATGGCAACAACATCCGCGCCATGGCGCAAGAACAGGGCGTTGCCGATGCCTTCGATTATCCTGGCTTTGTTGAAGCCTATGTCCGTCCGCTGTTCTGCGTCGGCAAGGGACCGTTCCGTTGGGTCGCGCTGTCGGGCGATCCTGAAGACATCTATCGCACCGACGCCAAGGTCCGCGAACTGATCCCCGACGATCCGCTGTTGCACAATTGGCTCGACAAGGCCCGCGCCCACATCAAGTTCCAGGGCCTGCCGTCACGCATCTGCTGGCTGGGCCTCGGACAGCGTCATCGCGTCGGCCTTGCCTTCAATGACATGGTCGCAAGCGGAGAACTCAAGGCGCCGGTGGTGATCGGGCGCGATCATATGGATTCCGGTTCGGTCGCATCACCGATGCGCGAGACCGAAGGCATGCTCGACGGCTCCGATGCCGTATCCGACTGGCCGATCCTCAACGCATTGCTCAATTCCGCCTGCGGCGCGACCTGGGTGTCGTTCCATCATGGCGGCGGTGTCGGCATCGGCTATTCGCAGCATGCCGGCATTGCGTTGCTTGCCGACGGTTCGCCCGAAGCAGCGGAAAAGATCGGCCGCGTGTTGTGGAACGATCCCGCGACCGGGGTAATGCGCCACGCCGATGCCGGCTATGAGCTTGCGCGGGAATGCGCGCGCGAAAACGGCCTGTGGCTGCCGATGCTGCCGTGATTATCGGCGACGACGCTTTGTCGGACTGAAATTCGCGATCAACTGATGGCGCTCGCCCGGATAGGTCAGGTTGACCTGCGTAATCGGCGCGTCCTGCAGCCAGGTCTTGCGCGCAACGACGAGACACGCGGTGCCGTGTGGGATCATCAACGCATCCGCAATCTCGGCATCGGCATTGATCGCCGAAATGCGATGCTCCGCCCGGCTCCACGGCACTTCCGCGAGCAGCCAATTGCCGGGAGACTGCGCCGCGAAATCGACATCGTGCGCCGACGGTACCGTCACGAGGTTGATCAATCTGTCTTCGGCGGCGAACGGTACCTCGGCGACAAAGTGCACGGAATGCAACGCCAGGATCGGTGAACCCACCTCGATCCCAAGACGCGCCGCGTCTTCCCGACCCGCCTTTCGTACTGCCCGCGCGACCAGTGCAAAGCGATAGGCTTTGCCGTCGCGCGCGGCTTCGGCCTCGATGTCGTGAATTTCTAGAATCGATTCTTCGATCGCCGGTTCAGCGACAAAACTGCCGGCGCGGCGATGACGCACGATCAGGCCGGCGGCGACAAGTTCGCTTAGGGCCTTGTTCACGGTCATACGCGCGCAGCCGTAGCGCGTCACCAATTCCTGCTCCGACGGCACCTTGTGGCCGGGCGGCCAGCGGCCGCTGAGAATTGCATTTTCCAGATCGCGCCGAATTTCCATGTAGCGCGGCAGCAACCTGGACGGCGCCGGATCAGGCTGATGTACGGTCATGAGCTCATCAACCGGTTGACGACGGCAACATAGCGTTCCGTCAAAATCGCACTTTGGCGATGCCGCCCGCCCGACACGACAACATCGCCACTGACTATCACCTGATCAACGGCCGCCCGTCCCGCGACAAAGATCCAGGCATCAAGCCAATGGTCCCCGCTTCCGACGGCGAGGTCGGGATGATCGCCATTGAGCACGACGAAATCGGCGCGCCGCCCGGCGGCGATCGCGCCGACCGGACGGGCGCAGGCCTGGGTCCCGCCCGCCATCGCCGTCTGGAACAACCGCCGTCCCACCGATTCACCCTCGCGGTCCGCCATTACATTGCGCGCGCGATGTGTCAGGCGCTGGCTGTATTCGAGCTGGCGCAGTTCGGTGGCCACATCGATCTGAATATTCGAGTCGGTCCCGATGCCGAAACGCCCCCCGGCCGCGAGATGGCGGACACCGTCGAATATGCCGTCGCCGAGCGAGGCCTCGGTCAGCGGACACAGTCCGGCGACAGCGCCGGAGCGCGCCAATGCTTCGGTCTCGGACGGTGTCATATGGGTGGCGTGGATCACGCACCAGCGTTGATCAATGTCGGCGTTGTCGAGCAGCAACTCGACCGGTCGCGCGCCAAGTGTCGCGACACAATCCTCCACCTCCTTCACCTGCTCGGCGGCATGGATGTGGATCGGACCATCGGGACTGGCGGCAACAACGTGTTTCAAGGCCGACGGCGGTACGGCGCGCAGCGAATGCGGAGCGATTCCGACACGGGCCTCGGGAAGCGGCGCAACGAGCGCGCGCGAACGGGCGACCAAGTCCATGAAGCGATCCACGTCATTGAAGAAGCGCTTCTGTCCAGACGCGAGCGGCGCGCCGCCAAACCCACCGCTGATATAAAGCGATGGCAGCAAGGTCAGCCCGATTCCGGTCGCCTGTGCCGCCGCGGCGATGCGGGCCGCCAATTCACCGAGATCGGCATAGGGCCGGCCATCGCGATCATGATGGAGATAATGAAATTCGGTGACGGTGGTAAAACCCGCCTCCAGCATTTCCATATAGGCGAACGCGGCAATCACCTCGACGTCTTCGGGGCTCAGACGCGCAAGGAACCGATACATCACCTCACGCCAGGTCCAGAAACTGTCGTTCGCAGGCCCGCGTCGTTCCGTCAACCCCGCCATACCGCGTTGGAACGCATGACAATGCAGATTGGGAAGACCCGGCAGCGCGACGCCCTTGATCCGAACCGCGCCGTCCGCCTGCTGGTCGGCCGTAACCGATATGATCGATCCTTCGGCGATGGCGACGCGCACATTGTGCGCCCAGCCGCCCGGCAGCAGCGCATGATCGAAAAACAAGTCACGAATCACATTGATCCTCCCGCAATGACGATGTGTCATTGCGACGGGTGCAGCACGACAAGAACACCGAGACAACAATAGACAGCGCAAGCTTAATTGTATAGACAATTAAACAGCAAAAATCGGCTGAGCCATGCTGTTCGACACCATCTGGATCAACACGCGTCTGGCAACCATGGATCCGGGCCGTCCCGGTCTTGGCGTTGTTGAAGACGCCGCGATTGCCGCGCACGGCGGGCGCATTGCCTATGCCGGACCTATTTCCGGACTGCCGTCCGGCTGGGACGCTCGTGAAAAAATCAATCTTGATGATCGCTGGGTAACGCCGGGATTGATCGATTGTCACACCCATCTGGTGCACGGCGGCGATCGTGCGCGGGAATTCGAGATGCGGCTTGCCGGCGCCTCCTATGAGGACATCGCGCGCGCCGGCGGTGGAATTCTCTCGACCGTGCGTGCGACTCGCGCGGCAAGCGAAGACGAACTGGTCACATCCGCGCTCGCGCGCCTCGACCGCCTGATCGCGGAGGGCGTGACATCCGTCGAAATTAAATCCGGTTACGGCCTCGATCGCGACAGCGAACTGAAAATGCTGCGCGCCGCGCGCCAATTGCCGCACCAGCGGCGGATCGCGGTGACGACGACTTTTCTCGGCGCGCATGCCCTGCCGCCGGAATTTCGCGACGACCGCAACGGATATCTCGAAGCCGTCTGCGCCATGATCCCGGCGATCAAACAACAGGGGCTCGCCGACGCTGTCGACGCCTTTTGCGAAGGCATCGCATTTTCGCCGGAAGAAATCGCCAAGGTTTTTTCCACCGCGCGGGAAGCCGGACTGCCGGTCAAGCTTCATGCCGATCAATTGTCCAATCTGCATGGCGCCAGGCTCGCCGCCGAATTCAACGCGCTCTCGGCCGATCATCTGGAATATGCCGACGAGGATGGCGTGGCCGCAATGGCGCGCGCCGGAAGTGTCGCGGTGCTGCTGCCGGGGGCGTTCTACATGCTGCGCGAGCAGCACGCGCCACCGGTCGATCTGTTGCGCCGATACAAGGTGCCGATGGCTTGCGCCACCGATTGCAATCCCGGCACGTCGCCGGTCACCTCCCTGCTTCTGACCATGAACATGGCGGCCACGCTGTTCCGCCTCACCGTCGATGAGATTCTTCTTAGCGTCACCCGCGAGGCCGCGCGCGCGCTCGGTCAACACGATGACATCGGCATGCTCACGGCCGGCAAATTTTGCGATCTCGCCATCTGGGACATCGAACGGCCGGCGGAGCTGGTCTATCGCCTCGGATTCAATCCGCTGCATGCCCGCGTGTGGCGCGGCGAAACGCATTGAAGAACCACTTTAAGCTAAACTGAAGAAGGCAATTCATGTCCAAACGCCTCGATAACAGCCGCTCCATTCGCGCGCCGCGTGGCAATGAAATCAGCGCCAAGAGCTGGTTGACCGAAGCGCCGCTGCGCATGCTGATGAACAATCTCGACGCGGAGGTCGCCGAGAAGCCGCACGAACTCGTGGTCTATGGCGGCATCGGCCGCGCCGCGCGCGACTGGGAAAGCTTCGACCGCATTGTCGGCGCGCTGCGCGCGCTGGAAGCCGACGAGACGCTTGCTGGTGCAATCCGGCAAGCCGGTCGGCGTGTTCCGCACCAACGAAAATGCGCCGCGCGTCCTGATCGCGAACTCCAATCTGGTGCCGCATTGGGGCACCTGGGAAAAATTTCACGAACTCGATCGCAAGGGCCTGATGATGTACGGCCAGATGACGGCGGGTTCCTGGATCTATATCGGCTCGCAGGGCATCGTTCAGGGAACCTACGAAACCTTCGCCGAGGTCGGCCGCAAGCATTACGGCGGCAATCTTGCCGGCCGCTGGTTTCTGACCGCGGGGCTCGGCGGCATGGGCGGCGCGCAGCCGCTCGCGGCATCCATGGCCGGTGCGTCTTTGCTGGCGATCGAATGCCAGCCGAGCCGGATCGAGATGCGGCTCAAGACCGGGTATCTCGACGCCCAGGCCGGCTCGATCGATGAAGCCCTGACGATGATCGAGCGTGCCGGCAAGGACAACAAGCCGATCACCGTCGGCGTGCTCGGCAACGCCGCCGAGATCGTGCCGGAGCTCGCACGTCGTGGTATCCGCCCCGACGCGGTCACCGATCAGACCTCCGCGCATGATCCGCTCAACGGCTATCTGCCGGCGGGCTGGACCCTGGCCGAATGGGAAGAGCGGCGGGCCCGCGATCCCCGTGGGGTCGAGCAGGCCGCCAAGGAATCGATGGCCGTGCATGTCCGCGCCATGCTGGAATTCTGGCGGCGTGGCGTGCCGACGCTCGACTACGGCAACAACATTCGCCAGATGGCAAAAGAAATGGGCGTCGCCGATGCGTTCGATTTTCCCGGCTTCGTCCCGGCTTACATTCGACCGTTGTTCTGCCGCGGCGTCGGCCCGTTCCGCTGGGCCGCACTCTCCGGCGATCCGGAAGACATCTACAAGACCGACCAGAAGGTGAAGGAACTGATGCCGGATGACCGGCATCTGCACAACTGGCTCGACATGGCCAAAGCCAGGATCAAGTTTCAGGGACTGCCCGCGCGCATCTGCTGGGTCGGCCTTGGCGACCGTCACCGCATCGGCATGGCCTTCAATGAAATGGTGGCAAGCGGCGAACTCAAGGCGCCGATCGTGATCGGCCGCGATCATCTTGATTCCGGTTCGGTGGCAAGCCCCAATCGCGAAACCGAAAGCATGAAGGATGGTTCGGATGCGGTGTCCGATTGGCCGCTGCTCAACGCCCTGCTCAATTGCGCGTCGGGCGCGACCTGGGTGTCATTGCATCACGGCGGCGGAGTTGGCATCGGCTATTCGCAGCACGCCGGCATGGTGATCGTCGCCGACGGCACGCCCGAGGCGTCGAAGCGACTGGAACGCGTGTTATGGAACGACCCGGCCAGCGGCGTGATGCGTCATGCCGACGCCGGATATGACGAGGCCATCGCCTGCGCGCGGCAACACCATCTGAAACTGCCAAGCCTTGTTTAATAGGTTAGCGTCGGCACGTCGGCGCGTCGGCCCGGATCGATTTCAATTCTTCACCGCGGTGAAGCCGCCTATGTGGAATCACGCGCTAGCGATTTGTCGAGCGCCTTAATCGCCTGCAGGATGACCGCCGCGCCGGCGGCGACCTCCTCGCGGTCGGACCATTCCTCCGGGGCATGACTTTTGCCGTTCAGGCTCGGGATGAACACCATCGCGGATGGACAGATGCGAGCCATGAACGCGGCATCGTGGCCGGCGCCGCTCGCAATGTCGGTTGCGCCGAGGCCGAGATCGTTGGCGCCGCGCCGCAAGGCGTCCCGGAGCATTGGATCGCACTCAACCGGCTGGCCGTCGGAGAGCGTCACGATCGGTGCGCGGGCGACCCGCGCTGCGGCGGCATGCGCCGCGCTCTCCTGCTCGATCGCATCAACAAATCGTTTGGTCAGTTCGCGATTGGTGCTGCGGATATCGATCACCATGCGGCAACGGCCTGGCACGATGTTGGACGCGCCCGGCTCGACATTCAGAATGCCGACCGTGGCGACAAAATATCCCGAACCGTCCGCGGTCAATTGCTCGGCCAACCGGCGCACGGAGGTGACAGTTGCGGCCGCCGCGACCAGCGCATCCTGGCGCCGCGCCATCGGCGTCGTGCCGGCATGATCGGCCGCGCCGTCGAACACGATTTCCAGCCGGCAGATACCGGCAATCGACGTGACGATGCCGACATCGAGCGACTGGGATTCCAGCACGATGCCTTGCTCGATATGCAATTCAAGGAATGCCTTGATGTCGCTGCGCCGTGCTTCGGCAAGCTTGTCCGGATCACCGCCGACACGGCGCAAGGCGTCGCGCAGCGGCTCGCCACCCGGTTCGGTCATCTCCAACATGCGATCGTCGAGCATCCCAACCATACCGCGCGATCCGACGCAGGACAGGCCATATTCGCTCGGCTCTTCAGCGAGAAAATCGATCACTTCAATCGTATGTTCGAGCCGGATGCCGGCATCGCGCAGCGCGCGCACGACTTCGAGCGCGGTCGCAACACCGACGATGCCATCGAACCGGCCACCCGATGGCACTGTGTCGCTGTGCGATCCGACCGCGATCACACCACGCGACGGATCGGCGCCTTCGAGCCGGCCGATCAGATTGCCGGCGGTGTCAAGACGAACGCTCAATCCGGCTTCCGCGAAGCGGTCCGCAAGCCAGGCGCGGCCGTCAAGAAACAGATCGGTAAAGGACCGGCGCGTGTAGGGACGATCGGGATCGGTGATGTCGGCAAGCGCCATCACATCGTTCCACAGACGATCGCTGTCGAGAGGGAGATTGCTTGCTGGCATTTTCAGATCAGGGCTTTCCTACCGTCTACACTCTATCGGCTGCGGGTTGAGATGGCCGAGCCGGGTTCGTTGCTGTCAGCGAATTTTGCGGCCAAGGCGGTAGCAATGCCATCTGGCCCCTATCGGTCCAATGGACCCTGTCGGTCCACGCCCTGACGGACACTAACGGATTTTGCGAACGGGACATAAAGTCCCGAATATCAACACGCTGAAATATTTTCAGAAATTGGAGCGGGCGAAGGGATTCGAACCCTCGACCCCAACCTTGGCAAGGTTGTGCTCTACCCCTGAGCTACACCCGCGTCCGTTCCGGCGGAGGTACGTCACGATGGCCGGAAATTCCCGAGCACCTATGCCAAATGCCGATTGGCTTTGCAACTGGTTCGGCCGGCCGGCTTTGCGCACGTCACCGTGACATGGCGTGCCGGAAAGAACCCAAGACCGGGCTATCCTGGCCTGCGTCGTTCTGTCATTGCGGGCCGATCCGCGATACCACCGCCCCTGTCACAGCAATCTCTCGTCTCGACCGCCATGGCCGCCACCCCCGACGAACTCTTCGCCTTTCTCGACCGCCTCGGTATCCCGCATCCGACCGTGACCCATCCGCCGCTGTTCACGGTCGAGGAATTGCGGGCCTTACGCGGCCGGATCCCCGGCGGACATAGCAAGAACCTGTTTCTGCGCGACAAGAAGGGCGCGCTATTTCTGGTGGTCGCACTCGAGAAAGACGCGATCGACCTGAAGGTGCTGCACCGGCGGCTCGGCGCTGGCCGGTTCTCCTTTGGCTCCGCCGACCTGATGCGGGAGGCCCTCGGGGTGTCGCCGGGCGCGGTCACGCCCTTTGCCGCGCTGAACGACCGGGAAGGCAGGGTAACCGTCGTACTCGACCAGGCGATGCTCGCCCACGACAGCCTGAATTTTCACCCGCTGGTCAACACCATGACCACCACGATCGGCCGCGATGACCTGATCCGGTTCCTCGTCGCCACCGGCCACGCGCCGCGGATCGAGCCGGCGTCCGCGGTGGAAATCTTTCTAACATTTTGATTTGCCGCATGATCCCGGCCGAAAAGTCTGCGACATTTCCAGCGCATGCGCTAAAAGGCTGCGATTGCAATCGCCCATAGTGTCACCATTTAATTGGGCGGATTGAGGTTTCAGGCGACGCGCGGCACCGCGCACGAAGGGCAGGAGCACGATGTTTCAGGATACCGGGATGGCCGTAACGGCCGCCGCCGACGGTCTTATCAAGGACACGACCACCCAGACCTTCGTCAAGGATGTGATCGAGGAGTCCAAGCGTCAGCCGGTGCTGGTCGACTTCTGGGCGCCCTGGTGCGGGCCCTGTAAGCAATTGACCCCGATCCTTGAGAAGGTGATCAAGGCGGCCAAGGGCAAGGTCAAGCTGGTCAAGATGGACATCGACAAGGACCCATCGATCCCGGGCCAGATGGGCATCCAATCGATCCCCGCCGTCATCGCGTTCGTCAACGGCCAGCCGGCCGACGGTTTTCTTGGCGCGCTGCCGGAAAATCAGGTCACCGCCTTTATCGAGCGCGTCACCAAGGAGCGCATCGGCGGCGAGGAAAAAGACCTCCTGAAAGCGGCCGACGCCACTCTGGTCGAAGGGGATCCGGCCGGCGCCGCCGACATTTATGCCCAGCTCCTCGCACAGGACCCGGCCGATATTCACGCGCTCGCCGGCCTCACCCGCTGCCATGTCGAGACCGGCGCAATCGAGCAGGCCAAGCAGACCTTGGCGATGGTGCCGGAGGCCAAGCGTAACGAAGGCGCGGTGGCCGCCGCACGCGCCGCGCTCGAACTGGCCGAGCAGGCCCAGTCGCTGGGTCCGGTCGCCGATCTGGAGCAGAAGCTCGCGGCCAATCCGCTCGACCATCAGGCACGGTTCGATCTCGCGGTGGCACTGAATGCCAGCGGGCGCCGGCAGGAAGCCGCCGATCAGTTGCTCGACATCGTCAAGCGCGATCGCAAATGGAACGACGACGGAGCGCGCAAGCAGCTGGTTCAGTTCTTCGAGGCCTGGGGCCCGACCGACGAGGCCACCGTGGCCGGACGGCGCAAATTGTCGTCGGTGCTGTTCGCCTGAGGCGTGACGCCACCGGCGTCGCTATTGTTCGGGAGTGCGCGGATGCCGATGAACGCGGCCTATCACGGCCCCGACGACCTGACCGAGATCATCCCGGTTTTCCCGTTGCCGGGCGCGCTGCTGCTGCCGCGCGGGCAGATGCCGCTCAATATTTTCGAGCCACGTTATCTGGCGATGATCGACGACGCCCTGCGCTCGGGCCATCGCCTGATCGGCATGATTCAGCCGGATGTCGCCCATCCCGGCCACGAGGAAAAGCCCAACCTGTTTTCGGTCGGAAGTGTCGGCCGGATCACCCAGCTCGCCGAATCCGGCGACGGCCGCTATCTCCTCCATCTGACCGGCATTGCCCGTTTTCGCGTTGTCGAGGAGCTTGCGGCCGATACCGCCTACCGGCAGGCCCGTGTGAGCTATCGCGATTTCGCGACCGATTTCACGCCCCGCCTCGGCGAGGACGATGTCGACCGCAAGCGGCTGCTGGCGGCGCTGTCGGAATTCCTCCGGGTCAACAATCTGAAGGCCGACTGGGACGGCATCGAGAATGCGCCGAACGAGGCGCTGGTCAACGCGTTGGCGATGATGTCGCCCTATGGCGTGGCCGAGAAGCAGGCGTTGCTTGAGGCGCCCGATCTGAAAAGCCGGGCGGAAATGCTGGTCGCGATCACCGAGATCGAGCTCGCCAAGCGCGGGACATCTGGCGAACCGCCGCTGCAATGACCGCCAATAGGCGGTCATGAGGTGTCAGAGGGCTGACCGGAAAAATTCACCGTTTCCTAACCACGCCGCCCCGGCCGCGGGCCGGACAGCAAATGTCTTGAAAAAAGCCGATTGAACATATACATACGGCCCGTTGCGATCGATGGCCGCCCATAATGGTCATCTCGGGCCGCGTGCACGAATCCCCGCCAAGCGGTTTTTCGGCCCTCGATATCCAGCATTTATCCATCCGGCAGCCCAGACCACGCGGGGTGTCTTGTCCCCGCAAGACAATGCTGCGCGCCAGAGAGCGCCGGCAGGTCCTGCCACATGAGAGATTCTATTTTGACGTCTTTTCTTGACCTTGGCCTTTCCGAAGCAATCGCCCGTGCCTTGGCCGACGAGCAATACGCCCACCCAACCCCGATCCAGGAACAAACCATTCCCCAGGTGCTTGCCGGCCGCGACGTTGTCGGCATCGCCCAGACCGGAACCGGCAAGACCGCAGCGTTTGCGCTGCCGATCCTCGATCACCTCGCCAAGACCAAGCGCCATCCTGAAAAACGCAGCTGCCGGGTGCTGGTGCTGAGCCCGACCCGCGAACTGTCCGCGCAGATCAGCGACAGCTTTCAGACCTACGGCCGCTATCTGAAACCGCGCATGGCGCTGGCCATCGGCGGCGTGCCGATCAATCGTCAGATCCGAACGCTGGTCTCCGGCGTCGACGTTCTGGTGGCGACGCCGGGCCGGCTGCTCGATCTGATTCAGACCGGCGCGGTCCGTCTCGATCGCATCGAGGTCCTCGTCCTCGACGAAGCCGACCGCATGCTGGACATGGGCTTCATCCAGGACATCCGCGCGATCGTCGCCAAACTGCCGCGAAACCGGCAGACGCTGTTCTTCTCCGCGACCATGCCGCCGCCGATCGCCGATCTCGCCAAGACAATGTTGCACGAGCCGGTCCAGGTCTCCGTGACGCCGGCCGCGACGACCGTCGAGCGCATCGACCAGCGCGTGATCCTGATCGACAAGGCCGGCAAGCCGAAGCTGCTTGCCGACCTGTTGCGGCAGGAGCCGATCGACCGCGCGCTCGTCTTCACCCGCACCAAGCACGGCGCCGACCGCGTGGTCACGGCGCTCGCCAAATCCGGCATCGACGCCGGCGCGATCCACGGCAACAAATCGCAAAGCCAGCGCGAGCGTGTTCTCGCTGCCTTTCGCGCCGGACAGATCCGCATCCTGATCGCGACCGATATCGCCGCCCGCGGCATCGATGTCGACGGCATCAGCCACGTCGTCAATTTCGATCTGCCGAACATTCCCGGAAAGCTATGTCCACCGCATCGGCCGCACCGCGCGCGCCGGCGCCGACGGCATCGCGATCTCGTTCTGTGACGCCGAGGAACGCGCCTTCTTGCGTGACATCGAGCGGCTGATCAAGCGTGCGATCCCGTCCACTGATCAACGGCGTCCGCGGCAGGATGGTCAGCCGCACCAGGACATTCCGGAATCGCGACAGGTGAGCCCGCAACAGCCGCCGCAAGTCCGGCCAGCGGACGCGGCGGCAAGCCGGTCAACAATAACAAGCCGGTCAACAAGACGTCCGAACGTCGTGACGGACGACGCGACGAGCGGCGCGATGACCGGCCAGCGGCACCGGCCAATGCGAACGGCGGTTTCGCGTCCGTTGCCTTCATGCGCAACAAGCCGCCGCGACGCCCGCGTCATGGTGGCGCAAAACCGCGCGGCAACGACGGCAACGGCCTTGCGGCCCGCTGATCACGATTGACGGAGACCTTGATGGCAAAGGAAGAACTGCTCGAATTCGACGGCGTGGTCACCGAGGTGCTCCCGGACGGCAATTACCGGGTCAAGCTCGACAACGATCACGTCATTCTGGCCTACATGTCCGGCAAGATGCGCAAGTTCCGCATCCGCACCGGCGTCGGCGACCGCGTGATCATTGAGATGTCGCCCTACGATCTCGAGCGCGGCCGGATCAATTTCCGCCACAAGGGCGATCGTGCGGCCACCGGTCCTTCGCCGGCGGCACGGCGCCCGAACTTCCGGCGGCGCTGATCATGATTTTTGGAGCGGTGCTCGCGGTTTCTGACCCCGCCACCGCTCCTTCAGCCTGAGGCTCATGGTCTGAAGGCGCCCGATGATTGTCCGGGCATCCGGCACAACGTCATGTTATAAGACCTGCCGAACCGATCGGGTGCAACGAACCATCTGCTACAAGTTCGGATAAGAGTCATGACCACGACCCCTCCCGCTTCGTCCACTGAAAAAGTCGATCCCAAGCTGCTTGAAATCCTGGTGTGTCCGGTGACCAAGGGGCCGCTGGAATACAACGCCGAGAAGCAGGAGCTGATCTCGCGTTCCGCCAAGCTGATCTATCCGATCCGTGGCGGCATTCCGATCATGCTGCCCGAGGAAGCGCGTCCGCTCGACGAGCAGCCCTGATTCAACAAACAATCGATCCAAACAAACGGCCAACCGGCTGGGTGGCGCGATGGCGGTCTATGTCGATGACGCGATCTGGGATTGGCAAGGCTTGAAATGGTGCCACCTGCTCGCGGACGACACCGATGAACTGCACCGCTTCGCAGCGACGCTCGGCATCAAGCGGACTTCTTATCAGGGGCCGCCGAAGACCTCGACACCACATTACGATTTGACGGGTTATGAGCGCAGCCTCGCCGTTGCCCGCGGCGCCGTGATATGCGACCGGCGCGCAATTGTCGCCGTCCGCCGTCAAATTCTCGGCAAATGAACAGAATCAAGGGAAGGATAGAACCATGCTGAAGATTTGGGGCCGTAACACATCATCCAATGTGCAAAAGGCAATGTGGGGCATCGGCGAACTTGGCCTGGAATGCGAGCGCATCGATGTCGGCGGTGCGTACGGCAAGAACCGCGAAGCGCCGTATCTGGCCATGAACCCGAATGGCCTGGTCCCGACACTTGAGGAGGAAGACGGCTTTCTCCTGTGGGAATCGAATTCCATCGTGCGGTATCTCGCCGCCAAACACGGCGCGGGAAAGTTGGAGCCCGCTGACCCGAAACAGCGTGCATTGGCCAGCCAATGGATGGATTGGCAGCTCTCAGTCTACGGACCGGCGATCACGCCGGTGTTCTGGAATCTCATCCGCTTGTCGCCCGACAAGCGCGACATGGCCGCGGTCGAAACCGGCAAGGTAAAATCGACCGAGGCGGTTGCGATGCTCGATGCCCAGCTTGGCAAGACCGCCTATGTTGCCGGCGACGCATTTTCGTACGGCGACATTCCGGTTGCCGTCATGACCTACCGCTATCGGCAACTGGTCACCGAGCGGCCCGCTTTCGATAATATGGAACGCTGGTACGCGGCGATCGAGAAACGCAAGGCGTTCCAGGACCATGTCAGCGCGATCCCGCTGCAATAATTGATTGCCTGCGGCTACAACGCCTCGCCCTTCAACAATTTCGGCACTTCGCCGACGAGACCGGCGGCCTCGCGAATGAAGGTCTGCTTCAACGCTGGCAGCCGGTCGACGAGGCCAAGCCCGACATCGCGCATCAAGCGCAAGACATCGGACCGGTTGGAGAACAGCCGGTTGAGCCCGTCGGTGGCAACTCCCATCGCCATGGTGTCGAAGCGCCGCCAGCGGTGGTAATGCTCCAGCACCGTTTCGGTGCCGGGATCGAGGCCGAGCCGCGCGGCATCGACAATGACTTCCGCCAGCGCGGCCACGTCTTTCAGACCCATGTTGAGACCCTGGCCCGCGATCGGGTGGATGACATGCGCCGCATCCCCGATCAGCGCGATCCGCTCGGCAATGAAACGGCGCGCGACCGCCAGGCCCAGCGGATAGGCTCGCCGCGGTCCCTCCGCGGCTACATCGCCGAGATGAAGGCCGAAGCGCCGTTCCAATTCGCCGTTGAACCCGGAATCATCGAGCGCGACCAGCCGCTCCGCTTCGCGGGTCTGCTCAGTCCAGACGATCGACGACCGCCGGCCCATGAGCGGTAAAATCGCAAACGGGCCCGCCGGCAGGAAATGTTCTTCCGCGCGGCCATGGTGGTCGCGTTCATGGCTGACAGTCGTCACGATCGCGGACTGATCGTAGGTCCAGCCATGGGTGGCGATGCCGGCCTGCTCGCGAATGCGCGAGCGCGCACCGTCGGCCGCCACCAGCAGCCGCGCGGCAAAGGCACCGCGATCGGAATCCCGCACGTTGATAATTTGCGCGGCATGGGCGTAATCCGTCACCGCCGAGGCCCGCAGCACGACGCCCTCACTTTCGGCTTTTTTGACCAGTGCCTCGAGCAGATGATTGTTCTCGATCATGTGCGCGAACGGTTCGCCTGGTGCGACATCGCCGTCGAAGGTCAAAAACACCGGCCGCACCGCGTCGCTGAGCCGGCTGTCGGTGATGACCATGTCGAGGATCGGTTGCGCCTTGTCGGCCATTGCCTGCCAAACCCCGATGGTTTCGAACAGCCGCCGAGCCGCCGCCGCGATCGCCGAGGCCCGCGCATCGCGCATCGGCTTGCCGAAAGCGGGATCGGCAACCATGACCTTGAAGGACGCGCCGAGCGCCTGGCGCAACGCAATCGCCAGCGCCAGTCCGGCAAAGCCGCCGCCGGCGATCACCACGTCAAACCGTTCGGTACCATCGGATTGCAATACCATCGGATCTTATTGGCCTTTCACAGCCACTTTGCCCGAGAGAAACCCGGTGAGCAATTCCAGGGTTCGTGCGGGCGCCTCGACCATCGGAGAATGGCCGCTGCCGTTAATTGTAACCGCCAGCGCACCCGGCACGCGCTCGCACAATTTGTTGGTGACCGGCGCCACGATCGCGTCACGTGAACCGACGATTGCAAGCAATGGCGGTACGGGATTGGTGGCAGCAAGCCGGGCATAGGTCGGCTTTACGGTGCGATAGGCAACGCTGGCATCATGGGCCGATTGAAATGCGGTGTAAGTCAGCTGTTTGAAGTCATCGACAAATCGTAGCGGCACCGCGAAGCCGGGCGCAAAACCCTGGGCGAGGCCCTTGCGGATCACAGTGTCGGTCTGAAAGTGCCAGAGCAATTCGCCAATCACCGATGTAAAAGCGAGATTCGTAACAACCGAAAATTCCGTCTCGCCGGCCGCCGGCGTGTCGATGAGAACAACGCGCTCGACCCGTTCGGCATGGGCGGTGGCAAATGCAGTTACAACCTCACCGCCCATCGAGTGACCGATGATGCTCACGCGCCCGACTCCAAGCTTGTCGAGCACCGCAGCGACCAGCGCCGCTTGCCGTTCGATGCTGTAGCCTTTGGTCGGCGCTGCGGTACCCCCATGCCCAATAAGGTCGAGCCGTATAACGCGGTACGACTTGGCGAGCGCCGGAGTGATTGCATTCCACCAGTCGATCGCGGCACCGAAACCGTGAATCAGCACCAGCGGAGGGCCTTCGCCATCAATCCGCACATTCGCGCGGACAACATCGGTCTCGATGATGCGGCCGCCGTCGCGCGCCCCCGCCGGACGAGTCATGCTGTCGACGATGAGCGTATTGGCCGCAACGCCAAGCATGATGATAACGACAATCGCAACGAAGGCGGGTAAACGCCATCCAAATCGCCCACCGGCAGCGTCTGTCATGACAATTTTCGCTTCAACAGAAATTTTCAGCCCTGCTGTTCAAAACGTAACAGTGGTCCTGTGATCATTCCAACCGTGGGGAGGCGAGCTGGTTCATGGTGGCCAATGCAATAAATAATTATGCACCCCGTCAAGCCTGGCTGGCTATCGGGTTGACCAAACATGGTTCGGCGGCGCAAGCTTCGCATCGTGTTCGCAATACCAATCGAAAACCAATACCAATCGAAAACAATGGCTGCGTGAAGCGCGAGCGGGTTCGGAAAAGACATTCGTGAGCAGAAAGGGATGAAGCCGTGAGACCAGTTCTGACAATCTTGGCGTTGATTTCCGCCCTCGCTCTGGCGGCCTGCGAAGGCCCGCAGGGGCCGGCGGGACAGAAGGGCGCCGCCGGCGCCAAGGGTGACGCCGGTGCCCAAGGTGCCGTGGGTGAGGCCGGACCGAAGGGTGACGCCGGGCCAGCTGGGCCCGCTGGCCCGCCCGGACCGAAAGGCGATGTCGGACCGCAAGGTGCGCAAGGACCTCAAGGCGCACAGGGACCGACCGGACCGAAGGGCGAACCTGGCGCTCAGGGACCCGCGGGACCGCAAGGCGCGCGTGGCGACAAGGGCGACAAGGGTGATCCCGGAACGACCTTGCGGACTGTTGGGCCCGCGAGCGGCTCGGCGTCCTGTAATACTGATGAGGTCATGATCAGCGCCTACTGCACCGGAACGTTCACCGGCGGCTATCCGCTGGTCCCCGGAGACAACGGCGCGACCTGCGGCGCAGATTCCGGCGTCAACGTCACGATCGTCTGCGCGAAGAAGTAGCGCAAAGACGAAAGCCGCGGGCCTCGAGCCATCGCGGCGTGGATCTGATCCGCCTCGGCGATGGGGACGATGACGGTTTGTCATCGTTTTCGTTGCCGGGGCGATTTGCCCGACAATGCTGCGAGCCTGGCGCGTAACCGAAGCGCGTCGGCGACATGAAGATGCGTCGTCCTTCAGATGTCTTCTGCGATCCAGGATCTGCTCGACGTTCTCAAGCTCGAACCGCTTGAGGTCAATCTGTTTCGCGGCCGCTCGCCACAGGTCGGTTGGCAGCGTGTGTTCGGCGGACAGGTGATCGCGCAGGCCCTCGCCGCGGCCTGCCAGACGCTCGATGTCGCCAGCCGTCCGCCGCATTCGCTGCACGGCTATTTTATTCTCCCCGGCGACCCCAAGGTTCCGATCATCTACGACGTCGAACGCGTCCGGGACGGACGCAGTTTCAGCACCCGGCGCGTCAAGGCGATCCAGCACGGCCGCGCAATCTTCGTCATGTCGGTTTCGTTCCACGTCGACGAGCCAGGCCTCGTGCATCAAGCCACCATGCCGGATGTGCCGGGCCCGGAAGACCTGCCGAGCGAAAACGAAATCAAGGAGCGCGTGCTGCCGCTGATGCCCGATCCGGTGCGGCGCTACTACGAACGCGAACGCCCGATCGAGTTGCGGCCGGTCGAATATTCGCGCTATCTCGGCAAGAAGTTCGAGCACGGCCGTTACAATGTCTGGATTCGGACCACCGGCCGGCTGCCGGACGAGGCGCCGATCCATCATTGCGTGCTTGCCTATGCGTCCGACATGATGCTGTTGGATTCCGCTCTGGTGCCTCACGGCCGCACCGTTTTCGAACCCTCAATCATGGGCGCGAGCCTCGACCACGCCCTGTGGTTTCACCGCCCGTTTCGGGCCGATGAATGGCTGCTCTACGCCCAGGACAGCCCGAATCTGGCCGGCTCCCGCGGCTTTTGCCGCGGATTGATTTTCGCCCGCGACGGCCGGCTGGTCGCCTCGGTGGCCCAGGAAGGCCTGCTGCGCGAAAGGCGCAACGATCTTTCGAAAGAATGATCACTCCGCGGGCATAATTGCCCACAGATTGCACAAACCATTCTGAAATATCGCTAATATTCGCTTAATTTCTAAGCGGGTTGCCGATATCGTTTGCATCATAACGCGGGGCTTGTTGCGACGGTACGAATCCTCGTCGCGCCGAGCCCGCCGCCTGCAACCTCCGAGGGAGCGCGCAGCAAGGGGGAGGAATTCATGAAGCTCGTTATGGCCATCATCAAACCGTTCAAGCTCGAGGACGTGCGCGACGCTCTGACCGGCATCGGCATTCACGGCATGACCGTCACCGAGGTCAAAGGCTACGGGCGCCAGAAGGGCCACACCGAAATCTACCGGGGGGCCGAATATGCGGTCCACTTCCTGCCCAAGATGAAAATCGAAGTCGCGGTCGATTCCGATCAGGTCGACAAGGTGGTCGAGACCATCGCGTCGCCGCCAAGACCGGCCAAATCGGCGACGGCAAGATTTTCGTGGCGCCGATCGACAACGCGGTGCGCATCCGCACCGGCGAAACCGACAGCGACGCGCTCTAGACATTCGGCGAACCTTCATGAAAAATCGAGCGGGACAAGCATGAGAACGCCTGCCGAGTTCGCGGGCGGAGATCACGAGCGATGGGGATGACAGCGCAAGCAGATCCGCGTTCGCAGCCAGTCTGCTGATGGCCGCGACGGCTTCGACCGGCTATTGGCGCCAGACCGCGGTGCCTGCCAAGATCGACGGCGCCGATACCGCCTGGGTCACCAGCGCGACCGCGCTGGTGCTGATGATGACGATTCCCGGCCTTGCCCTGTTCTACTGCGGCATGGTGCGCAAGAAGAACGTCCTCGGCACCATGGCGCAAAGCGTGGCCGCGGTCGCCATCGTCTCGCTGCTGTGGATGGTCGTGGGCTACAGCCTGAGCTTCACCGGCGAAGGCGCCTATCTCGGTTCGCTCGACCGCGCTGTTCCTCAACGGCATGGGAATGGACGGCGACAAGCCCGCTCGCCAAGACCATCCCAGAATCGCTGTTCATGATCTTCCAGATGACCTTCGCGATCATCACGGTCGCGCTGGTCGCCGGCTCGGTTGCCGATCGGATGCGGTTTTCGGCCTTTGTCTGGTTTGCCTGTCTGTGGCTGATCTTCGTCTATGTGCCGATCGCACATTGGGTCTGGGGCGGCGGTTTTCTTGCAGACCGCGGGTGTGCTCGATTTCGCCGGCGGCACGGTCGTGCATATCAACGCGGGTGTCGCCGGTCTGGTCGCCGCCTATGTGATCGGCGCGCCGCCACGGCTATGGCAGCGACAATTTCGCGCCCTACGATCTGTCGCTCGCAGTGATCGGAACCGGCCTGCTGTGGGTCGGATGGTTCGGCTTCAATGGCGGCTCCGCACTCGGGGCCGGCGGACGCGCGACCATGGCGATCGTGGTCACGCATCTGGCCGCCTGCGCCGGGGTGCTGACCTGGATGGCCCTGGAATGGTGGACCCGTGGCAAGCCATCGGTGCTCGGCATGATTTCCGGTGCCATTGCCGGTCTCGGCACCATCACGCCGGCCTCCGGCTTCGTGCTGCCCTGGCATGGCATCGTCATCGGCATCCTGGCCGGCGCGGTCTGTTTCTGGGCCTGCACCAAGCTGAAACTCGCGCTCGGCTATGACGATTCGCTCGACGTCTTCGGCATCCACGGCGTCGGCGGCATCCTCGGCACGCTGCTCGCGGGCGTCTTCGCGACCGCCGCTCATCACCGCCAGCCCGGAAATGCCCAATGGAATTCCCGGCCTGCTGGAAGGCAATCCACGCCAAGTGCTGATCCAGCTCTACGGCATCGTGGTGACCATGGTCTGGTCGGGCGCGATTACGTTCCTGCTGCTCAAGGTTGATCGAACTGATTGTTCCGCTGCGCGTCAGCCAGCAGAATGAGTTCGAAGGGCTCGACATCACCCAGCACGGCGAGGCGCTGCAATAGCCTCTCGGCCTTGCAATCGATGCACAACATGGCCGGCCGGCGGTGCATCAAGCGCCGGCCAAATCCAGCCGTCAGGCCGGTTGATCGGCCGCAATTGCACATGCCGTAAGCAGTAATTTTTATTTCAACATCGCTGCCTAAAATGTAAGCATCAGCTGACCGGTCCTTGTGCGGTGCACTCAAGTGCCGCGGCGCCACATCGCCCGTCGACCAAGAAATATTATTGATATTCAATAGATTTAGTTGTCCCGCCGGCAACTGGCACGGGGCTTGATTCATAGCCTCCGGCAAAGCCGGGCGGGGGCAACACTTCGGGCGGCGTAGCACAGCAAATTGCCTGATCCGCCGCCAGCGGACCAGGCCTTACTTATCGGGGATAGAACCCATGAAAATTGTCATGGCCATCATCAAGCCATTCAAGCTCGACGAGGTCCGCGACGCCCTGACAGCCATCGGCGTGCACGGCATGACCGTCACCGAGGTCAAAGGCTACGGACGTCAGAAGGGCCATACGGAAATTTACCGGGGGGCCGAATACGCGGTCAGCTTCCTGCCGAAAATCAAGATCGAAGTGGCGGTTCCCACCGACCAGGTCGACAAGACCATCGAGGCCATCTCATCGCGCGGCAAAGACCGGCCAGATCGGTGACGGCAAGATCTTCGTCTTCGGTATCGAAAACGCGGTGCGTATCCGCACCGGCGAAACCGATTCCGCGGCGCTCTAACAACCCGCGCACCCTACTGACAGGAGTTGACCATGACGTTGAAGTTTCTATCCCGCGCGGGACTGGCCGGGCTTGCCGCTCTCGCAATTGGCTATTTGTTTGCTCGACCCGAGCTTCGCGCAGACGCCGGCGACCGCCGCTGCCGCCGCGGCACCGCAGGCAACCGTCAACAAGGGCGACACCGCCTGGATGATGATCTCGCATCCGTGCTGGTGCTGATGATGACGGTCCCGGGCCTCGCCCTGTTCTACGGCGGTCTGGTTCGCGCCAAGAACATGGCTTCGGTGCTGTCGCAGGTCCTGATGATCGTCTGCCTGGTCTGCGTGATCTGGGTGATCTACGGCTACAGCCTCGCCTTCACCGGCGGCAGCGCCTTCATCGGCGGCTTCTCGAAGGTCTTCCTCTCCGGAGTCTCGCTGACTCGACTGTCGGACACCTTCACCAAGGGCGTGGCGATCCCGGAATACGTCTTCATCTGCTTCCAGATGACCTTCGCTGCCATCACGCCGGCACTGATCGTCGGCGGCTTTGCCGAACGCATCAAGTTCCCCGCAGTGATGCTGTTCACCGCGCTGTGGGTGACCTTCGTCTACTTCCCGATCGCCCACATGGTCTGGCATGGCGACGGTTATCTGTTCAAGCTCGGCGCCCTCGACTTCGCCGGCGGCACGGTCGTTCACATCAATGCCGGTATCGCCGCCCTGGTCGGCGCGCTGATCATCGGCAAGCGCACCGGCTACGGCAAGGATCTGCTCTCGCCGCACTCCATGACCCTGACCTTGGTCGGCGGCGGTATGCTGTGGGTCGGCTGGTTCGGCTTCAACGCCGGCTCCAATCTGGAAGCGACCGCTCCTGCCGCGCTCGGCACTGATCAACACCTTCGTTGCCACTGCGGCCGCTGGTCTCGGCCTGGATGTTCATCGAGTGGATCGCCAAGGGCAAACCGTCGCTGCTCGGGCTGGTCTCCGGCGTTGTCGCCGGTCTGGTCGCGGTCACGCCGGCTGCCGGTCTCGCCGGTCCGATGGGCTCGGTCGTCCTCGGCATCGTCGCCGCCATTGTCGCATTCTTCTTCTGCACGACCGTCAAGAATGCGCTTGGCTACGACGACAGCCTCGACGTGTTCGGCGTCCATGCCGTTGCCGGCATCGTCGGCTCGATCGGCACCGGCATCCTTGTCAGCCCCATGCTCGGCGGCGTTGGCGTCGACGGCTACACCATGGGCGGCCAGGTCTGGAAACAGTTCGTCGCGGTGTGTCGTCGCGATCCTGTGGTCCGGTATCGGCTCGCTCATCCTCTACAAGATTGTCGACATTCTGATCGGCCTGCGTGTCTCGGTCGACGAGGAACGTGAAGGCCTCGACCTCACCGAACACGGCGAACGCGCCTACCACATGTAGGCCTTGGTTGGCGCGCGGGCGAGGCTTCCTCCCCCTCCCCGCGCGCCGGCCCACCGTGTTGAGCGACACGGTTGGGGCGGATACCCGGCACCGCCCTATCCGTCGAGAGGCCCCGGACTTGTTCGGGGCCTCTCACTTTTTCAGGCCACCATTTTCTGTGGCATGGCCCGCGTCGCGATGGTTAATCACGCCTTAACCTCGCCTCACCTAAGGTGTCGAACGGCCGTTCACGAGACGGCTTTTCACGTCCGCGCGGATGCCCAACGCCATGACCGAGCAGCGGTCCTCATTTTCCCCGAAGAAGGTGCTCGATTCGCGCTCCCCATTCGTGCGGCTGACCGAGCTGATTGGCGATGCCAAGCCCGGAAAGCCGCTGATCAACCTGTCGGTTGGCGAGCCGCAGCATCCTGTACCGGCCTTTGTCGGCCCGATCCTGGCCGAACATGTCGCCGAGTTCGGCCGCTATCCGCTCAACAAGGGCATCGAATTCGTTTCGCGCCGCCGCCGCCGGCTGGTTGAACCGGCGCTTCGCGCTGCCGCGCCCGCTCGATCCCGAAACCGAGCTCCTGGTGCTCAACGGCACGCGCGAGGGCCTGTTCCTCGCCGCACTCGCCGCCAGGCGATTCGTGCCGCCGCGGGTCGGCCGGCCGGCGATCCTGGTACCGAATCCGTTCTATGCCGCCTATGCCGCCGGCGCCGTCGCGGCCGATTGCGAGCCGGTCTATCTGCCGGCGACCGCCGCGACCGGCTTTCTGCCCGATCTCGATTCTCTCAGCGACGACCTGCTGGCGCGCACGGTGGCGTTCTATTTCGCCTCACCCGCCAATCCGCAGGGCGCGGTCGCCGACCGCGCATATCTGCGCCGTATCACGGCGCTCGCCCGCCGCTTCGGCTTTCTGGTATTCAGCGACGAGTGCTATTCGGAGATCTACACCGGAGATGCACCTGCCGGCATGCTGGAAGCCGCCGACGAGCATCTGACCAACGTGGTCGTGTTCCAGTCGCTGTCCAAGCGCTCCAATCTGCCGGGACTGCGGGTCGGCTTCGTCGCCGGCGATCGCCGCTTCCTGGCGCACTTCCTGGAACTGCGCAACGTCGCCGCGCCGCAGGTTCCCATTCCGGCGCAACACGTCGGTGCCGCCGCCTATGCCGACGAAAACCATGTTGAAGACAATCGCCGGCTCTACACCGCCAAGTTCGACCTCGCCGATCAGATCATCGGCGACCGCTTCGGTTATCGGCGGCCAGCCGGCGGATTCTTTCTCTGGCTCGACGTGTCCGCCCATGGCGGCGACGAAGCCGTCGCGCTGCGGCTGTGGCGCGAGGCCGGGTTGCGGGTCATTCCGGGCTATTATCTCGCACGCGACCAAGCCGACGGCAGCAATCCGGGCCTCGGCTACATTCGGGTTGCGATGGTTCATGACAAACAAACCACGGCCGAGGCGCTGCATCGTCTCGTCGCCGCATTGGGTTGAGTGGAGAAGACACGGGTCATGTCGATGATCGACCGCTCTATCGATAGCCTGACCTTTTTGACCGAGGAATTCCGCGACACGCTCAGGCGCCGGTTGCGCGAACTCAGCGGCATCGCGCTGATCGCCGTCGCCGCACTCCTGGCGCTAGCGCTGGCGACCTGGTCGGTGAAGGATCCGAGCTTTTCCCACGCCACCAACGCCAAGGTGACCAATCTTCTCGGCTTTCCGGGCGCTGCAATCGCCGACCTGCTGATGCAATTGTTCGGGCTTGCCGCCGTCGCGCTCGTCCTCACCGTCGCGATCTGGGGCTGGCGGCTGACCGCGCACCACACCTTCGATCGCAAATGGCTGCGCGCCTTGGCCTGGATCGGCGGAATTGTTTTGGCGTGCTGCGTTTGCCTCCTGCCTGCCACGCAGTCCGAGCTGGCCGTTGCCGACGGGTCTCGGCGGTGTCATCGGCGACGGCGTTCTGCGTCTCCCGGCGCTTGCCATCGGAGCTGCGCTCAAGGGATGGACCTCGGTTGCATTCGCGATCCTCAGCGGCGCACTCGCTGTGGTCCTGCTGGCTTTCTCCGTCGGCTTCGGCAGAGGCCCGCGATCCGATCGAGGAAATGGCGGGCTACGCCGATGATCTGTCGGAAGAAGATCGCGCAGCGATCTCGCTTGGCTGGCTGGTGCATTGGCTGTTGATGCCTGAAATCGCGAATCAGCCGCTTTGTTGCCCGCCGCATGGCGGCCCGCTCGCGCCCGGATGACGCCAGACCGGTCGCCGCCCGCAACCTGCAGGACGTGCGGTTCGATGACCGGGCCCGCACGCCGCTGACGCCGGCGCTCGAAGACGTGGAGCACGGCGGATGCCGAAGACGAAGACGACGAGGACGAGGAAGAGGAACGAACCGGCGCCGCCGGCGCGCAAGCGCGCGCGCGCAGCGCCCAAGCCGCTCCCGCAAGGCCGATGGCGGCTTTGCCCTCCCCCGCACAACCTGCTGGCCGCGCCGAAGCCGACGCGATCGCGCCACGGTCAGCGCGGACCCGATCCAGGAGAACGCCACCGCGCTGGAAGGCGTGCTGCAGGATTTCGGCGTGCGCGGCGAAATCATCAATGCGCGGCCGGGCCCGGTGGTGACGCTCTACGAGCTTGAGCCCGCGCCCGGCATCAAGTCGTCGCGGGTGATCGGCCTGGCCGACGATATCGCCCGCTCGATGAGCGCGGTCTCGGCACGCGTCGCCGTCGTCCCCGGCCGCAATGCCATCGGCATCGAACTGCCGAACCCGACGCGCGAGAAGGTCTATCTGCGCGAACTGCTCGCCGCCGACGACTACGACAATTCCACCGCCAAGCTGCCGCTCTGCCTCGGCAAGACCATCGGCGGCGAGTCGGTGATCGTCGATCTCGCGCGCATGCCGCATCTGTTGATCGCCGGCACCACCGGTTCCGGCAAGTCGGTCGCCATCAACACCATGATCCTGAGCCTGGTCTACCGGCTCAAGCCGGAGCAGTGCCGGCTGATCATGGTCGATCCGAAGATGCTGGAACTCTCGGTCTATGACGGCATCCCGCATCTGCTGACGCCGGTCGTCACCGATCCCAAGAAGGCGGTGGTCGCGCTAAATGGGCCGTGCGCGAGATGGAGGACCGCTACAAGAAGATGTCCAAGCTCGGCGTGCGCAACATCGACGGCTACAACGCGCGTGTCGCCGAGGCCAAGAGCAAGGGCGAGCAGCTCAGCCGCACGGTCCACACCGGCTACGACCGCGAGAGCGGCGAGGCGATCTACGAAGACGAGCAACTCGATCTCGAGCCGCTGCCCTATATCGTCGTCATCGTCGACGAGATGGCCGACCTGATGATGGTCGCCGGCAAGGACATCGAAGGCGCGGTGCAGCGGTCTGGCGCAGATGGCGCGCGCCGCCGGCATCCACTGATCCTGGCGACGCAGCGTCCGTCGGTCGACGTCATCACCGGCACCATCAAGGCGAACTTCCCGACCCGCATCTCGTTCCAGGTCACGTCCAAGATCGACAGCCGCACCATCCTGGGCGAGCAGGGCGCCGAGCAGCTGCTCGGCCAGGGCGACATGCTCTACATGGCCGGCGGCGGCCGCATCAGCCGCGTGCATGGACCGTTCGTCTCCGACGAAGAGGTCGAGAAGGTCGTCCGCCACCTCAAGTCGCAGCACATGCCGCAATATCTCGAGGCGGTGACCGCGGACGACGAGGGCAAGGTCGACGCCGATGGCAACCCGTGTTCGACGCCACCGGCATGGGCAGGCGGGCGACGCCACCGACCTGTTACCAGCAGGCGGTGCAGATCGTGACGCGCGATCAGAAGGCCTCCACCAGCTACATCCAGCGCCGGCTGCAGATCGGCTACAACCGGGCCGCCTCGATCATGGAGCGGATGGAAGCACGAAGGCGTCGTCGGCCAGCCCAACCACGCGGGAAAGCGGGAAATCCTGATCGGCGGCGGACGAAGACGAGCGTTTTTAGGCCGGATGCCTCTCAGTCAGGCATGCGGATTTCGTGTAGCCTGAGGCAGATGGCCGGGGCCGCGAAATCGCCATAGGGCGCTTACGGACGGGTTCCCGGGGACCGGGCGCAGATCGGAGAACAAGATGGCGGGCGATTGCCGCGCGGCGCTTCTCGCAATGACGCTGTCGCAGTATGTGCGAGCGTGGGTTCCGCCGCCGCGCAGGCCGTGCCCCTGCCAACGCCGCGCCCAGGTGCCGACATCGCGCGCCCTCCGGCAGCGGTCACCGCACCGAATCCCGCGGATCGACCGCTTCCACGCGTCCCGTCACACCGCCAGCCAGCCCGCCGAGTGCCTTCGCCGCCGGCCCGGCGCAATGTTCTCGGCCTGACGAGCGGACTGGCTCCGCCGGCGCGAACACGGCGCTTGACGGCGAACAGCGCGCGCTGGTCGACCGCGTCAGCGCCTACCTATCCAGCGTTCAGGTCCTGAGCGGCGATTTCGTCCAGGTCGCTCCGGACGGAGCCGCACCACAGGGCAGTTCTACATCCAGAAGCCGGGCCGGGTTCGTTTCGACTACGATCCGCCGAGCCCGATCGACATCATCGCCGACGGCAGTCGGTCGCGGTGCGCGACCGCAAGCTTGCGACCCAGGATATCTATCCGCTGTCGCAGACACCGCTGCGGTTCCTGCTCGCCGCACCTCGATCTGCCCAGGACACCAACATTGTCGGCGTCTATGCCGACGACATCTTCGCCACCGTGGTGATCGAGGAAAAGCAGCCGCTGGTCGGCACCAACCGACTGATGATGATGTTCGACGCCAAGGACCCGCAACTCAAGCAATGGACCGTCACCGATCCGCAGGGCTACGATACCACTGTCGCGATCTACAATCTCGACACCACCGAAGCCGCCCGAAAGCCTGTTCAAGATCAACTATCAGCGCATGATCAGTAGGGCCAGCCTGCTGATCGTATCGCGCAATTGGCCTCGTCGCTCGCTGCCACCCACCGTTCTCCTGCTTCGATCGATCTTTTCGGAAAAATTACCGGTTTTCCGGTATGCTGTTTTGAAGAAACGCGACAATGCGACTCACCGTCACGACCTGGAACATCAATTCGGTACGGCTGCGCATCGAACTGGTGGCGAAGTTCATCAAATCCGCCCGTCCGGACGTCCTGTGCCTGCAGGAAACAAAGTGTCCGGACGACCAGTTTCCGCTCAAGCGCTTCAAACGGCTCGGCTACGCCCACGTCGCCATGAACGGACAGAAGGGCTATCACGGCGTCGCCATACTTTCGCGCCTGCCGTTCGAAACCAACGACGTCCAATTGTTCTGCGGCAAGGCGGATTGCCGCCATGTCTCCTTGCGCTCGGCGAACAGGCAGGTCTGCGAGATCCGCTCACGCTGCATAATTTCTATGTGCCCGGCCGGCGGCGATATTCCCGATCCCGCGCTCAATGCGAAGTTCGCGCACAAGCTCGCCTTCCTTGATGAGATGCGCGACACCGCCTTTTGCAGCCGGGCAAGTCCGTTCGCATGATCCTGGTCGGCGATCTCAATGTCGCGCCGCTCGAGCATGACGTCTGGAGCCACAAGCAGCTGCTCAAGGTCGTCTCGCATACGCCGATCGAATGCGAGAAGCTGACGGCCGTGCAGAACGCCGGACGTTGGCTCGACATCATGCGGCAGTTCGTGCCGGAGCCGGCCAAGCTCTACACGTGGTGGAGCTATCGTGCGCCCGATTGGGAGGCCGCCGACAAGGGCCGTCGTCTCGACCATGTCTGGGTCACGCCCGCATTGGCCGACCAGGTCGCGTCGATCAAGGTGCTGAAAGGCTCTCGTGGCTGGGAACGACCGTCCGACCATGTGCCGGTGACGGCCGTACTGGAGGTGTGATGAGGTGTGATACCGGAATTCGAGCGCTTAATGAAGTCGGTTGGTCGTCAAGCGCTTTCTGAAATTTTTATTGGCGGTGTAATCTCAAAAAGCCATCGACCATTCAGGATCATGCGTAACCGCGCAAACGAGTTCGTGATTTACAAATCCCGATCAAGCGCTGGCGCGGCTGTCCGGCCAGGAATGCAACGCGCGCAAGGTCGGGGTTTTCTTTGTTTGATTTTCAGACATGCGTTTTAATAGCCGGTCGAGCGTGACAACCCCAGCCCGCAAATTCGGCCCCTTGTTGAGCATCACGCATTCGGCCTGCGCCGCCGTCGCTGCGTCAGTCATTTCGCCACGTGAAGGCATGCCATCCTGGACAATGCCTTCCAGTACTTGGGTCGCCCAGATCGCCGGAATCTGGGCGGCTTCCACAGCCACAAGATTTCCTCCTGAATTTCGGCAACGCGCTCGAAACCGATTTCAACCGCAAGGTCGCCGCGTGCGATCATCACCGCGAGAGGCTGGTGCCCGGCGGCTTGGACAATAATCTCCGGCAGGTTCGAGACGGCCGCCGGCGTCTCGATCTTCGCGACCAGACCGAGCCGTTGCCAATCCGGGCGCCGCGCGGCAAGCTCCTGTTGCAGCACCGCGACCTGATCGGCGTTCTGCACAAATGAATGCCCGACCAGGTCGGCGTGAAGCGCAATAAAGTTGAGGTCTCGGCGGTCCTTCTCTGTCAACGGATCGAGTTTAAGATCGACAGCCGGAAAGTTGATCCCACGGCCGGGCTTGAGTTTGACGCCCTTGAGACGGCCCTCGGCGATTTTCACGGCGAAGCCGCCCTCGGCCTTGGAGACGATCGAGCCGCGCAGCTTGCCATCATCGATCGAGACGACATCACCAACCTTCAACCGCTCCAAGACGCCCGCGGGTGTGCAGGTGGTCTGGAAAGGAAAGTCTGCGCGCTGGGTATTGAGGTCTTGGCAAAGCAGAAGTTGATCACCAACGCGCAGGCGCGGCCGGTCTGGCGGCGTTATCACCTGATTTGTGCGTACTTTTGGACCGGCGATATCCATGAGAACGCGCAACGGTCGTACCCGGGTTGCCGCCCGGGTGTTCTCAATCATCTGCTGCCAGATATCGGCGTCGTCATGGCCGCAATTGATGCGCACCACGTCCGCCCCGCTGGCCGCGAGATCGGCAATCAGGCCGGGCTCCTCCGCAGCCTCCCGGCCAAGCGTGACCATGATGCGTCCGACCCTGCCCTCGCGCGGCGGACCAAACAACTCAGACGTATTCAAACGAAGCTGCCGCTCGCCCCGGAGAAACTGACGATCGGAAGGCGCGCGACGCCCAGTCTGCCCTGCCATTTGGGCGAGTGCCCAAGCGACGGCATCGAGCGTCGCAAGCACATGGCCCTCGGAACGGCCAAGCGAGGAAAGCCCGAGGACCATCAAGCGACGTTGGAGCGCGCGGAGATCGAAACGGCGGAAAGCAAGGTAATGCGCGAAGTTGAGCGCGCTGGCCGCAAAGGCCGGCCGCTCAATCCGATCTCGCCATGCCCGAAAATTCGACCGTCCGCCCGCGACCGAATCGCGAAGCGCCATGACGTCGCGGAGCAGCGTCACCAATCGGTCAGTTTTGTTATCCGCCATTGTCGGGCGAATTCTCACCGAATTCTGCGACGCGAGCGTGACAGTACCCAGGCGGCTCTCTACGTGAGCCGCAAAGTCGATCTGCTGTGGACGGCTCCGAGCTCGGCCCGTACCGGCGCCATGATCCGAGAAAAAATTCAACAAACACTCGAAAATAACACTTACGACCAAACAAACCGGCGCTATTCCGGGGCGCCCGAAACATCGAGCGCGTTGCGCACCCGCATGATCTCGCGCGCGGTCTGGTCGGTCCGGATCGCCAGACGTTCCCGCAACCGTTGTGCCGCGTCCGGATAGCCCTCAAGCATTCGCAGAAAAAGACTGCGCGATATTCGGATGACAGTTGATGGCTCGCACGCCGTCGCGGTCGCCGGCCGTTTGGTTTCCGTCAGCAGCGCGAATTCGCCGATCAATGTCCCGGCCCCGACAACGATATCGTCAGTGGACCAGGACGGAGTCATCTTGAAGGACCCTTCCTGGACCACGTAGCCGCAGTCGGCGGGATCGTCGGCGTTGAACAGGATTTCGCCGCTATGTACGTAGCGGCTTTCAGAGCCGATCGCGAGAATGCGCAGCGCAGCCCGGCCCAACAATCCCAACGTGGGGACCCGCTCGAAGAACGCGATATCCTGTTCGATCGTCATGAATGGCCGATCTTACGGCACGAGCTTATAGCCACCGGCCTCAGTCACCAGAATGGCGGGATTTGCAGCGTCCTTTTCCACCTTCTGGCGCAACCGATAGATATGGGTTTCCAGGGTATGGGTGGTCACGCCGGAATTGTAACCCCAGACCTCCTGAAGCAGCGTCTCCCGGGACACTGGCCGTTGGCCTGCGCGATATAGAAACCGCAGGATCGCGGTTTCCTTTTCGGTCAGGCGGACCTTGTTGCCCTTGGAATTGAGCAGCGTTTTCGAACTCGGCCGGAACGAATAGGGCCCGATGGTAAAGACCGCGTCCTCGCTCGCCTCGTGCTGGCGCAACTGCGCCCGAATTCGGGCCAACAGCACCGCGAACCGGAACGGCTTTGTGACATAGTCGTTGGCGCCTGATTCGAGCCCTAGGATGGTGTCCGAATCAGTATCGTGGCCGGTCAGCATGATGATCGGCGCCTTGAAGCCGTTCTTGCGCAGGATACGGACGGCTTCACGCCCATCGACGTCCGGCAGCCCAACGTCCATGATCACGAGATCGATCTGGCCCGCTTTGGCGGCTTGGACGCCTTTTGTGCCACTTTCGACGGCAACGGCTTCGAATTCATCATGGAGTGCGAGCTGTTCGACCAGCGCTTCGCGCAGTTCGTCATCGTCGTCCACGATCAGGATTTTGCGGGCATTCGGCATGTTGTCATGCCCTCTGGCAGGGATGGACCGTCAAAGCGGTGCGCGAAGTAGAGCATTCAGAGCTGAATGCGCAAGCGCCAGTTGGTACTTATGAGGTATTTGTGAATTTAAAAGGCAGAACTTAGGCGATGGCCGATGGACAACTGAAGCTCATCCGCGTCCGGACCAAGCCCGGCGATGCCACCCGCGGCGTCCTGATCGCAGGGCCGCATGCCATCCCGGTGGCCCTCGGGCGGACCGGTATCCGGGCCAACAAGCGCGAAGGCGACGGGGCAACACCGCGCGGGCGTTTCCGGCCGGTGCGGCTGTGGTGGCGCCCCGACCGCTTCGCCCGCCCTTGTACTCGTCTGCCGATCAGACCGATCGGCGATCGCGACGCCTGGTGCGAGAACCCCGCTCAACGTCTTTACAACCGGCCGATGACCGTGACGGCAAAGGATGACGGCGGGGACCGGCTTCGGCGCGATGACCGGCTCTATGATTTTATAATCGAACTCGACCACAATCGCCGGCCGCGGGTCGCCGGCCGGGGCAGCGCGGTCTTTATTCATGTCGCCCGGCCGGGCTTGGCGCCGACTGCCGGTTGTGTCGCACTCGAAAACGCCCGCCTCCGGCAGTTGCTGCGGCGCGTTGGGCCGAAAACCCGTATCGTATTCGGGACGTGAAGCGGCTTCGACCGAACACTTAAAATGCAAATAATTCAGAAGGTTACGATGCCGATCCTTCACGGCAGCGGCCGTGACCCGAATATCGCGCTGCCGACCCGGACATGGGTCGCTCCGAAGCCGATCGCGGTTGCGAAATCGGCGCTCATGCCCATCGACAACAATTTCAAGCCATTGCGTGCCGCGATCTTGGCCAGGAGCGCAAAATGCGGCGCCGGCGGCTCTTCGACAGGCGGAATGCACATCAAACCCGAGATCGTCAGACCATATTTCTCCCGGCATGCGGTCAGGAACGCATCGGTCTCTTCCGGCAACACGCCGGCCTTTTGCGGCTCAGCCCCGGTATTGACCTGGACGAACAGCAACGGGTGACGCCCCTGCCGGACAATTTCCTTGGCAAGTGCTTCGCACAGACCCGGCCGGTCGACGGAATGAATGGCGTCGAACAGGGCGACCGCATCCCTCGCCTTGTTGGATTGCAGCGGACCGATCAGATGCAATTCGATGTCCGGTCGGGCCTGCTGAAGCTCCGGCCATTTCGCCTTGGCTTCCTGGACCCGGTTTTCGCCGAAAACCCGCTGTCCGGCCGCCAACGCCTGCTCGATCGCGGGCACGCCAAAGGTCTTGGAGACCGCAACCAGCACGACTGACGGTGGCTCGCGTCCCGCATCGCGGCAGGCATCTTCGATCTCGCAATGTACGGTTGCAAGATTTGTCGCTATATCAACCAAATCCGTCATTTGCCGATCGCAATTTACAGTCGTTCGCTTGAATTTTAATGATCAGGCAATATGCCTCTTCACCGGCGTGTTTTACCTTGGTTTCGGAGGCTTGGGGACACTGATTGAATGACGACCGACAACCAAAATCTATCCCGTCCGGAACCGCGCAGGCCGAAACTCAGCATTCGGGCGCGGCTGGTTATTCTTGCATTGTTGGCCGTTGGACCGTTGATGTTCGACCGTGTCCGGCTGCTGGAAAATAGCCGCAGCGAACGCGTTGAACTGGCCTCAAGTGAATTGCTCGACTTCGCCCAGCACGCCGTGCAAGCACAGCGTGAAATGACGGCCAGCATTCGAGCCGTCCTGCAGGTACTTGCGCGCGACTATGTGGCCGCGTCCGCGAGCCTCGACACTTGCAATCGATCGCTGTTTGATCTCGCCAACAATATTCCCTGGATTCGCTGGATCTCCATCATCGGTGCCGATGGCCGGGTGGCCTGCGCAATCGATCAGAAGATCATTGGCGTCGACGTCTCGGACCGCGCCTACTTCCGCGAGGCCACACGCACCAAGAACTTCGTTCTCAGCAACTATCTCGTAGCAAGGGTCAAGCAGGCGCCGACGCTGATTGCAGCCTATCCGGCACAGAATGTCGATCCGGCCAAGAATGCCGTCATCGCGGCGGCTGTCGATCTTGAATGGGTCAACAAACTGATGGCATCGCTGGTGACACGGCCGGGATCGACCATGTTCCTGGTGGACGGTGTCGGCACCATCGTCGCGGGTGACGCCAGCATGGCAAGCTGGATCGGCAAGACCATCGACAATACGCCATTAAAGAAAGCTGTCCTGACAGGCGAGGCTGGCACCGTAAACGCCACCGCTTTCGATCGGGGACCATCGATCTTCGCTTTCGTCGCGGTGCCCTCGACCAAGGCGCGGTTGGTCGTTGGCGTGGCGGAAAGCGACATTCTCGGCCGCATCGATCGCGATATCCGCACCGCCTACGTTCAGCTCTTTATCTTTGTGCTCCTGGTCCTGGTGGCGGCCTGGTTTGTTGGTGAACACCTGATCGTCGCACCGATCCGTGCGCTGGCCAAGAAGGCCACACAATTTGGCCGCGGCGATCTTGACGTTCAGCCCGGCAGGGAAGCCTGGGCGACCGAATTCGTTCCGCTCGTCACCGCGCTCGACGACATGGCGGCAAAATTGGCCGAGCGGGAGCGCGAACTGCGCGAAGCCAATGAGCATCTTAGTACGCTGGTCTCTGTCGATGGCCTGCTTGGGCTTGCCAACCGGCGCGGATTCGACGGCCGCTTTACCGCCGAGTGGCAGCGCGCATCGAAGCTGCGCAGCCCGGTCGCGCTGATGATGATCGATGTCGATCATTTCAAGCTCTACAACGACAACTTCGGACATGTGCTGGGCGACAATTGCCTCCGCCAGATCGGCGACGTGCTGGCGAGCATCGCGGTCGAGCACTCCGCCTTTCCGGCGCGCTACGGGGGTGAGGAGTTCGCCCTGCTGCTGCCGGGTGCCGACCAGAAGACCGCGGTCAAGGTGGCCGATCAGCTGCGCCGGACCGTCGAGACTCTCAATATCGTGCATCCGACCGCACCGACCCACAGCGTGACCGTCAGCATAGGGGTCGCCTCGCTGGTACCGCGCCCGGGAGATGACCCGGAGAGCCTGATCGAGGCCGCCGACGCCGGGCTTTACGCCGCCAAGCGCCGCGGCCGTAATGCGGTGGTCGCCCATACGATGACGGCGTTGCCGACGGCGGTTTGAGCCGGAGACGGCCAGCTTGGCCACCCGGTCCGACCGTTGACCGCCGGCGGGCTTTCATGGCCTAGTGCCGCCGCTTCCGAGTGACAACAAGCATGCAGATTCAATGAGTACCGAGCGTTACAACGCCCGCCAGGCCGAGACGCGCTGGCAGAAAGTCTGGGACCAGCAGGGCATCTTCGCCACCGGCAACGACGACCCGCGCCCAAAATATTATGTGCTGGAGATGTTCCCCTATCCGTCCGGGCGCATCCACATGGGCCACGTCCGCAACTACGCCATGGGCGACGTGGTCGCGCGCTACAAGCGCGCGATGGGTTTCAGTGTGCTGCATCCGATGGGCTGGGACGCCTTCGGCATGCCGGCGGAAAACGCCGCCATGGAGCGTAAGGTCCACCCCAAGGCCTGGACCTATCAGAACATCGAAGCCATGAAGGCGCAGCTCAGGTCGATGGGGCTGTCGCTCGACTGGGCGCGCGAAATCGCAACCTGCGATCCGAGCTATTACAAGCATCAGCAGAAGATGTTCCTCGACTTCCTGGCCGCGGGCCTGGTCGAGCGCAAGCAATCAAAAGTGAATTGGGACCCGGTCGATCACACCGTGCTCGCCAACGAGCAGGTGATCGACGGACGCGGCTGGCGTTCCGGCGCGCTGGTCGAGCAGCGTGAGCTCACGCAATGGTTCTTCAAAATCTCCGACTACGCCCAGGATCTGCTCGACGCCATCGACCGGCTCGACCGCTGGCCGGAAAAAGTTCGGCTGATGCAGAAGAACTGGATCGGCCGCTCGGAAGGTTTGTTGATTCGCTTCGCGCTTGATCCGGTAACGACACCGAACGGCGAAGATGAATTGAAAATCTTCACCACCCGCGGCGATACGCTGTTCGGTGCCAAATTCATGGCGCTGTCGCCGGATCATCCGCTGGCTGCGGCAGCGGCCAAGACAAATCCCGCGCTCGCCGATTTCATCGCGGAATGCCATCACATGGGGACCGCGCAAGAGGTGATCGAGAAGGCCGAGAAACTCGGCTTCGACACCGGCATCAAGGCGACTCATCCGTTCGATCCGAACTGGAAACTGCCGGTCTATGTCGCGAATTTCATTTTGATGGAATACGGCACCGGCGCGATCTTCGGCTGTCCCGCGCATGATCAGCGCGACCTCGACTTCGTCAACAAATACGGCCTCGGCAATACACCGGTGGTGTGTCCCGAGGGCCAGGACCCGGCGACCTTCGTCATCACCGACACCGCCTACGACGGCGAAGGCCGCATGATCAATTCCGGCTTCCTCGACGGCATGACCATCGCGGAGGCCAAGGACGAAGTCGCCCGCCGGTTAGAGAACGAAGATCGCAACGGCGTGCCATTGGCCCAGCGCCAGGTGAATTTCCGCCTGCGCGACTGGGGCATCTCGCGGCAGCGCTATTGGGGCTGCCCGATCCCGATCATCCATTGCGAAGCCTGCGGCGTGGTGCCGGTGCCGGCCGCCGATCTTCCGGTCGTCCTGCCCGACGACGTCACCTTCGACAAACCTGGCAATCCGCTCGACCGTCACCCGACCTGGAAGAATGTCGACTGTCCGAACTGCGGCAGGCCGGCGCGGCGCGAGACCGATACCATGGACACGTTTGTTGATTCGTCCTGGTACTTCGCCCGCTTCACCGATCCATGGCTTGAAACGGCGCCGACCAGCAAACAAATTGTCGATCGCTGGCTTCCGGTCGATCAGTATATCGGCGGCATCGAACACGCGATCCTGCATTTGTTGTACTCGCGCTTCTTTACCCGCGCGATGCGGCGCACGGACCACGTCGGTCTCGACGAGCCGTTCGCGGGCCTGTTCACCCAGGGCATGGTCGTGCATGAAACCTACCGCCGCAATGGTGATTGGGTGATGCCGGCCGACGTGAAAATCGAGACCGAGGGTGACATCCGCCGCGCGGTCCTTGCATCGAACGGTGAGCCGGTCGAAATCGGCCCGATCGAAAAGATGTCGAAGTCGAAAAAGAACACTGTCGACCCCGACGACATCATCGGCGAATACGGTGCCGATACCGCACGCTGGTTCATGCTGTCGGATTCGCCACCGGAACGCGACGTGATCTGGAGCGAGGAAGGCGTGCAGGGTGCCTGGCGGTTCGTTCAGCGGCTATGGCGGCTGATCGGCGATGCCGCAAGTTGCGCAGCACCGCTCGAGGCTCCACGGCCGACCCATTTCAGCGATGCTGCTGTTGCCCTACGCAAGGCAGCTCACGGCGCGCTGGCAAAGGTTTCGGAAGACATCGATAAGCTTCGCTTCAACCGTTGCGTTGCTCACATCTACGAGTTTGCCAATGCCTTCCAGACTTCGCTTGCGAGCCTGGAGGCACCGCCAACCGACGACTATCGCTGGGCCGCGCGCGAGGCGGCCGGCATCCTGGTGCAACTGTTTCATCCGATGATGCCGCACCTGGCCGAGGAATGCTGGTCGGCGCTCGGTCATCGTACACTTGTGGCGGTCGAGCCCTGGCCGGTCGTCGAGGGCGAATTGCTGATCGAGGACACCGTCACCTTGCCGGTGCAGATTAACGGCAAGAAGCGCGCCGATGTGACGGTTGCCCGGGACGCTGGAAAAAGTGACATCGAGACTGCCGTTTTGGCCCTGGATGCGGTAAAGAAGGTCCTGGAGGGAAAGCATCCCAAAAAGGTCATTGTCGTCCCGCATAGGATTGTAAATGTGGTCGCCTGACAGACGCGCTGTTCTGATCCGCCTTGTCCGCTTCGGTGGAGCGTTGACGCTTGGCGGGCTGGTCGCGGGCTGCTTTCAGCCGCTTTACGGCACGCGCACCCCGGCTGGTACACCGGCCATCCGCACCGCTATGAGATCGGTCGACGTCGAGCAGATCGACGCCGCCAATGGCACGCCGGAGGCCCGGCTCGCGGTCGCAATCCGCAATTCGCTGCTGTTCGACCTCACCGGTGGCGAGGCATCGCTGCCGCCGACCCACCGCCTGAAAATTTTGATGAAGACCAAGCGGGCGGCGATCATTGTCGACACCACGACGGCGCGCACGACGGAGGAAAGCTACGGTATCGACGTGCGCTATGCACTGATTGATGTCGCGACCGGTAAAACCGTCGTGACTGGTGTCACCTTCTCGCGGGTTTCCTACGACATTCCCGGCGAGCAGCAGCGTTTTGCCAGTGCCCGGGCGTTGCGGGATGCCGAAACCCGCGCCGCCAAGCAGATCGCCAGCAATATTCAGTCGCGGTTGGCGTCATTTTTCGTCGCCGGGGCCTGAGCCGGCACAAGCGGGGCCAATGGTTGCACTCAAGGCCAACGAGGTCGACGGTTTCCTGGCTCGGCCAGACCCGGCCCGGCCAATCGTCCTGATCTTCGGTCCCGACGCCGGCCTGGTGCGTGAACGCGCCGAGACGTTGATCGCCGCCTCGGTCGATGACCCGAACGATCCCTTCTCCCTGGTCAGGCTCGAAGGCGAAGATTTGACAGCCGAGCCGACACGCCTGGTCGAAGAGGCCCATACCATCCCGCTGTTCGGCGGACGCCGGGCGGTCTGGGTTCGCGCCGGCAGCCGCAACATCGTTCCGGCAGTGGAGGCCGTTCTTTCCGCTCCGCCGACGGATTGCCGGGTCATTATCGAGGCCGCTGATCTCAAGCGCGGCGCTCCGTTGCGCACGATCTGCGAGCGGGCAACGGGCGCGGTTGCGCTGCCGTGCTATGCCGATGCCGAGACGCGATCTGGCGCGACTGATCGACGAGGAAATGCGCCAAGCTGGGCTTGCCATCGCTCCGGAAGCACGTGCGGCGCTCGTCCCGCTGTTGGGGGGCGACCGTCTCGCCTCGCGCAACGAACTTCGCAAACTTGCGCTGTATTGTCGGGGCCAGAATCGGGTCGAACTCGACGACGTGATGACTGTCATTGCCGACGCCTCGGCATTGGCGCTCGACGGCATTATCGATGCTGCCTTTGCCGGGCGCACGAGCGATCTGGAGACCCAATTCAGCAAGGCCCGGGTTGCCGGCACCTCTCCGGGGGCGATCATTTCCGGGGCACTCCGCCAGATTTCCGCGCTTCATAAGGCGCGCCTAGATGTCGAAACAGGACGCAGCGTCAGCCAGGCATTGGACGCCATGGTGCCGCCGGTCCATTTTCGTCGCAAACCATTGATGGAGGCTGCATTGTCCGCCTGGACCGCAGAGCGGCTGGGCAGCGCCATGACCCAACTCGCTAAGTCCGCTCTTGAAACCCGTCGACAGGCGGGGCTGGCCGAAGCCATTGCACAGCGGACGTTATTGTCATTATGCGTCAACGCACGCCGCAAGCGATGAAATATAACTAGAATGCAATATATGAAATTTAATTATAAACTATAATATAAAAATAGCGGTTAATAATTGTTTAAGAATTCATAAGTGTAAATTAAACAATGAAATTCCATTCATTATATAAACAGGTTTTTGGTTCGGAGCTCGCCACTGCGGCAACCAAACGAGAACAACCAGCTGCGCTAGTATATTCAGTTGCCGTTATCCAGCCGCCGAACGATCTCATCCAGCTGCTCAAGTGTCCGGTAACGCACCTGAACAACTCCACCGCTGCCTCGATGGTCGATCGACACTCCGAGGCCAAGCGCATCTGACAGCCGCTTTTCCAGCGCTACCGTATCGGCATCCTTGCCGCCGCGTTGGCGTTTCTGGATTGCCCGGCCGATCGCCTCCGACCGTTCCTGATTCAGCGCCTCGACCTGGCGGACATTGAGCCCCTGATCGACAATGTCCCGCGCCAGCGATTCCGGATTCGGCTGACCGAGCAGCGCGCGCGCGTGGCCGGCCGACAGCTGGCCCGCATTGACATAGGCCTTGACCGGCTCCGGCAGCTTCAGCAGCCGCATCGTGTTGGCGACATGCGACCGGCTCTTGCCGACGATCTTGGCGATCTCATCCTGGCTGTGATGATATTCATTTGCTAGCACCTCGTAGCCGGCGGCCTCCTCTAAAGGATTGAGGTCGGCCCGCTGCACGTTTTCGATGATGGCGAGTTCCAGCGCTTCCGAATCGCTGACGTCGACCACCGCGATCGGCACTTCGTGCAAGCCAGCCCGCTGCGCCGCGCGCCAGCGCCGCTCGCCGGCGATGATTTCATAGGAATCACCCGGGCCGGTCCGGGACGGCCGCACCACGATCGGCTGAATGATGCCGCGCTCGCGGATCGAGGATGCAAGTTCCGCCAGCTCGTCCTCGGAGAAGTTCTGGCGCGGGTTGCGCGGATTGCGTTTTATCAGTTCGATCGGCGCCTTGCGCTGATGCCGCGACCGATCTGCGATGCGTGTCTCATCGCCAACATCGCCGATCAATGCCGCTAGGCCGCGGCCCAGGCGCGATCGCGCAGCCTCTTCAGCCATGGGTGGATTCTCCTGATTTGTCCGCCACATCGATCCCAATTCGTTGTCAGGCATTGGAACTGTCCGCGCCGGGCCCGATGCCGCGCAATTCCTTTTCGCGCTGGATGATCTCGGTCGCGAGCCTCAGATAGGCTTCGCTGCCGACGCATTTGAGGTCATAGACCAGGACCGGCTTGCCGTAGGACGGCGCCTCGGAAACCCGCACATTGCGCGGGATGATCGTGTCGTAGACCTTGGATCCCATGAACTGCCGCACGTCGGCGACCACCTGGCCGGACAGGTTGTTGCGCGCGTCGTACATGGTCAGCACGATGCCATGAATAGTGAGGTTCGGATTGAGCGTCGAACGGACCTGCTCGACCGTCGACAGCAATTGCGACAGCCCCTCCAGCGCGAAGAATTCGCATTGCAGCGGCACCAGAATCGCGTCGGCCGCCGCCATCGCGTTGACGGTCAAAAGGTTGAGCGATGGCGGGCAATCGACAAGCACGTAAGTGAAATCGACCGCATCACCGGTGACGACATTCAGGGGCCCAAGCGCATGGCGCAGCCGGAAAGCGCGATCACGCGCGGTGCCCAGCTCCAGTTCCAGGCCGGAAAGATCGAGCGTGGACGGCGCGATGAACAGTCGCGGAACCGCTGTCGCCAGGACGGCATCGCGCATGGTCGCATCGCCCATCAGCACGTCGTAGGTCGAAAACCGCCGGCTGCGGCGGTCGATGCCAAGACCGGTCGAGGCGTTGCCCTGTGGATCGAGATCGACAATCAGCACCCGCTCTCCGATCGCCGCCAATGCCGTTCCCAGGTTGATTGCCGTCGTCGTTTTACCGACGCCGCCTTTCTGGTTTGCAATCGACAGAACGCGGGGCGGCCTCGGGGCCATAGTCGCGGTGGCTCCTGCGGTAGTCTCCGGCAACGGATCCGCCGGGTCGATCGTTATAGGGTTCATGGCGCAATCCGCTCTTGGGACCGTTCATCAGTAAAACGCTACCGAACCGGCTCAATTCGTTCCGCGCGGTCAAGGACGACAATTCGGCCTTGCGGATCCGTGAGACTCGGGACGAGGGTTGCCTGGAGTTTCCAATATTTAGAGGCCGCGGTCAATTCAGCCTCTACATCTCGTCCCTTCAGGAACAGGCCTCGGGCACCGGTTTTCAACAACGGTTCAGCCAGCGTCAGCAAATCCGGCAGCGATGCCAGCGCCCGGGCCGTGACGACATCGACCCGCTCCCGAAAGGTTTCCGAGAAGGCCTCGATTCGTTCGCCGTGAACAACCACCAGCAACTCGATGGTCCGCGCTGCTTCGCGCAGGAATGCCGCCTTCTTACTGTTGCTCTCAACCAAATGTATCACGGTTTCCGGCCGCTGCGCGAGGGCGCACGCGATCACGAGGCCGGGAAATCCGCCGCCGGAGCCCAAATCGATCCAGATTCTGGCATTTGGGGCCAGCGCAAGCAGCTGCAGCGAATCGGCGATATGGCGGGTCCACAACACCGGCAAGGTCGAGGGCGCAACCAGATTGATCCGCGCCTGCCAGCGTAACAGCAACGCAACGAGCTGATCGAGCCGGCCAAGTGTTTCACGTGAAACAGGAATCAGCGCCAGTGCGCGCGCACGGTCGGCGGCGATATCGGCACCGGAATGAGGCGGTCGCACTCGGCGAATCATGTTCCCATGGCGCCGCGCGGGCGGCGATTCGTCAATGGGCTGAACCCGTTATCTTGCGGCCTTGGCCGCCCTTACGGATTTGCGCCGCCAACAAGGTCAAGGCCGCCGGCGTCACCCCGTCGATGCGGCCGGCCTGGCCAATGGTACGGGGCCGAATCGAATCAAGCTTCTGCTTGATTTCATTGGATAATCCACGCAATTGCGCGTAGTCGAATCCTTCCGGCAGCACCAGCCCCTCATCGCGGCGGAAAGCGGCGACATCGGCCGCCTGGCGGCTGAGATAGACGTCGTAAAGCGCGTCGATCTTAAGTTGCTCGGCGACCCGAGGTTCCAGATCAGCAAAGATCGGCCAGATCCTCGCCAGGTCTTCGATCGCGATACTGGGATAGGACAGGAGCTCGAACGCAGTTCTTCTATGACCGTCACGGTTGAGGTTCAGATCGTGCCGGGCGGCCTCGGTTGGCGTCACCGAAACCGAGCGGGCCAGCGCCCGCGCCGCATCCAGCGCAGTCGTCATCTCCCGGTACCGGCGGGCGCGTTCCGGACCGACGCAGCCGAGCGCGACGCCACGGCCGGTCAGCCGCTGGTCGGCATTGTCCGCCCGCAAGGTCAGCCGGTATTCGGCGCGCGAGGTGAACATCCGGTAGGGCTCGGTGACGCCGCGGGTGACGAGGTCGTCGATCATCACGCCGAGATAGCCTTCGGCCCGATCGAACACGATCTCAGCCCCCTCGCCGGCCCGCGATGCCGCGTTCAGCCCTGCGACCAGGCCCTGGGCAGCGGCTTCCTCATAGCCTGTGGTGCCGTTGATCTGCCCGGCCAGGAACAGGCCAGCGACCCGCCTGGTCTCCAGGGTCGGCCGCAATTCACGTGGATCGACGTGATCGTATTCGATGGCATAGCCCGGCCGGATCATGCGCGCCCGCGCCAGCCCCGGAATAGAGGCGATCAGCGCGGCCTGCACGTCCTCCGGCAGCGAGGTCGAAATGCCGTTGGGATAGACCGTCGGATCGTCCAGGCCCTCCGGCTCCAGGAAAATCTGATGGCCATCGCGCTCGCCGAAGCGCACGATCTTGTCCTCGATCGACGGACAATAGCGCGGGCCCCGGCTTTCGATCTGGCCGGAATACATTGGCGAACGGTGGACGTTCTCGCGGATGAGGCGGTGAGTGGCCTCGACCGTTCGGGTGATGCCGCACTGGATCTGCGGATTCTCGATCCGCGCCGTGAGCACCGAGAACGGTTCCGGCGGATCGTCACCCGGCTGCATCTCCAGCGCCGCCCAGTTGATGGTGCGGCCGTCAAGACGGGGTGGCGTGCCGGTCTTCAGCCGGCCGAGGCGAAATCCCAGCCGTTCGAGTGTTCGGGACAGCCCCAGCGCCGGCGCCTCCCCGACCCGGCCGGCCGGAATCTGGCGCTCGCCAATATGAATCAGCCCGCGCAGGAACGTGCCGGTGGTCAGCACTACGGCACCGGCCGCAAGCTCGCGGCCATCGGCCAGCAGCAATCCGGCGACCCGACCGTCGCGAACCACAATGTCGTCGGCTTCTGCCTCGATGACCGCCAGATTTGCGGTCTCGCGGATCGCCCGCTGCACCGCCGCGGCATAAAGCGCGCGATCGGCCTGGGCGCGCGGTCCGCGGACCGCCGGCCCCTTGCGCCGGTTTAGGACCCGGAACTGGATCCCGCCCCGATCGGCCGCCAGGCCCATCAGGCCGTCGAGCGCATCGACTTCCCGCACCAGATGGCCTTTGCCGAGACCGCCGATTGCCGGATTGCACGACATGGCACCGATGGTGGCGAACTTGTGGGTCACCAGGGCGGTTGCAGCGCCCATGCGCGCGGCGGCCGCGGCGGCTTCACAGCCGGCGTGCCCGCCACCGACGACAATGACGTCGTGCGTCGCGTCCATGAATTGGCTCCAGAAACCGCGCTTCTAGCGCATTATGCTGAAAATCTGAAAGGCTTTTCGGCACCGTCCGCGCGCGGCCGTAAAACCTCAGGGTCGCCTCCGTCTTTGCGCCGGAACGCACGAGCGCCTTGGCGCAGCGGAGGATGTCGGCCAGTGTTGGTTAGAAGGGACGGAGCCGAATCGGCTGGGTGCGTATTTCGCGAACGATTTCTGCCGGAAAACGACGAGCGTGATCAGATTGCCGTTCGAAAACGCACGATCTAACGAAACGAATCCCGATTCGCAATTCATCATTACGACTGAAAGGTATTTCAGTACCTAATACTTCGAGATTGGAGCGACTGCGTCCTTCCGGAGCCGAATCGGGCTCCGCCTCAACCATGTTTCACGTGAAACATCGCCTGCGGATTCGGTTCGCATCCGAATCGATAACCAAGCGCAAGAATTCCGCTAAGAACGTTCGGAAATCTAGTCGAACGCCAAGGCATTCGACCGGATACGTCTTTGCATTGCCGAAAGAGCGGCTGCAGGTGAGATTCGAATTATCCACGGATAGAATAAACAATGTCCTAACCACCCGAAAGTCTCCGGGCACGGCTATGCCAGCCATGGCGCGCCATTTTCACCGCGATTTACCAGCGGCGCCAGAGCCGCCTATTTGCCGATGCAAAAATCCCGGAAGATAACGTCGAGAATGTCCTCGACATCGACCCGTCCTGTCAGCCGTCCAAGCGCCCTCGCCGCCAGCCGCAGCTCCTCCGCCACGACCTCTTCCCGCCCGTCCGGACCTTCCGCGATCGCCCGCCGCAAAGCTTCCTCGGTTTCCCGCAACGCGTGGCGATGACGCTCGCGGGTCACCAGGGCTGATTCCGCTCCACTTAGAAGTCGTCCGGGCAAACTCCGCCAGCGCGGCCAGTAGGCCGTCGCAGCCCTCCCCGGTCCGCGCCGAGATCGCAAACCCCCTCGCGCCGACAGCGAATTCCTCTACGCCCTCGGTTGATTTCGCCGATCGTTCGCGATCCGAATCGATCAGATCAATCTTGTTTTCAATCAACCAGATCGGGCCTGCCTCAGACATCGTCAGGTCGGCGCAGTTATCCCCATGACTCCCCTTCTCCAACGCCGAGACGATCCACAGCATCAGGTCCGCTGCCTCCGCTCGCGTGCGGGCCCGCCGCACGCCTTCCATTTCGACCGGATCGTCCGTAGGCCTAATTCCCGCGGTATCGAGCAGCGTCACCGGATAACCGCCGAGATTGAGGTGAACCTCGATAACGTCGCGGGTGGTGCCGGCATGCGGCGACACGATCGCTACCTCCCGGCCCGCGATCAGATTGAGCAACGTCGACTTGCCGACATTCGGCAGACCAGCGATCGCGACGACCATCCCGTCACGCAGCCGCTCACCCTGCCCGGCTCCTGCCAGCACCGCTGATATCTCGTCCGCCAGATCGCGCGCAACCGCCAGCGCGGGAGCCACCAGCTCCGACGGGACATCGGCTTCATCAGAGAAATCAATTCCCGCTTCCACTAGCGCTGCCGCTGAAATCAGGCGGCTGCGCCATTCCTCCGCCCTCCGGCCCAACACGCCGCGCAAATGCCGGACAGCCTGCCGGCGCTGTGCCGACGTTTCCGCGCTAATCAGGTCGGCCAGACCCTCCACCGCTGTAAGGTCGAGCTTGCCATTGTCGAACGCCCGCCGGGTGAACTCGCCCGGCTCCGCCGGCCGCAAACCCTCCAGGCTGCCGAGGACCCCCAGCAGGTCGGCGACAACCGCCATTCCACCATGGACCTGCAATTCCACCACGTCCTCACCGGTTTCACTGGTAGGCCCCGGAAACCACAGTACCACGCCCTGGTCGATCGGCTCGTTTGTTTCGGGATCGAATAAAGTCGCGAGCGCCGCCGCGCGTGGTACGGGCAGCTTTTTCACAATCGTTTCGAGAGCGAATCGGGATCGCGGACCCGAGATCCGAACGACGGCGATGGCCGCCGGCGGCCGTCCCGAAGACAATGCAAAAATCGTACGGCCTGTCGATCCAATCGAACCCTCATTCGCGGCCAACTGTTTGCCAGTCCGGCCTTCGCCACTTATAAATCTCCGGCCTGGTTATCGACCACCGCCGCACCGCGGATTAATCCATCGTTCTGCCGCATAATCGCTGGACCGCGACGACCGGTGCGAACGCTGCGATCCGCACTATGTTGAACTGGAGCCCCGACCTCCGCCTTCCGACCGAAAGCTTATTCCCATGGCGCATGACACCGGCCCCAACCCACGCAAACCGCCTCGCCCAGGAAACCAGTCCATACCTGCTGCAACACAAGGACAACCCGGTCGACTGGTGGCCCTGGGGCCCGCAGGCGCTGGCCGAGGCCGCGCGCAATGACAAGCCGATCCTGCTCTCGGTCGGCTACGCCGCCTGCCATTGGTGCCATGTCATGGCGCATGAGAGCTTCGAGGATCCGGCAACCGCCGCGGTCATGAACGAGCTCTTCATCAACATCAAGGTCGATCGCGAGGAACGTCCTGACATCGACCAGATCTACATGTCCGCGCTGCATCTGCTGGGCGAGCAGGGCGGCTGGCCGCTGACCATGTTCCTGACCCCCAAGGGCGAGCCGTTCTGGGGCGGGACCTATTTTCCAAACACCGCGCGCTATGGCCGGCCGGCCTTCGCCGACGTCCTGCGCGAGGTCGAGCGGGTCTATCGTCAGGAGCCGCAAAGCGTCACCCACAATTCAAGCGCACTGATGGAGCGGCTCGCCGCGACGGCGCGGCCGGCGGGCAGGGTGGTCATTGGCCGAGCCGAGCTCGACAAGATCGCCGCGCGGCTTGCCGGGCTGATCAACTCGGTCAATGGCGGACTGGGCGAAGCGCCGAAATTCCCGCAACCCATGATGCTCGAATTTCTGTGGCGGGCCGGCGAGCGCGCCGCGGCCGGTACAGGGCCCGGCCATGAGATCGGACCGGATGCCAGCCGCTACTTCGGTGCGGTCGATCTGACGCTGACCCACATCTGCGAGGGCGGCATCTACGATCATCTCGGCGGCGGCTTCTCGCGCTATTCGGTCGACGCCCGCTGGCTGGTGCCGCACTTCGAAAAGATGCTCTACGACAACGCCCAGCTGCTTGAGCTTCTGGCGCTCGCGCACCAGCGAAGCGGCGATCCGCTCTACCGCCAGCGCGCCACCGAGACCGTCGGATGGCTGCAGCGAGAAATGACGACAGCGGAGGGCGCGTTCGCGGCCTCGCTCGATGCCGATTCCGAAGGCGAGGAGGGCAAGTTCTATGTCTGGTCGCTGGCGGACATCGAATCCGTCCTGGGCGTGGACGAGGCCAGGCTTTTTGCAGCGCAATACGACGTGACCCCCGGAGGCAACTTTGAAGGGCACAACATTCTCAACAAACTCAAACGCTTACCGCGCAGCATGGACCGCAGCATAAGTGCAGCAAATGACGAGCCACGCCTTGCTTTGCTGCGCAGCAAATTGCGCGATGCGCGCGAAAAGCGGGTCCGCCCCGGCCTCGACGACAAGGTGCTGGCCGATTGGAACGGCCTGATGATCGCCGGTCTGGTCAATGCTGGAACAACCTTCGGCGAACCGTCCTGGATCGCCATGGCAGCACGCGCCTTTTTGATGATCGACGCCCATATGACCAGGGGTGATCAGCTCGGTCATTCCTGGCGAGCAGGGCGGCTGTTATTCCCGGGGCTGGCCTCCGACTACACCGCAATGACCCGCGCCGCGCTTGCCCTCTACGAGGCCACCGGCGAGGACGGCTGTCTCGCCAAGGCCATGGCCTGGCAGGGCGCATTGGAGCGCGCCTATGCCAATGAAGACACCGGCGGCTACTACCTCACCGCAACCGATGCCGAGGGTCTCGTGGTGCGTCCCAACACCACTCTGGATGACGCCACCCCGAACTGGAACGGGGTTGCCGCGCAAAACCTGATCCGGCTCGCAGCGTTCACCGGCCGGAATCAATGGCGCGAGCGTGCCGACCGTCTGTTCGACGGCGTGCTGGCAACCGCCGGAGACAATCTGTTCGGCCATCTCGCGCTGCTCAACGCGCTCGATCTCAGGCTGCGCGGCGCCGAGATCGTCATCACGGGGCAGGGCGATGCCGCCGAGCGCATGACCGCCGCCGCATTGAAGCTGCCGTTTACAGAACGCATGGTCCTGCGCGCGCCGACACCGGACGCAATCGCCGACGGTCATCCCGCCGCAGAGAAGATCAAAACCGCACCGCAGCCGGCCGCCGCCTTCGTCTGCGTCGCGGAACGCTGCTCGCTGCCTGTCACGGATCCGGAACGGCTTGCCGCGGCTGTGCAAAGCGCGGCGTGACCGAAATACCGTTCCCGATATCCAATCCCGATTGGGCCAAGCTTGATAAACGATGAAGCCTAAAAAGCGGCAAAGACTGACACACCATTAGGACCGACGGACAATCGAGACCGACAAATCCGACGAGCAGCTTCATCTTGAAACGCCACTTCACTGTTTTTTAGTTTGTCGAATTCCAATCGGGTTCGCCGCCAAATAAACGGCGACCACCTGTCAATACAATTTTTTGACGTGCCTTCGCAAAATGGACCGACGGGGGCACGCCATACAGGGGATCGCTCAAACCCTCCGAACCAGGTCGTGCAAGTGAGCGGCGCGAACGTCCACGCCGCCGCCAAGTCCGGCTTGGCGCCGGGGCGAAACCGTGATTCAGTCAGGTATGATTCTTTGATGATTCTTTGCCGCTCCGCGCACCGCGCCTGACCGGAGGAAACCATGTCCCGCCTTCTGCCCGCAACTGCCCTCGCCGCACTGTTGCTGTTGCCGGCCGCCGCACACGCCGACGATGCCAAGGTCCGGCTTGAACTCAATGCCGCCGAGACCGCCGAGAAAACCTGCCGACTGACCTTCGTCGCCGAGAATCAAAGTCCGGCGGGGCTCGACAGCATGAAGCTCGATCTAGCCGTCTTCAATCCGGAAGGGATCATTCAGCGCCGGCTGGTGACCGAGATGGGCCCGCTGCGCGCGGCCAAGACCATGGTCCGCACGTTCGTGCTGGAAGGTCCGTGCGGCGAGATCGGTTCGATCCTGGTCAACGACGTGACCGCCTGCGCGCCGGCCGAAGCCGGCGCCTGCCTCGACGGTCTCAATCTGGCTTCCAAACTGAAAGACGTGCGGTTCTACAAATAAACCGAACTGCGTCTCACAATGCATCATGGCCGGGACAAGCCCGGCCATGCGCGTCTTTGGATCTTATTGCCTCTGAAAAATTGATTTAGGTATTCATCGACTCGAAGAACTCGCTGTTGCTCTTGGTATTGCGCAACTTGTCGAGCAGGAAGTCGATGGCATCCATGGTGCCCATCGGATTGAGAATCCGGCGCAGCACATACATCTTCTTCAGGCGCTGCGGATCGGTGAGCAGCTCTTCCTTGCGGGTGCCGGACCGGGTGATGTCCATCGCCGGGAAGGTGCGCTTGTCGGCCACCTTGCGGTCGAGGATCAGTTCGGAATTGCCCGTGCCCTTGAACTCTTCGAAGATGACTTCGTCCATGCGGCTGCCGGTATCGATCAGGGCGGTCGCGATGATGGTCAGCGAACCGCCTTCCTCGATATTGCGCGCCGCGCCGAAAAACCGCTTTGGCCGCTGCAGCGCATTGGCGTCGACACCGCCGGTCAGCACCTTGCCGGATGACGGCACCACGGTGTTGTAGGCGCGGCCAAGCCGGGTGATCGAATCGAGCAGGATCACCACATCGCGGCCGTGCTCGACCAGGCGCTTGGCCTTCTCGATCACCATTTCGGCGACCTGCACGTGCCGTACCGCCGGTTCATCGAACGTCGACGACACGACCTCGCCCTTGACCGAGCGCTGCATGTCGGTGACTTCCTCCGGCCGCTCGTCGATCAGCAGCACGATCAGATAGCATTCCGGATGATTGTGGGTGATCGAATGGGCGATGTTCTGCAGCAGCACGGTCTTGCCGGTGCGCGGCGGCGACACGATCAGCGCGCGCTGGCCCTTGCCGATCGGCGCAACGATATCGATCACGCGCGCGGAGAGATCCTTACGGGTCGGATCCTCGAATTCCATCCGCAGCCGCTCGTCCGGATAGAGCGGCGTCAGGTTGTCGAAATTGACCTTGTGGCGCGCCTTGTCCGGGTCCTCGAAATTGATCGTATTGACCTTGAGCAGCGCGAAGTAGCGTTCGCCTTCCTTCGGCGAGCGGATATGGCCGTCGATGGTGTCGCCGGTGCGCAGGCCGAAGCGGCGGATCTGCGACGGCGAGACGTAGATGTCGTCGGGGCCGGGCAGGTAGTTGGCGTCGGGCGAGCGCAGAAAGCCGAACCCATCGGACAGCACCTCGACCACACCTTCACCGACAATGTCGGTTTCGCGGATCGCGAGCTGCTTGAGGATCGCGAACATCAGCTCCTGCTTGCGCATGGTGCTGGCGTTCTCGACTTCCATTTCTTCGGCGAATGACACCAATTCGGCTGGCGTCTTGGACTTCAAGTCCTGGAGTTTCATTTCCCGCATACGGGGTGGTCCTGTGGAGGTGATCGGATTGAAAAAACAGCCGATCAAAATTGGTAGGGAGGGGGATCGCAGGTCTTTGGCCGGCGCGGAGCGCCACCGCCTGATGCATCGCCCGGCCCTCAGTTTGGGCCGGTCCTCAAAGCATCTGCCTGCCTGGAGATAACGAGAAGATATGAAAACAACGCGACAGCTGCAAGGGCTACCACGTCATTGTGGACGAATGACGGCGAATAGCCGCGCTCGTGGCGCCTTCTACCATCTCGCCGTCGCGAAGGAAACAGGCTTATAAAACTTTGATATTAAAGCAGGATTAATCCGAATCCGCAGACCGGCCCGAACCATGGAGCGCCTCGCGGCGTCGAAATCAAAAGGGCTTGACCACAACGAGGATGACGATCGCGATCATCAAAACGGTCGGAACTTCGTTCATGATCCGGAAGAATTGCTGCGAATGCTGATTCTGGTCGACGGCAAAATCCCGCACCCAGCGCGAAAACAGGCCATGGATTCCAGACAGCACCACCACCAGCGCCAGCTTGGCGTGGAACCATCCGCTGCTTAGAAATCCGCCGTCCCAGGCAAGCCACAGACCCAAGCCCCACGTCACCACCATGGCCGGATTGATGATGGCCCGCAGCAGGCGCCGCTCCATGACCTTGAAAGTTTCCGACTGCCGCGACCCGGGATCGGCTTCGCAGTGATAGACAAACAGCCGCGGCAGATAAAGCATCCCTGCCATCCACGCGATCACCGCGATGATGTGGACCGCCTTGAACCAGAGGAATAAGCCGCTCGGCTGCCAAAGATAAAGGATCAGAAACAGCGCAGTCGCAGCGAGCAGGCCGAGAACGGCCCCGATGATGCGGGTTTGCCAGGAGGAGTTCCATTCCGCGCCCTACGATCGCGCTTTGCGCACCCGCGCGATCATGCGTTCTACATGCGCGATCGGTGTCTCTGGCTGGATGCCATGGCCGAGATTGAAGATGAACGGCCGATCGGCAAAAGCCTCCACCACCGCGTCGACCGCACGGTCAAGGCCATCGCCACCAGCAACAAGCGCCAGGGGATCGAGATTGCCCTGAACCGGGATCCGTTCCTGGATCTGGTCACGGGCAAACGACCGGTCGATCATCCAATCGAGCCCAACCGCATCGATCCCCACATCTTCAACGTAACATTTCAACTGAGTGCCGGCCCCGCGCGGAAATCCAATGATCCGTGCGCCTGGAACGGCTTGGCGTACTCCCGCGAGGATCCGTTGCACCGGGGCGATGCACCAGCGTCGGAATTCTTCCGGTGGCAATATGCCGGCCCAGGTATCGAAGATCTGCACCGCCTCAACACCGGCGCGCAATTGGCCGACGAGATATGCGACCGATACCGTCACCAGGCGATCGATCAACCGCTCAAACAGCTCCGGATGCCGATAGGCGAACAACCGCGCCGGTGCTTGATCCAGCGTTCCTCGCCCTGCGATCATGTAGGTCGCGACCGTCCACGGTGCGCCGCAGAAACCCAAAAACGTCACTCCGGACGGCAACCGATCCTTGATCAGCCCGATTGCCTCATACACTGGTGAAACCACGTCCGAGCGCAATTGCTCGTCCAACCGTTTGAAGCCGTCCACGCCTTCGATGGGATCAAGCCGTGGTCCTTCGCCCTCGACGAAACGGACCGTCTGTCCCAGGCCTTGCGGCACCACCAGAATGTCGGAAAACAGGATGGCGGCATCAAAACCGAATCGGCGGATCGGCTGCAATGTCACTTCGGCAGCCAGCCGAGGCGTGAAACACAGGTCGAGAAAACTCCCAGCTTCCGCCCGCAAAGCCCGATACTCCGGAAGATACCGGCCCGCCTGCCGCATCAGCCAAATCGGAGGAACGTCGAGGCACTTTCCATCCAGCACCTGCAAGATCGGTTTTTGCACCGAGTTCCTCCATCATGACCCTGCCCTGAATTTAGAATCTTAAGATTCTTGTTCTGTAGTTATTAGGCGGTTGAGAAGGCTCACACAGCGCTTTCCACACCTGCTCCACATCCTTCGATCTTGTCCCAAGGACCCGCCTCTTTTTTTCGCCGCTGCCGGAAGGCATGGCTAAGCCCTGAAATACAGGGCAATCCGATCCGACAGACCTGACGTTGCGACGACGGTCTCCACAAGTCACCAGTCTCCCCACAATCTCCGACATTGCCTATCCCAAAGGTATCAATGTGAACAGTCGGCGGCGAATCCGGCCGTCAGGCTTGCCAGGCGCCGAAAGCCGTGGCCAATTCCCAGGTAGCCCACACTGAATCACAGACTTATGCCTGATCAGCTCACCAACTATTTTCATCTGCATCTCGTTTCCGATGCCACCGGCGAAACGTTGATGACGGTAGCGAGAGCGGCCGCGGCGCAATATGCCCGGGTCTCGCCGGTTGAACACGTCTATCCGCTGGTGCGGACCCAGAAGCAGCTTGATCGTGTTCTGCAGGAGATCGAGGAATCCCCCGGTATCGTGCTTTATACCTTGCTCGAGGATGAACTTCTCCATCGCCTTGAAGCGAAATGCCGCGAACTCAGCCTGCCGTATCTTTCGATCCTGGGGCCGGTGTTGCAGCTGTTCCAATCCTATCTCGGCACCGAGACCGCGCACCGGGTCGGTGCCCAGCACACATTGAATAGCGAGTATTTCCAGCGTATCGACGCGCTGAATTATACGATGCTGCATGATGACGGTCAGCACATCGATGGGCTGGAGGATGCCGACGTGGTACTGGTCGGTGTATCGCGCACCTCGAAGACGCCGACATCGATCTATCTTGCCAACCGCGGCATCAAGACCGGCAATGTTCCGCTGGTCCCGGGTATCCCGACGTCGCCCCAACTGGAAAAGCTCAAGCATCCGTTGGTCGTCGGACTTTACGCCAGCCCGGAACGCATCGTGCAAATCCGGGAAAACCGGCTGCTGGGACTTCGCGCCCACCAGGATGACGATCGCTATATCGATCGTCAGGCGGTGACCGAGGAGATCGCCTATTCGCGCCGTCTGTGTACCCGCAACAATTGGCCGTTGATCGATGTCAGCCGGCGCTCGATCGAGGAAACCGCCGCCGCCGTTTTGAAGCTGTTGGCGGAGCGCCGCCGTCAGCCGCACGCCTGATCCGATGAGCTTATGGCGCGCCCCTCAACCACTCGTCCTGGCTTCGAAGAGCGCGGTGCGCCGCGCGATTTTGGAGCAGGCCGGTCTGCCGGTTGACGTGCGGCCAGCCACGCTGGACGAACGCGCGATCGAGGCCGGTTGTGAAACCCGCGATCCGGGCGAAATCGCGGCCGTGCTTGCCCGCGCCAAGGCGGCAGCCATTGCCGACAGTCTGCCAGATCGTTTGGTTTTGGGTGCCGATCAGACCCTCGCGCTTGGCGAGCGGCGCTTCTCCAAACCGGCAAACCGTGATGCCGCCCGCGAACAGCTACAAGCGCTGCGCGGCCGTACCCACGCGCTGCATGCCGCGGTCGCGCTGGTGCGCGGTGACACGGTCATCTTCGAACATCGCGATATCGCACACCTGACCATGCGAGCGTTCTCGGATGCTTTTCTGGATGCTTATCTCGACCAGGCTGGCGAAGCGGTAATGCTCAGCGTCGGTGCCTACCAACTCGAAGGTCCGGGCATCCATCTGTTCGAGGGTATTGCCGGCGACTACTTCACCATTCTTGGCCTCCCGCTCCTGCCATTGTTGCAGGCGTTGCGGCGCGAAGGTCTGGCGGCGGATTAAACACAATGTTCGTGCTGGGCTTGACCGGATCGATCGGAATGGGGAAGTCGACCACCGCCGGCTTCTTTGCCGATGCCGGTGTTCCAGTCTACGACGCCGACGCCGCCGTGCATGCGCTCTATGAGGGCGAGGCGGTGGCGCCGATCGAGGCGGCATTTCCTGGCTCGATCCGCGACGGCAGGATCGACCGCGAGGAACTTGCCCGGCGCGTGCTCGGTGACCAGAAGGCGCTGGAACGTCTGGAGGCGATCGTTCATCCGCTGGTTCGTAAAGCGCAGGCGAAATTTCTCCAGGATGCCGAGGCGACCGGCGCCTTGGTGGCGGTGGTCGATATCCCGTTGCTGTTCGAGACCCGGGGCGAAGAAAACGTCGATGCCGTCGTGGTGGTGTCGGCACCGGCCGAGGTGCAGCGCGCGCGCGTTCTGGCGCGGCCCGGCATGAGCGCCGAGCGGCTCGATGCCATTCTTGCCAAGCAGATGCCGGATGCGGAAAAGCGCCAGCGGGCCGACTTTATCGTGGATACCTCACGCGGCTTCGACGAGGCCCGCGCCCAGGTCGATGCCATCTTGGACGTGATCGCTAAGATGGCGCCAAAGCGGAATTGATTCGCGCAAAAAACAGGATAACGAGGGGCGGCCGATGCGCGAGATCGTTCTGGATACCGAAACCACCGGGCTGGAAGCCTTTCAGGGCGACCGGCTGGTAGAGATTGGCTGCGTCGAACTGCTCAACCGCATTCCGAGCGGGCAGACCTTTCACCGCTACATCAATCCGGAACGCGACATGCCGGAGGGGGCGTTCAACGTTCACGGACTTTCCGCTGAGTTCCTCAAGGACAAGCCGCTGTTTGCCGACATCGCTGATGAATTCCTGGAATATCTCGGCGACGCGCCGCTGATCATTCACAACGCGGCCTTCGACATCGGCTTTCTCAATGCCGAGCTCGAACGCGCCGGCCGGCCGCTGCTCGCGCGCGACCGCATGATCGATACCCTGCTGCTGGCGCGCCGCAAGCATCCCGGCGGACCGAACCGGCTCGATGATCTTTGCAACCGATATGGCATCGACAATTCCAAGCGCACCAAGCACGGCGCCTTGCTCGATGCCGAATTGCTGGCCGAGGTCTATCTGGAACTGGTCGGTGCGCGTCAGGCGCAGCTCGTTCTGGTGGAAAGCGGTACGGCCATCGTTTCGGCAGGCGGCAACGCCGCCAGCCCGCGGCAGCGGCCGACGCCGCTGCCGTCGCGCCTGAACGAGGCCGACCGCCTTGCTCATCGCGCCTTCATCGCCCAGCTGGGCGAGATTGCGATCTGGCGTGACTACGTCACGGTGCCTGAGATTTGAAATTCATCGCCGGGCGGCAGGGTAGGCCGGATTACACCTGACCGCGGCTTCTCACGCCGGCGCGGAGGGAGGCGACGCCGATTGCGCTTCGGCCAGTTTCTGGCGATAGAGCGACACGAAATCGATCGGATCGAGCAGCAGCGGCGGGAAACCGCCGTTACGGACCGCCGTCGCGATGATTTCACGGGCGAACGGGAACAACAGCCGCGGGCACTCGATCATGACCAGCGGATGGACCTGATCCTGCGGCACATTCTGGATCCGGAAAACGCCGGCAAACACCAGTTCGAAGGCAAACAGCAGGCTGGAGGAGAGTTCCGCCTTGCCCTCGATCAACAGGGCGACTTCGATATCGCTGTCATTGAGCGGATTGACGTCGACATTGACCTGAATGTTGATGGCCGGCTGGACCTGCGACGGCGCCAGCGATTGTGGCGCGTTCGGATTCTCGAACGAGAAATCCTTCAGGTACTGTCCCAGAACGTTGACTTGCGGAGCCCCTTCCGGAACTTGCCCGTCCTGGCCGCCATTCGTCGGCATCGACATGAAAGTGATCCCCCTGAGACACAATGCTACAGCGCGACAATCCCGTCGCGGCCGCGCGTGTGGCTAACATAGGCCTTGCGGCGGGACAAGGATGGCGGGTTCAGCGCGGGCGCCACCGGTGATCCTCCAACTCACGCTCGGAAACCGGACGCCAGTCTTTGCGTTCAAGCTCGATGATCGATCGGGCTTCGTCGCGGCGCCGCCGCGCCCGCTTGAATTTTGCCCGCAAGCCTGCGGCAAACCAGCGCCGCAACGGAGGAACGAGCATGATGAGGCCTCCTAGGTCGGTAATAAATCCCGGAATAATCAGTAGAATTCCGCCGCAGACCGGCGCCAGCCGGGCGCTTGCGCGGGACAATTCGATTACCCGGCCGTCGGCGAGTGTTGCACGCAACCGGGAGATGCCCCGCAAACCTGCATGGCGCAGCACGATGACGCCGGCGATGGAGGTTGAAAACAGCAACAGAGTTGCCGCCAACAGCCCGGTCACGGAGGCAACCAGGACGAAAGCAATGATTTCCGCCGTCGGCCACAGCAGCAGCCCTATTAATACCCACTTTACCACGGACATGTGTCTTTGGGCCCAGCCCGGTAATGTTGGCGTATCGAGGGTGGATCGTTTAAGGTCTTTAATTAGAAAACTTGTGCCGGTAATCCGGTGCAAGCCTCTGGAGACGGTCTGGCGGCGTGCCTACATTGAACTCCAGACCGGCGGCACAACCATAAGACCTTGCGGCCGGCCCCGACTCGCCAGTTTCATCTGTCCCGGCTGCTGAGAGCATGCACGACGTGTTCGATATCTACACCATTATCTTTTTGGCGCTCGCGGTATTCATTTTTCTGCGGTTGCGCAGTGTTTTGGGACAGCGGACCGGTCGCGAACGGCCGCCCTATGATCCTTATGCCCCGCGCGATGCGGTTTCGAGCCCAGCCAACGACAAGGTCGTCGCGCTCCCCGGCCGGCCGGCGGATACGCCGCAACGGCCGATTGAGACCGCAGCCCCGTCAGAGCGTTGGAAAGATATTGCCGAACCCGGTACGCCGGTGGCCGCCGGGCTCGATGCCATCGTCCGCGAAGACCCGAGCTTTGACGTCAAGCCGTTCCTGGCCGGCGCCCGCGGCGCCTATGAAATGATCGTGACCGCCTTTGCCGAAGGCGACACTCGCGCATTGCGCGATCTTCTGTCGCGGGACGTCTACGAAGGCTTCGAAACGGCGATCCGTGAGCGCGAAGGCCGCGGCGAGACCGCAGAGACTCGGTTTGTCTCGATCGACAAGGCCGACATCATCGGGGCCGAGGTGCGCGCGCGCAACGCCCAGGTCACCATCCGTTTCGTATCGCAACTGGTGTCCGTGACCCGCGACCGCGCTGGCGCCGTGGTTGATGGCAGCCCGGACAAAGTGACCGACGTGACCGACGTTTGGACATTCGCCCGTGACGTGACCTCGCGCAATCCGAACTGGAAGCTGGTCGCGACCGAAGCGGGGCAGTAACGCATGATCCGGAAAAGTTGCGGACTTTTCCGATAGGATCATACGCAAACCGAGATGGTGGTCAGCGCGATTCGTTCTGACGGAATCGCTTTCGGAATGGAGCCTCGTTGAGGATGGCGGCAAGTCCTCGACTGATCATGATTCGATTGACCATGACCGGAGTCGCGGTTGCCGCGCTCGGATTGTTCGGTGCCCAAACCTTCCCGGCGCATGCCAGTGAGCCCGGTCCCTTCAAAATTCCCGATGCGCAATACGAACCGGTCACGTGGTCGGACATCGCGCGCTGGGCCGACGACGATCATGCCGCCGCCTTCGGAGCATTTCTGATCAGCTGCCGCGCGGTTTCCCGCCGCAAGCCAGTGAGCAACCCGGATACGGTGCTTTACAATGCCTTGATCGAAGTCTGCCGCCAGGCGGTCAAGGTAGGGCCGCTGAAAAATCCGCGCGCGCGCGCATTCTTCGAAAAGCACTTTCGCCCGGTCCGGATCAAGAAAATCGGCGACGAAGCCGGCTTCCTCACCGGCTACTACGAACCGATTGTCGACGGCTCGCGTTTTCCCAGTCCGGAGTTTCATGCACCGCTGTATCGGCGACCGCCGGATCTCGCCGTGGCCGGGCGCAAGCCAGGCGGCAGCATTCCCAACAAGGCCAAGATCGTCCGCGTCGTCGAAAAGAACGATAAGAAAAAACAGGTCGAATATTACGACCGCGGTGCTATCGAGGACGGCGCGCTGGACGGCAAGCACCTGGAAATCACCTGGCTGCGCGATCACATCACCACCTTCGTTATTCAGATCCAGGGCTCGGCCCGCGTCCGTCTAGAGGACGGCACCATGCTGCGGGTCAATTATGACGCCCACAACGGCCATCCCTACACCGCGGTCGGGCGCATCCTGATGGAGCGCGGCTATATCGCGCGCCACGAAATGTCGATGGCGCGTATTCGCAACTGGATGAAATACCATCCGGACGAGGGCCGCGAGGTGCGGCACAAGAACCGCTCCTTCGTCTTCTTCCGCATCACCGGCCTTGGCAATGACGACGAGCCCTCGGGCGCCCAGGGCGTGCCGCTGACGCCGGGGCGATCGATCGCGGTCGACCGCCAGCTGCATTCCTATGGCACGCCGTTCTTCATTGAAGCTGATCTGCCGCTCGATGACGAACGCGGCAACGACAAGTTCAACCGGCTGACCATCGCCCAGGACACCGGTTCCGCCATCGTCGGTCCGGCGCGCGCCGACATCTATTTCGGCTCCGGCGACGGGCCCGGCGCGGTCGCCGGCCGTATTCGCAACAAGGGCCAGTTCGTCATGCTGGTGCCGAACGAAATCGATCCGGTCGCCGCCGGTCGCCTCATGCCGTTGCCGCTCGCCAAGCCTAAACCGCCGAAGGCGGAAAAATCCAAAGGCAAAGGCAAGTTGAAAAAGAAAAACAAGACCCGGCCGGAAGCCAAGGGCGAGGAAGAACCCGAAGCCAATTCGACCGCAAGCGCGGCGGAAGCCGGAAAGCCGGACATCAAACAGCCTGATGTGAAATCGGCTGATACCCGACCTTCAGATGCAAACCCGGATGCCGGCACGTCGCAGACCGCGAAATCCGATTCCAAGGTGGTCGCGGCGCCGCAGTCGGTGGAAGTGAAAAGCCTGCCCACGAATCCCGGGCCGCTGACCTCGATTGCATTGGTCGATCCCAAGGCTGCAGCGGCAAAGAAATCCGCTGCGGGGTCAAAGAAGTCCGCTGCGGCGGCAAACAAGCCGGCTGCGGACGCTGCCGAAGCCACCGACACCCCGGAAACCACGGCCAGCATCGGCGGCGAGACAACGGCCGAGACCGTCCTGCCGTTGCCGAGACCGCGCCCTGCTGTCGAGCAAAAGCGCGGCCGGCGTTCCAAAGCGCGATCGAAGCGGTCAAGGGCTTCGCGCGAATCGCGGCGTCGCCGGGCGGCGCCCTGGTGGCAACGGCCACCGGCCGCGATCGGCCGGCAATGAAACTTGACGATCACGCCAAACGGCGCCGGCCACGGCGTCTGACCGAGGACGAACGCGTGCTCTGGCGCCATGTGGCGCGCTCGGTAACGCCGCTGCGGCGTCCTGCCATGGACATCGATCGGCCGCCAGGCGAAGTGGAGTTGCGCGATTTGGTTCCGCCGGTCCCGCCGGCCCCACCGCCACGGCCGATATCGGCGCCGCCGGCTCCACGCCGGCTCGCGCCCGCACCCAAGCCGGCCCAAACTCAGGTTCCGGCCCCGGCGCTAGCGCCGCTGGAACGTCGTCTCAAACAAAGACTGGCGCGCGGCAGCGAAGCGATCGACGCCCGTATCGATCTGCACGGCCTGACCCAAAGCGAGGCCCATGGCGCGCTGTTGCATTTCCTGCGCCGGGCGCAGGCCGATGATGCCAAGGTCGTGCTGGTGATCACCGGCAAAGGAAAATTCGACCAGTACGGCGATCGCGAGCGCGGCGTGCTCAGGCGCCAGGTGCCGCTATGGCTGCGCCTGCCGGAGTTCCGCGTCTTTGTCGTTGGTTTTGAGAATGCCGCGATCGGTCACGGCGGCGAGGGCGCGCTCTATCTGCGGCTGCGCCGCAAGCGGTCGGGATGATTGGATATCCTCGTCCTCAACAGCCCGCCGAAGCCTTGGCGGAGGCGGGCGTCTCAAAGGATGAGGTGACACGCGACAATGACCTCATGGTTCGAGACGCGCGAACTTCGCTGGCGCTCCTCACCATGAGGCCGATCGCGGCACCACCTACAAAATAAACCGGCTCAGATCAGAGTTCCTGGCAAGATCGCCGATATGCTTTTCGACATAGGCGGCGTCGATGGTCACGGTCTCGCCATTGCGGTCGGGGGCGGAGAACGAGATATCGTCCAGGATCCGTTCCATCACCGTCTGCAGCCGCCGCGCACCGATATTCTCCACCGATGAATTGACCGCGACCGCGACGTCGGCAATGGCGTCGATCGCATCGCCGGTGATGTCAAGCGTCACGCCCTCGGTCGCCATCAGCGCGATATATTGTTTGATCAGCGATGCCTCGGTCTCGGTCAGGATCTTGCGGAAATCGTCGCGGGTCAACGCGCGCAATTCGACACGAATCGGCAGACGGCCCTGCAATTCCGGCAACAGGTCGGACGGCTTGGCGAGATGGAATGCCCCGGATGCGATGAACAGAATGTGGTCGGTCTTGACCGGCCCGTGTTTGGTCGAGACCGTGGTGCCCTCGATCAACGGCAGCAGGTCGCGCTGCACGCCCTCGCGTGACACATCGCCGCCGGTGCGGCCCTCGCGCGCGCAGACCTTGTCGAGCTCATCGAGAAACACGATGCCGTTGTTTTCCACCGCGCGGATCGATTCCTGCACGATGGTGTCGGTGTCGAGCAGCTTGTCGGATTCCTCATTGATGAGAATGTCGTGGGATTCCTCGACCGTTACCCGTCGCGTCTTGGTCCGGCCGCCGCCGAGCTTGCCGAAAATATCACCGATCGAGATGGCGCCGACCTGCGCGCCCGGCATGCCGGGAATTTCGAACATCGGCATGCCGGACCCGCCGGCCTGAATTTCGACTTCGATTTCCTTGTCGTTCAATTCGCCGGCGCGCAGCCGGCGGCGAAACGAATCCCGCGTCGCCGCGCTTGCGTTGGCTCCGACCAGCGCATCGAGCACGCGCTCTTCCGCCGCCAGTTCAGCGCGCGCCTGCACATCCTTGCGCTTGCGATCCCGCGTCAGCCCGATCCCGATTTCGACCAGGTCGCGCACGATCTGTTCGACATCACGACCGACGTAACCGACTTCGGTGAATTTCGTCGCTTCCACTTTCAGGAACGGCGCGCCGGCGAGCTTGGCCAGCCGGCGGGAAATTTCGGTCTTGCCGACACCGGTCGGCCCTATCATCAGGATGTTTTTCGGCAGCACCTCTTCGCGCAGCTTGTCGTCGAGCTGCAGGCGGCGCCAGCGATTGCGCAGCGCGATCGAGACCGCGCGCTTGGCGTCGGCCTGGCCGATGATATAGCGGTCGAGTTCGGAAACGATCTCGCGGGGGGAAAAGTCTGTCATGCGTTGCGTACCATCAGAAGTGTGCGGCCGAACGGCGTGTTGACGAGGCGTTCGGTTGAGAAGCCGGCTTTTATGTAGGCGCGGATCGCGCGCGCGTTGTCGGGATCGGGGTCGGTCACCACACGCGGTACGTCGGTGGCCAGGAGCCGATAAACAAATGCGCGGATCATCGCCGAGCCGTGCCCGCGATTGACCATGTCCGGCTCGCCGATGAGCTGGTCGATCCCGCGGGAGCCTGGCGGATGTTCTCCGAACGGGTAATCGGGATCGGCACCAAGATCGTAGGCCTGCAGGTAGCCGATCGGACGCTCATCGGCCCTGACGATAAACAGGTCCATCGTCGGCTCGTTCATGTGGCGCTCGATCGCCGCGTATTCGCGTTCGGGATCGGGCCACCATTCCGCGACATGCGGCGCCGCAAGCCAGCGCTTGAGCAGCGGCAGGTCGGCACGCGACATCGGTTGAAAAGAATAGGAGGTCGATGCCACGCCTCAGGCACCTCTCAGCGTCTCGATCGTGAGATTGCGATTGGTGTAGACGCAGATGTCGGCGGCGATATCGAGCGCCTTTCGTACGATCGCCTCGGCATCGAGCGGGCTATCAATGAGCGCCTTGGCGGCCGCGAGGGCATAATTGCCGCCCGAGCCGATGCCCATGACGTCGGCTTCCGGCTCCAGCACGTCGCCGGTGCCGGTCAGCACCAGCGAGACGTCCTTGTCCGCCACGATCATCATGGCTTCCAGCCGGCGCAGATAGCGGTCGGTGCGCCAATCCTTGGCAAGCTCGACCGCGGCCCGGGTAAGCTGGCCGGGATATTGCTCGAGTTTGGCTTCCAGCCGTTCGAACAGCGTGAAGGCGTCCGCCGTGGCGCCGGCAAAGCCGCCGATCACCTCGCCCTTGCCGAGCCGGCGCACCTTCTTGGCGTTGCCCTTGACGATGGTTTGGCCGATCGAGACTTGGCCGTCGCCGCCGACGACGACCAGTCCGTTCTTGCGAACCGTCAGGATCGTGGTGCCGTGCCAGAGGTCGGAGGAGGGATCATGCATGCGGGGGTCTACCTTGTAGGGCCTGACTTAGGGAGCCGGACGCCGCAATGCAAACGGCGCAATGACTGCACGCAATGTCGCACTCGGAGATTGCCGCGCCATTGGCCCGCTCGTTAACCGGTTCCGGGTTATCCTGCGGTGGCATTGCCGGAAATCCCCTGATAAAAGGCCCCGTCCCGCGCACCAGCCGGATCGCATGCGGGGCCTGGAGACAGCCAACCATGCGCACCGCCGCGGTCAAGCGCACCACGTCCGAAACCGACGTCGCGGTCAGCATCGACCTCGATGGCACCGGCGCGTCCGAGATCGCGACCGGGATCGGCTTTCTCGACCACATGCTCGACCTGCTGGCGCGCCATTCGCGCATCGATATCACCGTCACCGCCAAGGGCGACCTGCATATCGATCACCACCACACCACCGAGGATGTCGGTATCGCGCTCGGCCAGGCGATCAGGCAGGCGCTCGGCGACATGAAGGGCATCACCCGCTATGCCGATGTGCATCTGCCGATGGACGAGGCGCTGACCCGGGTGGCCATCGACATTTCCGGCCGGCCGTTCCTGGTGTTCCAGGGAGAATTCGCGCGCGACAAGATCGGTACCTTTGACACCGAACTGGTGCGGGAGTGGTTTCAGGCCTTTGCCATGAATGCGGGCGTGACCTTGCACGTCGGCGTACTGTATGGCGCGAACGACCATCACATCGCCGAGTCCTGTTTCAAGGGTCTGGCGCGGGCGCTGCGTTCGGCGGTGGCGATCGATCCGCGCGCGGCCGGCGAGGTTCCCTCGACCAAGGGCCGAATTGGCGGATGATAGCGGCGTGATCCCAAAAAACCGGCCCGTCGGCTTGAGCTGAGGCTGGAAGCCGGTTTTCGGACAAGATCGTGCGCGAAGTGAAACAAAACCGGTGCGCCGGAAGACTTTGACCCATCAGCAAACGGCGCCCGCCGGCGGAATGCGATCATGCCAGTCTATACCGTTCACGAACCCGCGCCCGGCAAGACGGAAACCACGGCCAATCCGGTCCGGTTTGTCTTCGTGCGCGACGGCTTCTCGTTCTGGGCCTTGCTGTTTGGCCCGATCTGGATGCTGTGGCATCGAATGTGGCTGGTGCTGCTGGGCTACATCGTGCTGATGACCGCGCTGTTTTTCGCGCTGCGCGCCGCCGGGGCATCGGAAAATATCACCCTCGTGGTTCACGGCATGATCGCGCTTCTGATCGGTTTCGAGGCCGCGACCTTGCGCCGGTTCACCCTGGCGCGGCGCCGGTTTCGTCAGGTCGGATTGGTGGTCGGCGACACGATCGAAGCCGCCGAACAGCGGTTCTTCGATGCCTGGGTGCCGCAGCAGCACACGCCCGGCACGCCGGATCTGCCGGTTCAGGTTGTGCAGCCGATCCAGCCTTACACCCTGGCCGCGACAGTCGGGCCGCTGACGGCGCGCCGCGACGTGATCGGCCTGTTTCCCGAGCAGGGAGGCCGGACGTGACCGTCGCGATCGTCGATTATGGCTCCGGCAACCTGCATTCGGCGGCCAAGGCGTTCGAGCGAGCGAGCCGGGAGCAGGGCCTGAACCAGCCGATCCTGGTCACCGGCGATCCGGATCAGGTCGCCCGCGCCGACCGCGTGGTACTGCCCGGCGTCGGGGCCTTTGCCGATTGCCGGCATGGACTGGACGCCATTCCCGGCATGATTGCGGCGCTGAAGGAGAGCGTGCAGGACAGGGGCCGGCCGTTTTTCGGCATCTGCGTCGGCATGCAGCTGATGGCCGAGCGTGGGCTGGAGTATCGGGTCACACCGGGCCTCGGCTGGATCGCGGGCGAGGTCGACAAGATAGCGCCGTCGGATCCGGGGCTGAAAATCCCGCATATGGGCTGGAACACCCTTGATACCGTCAGTGCACATCCGATTCTGGACGAGATTTCACTTGGCCCGGACGGCCTGCACGCTTATTTCGTGCATTCCTATCAGCTCAAGCCGGCCCGGCGCGACGATCTGATAGCGGAATCGGAATACGGCGGTGCCATTACCGCGATTGTTGGCCGCGACACCATGGTCGGCACCCAGTTTCATCCGGAGAAGAGTCAGAAGCTCGGGCTCAAGCTCATCGCCAATTTTCTGAAGTGGACGCCGTGATACTTTTTCCCGCCATCGACCTGAAAGACGGCGTTGCCGTGCGGCTGGAGCAGGGCGACATGGAACGCGCCACCGTGTTCCATCGCGACCCGGCGCTGCAGGCGCATGGCTTCGAGATGCAGGGGTTCGAGTATCTCCATATCGTCGATCTCAACGGCGCCTTCGCCGGCCGCCCGGTCAACGAGGCCGCGATCGATCGCATCCTGGAGACGGTCGCGATGCCGATACAATTGGGCGGCGGCATCCGCGACATGGCGACGATCGAGGGCTGGCTCGAAAAGGGCGTCAATCGCGTCATCATCGGCACGGCGGCGGTGCGCAATCCGGACCTGGTGAAGGAGGCCGCGCGAGCCTTTCCCGGCGGGGTCGCGGTCGGTCTCGACGCCCGCGACGGCCGTGTCGCGGTGCAGGGCTGGGCGGAAACCTCCGAGCTTGACGTGCTCGATCTCGCGCGCCGCTTCGAGGATGCCGGCGTGGCCGCCATCATCTACACCGACATCGCTCGCGACGGCCTGCTCAAGGGCCTCAATCTCGACGCCACCATAGCGCTTGCCGACGCCATCGATGTGCCGGTGATCGCCTCCGGCGGGCTGGCGTCGATCGACGATGTCACCGCGCTGCTGGAGCCGCGCGCGCGCAAGCTCGCCGGCGCCATTGCCGGCCGCGCGCTCTATGACGGCCGGCTCGATCCGGATGAGGCCTTGGCCTTGATCCGCGGCGCACGCGCGGCGGCCTGACAACCCATGTTCAAGGTCCGCGTCATCCCCTGTCTCGACGTCAAGGACGGCCGCGTCGTCAAGGGCGTGCAATTCGTCGACCTGATCGATGCCGGCGATCCGGTCGAAAGCGCCATCGCCTACGACGCCGCCGGCGCCGACGAACTCTGCTTTCTCGACATCACCGCAAGCCATGAGAATCGCGGCATCATCCTCGATGTTGTCACCCGCACCGCGGAAGCCTGCTTCATGCCGCTGACCGTCGGCGGCGGCGTGCGCACCATCGAGGATATCCGCGCGCTGCTGCAATCGGGCGCCGACAAGGTCTCGATCAATACCGCGGCGGTCGACCGCCGCGACTTCGTGAGCGGAGGCGGCGGAAAAATTCGGCGATCAGTGCATCGTGGTCGCCATCGATGCCAAGAAGGTCATCGGCGTCCGGCGAACCCAAGCGCTGGGAAATCTTCACCCATGGCGGCCGCAAGCCGACCGGGATCGATGCGGTCGGCTATGCCCGCGAGGTGGTCGGCGCTCGGCGCCGGCGAAATCCTGCTGACCTCGATGGACCGTGACGGCACCCGGAAGGGCTTCGACATCGCGCTGACCCGCGCGATCGCGGATGCGGTGCCGGTGCCGGTCATCGCCTCCGGCGGTGTCGGCACGCTCGATCATCTGGTGGCGGGGATCCGCGACGGCCATGCCACGGCGGTGCTGGCCGCCTCGATCTTTCACTTTGGCGAACACACCATCCGGGAGGCCAAGCAGCACATGGCCGAGGCCGGATTGCCGATCCGGCTCGATTATTGAGGTCGTCTCCCTGTGCCGCCCGGCCACCGACCGCTTGACGACGCGGAGTCCCCAGTGGCGCTGAGAGGTGATATGGAATTTGCACCATGACCGCATTCACCCTTCACGACCTTGAAACGCGCATTGCCGAGCGCGCGCTAGCGACCGCTCAGGCGTCCTATACCCGCAAGCTCCTTGACGGCGGCGTCGCGCACTGTGCCAAGAAGCTCGGCGAAGAAGCCGTCGAGACCGTGCTGGCCGCGGTCGGCGAAGACCGCGAGCACGTGATCGCGGAAGCCGCCGATCTGCTCTATCATTTGCTGGTTGTTCTGAAGGCGCGGGACATTCGGCTGGCCGATGTCGAACAGGCGCTGGCCGCACGGATGAGTCAGTCCGGGCTTGAGGAAAAGGCATCGCGCAAGCGCGATTGAGTTTTAAAGAGTATGGCCATGGAGCAACGCGTCGAAGAAGTCCTTTCGCCCTACAACATTTTCACCAGGGCACAATGGGCCGCGCTGCGTGACGGCCATCCGATGACGTTGAAGAGCGCGGAGGTCGCCGAGCTGCGCTCGCTTCACGACCGTCTCGATATGCGTGAGATCGAGGACATCTATCTTCCGCTGTCGCGACTTCTGACGCTCTATGTCGAGGCGACACAGCGCCTGTTCCGGGCCCAACAGCGCTTCCTCGGCACGGTCGATGTCAAAATGCCCTATATCATCGGCGTCGCCGGCTCGGTCGCGGTCGGCAAGTCGACCACCGCCCGCGTGCTGAAGGCCCTGCTGGCGCGCTGGCCGAGCACGCCCCGGGTCGATCTCTTGCCGACCGACGGGTTTCTTATCCCAACGCCGTGCTTGAGCGCGAAGGCCTGATGCAGAAAAAGGGCTTTCCGGAGAGCTACGATCTGTCGTCGTTGTTGCGGTTCCTGACCGACGTCAAGGCCGGCCGCCGTCCCGTGCGCGCGCCGGTCTACTCACATCTCGTCTACGACATCATGCCAAACGAATGGATCGAGATCGACCGGCCCGACATTTTGATCGTGGAAGGTCTCAACGTCCTGCAGACCGGGCGTCCGCCCAAGGACGGCAAGGCAATTCCCTATGTCTCGGATTTCTTCGATTTCTCGATCTATCTCGATGCTGATGAAGAGACGTTGTTGAGTTGGTATGTCCAGCGTTTTCTGACCTTGCGCGGCACTGCGTTCGCCGATCCGAAATCGTACTTTCATCGCTATTCGAAACTGACCGACGATGAAGCGATCAAGACAGCGACGATGATCTGGACGCGGATCAATCTCCTCAATCTGCATGAAAATGTATTGCCGACGCGCCAGCGCGCGGATCTGATTTTGAAAAAGGGCGAAAGCCACCTGATCGACGAAGTCGCGCTGCGGCGGTTGTGACCGTCGGTCCAGATAACCATGCCCGACCGCTCGTGGATTACGCCGCCCGGCTGACCACCAATTGACCGAGCCGTTCGATGAAGCGCGCATTCATGGCACTAACCGGCAGGACAATCAGCACGTCCGTTGTGCCGAACTGGTAATCGATCGCCGCGCCGTTTCCGATATAGGCTCCGAGCCGCAAATAGCCGCGGATCAGCGACGGCAGCATGCGCTGCGCGTCTTCGATGTCGATGGCATCCTTGGGCATGCAATTCATGTCGACAAAGCGGTCGGACCGCGCGCGAGTGTTCCACAATTCCGGGGCCGCGCGATAATGGTGAAGGTAGGCCAGCGGCAGGCCGAGTTGCGACGGATCGGTGCCTTTCAAGCTGCCGCATCCGATCAGCACGTCGAAATGCCGGCTGATCACGTAGCCCCAGATGCCGCTCCACAACAGTTCCAGGGTCCGCATGTTGCGGTATGGAGCGATGACGCAGGAGCGTCCGACCTCAAGAAAACGCTGGTTCGAATTCCGCGCGATAAGGTCGCCGATCTCGAATTCGCCAGCGGAATAGAAGCCGCCATGGCGCTCGGCCACTTCCTGTCGCAACAGCCGGCAGGTACCGACGATCTTCGGTTTGCGTTTTGCGGCGCCGCCTTCGCCGTTGTCGACCACGACCAGATGCTCGCAAAACGCATCGAAGGAATCGATGTCACGCCGGGCGATAGCCGTCTTGGCATCGGCGATGGCCCCGCCTTCCTGGTAGAACACCTTGTAACGCAACCGCTGGGCCTTGCGCACCTCCGCGGCAGTGGCCGCCAAGCGGACCTCGAGCGAACCGAGACGTGCGAGCGGTCCATCGGACGGTTCGCGCAGCGGCTCCCACAGCTTGAGACCGCCGAAGGCTTTGAGCGCCGGCATGAATCCAGGCAGGATGTGGCTTCCCGGAACCGACCGGAATCGTTCCATGAATCGGCGCGGCGATGTGCCAACGGCTCGGACTGTCATGGCTGCTGCCCTTGTCCCCACCTCGTATACGGCCGCGCAGCGCCCGCGCGCCACCAACGCATGGCACCGACGTGATCCGAGAATCACCAGCGCGTCATCACAATGATCGAGTAACCATGGGGTCTATAAGGAATTATGACAATGGGGACCGGCGAGCCTGTGATTAAGCGGTCAGCCGCCTGGGCCGGATCACGCCGCAGACCGCGTTCAGTCGCTCCCGATCGAGCGGTACGGCCAGAAGATCGTCGAGCCCGGTCGCCAGACAGACGTCGTGCTGCGCGGGAAAATCGTTTGCCGTCAGCGCGATGATTGGGGTTCTCGTGATCCTGTCGGCGGCTTCGCGACTGCGGATGCGGTGCTTGGCTTCATAGGCGGCGCTATTTCGGCGTCGTGTTCAACAGAATAAATTCAAACGGTATTCCGGCAGTTCGGGCCGCCAGCCAGGATTCAAAAGCATTATACGGCATCGGGCAGGGATTCGCCGGTGTTGTGGCTGGCGGTCGCCGCGTCAGGCAATACCGGCGAGTCGTGGGTTTTTTCCCGAAAACGACCAAGCCCGTTGTTGAACCTTGTCAGTTCCTCAATGCGGTCGTTCAATTTTTGCAGCCGTGCGTTGGATTTTCGGCGCTGGAATGCAAGCACGGCCAATAGGCCGCCAATAGCGGCTGCTAAAACGAGGATGGTGAAGAAATAGGCGGGCACAGGCAGGCGGTCGGAAATATCAATGCCACCGCGATAGGCGGCGAAATGACCACTGACAAGAAAACTGACGGCGAGCGCGGCCGCACCGGCGCTGACCAGGGCGACCTTTCCCCGATTGCCAAGATTCATCAGCATTTTTGTTGCCAGTCCATTTGTCCGCGCATCAGACGGACATCGTGGCCTCAGAATGCTTTCGATTTTCTTCAATTTAGACGAGCAGGCGACGATCTGAGATTGCAGCGGCAAAACCGGTTAACGCTTGCTTAGGTTCGCCGGCTTTATCGCGATGGTAACATAAGAAGGGCCTGCGCGATATTTGAATGGAACACGCGCCATCGGACTTGCATCGTGCCGCTGATTTGCGTCCAATAGTTGCGGCCCGCAAACGACCGCAATCATTCGGCGGTTTCGGCGTCACGTGGCAATGGTTTGCTAACCGCGCCTGCAGCAATTGTCGAACCAAATTACCGGTAACATGAAAAATACCACCGTTCGATAAGCTCGCGCCCGGTCAAGACAAAGGCAATGCAAGGCATCATGCTGCAAATGCCATTCAGTCGGAGCGCCATTCGCGATTGGCAGCCGGCGGCCTTGGCGCGCGCTGGTCTTTTGACAACAAGACTGACGGGCAGATCAAACGATCGTTTAGGCGCCGGCGCTGCGGCGCATCGCCGGATCATGACCTTTCTGAGCACCCCGGCTTCGCTCGTTCTGGTCCCGGCGTCCGTTGCCGCGGCAGGCGCTGGACCACAATCACAAACGGCCGCACGCGAGAGCGGCGCGCTGTTTGATACGCTTCCCGTCATGCTCGGTTTCGGGTTTGCCGCGATTGTTGTTCTCGGTGTGACGCTTGCCGCGGTCTTGGCCGCGCGGCGCGCGGCCGAAAAGTCTCGCCGGGAAATTGCGCTGCGCGATGCGGCCCTGAACAACATGTCTCAAGGTCTGAGCGTCTATGATCGTGACGGCCGAATCATATTCTGGAATGCCCGATATCAGCAGATCTACGACGTACCGACCGACTTCCTGAAGGTCGGCCGCTCATTGGACGATCTCATTCAGAGTCGCGTCGACCGGGGCGTTATTTTCCTGGCCAATCCGGAGGAACTTGTCTCCCGGATCAGGGCTACAACGGCGGCACGAAAGATGACGCGCAGCCGATATGAGTTGAAAGACGGGCGCATCTTTAGCATCGTCGTACAGCCGGTCGACGATGGCGGCTGGGTGGTGACTCACGACGATATCACCGAGCAGACCCGCGCCGAGCGCGCGCTCAAACAGACCAGCCATTTCCTCGATACTGTCATCGAGAACGTGCCGGCACCGATCCTGGTGAAAGACACTCAGGATTTCCGCTACCTGTTGATCAATCGCGCTGGTGAGGACTATTCCGGACTGCCGCGCGAGGCGATGCTTGGAAAGACCGCATCTGAGATCTATTCGGGCGCGACGGCTGAATTTATCCGCTCGCATGACAGGCGGCTGGTGGAGACCGGCGAGCGTCAGATCGCCGACGCGCATGCCATGGTTACGCCGGGCAATGGAACACGCATCGTGAAATCCATGCGCCTGCCGATCCTGGGCGATGACGGCAAAGCACAATACCTTCTGGCACTTGTCGAAGACATTACCGATCGCGCCCGGGCCGAAGCTCAGATCGAGCATATGACGCTGCATGACAGCCTGACCGATCTTCCCAATCGCGCTGCCTTTCAGACGCAACTCGGTCAGATTGCCGCCCGTACAAAAGAGACGGATGTGACGTTTGCCGTGATGTGCATTGATCTCGATCGCTTCAAGGACATCAACGATGTTTACGGCAGCGAAATCGGCGATGAAATCTTGCGATTGTTCTCGCAGCGCCTGCGGGCCGCGGCAAACGGCGCGTATATCGCGCGTCTCGGTGGCGACGAATTTCAGGTCATCGTCTCGCACGGCGAACAGCCGTCGGCGGCCGCGCGTGTTGCCGAGCGGATCTATTCGGTGATGTCGAGTGACTTCATCGTCAAGGAAAACCGTATCCGGGTTGGTCTGAGCATCGGGGTCGCGATCCATCCAACCGATGGCGCGGATTCGGCATCGCTTTTGAGCAACGCCAGCGCGGCGCTTCACCGCGCGAAGACCGGCGGGCGCGGCGCGATTCGGTTTTTTGAAGCCGCGATGGACCGCCGGCTGCGCGAACGACGCTCGCTCGCCCAGGATCTCGATGCCGCGATCGAGCGTGACGAACTTGCGCTGCACTATCAGCCGCAGGCGCGGATCGATGGTGAGATTATCGGCTTTGAAGCATTAGTCCGATGGCGACATCCGCACCAGGGCATGATTCCGCCGGCGGTCTTCGTGTCGATTGCCGAGGAAAGCGGACAGATCGCTGCGATCGGGGCGTGGATCCTGCGCGCGGCCTGCCGCGAAGCGGCGTCGTGGCGGGTCCCGCTCAATATCGCGGTGAACCTTTCGGCTGCGCAATTCCGCAATGACGATCTTCACAATCTGGTTCATACGGCGCTGACGGAAACCGGACTGGCCCCGTGCCGTCTTGAACTGGAAATTACCGAGACGGTTCTGATCGACGACTTGGCCGGCGCCTTGTCGGTTCTGCGCCGGCTTAAACTGCTGGGTGTTCATATCGCCATGGACGATTTCGGTAGCGGCTACGCCTCGCTGTCGAATCTGCGGGCGTTTCCATTCGACAAGATCAAGATCGATCGCAGCTTCATCAGCAATGTCGCAAGCGATCCGCAGTGCGCGACGATTGTCCGCGCGGTTATCGGTCTCGGCCGCGGACTTGGCCTTCCGGTGCTTGCCGAGGGCGTGGAGAACCGGCAGCAGCTGGAGTTCCTGACGGCCGAGGGCTGCAACGAAATGCAGGGCTATTTGATCGGCAGGCCGCGGCCGATCCAGGTCTATTCACAGATCATCGGTCGTCCCGGAGCCAATCAGATCGCCGCGGCAGGTTGAAGACAGCTTTCAGCGCTTCACCGCCATCGTGAGGGATTGGACGTCCACTCACGCCGCCCGGCGCATATCCTCGCCGACCGCGCGGTACGACAGCGCTTCGGCAAGATGCACACGCTGCACGGTTTCGGAGCCGTCAAGGTCGGCAAGCGTACGGGCAACCCGCAGCACGCGATGATAGCCGCGCGCCGACAGCCGCATGGCGTCGGCGGCGTCGCGCAACAATTTGAGGCCGGAATTGTCCGGTCGCGCGCTTTCCTCCAGCACCGGACCGGCGGCTTCGGCATTGGTGCGCACATGCGGCAGACCGAGCGCGGCGTATCGCCCGGACTGGATGTTGCGCGCGCGCGCCACCCGCTCGGCCACTTCGCGCGAGCCTTCCGACGGCGGCGGCAGGATCAGATCCGCGGCAGTGACCGCTGGCACCTCAATGTGCAGATCGATGCGGTCGAGCAACGGACCCGACAGGCGAGACTGGTAGTCCGCCGCGCAACGCGTGTTCTGTCCCCGCTTGCAGGCAAATCCCGGTTCGCTGGCGCGGCCGCAGCGGCAGGGATTCATCGCGGCCACCAGCATGAAGCGCGCCGGGTAGGTGACGCGGTGATTGGCGCGGGCGATGGCGACCTCGCCGCTTTCGAGCGGTTGGCGCAACGAGTCGAGCGCGCGCGGCTCGAACTCCGGAAATTCATCGAGGAACAGGACGCCGCAATGCGCGAGCGACACTTCCCCCGGCCGCGCTCGCAGGCCGCCGCCGACCAGCGCCGGCATGCTGGCGGAATGATGCGGCGCGCGGAACGGCCGCCGGTTGGTCAGCGCTCCGCCTTCGATTTCGCCCGCGACCGAGGCGATCATCGACACTTCCAGGAGTTCGGCCGGCGCCAGCGGCGGCAGGATTGTCGGCAGCCGCGCGGCAAGCATGGACTTGCCGGAGCCAGGCGGTCCGACCAGCAGCAGGTTGTGACCGCCGGCGGCCGCGATTTCGAGTGCGCGCTTGGCACTCTCCTGGCCCTTGATGTCTTTCAGATCGAGATCGCTGCCGGAGGGCGCCCGAACCTTGGGCTCCGGCCGGCGCAGCACCTGCGTGCCGCGGAAATGATTGGCGAGCTGGATCAGCGAGCCGGCGGCGACGATATCCATTTCGGGGCTGGCCCAGGCGGCTTCCGCCCCGCACGCCTGCGGACAGATCAGCCCTTCCTCGCGCGCATTGGCGGCAATCGCGGCCGGCAGCACGCCGGCGACCGGCGCGATGGTGCCGTCGAGCCCGAGCTCGCCCAGTACGGTGTGTCCGGACAAGGCGTCATGCGGAATGGCGCCGATCGCCGCCATCAATCCAAGCGCGATCGGCAGGTCGTAATGGCTGCCTTCCTTCGGCAGGTCGGCGGGCGCGAGATTGACGGTGATGCGCCGGGCCGGCAGCGCTAGCCCCGACGCGACCAGGGCCGAACGAACCCGTTCACGCGCCTCGGAGACGGCCTTGTCCGGAAGACCGACGATGGTGAAAGCCGGCAGCCCAGGCGCGACCTGAACCTGGACGTCGACCGTGCGGGCCTCGATACCCTCGAACGCGACCGTTGCAACGTGTTGAACCATGCCCAACCCTCACACACGGCAGGGTAGCGTAAACCGCGGTATCGCACAAGAACATTTCGGGAACGAAGGTCGTGATCGCACATCTCAACGGCCGCCGGCAAATCCATTGCCGAATGACGCGGTGCGGAGGGGATGTCTACGGGAAAAATCGGCTACGTTTCCGGATCATTCCCAAAAGCGCGGTATCATTGATCGGCGGCGATGATGCTGCACCAGTCGGGTTCACCGGGGTTGCTGCCGCCTAGCGAACTGAGAAGTGATAGACACGGGCAGGCGGATATGATCGCGAGCCCGGTTTGTCGATGCGAGGACAATCTTCGGTATGACGTGCCGGCTCTACATCTGCGCAGTTGGGAACGACAACGTCCGGCGTGCCGCGGAACGCTATCTGAGCGTCGTTGGAATTATCGTTAAAGCCCATGGCGATGCCGCGCGGATCACGCCTGAAATCGAAAATCTGAAAGCCGAGCTGTTTGGTCACGCCCCGCCCGAACACACGATCATTCTGCACCCGCGTGAGATTCAACGAAAGGAAACCCCCTTCAAAGTGCTGCGACAGGAGGCGACCAATTCCGAATGGGAGCGGCGCCTGCTCGGCTTGATTGAGGGGCTGCCCTATGTCGCGGTGGTCGCGACGATCGACAAATTGGAACACATCAACCGATATGCGGCCTGGCACTTCAGTCCTTATCATTATTGCGTGCGGACGGTGCTGGAGCGGTACGTTCTCTGGCTCAATCGTCACGGATTGCGTGGTGACGTTGCGGCGGAAGCAAAATTCAAGCACCTCGACAAACACTTGAAGACGTCATTCGCCGACGCCTTCGCCAGCGGAACAGACAATGTACCGCCCTCGACATTTCAACGAAGCCTGACGTCACGGGAATTGAAGTTTAAAAACAAGCGCGCCAACACCTGCGGATTTCAGCTGCTGGCAATGATCGCAGATCCCAGTCATCAGGCGATGATGGCGAAATTCACCGGCGAGCCGATGCGCGTCGGATTCAACGCTCAAATCGTCGAGGTCCTGACCCGGTACCACTACGCGCGCAATCCGAAAACCGGCGTTGTCAATGGATGGGGCCAAAAGCTGCTGCCATGAAAAATGCCGGCATCGAGTATGGCCCGAAAAGTTGCAGGCTTTTCCAACCGGCATTTTCTCGGGCTTGACCCGAGGGATCGCGCGGCTAATTCAATTGCGCAAACAATCAAAAAGTCAGGCAATCATTGCGATTCAATTGGATTGAATTGCATCAAAGAAACGGGGGCCCGAAAGGCCCCCGGCGAGGGCGAGACACCCTCTCCCTTCGGCAAGCGCCGAATTGTTCTCTTTATAAGGAGCGATCCCGATAGGATCAATATCCCGGGACGGCTCAGTCTGAAACCACCCGGGTCTCGGGAACCGATGCGGCAATCGACTTGTCGTGCGGCTTGAGCTGATCGATCAGCGTTTTCAGGCTCGCTGCGAATTTGTCGAGCTCGAAATTCTGCGGGTCGTCGTGGCCGTTATAAATGTCGGTATCAAGGACCGCATGGAACGCCGGGATCAGCCAGACATCCGCGCGCACGCTGGCGATCACATAGGTCAGCGCCAGACTGTCGTATTGCGCCTTGGTGAAACCAGGCGACGGTGCAACCACATCGTTGCCACGCCCCCGGCGTTTCTTGCTGCGCCGCGGCTGCACCATCTCGACGTGCAGGAACAGTCCGCGCAGGTTGCGGCCGAACTGGGTCGCACGCTCGAATTTGGTCGCCCGCCATGGCTGCGCGAAATCGTGGCCGCGCAGCATCACACCCCGGCGGTTGATCGTGACATGCGCGCGCTCCCAGCCGTCGACACAGCGATGGCGGCCGAGATTGTTGACGAACCAACTCGTATTGATGTCGGTGGGAAATGGCTTGCGGCCGAAATTGGGTCCGCTCGAATCGTGGATCACGAAATAGCGTGCCGGCGGAGCTTTTGGATCGCCATCATTGCCGCGTGAGACCGGTTGCCACAGATAGGCGGCGAAGTCCCATTCCAGGTTGCGCTTCGACAGGAAGCCGCTGAGAATTTCGCGCATCGGCAAGTCATTCGGCCGCCCGACACGGGTGGCCAGCACCGGTGGCAGATGCTCACGGACCGGACCCAGATGGCCAAGTTCGCCAACCGGTCGGATCAGGCAGGCGGTCTGTTGGACTGCGGAGCCGGCAAAGGTGGTGCTTTCCGGATCGAATTGACACGGCCCCATGGTCTTGAGCGTAACCGGGCGCAACGGCCGCTTTGGCCTGCATTCGTTGGCGAAAGAATCGGTGACAGCGGCGCCAAGAAACAGCAGCGCCAGCATGGCAATTGCAGCCCGCCCGATCTGTCGGGTGGCGGCAATGCATGAACTGCTGTTTTCGGCCGCGCTAGGCGCAGCCGTTTTGATCATCTTCGACATGTCTCAGCCCCGGCCAACGCTAACGCAACAACGCCGGTGGAACCAAGAGCAATTGTCGGGCAATGCGGCAGTAATTGATATTCAGGTTGCTGGGTTCTTGATCAGCCTGCCGGATTCGGATGAATCGCAGACATGTCCCGATAAGCCTGGCGTTGAGCTCGGCCTGAGGAATCATCGGATACATCGGATCGTGCGAGGCGAATTGCGGACAGCTGGTGGAATCAGACTTTCGCTTCGATCCTGTCCCAGATCATCGCCGCGATATCCGGCCCACCGAGAGACTTGATCGCGCGGATGCCGGTCGGCGAGGTGACGTTGATCTCGGTGAGATAGCCGTCGATCACGTCGATGCCGACGAACAGCAAGCCGCGCTCGCGCAACGGCGGTCCGAGCCGGGCGCAGATCTCGCGCTCGCGCGGCGTGAGTTCGGTCTCCTTCGGCGAGCCGCCGCGCACCATGTTGGAGCGTAGATCGTCCGGTGCCGGCACGCGGTTGACTGCGCCGGCATAGTCGCCGTCGACCAGGATGATGCGCTTGTCGCCGTGCTTCACCGCGGGCAGGAATTTCTGCACCACCCATTGTTCGCGAAAGGTGACGGCGAACAGATCGTAGAGCGAGCCGAAATTCAGATCCTCCCGTTGGAGCCGAAACACTGCTTCGCCACCCTTGCCGTAGAGCGGCTTCATGACGATGTCGCCGTGTGCTTCGCGGAACGCCTTGATCTCGGCGAGGTCGCGCGTGACCAGGGTCGGCGGCATCAGATCGGGAAATTCCATCACGAAGACTTTTTCCGGCGCATTGCGGACTTCGCGCGGATTGTTGACCACCAGTGTCTTCGGATGGACGCGCTCCAGGAGATGGGTGGTGGTGATATAGGCAAGATCGAACGGCGGGTCCTGCCGCAACAGAACCACATCGAATTCCGTTAATTCCGTGCGGGTGGCTTCGCCCAGCGTGATGTGGTCGCCAATTTGATCGCGCACGGTCAACGGTTGCGTGCTGGCGAAAACACGGCCTTGCGTCAATGCCAGCCGGTCGGGCGTGTAATAAAACAAATGATGTCCGCGCGCCTGGGCTTCCAACAGCAACGCAAAGGTTGAATCGCCGCGGATGTTGATCCGCTCGATCGGGTCCATCTGGACGGCAACGTTGAGGCTCAAAGGGCGCCCTCCAATGATTTGCGGCATTGCTCTACGCGATCTTGCGCGCGCTTGCTACTCGCCGGCGTCGAACGCGGCCGGAATATGGACGGGTATCCGCGCCGGAGCGACCAGTATGACGTCGAAGCGGATATCGCGCACGCGCGCGTCGCCATGCCGGGCCAGCCACGCTTCGGCCGCCGCCGCGATCCGGCGTCGCTGGCGGGTGGAGATGGATTCGGCGGCGTCATCGAGCCGCGCGCGAGCCTTGACCTCGACAAAGACCAGGAGACTGCGGCGGCGGGCGATGATGTCGATCTCGCCGACGGGAGATTTCCAGCGCCGCTCCAGAATCCGAAAACCCTTTGCGATCAGGAGCGCGGCAGCGCGGCTTTCGGCGGTGAGGCCGGTCCGGAAGGCGGCCTGCCGCTCAGGCCGCGGCCCGGTGCTCGGGCTCGCGCGTGTGCGCTCATCACGGCCGGTCATCGCCCTCGGCCTCCAGCAAGGCAAGCGCGCGTTGATATACATCGCGCCGCTTCTGTCCGGTTGCGACGGCGATCTCCTGCACCGCGTCCTTAAGCGATAGCCGCGCCAGTGCGCCGCGCAACAGCGCATCGAGATCGCTTTCGGCCACCTCCGCCTCGTCGTCCGATAAAGGCGCGATCGCGATCACGATTTCACCGCGCGTTTCCGCGCCCTGTTCGTATTCACGCGCCAGTTCGGCAAGATCACCACGGCGGACTTCTTCGTGCAGCTTGGTCAATTCGCGGCAGACGGCGGCTTCGCGCGGTCCAAGACCTGCAGCGAGGTCGGCAAGGGTCGCGGCGATCCGTGGTCCACTTTCGAACAGAACCAGCGTGCCGGGCAGCCGTGCCAAATCGGCGATGCGCTTGCGCCGCTGCGATTCTTTCGGCGGCAGGAACCCTTCGAAGAAAAAACGATCCGTCGGCAGTCCCGCGACCGATAAAGCGGCCAAGGTCGCGGAAGCGCCGGGAATTGCGGTCACCGCAAAGCCCGCTTCCTGCGCGGCGCGCACCAGCTTGAAACCGGGATCGGAGATCAGCGGCGTGCCGGCGTCGGAAACCAGCGCGACCGCGGCGCCTTCGGCGAGCCGTGCGAGAATCGCAGGCCGTGCCTGCGCGGCGTTGTGTTCGTGATAGGGCGTGAACGCGGCGCGAATGCCGTAATGGTCGGTGAGCTTGCGCGTGACCCTGGTATCTTCGCAGGCGATGACGTCGGCTGCCGCTAGCACCTCCAACGCGCGCAACGTGATGTCACGTAAATTGCCGATCGGAGTCGCGACCAGATAGAGGCCGGCGGCAAGCGCCGGGGCGGTGATCTCCCGACCTGATAGGACATAGTTCCGCGCCGGCTTGGCATCCGGAACCGGTATCTTGGGGGGCGTTCGGCGGCGATCCTGACGTCATCCCGAACACCGTCCGGACGCCCGGCGCCGCCTGCGGACCATTGTGAAAATCTTATTCCTTTTCATCTGGTTAACAATTCCTAAACAATGTGACAAAGTGCCGGTCGCAAAGCGGTTGTGAGCGCGTAACGTTCCAGTGTCGAGGAGGGCGACAATGTTGCAGTCATGGAAAACGCGGACCTCCCTGCGCGCATGCTATCGGCCTGCGCGGCGCGCCGCCATGGTCGTCGGTGCGCTCGCTCTGCTCGCGGCCTGTACGTCTTCCTCAAGCTTCAATGTTGGCGACCTGATCCCCGGCTCCCAGCCACCGCAGCCGCCGCCGGCCCAGCCGGCCACCATTGGAGCCGGCCAGATCAAGGTCGGCTTCATCCTGCCGCTGTCGGCCGCCGGCAATGCCGCATCGGTCGGACAGTCGATGAAGAATGCCGGCGAGATGGCGCTCAGCGAATTCAACAGCCCCGACATTCAGCTTATGGTCACCGATGATGGCGGGACCATTGCCGGGGCTCAGGCGGCCGCACAGCAGGTGCTGTCGCAAGGCGCCGAGATCATCATCGGTCCGGTTTTTGCCCAGTCAGTCGGCGCCGTTGCCGCCGCCGCGCGCCCCCGCGGCGTGCCGGTGATCGGCTTTTCCACCGATTCCAACATCGCCGGCCGCGGTGTCTATTTGCTCAGTTTCCTGCCGGAGACCGACATCGATCGGGTGATTTCCTACGCGGTGTCGCGTGGCAAACGGTCGTTTGCCGCGCTGATGCCGGATAATGCCTATGGCAGCGTGGTCGAGGCGGCATTCAAGCAGGCAGTGGCGCGCCACCGTGGCCGGCTGGTCGTGCTGGAGCGCTATCCGACCGACCAGTCGCGACGGCAGGCGGCGGTTCAACGGGTTGCCCAGGCCGCGCGTCAGGTCGACGCCATCCTTATTGCCGACGGTGCCGATGCCGTGCCGGCGGTCGCGCAGCAACTGGTTGCCGCCGGGGTCGATACCAGGCGAATTCAGCTGCTCGGAACCGGGCTCTGGGATGATCCGCGTCTGGGCAGCAATCCGGCGCTGCAGGGGGCCTGGTACGCCGCGCCCGATCCCGCCGGCTTCCGCAATTTCGTCGCGCGCTATCGGGCAAAATATGGCCAGGATCCGGTGCGGACCGCGACCTTGTCCTACGATGCCGTCGCGCTGGTGGTGGCGTTGGTCAAGACGCAGGGCGCGCAACGCTTTTCGCAGCAGACCTTGCTCAGCGCCTCGGGCTTTTCCGGCATTGACGGCGTTTTCCGGTTCCGCAGCGACGGTTCCAATCAACGTGGCCTGGCCGTGTTGCAGGTGTCGGCGTCGGGTCCGCAGATCGTCAGTCCCGCGCCACGCAGCTTCAGCCGATCCGGAAGCTGATTCGAGACGGCACGGCGTTCGCGACAATCACGCCGCAAGGTCGGCGACCACCGCGTCGAGCACCGGGAAGCCGGACAGCGTCACGCGCAGCCGGCCATCCGGGATGGTCTCGACCGCGCCTTCCGGCTGCAGCATCGCGATCCGGCGCGGGATCGAGCGGCCGCCCGGCAAGCGCCTCGTAGCGGTCGAGATCGATGCCTTCCGCGAGCCGCAGTCCCATCAGCAGGAACTCGTCGGCGCGTTTCCTCGCGCGATCAGCAGGTCGTCGACGATCAGGCCGTGGCCGGTGGCTTCGACGCGCAGTCAGCCAGGCTTCCGGGCCGCTTCTCGGTGGCGGTGGCGTAGCGCCGGCCGTCGATATCGAGCCGGCCGTGCGCGCCGGGGCCGATGCCGGCATATTCGTGGCCGCGCCAGTAGACCAGATTGTGCCGGCATTCCGCGCCGGCCGCGCGTGATTGGAAATCTCGTAGGCGGGCAGGCCGTGCGCGGCGCAGACCTCCTGGGTCACGTCGTAGAGATCGCGCGCGCGGTCGTCGTCCGGGCACGATGAGCTTGCCGGCGGCGTGCAAGCGCGGCGAACGGCGTCTCCGGCTCGATGGTCAGTTGATAGAGCGACAGGTGCTCGGCGGCTTCGCCGATGGCGCGCTTGAGTTCCGCCGCCCAGTCCGGCCGGCGTCTGGCCCGGCCGCGCATAGATCAGATCGAACGAATAGCGCTCGAAAATCGCTGCGCGCGATCGCGACCGCAGCGAGCGCTTCGTCCGCGGTGTGCAGCCGGCCGAGCTCTTTCAGCGCCGCGTCGTTCAGCGCCTGCACGCCGAGCGAGACGCGGTTGACGCCGGCCGTCGCGATAGCCGCGAAACCGCGTCGCCTCGACGCTGGTCGGGTTGGCTTCCAGCGTCACCTCGACGTCGGGCGCGACCGTCCAGTGCTTGCGCGACGGCGTCGAGGATCGCGCGCGACGGTCGCCGGCTGCATCAGCGATGGCGTGCCGCCGCCGAAGAAGATGCTCGAGACCGTGCGCGGCCCGGTGCGCGCCGCGGTGGCGGCGATCTCGGCGGCGAAGGCGCGCACGAATCGCGCCTCGTCGATCGCGCATGGCGCACGTGGCTGTTGAAGTCGCAGTACGGGCACTTCGACAGGCAGAACGGCCAGTGGATGTAGACGCCGAAGGCGCGTCGCTCGCGTTGTTCAGTCGTCGTCAGCGTTCGAGACAGGCCTCCGCCAGCATCACGAAGGCGCGCGCGCGGTGCGACAGGCCTTTGCCGCGCGGCGGCAGGCCATGCTTCTCCTCGCTCGGCATCTCGCCGAAGGTGCGGCGTATGCCCGTCAGGCAGGAACATCGGATCGTAGCCGAAGCCTTCGGTGCCGCGCGGCGGCCACACCAGCGTGCCGTCGACGCGCGCCTCGAAGTCCTCGACATGGCCATCCGGCCAGGCGACGCACAGGGCCGAGACGAAATGCGCGGTGCGCTGCTGCGGTGTCGTCGCGCCGCGCTCGCGCAGCATTTGCTCGATCGTCGCGCATCGCCTGCGCGAAATCCTTGCCGGGTCCCGCCCAGCGCGCGGAATGAATGCCGGGCGCGCCGTCGAGCGCGTCGACCACCAGACCGGAATCGTCGGCGAAGGCCGGCAGGCCTGACGCCGTCGCCGGCGGCCGTCCGCCTTGATACGCGCGTTGGCTCGAAAGCTCGCGCCGGTTTCCTCCGGTTCGCCGAGACCGAGCTCGCCGGCGGACACCGCTTCGATGCCGTAGGGCGCGATCAGGTCACGCATCTCGTGCAGCTTGCCGGGATTGTGGGTGGCGATCACCAGCCGGCCGCTGATCTGGCGATGATCGCGCCCTTGTGCGACCGGCGCATGCTGCGCTGAGGACTGTTCGCTCACATCACCGCCATTTTCTGCAGGTTCGACCAGCTTGCCGACGCCCTTGCGCGCCAGCGCCATCAAAGCGCAGGAATTCCTCCTCCGAGAACGGCGTCTTCTCCGCAGTGCCCTGCACCTCGACAATCCGGCCGGCGCCGGTCATGACGAAATTCGCATCGGTATCGGCGTCGGAATCCTCGGCGTAGTCGAGGTCGAGCACCGGCGTGCCCTTGCAGATTCCGCACGACACCGCCGCGACATGGTCGCGCATCGGCTCGCCGATGATCATCATGTCGCGGGTCTTCATCCAGGTCAGGCAATCGTGCAGCGCCACCCAGGCGCCGGTAATCGCCGCGGTGCGGGTGCCGCCGTCGGCCTGGATCACGTCGCAATCGACGGTGATCTGCCGCTCACCCATTGCTTCGAGATCGACGATGGTGCGCAGCGAGCGGCCGATCAGCCGCTGGATCTCGACGGTGCGGCCGCTCTGCTTGCCGGCCGATGCCTCGCGCCGGGTCCGCTCCAGGGTCGCGCGCGGCAGCATGCCGTATTCGGCGGTGATCCAGCCGCGGCCCTGGCCCTTCAGCCATGGCGGCAGCCGTTCCTCCAGCGTGGCCGTGACCAGCACATGGGTATCGCCGAATTTCACGAAGCAGGACCCTTCGGCGAATTTCACCACGCCGCGTTCAAGTGAAACCGGGCGCAATTCGTCGGGTTGTCGGCGGCTTGGCCGCATGCGCGTCTCCTCTCACGTCATAACGTTGTCGATTGGGCCGGCGCGAAGCGGGATACCCTCCGGCCGAAAAGCCTTTTAGGTTGCAGGGCCGGCCCGGACAAGGTGCGGCTTGCACTTTGCCGCGCGAATGGACAATTCTGCTGTGTTTTGAAGGGAGTGGCCCGGTGCCTCAGGATGTCCCGGCGGGTGCTGCCCAGATCGGGCTTGCCCAGTTAAACGAGCGCTCACGCGAGATCTTTCGCCAGATCGTCGAGAGTTATCTCGCGACCGGCGAACCCGTGGGCTCGCGTAACATTTCGCGGCTGATCTCGTTGACGCTGTCGCCGGCCTCGGTTCGCAACATCATGTCGGACCTGGAGCAGCTCGGCCTAGTCTATGCGCCGCACACGTCTGCCGGGCGGCTGCCGACCGAGCGCGGCCTGCGATTTTTCGTCGATGCGCTGATGGAAATCGGCGATCTGTCGGACGCCGACCGCCGCGCCATGGAAGCCAAGGTGGCCGCCGCCGGCACGTCTATGGAAGCGGTGCTGTCGGAAGCCTCCGGCATGCTGTCCGGCCTGACGCGCGCGGCCGGCGTGGTGCTCTCCGCCAAGACCAATCCGCGCCTGAAGCACATCGAATTTGTCCGCCTCGAGCCGGAACGCGCGCTTGTCGTCATGGTGTCCGAGGACGGACAGGTCGAAAATCGCGTGGTGAATGTGCCGATCGGCCTGCCGGCATCCGCGCTGATCGAAGCCTCGAACTTTCTCAATGCGCGGATTCGCGGCCGCACCTTGGCGGAAGCCAAGGCCGAACTGGAAAGCGCATTGGAAACCAGTCGCAACGAGATCGATCAGCTCACGCAACGCCTCATTTCCACGGGGCTTGCGAGTTGGTCCGGCGGCAGCAGCGAGGATCGCAAGCTGCTGGTGCGCGGCCAGGCCAATCTGCTTGAGGACCTTCATGCCCTGGAGGATCTCGAACGGGTGCGGCTGTTGTTTGATGATCTGGAAACCAAGCGCGGCGTGATCGATCTCCTGGGCCGCGCCGAGCGCGCCGATGGCGCGCGCATCTTCATCGGCTCGGAGAACAAGCTGTTTTCGTTGTCGGGATCGTCCACCATCGTGGCGCCGTATCGCGACGGCGCCGGCCGCATTGTCGGTGTCATCGGAGTGATCGGGCCGACCCGTCTCAACTATGCGCGCGTCATCCCGATGGTTGACTATACCGCGCAGGTCGTGACCAAGTTGCTCGGTGGCTGAGCAACCCCTGCCATTACCGGCCGGTCGCCATTCACCGGACGGCCGCGCGCGATCCGTCATCGGACGTCTGTCATGCAGTATTTCTTCCCGCCCGACGTCGAAGCGCGACTGACGCAGGACTTCTTTGGTTCCGGCGCCAAGGGCTTCTTTGTCGAAGTCGGCGCCAATCATCCGCAGCACGGTTCGCAGAGCTGGCCACTCGAACAGGCCGGCTGGTCCGGCATTGTGATTGAGCCCTTGCCGGATCTCGCCGCGATGCTGCGCCGTGACCGCACCGCGCAGGTATTCGCGGTGGCGTGCTCATCCAACGCTAACGCCGGTCGCACCATGACGCTCCACATCGCCGGCCGCCATGGCATCGGCGCCTCGCTCAATCCCGATCTTGCAATCGCCGATATGCGCGCCGGTGAGACGATTGCGGTTCCGGTGCGCACTCTCGACGATATCCTCACAGAGGCCCGCGCTCTGGCTCCGATCGACTTCCTCTCGATCGACGTCGAAGGCCACGAGATCGACGTGCTGGACGGTTTTACACTGTCACGCTGGCAGCCCCGGCTGTTGCTGATCGAGGATCACATCGCCAGCCTGCATGTCCATCATTACCTCACACGGCATGGCTATCGTTGGATTCGGCGCACCGGCCTCAACGGCTGGTACGTTCCGAACACATCGATCGAGCAGGTCGGCCTCGCCGGACGTCTGCAGTTCCTGCGCAAATATTATCTCGGCCTGCCGTTTCGGCGGATGCGCGATGCGATCCGCCGCCGCCGCGTTGAACGCGGTTGAGAGCAAGGCGGATTTTGATCGAATTTGATGTATTTGCGCCGGACCGGACGGTGTTGTTGGCCCACAAACTTGATTTTTCAGGCGCAAGACCTGATATCCGGGTTCGACAGCCGCCATAAGCCTGATCCGCAAACAGTGATGAGAAGCCAACAATGACGGATTCGACCGCTCGCCGCGCCGACGATGCCGCCGCCAAGGCCGGAAAGCCCGCCAAGTCCGCCGAGTATGCAGCGCCCGACACGGCGGCCATGCAGGCTGATCAAGCCCCGTCTGCCGAGGCCGATCCGGTTGCCGAACTGACGCGGCAGAATGCCGACCTCAAGGACAAGTTGCTGCGCACGCTGGCCGAAATGGAAAACCTGCGCAAAAGGACCGAGCGCGAAGTCGCCGACGCGCGCACCTATGGCGTGGCATCCTTCGCGCGCGACAGTCTCGGCATCGCCGATAATCTGCGCCGGGCGCTCGATGCCATCGGCCCGGAAATGCGCGAAACCGCCGACGCCGCGACCACGGCCTTGATTGATGGTGTCGAATTGATCGAGCGCGAACTGCTCAAGACCCTGGAGCGCAACGGCGTCAAGAAGTTCGATCCGACCGGCCAGAAGTTCGATCCCAACGTCCACCAGGCCATGTACGAGGTGCCCGACGAGACGGTGCCGGCTGGCACCGTGGCGCAGACCATTCAGGCCGGATACATGATCGGGGACCGCGTGCTGCGTCCGGCGCTGGTGGCCGTGACCAAAGGCGGTGCCAAGCAAGGCGCAAAGCAGGGCGCGGGCCAGCGGTTGGCGAACGACAATCGATCGGACGAGCCGCCTGCGGAACCGAACGGGCCGTAGTCGCCAGCAATTCAAAGTTGCCGGATCACACACGACGGGCGGTCAGTCAGCGCCGGTCGATGCCGTCGCGCACCTCGCGAAAGCGCGGATAGGCCTTGTCCCAATCGGCCCGGCGGGCAATCCCGACAATCTGCAAAAAGCCACCACTTCCGAACCGCAGCCATTGAATGAGCTTGATGTCGGTCGCGCCCTGCTTGCCTTGGGCGATCATCTGATGGCCCTGACGGCCGCCGATCCGCAGCGGCTCGGCTGACACGATGCGGACTTCCGTCAGATTCGGAACGCCGGAAAGCGCGCGAAACGCGAAAGTGTCGCGATTGTCGTTCGGACCCGGTTCGCCGCGCGCGGCGGCAATCAGCATCTGCGATCCGCTTGAGGCTTGATCCGGTGCTTTTTTCGGGTCGATCAGGACGATGGCAACACCCGGGAAGACGGCACCGACCCGGAAATCGGCCAGCTTGGTGAGCTGGAAAGGAACCAGCTCAAGCTGTTCCGCCTGCGGCACGGACGGGCGAAGCGCCAGGCTGAGCAGCGCCTTTCGGATCATCTCATCCGGATAGATCTTGGCGGCACTAAGCGGAATCTGGACCGTGACGACCGCGGTCAGTTTGGCGCCGTCCACCACCATGAGCCATTTGTGGATATCACTATCGCGCAATTTCTGCCGGCCGATCGCCAGAACGGCCTTGCCCGCCGGCAGCGTGAGCGTTTCGCTTTTCTCAAGCGTGATGCCCTGCGCTTTCAAGCCGTCCGCGGTCAGGGACTTGACAATCTCCGGATAGGCCTGGTCCGGCAATGTCGCCAACAGGATCGCTACCTTGTTGGCGCGGTCCTCAAAGCCGATGAAGCTCTTGCTCGCAACCAGGCCAGGCGGCACGGTCATGCCGATGCGTGAGCCCAGCGGATACTGCGTCTCCGCCGCGGTCGCGGGGAACGCCGCCGCCAGTACCAGGAAGGCGAGGGACAGGCGGAAAAATCTGAAAAAGCTCATGAGGGCATCCTGACGCCGGATTGAAGCACGAGAATTGCGACGTTGGCGAGGCATGAAATTCCGGCGCTGAAACACCAGCGAAATTTCCCGCGCATCGCGATAGGATACAGCTGGTGCCCGCAATAACCATCAATGCAACAGATACGGCGTGGAGAAACGGCGATGTGGTCGCATGGCAGCTTCATTTGGAACGAACTGATGACGCGGGATCCAGAACCCGCGATGCGGTTCTACGGCGAAACGGTGGGCTGGACCTTTGAGACGATGCAGACGCCGGCCGGGGCGACCTATTGGATTGCCAAGGTGGGCGACAAGCCGGTCGCAGGCATTTTCTCGATCAGTTGGCCGTCATTCGAGCATATGCCGGAGCAATGGGTAGCATATCTGGCGGTTGATGATCTCGATGCCCGGCTGAAGAAGGCGGAAACGGCCGGCGCGACGGTGATCCGTGTCCCGTTCGACGTACCGCGCATTGGCCGAATTGCCATCCTTCGCGAGCCGGGTGGTGCGGCTATCGGCTGGACCACGCCAACGAATGCCGGAGAATTTCCCACCGGCGCTTCGGCATCTTCATAGCAGGTCCGGCGGTCGGACCATATTCCTAGGTGGATTCCGGATTTCAGGAATTACCGCCTTGCGGCGTTACACGTGCCTCCTATATGACCGAAGACGCCGTTTCGACGGCTAAAAACGCATTTTGGGGGTCGGAAAGGGAGCCTGCGATCGAGTCGCGGGACTTTTCCAACCGGGCGCTATGAGGTCCGGCCGGCCTGCCACGAAAGAGAGGATAGACCATGGGTAAGGTCATTGGCATCGACCTCGGCACAACGAATTCCTGCGTTGCCGTGATGGAAGGCACTTCGCCAAAAGTTATCGAAAACGCCGAGGGCATGCGCACCACGCCATCGATTGTCGCTTTCAGCGACGACGGCGAGCGTCTTGTCGGACAGCCGGCCAAGCGACAGGCCGTTACCAATCCGGAAAAGACGATCTTTGCGGTGAAGCGCCTGATTGGCCGCCGTTACGACGACCCGACCGTCGAGAAGGACAAGAAGCTCGTCCCCTACAAGATCGTGCGCGCCTCCAATGGCGATGCGTGGGTCGAGGCTGACGGCAAGACCTATTCGCCCTCGCAGATCTCCGCCTTCATCCTGCAGAAGATGAAGGAGACGGCGGAATCGTATCTCGGGCAGAAGGTCGAGCAGGCCGTCATCACCGTGCCCGCCTATTTCAACGACGCCCAGCGTCAGGCCACCAAGGATGCCGGCAAGATCGCCGGCCTTGAGGTGCTGCGCATCATCAACGAGCCGACCGCGGCCGCGCTGGCCTATGGTCTCGACAAGCAGAAGACCGGCATGATCGCGGTTTACGATCTGGGCGGTGGCACGTTCGACGTTTCGATTCTGGAAATCGGCGACGGCGTGTTCGAGGTGAAGTCGACCAACGGCGACACCTTCCTCGGCGGCGAGGATTTCGACATGCGGCTGGTCAGCTATCTTGCTGACGAATTCCAGAAGGAGCAGGGCATCGATCTGCGCAACGACAAGCTCGCGCTGCAGCGGCTCAAGGAAGCCGCCGAAAAGGCCAAGATCGAACTGTCCTCCACCACGCAGACCGAGATCAACCTGCCGTTCATCACGGCGGATGCGTCCGGTCCCAAGCACATGACCATGAAGCTCACCCGCGCCAAGTTCGAGGCGCTGGTGGACGATCTGATCCAGCGCACGGTCGAGCCGTGCCGCAAGGCGCTCAAGGATGCCGGCCTGTCCGCAGGTGAAATCAACGAAGTGATCCTGGTCGGCGGCATGACCCGCATGCCGAAGATGCAGGAAGTCGTGAAGCAGTTCTTCGGCAAGGAGCCGCACAAGGGCGTCAACCCGGATGAGGTGGTCGCCATCGGTGCCGCGATCCAGGCCGGCGTGCTGCAGGGCGACGTCAAGGACGTGCTGCTGCTCGATGTGACGCCGCTGTCGCTCGGCATCGAGACGCTGGGCGGCGTGTTCACCCGCATCATCGATCGCAACACCACGATCCCGACCAAGAAGAGCCAGGTGTTCTCGACCGCCGAGGACAATCAGACCGCGGTGACGATCCGCGTGTTCCAGGGCGAACGCGAGATGGCGGCCGACAACAAGGTTCTCGGCCAGTTCGATCTCATCGGCATTCCGCCGGCGCCGCGCGGCGTGCCGCAGGTCGAGGTGACCTTCGACATCGACGCCAACGGCATCGTCAATGTCTCGGCCAAGGACAAGGCGACCGGCAAGGAGCAGCAGATCCGCATCCAGGCTTCGGGCGGTCTGTCCGAGGCCGACATCGAGAAGATGGTCAAGGACGCCGAGGCGCATGCCGAGGAAGACAAGCAGCGCAAGGCCGAGGTCGAAGCCAAGAACCACGCCGAAGCGCTGGTTCATGCCACCGAGAAGGCGCTGGCCGAGCACGGCTCCAAGATCGGCGAAGCCGAGCGCAGCGTTCGATCGAGAACGCCATCGCCGACCTGAAGGAAGCGCTGAAGGGCGACGACGCCGAGGCGATCACGGCCAAGACCAATGCGCTGGCGCAGGCTTCGATGAAGCTCGGCGAAGCCATGTACAAGCAGGCCGAGGGCCAAGGTGGCGACGGCGCCGATGTGCCGGCGGCGACGGCGGAGCCAAGGAAGATGTCGTCGACGCCGAGTTCACCGAAGTCGACGACGACAAGAAGAACCAGAAGTCGGCGTGATCCTTTCGGCGTCCGAAGGGGCCGTATCGTCGGATCCGCTCCCGGGTGCCCGGGACGGTACGTTTCGGCACTCGAACCGGCCGGGCCTGGTCCCGGGGGTATTGTTTGCTTGTCGGCGGGCGGACACGTCCGGTCAGGACTCGTGATGGGGTGGGCGCTGACATGGCCAAGCGCGACTTTTACGAATTCCTGGGTGTTGAACGCACGGCCAGTGAAGCCGAGCTCAAGGCTGCATTCCGCAAGCTCGCGATGCAGCACCACCCGGATCGCAATCCGGGCGATACCGACTGCGAGCATCGCTTCAAGGAAGTCGGCGAAGCCTACGAGGTGCTCAAGGACCCGCAGAAGCGGGCCGCCTATGATCGCTTCGGCCATGCCGCGTTCGAGCAGGGCATGGGCGGCGGCAGGCGCATGGCTTCGGTGCCGACTTCGCCTCGACCTTCTCCGATATTTTCGACGATCTGTTCGGCATGGGCGGCGGCCGGCGCGGCCGCGGTTCGGGACGCGAGCGCGGTGCCGACCTGCGCTACAATATGGAAATCACGCTCGAAGAAGCCTTCAACGGCAAGACCGCGCAGTTGCGGTTGCCGACGTCGGTGACCTGCGAGGATCTGCTCCGGCACCGGCGCCAAGACCGGCACCACAGCCCAAGACCTGCGCGCATTGCGGCGGCCAGGGCAAGATCCGCCATGCCCAAGGCTTCTTCACCCTGGAGCGGACTTGTCCGATCTGCGGTGGACGCGGTCAGGTGATCGAGAATCCATGCCCGACTTGTTCCGGCTCCGGCCGGGTGACGCGCGAGCGTACGCTATCGGTCAATATCCCGCCTGGAGTCGAGGATGGAACACGCATCCGCCTAGCCGGCGAGGGCGAAGCCGGGCGTGCGTGGCGGTCCGCCGGGCGATCTCTACATTTTCCTTTCGATCGCCGCGCCATGCATTCTTCCAGCGCGATGGGGCCGACCTGCATTGCCGCGTGCCGATCTCGATGGTGACGGCGGCGCTCGGCGGCGAGTTCGAGGTGCCGACCATCGACGGCAGCAAGACGCGGGTGAAGGTGCCCGCGGGCACCCAGATCCGGCCGCCGGTTCCGCCTGCGGCAAGGGCATGCCGGTGCTGCGCTCGAAGCAGAGTGGCGACATGTACGTCCAGGTTGTGGTCGAAACGCCGCAAAACCTGACTAAGCGGCAGAAAGAACTGCTGGCCGAATTCGATCGGCTGTCGTCCAGCGAGACGCAGCCGGAAGCCGTCCGGATTTCTTCGGCAAGGTCAAGGACTTTCTCGACGGGCTGGGCGGTCGGGCCGGTTCCGCTTGACCCCAATTGGTGCTTGACCCCCGCCGGGCGGCCCTTTACCGATTTCCATGTGACAATTCCGTGTCCCAACATGCGCACCCCATGCCCCTGCAAGCCCTCCAGTTGATCGAGAAAAAGATCGAACGGCGCATTCGCCTGTTCGAACAGAAGAACGCCATTCGTTTCAACGACGAGATGCGGTTCATCCGCTCCTGGATCGAAAAGCCGTTGTCGATCGGCGCCGTGATGCCCTCCGGGCGGGCACTTGCGCGCACCATGGCAAGTTATGTCGATCCCAGCATTCCCAGGGCCGGTCATCGAGCTTGGGCCGGGCACCGGACCGGTGACCGAGGCGCTGATACGACAGGGCGTCCATCCGTCCCGGCTGGTTCTGGTCGAATGCGATCCGACGTTTTCGCCGGATCTTGCAGACCCGTTTTCCCGGCGCGACGGTCTTGCAGGGTGATGCGCTGCAGCTGCGCAGCTGCTGAGCGGCCGCCTGGAACGAGCCCGGCGCGGCGGTGGTATCAGGCCTGCCGCTGGTCACCAAGCCGCTGAGGACGCCGTCTGCGGCTGATCTATGAGGCGTTCGGATTGCTGCAGCCGGCGCGCCCTTCATTCAGTTCACCTATGCCGCGGTTCCGCCGATCCCGACGGCGCCTGCCGGCGTGACCGCCGAGGCGTCCGAGCGGGTGTGGATGAATTTTCCCCCGGCGCGCGTCTGGGTCTACCGCAAGAGCTGAGCGCCTTGCTGCCTGAGGGTGGCCGCCGATGTCCGCCCCGAAAATCCTGGTCATTCCGGGTTCCAATCGGACCGGCTCCTACAATGTCCAGTTGGCCGCTCTGGCGGCTAAGGAATTCGCGCTGGCCGACGCGGATGTCACCCGCATTTCGCTGGCCGACTATCCGATGCCGATCTACGACGCCGATCTCGAGGAGCGCGCCGGCCCGCCGGAATACGCCGTCAAGCTGAAGCAGATGATCGAAAGCCATCAGGGCGTCTTCATCGCCAGTCCCGAATACAACGCCTCGATCACGCCGCTGTTGAAGAACGCCATCGACTGGGTCTCGCGGGTGCGCGAACGCGGCGAACCGCTGCTGGCCGCCTATCATGGCCGCATCTTTGCGCTCGGCGCCGCTTCGCTGCAGCGTTTCGGCGGCATGCGCGGGCTAATGGCATTGCGGCAAATTCTGGAAGTCGGATGCGGGGCGCTGGTGATTCCCGAACAGATTGCGATTGCGGCGGCGCAGGACGCGTTCGACGAGTCCGGCAGTCTCAAGGACGAACGCTTGTCGCAGCAGCTCAGGACGGTCGTGCGCCGGCTGATCGAAATGACCTATCGGATCGCATAGGGAGACACCGGCCATGAGCCTGCACCCGCGCGAGCGCCTGATCGTCGCGCTCGATCTTCCCTCGGTACGTGAGGCCGAAGACATTATCGCGCGGCTCGGTGAGACCGTGTCGTTCTACAAGATCGGTTATCAACTTGCGTTTGCCCATGGCCTGCCGCTGGCCGAAGCGCTGGTGCGCGCCGGCAAGCATGTCTTTCTCGATCTGAAACTGCACGACATCGGCAACACGGTTGCCAAGGGCGTCGAAAGCATCGCAGCGCTGGGCGCTGATTTCCTCACCGTGCACGCCTTTCCGCAGACGCTGGCCGCCGCGGTCGAGGCCAGCCGCGGCAGTCGCTTTGCGGATCCTCGCGGTGACGGTGCTGACGTCTTACAACGATGCCGATCTTGCCGCCGCCGGTTATGACATCGGGGTCGGCGAACTGGTGGTCAGGCGTGCCGCGCAAGCGCGCGACCTTGGCGCCGACGGCATTGTCTGTTCGGGCGAGGAGGCGGCCATGCTGCGGCCGATCGTGAGCAATGACCTGGTGCTGGTGACACCCGGCATCCGGCCGGCCGGCAGCGACGCCGGCGACCAGAAGCGCATCATGACTCCGGCGGCCGCCATCGCCGCGGGCGCCGATTATCTGGTGGTCGGCCGGCCGGTTGTCGGCGCCGCCGATCCGCAGGCGGCGGCCGCTGCGATTATCGCGGAGATCGAGGGCGGCGCCGCCGCGGCAACGAAATAACAGGATAACAGGGAGGATATGATGACCAAGAAGGGCTACTGGATCGCGCATGTCGATGTGAATGACGCCGAGGCCTACAAGGAATACGCCGCCGCCAATGCGGTCGCGTTTCGCAAATACAACGCGCATTTCATTGTTCGCGGCGGCGCCTTCGAAGCCAAGGAAGGCGCGGCCCGCGCCCGCCACGTGATCATCGAATTTCCGAGCTACGCCGACGCGCTCGCCTGCTACCATTCGCCGGAATACCAGCACGCCATGACCTTTCGGCAAGGCAAGGCCGATGCCGACATCATGGTGATCGAGGGCTATGACGGCCCGCAGCCGACCGACTGACCCCGCGCCGCGGCCATTGCCTTCCCTTCGGCCTGCGGCCTCGCTATACCCGCTGGCAAAAGCAGGAGACGGGCTGCCATGGCTGACATGCGGCTGATCGTGACCGGTGCCGGCGGGCGCATGGGGCGCACCTTGGTCAAGGCCATTGCCGAGACCGGTGGTCTCGTGTTGGCCGGCGCCGTGGAGCAGCCGTCGTCGCCGCTGCTTGGCAAGGATTCCGGCGAACTTGCCGGCCTTGGGCCGAACAAGGTCCTGCTGACCGCCGACCCGACACCCTTGTTGGCGGCGGCGGACGGCATTGTCGATTTCACCGGCCCGGCCGCCAGCGTGGCCATGGCGCAGCGCGCGGCGGACGCCGGCCTGGTGCACGTCATCGGCACCACCGGCTTCTCGTCCGACGATGAGGCCAAAATCGCCGCTGCGGCGGCCCGCGCCGTCATCGTCAAGTCCGGCAATATGAGCCTTGGCGTCAATCTGCTGGCGGCGCTCGCCAGGCGTGTTGCCGCGACCTTGAACCAGGATTTCGACATCGAGATCCTGGAAATGCATCACAACAAGAAAGTCGACGCGCCGTCCGGAACCGCGCTGCTGCTGGGCCGCGCCGCCGCCGCGGGCCGCAACATCGATCTGGAATCCCATGCGGTGCGTTCGCGCGACGGCCACACCGGCGCGCGGCACGCGGGCGATATCGGCTTTGCGACGTTACGCGGCGGCACCGTGGTCGGCGAGCACAGCGTGATCTTTGCCGGGCCCGCCGAACGCATCGAACTCACCCATCGCGCCGAGGACCGCATGATCTTCGCTCGCGGCGCGCTGCATGCCGCGTTGTGGGGACGAGGCAAGGCACCGGGGCTTTATTCCATGACTGACGTGCTCGATCTGACAAACTTCTGAAACATTCAAGGGACCCAGGGATAACACCATGAGCGATCATCTTCTCGTGCTCGTTCGTCACGGCGAGAGCGAATGGAACCTGAAGAACCTGTTCACCGGCTGGAAGGATGTCGATCTCACCGAGAACGGCATTCGCGAGGCGCGCGCCGCCGGGCGGAAACTGAAGGCGCAGGGCATCCACTTTGATGTCGCCTTCACGTCGGCGTTGATCCGTGCGCAGCGCTCGCTGGACTTGATCCTGGAAGAGATGGGCCAGACCGATATTCCGGTCATCAAGGACCAGGCTCTCAACGAGCGCGATTACGGCGAACTCGCAGGCCTTAACAAGGACGATGCCCGCGCCAAATGGGGCGCCGATCAGGTTCATGTCTGGCGCCGCTCCTATGACGTGCCGCCGCCCGGCGGTGAGAGCCTGAAGGACACCGCCGCGCGCGTGCTGCCGTATTATCTGACGGACATTCTGCCGCGGCTGTTGCGCGGCGAGCATGTGCTGGTCTCAGCCCACGGCAATTCCCTGCGCGCGCTGGTGATGGTACTGGAACGGCTCGGCCCCGACGAGATCGTCAAGCGCGAACTCGGCACCGGCGTGCCGATGGTCTACCGGCTCAACGCGGATTCGACGGTGGCGTCGCGCGCCGATCTGGCGGCGTAGCGCATGATCCCGAAAAGTTGCGCTGACTTTTCGAAAAAGATCATGCGCAAAAATAATAAATCCCAAATCGGCGCGATATCGGGCGATTCAGGACACCATCGTCCGCGTCGGCCCGCGCTTGGCCTCGCCGAGCGCGTGTGACAGCGCGAGCGCGAAGCTTTCCTTTTCCTGCGGCCCGAGGAAGCCGGCAACCGGCAACCGCTGTCCGCGCGACACCAGGAACAACCGCTCGATGCCGAATTCCTCGTGCTCGTCGCGGTCGAGCCGCACCCACAGCGGATTGAGCGTCCATTCCCGCCGCCGGCCATGCTGGCTCACCTTGCGCACAGTCAGCTCCGACGGCGTCACGGTGACCTCCTCGTAGGCCCGCGCGGCGCGGAAATTCGCCCGGAACGCCCAATAGATCACCAGCACGTCGAGGCCGAAAAAGCCGAATACCGGCCAGGCGCCCGCGATCAGGAACACCATCCCGACGACAAAGCTGATGGCGCCGATCGTCAGCATCAGGACGGTGAAGCCGCGATAGCCAAGCGAGCGGTGCGGAGTGATGACCGCGGAAAAGATGGTGGGTTCGTGCATCATGTCGTTGTCGGGGGTCATGGCGGCAATTATACGAAGATCATGGCCAAAAAGGCGATCCGCAAGAGTGCATCAAGCCCGAAAAAGGGCAAGCCGCGTGCCACGGGGCAGCGGAAGGCGCCCCGGCCCTGGACCCGGGACGAGATCGAAGAGGCCTTCCGCCGCTTCCAGGCCGCCGAGCCGGAGCCGAAGGGTGAGCTCCAGCACGTCAATCCTTACACTTTGTTGGTTGCGGTGGTGCTCTCCGCCCAGGCGACCGACGTCGGCGTCAACAAGGCGACCGGCCCGTTGTTCGCCGTTGCCGATACCCCGGAAAAGATGGCCGCGCTGGGCGAGGCGCGCCTGATCGAATACATCAAAACTATCGGCCTGTTCCGCAACAAGGCCAAGAACGTGATCGCCTTGTCACAGCGGCTGATCGCCGAACACGGCTCGCAGGTGCCACGTGAGCGCGCCGCGCTCGAAGCGCTGCCCGGCGTCGGGCGCAAGACCGCCAATGTCGTGCTCAATATGGCGTTCGGCGAGCCGACCATCGCCGTCGACACCCACATCTTCCGCATCGGCAATCGCACCGGCCTTGCGCCGGGCCGCACGCCGCTGGAAGTGGAACTGAAACTGGAGGCGGTGGTACCGCCCGCCTATAAGCTTCACGCCCATCACTGGCTGATCCTGCATGGGCGCTATATCTGCAAGGCGATGAAGCCAGCCTGCGATCGCTGCCTGATCAGCGATCTGTGCCGTTGGCCGGAGAAGCGTATCGGCGCCTAAACATCCAACATCATCCGCGCCCCACCAGCGCATGCTCCGGTTTCGAACCACTCAGACGTTTAAACACGTGCACCATGAAGGCGGTGCCGAATAACGGTGTCGCCAGATTGACGATCGGGATCGAGACAAAAGCCGCGATCAGCAGCCCGGCGGAGAAGACGGTCGAGGCATAGGTTTTGCGCAGGCGTTTCGCCTCCGCTGGCGGCATGAAACGCATCGCGACCAATTCGAAATATTCCCGCCCCAGCAGGTACGCCGCCGCGAGGAAAAAAATGACCAGCCCAAGCCCGGCGAAAAACAGGAAAGGCAGCGCCAGCAGATAGATTAGGACTGCCAGCAGCGCGGTCTTGGCGCCCTCCATCAAGGCGCGCGCGATTGGCAAGGGCTGGCCCGCCAGGTCCGAGGGATAGTGTGTCCGCTCCACCTGCTCGGCGATCTGATCGACAAAAAGACTGGCGACGATCGCGGTCACGGCCGGCATCAGAAAGACCGCGCCGATGATGATGCCGAACCCGGCCGCGATCGACACGATATAGGTGAGGATGGTGAGCGGCATGTGTGCGCTGCCGCCGATTGCACCCTCGGCCCAGATCTCGCCGAGGCCGGTGAGATAAGCCAACACCCGGTGCAGCACGATGCCGAACACGATGATCAGGATCAGCGCGAGCCCGATCGATCGCCACAGCACCGCACGGAAGGGTGGCGAGAAGATTTCCGACAGCGCCCGCACGGCCGCATCGATCATGGCAGGTCTCCTGATGTCGGCCGTGGTTCCGGCGCCGCGACGATCGCACGGGGCGGGATTTCAACCGGTGTCGGTGGCGGCTCCGCCCAATGGATCGATTTGTAGTCGAAGCCTTTCACGATGGTCGGCTTGATAATCTCGAAATAGGGCGAGATGTCGAAATCACGCGGCGCATAGAGCGAGGAATGACGGATATGCAGGATTTCCGACCGCGCCCACTTGCTCTCGATCAGCGTGATCTTCGGCAGGATCGGATAGCGCACGGCGTCGAACGCCTGTGCGATCAATGCCGAGCAGATGATGCGGGTGGGATCGCCGGAGCCGAGCGCAATCATGCGGCGGCGCCAGCGCTGCGGCACCGGCAGCGGAAACAGATAGCGCATCAGGTCGATGATGTTCTTCAGGTCGTAGTCAAGGCCGATTCGCTCCACCGCGTAACGGCACACCGCCTCGCAGTCCTGCCGGCTCAGGCCGACCGGCCGGCAGATTCGGGTGTGGAAGCGGTCGTATTTCGACAGCGGGATGGAGACGACCCCTTCTCCGATATTGGCCTCGACCAGGACGTGATCTTCACCGGCCTGCGTACGCGCGCCATCGATGGCCCCGACGTAAAGTGCCGAATGTGACCAGGTCGACTGGGTGAGATATTTGATGACGCCGGAAACATGGGTGTTGCCCTCGATCAGCAATACGTCGCCGCGCCGAATCACCGCCCTCAGGGCTTCCGGATCGCTGCGGATGAACGGCTGATAACCCGCGGAAGGCTGCTGCAGGTAGCCGGCGATCAGGCGGCCGACGCTGTCGAGCATCGACGTCAAAACGCCCAATCGTCGTCGCGGTATCTGCTGCGTCATGGTGCTCCGTTCCGGCCTGTAGAACTTGTCTGACCGATCGAAGTTCCCCGCTGGGGCGGCGCTCACACGCCGGAGCGATTTGCGAAAGCCGGTCATTTCCGGCTAGTGATTGCCATACAATCCTGCACCAAAAGGCCACGGCGCGAAAACCATGAAACGCATCAGCCGTCGCACCTTTCTGGCCACCGGCGCGGCCTTTGCCGCGACGCCGGTTCTCGGCGCGCCTGCGCCGGCCGAGGATGTCGATGTCGTGATCATCGGCGCGGGCGCCGGCGGCATCGCTGCTGCCCGCCGGATCGCCGTCTCCGGCCGCTCCTTTGTCGTGCTGGAAGCCGCCGCCCGAGTAGGCGGGCGCTGCTTCACCGACGCCGCTACGTTCGGCGTGCCCTATGATCGCGGCGCCCAGTGGATTCGCCTGCCTGACACCAATCCGGTCGCCAAGCTGGCGCCGAAGGTTGGCCTGGAAATCTATCTGGCTCCGCCCGGCCGCCGGATCCGTATCGGCCGCCGCAATGCGCGCGAAAGCGAGATGGAGGAATTCCTCATCGCCCTGGTGCGCGCCAACCGGGCGATACGCGATGCCGGCGAAGCCAAGACCGATGTCGCCTGCGCCGCCGCGATGCCGAAGGATCTCGGCGATTGGCGCCAGACCATCGATTTCGTCCTCGGCCCCTATCGCACCAGCAAGAACCTGAACGCGGTGTCGGCGCAGGATTTCGCCCGCGCGCCGGAATTCACCACCGATGCTTTTTGCCGTCAGGGACTTGGCACCTTGATGACGCAGCTTGCCGGCAAGATCCCGGTCCGCCTGTCGAGCCCGGTCACCAAAATCACCTGGGGCGGCCGTGGTGGCCTCGAGGTCGAAACCGCGCGCGGGACGATCAAGGCCCGTGCCGTCATTGTCACCACCTCGACCAATGTCCTTGCAGGCGGCGGCATCACTTTCGATCCTGAACTGCCGGCGCGGCCGCGCGAAGCGCTGGGCCAACTCGCGCTTGGCACCTTCGAGCGCATCGCTCTGGAAATGCCGGGCAATCCGCTCGGGCTGGAGCGCGACGAACTGGTCTACGAAAAATGCGAAAGCCAGCGCACGGCGGCGATCTTCGCCAACCCGGCCGGGCGGCCGCTCTGCGTGGTGGATGTTGCCGGCCGCTTCGGCCACGACCTGGCGGCGAAGGGCAAGCCCGCCATGATCGATTTCGCCACCGAATGGCTGGCTGGTTTCTATGGCTCCGAAATCAAGACCGCGATCAGGCGCAGCGATGCGACCCAGTGGGATCGCGACCCTCTGGCGCGCGGCGCCATGTCGGTTGCCGCTCCCGGCCATCACGTCGCGCGCCGGGTACTGATGGAACCCTTGCGCGATCGGATCTGGTTTGCCGGCGAAGCCGCGCACGAGACGCTCTGGGGCACGGTCGGCGGCGCCTGGGAATCCGGTGAACGCGCGGCCGCGGCGGCAGTGGCGAGCCTCAAAGCGGCGCCGGCCCCGTCCAAGGCAAAATCAAAACCGAAATCGCGCAGCCGTTCCCGCTCCCGCTCCCGCCGCCGCCGTCAGCGGTGATGGCGATGAAGGCGGCGTCGGTGCGATCGGCGACGAGCGGCACGCGCCCGCGCGCGCTGATCGCTTGGTCGAGCGGCAAGGATTCGGCCTGGGCGCTGCATGAGGTTCGCCAGGCAAGCAATTATGAGATTGTCGCCGCACTGACGACTGTGACCGATACCTTCGCGCGCGTGAGCATGCATGGCGTACGTGAGACGGTGTTGCGGGCGCAGCTTGCTGCCGCCGTGCTGCCGCCGATGCTGGTGCGAATCCCCTGGCCCTGTCCGAATGATGTCTACGAACAGGAAATGGCGCGCGCACTTGGTGAGGCCAAGGCCGCTGGTGTCACGCATGTGATTTTCGGCGATCTGTTTTTGGAGGACATCCGCGCCTATCGCGAATCACGCCTTGCCGAGATCGGCCTGCAGCCGGTGTTTCCACTCTGGCAGCGCCCGACCGCGGCGCTGGCGCACGCCATGATCGCCGGCGGGCTTGTAGCACGGCTCGCCACGGTCGATTTGCGGAAACTGAATACGAGTTTCGCCGGCCGCCCATTCGATGCCGCCTTGCTGCAAGCCTTGCCGAGCGACATCGATCCCTGCGGCGAGAACGGCGAGTTTCACACCTGCGTCACCGCCGGGCCGATGTTTTCCCATCAGCTCGACGTGACAGTTGGAGAAACCGTCACGCGCGACGGCTTTGCCTATGCGGACCTGGTGCTTGCCAACACAGAATAGATGCTGCTGGCTTTACGCCCGCAGCACGCCGCCGGTGCGCTTGGCGACTTCCGCCACGATCCTGGCGCCGACCGCGTCGATCTCCTCATCCGTCAAGGTCTTCTCGCGCGGCTGCAGGGTGACCGCGATGGCGACCGACTTCTTGTCTGGATCGATGCCCTTGCCCTCATAGACGTCGAACACGGTGACGCCGGTCACCAGCTTGCGGTCCGCGCCTTGCGCCGCGCGCACGATGTCGCCGGCCTTGACCGCACGATCCACCAGGAAGGCGAAATCGCGCTCGACCGGCTGAAAGGCGGACAGATCGAGCGCCGGCTTGATGCGCGTCGGTTTCGCCTTTGGCTCCGGGATACGTTCCAGCAGCACTTCGAAGGCGACAATCGGACCATCGGCGTCGAGTGCTTCAAGCGCGCGCGGATGCAACTCGCCGAAATGCCCGAGAATATTTTGCGGGCCGATCTGAATCGTACCGGACCGTCCCGGATGGAACCATGCCGGGCCGCCAGGCACGATCTGCAGCGCCTGTACCGGCGCGCCGGCCGCCGAGAGCGTCGCGAGCGCATCGGCCTTGGCATCGAACGCGTCGACATTCTTGCCGCCATCGTCCCAGAACCGGCCGGCGCCGGCCGGCTTGGCGCGGGCACGCCGCAATCCCGAAGCAGCGGTGAACTGATCCTGCGGCTGATCGCCCTTGAACACCTGGCCGACCTCGAACAGCGCCACGTCATTGCTGCCGCGGTCGGCATTGCGCTGCGTCGCCATCACCAGCCCGGGGATCAGGCTCGGCCGCATGTCGGAAAGCTCCGACGCGATCGGATTGGCGAGTGCAAGCTCTGCCTTCCCGCCGCCGAACAGTTCGGCCTGGGGCTTGGAGATGAACGACCAGGTGACGGCCTCGGTCAGCCCACGCCCGGCGAGTGCGCGTTTGGCCTTGCGGTTGCGCACCTGCAACGGCGTCAGCACCGGCTTGCGCGGTGCGCCGCCGCGATCGAACGGCGTCGACGGCACGTTGTCGACCCCGACAATGCGCACGATCTCTTCGACGATATCGGCCTTGCCTTCGATATCCTGCCGCCAGCTCGGCGCGGTGACGGTGATGCACGCGCCGTCGCCGGCGACAGCAAAGCCGAGTTTTTCCAGAATGGACCTGATCTCGGAGGCTGGCACATCGAGCCCCGACAGCCGGGCGACTTCGGCGAGCGGAAAATCGACCGTGCGGCCCTTCTTGATCTCGCCTGCAACGACAACCGGCTCCGACGACGTGCCGCCGCAGAGATCGAGCACCATCTGCGTTGCGAGTTCCAGCCCCGGCACCATGAAGGTGGAATCGACGCCCCGTTCGAAGCGATAGCGCGCGTCGGAGTTGATGCCGAGCTTGCGGCCGGTCTGGGCGATGTTGAGTTCGTCCCACAGTGCGGATTCGATCAGCACATCGGTCGTCGTCTCCGAACAGCCGGACTCCTCGCCGCCCATGATCCCGGCAAGCGACTCGACGCCTTTGTCATCGGCAATCACGCACATCGTGTCATCGAGCGTGTAGGTCTTGCCGTCGAGCGCCAGCACTTGTTCGCCAGGCCGTCCGCGCCGCACCACCAGATCGCCATGTACCTTGGCGGCGTCGAACACATGCAGCGGCCGGCCGCGGTCGTAGGTCATGAAATTGGTGATATCGACCAGCGCGTTGATCGGGCGCAGGCCGATCGCGGTGAGCCGCCGCTGCAGCCATTCCGGCGAGGCGCTGTTTTTCACGCCCCTGACCAGCCGCAAGCCAAAGCCGGGACAGAGCGAAGGCGTCGCGCCGAAATCGAGCGTGACATTGACCGGGCAGGGGAACGTGCCCTTGACCGGCGCGATGGTCTTGTCCTTCAGCCGCCCCAGCCCGGCGGCAGCGAGATCGCGCGCGATGCCGTGGACGCCGGTGCAATCCGCGCGGTTGGGCGTGAGGTTCACTTCGATCACCGGATCGGTGAGCCCCATATAGTCGGCGAACGCCTCGCCGACCGGCGCATCCGCTGGCAGATCGATGATGCCGGAATGATCGTCGCCAAGCCCGAGCTCGCGCGCCGAGCACAGCATGCCGCGACTTTCGACGCCGCGGATCTTGCCGATTTTCAGATCGAGACCGGTGCCGGGAATATGTGAGCCGGGCGGTGCGAACACGCCCTTCATGCCGGCGCGCGCATTGGGCGCGCCACACACCACCTGCACCGGCGCGCCGTCGCCGACATCGACCATGCAGACCTGCAGCTTGTCGGCATTCGGATGCCGCTCGGCCGAGACCACGGATACGACCTTGAACGGCGCGTATTCCTTTTCCTTGTCTTCGACCCGCTCGACCTCAAGCCCGATCATGGTGAGCTTGTCGACGATTGCATCAAGCGTCGCGTCGGTGTCGAGATGATCCTTGAGCCAGGAGATTGTGAATTTCATATCTGATACCGGCTTGGCCGTCGCACTTAGAAAGCGACCACCTTTTCATTGGGGGTGTAGAAGAACAGCAGCGGGATGCTGAAGAAGATCAGCACGGTGAGAAACATGCTGGCCTTGTTGCAACGTTGATACAGCTCCCGCCGGATGATCAATTCATCGCGTGCGCGGTTTTTCAGGACCTTTTTGTCCGCCATCAAGTCGGCCTCGTCGAAAATCACCATGCAACGCAGGCAGCCAATTGCCGCCAGAAGATAGAGCATGATCTCGAACAGGATGACCGCCTGTTCGAGCCGGCTGTCGGCGACCAGCGGCGACACCAGCGCGAGCGCCGCGATCATCATCGACACATGGGCGAGGAGACCGGTGGCCTTGGCATCGATGATCTCAAATGAGTGGCCGATGACATTGGGGACATCGCTTTCCTCGTCGTCGACCTTGAGAAAACTGACGTATTCCGTACGGCGGCTCTCCGGCCAGCCATACGTGAGCAGGTTCAGCAACAAGCCGTCCAAACGATGCATCACCGACATGGGCATGGGCCTACGAACTCAATCCCCCCGCGAGCGTCGGGAAGTCGAGCGGGCGGAAGCGAGGTGAATCTTGCTCCAAGAAACGGTGAATTTCATATTCAAATTCCTAAGGTCGGCCTTTGAGCAATACGACAGTCACCATAATGCGTCGCTGATCCGGGCCAAGTGTGCTCAATCCGGCGATCGCGGTTTTTGCCTGTTGAATATAGCCGGCAGTCGCTCTTCGTCCGTACGGAAACGTACTCGGGTCGTAGTCGGCAGTGTGACGTTTTTCTTGAAGTTCAATAAAAGTATCTGCAAATGTCTTAGCAACTGGATCAAGTTGTTGGATGATAGGTTGATTCAGTGCATTTTTTGCAAAGCCGTGTTCAAGCGCGCGATAGACCCTCACCCAAGGCTCGCTACCTTCTTTTGTAACACCGATTAGCTCGTCCGCGCACATTTTTGCGAGAGCATGAAACAAGGCATAATAGGTCGTACTCAGAGAGCGACGAAGAAACGCTTGGCGTGGGCGGCCCGCGCCGCCCGCGTCTGCAAGATCTTTGGCGATTTTGAGCAAGTCTTCGATCACGGCGCAAATCACCTCTATGCAGCCGCGTCATCATCAGCAAGTGGGTCGTCTGGATACACATGGTTTAGGTACGGAAATCTTTTCTCGCCGGTGGCCAATAGGCGATCACGTACGGCGCTAAGCGCTTTCGCTTGGTCGACTTCGTTGACGCCGGACCGATAGTACACGGTTATGAATAGCGCTAATTCTCCATCATGATCAGTGCTTTCGGCAACAACAACCCGGTCAACTGCTGACTGGCCTACTGCGTCCCTCAGCGCGCGCTCGATGATTTGTCTCAATGTGTCCTTGATCATGGGCGTCGGTTCCTTATGGACGGCCGGCTTGGATGATTTGGAAGTTAATCCCCCCGCCAAGGTCGGGAAATCGAGCGGGCGGAAGCCGTAATGCGACAGCCAGCGCACATCGGCCTCGAAGAACGGCCGCAGGTCCGGCATTCCGTATTTCAACATGGCGATGCGGTCGATGCCGAGACCCCAGGCGAAGCCCTGATACTCATCGGGATCGAGCCCGCAATTGCGCAGCACGTTCGGATGCACCATCCCGCAGCCGAGGATCTCCAGCCAGTCTTCGCCCTCGCCGAAGCGGATCTCGCCCTTGTCGCGCCGGCACTGGATGTCGACTTCAAGTGACGGCTCGGTGAACGGGAAGTACGACGGCCGAAACCGCATCTTGACCTGATCGACCTCGAAGAACGCCTTGCAAAACTCTTCTAAAATCCATTTCAGATGGCCGAGATGGGAACCCTTGTCGATGACCAGCCCCTCGACCTGATGAAACATCGGCGTATGGGTTTGATCGGAATCGCAGCGATAGGTCCGTCCCGGAATGATCACCCGGATCGGCGGCGCGGACTGCAGCATGGTGCGGATCTGCACCGGCGAGGTATGGGTGCGCAGCAACAGCCGCGAGCCGTCCTCCTTCGGATTGAAGAAGAACGTGTCGTGCATGTCGCGGGCGGGATGCCCTTCCGGAAAATTCAGCTTGGTGAAGTTGTAGTCGTCGGTCTCGATGTCGGGGCCTTCGGCGATGGCAAAGCCCATGTCGGCGAAAATCGCCGTCAACTCGTCGACCACCTGGCTGATCGGATGAATGCGGCCGGCATCCGCCGGGCTTTCCCGCACCGGCAAGGTGACATCGATGGTCTCGGTGTTGAGCCGCTGATCGAGCGCCGCGTTCTTCAGTTCCGTCCGGCGTGTCGTGATCGCCGCGCCGACGCGATCCTTCAGGCCGTTGATCAGTGGGCCCTGTGTGCGCCGCTCCTCGGGCGACATCTTGCCGAGGGTCGAAAGCAGCGCGGAGATGGATCCCTTCTTGCCGAGCGCGGCGACGCGCACTGCTTCGAGCGCGGCCTCGTCGTTGGCGCCGGCGATCGCGCCGAGCACCTCCTGCTCAAGATTCGTCAGATCGGACATCGTTTCACTCCGCCATCAACGGCAAGTCGGTGTCGTGCGGTTTTCCGCCGGCCTGCGTTAGCAGGCAATGAACCTGACCGCGATGATGGGTCTGGTGGTTGAAGAAGTGGGTGACCAGGAGCCAGACCGGCCGGGTCAGTTCCCGCCCCGCGCCGCCGGAATACCAGGTCAGGTCGCCGTCGAGCCATGTCGGGTCGAGCCCGTCTGCCCAGGATTGGATCAATTGATCGAACGCCGCGCGCTCGCGCTTGAGGTCCGGCCAATCCGAATAGAGCGCTGCCGAGCCCGGAATGCCGACTGCCGGCGCGGGCACGTCGGCAAAGCGGCTCATCCAGATCCGGTCCGCCCACAACAGATGGCTAAGCGTGCCGTGGATCGAACCGAAGAACGCGCCGCGCTCGCGCCGCCGATCGTCATCAGTCAGCGTATCGGCAACCCCGTAGAGATTGCCGTTCTGCCAGTGATTGTACCGCGCCATGCGTTGGACGTAGGCAAGGTCGATCATGGACGGCTCCAAAGGCTCGAGGAGCGTGGATGAAAGTCGGCCGGTTATAGTACGGATGGCGCCGATGGACCGAATCTCTTGCCCGGCGCCGGCCTGTGCCCGGAGCTTGGTCTGCGACGCACGCGCCCGCCTTCGGCCGGGGAGCTCCCGGTCGGCGGTCACGGCCTCGGCGCGTCGGGGAATGGTTTGGTCAGGCCGCCATCGCGGCCTTGACCTTTTCAACGATCGCCTGGAACGCCGCCGGCTCGCTGATCGCGAGATCGGACAGCACCTTGCGGTCGACCATGACCCCGGCCTTGCCGAGGCCGTCGATAAACCGGCTGTAGGTCAGATCGAACGGCCGCACGGCCGCGTTCAGGCGCTGAATCCAGAGGGCGCGGAAAGTGCGCTTGCGCCGTTTGCGGTCGCGATAGGCGTATTGATTGGCCTTGTCGACCGCCTGCTTGGCGACGCGGATCGTGTTCTTGCGCCGGCCGTAATAGCCTTTGGCGGCCTTGAGGACTTTCTTGTGCTTGGCATGGGCGGTAACGCCCCGTTTCACGCGGGCCATGACTGATCTCCATCACATCGAATCTGCTGGGTACGGACCGCCGCCCTTGGGCGGCAGCAGGGCTCTAACCGTTCGGCAGGAAGTACTTCTTGATATTGTCGCCGTCGGTCTTGAACAGCACCGAGGTGCCGCGCAATTGCCGGATCTGCTTGTTGGACCGTTTGATCATGCCATGACGTTTGCCGGACTGGGCGTACAGCACCTTGCCCGACCCGGTCACCTTGAAACGTTTCTTGGCGCCGGATTTGGTTTTCATTTTGGGCATTTTGCTCATCCTTGTCGGTTTAGCCGCACGGGGGCGGCTATGGCTCTTGAAGAGCGAGTTGGATCGCCACGGCATGCCCTACAGGCCGGGCCATCCACGAAAGCGCGGGTCATAATGGGTTGGCGTGAAATTTTCAACTGTTTCGTTGTGCGGTGCGCGTTCGCAAGTTTCCAGGCGAGTGGAATGGCTTTGACATTCGCTCCACGCCTGGCAGCGGCTCAGCAAAGCCAATGGCAAATCCAAAACTCCACGCGACACGGATAGTTGCCATTGGTCCTTGTTTCCAAGAGGGCAAAAGTGCCGTGTGAAACGGGACGCGAATGGTAGAATTGGGCCGCTAGGAATATAGGTAAAAGGGTTGCCATTTTTTTATGCGGTGTTTATATGCGCAGAGCAGCCGGACCCGGTCTGCGTTCCCGCCAAGACTAATTTGTGTTCCGCAAGCGTCGGAAGGGACTGTTTTAATGAATAAGACTGTTGATTTTCATGAAATTAACGAGGTTAAGACCAATTTTGACGCCCTTTATAATGCGGAAGACCCAAGGGAATACTTCAAATATCTTGGACAGCTCGATTATATCATTCCTCACTTGGCCAATCCGGTTTTCGAGCAGCTGATCCGGGCGCGGGCCGAACGCCAGATCGAGCCGGTCACAGTGGTCGATATCGGCTGCTCCTACGGCGTGAATGGGGCGCTGATGAAGTATGAGCTCAGCTACGACGCGTTGCGCGGGCGCTATACCAATCCGGCGTTGCAGGCCGTTTCGAGTGAACAACTGCTGGAATACGACCGGCATTACTACCGCTCATGGCCGAAGCATCCCCGCCTGCGCGTTATCGGTCTCGATGTTGCGGAGAACGCGGTCCGATATGGCGAAGCCTGCGGCACCCTGGACGCCGGCATGGCCATCGATCTGGAGAGCCGCGATCCGACGCCGGAGGAAGCCCGCATCCTGGCCGACGCCGATATCATCATATCCACCGGCGCTGTCGGTTATGTCACCAGCAGGACCTTCGAGCGGCTGATGCACATTGCCCAAAAGGACCGCCCGACCTGGGTGGCCTCGTTTGTCCTGCGTATGTTTCCCTATGGTCCGGTTGAAGAGGCGCTCGCGAAATTCGAACTTCAGACCGAGCAGTTCGAGGGCGCGACTTTCGTCCAACGCCGCTTCTCAAGCGTTGAAGAAATGGAAGCGACCGTCCATGCGGTTGAGGCTCGCGGCTTCGATACCCGCGGCAAGGAGGCTCAGGGCCTGTTCCACGCTGAATTCTTCTTGTCGCGCTCGCCTGGCGAAATTGATCGCCTGCCGCTCCAGAAACTGGTCAATGTCGCCAGTGGTGCCGACAAGCCATGGGCCGTCGGCACCAATGTGCTCGGCGGCTTCGGCCCGGTTGCGCGCAAGCGTGCCCGCTCCGCCCATTCGCGCAAGACTTCCGACCAGCCGCGCGGCGCCGGAGCGCAGATCTAACGAATTCCCGCGACCTGCCCGCGCGCGACAAAGCAACATATTTTTTTGCGCCTGCGATCTGATTAGATCGCGGTGCAATCTGTTTGTTGGCGGCCGGATTTACCGGCGGTCACACTGTGGATTCCTGTCCGGCCTATGATGGCGTTTTCCGGTTAACGCTCCGGAAGGCAAAGATAGGCCAAGTAGAGACTATTCCAATCCGACACCAAGTGGAGAACCGAAAGATGTCCAGCCGATCCATCTTAATTGGCGCGGTTTTGCTGGCCCTCAGCCCCGGACTGGCTGTGGCGCAAAATGGCCCGCCGCCGGCGCCGCCCTATCCGGCAGCCCCTTATCCAGCAGCGCCCTATCCGGTGCCGGTACCGCAGGCTCCCAGCTACGATTTCATCCAGCAGGCAGCCTCGATGCAATTCGATGGCAAGACCTTGACGCTGGAGGGATTGGCGCCCTCGACGATCTTTTTCAGCGACCGGCCCTATCGCTTGAGCGGCCATGTCGACAACAAGACGTTTGCCGAGCTGTGGCAGGGAAAAGGGACCTTCGCGACCAATCCACCGAATGCGGCCGTGTCAGTCTTGGGTGTGACTAACGAACCACCGGCGATCGTCGAACTGACATCGGCATCCGTATCCGGATCATCGATGAAGTATGACGTCAAAGTCCTTTCCGGCAAGCTTCCGCAAAGCGCACAGAAGATCGCGGTCTTTGTTGATCGCTTCGGCGGATTTCATGGCGGGTTCGCCGCTGGTGGATTTCATGGCGGGGTTGCCGTCGGTGGCTGGCATGGCGGGTTCGCCGGTGGATACCATCCGGGCTATCATCCTTATCCTTACCACCCCTATCACCCGTACCACCCTTACTATCCCTACCACCCCTATCATCCGTATTACCCGTATCATCCGTACTATCCGTATCCCTATTACGGCGGGGCGGCTGCCGCGGCAGCGGCGGGTCTAGCGGCCGGCGCGATGGTCGGTGCAGCGGCGGCATCAACACAGCCGACGGTCTACTACTATCCGGTTCCAAGCGGACCGCTGCCGGCTCACTGCCACATCAACAGCTATCATACGCAGATGATCTGCACGGTGCCGATCCATCAATAGCGCCGTTTTGCAAGAACAAACGGGCCCGCCAATACGGCGGGCCCGGTGAGAAAATATCAAAATTTTTGAGATGGCATGAAGCTTCGGCGGCAACCAGGCCGGATCGAAGAATTGCTTCCTGCCGGCAGTTTGATTCGCAAAGGCATGATTTGGAAAAGTCACTGACTTTTCCGAACGATGATGCAGCCGATCAAAATGTCAGATCGCAAACGCGATTCAATCGGAATTTAGCGCGGCGCCAGCACCATCACCATCTGGCGGCCTTCAAGCTTTGGTTCCTGCTCGACTTTGGCCAGCGGTAAGTTGTCGTCCTTGACGCGATTGAGCAATTGCGCGCCGAGTTCCTGATGCGCCATTTCGCGGCCACGAAAGCGCAAGGTAACTTTGACCTTGTCGCCTTCCTCGAAGAAACGCCGCATGGAGCGCATCTTCACATCGTAATCGTGGTCGTCGATCATCGGCCGCAGCTTGATCTCCTTGATCTCGACGATCTTTTGTTTTTTGCGGGCCTCGGCGGCTTTCTTCTGCGCCTGGTATTTGTATTTGCCGAAATCGAGAATCTTGCAAACCGGCGGAACCGAGTTTGGCGCGATCTCGACCAGATCCAACCCGGCCTCGACAGCCATGGCCAGGGCGGCTTGGGTTTCGACGACGCCGTGGTTGGCGCCATCCTTGTCGATCAACTGAATTTCGCGGGAGCGAATCTCCTCGTTGATGCGCGGCCCTTCTTTCTGGACGGGCTGCGGAGCTCTCATCGGGCGACGAATGGCAGGATTCTCCTCTGTTGTTGCATCTGCGTCCTTATATCTTTGCCGTTAATGTGTTGTCGTTTCATTTCACTGCATGCGAACGACATGCCTTATCGCGATCCGATTTCCGTCAAATGGCACGCGTCTGATCCGGGCCTGAGCCGGCCGGATCGTCAAAGCCTAGCCATCCGAGGCGGTAAAGACAGAGAATTGGGATAAAAATGCCGCAAGTCAACGGATTTGCGGCCAAGCTGACAGCTTCATATCCGGCGCATGGCCCTAGACGGTCCATAGGGCCGGTCCGCTCGCCCCCGCAACGGCCGCCGATCATGACGGCTGCCGGCCGGTAATCAATTCGGCATAGGCGCGCAACGTCGGTTCCGCGACCGAGGGGATATTGAAGTGGGTCAGCACCCAGTCGCGGCCCCGGAGACCGATGGTGCGCTGCATCTGCTCCGGCATCGAAAACAGCCGGATCAGGGCCGCCGCCAGCGCGGCGTCGTCGCCGGACGGGTAGCGCAATCCCGTGATCCGGTCCTCCGGTACCGCTGGCGGCGCCAGCACGACGTCAGGGCCGGCGCCGAGATCGGAGACAATGACCGGCCGTGCCATGGCCTGGGCTTCCAGCAGGGAGCGTTGCAGGCCTTCTGGCTGAGTTGCGGCGGAAACCACGACATAGGCCGCCGCATAGGCCGCCGGCACATCGATCGCCGGCCCTGCCATGCGAATAACCGCGGCGGTATCGGTGGCCAGCACCAGGTCCCACAATTCGCCGGTGTAGCGGGTGCGGCCCTGGTCCTCGCCGATGAATACCAGCGCGAAGTCCTTCAATCCCATGTCCTTGAGCCGCTGCGCCGCCTTGACCGCGACGTGGTGGCCCTTGCGGCGCAACATGCGTCCGACCACCAGCACGACCTTGGTCTCCGGCTTGACGCCCCAGCTCTGCCGCACTGCAGCGATCCGCTCGCGCGAAACCGTGGACGGATCGAACCGTTCGCTGTCGATGCCGGCGGGAATCACCACCAGCCGATCCCATGAGGTGCCGTAGCGTTCGTGAACCAGATCGGCGATCTGTTCGCTGGCCGCGATCACCCGGTCGCCGCGTGCCATCACGCCGTTGTAGATGTGCTTGAAGGTGTTCTGCTCGCGAAAGCCTTTGTAGCAGCTGGTCAGGAACGGAACGCGCTGCCAGCGCGCCGCCAGATAGGCGCTCCAGCCTGGACCGCGACCGTGCGCATGAACGGCATGGCAGCCATGTCGGCGGATCAACCGGGACAACACGAACGCATTTCGCAACATCACAAATGGATTGAGGCTTGCCGCATCGATGTAGATGAATTTGCCTCCTGCGGATGTCACATCCGAGACCATCCGTCCGCCACGCGACGCAACAATCGGACAATGTCCGGCTTGCGTGAGAATCTGAACGAGTTCGATGGTGCCGGCATCGGCCGCTCCCGATTGCAGGGTCGGGACAACGACGAGAATTTTCAGTGCATTGTCCTGCCGCACCACCACCTCGGCCGGGGCTTGGCGAAGACCTTCCCGGCCATCGTCGCCCAGCAGCCGCGCGGCTCGGGACTGAATTACCACCGCAATGTCCTCACGCCGTTCCCCCAGCAAGCATGATGATCAATGGATCGTGGCGCCACGGATCATGGTTCGAAAAGTGTCGTCCACGGATGTGACCATTTTGGGGTCTCCGACATCCCCCTACTGGTCGCGTGCAAGCAATGAGGTATAGACGCCGCATGTCGCAGCGGCAACGCTGTGAGGTGAAAAACTATATTCCGCGAATTGGCGCGCGCGTGCGTCGATGGCCTTTGTGGCGGTCTCGTCCAGCGTCAGGGCGGCCGCCAGCGCCATGCCAAGTTCGCCGGGATTCTCCGGCGGAACCACCCATCCGGTCCGCAAATCTTCTGGAATGCGCGGTGGCGACAGTACGTTTTCCGGTAGGACACCGACGGCTGTGGTAACGACCGGCTTGCCGGCTGCCTGTGCCTCCGACACCACCCGACCGAATACCGGCGGTTCGATCGCGGGAACGGCAACGACATCAGCGGCAGCGAAGGCCGCTGGCAGATCGGAGCAGTGACCGGTCAGACGAACGATATCGTCGACGCCGAGTTGCTGCGCTTTCTCATGCACCGACTTGGCAAAGCGTTGATGCGTGTGGTCCTCGCCAATGATGACGAAGACGACGCCCTGCATTCCGCCCTGGACCAGGAGATGCGCGGTTTCGACAATCGTCATCTGACCGTTCCACGGCGCAACTCGGCTAGGCACGACAACAATTCGTTCGCCGGGGCGAATCTGCCAGGCCTTAAGCAAGGCATCGATACGCGGCTGCGGCACCGCGCCCGGCGCGTAGGTCACCGTATCGACGCAGCGCGGAATGACGGTGACCCGCGCGCGTGGAACCTTGTAGCGCTCGCATATCGCGGTCGCGGCATAATGGGAGGGTGCGATAATTCGGTCGCCCTTGGTGGCCGCGCTCTGAAACAACGACAGCAGTTTTGACCCGGTAGGTGGCACGTCCGGGAGATGGGTGATCAGCCAGACCGGTTGGTGGAAGGTGGCGGTCAGTGCGCTCCAGGCCGCGCTGGCGCCTTGCGTATGGACGATGTCGATCCGTTCGGAGACGATGACTTCCTGGAGAATCTGGGCGTTGCGCCGCGCCTTGATCGGATTGCGCGTGTCGCTCACAAACGGCAGCCACTCCCCTCCGATAGCCTGCAGTTCGGTCGCGAGCGACCCACGATCGGCGGCAATGATCGCGCGTGCGCCGACGCCCAACAGAGCAATGGCAACCGCGACCGCCGATCGGCCGATCGGATCATCCCGGAGCACCGGGATGATTTGCAGGACCGTTGCGCCGGCCAACGTACGCTGCGATGCGGGCGATTGACTGAAATCGATGCTCACGTCCACCGTTCCGTCGTCAGGCCGTAGGATGGCGCTGTCCGAATGATCCGATCCATCGCTCGTCTGGATTGGCCCCTTGCGTCCGATGCCACCGAGCGGCCAAATCCGTCTATCAGCAAAGCGATGATCCTCATGACCGATACTTGCCTGAAAAATCTGCAAATAGGAACTGGTTCCGCGCACCGATCCATAGCTGTTCGCAGCCGTTCCGGCGCGTCTCCTGGCCTGCTCTGGCTCGGCGGCTTCAAATCCGACATGCGCGGCACCAAGGCCGCGGCGCTCGACCAATGGGCCGCCGCGCACGGCCGCGCCATGACCCGATTCGACTATTCAGGACATGGCGAATTGGGTGGTGAATTCACCGATGGCACGATCGGCCGCTGGCTGGAGGAAAGCTTGACGGTCTTCGACGCCGTCTGCCATGGCCCGCAGGTGCTGATCGGCTCGTCCATGGGCGGCTGGATCGCGCTCCTGCTGGTAAGCGAATTGCGCCGGCGCGGACCCACCACCGGGCCAGATGCCGCGTCGGTTGCCGGACTGGTGCTGATTGCGCCGGCGGTCGACTTCACCGAAGAGCTGATGTGGAAAAAGATGCCGGCGGACATCCGTCGCGCGATCGAGCATGATGGCCTTTGGATGAGGCCCTCGCAATATGGCGAGGATGCCTATCCGATCACCCGCAATCTGATCGAGGAGGGCCGCGACCATCTGCTGCTCGGCGGCCTGATCGAGACCGGCTGTCCGGTGCGCATCCTGCAGGGCGTGATGGACCCGGACGTGCCTTGGCAGCACGCCATCGAACTCAGTTCGCGCTGCGCCAGCGATGACGTGATTCTGACCTTGATCAAGGACGGCGATCACCGTCTGTCGCGCCCGGAGGACCTCGAACGGCTGATGGCTGCGGTGGCGGAGTTTTGATCTCAACAAACGTCAGTCGACGCGCGCGGCGTCCGCTTCACCGGCTTCCAACAACGCTTGCAGCGCCACGCGATAATTCGGATAGCGCAGCCGCACGCCGAGGTCGCGCTTGAGCCTGTCGTTGCGGACGCGGCGGCTGTCGGCGTAGAAACTCAACGCCATCGGCGTCATCTGTTTGGCCGCCTCATCGAATGGAATTTCCTTCGGCGGCGCGACGCCGATAAGGTCGGCCGCGAAGGCGATCGGATCGCCCGGCGGCGTCGGCTCATCATCGCAGACGTTGAACACGCCGTCACCGCGCCGCGCGAACGCCGCCGCGATCGCCTGCGCAATATCGGCGACATGGATGCGGTTGAACACCTGGCCGGGCTTGGCGATGCGCCGCGCGGTCCCGCGCACGACGTTGCGAATGGCATTCTGGCCAGGGCCGTAAATGCCGGCGAGCCGCAGGATCGCGACCGGTTTGCATGCGCGCTTACCGAGATCCTGCCAGGCCTCTTCCGCGGCGAGACGGGCCTGCGTGCGCGCCATGTGCGGCGCCGGCGTCGCGGTTTCATCGATCCAGCGGCCATCGTGATTGCCGTAGACGCCGAGCGTCGAGAGATAGACCAGTGACGACAGCCGTTGCGATGCGGCGAGGGCATCGCCAAAGCAGCGCAGGACCGGATCGCCGGCCTCGTCCGGCGGGGCGGAAATCAGAACATAATCGGTTTCCGCCAGGCAGGCTGTGATCTCGACTGGCGCGCGCGCGCCTGTTCCATCAAAGATCATTGTCTCGATCGCGTGGCCGCCAATGCCCTGCGCCGTCAGCCGCGCGGCTTTTTCCGGATCGCGCACCGTGCCGATGATGCGCGTATATTCACCGCCGATATTCCGCGATGAAATGCGTTGCGCGAATAGCCGAGACCGAAGCACAACAACGTCGTCATTCAAGCCGCCATTTCGCCGAGCGCGAGCGCCCATTCCGATCGGACCGTATCGTCGTTTTCCTGCGCGCGAAGGTGCGTGGCGAACATGGCGAGGCGGGACCGGTCCAGACGCCCGAGCGCCCAGATCGCGGCACCGCGGACCAGCGGGGCGGCATCGGTCATGCGGGCTTCGGCCGTCGCCGCCAGATCGCGGTTACCGGAATTGCCGATCGCGATCAGCGCGTTGCGCACGAAGCGGTCACGGCCGATGCGTTTGATGGCTGATTTTGAAAACAGTGCACGGAAGGATGCGTCGTCAAGTTGTGCCAAGCTCCACCAATGGCGGCGCATTGAGCATATCGCGCGCCGCGAGGCGGGTCTCGTGTCCGGTCTGCGCGAATTTGTTCCATGGACAGGCCGCCAGACAATCATCGCAACCGTAGATGCGATTGCCGAGCGCCGGGCGCAGTTCGGATGGAATCGGGCCCTTGTGCTCGATTGTCAGATAGGAAATGCAGCGCCGCGCATCGAGACGGTAGGGCGATGGGAAGGCATTCGTCGGACAGATGTCGAGGCAGGCGCGGCAATTGCCGCAATGATCCTGTTCGCTCTGATCAGGCGGCAGTTCGAGCGTGGTGAAGATCGCACCCAGAAACAGCCACGAGCCGAAATCGCGCGAGACCAGATTGGTGTGTTTGCCCTGCCAGCCGAGGCCGGCGCGCGCGGCGAGCGGCTTTTCCATGACGGCCGCGGTATCGACGAACACCTTGACGTCGCCGCCGCCATTCGCCACCAGCCAGCGTGCGATCGTCTTCAGGCGCGGTTTGATGACGTCGTGATAGTCATCGCCGCGCGCATAGACCGAGATCGCGCCACGGTCGCGTGCCTCCAGCACCGCCAAGGGATCGGTTTCCGGCCCGTAATTGAGACCGAGCATGATCACCGAGCGGACCTCGGGCCACAACAGGCGCGGGTCCCCGCGACGCTCGGAATTCGCCGCCATCCAGGCCATGTCGCCATGGGCGCCGTCAGCAAGAAACCGCTCGAGCCGCAATTTTGCCTCCGGCACCGCGTCGGGCCGCACCACGCCGACGACATCGAAGCCCTGGCTGCGCGCGGTCGCCACCAACGCCGTCTTCAACGCGTCAGGGGTTTCTAGAAATCGAGGTTGGCGTAGGTCGCCGACGGTGGAAGGCCGGCCACGCGGTCGGCCAGAACCGTCCGGAACGCGGGCCGCGACTTCACCCGCGCGTACCAGTTCTTGGTGGTGTCGTTTTCGCTCCACGGCACATCGCCCAGGTAATCGACCACCGACAGGTGCGCGGCCGCCGCAAGGTCGGCGTAGCTCAGCCGCTCGCCGGCCAACCAGTCGCGGGTCTGCAACAGCCAACCGATATAGGCCAAATGATAACGAATATTGCTGCGCGCAGCACGGATTACGTCGGTATCCGGCGGGCCACCGCCCAGATGAGCCGGCATCCGGCGCTTGTAGAAGCGCTCGGTTACAAGCGGTCCGCTGACCTCATCGAAGAACTTGGTGCTGAACCAGCTCGCCAGCCGCCGCACCTCGACCCGCGCGCTCCGCGCCGAGGGCATCAGCCGCCGCTCACCCAGTTCGGCGCCATAGGCCTCATCGAGATATTCGGCGATGATCGGGGCTTCCGGGACCGCGACCTTGCCTTCTTCCACCAGCACCGGGATGGTTCCGGCTGGATTGAGCAGGAGAAAGTCCTCCCGCCGTGCCCATACCTCCTCCTCGATCAGATTTGGCGAAAGCCCGTATTCCCCCAGCGCCAAGCGGATGTAGCGCGAATGCGGGCAGATCGGATGGTGATAGAGCGTCAGCATGGGGTCATTGCTATCGAATTCCACTGATTCGTTCCATTGTCGGCTGTCCGCGATTCCCACAACCGCGTTTTGGGTGCCGTTGGAACAAAAAGATCGCGGCGAACATATGATGACTGCGTCCGCGTTTGCGATTGCGGTAAGAGCTTCACGATGCCGCCGTTATTCGGATGCTAGGGATTGATCTGTGCACGGAAGCAGCTTTTTCGTTGCCCTGAATTCGGTGTTGCGGGAGAAAGTGTTGCCTGACAGCCGCAACCGGCCGCAGCGCGACCTGGCCCTGGAGTTCACCCCCTGATGTTCTTCGATGTGCTCAAGGCCTTCGTGCTCGGCGTGGTCGAGGGGCTGACGGAGTTCCTGCCTGTCTCCTCGACCGGCCACCTCCTGCTGCTGGAGCGGTTCTTCGGTTTCGATGACGATGCCTTCGGCAAGACCTTCGTCGTGTTGATTCAACTCGGCGCCATCCTTGCCATTCTGTCGGTCTATTTCATGCGGCTGTGGAACATCGCGGTCGGCATGTTCCACGACCCGGCCGCGCGGCGCTTCGTTATCGGCGTCCTGATCGCTTTTCTTCCAGCGGCCGTGATCGGCGGGCTTGGTCACAGTTTCATCAAGAGCGTCCTGTTCAGCCCCTGGGTCGTGTGTTTCACGCTGATCTCCGGCGGTGCCATCCTGCTGTGGATCGATCAGATCGAATTCAAGCCGCGTTTTCACGACGCGACAGGATTTTCACTGCGGATGTATTTTTACATCGGACTTGCCCAATGCCTGGCGATGATCCCCGGCGTCTCGCGTTCCGGCACCACCATCGTGTCCGGAATGTTGCTGGGGGCGGACAAACGGTCCGCCGCCGAATTCTCATTTTTCCTGGCAATCCCCACCATGTCCGGCGCGTTCGCCTATGACCTCTACAAGAACTGGGCGCAGATGAACGGCAGCAACACGATCCTGGTCGCCATTGGGTTTGCGACGTCGTTTGTGGCCGCCTTGTTCGTGGTGAAGACGTTTCTCGACTACGTGACCCGGCACGGCTTCGCGGTATTCGCCTGGTGGCGCGTGATCGTTGGCTGCCTCGGCCTGATCGGCCTTGCTCTGGGCTGGTGAGGGCCGAACGGCTCACTGCATCAAAATATCCCGGGACACGTCTTGCACGCTGCGGGTGCCGGTCAGCGCCATGCTGACGTCGAGTTCGCGGCGAATGATATCGAGTACCTTGCGGACGCCGGCCTCGCCGTCGGCGGCCAGCCCGTAGAGCGCCGCGCGCCCGATCAGGCAGCCATGCGCGCCGAGCGCCAACGCCTTAAGCACGTCCTGGCCGGACCGGATGCCGCTATCGAATAAAACTTCAATCCGATCGCCGACCGCCTCGGCGATCGGCGGAAGCGCACTGATCGTCGACCGGCAACCGTCAAGCTGGCGGCCGCCATGATTAGAGACCACGATGCCGTCGACACCGGCGGCGGCCGCCGTTTTCGCGTCCTCGACATCCGTGATGCCTTTCAGCACCAATTTGCCGGGCCACAGGCTCCGGATCCATTCGATGTCGCCCCAGTTCAGCGACGGATCGAAATTGTTGTTGGCCCAGGCGCCGGCTTGCAGCATGCCGACATCGCGTTTGAGATAGCCTTCGATATTGCCGAAGGTTTTGCGCTTGCCGAACAGTACCTTTAGCGCCCAGTCTGGCTTGGTCGCGACGTCGAAGGCGTTGCGCAAGGTCAGCCGCGGCGGCACGGTCAGCCCGTTCTTGATGTCGGCGTGGCGTTGCCCGCGCACCGGGAAATCAACCGTCACGAACAGCGCGGTACATCCGGCATCACGCGCCCGTTGAATGATCGCGCTCGAAAAGCCGCGATCCTTGAACACATAAAGCTGGAACCAGAACGGCTTTTTTACCGCAGAGGCGACATCCTCTATCGAGCAGATCGACATGGTGGAGAGGCAGAATTTGGTGCCTTCGGCTTCAGCGGCTTGCGCGGCCAGCATTTCGCCATTGCCATGAAACAGACCAGTCAGGCCGGTCGGCGCGATCGCGACCGGGAGCGAGACCGGCTCGCCCAGCAGCGTGGTCGAAAGTGAGCGTTCGGAGACATCGACCAGAATGCGCTGCCGCAGATTGATCGCCCGGAGGTCATCGCTGTTCCAGCGGTAGGTGACCTCGTCATAGGCGCCCCGGTCGATGTACTCGAACAGAGCATGCGGAATCCTGCGCCGCGCGATCTGACGCAAATCCCCGATATCGGTCGCGATCATGCCACGCGATCGCGAAACTGCCCGGACTTGCGGAAGCGCCAGAGATAGGACGGCACGATGGTCATCATCGCGGTCGGGTTATGGCCGAGCCCTTCCAGCGTACGTCCCCCCTGCTTGGCCGCGTCGGAGACGACATTGTCGCTCCTAAGCAATTCGACCTGGTCCGGCGTCAGCGGCGGATTGGGCAGGAACTGCAGGAATGTCGCCTTGAATTTGGCGAAACCGAACGGCAGCGATACCAGCAGGCGCCTGCGTTCGATGGTCGCCAGCGTGAACTCCATTAGCTCCTTGAAAGTCTTCACATCGGGACCGCCCAGCTCGTAGATCGTGCCGCCTTGGGTCTTGCCACTGACGCCTTGCGCGATCACTGCCGCCACATCCCCGGCGAAAACCGGCTGGAATCGGGTCAGGCCACCGCCGACCAGCGGCAGAACCGGACAAACCTGCGCTAGTGCAGCGAAGCGGTTAAAGAACGTGTCCTCCGGACCGAAGATGACCGACGGCCGCACGATGGTCGCCGATGGCAGCGCGGCGAGCACCCGCGCTTCGCCCTCGCCTTTGCTGCGGGCGTAGCTGGAGGGCGATTGCGCATCCGCTCCGATCGCCGAAACATGCACCAGCCGGGCGCCGTTCAGCGCCGCCGCGCGGGCGGCGGCTTCCGCGCCGTCCGCCTGCACGGCCTCGAACCGTTGCCGGCCGCGCTCGAACAGGATGCCGACCAGATTGACCACCATGTCGGAATCGCGCGCGGCGGCCTCGACCGAGGGCAAATTGCGAAGATTGGCCTGCACCGCGTGGATCTGGCCGACCGTGCCCATCGGCTGCAGGTGGCCGGCCAGATCGGGGCGGCGAACCGCCACCCGGATGCGATAGCCCTGCTTGGCAAGCGCCCGCACCACATGCCGGCCCAGAAAGCCGGAGCCGCCGAAGACAGTCACCAGGGTTTCGGATGGAGGTCGGATGGTCATGGCACCCTCGCCTGCGGCCAGAGCCGCCGATTTGAGTTTTTGGCTTCGCCGCCGCGATACTGGATCGCATGCCGCCTGTATAGCGCATGTTCCGTCATGGGTGGAGACCGCTCGAAACGGCATGGGACCGGCCGCATGACCGGCATTGCGGGGGCCTTGGATGGAAGAATTGCGCCCGTTCCACCCGAATCGTTGACAACAGGAAAGCTGCACCCTTATGTCATGCGCCATTGCCCAGGTGGCGGAATTGGTAGACGCGCTGGCTTCAGGTGCCAGTGGCCGAAAGGTCGTGGAAGTTCGAGTCTTCTCCTGGGCACCATCGCGAGAGCGATGGCGCCATTTTTCCCTCAATCCCAGTCTTGGTCAGATTTTCCTTCGCCGCCCGATGGTCTCCCGAGCGGTGGTAACAGGATGGCATGACGTCTCCGCGACCACGTCTCCGTGGCCGCATGACGCTCGGCGCGGCCAAAGCGTCCGGAGCTGAAATCATCAGCCGATCAGCGGTCGCAATTCGGGGTGCGCCATGACCAACGGGGCCTTTCCGGCCCATGCGTCGAGACCGCAAACATGGTCGACCTGCTTGACGATCAGGTAGAGGAGGACACTCGCATTGGCGAGATGATAGTCAAGAATGAGGTTGTTGGTGTTCTCGATGAACGGCCAGTCCATATGGACCATCCAGCAAATAATCATCAGGAGAGCGCCAAAAATTGCGCTGACGCTTCGATCGATCGATGACGACGTAAAATCTTCGCGACTGTACGGCCACAACCCGCGTGCGTTCATCTTTTCCTAACCAGATTTCCTAACCCGGTTTCCACCTACGTCGGGTATGAGTGGCCCTGTAGGCAGCGCGATTTCCAGGTCTACACCTTGAAACGAATGTTTTGATTTCCGGCATCGGCACCGGTGCGGTCGCGACCCGAAGGCGCAATCTTCCATTGGTTGTGTTCTGCCTGGATTGTTGGCCCTGGATCGGGAGAATGCGGTCTATTCATCCGTCCCGTCTGCTCAAGATCTGTGGCGTGCTCCTGATCGCGGCGGTCGCTGCCGGATTCGCATTGGCAATCGCGAAATCTTCGCGAGCACGCACTGATCGACAGCGAACGCGAGTTAAAGAATACCGCCCAGATTCTTTCCGAACAGCTTGACCAGGCGTTTCAGTCGCTGGAACGCGTTCAGGACGCGACGATCTTGACAGTCGAGGCGTTGGGCACGGCGTCGCGGGAGGCCTATGCGCGCGAAATGTCCCGCAAGGAGCGCCATGACCGCCTGCGTTTAAGGATTGGCGGCCTCATACACGTCGGCGCACTTGCCATCATCGATGCCGATGGAAAATTGCTCAACTTTTCGCGCGCCTGGCCGATTGCGGATGTCAATGTTGCTGACAGGGACTATTTCAAGGCCTTCAAGTCCGATCCGAACCTGAAATCTTTCATCAGCAAGCCCGAACGCAACCGCGACAATGGCTCGTGGATGATTTCCCTTGCCCGCAAGATCACCGCCCCGAACGGAGAATTCCTGGGTCTGGTTTTGGGCACTGTCGACCTCGGCTCTTTTGAGAAGACCTTTGCAACCCTCGAGCTTGGCGAGAACGCGTCGGTTTCGCTGTTTCGCAGCGACGGCGTTCTGCTTACGCGCTATCCGAGGGTCGAATCCGCTATTGGACGGACTTACACGGCCGCTCTCAAAGCGCTGGGGAACGGCGACCACGGCACGATGCGCCGTGTCAGCGAGATCAAAGGCAGCAACCGTATCACGGCGGTTGATCGTCTGCCCCATTATCCGCTGTACCTGACGGTTTCCAACGATTTCGACGCGGCGTTCTCTCATCTGCGGAGAGACACATTGATTCTCGTCAGCATAGGTTTTCTCGCGATCCTCGCGATCGCGGCCATGCTGTATCTGATTTTCCGCCAATTCGCCCAACACGACATGCTGTCCGAACAAAAATTGGCCCTGGAAAAGCAACGGCTTGATACCGCCGTCAACAATATGTCTCAGGGCCTGCTGCTGTTTGATTCCTCAGAACGGCTGGTTATCTGCAACCCGCGCTATGTCGAAATGTACGGACTTTCGCCGGATGTCGTGAAGCCGGGCCTTTATTTTCGCGATCTCATTCGTCACCGCGAGGAAAGCGGTAGTTTCCGCGGTGACATTGAAGGCTATCGTTCCGCGCTTATGGCCGATCTCTCTCACGGAACGGCGCGCGCCATGCAGATTAAAACCGCCGATGGCAGCTCGATTCGGATCGTGAATCATCCACTTCCTGACGGCGGATGGGTCAGCACGCACGAGGACCTCAGCGAAAAGCACCGCGCGGAGGAGCAGCGCGAACGGGACCGGGAATTCCTGCAACAGATCATCGACAACGTGCCGGTGATGATCACTGTGAAAGACGCGAAATCGCGGCGGTATATGGTCGCGAACCAGGCTGCGGGAGAGGTCTGGCAAATTCCGGCCGGCGAAACCATCGGTAAGACCCCGCGCGAGCTATTCCCGCCGGAGCAGGCCGACCGGATCGAGGCGGTCGATGACGAAGCTCTGCGCTCCGATAAGCCACTGATTCTCGAACCGCATCCGAATCTATCGCGGTCTGGCGATATTCTGACTGTAACCTCCAAGCGGATTGTCATTCGTGAACCAGACGGCAAACCGCACTATCTGGTCAGCGTTGTTGAAGATGTGACAAAGCGGATCCGGCTAGAACGCGAACGGGATGAAAATCGCGAATTTCTCAATCAGATCATCGATAATGTACCGACGTCTATTCTGGTCAAGACCGCGCGTGAGCGTCGATATGTGCTGTTCAATCGGGCTGCCGAGGAGCAATTTAGTACCTCGCGCGATCTGATTATCGGCAAGACTCCCGAAGAATTCTGGCCCTCAGAAGAAGCAAAGTTAGTCACCAGCCGAGACGACGAACTGCTAAACTCAGGCGGTCATGTGTACTATGACGGGCTCTCGCACCAGTCCGCCGGCAAGGGCTCCCGTCTCGTGACATCAAAGCGAATACTGGTTCGTGACAGGGAAGGACAGCCACAGTATCTGATTGCGGTTATTGATGACATCACCGAACAAAAAGACGCACAGGCGAGTATCGCCTACCTCGAACACTATGATGCCTTAACCGACCTGCCCAATCGGGAGTTTTTCCGTGGGCAGCTCGGAAATCAACTCGGGCGGATATCCATTGGCACCAATCTGGCCTTGCTCCATCTTAATCTTGATCGTTTCAAATACATCAACGAAACACTTGGTCATCAGGTCGCGGACAAATTGCTCAAGGCCGTTGCTGTCCGCTTGCGGGGCTGCTTGCACGACATGGATTTCATCGGTCGGCTGGGCGGGGACGAGTTTGCGATCGTTCGACCCGAGGTCACGAATCCGAAAGAAGTAACCGAGTTCGTCAATCAAATCCAGGAAGCGAACAGGGCGCCTTACGAGATCGACGATTATTGTCTTGCCTGCGATATCAGCGTCGGCATTGCGCTTGCGCCGGACGACGGCGTGGATGCTGACGAGCTTCTCAAAAATGCCGATCTCGCCGTGCACGGCGCCAAGATCGAGGGACGTTCGACCTATCGCTTTTTTGAGGCTGACATGGACGCGCAAGTCAAGGCCCAGCACGCACTCGAGAATGATCTGCGCGAGGCGATCAGGCACGGGGATTTCGAACTTCACTATCAGCCGATTGTCAGTCTCGATAATAACAGGGTCGCCGGTTGCGAATGCTTGCTGCGCTGGTCGCATCCTACCCGCGGGCCGGTTCCGCCGGCGACGTATATTGCAATCGCGGAGGAGTCCGGGCTCATTGTTCCGCTCGGTGAGTGGGTGTTGCGAACCGCCTGTGCCGAAGCCGCGGGCTGGCCGGATGACGTCAAGATCGCAGTCAATGTCTCGCCGGTCCAGTTCAAGAACGACAACTTTATTCAGATCGTCATCAATGCGCTGGCGTCGTCGCAACTGCCGGCTCACAGGCTGGAATTGGAAGTGACGGAAGCCGTGCTTATTCGTGACGACGAGGCGGCGCTCGCCGTATTGCAGCAATTGCGCAGCCTGGGTGTGCGCATTGCGATGGATGATTTTGGTACCGGATATTCCTCGTTGAGTTATCTCCAGCGGTTTCCGTTCGATAAGATCAAGATCGACCGTTCGTTTATCAAAGACGTTACCGACAATGCCGGTTCGTTGTCGATTGTGAAAGCGGTCGTCAGTATTGCTAAGGCGCGCAATATCACAACCACCGCGGAAGGTGTCGAGACCGAAGCGCAAATGGAATTGCTCCGCGAACTGGGCTGTACCCAAGTCCAGGGTTTCCTGCACGGTCAGCCGAGGTCGGCGGCTGACATACGGAAACTTTTATCGCGGCGTGGAGGCGAAGCTGCATCGGCGGCTTGAAACGTCAGTCTCGCTGCCGATCTTACAGCGAAAAAAGATTTATTCTTTTCAGCGATAAGCTGAATTAAATCACCAGATCTACGGTGACGTAATAGTGCAACAGCTAACATCCCCAGATCATGAGAACTTTGGGAAATTAGGATATGCTTTGCTTGTCGACCGGGTCTGCTCGCCTTCGCGAAGAGCGGAATGAGTTCGCAGAAAATTTCTCGCCGGTGCGGCGTCGCTGGCGACTGCGGCCGGCGGGACTCTGTTGGCCGGGCCAAGCAAGTCATTCGCGGCGAATGAAATCGCTGATACGATTTTCCAGGGCGGAACAATCCATAAGATGGATGCCGGCCAGTCATCCGCGGAAGCGGTGGCGGTTGCCGACGGCCGGATCATCTTTGTCGGGTCGTGGTCGGCTGCGGGAGCACTGAAGGGGCCACGCACGCAGGTGATCGGTCTCGCCGGCCGCACGATGCTGCCGGGCTTCATCGATCCCCACATGCATTTCGTCTTCTCGTATTTCGACACTTGGCTCGATCTCGGGCCGTTCGCCAACATGTCGATGTCTGGCGGCCAGGCGAAACTTCAGAAGGCGATTGCGGCAAGCAAGCCGGGGGACTAGGTCGTCGGCCAGATGTTCGATCCGCTGATTACCCCAGGTACGCTCGTCACGTCGATCGAGGGTCTCGACAAGCTTGTGCCCGCCAATCCGTTGTTTATTCTCGAGGACAATGGGCATGTGGCCTTCGCCGACAGTCTGGCGTTCAACGCGGCCAAGCTGACTCCGAAGTTGCCAACTCCGCCACACGGCGAACTGGTGCGCGATGCCAAAGGACAGTTCACCGGCGAAATTCATGAACCGCCGGCGATCTCGCTGTTCGCCGCCGTGATCCCGGGAATTGCGCCCGCGCAATACGTGTCCAACATCAGAAAGCTGCTTGAGCACGCAGCCTCGGTCGGCTGCACCAGTGTGCACGATTGCGGCATCGGGCTGATCGATCCGCAACTCGATCTCAATTCGATTGCAGCCGCAATGTAATCTGAACCGCCCGTACGGCTTGCCGCCTATCTCGTGTCTACCGCCATGGACAAATGGCAGAAGCTCGGGATGAAACCGAAAATGGGCAACGACCATTTTTCCCATCTCCGGCATCAAGGCCTGGGTCGATGGATCCAATCTGGCCGGAACCGGGTACATACGCGAGCCCTATCTCATCAACGCATGGGGCCGCGGCACGCCGAACTATACGCCTGAGGCATTGCTGGCGGCGGTCGAGCAGGCGAATGATCTTGGCTGGCAGGTTGGAGTCCACGCCAATGGCGACGCCGGAATCGACATGGTGCTCGACGCCTTCGAGGCGGCGCTCAAGAAAACGCCGCGCTCCGACGCGCGCCACCGGATCGAGCACCGCTCGATCCTGCATCCCGATCAATGGATCGGATGAAAGCGCTCGAAATCTCGCCGTCGTTTCTGATCGGCCATGTCTACTACTGGGGTGACGCATTCCAGAACAAGCTGCTCGGGCCCGAGCGCGCGAACCTCCTCGATCCCTGCGCAACGGCTGCAAAGATGGGCATGCGGTTCACGCTGCACTCCGATTTCAACGTCACGCCGATTGCTCCGCTGCGCTATGTCTCGAATGCTGTCACGCGCGACATGCCGCAGACCGGCAAGCAGCTCAATCCGGGCGAGGCCGTGACCGTCATGCAGGCGCTCAAGGCAGTGACCATCGATGCCGCCTGGCAATGCCACCTCGATGACATCACCGGCAGCGTGGCAAAGGGCAAGTTCGCCGACTCCGTAGTTCTTGACCGCGATCCGACCAAGACCGATCTGCGCGACATCATGAACATCAAGATCACGGAAACCTGGCTCGGCGGTCAGAAGTGCCAGGTCGCCTAAAGCATTTCCTGGCGAAGTGGAAAGCGGTTCGCCATCCGGAAATGCGACAAAATAAAAGGATAGAGCACTTTCGTGATTCCAATTAATTCGGAAGTGCTCTTGCGCGCGAGCCGGGAACGTCGACAGGTTTTTCCGATGAAATCGTTGATCGAGCCTGCCGGACGCCATTTTTGCGCTGGCAGGAATACAGCAATGAATAGCGACAGTCTAACTGTGCCTTTAAGCCAGTGTAATCTCATTTTATATGCAATAGAGCCTTCAAAAATCGGCTTACCTACATAGAAGTTAACGCATATTAACAATATAATATTATTGATTAGCTAACAATGTTAAGTATTCAACGCGGTGCCCGGAGCGCGTAGCAGCCGAGACAATCTCAATCCCGATGCTGCTCCGGATTAGAACCAAACGCTCTTTGCGGGACGCGATACGACAACCATGACCCAGAGTTGGATCGAGCGCTGTTCATTAAGCTCGCACTGGCATATTAAAGCGCCCCTGCGATCCGCCGCCGAACCGGAGATCCGATGACCATCCGCTTGCACCGTGGCGACCTGCCTGATCTGTCGCACTATGCCGTGGGTGCGGTCGCGATCGACACCGAGACCATGGGGCTCGATCCGCACCGCGATCGTCTCTGCGTGGTGCAACTCTCGCCCGGTGACGGCAGCGCCGACGTTGTGCAGATCCCGCTCGGTGCGCGCGATGCCCCCAACCTGAAACGCCTGCTTGCCGATTCCGCGGTCCTGAAGATCTTCCACTTCGCCCGCTTCGATCTCGCCGCGCTCGAAAATGCCTTCGGCGCAATGCCGGCCCCGGCCTATTGCACCAAGATCGCCTCACGTCTGACCCGGACCTATACCGACCGACACGGCCTGAAGGACCTAGTGCGCGAATTGCTCGGTGTCGACCTTTCCAAGCAGCAGCAATCGTCCGATTGGGGCGCAGAGCAACTGACTGACGCCCAGCTCGCTTATGCCGCCTCTGACGTGCTCTACCTGCACGCCTTGAGGGACCGGCTCGACGTCATGCTGGCGCGCGAGGGCCGCGAGGAGATGGCGGCCGCCTGCTTCGGTTTCCTGCCGGTGCGCGCCAGGCTCGATCTCGCCGGCTGGGCCGAGGAAGACATCTTCGCGCATTCCTAACCGGCGGATACGCCGTCCCCGGGCCACATTCGTCGGCCATTGTTGATATCGGGCTGCTCTTTTCGGGCAAATGACCCGCGTGCGAAGGCCGTAAACCGCTGCAGGAACTTTAATTCGGCGGCACACATCCCACATGGCGGATATGGCCTTTTTCTCACCGCGTCGCGGCGGAATCGCTAGAATAGGCGGTATGGCTTTGTGACAACAACAGGCGATTGACGGCCGGGGAATGAACCGACTGACCGTTCCACCCCAATTCGAAGACGGCTTCGGCCGCGGTCCGGCGGCCGCGGCCACGAACGATATTGAACGCCGGTTCCGCGTCGCGACCCGTCATAGCCGTTTGGTGCGCGTGTTGCGCATCGGAATCCCGGCCGGCGTCATCCTGATGACGCTGGTGCTGATGGCGCTGGCCTGGCTCAATCCGCTTTCGATGATTTCCAATCTGCCGGTCGAGATCGGCAATGTGGTGATCTCCGGTACCAAGATCACGATGGAATCGCCGCGCGTGTCGGGTTTTACCAAGGACAATCGCGCCTATGCCTTGAACGCGCGCGCGGCCTCGCAGGACATCACCCGTCCCGATCGTCTCGAACTGAAGGACATGCGCGGCAAGATTGAGATGGAGGACAAATCGATTGTCAATTTGACTGCCGTCAACGGCGTCTACGACACCAAGACCGAAATGCTGACATTAACAGACAACATTTTGATCAAGTCCTCCAACGGCTATGAGGGGCGCTTGAGCGAAGCGGTCATCGACATCAAGGCCGGCCATATTATCTCGCAGAAACCGGTCGAACTGAAAATGCTGGAAGGTGACTTGGTAGCGACCCGTTTTGAGGTTTCGAATTCCGGTGACGTCATCGTGTTCGACGGCGGCGTCACGATCACGATGGATATGGCGAAGATCAACAAGGCGCGGGAAGAAAAAGCCAAGGCTGCCGCCGCTGCCGCTTCAGCCGCTGGCAAGACTGAAAACAAACCCGACAAAGCGGGGAATAATAAAGCCAATAGCGCTACCGCCGACCGCGCTGACAGGAAACGATGAGAAGCGGAGACATGGATTTCAACAACACGCAGAGCACGCGCGCGCTGGCTACACTATTGTTGGCTGGGCTGCGCGCAATGCCGGTTTGCGTCGCGGTGCTGATTGCTGGCGTCATGGTGCTCCCGACAAGCCCGCTATTCGCGCAGCAGACCGCGACCGGTGTTCCCAACGCTCTGCAGGGCTTTTCCAAGAACCGCAATCAGCCGGTCAAGATCTCGGCGGACCGGCTCGAAGTCCGTGACAAGGATCAGCGCGCGACATTCAGCGGCAGCGTCCGCGTCGTGCAGGGCGACACCACAATGCGCTGCAAGTCGCTGGTCGTGTTCTATGAAAACAGCAAGGCGGCAAAGGCAAAAGGTCCGAAGACCGATATCGGCGAGCGAGGCCAGCAGAGCATCCGCCGGCTGGAAGCGAAAGGCGGGGTTGTCGTGACCCATCAGGATCAGACCGCGACCGGTGACAACGGATTCTTCGACATGAAGGCCAATACCGTGACGCTGGTCGGAAATGTCGTTATTGCTCGCGAGCGTGATGTGTTGCGCGGACAACGCCTAGTGGTCGATCTCAATACCGGTGTTTCGCGTGTTGATGCTGGCAAGGGCGGACAAGGCCGGGTTGAAGCGCTCATTCAACCCAATGCAAAGGAAGCCAAAGACGGCAAGGCGAAAGGAAAGCCCGCCGGCGCGCGCCAGCGCAACCGGACCCGCGCGCCAGCCAAGAATTGAGCCCGGAACTGGCCGGCATGGCGCCGCATCGCGCCACGGTGCGAACGTCCATCCCCGCAAATGGCTCGTGGCCTATGCCTGCCCTGGTTCCGTCCACAAGAACATCCTATAGGTCAGCCGGCGAACCCGCGGCCCAAGGTCCCGGTGCGACGCCAAGTTTGGTCGCACGACGTGACCAAAACATACGTAACCGGGACATGCTGGCTCCGAGGCAGGTGTGCTGAATTTCCTTACGCTGTGGTGGCGCAAACTTTCGCTCGCGTCTCCGCGCCGCCCGCCGTTGCGCGGTGCGCGGCGCGATGGCGGCCGGACCGGTATTGAGGCGCTGGTAGGCGCTATCAAGCCGGTGAACTCGGAAACGCGGACGCCACGACGGGCTGCTCGGCTGGCGCCACACCGTGACGATCAGGGCCATCGTGCGCCGCCGCGAAACCAGGGCCATCAATCCGCGCAGCGCGACCAAGGCCATCGTACCGCGCAGCGCACCGGCTATCTGGCCATCCATGGTGTTGAGAAGAGCTTCGGCACGCGCAAGGTCGTGCGCGACGTCAGCCTCTATGTCCGGCGCGGCGAGGCTGTCGGACTGCTTGGCCCCAACGGAGCGGGCAAGACCACCGTGTTTTACATGATCACCGGCCTGATCAAGGCCGACCGCGGCCGGGTCGAACTCGACGGCTATAACGTCACTGAATTGCCGATGTATCAGCGCGCTCGCCTGGGCATCGGCTATCTGCCGCAGGAAGCCTCGATTTTCCGCGGCCTGAGCGTCGAAGACAATATCCGCTCGGTGCTGGAGGTGGTCGAGCCGGACCGGCGGCGCCGCGACGCCGATCTCGACTCGCTGCTGGAGGAATTCAACATTGCCCGGCTGCGCAAGACGCCCGCCATCGCTTTGTCCGGCGGCGAACGGCGGCGGGTGGAAATCGCCCGGGCGCTGGCGACGCGCCCAAGCTACATGCTGCTCGACGAGCCGTTCGCAGGCATCGATCCCATTGCCGTCGGCGATATCCAGGCGCTGGTCCGGCACCTCACTAATCGCGGGATCGGCGTCCTGATCACCGACCACAACGTTCGCGAAACACTGGGACTGACTGATCGCGCCTACATCATCTATTCCGGCCAAGTGCTCCGTGAGGGCCATGCGGAAGAAATCGTTAACGATCCCGACGTCCGGCGGCTTTATCTCGGTGAGGAATTCCGGCTCTGATCGGCGCCGGGAACGCATCATTTTGCTTTGTTTTAAGCCTAATGACTAAATTATAGGCAAGAATTTAGGGTGCTATGATCTGCCGCAATTAGTATAACTATACATCTGCCTCACAGCCGGATAAGCAAGAAACGGACCAACTAGCCGGGTTGTCATGGCACTTTCTCAAAAACTTGAAATGCGTCACACCCAAGCACTGGTGATGACGCCGCAGCTGATGCAGGCCATCAAGCTGCTGCAACTCTCCAGCCTTGATCTCGTGACCTATGTCGAAGGCGAGCTGGAGCGAAATCCGCTGCTCGAACGCAGCCAGGAAGGCGAGGGCGACACTCCGAACGGGTTGAACGGCCCCGAAGACGCCCCAGAGCCGAGAATGGAGGCTGGCGCTTCCGATTGGCTCGGCCAGGAACTGGAGACCAGCCGCACGACAATCGAGGATCGCCTCGACACCAGTCTCGAGAACGTTTTCCCCGACGAAGCCGCGCCATCCTCGCGGAACGATCATCAACCGGTCGCCGGCTATTCGGAATGGACCGGTGGCGGGGCGCGCGACGACGGCGACTACAATCTGGAAGCGTTCGTGGCGGCCGAGACCACATTGGTGGGCCATCTGTCGGAGCAATTGGCGCTTGCGATCGCCGATCCCGGACGGCGGATGATCGGCCGGCATCTCATCGATTTGGTGGACGAGACCGGCTACCTGACCGGCGATATCGCCGCGGTCGCCGAGCGGTTGGCCGCGTCGACCGCGGAGGTCGAAGCTGTCATGGGCATCCTCCAGACCTTTGATCCGCCTGGTGTTTGCGCGCGCAACCTCACCGAATGCCTGGCGCTCCAACTCAAGGAACGCGATCGGTTCGATCCGGCGATGGCGGCGCTGGTCGACCATCTCGATCTGCTAGCGCGCCGCGACCTTGCCGCGCTGCGGAAGATATGCGCCGTCGACGACAGCGATCTTCAGGACATGATCGCCGAAATCCGCAATCTCAATCCCAAGCCGGGCCTCGTTTTCGGCAGCACCGTCGTGCAGCCGATCGTGCCCGATGTTTTTGTCCGGCCGGGTCCCGACGGCCACTGGCTGGTTGAGCTGAATTCCGACACCTTGCCGAAGGTACTCGTCAATCAGAGCTATCACGCGAAGGTGGCAAAGGCCACGCGCAACAGTGCAGACAAGACCTATGTTGCCGATTGTCTACAGACGGCAACTTGGCTGGTACGCGCGCTTGATCAACGCGCGAAGACCATTCTCAAGGTCGCAACCGAAATCGTGCGTCAGCAGGAAGCATTTTTTCTCCAGGGCGTGCAGCATCTGCGGCCGCTCAATCTCAAGACCGTCGCCGATGCGATCTCCATGCATAAATCCACGGTTTCACGCGTGACCGCCAACAAATATATGGCGACGACACGCGGCATTTTTGAATTGAAATACTTCTTCACCTCCGCGATCGCGGCCGCGGACGGCGGCGAGGCCCACTCCGCGGAGGCGGTGCGTTATCGCATCAAGCATCTGATCGATGCGGAGAGTCCGCGCGCCGTGCTGTCCGATGATACCATTGTCGAAAAGCTGCACGGTGAAGGAGTCGACATCGCGCGCCGCACTGTCGCCAAATACCGCGAAGCCATGCGCATTCCGTCTTCGGTTCAGCGGCGCCGCGAAAAGCAGAACACGTCCTTTAGGGTGGCATCCTGACGTTCGTCAGGCGGGTTGCCGGCTGGCGCGCCGGCAGCCACGGGCGCCATCTGGCGAACGCAATAATCAAGCTATATGTCCAAGAGAGCCTGATTTGGAAAAGTTGCGGACTATTCCAAAAATGTGCATGTGAGGAATCAGGATGTCAGGCAGCAAAAGCAATTCCACCTGAGCGGAATTCGTTCTAAAGCGCTTCCAGGCGAAGTGGGAACCGGTTCGCCGTCCGAAAATGAGACATGCAAGGAGATGGAGCGCTTTCATGTTTTGACTTGAATTGAACGCGTTCTAGTGTGGGGGGTTTAAAATTCGTTACGTGATTTGCGGCAGGCGCTCATACGAATTTCAAATCAAAAATTTCACTAAATTCATAAACTTGCTAGTGTCCTTATCGAATCCGAAGTTCGTACGGAGCAGGCTGTATAGTACGACGAACTTCGGATTCGGGACACCAATCGAAAGCCCGATATCAAATCGACCGAGGTCCAGGAGTAACTCATGCCGTTTCGCGTTTCGGGAAAGAATATCGATATCGGTGACGCCCTGCGGGAGCGCGTCAATGCGCGCGTGGCCGAGGCGATGGCCAAATATTTCAATGGCGGCTATTCCGGACACGTGACGGTCGGCAAGGAGGGCTTCGGCTTTCGCACGGAATGCGCCATTCATCTTGATTCCGGCATGACGCTGCAGGCCGAGGCGCTGGCGTCCGATGCCTATGCCAGTGCTGATCAGGCGGCGATTCGCATTGAGAAACGCTTGCGCCGTTACAAGCGCCGGCTGAAGGATCATCAGGCGGCCACCTCGACCCCCGAGCGAATCGAAGCCGACGTGCGCGATTCGTCAGCCGTTGACGCCCCGAGCTACGTCATCGCGGCGCCCCAGCATGACAACGACGAAGAGGATAGCGGGGATTTCTCTCCCGTCATCATCGCTGAGACCACAATGGCGCTCAAACGCCTGTCGGTCAGTGAGGCCGTCATCGAACTGGATCTGACCGGCGCTCCGGTCTTGGTCTTCCGTCACGCGGGTGATGGCCGGGTCAATTTGGTATACCGCCGCTCGGACGGGAATATCGGCTGGATCGATCCGCCCACCATGACGGTCACCGACGCCCATTGACCTTGTGACCTTCCCTCCTTATGGTCCGCCGCCTTTGGCGGACCGCCGATCAGCCCACGTTGTGAGCCCAGGATTGTTTCCATGTTGCTCTCTGATCTCGTCGCGCCGAATGCGGTCATTCCCGCGCTCAAGGTCAACAACAAGAAACAGGCGTTGCAAGAACTCGCCGCCAAGGCGGCGGAACTGACGGGTCAAAACGAGCGTACGATCTTCGAAACGCTGATGCAGCGTGAGAAGCTGGGTTCGACCGCAAACGGCAATGGCATCGCAATCCCGCACGGCAAGCTCGCGCGGCTCGGTTCCTTATTTGGCTTGTTCGCGCGGCTGGAGCGGCCGATCGAGTTCGAGGCGCTGGATGGCGAGCCTGTCGATCTGATATTTCTGCTGCTCGCGCCTGAATCGGCCGGTGCCGATCATCTGAAGGCATTGGCCCGTATCGCACGGCTGCTGCGCGATTCTGACGTGGTCAAGAAACTGCGCCAATCGAATGACGCCGAGGCGCTCTATGCTGTGTTGGCAATGCCTTCGGCCTCGGCCGCTTGATACTGTTCGCCAAATCGCGCGATTTGATCCGCCCAGATGAAAACGACAAAACGACGCATTCTGCGCCGCTTCGCCGGTCGGTGTCATGGTGGCGGGATCAGAACGCCATTGCACGAAAGCGCTCTCAATTTCGTTAGAATCATGAAAGCGCTCTATCTCCTTGTGTGTTGCATTTCCGGACGGCGAACCGGTTTCCGCTTCGCCTGGAAATGCTCTAAGGACGTTGCGTTGGCGTTCGCGTGTCAGTGCACGCTGACGGTCTCGAGCTCATTGCTCCAGGCATTCGCGACCGCGGCTTCGCGCGAATCCGTCAGCATGATCGGCGTGCCATCGGCGGCATGCAGCGCGAACAGCGTCAGACCCGGCTGCATTTCCGGAACCTGTGGGAACAGCGACGACACATCTTCGGAGCGGATCGTCTTCACATAGGCGATCTTGCCGCCACCCAGGTGCGCCAGAGCTTCCTCGCTCATGGTCTCGTCTCGGGGGTAGTGTTGTTCGGTTCGTTCATCATGGCCCTCGACTCCTTTCTCATTTTATACGGTCGAGTCCGTATGCTTATTCCGTCATTCTTCCGCGCTGATCGCGATCGTCTTGACCACGCGCTCGGGTTCCGGGCGCGCGAGATCGATCGACAGCAATCCGTTCTTCAGATCGGCGCCCAACACCTCCATGCCGTCGGCCAGCACGAAAGTGCGCTGGAACTGGCGCGCGGCGATGCCGCGATGGAGGTATTCACGCGACTTGTCGTCCTGTTGCCGCCCGCGGATGAGGAGTTGGTTCTCCTCGATCGTCACGTCAAGCTGGTCGCGGGTGAACCCGGCGACCGCCAACGTGATCCGCAGACGCTCGGGGCCCTGACTGTTTCGGGCGATCCGCTCAATATTGTAGGGCGGATAGCCGTCGGCGCCTTTGGTGACTCGGTCGAGCGCACGCTCGATCTCGTCAAACCCGAGCAGGAACGGACTGGATAACGACGGAATTCGCGACATTGTCTCAAAGTCCTCGCCTTAAGCGACTTTGAAGGGGCCCATTTGGCGCCCCTCGGCCGTCCGGACCCGGGTTCTTTTACCCTTTGCCGGCCGGTCGAAATCAATATGGGAAGACGGAACAAGGGGTTCAAGGACATTGGAGACCGGCCTGTCTGGCCCGGTCCCGCATCCTAGCCCCCATTCCGCTAGCGGACGACGTGCTTGACCTCGTTGAGGACAAAATTCCCAACCCGCTTTCCGCGGTTGCGCATGAAGCGTAGCAGCCCGGCGTCCACGAAATAGGTCAGGAGAATCGAATCCCGCGTTTTGACCTCAGGCCCGACCGTGTCGGCCGAATGCCAGGACCGGTCGGTCACGGCAAAGGCATAGCCGGAGTTCGGTACAAACTGCATCTGGGCCGCTTTTGGCATCGAGCGATCCACTTTCCGGTCATGGAAGATGGTTCCGATATGCGGCGTGGAATTGTCGCGCGGCAGATAGAACTGGACCGTAATGCCTTTCCAATGGGTATCGGTATGCGGCGTGATCCGATAGCCCGGAACATCGCGCATCAGCACCGGGATCGCGTACATCCCGACATCGGCATAATTCGGTCCGAAGCGAGATTCCAAGCCAGGCGCAAGACCGCGCACGAAGGCGCCGAGAACCTCGTTGGAACACAGCGCACGCCCGACGATCTCCCAGATCTCGCGCTTTTGCTTGGGCAAATGCCGGATATATTCCGGGAACAGATCGATTTTGACGCGGGTGCTGGTTCCGTCGGCCTGCACATTGCCCTTGTTGTGACCTTCGAGCGGGCGATAGTCCCCCGCTTCCGGCATCTGGAGCAGCATCTCGTTGTAGACATCGTCCGGGAACACCCGGTCAAATTCGAGATGGCAGAATGGCTTGTCGAACCGCTTGCTAGCCTCGATATTGGCGACCACCGCTTCGGTCAGTGCCTTGACGTCTTGCCTCTGGTTCATGGTTCACCCATTGCCCACATGCCCTGCCCCACCGGCTGGCGCCCGATCCGGTCGCGCCGCCAAGCCGACATTTCCTAATCGGACCGGTCTGGGAGTCAATGCATTCCGTCCCGGTATTCCGTCCCGAGCGTTCGCCACAATTGCCGTTCAATGTAATGCGCTGGTTGAGTTTTGATTCGAACATTCGCAAGGGTACCGGCTGAAGCGGGATGTGAATGTGAGAATCGGAGCACGAGCGGCCTGTCGCGTGCCGGGCCAATCGGATAATCATGGCTCGTGTAGATGGCGGCGGGACGAACATGACGGCTGCAATCCCCAAACTCACGATCCGCACGATCCGCGCCACCGGCGTCGAAGTGCCGATGACCTATGCGCTCGGCACCAGCCGTGGCAGCCTTACCGCGGCGCCGCTGCTTCTGGTCGACCTTGAGACCGAGGAGGGCGTAACCGGCCATTCCTATCTGTTTTGCTATCTGACGGCGGCCGCGCCGGCGATCGCAGCGATGCTGGAGGAGGTCGCTCGCACCATAAAGGCGGAGCGGGTCGCGCCGGTCGATCTGTGGACTAAGCTTTCGACGCGTTTCGCGCTGATCGGTGTTCAGGGCATCGTGCGAATGGCGATGTCGGCGATCGATGTCGCGGCCTGGGACGCGCTGGCGAAGGCGGCCGGCGTACCGCTCGCGACTTTCCTCGGCAGCGCGCCGCGCCGCATCCCGGCCTATAATTCCTGCGGTCTCGGCCTGATGAAGAATCCGGACGAGGTCGCCGATGAGGCCGAATTGCTGCTCTCCGGCGGCTTCAAGGCGATGAAGCTGCGGCTCGGCTATTCGACCCAGCGCGAGGACATCGCCACGCTGCATGCGGTGCGCAAACGCTTGGGCGACGGCGTCGCCATCATGGTCGATTACAACCAGGCGCTGACCGTTGCCGATGCGCTGGCGCGCGGCCGTACACTCGATGAGGAGGGGGTCTATTGGCTCGAGGAGCCGATCCGACACGACGATTACGTCGGTTCGGCCAAGCTGGTGCGCAGCCTGAAGACGCCGATCCAGATCGGGGAGAATTTTTCCGAGCCGACCGCGATGGCAACCGCACTCGCCGCCGGCGCCGCCGACTATGTCATGCCGGACCTCGAACGTATCGGTGGTGTCACCGGCTGGCAGCGCGCGGCGAGCCTCGCCGCCGTCCACCACATCGAGATGTCCTCGCATCTGTTTCCGGAGGTCAGCGCCCATCTTTTGGCCGCGACGCCGACCTGCCATTGCCTGGAATATGTCGACTGGGCGGATTCAATCCTGCAATACAAGCTCAAGATCGTCGACGGCTTTGCCGAAGTGCCGGACCGGCCCGGCAATGGCCTAGCTTGGGACCCGGACGCGGTCGAGGTCTACAAGATGTGAACGTTCCCGGGCGATGGCATCCCGGCGCGGAAAATCTGATCAATAAATCCGTTCCGCCAAATTGCTTCGCGTCGTTGCGCTCGTTACGCTGTAAATCATCTAAATTAGCGATGTTTCGTGGAATGATCGAACATATTGAAATTGAAAAGTGCACCGGCTGCGGCGTCTGCGACATCGTTTGTCCGGCCGACGTCATTCATATGGAGCCGGCCCCGCAACAGACCGAGATCCCGGGCCTGCGTTCAGCACTGGAGCTGCCTGTGATCAGGTTCCGCGAGCATTGCATCACGTGTTTCAATTGCGAGATCTTCTGCCCGGAAGGCATTGTCGACGTTCACCCGTCCGTGAAGAATCGGCCGCGGCCGTGGTAGCCGGCATCGGTTGACAAAGGCGGCCCTGGCGCGCCAAACCCCGGCATCTATTAACGCCGACGAATATCGGCATTTCCAAATTCTTCCTGGCGGCGAATTCGGCACGGGCCTTGCAGGCTCGGTGCCTGAATTGACCGAACCGTCGGGACCGCACCGTCGAAGCCATGAACTCAAACCGGTTGACTGAGGCAGGAATGGAACGTGCGCACCGTGGCGCTGACACGCCTGCCGGCGGTTTGGCGCTCGCGTTCGGGATGTCCTTTGACGACCTCTACCGCCGCGAGGGTCTCGCGCTTCTCGATGCCCACTTCGTCGATCACCTCGCGGCTGTTGACGCCGGGTTGCACAACCGCCTTATGGCGGCGCGCGCGGTGCCCGATCAGCTCGCCGCCAAGGATGAGTCCGAACTGCTGATCGCGCTCGCGCCGCATCTGGAAGACTTTATTGGCGATCTGTTCGGCATCCGCGCCGAGGTCGCCGCACTTGCCGCGCGCCATCATGCGCTCGCACCGCTTTATTCGGTCAAGCGGCTGTTCGTGCAGCGTCGTGCCGCCAAGCAATACAATGCCGCTGCGGCGGCCGCATTCGAACCTTATCAATTGCGCGCCGCGCTCACGCCACATTTCGGAGGCGTGTTTTCCGAATTGCGCTTTGCCGAGTGCGTTTCGCGCTGGATGGAGGCGCCCGACGACAACACCGAGGCGTTTGATCTGGCGCTGCGCTACGCCGCGTGGGCGCTGCACACCGAGGACGGCCAGCGCGAGCACCATTCCGGCGTTCTGTTCAAGGCGCCACACAAGGTCGACCCGGCTCATCTTGTGCCGGTCGAAACCCATGTCGCCGACGGCGTCACCATGCTGCGCCTGCCGCCGGGAAAATGGCGCGAACGCGAGGGTTTCGGTCTTACCGATCACGGCACCGATCTCACCGGCGCGCTTGATCACGCCAATTACTGCATCTGGTGCCACAACCAGGGCAAGGATTCCTGCTCGCGCGGCTTGAGCGAGAAGACCGGTGGCTTCAAGGCCAACGGCTTCGGCACCGTTCTCGCCGGCTGTCCGCTGGAAGAAAAAATCTCTGAGATGAATCTGGTGAAGGCCGAAGGCTATGCCATCGGCGCACTCGCGATTGTTGCCGTCGACAATCCGCTCTGCGCCGCAACCGGCCACCGCATCTGCAACGATTGCATGAAATCCTGCATCTATCAGAAGCAGGAGCCGGTCGACATCCCGCAGGTCGAGACCCGCAATCTGAAAGATGTGTTGGCGTTGCCCTGGGGCTTCGAGATCTACAGCCTGCTGACCCGCTGGAACCCGCTCGATCTGCGCCGACCGTTGCCGAAGCCCGCGTCCGGCCGCAAAGTTCTGGTAGTCGGGCTGGGACCGGCCGGCTTCAATCTCTCGCATCATTTGATGAACGATGGCCATACCGTCATCGCGATCGATGGTCTGAAGATCGAGCCGCTGTCACCGGAACTCTCTGGTGTCGATGCGCGCGGCAGGCGTGTGCCGTTCCGGCCGATCCGCGATTTTCAGGACCTAGTCGAGCCGCTCGATGATCGTGTGATGGCCGGCTTCGGCGGCGTCGCCGAGTACGGCATCACCGTGCGTTGGGACAAGAACTTCCTGAAAATCGTGCGCCTGTTGCTGGAGCGTCGTGATACCTTCAAGATGTTCGGTGGCGTGCGCTTCGGTGGCACCATCACCCCGGAGGCCGCCTTCGAGCTCGGCTTTGATCACATCGCGCTTTGCGCGGGCGCCGGTAAGCCGACCATCGCGCCGATGATTAATGGCCTCGCGCCGGGCGTGCGGCAGGCGTCCGATTTCTTGATGGCCTTGCAGCTTACGGGCGCCGCCAAGACCAACTCGATTGCCAATCTGCAGGTGAGGTTGCCGATCGTCGTCATCGGCGGGGGCCTGACCGCGATCGACACGGCGACCGAATCGCTCGCCTATTATCCCGTGCAGGTCGAGAAGTTTCTCCAGCATTTCGAGACATTGGCGGCTGAGCGTGGTGCGGACGCCGTACGCGCGGCCTGGTCGCCGGTGGAAGCCGCGATTGCCGATGAGTTCCTCGATCACGCTCGCGCCATCCGCGCCGAACGGGACGCCGCCATGCGCGAAGGTCGGGCGGCGCGCGTCAACGACCTGCTGCAGGCCTGGGGTGGCGTGACCATTGCCTATCGGCGGCGCATGGTCGATTCGCCGAGCTATTCGCTCAATCATGAGGAGGTCGCCAAGGCGCTTGAGGAGGGGATCAACTTCGCTGAGCGGCTGACGCCGGCGGAAGTCCTGCTCGACGACGCTGGCGCCGCGCGCGCCCTGCGTTGCCGTCTGCCGGATGCGCCGGCCGCGGAGGGTGAAGTGCCGTCAGGCCTGCGCGAGGTCACGCTGCCGGCGCGCACGATCCTTGTTGCCGCCGGCACCCAGCCCAACACGGTGCTCGCGCGCGAGCATCCCGACGGCATCACGCTCGACGGCAAATATTTCCAAGCCGTCAGCGAGAATGGTGCCCCGGTCAGTCCCGAGCGCATGACCAAGCCGGTATCGGCCGACGTGCTGATGCATCTGCGCGACGACGGCCGGGCGATCAGTTTCTTCGGCGATCTGCACCCGTCCTTCGCCGGCAACGTCGTCAAGGCAATGTCGAGCGCCAAGCAGGGCTATCCGGTGGTCAGCCGCGTGCTGGCGCGGCCGCCGGCAAACGGTCTGTCACCGGACGCATTGATCGCGCGGCTCGACGACGAACTGCGCGCGACCGTGCACAAGGTGGAGCGTCTCACGCCGACTATCGTGGAAGTCGTGGTTCGCGCCCCGATCGCCGCGCGCGCGTTCCAGCCCGGCCAATTTTATCGTCTGCAGAACTTCGAGACGGTGGCGGCAAAAGTCTCCGGTTCCCGTCTGGCGATGGAAGGCTTGGCGCTGACCGGTGCCGCGGTCGATCGCGAGCGCGGCTTGCTGTCGATGATCGTTCTGGAAATGGGCGGCTCCTCCGATTTCTGCGCGCTGCTGAAGGAAGGCGAGCCCGTCATCCTGATGGGGCCGACCGGAACGCCGACCGAGATTCCGTCCAACGAAACGGTGCTGCTGGTCGGCGGCGGTCTTGGCAACGCGGTGCTGTTCTCGATCGGCCAGGCGCTGCGGGCGCACGGCAGCCGCGTGCTTTATTTTGCCGGCTACAAATACATCGTCGATCGTTACAAGGTCGATGAGATCGAGCGCGCCGCCGATGCCATCGTCTGGTGTTGCGACGAGGCGCCCGGCTTCCAGCCAAGCCGCGCACAGGATCAGTCCTTCACCGGCAACATCGTCGCCGCGCTGCAGGCCTACGGTTCGGGTGCATTGGGCGCGCGTCCGATCGCGCTGCAGGACGTCGACCGCGTTATCGCCATCGGCTCCGACGGCATGATGGCGGCGGTGACCGCCGCGCGCAAAACCGTGCTCGCCTCCTATCTGAAGCCCGACCACGCCGCGATTGCCTCGATCAACTCGCCGATGCAGTGCATGATGAAGGAAATCTGCGCCCAATGCCTGCAGCGCCACGTCGATCCGGCGACCGGCATTGAGACCGTGGTGTTCTCCTGCTTCAACCAGGACCAGGAGATGGACCGGGTCGATTTTCCGAACCTGCGCGCGCGCCTGGGACAGAACGCCGTGCAGGAAAAGCTCACCAAGCTCTGGATCGATCGCTGCCTGCACGCCCTTGGTGCGCGGTGAGGCCGGATCTGCGATCGCCTGATTGCGGCATGAACTTCACCCAACTCGTCAGGCGCTGCTTCCGACCCGTGGCTTTCGCGCCATGCCGCATTGGATGGAGGCCTTGCCGCGCCGGCCGATAGGCCGGTCGAAGCATTGAATGTTTCAAATCGCCAATTTCGCGTATGGTACGCGACGTTCTGGCTGGCGCATCCAAACGCTGCGATGGTCGGAACGCGCCGAAGGCGGGGCTCAACCCGCCATCACAAGCAAGACAGCGCACCGCAGGCGCGCACGGGTGGAGACCGAACACGATGCCGAGAATCAAGTCCGCCGTTCCGTGCCGAACATGTCGGCAGCTTCGTCCGGCCGGATCGCTTGTTGAGTGCCGCACGTGAGTTGAAATCCGGCGCCATCAACCAGGACCAGTTCACCGCGATCGCCGACGAAGCGGTGACCGAGATCGTGCGGTTCCAGGAGGGCATCGGCATGCGGTCGGTGACCGACGGTGAATTCCGTCGCCGCGCCTGGTCCGTCGGCTTTATTGATGCGGTGGAAGGCTTCGGCCTGCGGGAGGGAACGCTCGAATTCCGCACCTCGGGCGGCCAAACCCGTGCCGAACTGTCGCCCTATGCCAAGACCAGGCTCAAGCGCGTCCGCGGCATTGCCACCGGCGAATTCGCGTTCCTGAAATCGGTGATCCGCACCGGCACCCCGAAGGTGACCTTGCCCGCGCCCAGCGTGATGCATTTCTTTCTTGGCGCGCGCGCTGTTGACGACAGCGTCTATCCCGATATCGAGCTTTACTTTGATGACCTCGTCGAAATTTATCGCGCCGAAATTGCCGAACTAGCGCGGTTGGGTTGCACCTATCTGCAGTTGGACGACACCGCGCTGCCGTGCAATTGCGATGCCGGCATTCGCGAAAAGCTGAAGCTGCGCGGTGACGATCCCGATGCAATGACGACGCGATACGTCAAACTGATCAATGACGTTCTGGCCGAACGGCCGGCGAATATGACTGTCGGAATGCATCTCTGCCGGGGAAATCTGAAAGGCACTTGGATGGCTGAAGGCGGATATGCACCGATCGCCGAGCAGCTCTTTGGTGGATCGGCGATCGATGCCTTCTTTCTTGAATTCGACACGCCGCGCGCGGGCGACTTCGGGCCGTTGCGGCATGTTGCAAAGGACAAGATGGTCGTTCTTGGCTTGATCAGCACGAAGACGCCGCAACTCGAACGGAAGGACGATATCAAACGGCGCATCGACGAAGCCGCGCGTCATCTCGATCTCGACCGCCTCTGTCTCAGTCCGCAATGCGGCTTTTCCAGTGTCAGCGGTGGCGGGCAAATCGTCGGGCGTGATGACGAGCGCCGCAAGCTGGAACTTGTGCGCGATATTGCGCGTGACGTCTGGAACTGAACGTCGCTGGACCGGCCAAAGATCAGGAGCGAGGAATACATGGACCTGCGCTGGCCGACATCGGGCGATCACCTCGCGAGGATTCAGAGCAAACGAAAACGCTTGGCATTCGATCGCGCCAGACAGTCTGCCTTCTATCAGGGTCGGCTCGACCACATCGATTCCGAACGGCTTGATGATCCGGCGGTGTGGGCGGCAATTCCCTTGCTGACCAAGGACCATCTTCGCCAAATTGCGCCCAAGGACTTTTTCAAACAGTTCTGCATCGGCACCACCGGTGACGTGGTCGAATATTGGCGGTCTGGCGGCTCGACCGGGCGACCGCTGTTTTATCCGCGCTCTGCCGAGGACATGGACTATTCGATTATTCCGTTCCGGCGCGGCCTTCAGGTGATTGGCGCGACGGCGCGCGACCTCCTGCATGTATCTTTCCCGCTCGGCATCCATCCGGTGGCGCATCTTTATGCCCGTGCGGCCGAGGACCTGGGCCTGGGTACGATCTGGTGCGGGGCGGGAACCAACACGTCATCGGATCTTCAGCTTCAGTTGATTGATGAACTGCAGCCGACGATCTGGGCCGGCATGGCGAGTTATGGTCTGCATCTTGCCAACCTCGCCGAGACCAAGGGCATCGATCTCGCCGGTTCGTCGGTGGAGAAGATCGTTGTCGCCGCCGAGCCGCTGTCGCCGGCGAAGCGGCAAAAGCTCGAACGCATGTGGAACGCCAAGGTGTTCGATCAGTTCGGCATGACCGAGGGCGCGCTGATGGCTTGTGAAGGCAGCGCGGGGATCGGTTCTCATCTGTGGTCCGATCTGTTCTTCTGTGAAGTCGTCGACGAGGTCAGCGGCGCGCCGGTGGCGGCGGGCGAGGTCGGCACGCTCGTCATGACACCGCTCTGGAACAACAATATCACGCCGTTCCTGCGCTGGAATTCCGGGGACCTGGTCAGCATTGAACCCGCAGCCGGCGGTGACGGTCCGCTTGCGTTGTTTCCGGTGCTCCGACATGCCCGGCGCACGGTCGGATTTTTCAAGGTCCGCGGCGTGAACATCAACCATCCCGAGTTGGAAGATCTGATGTTCTTCGATCCCGACATCGCCGATTTCAGAGCCGAGGTTTACAACGACGAAGGCGGGCTCGATGTCCTGCATATTGTGATTGAGTTGGCACGCGGTGCCGAGGGTCCGGCCGCCCAGGAGCGGATTGTTGCCAAGGTCCGCGGAACGTTCGAAGTCACGCCCCGCTTGACGCTGCAGCCGGCTGGAACCATCGCGCGCGAGTTCGAGGCAAACGTCAAGGCGCCGCGCTTCGCCGACAAGCGCAATTGACAGAAGCAATTGCGCCGGACCGGCAGGCAGGCTCGCAACGGATTTGAGCCGCGCCGTGGCCTACTTTATAGTCCTTTCAATGAAGATCATTGATCGGACTTCGCAATGAGTCTCGACCTCCGCCGCATCCGTTCGTTTCACGCCGTCGCCGACCACGGCGGTTTTCGCGCCGCGGCCGATGCGCTGGGCCTGTCGCAGCCGACCCTGAGCGCCCATATCGCGGAACTCGAAGCCGAATTGCGCGTGCCGTTGCTATCCCGCACCACTCGGCGGGTGAGACTGACCCGGATGGGCGAGCGCTTTCTCGCCCGGACGCGCCGCGCCTTGGAGGAGTTGCAGACCGCCGCGCTGGAATTGCGCGACGAGGCCGCCCTGGCGCGCGGCCGTGTCATCCTGGCATGCACGCCGACTTTGGCCGCCCACGCGGTGCCGCCCGCGCTTCACGCCTTTCGCCAGAAGTTCCCGGCGATCGCCATCACCGTTATTGATGATTCGTCCGACATGGTTGAGCGGCGAGTGGCTGAGGGTGGGGCCGATATCGGGGTGGCGCCGAGGCCGGAACGCGCCGCCGATCTTGGCTATCATTCGCTTGCGCGCGATGAATTTGTCGCGGTTGTGCCGGCAAAGGTGCTCGATACGGCCGGACACACGATCCCGCTGAGCGCCATTGCCGGCGAGCAGATGATATCGCTCCTGCCCGGCACCAGCATGCGCCGCACCGTGGAGCAGGCCTTTGCCCGCGTTGAACTGGCCTATGAACCCGCGTTCGAGGTTCGCGACTATGCGACCGCGTTGGGGCTCGCCGAGGCCGGGCTTGGCGTCGCGATCCTGCCCAAGAGCGCGGTCGCGCGTCCGCACGAGCGCGGCACCCGCGTCTATGGCATCACCAAGCCAGAGATTTCCCGCGACATCGGCATCCTGTTGCGGCGTGGCGAAATGCTGTCACCGGCTGCGGCCGAACTCACCAAAATGCTCAAGCGATCGCTGGCAAAACACACCCTGCGTTTCGGCTGAGTGGAGAAATACTCACGATAGGGAGCAAGCGGGATGAGCGAGGGGACAATCCGCCGCGTCGGCATGATCGGGCTTGGCAAGATGGGGCATCCGATGGCGCGCCACCTGCGCAAGGCGGATTTCGAGGTCACCGGCTTTGACGTCGATGTTGCGGCCTGCGAACGAACGGCCGCCCTGGGCGTTGCGATTGTGGACAGCCCGCGTGCGGTGGCCGAGCAGAGCGATTTCGTCATTGTGGTCGTCGGCTTCGACGGTGAAGTCGAAAAGGCGATCCTCGGGCCTGCCGGCATCATCGAAGCCGCGCGCCCCGGCCTCATCGTCGGCGTGGCTTCAACCATCGCGCCGCGCACCATGGCGCGGCTGGGCGCCAGGCTCGACGGTTCCGGCATCGTCCTCATCGACATGCCGCTGACCCGCGGTGAGCCCGCGGCCGAGGCCGGCACCATGCTGGTGATGGCCGGTGGCGACGAGGCCGCGTTCGAAGCCTGCAAACCGGCGATTGCGACGTTCGCCGATGCGGTCTTTCACGTCGGTGCGTTGGGCGCTGGCCAGGTCGGCAAGATGGTCAACAATCTGATTCTTTGGTCGTGCATTTCCGCCAATCACGAGGGCTTCAAGCTCGCCAAGGAACTGGGTGCCGATCCGGAGAGGTTGCGCACGGCGCTCCTGGAAAGCAGCGCCGGCAACTGGGCGATGAAGACCAGGCCGGAACAGGCCCCGATGCCGTGGGCGGAAAAGGACATGCGTATCGTGCTGACCGAGGCCGACGCGCTGCGCCTGCCGCTGCCGCTGTGCGGCGTGGTCACCGAAGTGGTCAAGACCGTGAAGATCGAATACGGCTGGCCGACGCCGAAGCCGCGCGCGGACTGAAATCAGCCATCCGCCGTACGATCCGCGCGGACGCAACATCGAAAGCCGGGATCAGCAACGATGAAAGTCGGATTTATCGGACTCGGAATCATGGGCGCGCCAGTCGCCATGAACATCCACAAGGACGGTCACGAGCTTGTGGCTTACAACCGCACGCCGGACAAGGCGCGTGCGTTGATCGAAGCCGGCGCCACAGTCGTCACCGCACCGAACGACATCGGCGATGTCGATGTGCTGGTGACCTGCGTCTCCGACGGCATTGCCGAGGAAGCGCTGATGTTCGACGGTGGCCTGATCGATCGGCTGCCGAAGCACTGCGTCCACATGTCGAGCACGACGGTCGGGATCACCACCGCCCGCAGGCTTGCCGATGCGCACGCCGAACGCGGGCGCATCTATGTCGCGGCGCCCGTTCTCGGCCGCGCGGTGGACATGGCGGCCGAGCGCAAGCTGTTCGTGATCGCGGCCGGCGCCCCGGACGGTCTCGCGCGCTGCAAGCCATTGTTTGCGGCGATCGCCCAGCGCACTTTCGAAGTCGGCGCCGATCCGATCACCGCCACCGCGGTCAAGCTCGCGATCAATTTCCTGACGGCCTCGGCGATCGAGTCCATGGGCGAGGCCTTCGCCTTGACGAAGCGATATGGTGTGAAGCCGGAGGACTTTTATGAATTCATCACCGGCACGGCCTATTCATCACCGCCCTACAAAGCCTATGGCAAGCTGATCGCGCAGGATAGCTTCGTGCCGGCGAACTTCGTCGTGCCGCTGGGTCTAAAGGATGTCCGGTTGGCGCTCGAGGCCGCCGAATTGGCGAACCTGACCATGCCGGTTGCGACCGTGATGCGCGATCACTTGGTGCAGGCGCTCGCGCAGGGCTATGGCGACGAGGACTGGGCCGTGGTCGCGCGCGTCATCAACAACAATCATTCGACCTGAATCGATCAAACAACTAAGGGAGAAGCGCATGCCCGCGAAAGGCGCCCACATTGTTGTCATCGGCGGAACTTCCGCGCTGGGCCTGGCGATTGCCAAGGCCGCCTATGCGCATGGATGCGCGGTCACGATTGCCGGGCGCGGCGCGGAACGCGCCGCCGACATCGCCAAATCTATCGGCCATGGTACGACCGGCCTGCATATCGACCTGGAGGATTCGGCATCGATCCGCGCCGCGCTCAGTGACGGCCCGCCGATTGACCACATCGTCATCACTTCGATCATGCGGCTCGCCACCAGCGTGAAGGATTTTGCCGTTGCGGAGGCCGAACGCCTCGCGCGCATCAAGCTGATCGGCTACATCGAAGCAGTGAGTGTGGCGCTGCCGCGTCTGAAACCGGCCTCCTCGATTGTGCTGTTTGCCGGCGTGTCGAAGACCAATCCCTATCCGGGTTCGACGATGATCTCGGTGGTCAATGGCGGCATCGTCGGCATGACCAAGACCATGGCGGTCGAACTCGCGCCGATCCGGGTCAACAGCATCTCGCCGGGTCTCGTGCCGGACTCGCCGACCTGGCAGAGGATTTTGGCGCAGGGTCCCAACCTGGTGGTGGACGCGATGATGGCCAAGACCCCGACGCGCCATCTGGCCACGACCGAGGACGTCATCCAGGGCGTGTTCTATCTGCTCGACAACAAGGCCGTGAACGGCATCGATCTCGAACTCGATGGCGGCATGCAGCTGGTGTGAGCACGTGCGCGCACCTTAGGGAAGCTGTTCCGCAGGTCCCGACGATCCGAGCCACCTAGCTGATGGTCGTTGCAATCGCTCCGGAGTTCCGTCGAGCCCTGCGGAAATGGTATTTCAGCACCGTCAGCAGATCGAAGCCTGCGCCTTGCGAAGGTGAGGTTGCGACCATATAATTAGCATTGCTTATTATATTCTTAGGAATGCATATCGCTGATGGTCGCCCGCTCCGATGAACTGAATAAGAGTGTCGGGTTTTTACTGAACGATGTTGCGCGGCTGCTGCGGAGGAATTTCCTCCGCCGTGTGCAGAACTTGGGGCTGTCCCAGGCGCAATGGCGAGCACTGGCGTACCTGGCTCGCCAGGAAGGGGTTAACCAGGTCACCCTTGCCGAAAGCCTGGAAATCCAGCCGATCACGCTCGTCCGACTGATTGACCGGTTGCAAGAAGCTGGTCTGGTCAAACGCCACCGCGACCCCGACGACCGGCGCGCGGTACGGCTCTATCTGACGCCAAAGGCAGAACCGCTGTTGGCGGGCATGTGGGTCGTCGCGGCCGAGAGCCGCGCGGACGCCCTGGCCGGCATTCGTCAGGCAGACCAGGACATGCTCGTTGAGACGCTGCTTCGGATGAAGCGGAATTTGCTCGACGCCGAAAGCACCGCTCACGACAATAACGATGAACAAGATGCAATCCATGTTGACACGCGTAAAAAACGAAACGGCTGAAGAGCCGGATCGAACGGTTCCCTCGATCGAAAGCCGCAGAGCCTCACCTGCGAACGATGATGCCTTGCGTGGCGCAGCGACGGAGGAAATCCGGCCCGCGGGATCCAAAGAACAGCCGCGCCGCTGGCGGCGCTGGCTTCGATCGGCGCTGTTGATTTTGGGACCGCTGCTCGTGCTGCTCGCCGGCGGCTACTTCTATTTCACGGGCGGCCGATTTGTTGAAACCGACAACGCCTATGTGAAGGCCGACAAGGTGATGGTGTCAGCCGAGGTCTCCGGCCTCATCGCGGCCGTTCCCGTTCACGAAAATCAGCATGTCAAAAAGGGCGACGTCCTGTTCCGCATCGATGACCAAACCTATCGTCTCGATGTTGCGGCGGCCAACGCTCACCTCGAAAATATTCGAGCCGAGCTCGAGGGTCTGAAAGCTTCCTATCGACAGAAGGTGGAGGAACTGGCGCTCGCACGGGCCAACGCGGACTTTGCGAATAAAGAGTTCGAACGTCAATCGAAGCTCATGGAGTCGCACGTCACCTCAATCAGCAAGTTCGATTCGACGCAGCACGATCTGAGAATCGCGCAATGGCGCGTTCGCGTGGTCGAACAGGAGATCGGTCAAATCCGGGCGCAGCTGGGCGGCAATCCGGACATCAAGATCGAAGATCATCCACGTTATCTGGAAGCGGCGGCCGCAAAGCGCCGCGCGGTGATCAATTTTGAGCGGACGGTGGTGAAGGCGCCTTTTGCCGGCATTGCCGGCAACACGCCTCAGGTCGGCCAGCAGGTGATCGGCAACGCCGCCTTCGTCACCCCGGTGATGAGCATCATCAGCGATCAGGGGTTCTGGATTGAGGCGAACTTCAAGGAAACCGACCTGACACATGTCAAGCCGGGCCAACCCGTGTCGATCCATGTCGACACCTATCCCGATCGCGTCTGGCACGGCACTGTCAACAGCATCAGCCAGGCGACCGGCGCCGAGTTCTCGGTCATTCCACCGCAGAATGCGACCGGCAACTGGATCAAGGTCGTCCAGCGCCTGCCGGTTCGCATTGCCGTGAAGAGCCGTGCGGGCGATCCGCCCCTGCGCGTGGGGATGAGCACGACAGTCGAAATTGACACCGGCCATCGCCGCGCGATGCCGGGGGTTTTGCGAACTGTGTTCGATTGGCTCGGCACCCCGCGCGCGGCCGGAATCGCCCACGCGGGTTGATGCCGATGCCCGCGGCTCTCACCTCCAGTCCCTCTCCTATGCGCGGCCTGATCACCGTCTCGATCATGCTCGCGACGGTCATGCAGGCGCTGGATACCACCATTGCCAATGTCGCATTGCCGCATATGCAGGGGAGCATGTCTGCGACCCAGGATCAGATTTCCTGGGTTCTGACGTCTTATGTCGTCGCCGCCGCCATCATGACGCCGACAACCGGGGTGCTGGCGGTGCGGTTCGGACGCAAGCGCCTGTTCGCGGTCATGGTGACCGGATTTACCATCACTTCCATGTTGTGTGGGGCGGCCACGTCTCTGACCCAAATTGTGATTTTCCGTCTTTTGCAAGGGGCATTCGGCGCTGGACTCGTGCCGCTGTCGCAGGCGGTGCTTCTCGACACCTATCCTCGCGAGCGGCATGGCTCAGCCATGGCGATCTGGGGTGTCGGCGTGATGGTCGGTCCGATCCTCGGTCCGACGCTCGGCGGCTATCTGACCGATGTCTACAACTGGCGCTGGGTGTTCTACATCAACCTGCCGTTCGGCATTCTTGCATTGCTCGGCATTCTCTCCTTCGTTCCCGAGACCGAGCGGTCGGCGAACCGCGGATTCGATTTTCTGGGATTTGCTTTCTTGAGTCTTGCGATCGGGTCGTTGCAAATGATGCTCGACCGGGGTCAGTCGCAGGACTGGTTTTCTTCACCGGAGATTGTCATCGAGGCGGTGCTCGCAGTTCTGTTTTTATATCTGTTTCTCGTCCAGATGTTCACCGCCAAGCAGCCATTCATCGAGCCGGGCCTGTTCAAGGATCGCAATCTTGTGGTGGGCTTGCTTCTCATCTTCATGGTCGGCGTGATTCTGCTTGCAACCCTCGCGTTGCTGCCGCCATTCCTTCAAAACCTGATGGGTTTTCCGGTGCAGACCACCGGATTTGTGCTGGCGCCACGCGGTGTCGGCACCATGCTTGCCATGATCGTGGTGGGCCGCTTGATCGGAAAAATCGACACCCGCGTTCTGATTCTGTTGGGTCTTACCTTGACGGCGTTTTCACTGTGGGAGATGTCCGGCTTCACGACCGACGTGCCGATTGTGACGCTCGTGCGAACCGGAATCGTTCAGGGTTTGGGGCTGGGTTTCATCTTCGTGCCGCTGAGCACGCTGACGTTTTCGACCTTGGCGCCGCATTATCGCAATGAAGGAACGGCCATGTTCAGCCTGATGCGCAATATCGGCAGTAGCATTGGCATCTCGGTCGTCGTGACGCTCCTCGCCCAGAGCGCCCAGGTCAGCCATGCCGGCATTGCCGCATCGTTGACGCCATTTCGCGACGCGCTTCAACAGCCCTGGCTGCCGAATGCGTGGAACTGGCATCTGGAATTGGGTCTGGCCGCGCTGAACGCGGAGGTGACACGGCAGGCGCTGACCGTCGCCTATCTGAACGACTTCACATTCATGATGTGGGTCACGGTGTTGTCCGCGCCATTGCTGCTTCTGGTCAGACCGCCACGCCGGCCGGCGCCGACCGGATTGGCCACCATGGACTGAAGGCGGACACGGGTTGGACAGGGGATGTTTGGTGGAGCCAGGCGGAGTTCGAACCGCCGACCTCTTGAATGCCATTCAAGCGCTCTCCCAACTGAGCTATGGCCCCACACTGGACACGGGTCTTGGATCACCCGCGTCGAAACGCGAACCGGCTGGCCGCCCAGGATCAGGTCCTGAGCCTTAATTCTATACCACCGAACACGCGGCTTTGGACCTTGAACCGATCAACCCGGTTTTCGGGTCATTGCCGCCGAAGACCAAAGCGCGTCGGCCGACAACGATGTCTGAAACCACAAATTTCGGCCGGCCTCAAGTGTCCTCTTCCTTGTCGACATCGCCGATGATGTCGGTGACGTCGTCGTCGCTCTCTTCATCTTCTTCGATGAAGGCGGCGTCGTCGAGGCTCTCATCGAGCTCGATGTCGTCATCGTCGGTTTCATCCTCGGCCGGTTTCTTGCCGGCCGTGGTCTTGCCCTGGGCCTCGGCGTCCGCCTCCTCCAGCGAGACGAATTCGGCCTCCTGCGTTTCCGGAGCCTCGGCCGCCGGAGCGCCGGCCGGCGCGCGGGCCGCCGGCTCGGGCCGTGCCCGGGCGGTAACGACCACGAATACGGTTTCGCATTTCGGGCAGATGATTGGATCTTTACTCAGATCGTAGAACTTCGCACCACAGCTGCCGCATAAGCGCTTGGTGCCGAGCTCAGGTTTTGCCACGGGCCAGAATCCTTGAGCGGGTTGCAAATCGGGTGCCTGACTTGGCGAGTTGAGGCGGCCCTGTCAATAGCGCCGATCGCTGTTCGGTCCCGGAAATTGATTGACTGGCCAATGGATGACGCCGCTGGGGATGCCATGCTAGGACGGCGCACCCCGCCGACCGAATATGAAATCGAGATCGAAGCCGCCGTGATCGAAACCAAGCCAGTCCCGCTTACCGCCCGGCGCGGGACCCCGTTGCGGGGTCGTGTCCGCGTGCCAGGTGACAAGTCAATCTCCCACCGCGCTCTGATCATCGGGGCCATGGCCGTCGGCGAAACCGCGATTTCCGGCCTGTTGGAGGGCGAGGATGTTCTCCACACCGGCAAGGCGATGGCGGCGCTGGGCGCTCAGGTCAAACAGACCGGTGAGGGGGCCTGGCGCGTGCATGGGGTCGGCGTCGGCGGATTGTCGGAGCCGGCGGGAAAGCTCGATTTTGGCAATTCCGGCACCGGTTGCCGCCTGGTCATGGGCGCCGTCGCCGGCTGCCCGATCACGGCAGTATTCGACGGCGATGCTTCTCTTCGCCGCCGCCCGATGAAGCGGATTCTGGACCCGATTGCGCAGTTCGGTGCCAAGGCCCTGCAAATGTCCGAGGGCGGACGGTTACCGATCACCCTGCAAGGCGCGCGCGATCCAATTCCGGTGGTTTATCGCACCCCGATGCCATCGGCGCAGGTCAAATCGGCGGTGCTGCTGGCCGGTCTGGCCGCGCCCGGAGAAACGGTCGTGATCGAGAGCGAGGCCAGCCGCGATCACACCGAGCGGATGCTGCGGCATTTCGGTGCCGCGCTGACGGTCGAGCCGGACGGTCCGTTCGGCCGCAAGATTACCCTGAAGGGCCAACCCGAACTGGTGCCCAAGCCGATCGTGGTGCCGGCTGACCCGTCTTCGGCGGCATTTCCGATGGTCGCCGCGCTGCTGGTGCCCGGCTCGGAGGTCACGCTCACCGATGTCATGACCAATCCGCTGCGGACCGGGCTGTTTACCACACTCAAGGAAATGGGGGCGGCAATCGAGACCCTGGATGTCCGCGGCGGTGGCGAGGAAATGGCGGATTTCCGAGTGCGCGGCTTCGACCCTCCTGGCATCGAGGTGCCGGCCGAACGGGCGCCGTCGATGATCGATGAGTATCCGGTCCTGGCGGTGGTGGCGTCCTATGCCGAGGGCACCACCATCATGCGCGGGCTGAAGGAATTGCGTGTCAAGGAATCCGACCGGCTGGCCGCGATCGCGGCCGGTCTCGTCGCGAACGGTGTCGGCGCCGAAATCGAGGGCGATGATCTGATCGTCCACGGCAAGGGCCGGGTGCCGGGCGGCGGCTTGGTAACGACCCACATGGATCATCGCATCGCGATGGCATTTCTGGTGATGGGGCTTGCCAGCGACAAGCCGGTGACCGTCGACGATACCGGTTTCATCGCGACCAGCTTCCCCGGCTTCGCCGCCATGATGACGGAGCTCGGAGCGGATCTCGCATGATCATCGCCATCGACGGGCCTGCGGCCTCCGGCAAGGGCACGCTCGCCAAGCGTTTGGCGGTCCATTATGGCCTGCGCCATCTCGATACCGGGCTGATCTACCGGGCGGTGGCCAAATCGCTGCTGGATGCCGGCCGTCCGCTCGATGATCCGGAAGCAGCGACCGCCGCAGCTCAGGCCCTCGATCCCGACCACTTTGATGAAAGCGCTCTGAAGGGGCACGGCGCCGGCGAAGCCGCCTCGCGGGTCTCGGCCATTCCGGGCGTTCGTGCCGCGCTGCTGGATTTCCAACGCAACTTCGCGGCAACCCCACCGGGAGCCGTGCTCGACGGCCGCGACATCGCCACCGTGATCTGTCCTGGAGCAGACGTGAAAATCTTTGTCACCGCCACGCCGGAAGTGCGTGCGGCCCGCCGTGCCGCCGAACTGCGCCGCGCCGGCAAAATTGTCGATGATGCCGAGATCCTTGCCGATATCCGTCGCCGCGACGAGCGCGATGCAATCCGGACCGCCGCGCCATTGAAGCGCGCGGAAGATGCTTTTTTACTTGATACCAGTGCGCTCGACATCGCGGCCGCCTTTTCTGCGGCGACAGCGATTGTCGATCAGGCTCTCGCGAAGCAGCGGTAGGGCAATCACAGGCGAGGTCCGGCTTCGAAAACGTTTTCCGGGTCAGTCCTGGTCGCCGCCAGCGGAACGCCGTCCCCATGTGACGGACGACCAGATGCGTTCGTGAAAATAATAAAACGCAATCTTCACCAGAACTTCAGCCGCGACCACGGTGCCGGCGAGCGCCACGCTGGACGTGATCAAATAGGCGATGACGAAGGTTGCGAGACTGCCAATCACCCGCCACGTCAGCGCCTTGGCGATCGACCGGGCCGGCATGTCGGTCGACGCGGTACTGAACGTCGCCGTCGGCACGATAGCCGAGGATGACACCGGCTCGGCGGCATCCGGGAGAATGCCGCCCGGTCCATCGGCGCCATCGACCAGACCGAGCGCAACAGTGTCGTTGCTTTCCGGGTCGATCAGGATCAGGCCGCCCATATCGCGATTGTCGGCATAACGGTCGACCGCGATCGTGCGGTCGAGGCGCAGGACCGCGCGGCCGATTTCGTTGACGTTGAGATGGTCGGCGGTCTTTGCTGAGAACGTATCGAGGTCGATCGCCTCCGGTACCGCCGCGACAGTCGCTGCGGCCGTGGCGGTTCCAACTTTCACCAGAAACCGGCGCCCTGGAACGAACGCATCGCTACCCATCCAAAGGATGCGCGCGTTGATCAGGTTGGTTACGAGGGGCGGCGTGTTCGACGGAGGTGATCACCGCGCCGCGCGACACATCAATGTTGTCCTGCAAGGTGAGCGTGACTGCCTGTCCTGACAGGGCGTGATCGCGGTCGCCGGCAGCGGTCACGATGCGCGCGATTCTGCTGCGCTGTCCAGAAGGCGCGACCATTACTGGCATGCCGGTATGGACTTCACCACCGGCGATCGTCCCGCAATAGCCGCGAAAATCAGGATCCGGCCGGTTGATCCACTGCACCGGCATCCGCGGCGTTCCACGTTCGGCGCGCGGCGCGATGACGACCTGCTCCAGAAATTCCAGCACGGTCGGGCCGTCGTACCAGTCCATGTGGTGCGAGCGGGCGACGACGTTGTCGCCTTCGCGCGCCGACGTCGGGATAAAAGCGACCTCGTCGATGTCGAAGCCCTTGGCGAAATCGCGATAGGCGCGCGCGATCGTGTCGAAACTCTGCTGCGACCAGCCGATCAAGTCCATTTTGTTGACGGCGACGACGAGGTGGCGCACCCCGAGCATCGAGACGATCAGGCTGTACCGCAAGGTCTGCCGGGTCAGGCCGTCTTCGGCGCTGACCAGCAGCAGCGCGAGGTCGGCGGTGGAGGCGCCGGTCGCCATGTTGCGGGTATATTGCTCGTGGCCCGGCGCATCGGCGACGATGAATTTGCGCCGGTCGGTGGTGAAGAACCGGTAGGCAATGTCAATGGTGATTTTTTGCTCGTGCTCCGCGGCAAGACCATCGAGCAGCAGCGAGAAGTCGAGATCGCCGCCGGACGTGCCATGCTTGCGGGTATCGGCGGCGAGCGTCTCCAATTGGTCATCGAGCACCAGCTTGGCTTTGTAGAGCAGGCGCCCAAGCAGGCTGGACTTGCCATGATCGACCGAACCGCAGGCGATGAACCGCAACAGGCTCTTGTGCTCCTGCTGCTGCAAGAACGCCTCGAATGCGTCGTCATCGAACACCGATGGCGCCAGCATCAGAAATAGCCTTCCTGCTTTTTGCGTTCCATCGAGGCCGCGCCGTCATGATCGATCACGCGGCCGCGCCGTTCCGAAAACCGGCTTTCGATGGTCTCGCGAATGATCTCCTGCACATTTGTTGCGGTACTTTCGACGGCGCCGGTCAGCGGATAGCAACCCAGCGTCCGGAAGCGCACGTTCTTGACTTGCGCCTGTTCGTCCGGCGCCAGCGTCATGCGCTCGTCGTCGACCATGATGAGCGTTCCCGACCGTTCGACCACCGGGCGTGGCGCCGAAAAATACATCGGCATCACCGGAATGCGTTCAAGGAGGATGTAGAGCCAGACATCGAGTTCGGTCCAGTTCGACAGCGGAAACACCCGCAGGCTTTCGCCCTTGCGCTTGCGAGTATTGTAGAGGTGCCACGGCTCCGGCCGTTGCCGTTTCGGATCCCAGCGATGATGGACATTGCGGAACGAGAACACGCGTTCCTTGGCGCGTGATTTGTCTTCGTCGCGGCGCGCGCCGCCGATCGCGACATCGAAGCCGCGCCGGTCAAGCACCTGCCGCAGCGCCTGCGTTTTCATGACGTCGGTATGCAATTCGGAACCGTGCGACAGGGGTCCGATTCCGCGCGCCAATCCCTCTTGGTTGATATGGACGATGAGCTCGACGCCTTCTTCGCGCGTCCTGCGGTCGCGAAATGAGATCATTTCGCGGAACTTCCAGGTCGTATCGACGTGTGGCAGCGGGAATGGTGGTTTGGCCGGATAGAACGCCTTCAAGGCGAGATGCAACAAAACCGAAGAATCCTTGCCGATCGAATACAGCAAGACCGGCCGCTCAGCTTCCGCCACCGCTTCGCGGAGAATGAAGATGCTTTCAGCTTCGAGCTGGTCGAGATGGGTCAGCGTCTCGTTTTTGAAACTTCACGTCACCCGATACGGCTATGGTCCGCGCCAGAGTTTGTCCGCCTTGCGATCTGTCGCTCACAATGGCCTTCCCGCCATTTTGGAGCTGGAAGTGTTCACCGTTGCGACGGCGTATTCATGGCCGCGATGCAGTCCGCATTCCTTCTTGTTTTCTGTTCCCACCACCAGCGCCCGGCGCGCTCGGATTCCCCCGGCGCGACGGCGCACGTACACTGCGCGCAGCCGATAGAGAGAAACCCACGGTCATGCAGCGCTTTGTAGGGAATGCGAAGCGCGCACACAAATGCCACGACTTGTTCCCGCTGCCAATCGAAAAGCGCGCTGAACCTGATCAGCTGAAGGCCGCAAGCCCGATCCGAACGTGAGGCCTTCGGGCTTCACCGCAAGCGGGAACCCGTGGCTTTGTCCGGCCACACACATGTGGAATATTATTCCAAAAAACATCTAAAAATGGAAAAATATAGAAAAAATTCCTCAGGACTTCCAATATTTCATACGGCTGATTTCATCAATTGTCGCTCCGAACCCAGTTCAGTTGCACGCGCAAAGCGGGACCAACTGGCGATTCTCATGATCGGTGAACGTCCATCGCTTGATTGAGCCGCATCGTTTCGATATAGACCCCGCATCTGGGCCGCCGTCGCAATTGTCGATGCTGCCCGAGCAGGCCGGGTGCGGGGCTGACCGCGCATCCGCGTTGGAGGACAAGCCTGTTCGCGCGTTTCGTTGACGGCACACCGGGCAAGCCATCGTTTTGATCGCGCGGAACAAGCGCCGGACCATTGGGAATGCCGCTGGCGGATTCCTGTGGTCGTTGGAAGTCGTTTGGACTTTCGATCCGTGCCGTTGAAATGCCTGTCATCATCAAATTGGCGCTGACGTCTGTTGGGAGAATTCATGGCCACCGCGACCGCTGCTGTAGAACCGACGCGTGAGGATTTTGCCGCTCTGCTCGAGGAATCCTTCGATCAGGGCAATTTGAACGAAGGGTCCGTGATCAAGGGCACCATCGTCGGGATCGAAAAGGATCTCGCCGTCATCGATGTCGGTCTCAAGACCGAGGGCCGCGTGCCGGTGCGCGAATTCACCGGCCCGGGACGGCAGTCGGAACTGAAAGTCGGCGATACGGTCGAGGTCTACCTGGAGCGTGTCGAGAACGCGCTCGGTGAGGCGGTGCTCTCGCGCGACAAGGCGCGCCGCGAGGAAAGCTGGGGCAAGCTCGAGAAGGCCTTCCAGGCCAACGAGAAGGTCCAGGGTGTCATCTTCAATCAGGTCAAGGGCGGCTTTACCGTCGATCTCGATGGCGCTGTGGCGTTCCTGCCGCGCAGCCAAGTCGACATTCGGCCGATCCGCGACGTTTCCCCGCTGATGAACGTGCCGCAGCCGTTCCAGATCCTGAAGATGGATCGCCGCCGCGGCAACATCGTGGTGTCGCGCCGCACCGTCCTGGAAGAGAGCCGCGCCGAGCAGCGCCAGGAACTGGTGCAGAACCTCGAGGAAGGCCAGGTCATCGAGGGCGTGGTCAAGAACATCACCGATTACGGTGCCTTCGTCGATCTCGGCGGCATTGACGGCCTGCTGCACGTCACCGACATCGCCTGGCGCCGGGTCAATCACCCGACCGAGGTCCTGACCATCGGCCAGCACGTCAATGTCAAGATCATCAAGATCAACCACGAGACCCACCGCATCTCGCTCGGCATGAAGCAGCTGCAGGATGATCCGTGGCAGGGCATCGAGGCCAAGTATCCGATCGCCGCCCGGTTCAAGGGCCGCGTCACCAACATCACCGACTACGGCGCTTTCGTCGAACTGGAGCCGGGCATCGAAGGCCTGATCCACGTTTCGGAGATGTCGTGGACCAAGAAGAACGTCCACCCCGGCAAGATCGTCTCCACCTCGCAAGAAGTCGAAGTGCAGATCCTCGAGGTCGATCCGGTCAAGCGCCGCATTTCGCTCGGTCTGAAGCAGACCATGCGCAATCCGTGGGAAGTCTTCCTGGAGAGCCATCCGCCCGGCAGCGTGGTCGAGGGCGAGGTCAAGAACAAGACCGAGTTCGGGCTGTTCCTGGGCCTCGACGGCGACGTCGACGGCATGGTTCATCTGTCCGACCTCGACTGGAAACGGCCGGGCGAGCAGGTCATCGAAGAGTTCAAGAAGGGCGATGTCGTTCGCGCCCAGGTCCTCGATGTCGACGTCGAGAAGGAGCGCATCTCGCTCGGCGTCAAGCAGCTTGAGGGCGACCCGTTCGCCGAAGCCGGCGAACTGAAGAAGGGCGCGGTCGTGACCTGCGAGGTCACCGACGTGAAGGAATCCGGGCTCGACGTGAAGATCGTCGGCGGCGACCTGGAGACTTTCGTGAAGCGCTCCGAACTCGCGCGCGACCGTTCCGAACAGCGGACCGAGCGGTTCGTTGTCGGCCAGAAGGTCGATGCCCGGGTCACCCAGTTCGACCGCAAGGCCCGCAAGGTGTCGGTCTCGATTAAGGCGCTGGAAATGGCCGAGGAGAAGGAAGCGATCGCCCAGTACGGCACCGCCGATTCCGGTGCGTCGCTCGGCGACATTCTCGGTGCCGCGCTCAAGCAGCGTGCGACCGAGAAGTCCGACACCGAGAAGTCCGAGTAAAGGTATCGGGTAAGGCATCCGACCCGCGTTGCGCGCTCGTTTACGGGCGCGCAACCGGTTCGGCCTTAGATATCGTGCGCGCGATCGAGAGGAGACCGACCATGTCGCTCGATGCTGATCAGATCCTGGACCGCCGCCGGACGCGGCGGAAACTGACATTCTGGCGGGTCCTGGCCGTCTTGGTCGCCATCGTCGCCGTGGTCGCGGTTGCCGCCCTGGTCAAGGTACCCGGCGTCGCCGAACTGGCGCGAGGCAGCGACTATGTCGCGCGGGTGACGATTGTCGGGCTGATCCGTACCGACCACGACCGCGTTGAGACGCTTGAGCGCCTCGGCAAGTCCAAAGCCAAGGCCGTCATTGTCCATATCAACAGTCCGGGCGGCACCACGGCCGGTTCCGAACAGCTCTATGACGCGCTTAACCGCCTTCGGGAGCAAAAGCCGACGGTGGTTGTCGTTGGTGGCTTGGCGGCGTCCGGCGGCTATATCGCGGCTCTGGCGGGCGAGCATATCGTGTCGCTCGAAACCTCGCTGGTCGGCTCGATCGGCGTGCTGTTCCAGTATCCGAATGTGACGGACCTGCTGAAGACCATCGGCGTCAAGGTCGAAGAGGTGAAGTCCTCGCCTCTGAAGGCCGCCCCCAACGGTTTTGAGCCCACCAGTCCGGAAGCCCGCGCGGCGCTCGAATCCATCGTCCGCGATTCCTACGCCTGGTTCCGCAACTTGGTGCAGACCCGGCGCAAGCTTGACAATGCGCTGCTGGAAAAGGTCGCCGACGGGCGTGTCTTCACCGGCCGCCAGGCTCTTGAACTCAAGCTGGTCGATCAGCTTGGCGACGAACGCACCGCCATCGCCTGGCTGGCCAAGGAAAAGGGCATCGACCCCAAGATCAGGGTCCGCGAGGTGAAGTTTGATTCTGCGCCTCGGAAGTCTCTCATTCCTGCGGGTTGCGACGGTCATGGCGCTCGATGCCGCCGGCCTTGGCGGGCTCGCGCGCCGGATCGAGGCCTGGGGCGCCATTGCGGCGGTGGAGCGGCTCAACCTTGACGGTCTACTGGCGCTTTGGCACCCTCCCGTAACCAACTGAGGCGTGGGCGCTTCTTGCCGCGGCCGATATCGGATCGCGATGCGGCCTGGCAGGATTGCAGTTGGCCTGAGGTCTAAGGGGGCCGTGACACCAATGATCAAATCCGAACTCGTGCAGCGCATCTCCGCGCAAAATCCGCATCTCTATCAGCGTGACGTCGAGAACATCGTCAACGCTATCCTGGGAGAGATCGTCGCGGCCCTGGCGCGCGGCGACCGGGTCGAGTTGCGCGGCTTCGGCGCCTTTTCGGTCAAGAACCGCCCCGCGCGAACAGGACGCAATCCGCGCACCGGTGAGCACGTCTCGGTGGAACAGAAGTCCGTGCCGTTCTTCAAGACCGGCAAGGAAATGCGGGAACGGCTCAACCGCGCCGACGGCTAGAGCATGATCCGGAAAATTTGCAGACTTTTCCGGTAGGGCATGCCCTCGGCGATAAACGACCTAACCAGGTGAGTTCATGGTCATTCGTAAGATCATCTCGGCCCTCGTGCTGATTCCGCTCGCCCTGATCATCATCGCCTTCGCGGTCATGAACCGGCAGGCGGTGGCCTTGCACTTCGATCCGTTCAATCTGACCGCACCCAAATACACGCTCCAGGTGCCGCTTTTTTTTCTCGTCATTGTGCTTGTGATTGCCGGCGTCATCATCGGCGGCATCGCCGCCTGGTTGCGTCAGAGCAAGTGGCGCCGATCCGCCCGCCATTACGCCGCCGAGGCCCGCGCGCTGCAGGCCGAGCTTGACCGGTACCGGCACCAGGCCGGAACCATGCGTTCGCAGCCGGATTACCGCGCCCGCCCCCAACTGACGATCCCGCCCCCGGCGGCCTGATCCCTCGAAACGCGTCCGCGCAAGACAAGCGGAGGGTGGTGGGCTAGAACAGCTCGCTGGCTGCTGGTCACCGGACGCCGGCGGGCGGACACTGGGATTGCTCGCCCAGTGCCTCAAACCACATTGCGGATCGAGTCACCAAACCATGAGCGTCCTCGTCAAAATTTGTGGGCTGAAGACCGAGGTGGCGCTCGAAGTCGCGCTCGAGGCCGGCGCCGACATGGTGGGATTCGTGTTCTTCCCGCCCAGCCCGCGCAATATCGACCCGGCTACGGCAGAACCGTTCGCCCGCCAGGTCCGGGCGCGCGCCGAAAAGGTCGCGCTGACGGTCGACGCTGATGATGCGCTGCTTGACGCCATCGTCTCCGCGCTCAAACCCGACCTCCTGCAGCTTCATGGCAGGGAATCGCCGGACCGTCTGTTCGCCCTGAAGGCCCGGTTCGGCCTCCCGGTGATGAAAGCGCTCCCGATCGAGACCCGCGCCGACCTCGCTTCCGTCGCGGCCTATGCCGATATCGCCGACCGGTTCCTGTTCGATGCACGCGCGCCGCGCGATGCGACCCGCCCCGGCGGGCTCGGCATGCCATTCGACTGGCATCTCCTGGAGAACCTTGACCTTGCTATCCCGTATATGCTTTCCGGCGGGCTCGACCCGGAAAACGTCGCCGAAGCGCTGCGGGTGACCCACGCGCCCGGTGTCGACGTATCGTCAGGTGTGGAACGCGCGCCCGGCGAGAAGGACCCGGACAGGATCCGCGCCTTCATCCGCGCGGTCCGCGCAACCGAGCGCGATGTTGCTGGTGCACCGGCGCCCAGCGTTTGAATACCGCATCGGCCGGATAGTATTAACGTTCAGGCCCGGAATGGCTCCGGGATCACAGAATTCGAGTACGGCATGACGGTTCAACAGCAACCCAATTCCTTCCGCACCGGGCCCGACGAGCGCGGTCATTTCGGCATTTTCGGTGGCCGCTTTGTCGCCGAGACCTTGATGCCGCTGATCCTCGAACTGGAACAAGCTTACGCGCAGGCCAAGGCCGATCCCGCCTTCAAGGCGGAAATGGACGGCTATCTCACCCACTATGTCGGGCGCCCATCGCCGCTCTATTTCGCCGAACGGCTTACCGCGCATTGCGGCGGCGCTAAGATTTATTTGAAGCGCGAGGAGCTCAATCACACCGGCGCGCACAAGGTGAACAATGTGCTCGGTCAGATCATGCTGGCGCAGCGCATGGGCAAGAAGCGCATCATTGCGGAAACCGGCGCCGGCATGCATGGCGTGGCGACCGCGACTTTGTGCGCGCGCTTCGGATTGGAATGCATCGTCTATATGGGCGCGGTCGATGTCGAGCGGCAGAAGCCCAATGTCTTCCGCATGCAGATGCTGGGCGCGCAGGTGCGGCCGGTGGAATCGGGATCGAAGACACTGAAGGATGCCATGAACGAGGCGTTGCGCGACTGGGTGACCAACGTCGCGGATACGTTCTACTGCATCGGCACCGTCGCCGGTCCGCATCCTTATCCGATGCTGGTCCGCGATTTTCAGTCGGTCATCGGCCGTGAGACCCGCGAGCAGATGATGGCGGCCGAAGGCCGCCTGCCGGATTCGCTCATCGCCTGCATCGGCGGCGGTTCCAATGCCATGGGACTGTTCCATCCCTTCCTCGACGACAAGGACATCGAGATCTACGGCGTCGAGGCGGCCGGTCATGGTCTCAATACCGGCATGCATGCCGCTTCGATCGCCGGTGGCCGGCCCGGCGTGCTGCATGGCAACCGGACCTATTTGTTGATGGATGACGACGGCCAGATCAAGGAAGCGCATTCGATCTCCGCCGGCCTTGACTATCCCGGCATCGGCCCGGAACATTCCTGGCTCAACGACATGGGCCGCGTGAAATTTCTCTCTGCGACCGATGACGAAGCGCTCAATGCGTTCCAGCTGCTGTCCAAACTCGAGGGGATCATTCCCGCGCTTGAACCCGCGCATGCGATCGCCAGGGTGCTCGATCTGGCGCCCGGCAAGCCGAAGGACCACCTCATGGTGGTCAATCTGTCCGGCCGCGGTGACAAGGATTTGGCCTCGGTGGCCGAACATTTGGGAGGCAAATTTTGAGTCCTCGCCAGAGCTGCATGCGCCCCCTCACCAGGCCCCTGCGCAGCCGACCACTCCCCAACGGGGAGTGGCGTAACACGGAACGCGATACCTTATGACCACTCGTATCGACAGACGCTTTGCAGCGCTGAAGGAGGAGGGCCGCGCTGCGCTGGTGACGTTCCTGATGGCGGGCGATCCCGATTTTGATTCCTCGCTCGAAATCATTTCGGCATTGCCGGCAGCCGGCGCCGATGTGATCGAAATCGGCATGCCGTTCACTGATCCGATGGCCGATGGCCCGGCGATCCAGGCCGCCGGCCTGCGCGCGCTGAAGTCTGGCCAGACCATGGTCAAGACACTGAAACTCGTACGCGCGCTTCGCGCCAACGACGATCAGACTCCGATCGTTTTGATGGGCTACTACAACCCGATCTACATCTATGGCGTCGATCGCTTTCTTGTCGATGCCAGGGACGCAGGCATCGATGGATTGATTATTGTCGATCTGCCGCCGGAGGAAGATGACGAATTGTGCCTGCCGGCGCTCAAGGCCGGTCTTAATTTCATTCGTCTTGCCACACCGACGACCGACGACAAACGGCTTGCGACCGTTCTGACCAACACGTCGGGATTTGTTTATTACGTCTCAATCACCGGTATCACAGGCATGGCGGCGCCTGATCCCGGTAGGGTCAATGATGCGGTGGCGCGCATCAAGCGCCATACCAGGCTGCCAGTCGCTGTCGGTTTTGGGGTGCGCACTGCCGAACAGGCCCGCGTGATTGCCGAGGGCGCTGATGGCGTCGTCGTCGGCTCGGCCTTGGTCGAGGCATTGCGCACCAGCCTTGATCAAAACGGTAAAGCCACCGCGAATACCGTGCCGGCGGTGACCGGCTTGGTATCGACGCTCGCCGAGGGCGTGCGGACCGCGCGCCGCGTGGCTGCGGAATAGGCACTCCCTCTCGCCGCAGCAGATGGGCTAGAGTATGATCCGGAAAAGGTGCAGACTTTTCCGATAAAATCATACGATGAACTAAGAGATTAGATGGTCACTGCGATTCATTCTGCCTGAATTGCACTCTAAGATGCGTGCCGAGGGTGCGTCCGAAAGCGTTCTGGAGTTGAGTGTATGAACTGGCTTACCAACGTCGTGCGGCCGAAAATTCGCGATTTTCTCAGCCGGCGCGATACCCCGGAAAATCTCTGGATCAAATGTCCGGATACCGGCCAGCTCGTCTTCTTCAAGGACGTGGAGGCCAATCAGTTCGTCATTCCGGGCTCCAACTATCATATGCGCATGAGCGCGGCAGCGCGGCTCAAGTCGATCTTCGACAATCAGACCTGGATCGACATCGCTATTCCGGAAGTTCCGGTTGATCCGCTGAAATTCCGCGATGAGCGGCGCTATGGCGACCGCCTCAAGGATGCGCGCACCAAGACCGGCATGAACGACGCCATCAAACTCGGTCTCGGTAAACTCGACGGCGTGCCGGTGGTGATCGGCGTGCAGGATTTCGATTTTATGGGCGGTTCGCTCGGCATGGCGGCCGGCGAGGCTGTGATCAAGGGTTTGCAGACTGCTGTCGATAAGAACACGCCGTTCATTATGTTCGCGGCCTCCGGCGGCGCGCGCATGCAGGAGGGCATTCTCGCGCTGATGCAATTGCCGCGCACCACCGTCGCGGTTGAGATGCTGCGCGAGGCGGGGAAGCCCTACATCGTGGTCTTGACGAATCCGACCACCGGCGGGGTCACGGCCTCCTATGCCATGCTCGGCGACGTGCACATCGCAGAACCCGGCGCCCTGATCTGCTTTGCCGGACCGCGCGTTATCGAACAGACGATCCGTGAAAAGCTGCCGGAAGGTTTTCAGCGCTCGGAGTATCTCCGGGACCACGGCATGGTCGACATGGTTGTCCATCGCCACGAATTGCGCACGACGTTGTCGGCAATTTGCCAGCTGCTCACCAGGGTGCCGTCTGAAACGCCGGCGGAGATCCTGCCTCCGGAGCCAGAACCCGAGGTCGAGGAGACCGCGCTGCTATCTGATGAATCAGGCGGCGAGCCGATCACCATCGAGGGCGAGGCAATCAAGGAAGAGGCGCGGTGAGCACGATGCGGCTATGGATCGTCGCAAGTGTGCATGGCGGTGCCGATCCTGTAAAACAACACACTGCCTGACGCGCATTTCATGTCACAGATCGATACCATTGTCGCGCGGCTGCTCAAGCTGCATCCCAAACTGATCGACCTGTCACTCGATCGGATCCATCGGATTCTGGCCGCGCTCGGTCATCCCGAACGGCAGCTTCCGCCGGTCATTCATGTCGCCGGAACCAACGGCAAGGGCTCGACGATCGCCTTCATGCGTGCGGTCCTCGAGGCGGCGGGCCTCGTCGTTCATGTCTACACGTCGCCGCATCTCGTGCGTTTCAACGAGCGGTTTCGTCTGGGCCGGACCGGTGGCGGCGAACTGGTATCCGATGAGGAATTGACGGCGGTGTTTGCCGAATGCGAACGCGTCAACGACGATCAGCCGATCACGGTTTTTGAGATCACCACGGCGGCGGGCTTGTTATTGTTCGCGCGTCACAGCGCCGACATTCTGCTGTTGGAGGTCGGGCTCGGCGGTCGGCTCGACGCGACCAATGTTATTGAAAATCCGATTGCGAGTGTCATCACCCCGGTATCGCTCGATCATGCCGAGTATCTCGGCGATTCCCTGGCTCAGATCGCAACTGAAAAAGCCGGAATTCTAAAAGCCGGCGTACCCGCAATCATCGCCGCGCAACCGCGTGAGGCGCTGACCGCGATCGAACGCCACGCCGCGCGCGTCCGTGCACCGATCCGGATCGCGGGCGAAGACTGGATGGCAACGGAAGAACGCGGGCGTCTGGTCTATCAGGACGAAAACGGATTGCTTGATCTGCAGGCGCCGAAGCTGCCGGGCCGCCACCAGTTCGAGAATGCCGGCGTGGCCATTGCCGCGCTGCGGAGCCTCGGCCATCTGAAAATTCCGCCGGCGGCGTTCGAGCAGGGCATCGTCAATGCCGAGTGGCCGGCCCGGATGCAGCGCCTGACGCGCGGACGACTGGTCGAACTGATGCCGCCCGGCAGTGAACTCTGGCTTGACGGCGGCCATAACGCCGATGGCGGTCGCGTGGTCGCGGCCGTCCTGGCTGATTTTGAAGAGCGCGTATCGCGTCCGCTGGTGATGGTGGTCGGGATGCTGGCGAGTAAGGACTGCGAGGCATTCCTGCGCAACTTCGCCGGTCTCGCGCGGCGCGTGGTGGCGATCCCGATTCCCGATCAAAAAAACACGCTGCCGGCGGAGACGGTCGCCGACGCCGCGCGGGCGGTGGGAATTCCGGCGACCAGCCGCGATCATCTCGCGCAAGCGATCGAGGCGGTGGAGCGGCTCGACCTTGAGCCGCCGCCGCGGGTCCTGATCACGGGATCGCTTGTACCTTGCCGGCGCGGTCCTGGCGCTGAACGGCACGCCGCCGGCCTGAAAGCTGCAAAAACCTTTGGAAACAACAGCCGCGCGGATCAGACCGCGCCGCTGATCCACTGTTCGAGCTTCTGCTTGGGAGCGGCACCGACCTGGCGTGAGGCCAGTTCGCCGTTCTTGAACATCATCAGCGTCGGGATCGACATGATCCCGTATTTCGCTGCAGTTTCAGGGTTTTCGTCGACATTGAGTTTGACGATTTTGACCTTGTCGCCCAACGATCCGGAAATTTCTTCCAGCGCCGGGGCGATCATGCGGCAGGGGCCGCACCATTCCGCCCAGAAGTCCACCACGACCGGCTCGGTCGATTTCAACACCTCGGACTCGAAAGTGGCGTCCGATACCTTGCCTACGGCCATGACTTACCTCGTGATTTTCCGGAACGGGAATCCGCCCAAAGCGACTGCGCCGAACCTAGGAAGGCGATCGCGGAGCGTCAAGGCGGCTTCACGCGGAGATGACCCGCTCGAGCGCCGCGTCCAGCGCCACGGCCGGAATCTCCATGATTTCAGGCACTTCCGTCCAGACCAGCAGCGCCCGGATGGCATGCGAAGGGTACAGCCGGGCGAGCACGGCGCGGTAGAGCGCAAGCTGGCGCACATAGGCTTCGGGCACTTCGGCCAAGGTGCGGGGCGCTGGGCGATTTGTTTTGAAATCGGCGATCAGCACTTCGGTTTCCGTCACCACCAGTCGGTCGACCTGTCCCGCGATGGGAACCGGCTCCCGTCCGGCGATCGAGACTTCGGCCCGGCTGCCGGGCGCGAAAAGCGCCTTGAACTGCGGATCCTCGATCACAGCAAGCACCTGATCCGCGATGTTCTCGCAATCCTCCGGCGAAAGACCGTCGCTGTGCTTTGAAAGATAGCGTTTTGCTCGCTCGGCGCGGTCCCGAGGAACATCGGGCAGCGATTGCAACAGCCGGTGCACGACCCGGCCGCGCGCCAGCGCCGCCTGCCGGGCCGCGCCACCGGCGCCGGGGCCGATGTCGGTCCATGGGGAGGCGGCCCGCGCCTCGGCCTCGGCGGCGCGGTCGTCGGCCGCCGACGGCGACAGCGTCCTGGCCGCGACCGGATCGGGAGCCGCGTCCCGGCCAAGCCAATCCGGGATGGTGATCGTCGTAACAGTTGCGACCTCGCCGTCGTCGCGTGCGCCCGTTGTTTGTCGCTCTGTTTGTTGTTCTGTTTGTTGTGCGGTTTTGCGTTCGTCCGGCTTGCGAAACCGCAGCACCTCGCCGTCACCGTCGCCGGCCGGTTCTGAAATTGACAACGGCGCGAGCGCATTGTTGACGAGGTGATACCAGCAGCCGTCCGGAATCTTGGTGCGGCCCTGCACGCCGCAGACCACCAAGGTATCCGCCGCGCGTGTCATCGCGACATAGAGCAGCCGGCGGTATTCGTCCTCCGCGGCCTTGCGCGCGCGCGTACGCGCATCCTCCACCGCGGCGACGTCGTCAGCCTTGGCGCCGGCCCAGACCAGCGGCGCGGCGGCACCGGGCACCGCCCGGTCCATCGGCAACGACATCAGACGCGGCGCGTGGCCGCCGGCTGGCTGTGTGGTGGTGTCGGCCAGGATCACGACCGGTGCCTCCAGCCCCTTGGCGCCATGCACGGTCATCACCCGCACCTCGTCGCGCGTCATTTCCATGTCGCGCTTGACGCTGATACTGGCCGCGCGCAGCCAGGCGATGAAGCCCTGCAGCGACGGCGTCTCGCGCTGTTCGTAGTCGAGCGCGAGATTGAGAAACTCATCGAGCGCGTCGTCGGCTTCCGCGCCGAGCCGGCCGCGAATGCGGCGCCGCCCGTGATCTCTCCCGAGCAGGTCGGCATAGAAATCGAACGGTGTGCGCTCGCGCGCATCCTTGCGGTAGCGGTCGAGCCGCGACACCGCGTCGGCGTAGCGCGGCTCGCCGTCCGCCTTTGCGCGCAGGGCCGACCATAACGAGCCCGTGCGCTGCCAGGCGATGGCGAACAGGTCGTCGTCGTCGAAGCCGAACAAAGGACTTTTCAGAACGGTCGCGAGCGCGAGATCGTCGTCCGGCAGCAGCAGCACATCGGCGAGCACCATCAGGTCCATCACCGCGATGTGCTCAGTCAGGACCAGCCGGTCGGCGCCGGCGACCGGCACAACGCGATCCTTTAACGCGCGGATGATCGCCTCGAACAAAGTCCCGCGCTGGCGCACCAGTACCAGCACATCGCCGGCGCGTTGTCCGTCCCGCATCCACCGGCTGACGGTGTCGGCGATCCGCCGCGCCAGTTTGACCTGCGGGCTGGTCTCGGCGACCGCGTCGAACGGCGCGTCCCAAGCCTCGATCTCGTGCTTGTCGTCGGCTGCCGCGAGCGGCCAGATCTCGACCAGGCCCGGCGCGGCGTCGGGCAGAGCAAGATGCGCCGGTATGCCGCCTTCATCGGTGGTGACGCTGGAAAACACATCCTTCGCCTTGAAAACCACGTCGACGGCGTCAAGCACGCTCGGACCCGAGCGGAAGGAATGTTTGAACTCGCGATAGCGAAACGCCCAGTCCCGCGCTTCGTGTGCCAGCTGAAAATGCCGGCGCATTTCGGCGAAGGCATGCGGCGCCGCGCCCTGGAAGGAAAAGATCGACTGCTTTTCATCGCCGACGGCAAAAATTGTCCGCTTGAGCGGGCTGCGCGCGCCTTCACCGGCTGTGAACTCGTCGGTGATCCGGGTGATGATCTGCCACTGCTTGGGGCTGGTATCCTGCGCCTCGTCGATCAGCAGATGATCAATGCCAAGATCGAGCTTGTAGAGCACCCAGGCCGCGGTCACCCGCTCGAACATGGCGAGCGTACGGTCGATCAGGTCGTCGTAGTCGAGCAGGCCGCGCCGGTCCTTGGCATCGCGATAGCGGCTGATCACGTCATGGCCGATGGTGATCAGCGCTTCGGTGCGGTCGCGGATCACGATTGCCTTGCGGCGTTCGACGAGACCGAGCAGGCGAGATTGCTCGTCACTCAAAAGATCGCAGACCTTCGGCGACAAGGTCTTGATCTGCTTGGTGGCAAGATTGCTGCGTGGCTGTCCGTTGCCGCCGAAAAAGACATCGAGATAAAGGTCGAGTTTCACCTCGGCTTCGGCATGCATTGCGTTCAAAAGCCGGTTTGCCTGGGCTTTGTCAGTTGCGCTGCCCTGCATGAAAACGCTTGCGACGTCTGTCCAGCGTGACGGCGGCAGGATAGGGCTTGTCAGAATTTCGGTTTCGACATTGGCCAGCGTATCGTCCGCCGCGATCCCGAGCGCGGGCGAAAGCGTCGCGATTGCCGCGTCGACGCCGCCGGCCTGTTCGACCCAGGCGGCGACTTCATCGCGCCGGCCGATCGCTTCATTGATCACCTCCCGGAAGGTCTGGTCGGCGGCGGTGGCAATGGCGGCTTGCAGCGCGCGTCCGAGCGGCTGGTCGGGTTTTCCGGCGGCTTCGAGCAGCACCTGCAGGCTGGTGTCGTTGAGCAATTGCGTCTGCGCGGTCTCGTCCAGCACGGTAAAGCGCGCCGCGACGTTGGCCTCGAACGGAAACAGGTGCAGCAGGTGGGTGCAGAACGCGTGGATGGTCTGCACCTTCAGCCCGCCCGGCGTCTCCAACGCGGTCGCGAACAGCCGGCGCGCCAACGCACGCACTGTCCTGTCGGGCTTGATGTTGGAGATCTTGCGGATCGCTTCATCGAGGGCGTCGTCATCGAGCGCGGTCCATTTTCGCAACTCGCCGAACACCCGGTTCGCCATGTTGGCGGCGGCCGCCTTGGTGAAGGTGATGCAGAGAATTTTTGCCGGATCGACCTCGTCAAGCAGCAGCTTGATGACCCGCAGCGCCAGCACATGCGTCTTGCCCGAGCCGGCATTGGCTGACACCCACGCCGATACGTTCGGATCGGAGGCTTCGTTCTGCACCTCCAACACGGCCTCGGGAATGGTGCGTCCGCTCACTCCCCGCCTCCCGAATCGTCACCGCCGCCGGATGCCGACCACTCCTTGACGCGCGCAAGGTGATCGAAGCTGCCGTAGCGGGTCTTCCACATCGACAGCACCAATGACCGGTAGGGCTGCGCCGGATCGGCAAAGCGCGTCACAAGCTGGGTGAGTTTTACGAGCGCCTTGTCGGCTTCGTCATCGGGAGTGCTGTCCTTGAACTTGACCGACCGGAGCTCGCCTGCGGTCGCGCCACCTTTCAGCGCCACGTAGGCAAGCTCCGCAACGGTCGCGTCCGGCGGGATATCCTTGAAGCCGCCGCCGCGCAGCATCGCGGCTTCCAGCGTGAGTTGAGGCGAGAGCCCGGCGTTCACCTGTTTGTCGGTCGGCACCGTGCCGGTCTTGAAGTCGAGGATGGCGTAACCGCCGTCGTCGCGCTGTTCGATGCGGTCGGCGCGGCCGGAGAGCTGAAAGATCGGATTGTCCGCCGGAATGCCGATCTCGCCGCGCGTCTCGGCATGAATGTCTTTCACATTCGCGCGGCGTTCGATCTCCCAGGCGACATACCATTCCGCGATCCGCTCAAAGCGCGGCCACCAGAATGCTTTCGCTTCCGGAAAATCCTCCAGCGCGGCGAAGTGCTTTTCGCCGAGCTTGATCAGTTCGGCGAGCGGGTCGTCCGGCAGGCCGTTCTTGAACTGCAAAGTGAAATCGCCGACCGCGCCATGAATGACGCTGCCGCGATCGGCATAGCCGGGTGGCGTGTCGATGGCGTCGAGTTCGTTGAGGGTGAGCACGTGCTTGGCAAAGATCGAATAAGGATCGCGCAGCCAATTCTCGATCTCGGTGACGGAAAGCCGTTTCGGCCGCGCATCGAGCGGCGGGCAGGGTGCCGGTGCCGTGACCGGCTGCACCGCGCCGGCCTCATCGAGCGACCGTGCCAGCGCCAGATAGCTGGCGCCGCGCGTGATGGCCGCGGTCCACCGCGCCTCGCCGGAAATGGCCGCGAGCCGCTGCACGAAGCGCGAGGTCACGCTCGGTGCGCCCGCGACCTTGGTGGATGAGGTGAGAAAAACTTCCGGCGCGCCCATCGCCTGCGCGAAGTCGTGCGCTGAGAGCGAGATGCGCCGCTCCGGCAGGTCGAGGCCGAGTTCAAGGCGCATCGGTCGCGACAGCCAGGGATCGGTGCGGGTCTCCGGCGGCCAGGTGCCCTCGGTGAGACCGCCGAGGATCAGGCGGTCGACGTCTTGCAGGCGCGCTTCGAGCGGGCCGTAGATGCGGACCCGCACGCCCGGCAGTCCGGGCCGGCGTACCACGCGGTCGGCGATCGCGGCGGCGAACAATTCGGCATAGTCGGTGGGCGTGATGGTGAAAGCGGCACCGGGGGCACCTTCGGCGATGTCGTCGAACACCTTGGCGAGCGCGAGCCCGTCCTGCCCGTTCAGCGTTTCCATCGTACCCCGGTCGCCGCCGGCGAGTTGAGCGATCACGGTGCGATGCTTTGCGGCGATCTCGGCAAAGGATTTTTCGCCGCGGCCCAGATGTTCGAGTGGCGCCAGCGCTGTTTGCAGTCGGGTAACGAGCGCGGCCGCCTCATTCAACGCGTCGTCGGTCAACCGCGCTCGGGGATCGGCGGGATGAATGTCGGAGCGTTCGCGCCGGCGCAGCTTTGTCAGTTCGGTGCGCAGGGTTGCCAGCGCATGGGCAAGTCCCGCCGTGCCGGGCCTGGGACGCGGCCCGCGCAGGATCGCGCGCTCCAAGGTCGCGACCGCGCGCGCATGGTGTTGATCGTCCGCGCCAAGCCGGAACAGCCGATGTTTGATCAGGGCCAGCAGGGTGACGGGGGCAAGCCCGCCGAGCGCGGCCTCGCAGGTGAGCCGCGCGAAGATGCCGGCCGGCATGTCGGCGAGCGCGTCGCCGCCGGAATCATCGACCTGAACATTCCAGCGCGCGAGCGCGGCCAGCACGCGGCGGGCGAGCGCACGGTCGGGCGTCACCAGTGCGGCGGTCTTGTTGGGCGTTTCGATCGCCTCGCGCAGCGCGACCGCGATTGCGAGTGCTTCTTCTTCCTGATGCGCGGCCGCGATGACCGTGACGGAGGCGAGCGCGGCATTGACGCGATTGTTGAAATCAGGATCGGCGAGGCGGTCGTGCCAGCGCTCGGTGGCGGCGGCCGGCCGCAGCGCTTCCGACATCAAATGTTCGCGGCCATGCGGCGCCGGCGGCTTTAGCGCGGTGACGTCATCGCGGGTGATGCCGATGCGGCGCAGCAGCGCTTCGAGCGCGAATTGCGGGTGGCCGGTCGCGGGTGGCGATACCTCGCGGCCATCGCGGCCGCGCACGCCCTTGATCATGTCCCAGGCGGCCTGGTCGAGGTCGGTGTCGAGACCGGGCAAAACCACGGCGCCATGTGGCAGTTTGGCGATGGTGGCGATCAGGCTCGCGGTCGCCGGCATCGAACCGGTGGAGCCGGCGATGATGACCGGGCCGTCGTTGCTTTTCAGGCGCTCGGTTTCGGCTGCGATCAACGCGTCGCGCCGCGCGGCCGGGTCGATCTTGCCGCGTTCGGCGAGCAGCGCGGGCCATTGCGGGCTCGCCACCTGGAGGAAGCGCAAGGTGTACTGCCAGTATTGGTCGACCTCGCCCGGCACCATGCCGTCGAGCGCCGTCCATGGCACCTGCCGCGTGGTCATGTCGTCGATCAGGCGGGCGAGATCGTCCGCGAGTTTCAGCGCGGCCGCGGGCGAATGCGCGACCAGCGGCGCATGGCCGGCCTCTTGCGGATCGATTTTTTCCGCCCAGCGCAGGATCAGCCGCGCGAGCAGGAGCCGGCGCTCCAGCGAGCCGAGCGCATCGGGCAGATCGAGCAACTCGGTTGCGAGCGCGCCGCCGCCGGCTTCCGCGAACACGATTTCATCTTCGTCGATATCACCGATCGCGACGATGCGCGGCAGCAGCGCGGCGTCGGATTTGAGGACGTCGAGGAATTGCTCGCGCGCGAGCCGGCACGCGCGCCGGGTCGGCAGATAGAGCGTGGCGTTCGCCAGCGACAGCGGATCGCGCGCGGTGAGGCCGTCGACCAACGTCCCGTCCGCCAGCGCGCGCAACAGTGCCGGCATGAACGGCACTGAGGCCGGTATGTTGAAAACGCGCGGGGTCGGCGTGGCGGCAGCGCTCATGGCGCCGATCTTATGCGATTCCGCGCGCGTGTTAGATGAAATCAGGCGACGCTTTCCAGGATCGCCTCTTCCGCGGCGGCGACGGCTTCGGGCGTGCCGACATGCATCCACACGCCTTCGAGCCGCAGGCCGAACAGCCGCTCGGCCTCGCCCGCCCGATCGAACAGTTCGGTCAGTGAGAACGGCCCCAGCGGCGCGCCGGCAAACAGCCGCGGCGACAGTATCGCCGCCCCGGCATAGACGAACGGCACCACCTGACGTTCCGCCCGGCGGGTCAGCCGGCCGTCCGGCGTCATGCCGAAGTCGCCGCGGCCGCCATAGCCGATGCTGGTCGCGGTCGGTGCCAACAGCAGCAGCGCGTCCATTTCGCGCGTCGTCAAATTCAGCGGCGAGCCGCGACAGGTTCGGCTTCACGCTGTCGATCCAGATGGTGTCGGAATTGATCAGATAAAATGGCGCCTGGCCCAAGAGCGGCAGCGCCTTGACGATGCCGCCGCCGGTGTTGAGCAATTGCCCGCGCTCGTCGGAAATCACGATGTTCGGCCGCCGCCGCGCGGCGAGATGGGCCTCCAGCGTGTCGGCGAGATAGTGCACGTTGACGACGGCCTCCTCGACATCCGCCGCCGCCAGACGGTCGAGCACGTGGTCGATCAGCGCCCGGCCGCCGACCTGGACCAGAGGTTTCGGCAAATGGCCGTTGAAGGCGCGCATCCGGGTGCCGAGCCCGGCGGCGAGCACCATGGCGCGGCGTGGCGAGGTCGAAGGACGTGCGTCGGTCATCGCGGTCGGTCAGAGTGATGTGAGGGTGGGAACGTGCAGATTGTACCAAGCCTTCAGCGGGGCATGGGCCGGATGCGCCAGGGCACGCTGCAGGTAACTCCATATCCGCGGCATGTGTCGTAAATATTGCGGTTTGCCGTCGCGCCGGTCGAGCCGGGCAAAAATCCCGAGAATCTTGGTGGCGCGCTGGGCCGCCATGGTGGCGTAGAGCCGCACGAAATCGCCGGTCTTGAATGTCGGGATCGAAATCTTCGCGCGCGCGCACGTAGCGCCCGAGCAGGGTGATCTCCATCGCCTCCGGCACGTCGACGCGGGCGTCCTGCAGCAGCGAGGCGACGTCATAGGCCGCCGGCCCGATCAGCGCATCCTGAAAATCGAGGATGCCGATGCGGGTAAAGTCCTCGCGCTTCGGCAGCCATAGCAGGTTGGGCGAATGGATAGTCGCGCAGCACCCAGGTCGGCGGCGATTCGAGCGCCGGCTGCAGCACCAGCCGCCAGCGGTTGAGGAACGATTCACGCATCGGCATGGTGACGCCGACGCCGAGCCGCGGCAGATACCATTCCAGCAACAATTCGGCCTCGATCAGAAACGCCTCCATGTCGTAGCGCGGAATGCGGTAGTCGATGCCCGGCGAGACCGGCAGCACATCCGGCAGCTCCTGCCGGTGCAGTTCGGCCAGCACGTCGATGGCGCAGGCATAGCGCTCCTCGATCGGGCTTGGCGGGTCGTCCGTGACCACCCGCTCGTCGCCGAGGTCTTCCAGCACCACCAGGCCCTTTGCCAGATCGGCGTTGAGAATTTGCGGCGTCGAGAAGCCGCGATCCCGCAGACCCTTGGCGATGGCGACAAACGGCGTTACGTCTTCGGCCAGATGGGCGATCGCGCTATAGGGCTTGCCGTCGCGCACCGGCGGTCCATCCGGCCGGCGCGGCGCATTCATGAAAATCGCGTTGCGGTCGGGCAGGATCAGCCGTTCGTAGATCCGGGTCGAGGCATCGCCCTGCATGCGCCGCCGGTCGGCCTCGCCGAAACCGCTCGCGGCGAGGAACTGATGCAAGGTAATCATGTGTTCGACCCGCACGGTCAGCTTGCCATAGGCGGTGATGCGGGCGTTGCGCACCTCCTCGCCCAGATGCGGCGCCAGCATCAGCGAGATGTCGATGCGGTCGGTCGGCAGGTAATTGGCGGCGCGGTCGGGCCATTCCAGCAAGGTCACCGCATTCTCGGGCAGGTCCTCGAAACCGAGTTCGGCCAGTTCCGACGAACCCGACAGCCGGAACAGATCGGCATGCACGATCGGAAAGCGCGGCAGTTCGTAGACCTGCATCAGGGTGAAGCTCGGGCTCGGCACCTCGATGGCGTCGTCGCCCGCCACCGCCCGGATCAGCGCGCGTGCGAACGCGGTCTTGCCGGCGCCAAGGTCGCCCGACAGCGTGATCAGATCGCCGGCTTCCAGGATGGTCGCGATGTCGATGGCAAGCCGCCGCGTGGCCTGCTCGTTCGGCAGGGTCACCGCGAAACTCAAACCGCCTGAAGGATTCGGGAGCATTTCGCTGGATTGTGGTTTGAGATACTGAAATCTTGATCCATTAAAGCCGAATCACTGCGCTGCAGGGACAATGCTAGCAATTTTTGTGATGCCAAACCTGCCGCCAGGCGACAGGGCGCATCCCGCCTTCAGACCGTGCAGCGTCAATGCCATTGTTTCATTGAATTGAGCAAGCGCCGGTGTCCGTTCTATGAAACTCGATTGTGGCGGCGATCGAGGCGCCTGCACGTAATACTTGCCGTGCACGACATCTTGCCCGGTCAAGCCGGGCTCTCACAGGACACATACCTATTTTCTTTCGCAGGCTGCTGAAAAACCCTTCAAAGTCATTCCGGCCGAGCGACGCGAGGGCCGGAACGGAAAACCGGGGTTATGGATTCCGGGCTCGCGCCTTCGGCGCGCCCCGGAATGACCACGAAGACAATTTCAGCAAGCTGCTGGAGGAGGATGATCCGAGCGCTCATTTTTCAGACGGAATCGGAGTTGACCAGGCTGAGGTCCGCTGCTCCTCCGACGGCGACAAGAACAGCATGCGTGATCGAGAGTCGGATTTGGGCCAAAAAGCGAAATGACGGGCATCCAACCGCACTGCATCCCCCGGGCTGCTCCAGCCCTTGCGCCGTTAGTCTGACAAGGTGATAGAATGGTGCATCCGCAGAGGTTGCCATGCCATTCGAGTTTAAGAAAGTTGCCAGCCACGGCACCAGTAACCCGGTTGTTGCGCCTGTCCGCTCAGAGTCTGCAGATTCTGGAGAATTGCACGGTAACAAAAGAGGTTAAGGACAAGGTCGGCGGCCTCTATTTTGACTTACTGATGAAGAAATTGCTGCGATGCTGGGAAATCGAAGAGTTGTTCAAGAAATCATTCGCGGAAGTGACCGCTAAGTATAAGCCGCCTGCGACGCCCAACGCGCCGGTCGAGATTCAGCAGAATCGAGCGGTTGGAAGCGGATTGCCACAACTTCCTTTACGAGGCGAAGAATTACCTTCGCGACGTGCTTTACGTGTTCAACAAGCTCTATGGCACTTCATTCTCCGAGGCGAGCGAGTTCTCGAAGGCGCGGAAGGGCGGGAAGTCGCTGATCGAATTTGCGACGGAGACCTTCGGCCCGGACGATGCCAGGACGAAGATGTTAGTCGAAGCGGTCCCGTGGGTCGAGGAAGTAATCGCCATGCGTAACGCGGTGGAGCATCCCAACGGCTACAGCGGCAGGCTTGTGATTGAGAACTTCCGGCGCGATCCAGATCACAAGCTCAGCGAGCCAGTTTGGCACCGAGTGAAGGATGGCAAGAACGCGACCGAACCGTCTCCGATCCGCGCCGACTTCGCCACATTTATCCAAAACTTACTGACCTTGGGCGAGGACGTGCTGGTATCGTGGGCGAACGGAATTCGGAATTGCCCGAGATGATGGAGATCGCCCTCATCCCGGAAGAGCGCCGCAATCCGAAGAACCCCGCCAAATACACCGTTCAGCCGGGTTCGAAGCTGCGTGAGGCGATTGCAAAGCTTCCGGGAAGCTGACTTTCTTTATCGCCGTCCCGAAATGCGGCGCCAGCCTGCCTCGTTACGGCGCGTAAACGCAGGCGCTAAGGCTGCGCCAATTCGGCAGGTCAGGTGAAGCGATGGATGTTGGCAGATATTCTCCCCTAAGATCGTGAAATCATCATACTCGCTGCGGGATGGGACCTGATCGGCTCCATGGTTCATTATTCGCATTTTACAAAGCAGCATCGCGTTGAAGACGCTGTCCTTATGTTTCAGACGCGAGAGGCTAGCAAAATCTTCCTGATCATCCTCGCTGACTTTCTGTCCCTGCCACGCGACGGGACATTCGGCCTCAGCCGACCTGGGGCCGAGGGAAGTCTCGGACGAACCTACTTGGGCCATATATTGAATGTCGCCTCGGCGCCCAACTTCAAGGGCGACGTGACCTTACTCACCTCTTCAGTAAGGTTGTTTGCCAGTGGCTGGATGGCTTTGCCGATGTCACAGATGTCTGGCTGCCTTCGATCGAGCGCAACGGATCATCTCCATGTGTACGTCGGATGGATTATCTCAAGATTTGTGGAACAATTTCGAAGCACGGGTTCACGCGTCTCGGTGATGTTGTTAAGAAACTGCGCGAAATCCTCGCCGAAAATGGTACGGAAATCGATGAAGGGCAGAGCTACCTTTGTCATTCCAGAGTTTCAGGAATGGTTCCAGGATAACATTTTTATTGCATCATCGACTAGGGTTGCCTGGCACCTCAACGAAATCCGCTGGGGTATTTATCACTACCTCGTATCTGAGTTTCGCCGCGCCTACATACCTACCGAGGTAGTCACCGGCGCGCAGATGTACAGATTTGACATACCGCACGAGATCACTGAGCCACTGGTTCGTTCGATGGTATTGGGATCTGATGAACAACATACGCACGCCGCCATACTTCGCACGCTTCACCGTCGATCCTTACATGCGCGATCTCTATTAGATGCGAGGTCCGCTTCGCCCCGCAAGCGACCGGATCGATGCGTCGCAGCGATTGGGTGGGAAGGACGAGAAACGGACCATCATCCCCTGAAGTTAGTGAGGCATGGTGGGTCTGCTCAAACACGCGCATGAATTTCGGCTGGTCATTGATCTGAAAACGTTGATTCGGTCATCGTTTGTCTGAACGCCGGTTCGCTCGCGCGAACGCGGTCTTGCCCGCGCCGAGATCGCCGGACAGCGTGATCAGTTCGCCGGCTTCCAGGATTGTGACAAGATCGATGACGGGCCGCCTGCACGTTTTTCTTGCCTTGCAGGACATATCGTCCGGACAAGTTAGGCTCTCACAGGACACATAAATCCTAATTTCTTGGAAGGAGGATGATCCGAGCGCTCATTTTTCAGACGGAATCGGATTTGACCAGGCTGAGGTCCGCTGCGTCTCCGACGGCGCCTTTGGCGCGCCGCGTGAGTTCGGAGAACACCACCTCTTGTGGTCCAAGCGGCCGCTCCATCAGCGATAGGTCATTGTCAACGAAGCGTCGGAGGTCATTTTCGAACGATCTGAACCTCGTTTTTGCCAATAATCAGAGTCATCAGATCCTCGCCAACGACGAGAGGCCCCGAATAGGTCTTGCGCGTGAGCTGCACAAGTTCCTCGGGCGAGTAGGGTTTGATCTTTCGATTACCGAGCAGCACCAGGTGATAGTAGACGGCGAGCTTCGGTTTGACGCGCGCGAACACGATACCGGCCTGCTCCGGATTCGTGTGGTGGGCAAGAATCGCTGGTAGAAACGTCTGCGCCTTGATGAGTTCCGGCCGCGCCGCGGCGACTTCGTGAATGAGTACGTCGACGCCCTTTGAGTGCTGAATAAGATTTTCGTTAAACTTGGTGTCTCCTGAAATCGACACCGCGCGTCCATCGTAGTCGATGCGGAAGCCGAAGGCGGGCTTGATCTTCTCGCCGTGGTTTACCTCAAAGGCCGTGACTTTGACGCCATTCTTTTCGAAGACCACGCCCGCGCGCATGTCCGTTGCCTCATTAGCAACGCCTGCTGGCGGCAAATTCTCATCAACGATCCGCGTCTTGATGTCCCATTCGAAGGCCTTCTCGATATTGGACATCATCGACACCGTGCCTGCTGGGCCGATCACGCGCATCGGTGCATCCCTGTGCGCAAAGGGGGGGCGCAACCAACCGATCAGCAGCAGATCCGGGATGCCGACGACATGATCCGAGTGCAGATGGGTCAAAAACAGTACGTCGATTTTGCCCAGGGGAACTCCCTTCTGCATCAGCCGCTGGGTGCAGCCGCGACCGCAGTCGAAAAGCAGATTCAACCCACCGGCTTGGACGAGCGTCGCCGGCCCAAAGCGCTCAATGCTCGGAACTGGTTCGCCAGTGCCCAACAGAGTGACCTTGAACTCGGGGTTGTCCATCGCAGTCTGCGCTTGGGCCACCATCCCGTTCGCAACAAACGCCGCGCATGCGGCAAGCACAATGGTCAACCTTGATTGTTTCACCCTTGCCGCCCTGAAATGCGCCGATCTATCGAGCATGATCATGGAGAAATGCCTTTTTTCGAACCTATTGCACAGAGCGGAAAACTCAGAATTTCCATTACTTTCAGATCAGCAGTGATTCGACCAAGCCGAATCACTGCACATTTGCTGGCCTCGGAATGGGAAGCAGGATCATTCTCGCCTTCTGAAACAGTCGATTTCGGTCCACGTTCATATCGCTGATCGATGAAGAATGACCGCTTTGGGTCATCCGCGTCGTTCTCGGCCTCTCTCCGGGATGTCCGCTTGTCCCACAACAGCAGCAGAACATCGGACATGGCGGAGCGGTAGCGTTGGGCCAAGCGCGGGCATTCGGGTTCACCAGCCGGCGTTCAATTGTCCGCTCCGCGCAAGATCTGATAGGTACTCGCCCGCGCGCTGGCTCAACCGCCGAATGGGTCAGGTCTCATGACCCAATATTTCTGGTCGTGACGATCTTTTGTCATGATAAGTTGATCCATTCGTTACCCATTAAACGCCTGCCTAAGTTCGACTCCTTTCATGCCGCTTGAGGGCCGCTTGCTTTGACGCAGCCCGAGGATAGGAAATGCTTGATGGCGGACCTTTGGGAGCTGATTTGTCACCATACCTATAGTGGCATTCCCGGCGTCGTCGTGGATTTGTCCCCGCGCGCCGCAAGTCACGGACAAGCTGTTGGGCTGGACGACGGCGACTTCCTCGCCGACGGAACCGCCCCAGGCGCGGGAGCGGTGCGCTTCTATAAGCAGGACGGCCGCATTCGCGTTCCGACGGAATCGAGTCCCTGGCAGTCGATCGTTGGCGTCAGGGGAGAGGTGACACTTCGGCGCCAGCCGTCGCTGGGATTCATTATCGATAGCGATGCGTTCCAGTTCCACGTTCGCGGCAACAGCCTCGACATTCCGGTCGCTTGGTTCAGCAGCCATCCAAATCTGTATGCCGAAATTTCGACGCTGTTCGATTCTCTCGGACCCCAGCCCTACCGCATTCCAGCAGGGCCATGGGTCACGCTCGGCTTCATGCATGATGGCTTTGGCACGATGGAGTTATACGCCGATGGTCAAGTCATCGCGCAACGCAACGGCGTGTTTGGCCCTGTGAAAGCGCCGGGCGGCGCAGGTCTGAGTATTGGTAACGCCCTGCGCAGCAATGGCTTGTCGTGCAACGGTGAGATCGACGAGGTAAAAATTTGGCGCCTCAACCCTCGCCGTATCGATGACGAGTTCTATGCCAGGCCGGTGGACCGGGAGACGGCTGAATGTTGGCGGCGCTTCCGGGGCGAAGTTGATGAGGCGTTCCGACGCCACCCGGATTGTGCCAGGCTGCTGACCAGCCTGATCGCAAAGGTCGTCGAGAGCCTTAGGCGCCAAGCCATCGGCCAAGGACCAGAGACCCAAAGCAGGGTGCTGCGTGCCGCGCAGGAATACAATCGCTTATGGCGCGCGGGCCAGATCGATGGTCCCGAGATGGCCGATGTGTTTCTCGACCTTATCGGCTGGCTGCGGATCGCCGGTATCGCCCCGGAAGACAATGCGGCTCTGGTGGCGCTGCAGGCCTCGCCCTGTTGGCAACTCATCCTCGGCGAACTGACGCCGCCCGACTGCGATCGCCAGTTGATGACGTTGTTGCGCACGGTCACCGGCAATCTTGGTGACCGGCGCAGGAATCAGGGCGTGAAAGCGTAAGGGTTTGAGAGGAGCAAGGCCGTGGCGCGCACCGATCTGACGCAAGGCAACAGCACCGGCAACGCCGCGACCTATAGCACGGCGTCGATCACGCCGGCGCCGAAAGGAGTGACGCTCGCCTTTGTGATGAATGTGCGGTCCGGCTTTGGACAACAGGCGGCCGAGCCGACCGCGCAGGGCAACGGCATGACCTGGACGCAGGTCACGTCTGTTCAGGTCTCCAGTGCGGCGAACCGCCGTCTCACGTGTTTCCGCGCGACGGGGATGCCGGCGCCGGGCCCGGTGCGTTTCGATTTCAGCGGCGAACAGCAGGCGCTTTGCGCCTGGTCGGTGTTTGAATATGACGGCGTAACCGACATCGGCCAATTCAAGACCGCAAGTGGCGGCACTCCGATGCCCACCATCACGCTCGATACACTGGCGGATGCCGACAAGAGCGTTGTGGTCGGCGGTGTCATTGTGAATTCACTCTTTGGCGCACCGCCGCAAGTCCAACCCGGCCAGGGCCTTGCCGAAATCCACGAGCAAGACGTGTCCGATCCCGGCATCGGCGGGTCTCTGCAAACCGAGGATCGAACCGGCGGCGGGAGCACCGTCAATTGGACCGCGTCGTCCCAAGGCTGGGCCGCGATCGGACTCGAGCTCACCGCAGGCCTCGATGTCGACGATGTCGCCGCACTCGCCAAACGCTTCGAGCCGATCTTGTACTTCCATGCGGCGGAAAAGTTCTTTCCATCGAACGCCAAGCGATACATCGAAAAATGTGCGCTGTGGCGGGCGCAATCTAAGTTCGACGTAAAGGATTCCTGGGGCGGCAAGGGGGCGCCATTTCCGCGCGCGCCCCTCATCGACTATATGGGCATCGCCGCTGTCACGGGAGAGCCGGGGACGTTTCTCGGCGACAATCTCATCAACACGCCAGCGGAAGAGCGGTTCTTGGATTTGTCGGGCTGGAAGGACGCATCGGGCATGGATGAGCCCAAGGTGACGGCCGCCAGCAAGAATATCTATTCAAACCGCGGAGCAGTGGCGACGCGGTATGATTCCGGAGATCTCGCGGACAGCAAATATTGGCATCACGTCGAGTTTTTTGACAATGCTCGGCTGCGGCGGTTGTTGTCGACCGTGCGAGCGCCGAACCTCGTCAAGGTGCTCGACAGCCTAAAGAAAGACGCGGCCCTGCTGTGCTATTATTTCTTCTTCCCTGCGCATGAGGAAGGACCGATCCCAGGCTGCACCAACGTCGAGGCTATTGAGTTTGGAGGCTTCGCTGGAGAGTGGGCCTGCATGGCGCTGCTGCTTGAGAAAGATGCTGACGCCAAATTTGCCCCTTCGTTCATCGGGCTGAGTGGGCGAGGCACATACCAGACTTCGCCGCCTTTTCCGCCGCGCGGTCAGGCAAGCGACAGCGATGACATGGCGCTGCGCAGTGACATGATCGTGCTCCCGTACTCCACTCCCGAGAAGATTAGCGAACATCCGAAGGTCTTCGTCGCAAATGGCACGCATAGCCTGTACCCGATGGCGGGCACTTTTGTCGTTGACTACAAAAGGGGCGCTCCGGGCCAATGCGGCCTCGTCGAAGGCAATGACTATGACCCAAATGCCGATGATTCGTCGGTCGATCCCGCGGGTATTTTCGGGCTGAAACTTCTTGCAACGGGTATGTTGGGGTCAGTCCTTGGCCCTGTCCTTAGCCCCGTGGCATTGGCAGTCGGCGCCCTTGCAGCCGAGTTGGAGGGTGTTTGGCCCCCTCATGGGGTACGCGTCCTGAACACTATAAGACCCGCCCCGGACGACGTGACCGGCCCACCTGGCAGCGGCAAAGTGGTGCGGCCGGAAAATCTGGCGGTGCCCGATGGCGGGTCGGACTTGCAGAACTGGCTATCGAAACCTGGTGCCACCATTGGCGGGAAGCCTTACGAATTTCTCGTCGACCGCGATAAGCAACCCTGGTGGCCGAGCGATTTAGGCGTGTCGGGTTATCAAGGGCTCTGGGGACCGCGCGTAGAGAATGATCCGTTCGCTCGCCGGGCCGGCATGAGGTTCCCGACGTTCTGGCGAACATTCTTCCTCGCCGTAGCCAACGGCAAGGCTTGGCAGACTCTCCGACGCCGCTTTGTCTCAAAAGACCAGCGTGGCGCCATTCTGTCTTTGGGTGTGCTGAGCGTCCGCTCCAGGTCATTCGCGCCTAAGACGCCCAGCGGCCGGCGACGGCGGATGTCCACTTCAGCCCGCAAGCGACCGGGACCTGCATCTCAGCGAAGTGGCGGGAAATGCCTGGAGTAGACCATCAGTCTTTGAAAGTGGGCGTGCCGGTAATATGCACAAGCGAATTGGTCTGAGAATTGATGAACTGATCATCGTTCATCTGAACGCCGGTCCGTGCACCGCCGCGTGATGATCTATTCAGCCGCCGTGCGCTGCGACGCCAGGTCGAGTGGGAAGCAGCAGGTGACGCTGGTGCCGTTTCCGGGCTCGGAATCGATCCGCACTGTGCCGCCATGCAATTCCACGAACGAGCGCACCAGCGACAGGCCAAGCCCGGTGCCGCGATGACGCGAGCCGAGCGAATGGGTCTCGAACCAGTCGAACACCTTGTCCCGGACCTCCGGCGGGATGCCGGGTCCCCGGTCGGTGACGGTGAAGAGCACGGCGTCGTTGTCCCGCGCCGCCTCCAATGTGACGGTCCCGTGGGGGGGCGAGAAGCCGACGGCATTGGCGATCAGGTTGAACAGAATCTGGCGCAGGCGGCGCTCGTCGGCGACGAAGGTGCCGATATCGGCCGCCGTCTTGATCTCCAGCCGGATCTCGTCGGTCACCAGCCGGTCCTGAATGCCTTCGGCGGCGGCATCCATGGCTTTGCGGATATCGACCTCGGACAGGTTGAGCGTCATCACGCCGGCATCGATGGTGGCGAGATCGAGGATGTTGTTGATGATGGCGAGCAGCGCGTTGGTGGAGACCGTGATGTAGCCGAGATATTCGTCCTGCTTGGGCGTGAGCGGGCCGATCGCCGGGTCGCCGAGGAAATGCGCAAAGCCGATGATGTTGGTGAGCGGCGAGCGCAGCTCATAGGAGACGTGATGCAGGAAGTTGAGCTTGATCGCGTCGGCGGTCTCCAGCGCCTCGTTGCGCTCGCGCAGCGCGCGCTCGACATTGACCGAATCCGTGACATCCTGAAACGTCACCAGGGTCGCGCCGTCCGGCAGCGGGATGGTGGCGCAATCGATCACCGAGCCGTCGCGCCGCTCCAGCCGGCCGGCGAACGGCTCGCGGTCGTCGATCGCGGTCACGGTTGCGCGCAACATCTGCCAGAGCGCTTCGTCGGGATGCAGCTTGCGGCACCAATCGGTGACGATCTCGATGTGCGGGCGGTCCGCGACCTGCTGCTCGGACAGGTTCCATAACCGTAGGAAGGCCGGATTGAACAACCGCAATCGCCCGTCGCTGCCGAACACCGCGACCGCCTCGACGAGATGGTCGAGCGTCTCGCCCTGGGCGCGGGTCAGCGCGTCATAGCGGCGCGCCAGTTCGAGACCCTCGGTGACGTCGTCGAACAGATAGATCACCCCGCCTTCCGGATTGGGCGTGGTAACCACGCGCAAGGTGCGGCCGTCCGGCAGATGCCAGGTGTGCTCGGCCGGATCGATGGCGCGATAGGCTTCGTGCAGCTGGTTCTTCCATTGGCGGAAGTCCTGCTCTTCCGGCAGCTTTCGTCCCGCGCGCAACTGGTCGAGCACCATCGCTTCGCTCGGCCCATCATCAAGGAAGCCGGCGTCGAGATCCCACAATTGGCGATAGGCGGTGTTGTAGAAGGTCAGGCGCTGATCGCCGCCGAAGATGGCGACGCCGGTGGCAAGCTGATCGAGCGTGCGGCGGTGCGCGTCCATCATCCGTGCGAGGCTCGCGCGCATCGCCTCGGCTTCGGTGACATCAATCGCGATGCCGCTGGCGCCGGCCGGGGTCGCGATGACTGAGACGTCGAAACTGCGCCGCTGGCCGCCGACGACGGCCGGCAACCGGCTATGAAAATGTTCGGCGTTGTCTTGCGCGGCGCGGATCGCTTCGCGCGCGGGCTGATCGAACAATTCAAGCGCGCCGGCAACCGCCGCCGCGCCGTCGGCGGCTTCGACCGCGCTGGCGTAGGCGGCATTGGCGAAGATCATGCGGCCGTTGCGGTCGCGCGCCCAGATCGGTGTCGCCACCGCATCGACCATGGCTTGCAGCGCGCCGATGTCATCGAGCAGACGACGGTGCTGGTCGGCCAGCGCGGCGAGATCGCCCTTCAGTCCGCGCGCATCGGACAATCGCAGCACCGCGCGTCCGCTCAGGGCCCGGCCTTCCGCTTCGATCGGATGGCCGGCGAGCGTCGTCAGCATCATGGAAAAGCCCTCGCCGCGCGCGCGCAGGTCCGCGAGCGCCGCCTCCATGGCGCGCGCCTTGTCGGGGGCCAGCCAGGTGCCGAAGGCCAGCACCCGCAACGGTGCGGCCGCGGGCGCGACGATGGTGACATCGCCGATGACTTCCGGTTCGTCGGTCGCCGCATCCCAGGCAACGATCACTTGTGATTTCGATTGGATCAGGGTGTGAACGCGATCGACCTCCGCCTGCAATGTCGCGATGCGGTCGCGATCGCGGCCGGCCGCCTCGACCGCCTGCCGTCGGATCCGCAGCACCAGGACGGCCGCGACCGCAGCGATGCACAAGGTCGCCAGCATCAGAATCAGGGTGGCGACAAGCGGCTGATCGATATGGCTGAGGCGCGGCAGGGTGGCTTGCGCCAACACGACATCTGTGGGGCTGGCGCGCACGGCCGTCGTCAGCAACGTTCCGGCCGACAGCGCTCCGATGATGGTTGGCAAGCGACCCGGGACACGCATCCGGAATCCGCGCCTGTGCGGATGAGCTTTGCCGCCCCCGCCCGTCCTCCGGAATCGATCCGGCATGGAAGTGCCCCAAATAATCCTGTAACGCCGGAAACCGTTACGGTGAAACGCGCAACACTGCACAAATGAATCGCCGGCCCGTGCAACGAGCCATTGGCACCGTCTTCCGTGGCTGGACGGAATTCCGGTCGTGATTCGCACCCCGCCGCGGATACACGCGAATCGTATGGACTGTAACCCCAACGGGAGTCCGGCCGTAAAGTTCCAGACCGTGAACGATCGATCTGAGAATCAGCCATTTGGCGCTGATGACGGTGAAAGATTGGCAGCGCACGCAACGTCATGACGGCGCAGGGTCGAAACCCGCCACCGGACGTCGCTACACCGAGCGCTGCGGCTCAGGCGTGAGTCAGATCGCTGGCCTGCCGGGTTTTATTTTCGCCGCCGTCGCGCTCGGAACCGCCGCCGGACGTGCCGGATGGTGTGGCGCCGCGCGCCAGGCTCTCGACGCTGATTTCGCTCAGGGCCTCGGAGAATGCGCGTTCCGCCTGCGCGAGCGCGGGCATCACCACCTTCCCCAGCATATCGGAACTGCTGATCGCCGTTTCCTCGGCATCTTCCACGGTGCCGGCGGCACGCAGAATTTCGTCGACGGTGATCTTGCCGCTTTCGCGCGCGAGTTCATAGCCGCCGCGCGGCCCGCGAATGCCTTTCAGGATTCCCTGCCGCACCAGCGCCTGCAGCACCGGTTCCAGATGACGGGGTGGCAACCCGTGGCGGGCGGCCAGCGCCTTGGCTGCGACCGGGTCCTTGCGGCCATTGACGGCGATATCAATGACGGCAGCGATCGCGAGGATCCCTTTGCGCGGTAGCAATGCCATGATGAGAACCTGAAGACGAGGACGGGAGCGGTATTCACGTAGTCGTGAAGGTAAGCCAATATGGTCGCCCTTGGCAACCGCTTACCGCTTCCCCGTCGATCCAAAGCCGCCAATTCCACGTTTTGTCAGATCAAGATTGTCGGATTCGCATAGCTCGGCCCGGAGACAATGGCCGATTACCATCTGTGCGATCCGTGTACCGCGTTCAATCTGGAACGTCTCCTGGCCGAGATTGATCAGGATTACCGCGATTTCGCCGCGATAATCGGCGTCGATCGTGCCCGGCGCATTCAGCACCGTCACGCCGTGGTGGGCCGCCAGTCCGGAACGGGGCCGAATCTGTCCCTCGGTGCCGGCGGGCAACGCCATGGCAAAGCCGGTCGGGATCAGCGCGCGCGCCCCCGGCGCGATGGCGACCGGGGCGTCGGCCGGCACCGCCGCGCAGAGATCGAAGCCGGCGGCATGTTCGGATTGATAGGCCGGCAGCGGAAGATCGCCGGCATGGTCCAGCCGCTTGATCTCGACTCGTTGCGATGTCATCGGCCAGCCTCTGTTCGCGATGGTGAAGGCGATTCCGGCGTATTCAGAACGGAGGCGATTCGTTCGATCAGCGCGTGCGCCACCGCTTCCTTCGACTGCGGCGACCAGGCTTCGACGCCCGCCGCGGTGACGAGTTGCACGGTGTTGCTGTCGCCGCCCATGATGCCGGTCTCCGGCGAGACGTCGTTGGCGACGATCCAGTCGCAGCCTTTGCGCGCCAGTTTGGCGGTGGCGTTTGCGATCAGGTCCTCGGTTTCGGCGGCGAATCCAATCACCAGGCGGGGACGGTTTATCGTGCGCCGCGCGATGGTGGCGAGGATGTCGGGATTTTCGGTGAGCGTCAGCGCGGGCGTTGCGCCGGCCTTCTTCTTGATCTTCTCATGTACCTCGGACGCGACCCGCCAGTCGGCGACCGCGGCGGCGAAGATCGCGCAATCGGCCGGCAGCGCCGCCCCGACCGCCTGCAGCATCTCGCGCGCGGTTTCCACCTGCACCAAAGCGACGCCGTCGGGCGCGGGCAGATGCACCGGCCCGCTCACTAATGTCACCGTTGCGCCCGCCTCGGCCGCCGCCGCGGCAATGGCGTAGCCCTGCTTGCCGGAGGAGCGGTTGGCGATATAGCGCACCGGATCGATCGGCTCGTGGGTCGGCCCGGCGGTGACGATGATGTGTTGGCCGGCAAGCGGCGTTTCGCTCGAATGCGGTACGAGTAGATCGGTCGCTGCCGCGGCGATTTCCAACGGCTCCGCCATGCGGCCGATTCCGGCTTCGCCGCTCTCAGCCATCTCGCCGGCTTTCGGACCGACGAAGTGCACGTCGTCGGCGAGGAGTCGCGCGCTGTTGCGGCGGGTCGCGGCGTTCGACCACATCACGGGGTTCATCGCTGGAGCGAGCAGCACCGGCCGGCCAGTCGCGATCAGCACGGTGGACGCAAGATCATCGGCATGGCCGCCCGCCATCTTCGCCATCAGGTCGGCGGTCGCCGGCGCCACCACGACGAGATCGCAATCGCGCGCGAGCCGGATGTGGCCGACATCGAATTCGCTGTCGCGATCGAACAGGTCGGTGAAGACCCGCTCGCCCGAAAGCGCGCCCGCCGCCAGCGGCGTGACGAATTCCTGCGCCGCCTTGGTGAGAATGCAGCGCACGGAAAATCCGCGCTCCTTCAGCCGGCGAATGAGATCGAGCGATTTATAGGCCGCAATCCCGCCGCCGATGATCAGCAGCACGCGGCGCTGGCCAGATGGCGGCGTCGCGCGCCGTGATGCCGGGGTCCGTGAGGGAGATGACGGCGTTGCCGGTTGTTCGGCCACGCCGGCCGGCGCGGCAGCCACGGCGAAACGGCCCTCGCCGCCGGATGCCGCCGCGCCGCGCAGGATGGTACGGACCTCGTCTTCCATTGAGCGACCATGACGCGCGGCGCGCAGCTTGAGCTGCTTTTTCAGCGCGTCGTCGAGCTTGCGGATAGTGAGACTGCCCATGATCGCCGTTGCGGATCGAGAAACCGGCATCATCCTAGCCGATGCATGCATTGCATGCAATGCAATCACATGATCGCGATCAGCAGCCACGCCAGCAGCGCCGCGATCACCCACAGCGCCACCGTCATCCCGCGGTTGCGGCGGGCCTCGGCGCGGCCGATGGCCTCGATCGTTTCCGGTGCCAGCACCAGGCCGTCGCGGGTGGCGGCGTCGAGCTGGTTCATCACGGTGCCGGCGCGGGTCAGCAGCCCGGGCACCGCGCCGAGGAAGCGGCCGATCTCGCCGGCGCCTTGCGCGGCATCCTCCAGCTTGCCGACTGGGCCAAGATGTCGCTCGATCCACTCACGCACCACCGGCTCCGACACCGCCCACATGTCGAGCTTGGGATCGAGCGAGCGCGCGACGCCTTCCACCACCACCATGGTCTTCTGCAGCAACAAAAGTTCCGGCCGGGTGCGCATGTCGAACAGGCCGGTGACCTCGAACAGCAGCATCAACAACCGCGCCATCGAGATGTCTTCCGCCGTGCGGTTGTGGATCGGCTCGCCGATCGCGCGGATCGCCTGCGCGAAATCCTCTACCGAATGATGCGACGGCACATAGCCGGCCTCGAAATGCACCTCCGCCGTGCGGTGATAGTCGCGGGTGATGAAGCCGTAGAGAATCTCGGCAAGGAACCGCCGCTCCTTCGGCCCGAGCCGGCCCATGATGCCGAAGTCGACCGCGACCAGCCGGCCGTCCGCATCGACGAACAGATTGCCCGGATGCATGTCGGCGTGAAAAAAGCCGTCGCGCAGCGCGTGCCGCAGGAAGCTCTGCATCACCGTGCGGCCAAGCGCGGGCAGGTCGATGCCGGCAGCGGCAAGCCGGGTGTGATCGTTGAGCGGCGTACCGTCGATCCATTCCAGGGTCAGCACGTCGCGGGCGGTGCGTTCCCAGTCGACCGCCGGCACCCGGAAGTCGGCATCGTTGCGGGTGTTCTCCGCCATCTCCGAGAGCGCGGCGGCTTCCAGCCGCAGATCCATCTCGATGGTGACCGAGCGCCGCAAGGTCTCCACCACCTCGATCAGGCGCAGCCGGCGCGCTTCGGCATCGAGCGATTCCGCCGTGCGGGCGGCGAACGCAAAGGATTTCGACCTCGGCCTTGAAACGCTGCTCGATCCCCGGCCGCAGCACCTTGACCGCGACGCCGCGCGGTCCGGTCTCGGTCGCGACCTCCGCCTTGTGCACCTGTGCGATCGAAGCGGCCGCGACCGGCGGCCCGAACGCGGTGTAGACCTTGGCGACCGGCTGATCGAACGCCGCCGCGATCGCGCGCTCAGCGTCGCCTTGAGGAAACGGCGGCATCTTGTCCTGCAGGCTTTCCAGGTCGCGCGCCAGCGCCATGCCGACCACGTCCGGCCGCGTCGCCAGAAACTGGCCGAGCTTGACGTAAGTCGGCCCGAGTTTGGTCAGCGCGGTCGACAAACGCCCGGCGGCTTCCTTGCTCGTCGGCCGTTCGATCAAGCGTGCGGTTTTCAGCGCCATGCGCACCGGCCACGGCAGTGGCCGCGGATCGACGAGCCCGAGCACGCCCTCGCGCGCGAACACATATCCCGCGCGGGTGAGATGGCTGAGGTGGGCGAGGGCGGCGATCACGAGAGCCGTTCGTTCCTTGCGGTCACAGCCGCCAGCCGGAATGCAGCGCGACGATGCCGCCGGTCATGCGCTGATAGGACACGCGGCCAAATCCGGCCGCGCGCATCATCTCGGCGAAGGCTTCCGCGCGCGGAAACTTGCGGATCGACTCCACCAGATAGCGGTAGGCCTCGGCGTCGCCGGTCACCGCGCGCCCGATCGCCGGGATCATGTTGAACGAATAAAGATCATAAAGGCGATCAAGCCCCGGCATGTCGACGTGGGAGAATTCCAGACATAGGAAACGTCCACCCGGTTTGAGCACGCGGTAAGCCTCGCGCAGCGCGGCGTCGATCCGCGGCACGTTGCGGATGCCGAAGGCGATCGTGGCGGCATCGTAGCTGCGGTCGGCGAACGGCAAATCTTCCGCATTGCCCTCGACGAAGGTCACCACGTCGTCGTAGCCGGTCGCCTGCGCGCGCTCGCGCCCGACCTGCAGCATGCCGTCATTGATGTCGGCCACGGTCACGCGCGTGCCGGCGCCGCCGGCATCGACCACCCGGAAGGCGATATCTCCGGTGCCGCCGGCAAGATCGAGCAGCGCATAGGGCCGCGGACCCCGCGGCGGATCGGCCGCCACCACCATGGCGTCCTTCCAGGCCCGGTGCAGCCCGGCCGACATCAGGTCGTTCATCAGGTCATAGCGCCGCGCCACCGAGTGGAACACGTCGTCGACCAGCGCCTGCTTGTCGGCAAGCGGCACCTGGCGGTAGCCGAAATGGGTATCGGTGTCGGTCTCTGGCATATGCATGATTCCTGGTCGGGCGGGACCATAGCCTGACACCGAAGGGGACGCTAGAAAGTCCCTTGAGCCTGCGTTAACGGTCTCAGCAACGATCGCGCGAGGTCCGATGTCAATTCAGTTTCAGCGCACCGCCCCGATCTTCCGGATTTTCTCGCTGGAGAAGGCGCGGGAATTCTACCTCGATTTCCTTAATTTCAAGGTCGACTGGGAACACCGGTTTGAACCCGACGCGCCGGTCTATATGCAGATTTCGCGCGATGGGCTGGTGCTCCATCTCAGCGAGCACCATGGCGATGGCACGCCTGGATCGATCGTCTATGTCTACACCACGGGCGTCGAAGCCCTGCATCGTGAACTCAATGACAAACGCTATCGCCACAACCGGCCCGGTTTGCAGCGGCAGGACTGGGGCATGACCGAAATGACCGTGACCGACCCTTTCAACAATCGCATCACATTCGGTGAACCCAGCCAGGGCGACGGATGAGCGTGGTAGACTGAATGCCCGAACTGCCCGAAGTCGAAACCGTCCGCCGCGGCCTTGCGCCGGTGATGGAGGGCGCGCGCTTCGAGAAGGTCGAGGCCCGTCGCGGCGATCTGCGCTGGCCGCTGCCGAAGGATTTCACCCAGCGCCTGGAAGGCCAAAGCGTCACCGGCCTCGGCCGGCGGGCGAAATATCTGCTGGCGGATCTGTCCTCCGGTGACGTGCTGCTGATGCATCTCGGCATGTCGGGCTCGTTTCGGGTCAGCCATGAAAAGGGCGAGAAGGTGCCGGGCGGCTATTATCACGAGCGAGCGACGGACGAAGGCCACGACCACGTGGTGTTCCACATGTCGTCGGGCGCGCGAATCGCGTTCAACGATCCGCGCCGCTTCGGTTCGATGAAGTTGGTGCCGCGCGCGGCGCTCGACGATGAGCCGTTGTTGAAGTCGCTCGGTCCCGAACCGCTCGGCAACGCCTTCGATGCCGCGATGCTGGCGCAGGCGTGCAGAGGAAAAAAGACCAGTCTGAAAGCCGCGCTACTCGATCAGAAAATCGTCGCCGGTCTCGGCAACATCTATGTCTGCGAGGCGCTGCATCGTGCGCGTCTGTCGCCGAAGCGCATGGCATCGACCATCGCAACAAAAGCCGGCGCGCCGAACGAGCGGACCGGGCGTCTCGTTGATGCCATCAAGGTGGTGCTGAGCGATGCGATCAAGGCCGGCGGGTCATCCTTGCGCGATCACCGCCGCACCGACGGCGAACTCGGCATGTTCCAGCACGACTTTCGCGTCTACGACCGCGAGGGCGAAAAGTGCAGGACCCCCGGCTGCGCCGGCACCATCAAGCGCATCGTGCAGAACGCGCGCTCGACGTTTTATTGTCCGGTGTGTCAGCGATGATCGCGTGCTCAGACAATCATGCCGGCGCTTATTGGTGTCGACACATGACCCGTCATTGCCGGGCTTGACCCGGCAATCCATCATTTCGAGAAATGCTTCTCATTCAAGATGGATGCGCGGGCAGGCAAGTTTATGCAGTCTGCCTAAAGTTGGCTGCAAGCCCGCGCATGACGACGTGACGAGATAGGCTCGCTTATCGCGGTTTTAAATCATCTCCACCTTGCCGGTGGCGACATCGTAGAATCCGCCGACGACTTTCAGCTTCTTCTGTGTGACGGCGTCGGCGAGGATCGGCTTGTGGGTTGCCAGCTCTTGGACGTTTTGCCGCACGTTCTCAGCGGTCGCTTCCTTCAACAAATCGGCCGGGTTGGAGGTCTTGGCCGCCCGCACCGCCGGCTTGATCGCCGCCACCAATTGCGGCAGCAGACCCGGCAGCTTGAGCTGGTCCTTGACGACCTTGATCGCAGCATCGACCGCGCCACAATTCGAATGGCCGAGCACCATGATCAGCGGCACATTCAACACTGCCACCGCGTATTCCAGACTTGCGATGCCGTAATCGGCGGCAAAGTTCCCGGCAACGCGCACAACAAACACATCGCCTGGGCCCTGATCGAACACCAGTTCTGGCGCGACACGTGAATCGGCGCAGGACAGAACCGCGACGACGGGATATTGGACGTTCGCCAGCGCCGCACGGCGGGCGGAGAAGTCCTGCCGCTGCATCGTGTTGGCGGCATAGCGCGCATTGCCGTCCATGATTTGCTTCAGCGCCGCATCGGGGCTGATGGCGTTCTGCGGCGCCGCGGTCTGGCTGAAAGCCGGCCACGCCATCAACGGTGACGCCGCCAATGCGGCGGTGCCGGTCAGGATCGTGCGGCGCGTCGGCTTGTGGTCATGATGGGGGTGGTCACACATTCGGGTCGTTCCTTTTGTGCGTGTTCTTCGGGAGTGAAGTCTGCAACATTTTGGAATCAAGCTTACGGTTGGCGGATACCCGCCAATTCGTTAATTCTAGGTTCGGTTTTGTCATCAAGATGAACCGTTCACCGGCTCATGCCGGATCAGGCGTCAAAGGTAGCACATGTCCTATCAGACTATTAATGTCGAAAATAACGGTCGTGTGGGGCTGATCCGCCTCAATCGCCCGCAGGCGTTAAACGCGCTCAATGCCGCACTCAATGCGGAGTTGAGCAACGCGGTAGACGCCTTAGAGGCTGACCCGGCGATCGGCTGCATGCTGATTACCGGTTCGGAAAAGGCGTTCGCGGCCGGCGCCGACATCAAGGAAATGGCCGACAAGCCGTTCGCCGATGCCTTTCTCGACAACTTCGCCTTCACCTGGGATCGCGTCAGTCGCGCCCGCAAGCCGGTGGTCGCCGCGGTCGCCGGCTTCGCGCTTGGCGGCGGCTGCGAGCTGGCCATGCAATGCGACATCATCATCGCCGCGGACAATGCCAAATTCGGCCAGCCGGAAATCAAGCTCGGCATCATTCCCGGCATCGGCGGCTCCCAGCGGCTGACCCGCGCCATCGGCAAGGCCAAGGCGATGGATCTGATCCTCACCGGCCGCATGATGGACGCGGCCGAGGCCGAGCGCTCCGGGCTGGTCGCGCGCGTCGTGCCGCTCGATCAATTGATGACCGAGGCGATGACGACCGCGCAGACGATTGCCTCAATGTCGCTGCCGTCGGTGCTGGCGGCCAAGGAGGCGGTCAACCGCGCGTTCGAGACCTCATTGGCCGAGGGCGTGAATTTCGAGCGGCGGATTTTTCATTCCTTGTTCGCCACCGAAGACCAGAAGGAAGGCATGGCCGCGTTCGTGGAAAAGCGCCCGGCGAAGTTTAAGAACAGATAACAAACAAAGAATGCCGCTGCTTTAATTGACCAGCTGTTGTCACTTCCGCACACAAATCACACGCACGATCGCCGACTTGGCATTGGTTGCGGTGCTTGTGGGAGGAGCGACCTTGTGCGCGGCCAGGAACGCACGCAATGGCGCGGCCGCGGTCAAAGTCGCGAGCGCCGGAGGGATGGCGTTGCCGCTGGTGGCGATGATCGGGCTCTTCACCGTGACGAGACCGGCGAGCCGGCCCTTGTCGTCGAGCGCGGCGGCGCCGGAAAATCCGAGCGGCGGTGACGGGTCAAGCGTGCGGCGGCCATTGGTGTCGCCATTTGCGCGCGCTCTCGGCGACGTAACCTTGTCGCCGCCGCCCTGCGCCTTCGGATCGGCGATGCCGGCAAGCGTCACGCGCACATCGTTGTCGCCGGCATCTGTCAGCGCGGCTGCCGGCAGTTTGCGCGCGCCGTGCAGCCGCAGCAGCGCCAGTCCGCTTGCGGCATCATCGGCGATGCGGTCGGCGTTGCCGTGGCGCGGCACCACGATGACCGAACAGCCGGCGGTCAGTTCGCGATCGGTGATGATGTCGCCGGTCGCGCTGACGATGACGCCCGAGCCGTATTCGATCTTGCGCTTGGGCGGCGGCCCGACCAGTTCGGTCTTGGCGTCCTCGGCGAACGGCGTGAATGTGCTCGACATCGCCACCACCATCGGCGTCATGATGCCTTCCATCGCCTGGTCATAGAGAATGGTGACCCCGCGCACCTCGTCGTTCTTGATGTCGCCGCGCACGTAAAATTTCTTCAGCCCCTGCGTGCCGCTGATGACGAAGAAAGAGTCACGCAGCACGTTGTAGCCGACAACGCGCTTGTTGAGGCCGCGTTGCTGATCGAACACCGCGCGCAGCGTGGTGCCGAGATTGCGCACGCGGAAGGTTTCGATCTGGATCTGGCCCTGCGCCGAGGAAAAGAGCGTGCCGTTCGGCTTGCGGCTGGTCTTGCCGGCAAGCCGGCGCGGGATGCCGAGCCGCGCGCCGGTGACGGGGTCGTCGACGATGCGCCAGCCGACCCGCGCCCGCGCGAGGCGGGCCTCCTCGCGCAGCGCCATACGCTCCTGCGGCGTCAGAATTCCGGTCGCCTTCGCCTGATGCTTCTGCTGGAACTGCCGGACGGCCTGGATCGAGCCGGAACTGAATTCGCCGTCAATCAGGCCGTTGTAGTCGCCGGTCCAGGCCAGGTCGAACTGGATGCCGATGCGCTCGCCCGGATTCATCGCCGTATAGGCGTTACGCATGGCCTGGCTGACGCCCCGATTGGGATCGGGCGCGGCCTTTTTGCGGGCGCGGCTGCGCGAGCGCGTCGTGGTGCGGGATTTGGCGCGGGACTTGGAGCGCGACTGCGCCAGGGTGATCGCCGGTGTGGCGCCGCGCGTCTGCACGGTCGTTCCGGCGGCGGCTGGGGTCGGGTTCGGCGCCGCCATGGCCGCGGAGAAGCCGAAAACGCCCGCGACCAGGACACCCAGGAAATTTGCCGTGCCGATCATGCGCATCGTCACTCCCACGAGGTTGCGTCAGTTACTATCTTCAGTGTCTATGTAAGGTAGACCATCGGCCGCGTCGCGCCAAAGCCCGCGCAAAAGGTCGCGGTTGAAAACCGCGCTTGACCGCGCCCAGCCGGCCGCGCGTGATGGCTGCGACGGATCGGAGAGTGCGCCGCCCATGCTGAGCCCGGAAGAACTCGAACGCTATGCGCGCCACATCGTGCTGCGTGAGGTCGGTGGTCCCGGCCAGGCCGCGCTCAAGCGCGCGCGGGTGCTGGTGATCGGCGCCGGCGGGCTCGGTGCGCCGGTGCTGCTTTATCTCGCTGCGGCGGGGATCGGCACGCTCGGCGTCATCGATGACGATGTGGTGTCGCTGTCGAACCTGCAACGCCAGGTCATTCACGGCACGCCCGACCTCGGCCAGCCCAAGGTGGAGAGCGCCGCGCGCGTCATCGGCCATCTCAATCCGCATGTGCGCATCGAGCCGCATGCCACCCGGCTCAATGCCGCCAATGCGCTGGATTTTCTCAGCCGCTATGATCTGGTCGCCGACGGTTCGGACAATTTCGCCAGCCGCTATCTGGTGTCGGACGCCTGCTATCTCGCCAGGAAACCGCTGGTCACCGCCGCCGTCGGCACCTTCGACGGCACGCTCACCACCATCCGCGCGCATGAGCGCGCGCCGGACGGCACGCCGAACCCGACCTATCGCTGCCTGTTTCCGGAGCCGCCGCCGGCTGGTTCCGTTCCGGCCTGTTCGGAGGCCGGAATTCTCGGCGCGCTCACCGGAGTTCTCGGTTCGATGATGGCGCTGGAAGTGATCCGCGAAATCGTCGGTTTCGGCGAAGGCTTGGTCGGCCGCCTCTTGATGGTCGACGCCCATGCCATGCGGTTCGAGACGCTCAACTACAGTTGGGATCCGCAAAATCCGCTGTCCGGCGAAGCCGCGACCATTCGCGATCTGACACACGCGGTCTGACAAATTTCGCCGTGCGCGTGTTTTCAGCTTCGGCCGGTCGCGACGCCATCTTTACAAATCTTTACAAAACGGCCGCGAAAAAGCCGATCCAAAAACCTATATGCGCATCATGCTCAGTCCTGCCGAATCCACGTCTCCCGTAAACCGGCACCACGACCACCAGGAGGTCGCGGACATCCTTGGCGTTGGCGATCAGCCGCAGCGTGGCTTTGCGCGTGTCCGAAAGTGGCTCGTTGTCGCTGTCATCGCCGCTGCTGTCATCGGCGGCGGCGCCTACTGGATGCTCAGCGGCAACAATACGACGGCAAACTATGTCACCGAGCCGGCAAGCCGCGGCAACCTGACAGTGCTCGTCACCGCAACCGGGTCGGTGCAGCCGACCAACAAGGTCGACGTGTCGAGTGAGGTCTCCGGCACCGTCCGCAAAGTCCTGGTCGACTACAACAGCGTCGTCAAAGCCGACGAGCCGCTCGCCATCCTCGATACCGACAAACTCGAGGCGACGGTCCAGAGTACGCGCGCGCGGCTGGCGGCGGCCAAGGCCCGCGTCAGCGAAATGGCGGCGACCATCATCGAGAAACGCGGCGACCTTGACCGCAAGCAGGCGTTGCGCGAGCGCAACGTGTCCTCGATTCAGGATCTGGCGCTGGCGCGCGCCGCTTATGACCGGGCGATGGCCGCGCACGCCAATGCCGTGGCAGAGGTGCAGGTCGCCGAGGCCGATCTGCGGCTCAACGAAACCAATTTGGCCCGGGCCGTGATCCGTTCGCCGGTCAATGGCGTCGTCTTGAGCCGCAAGGTTGATCCTGGTCAGACCGTGGCGGTGTCGTTGCAGGCACCCGTCCTGTTTACGATCGCCGAAGACCTGAGAAAGATGGAGTTGCAGGTCGACGTTGATGAAGCCGATGTCGGCAAGGTCAAGATTGGTCAGAGGGCGACGTTCGGCGTTGATGCCTATCCGGATCGCAAATTCCCGGCGGCGATCCGCGATGTTCGTTATGGCTCGGAGGTCGTCCAGGGTGTCGTCACCTACAAGGCGCTGCTGGAAATCGATAATTCTGAACTGCTGTTGCGGCCGGGCATGACCGCGACGGCGGAAATTGTCGTGCAGGAGGTCAAGGACGCGCTCCTCGTCCCGAACGCGGCCTTGCGGTTTTCGCCGCCGTCCTCGCGCGGTAGCGGGCGCAGGCGCAGTCTGCTGGAAATGTTGTTGCCGTTTCCGCGGGGAGGGCCGGCAACCAAGCAGACGGTTTCCAGTGGCGCACGTCGCGTCTGGATATTGGGCGAAAACGGTCCGATCCCCGTGACCGTTGCGACCGGAGCAAGCGACGGCCGCAAGACCGAGGTCCTCAAGAGCAAATTATCAGCCGACCAGCCTGTCATTGTCGATCTAAAGACCGACGGGCGCTGACCAGGATGGCGTGATGCGCGACCCCGAATACCGCGTTCCGCTGATTGAATTCCGCAGGGTGTCCAAGGTCTACGGCGCCGGCGTAGCGGCGGTGCATGCCCTCGCTGGTGTTGACCTGAAAATCAACCGGGGCGAGTTCGTCGCGATCATGGGGCCGTCCGGTTCCGGCAAGTCCACCGCGATGAATATCATCGGCTGTCTCGATAGCCCGACGTCGGGAGACTACCTGTTCGACGGCGTCGAGGTCGGTCGCCTCGGCCGCGCCCAGCGTACGCTGTTGCGGCGGCATTTCCTCGGCTTCGTGTTCCAGGGCTTCAATCTGCTGGCGCGCACGACCGCGATCGAGAATGTCGAATTACCGCTGCTCTATCGCGGTTCACCACCGGCCGAGCGCCGCCGGCTTGCCCGGCAAGCGCTTGAGCGGGTCGGTCTCGCCGGCCGCGAGCATCACACATCGTCGGAATTGTCCGGCGGTCAGCAGCAGCGGGTGGCGATCGCCCGTGCCCTGGTCACCGATCCGGCGGTGCTGCTGGCCGACGAACCGACCGGCAATCTCGATACCAAGACCAGCCGCGAGATCATGGAATTGGTCACCAGCCTCAATCACGACCAGGGTATCACCGTCATCATGGTGACCCATGAAGCCGACATCGCCGCCTATGCCGAACGCGTCATGCGCTTCGTTGACGGCCGGATCGAATCGGATGCGCACCATCATGAGGCGGCCTGATGCTGTTTGAGACCGTCAAACTGGCGCTCCTGGCGATCCGCCGCAACAAGCTGCGGTCGTTCCTCACCGTGCTCGGCATCGTGATCGGTGTCGCCGCGGTGATTGCGATGGTGACGATCGGCAATGGCACCACCGCCAAGGTGACGGCCGATCTTTCAAAGCTCGGCAGCAACCTGGTGTTCGTGCGTCCCGGTCAGTTCGGCCCCGGCCGTTCCAGCGAGGACGCCAAGCCCTTCAATGCGCGCGATGTCGAGGCGATCGCGACCCAGGTTCCGAACCTGCGCGCGGTGGCGCCGGTGGCGCAACAAATGGCCAAGATCGTGACCGGGACGGAGAACCGCAATGCGACCGTGATCGGGACCGAGAGTGGATTTTTCATCGCGCGCGACTGGGAGCTGGAATCCGGCCGCGCCTTCCTGCCCGGCGAGATTCGTGGTGGTCGCGCGGCCTGCGTGATAGGCCGGACGGTGCGCAAGGAATTGTTCGGTGGCGCGGACCCCGTTGGCCAGAATATCCGGGTCAAGGGCGTGTCGTGCGAGGTGATCGGCGTACTCGAAGCCAAGGGCGAGTTCGAGCTTCGGTACCGACCAGGATGATATCGTGGTGATGCCGCTACGGGCATTTCAGCGCCGCCTTGCAGGCAATACCAATATCTCCACCATCTACGTGTCCGCCCGGTCCGGCAACGACACCGCCAAGGTTCAAGCCAATCTTGAACGCTTGCTGCGCGAGCGCCGTAACATCACGCCCGGCAAGGACGATGATTTTTCGGTCCGCGACATGAAGCAGCTTGCCCAGACCATGGCCGGCACGACCACGGTGCTAACCGGCCTGCTTGGCGCGGTCGCCGCCGTCAGCCTCCTGGTCGGCGGCATCGGCATCATGAACATCATGCTGGTCTCGGTCACCGAACGCACCCGTGAGATCGGCATCCGCCTGGCGATCGGCGCCTTGGAAGGCCAGGTGCTGGTGCAGTTCCTGGTCGAGGCGGTGGTGCTGTCCTTGCTCGGCGGGCTGATCGGGATCGGGCTTGGCCTCGGCCTGGCGTGGCTCGCGACCGCCGGACTTCAAGTGCCGTTCCTGGTCGATCCGACGATCATCATGATCGCATTCGGATTCTCCGCACTGGTCGGCGTGATCTTCGGCTATTTCCCGGCGCGCCGCGCGGCCCATCTCGATCCGATCGAGGCGCTTCGGCACGAGTGAGCAAAGACGGCCGTCAGGCCGGTGTCGGCTCAAGCTCGGTATCGCGCACGACCTGGCCGTATTTGTCGCGGCTCGGCCTTGACCGCCGGACGGCGGCGGCGCTCACGATGCAAACACAAACCGCGTCCCCACCGCCGAGTGGATCACCTTGTTTCCCAGTTCGGCGCGGGCAAGGTCGTAGAAGCGGTCGCCGGTGCAATGGCCGACGATGATATAGGCGGGATCGATATCGCGGAATTCGGCGATGGCCTGGCGGATGTAAGTGTCGTCGAGCGGCGGCACGATATGAAAGCCGCCGATCACGGCCAGCACCTTGTCAATTCCGGAAGCTTCGATGGCCGCGCGCACGGTATTGATCACGCCGCGATGGCTGCATGAGGTCAATACCACGAGGCCGCGCCCCTTCACGTTATAGACGGTGGCGATCTCATGGTCGAAGTCATCGGGTATATACGTGCCGGTGTTCTTCTCCCGCGGCATTTCTTCAGGGAAGCAGCCGAAGCCGTCAAAGATGCCGATGATTTCCGAGGTCGGACGCAAGGGCTTCTCGAATGAAACCTGTCCGATACGCCCGGTGGTGAAGGCATGATCGGCGACCAATGCCGGCTCCGACGCCATCATCAGCGTGAGCCTGGACTTCAATATCGCCTTGCGGTCGAGCGCGCCGAAGTTCCCCTCGACATTGCGCCGGATGCAGAAACAGTCCTCGCCGCCGACGTAGAATGGAATGTCTTTCTTCAGCGAGCGCCCGTGCGCCTGAAGAAAGCCGACCATGCCGCCGAAGTGATCGTAGTGCCCATGGCTCAAGACCATGGCATCGAACGTGGACGGATCAACGCCGATGACCGCCATGTTGTTGTTGAGGACCTCGGGCGTGAAGCCGAAATCGATCAGCACATTGCGTTCTTCGCCGCTGGCAAAGGATCGCGCGTGTAGGGAGAGCCCCCATTCGGCGTTCAGGATATGTCGTGGAGGCTGGTCCGGATAGCTGTGCGGAACGCGGCGTTCGATGACCAGGCCGTCGCGCGTTTCCTCGGGCACGAACAATTGGGTGAGGTTGTCAGTGACGATGCGCACCGCGACGCCATCGACTTCCGGTACCTCGTCGCGCAATGTCCTGGCGGGACGCGTGCGCGCGGCCGCGGCAAGCGCCGTCATCATGGCCGAGACGAAGCCCGCGCCACCGGCGCAAAGTGCAGATGCGGAAAGTGCTGAGGCGGAAAGTGGAGCGCCGCAATTGCAGGCATTGAACAGCATGGCTTTTGGTCCCCCCGAGGATGCATTCAACCGGACTGCGGCTGATGATTCTCTATTTTGGCTGAGCCTCGCCTTTTTTCCTGCGTGCTTACAAGGCAGATTGGCGATCACGCGCAGCGGCTGCCGCCGGGCTTCGGTCTTACGACCTTGACGGCAGAACGCGATCCGGCAACTCCCGTCCCCACCGCTGCGTGGGGTGAGGGTGAACCGCTCAAGGCCATGTGATGTCTTACCAAGGAAGGCGCCCGCATTGAGCGCTAGCCGGAATGCGGGGAGTTCGGCGGGGCGCGCAGGCTGTTACCTTGTCTCGTGTTCGCGCCATCCGGGCGATGTGCTTATGCCCCGCGCATCTGCCAATGCGAAATTGCGGCGCTTGGATGAATAAGCTGAATGATGTTGAGCGTGAAATTGTCGCGGATCATGTATCCGAGAAAGAGTTCGATCGTCACGACAAGCAATATGCTCCCCCACACCGGCAACATGCGGGCCACAATGAAACCGAGCGCAGTTGCGGCCGTATCGAACACGGAATTGACGACGCTGTCGCCATAGTAGCCTCGCGCCAGCGCCGACTGCCGATAGCGCTCCATGATGAAAGGCGTATTTTCGAAAACCTCCCAGGCCGCCTCCAGACCAACGGCGATGGCGAGACGGAGCAGGAACGACGTGCGTGGTGCAATGAGCCACAAAATAAAATAAATGCCGACCCCATGAATGATGTGCGTGAATGTATACCAATCAGTGAGATGTTGAGACGTTTGCGGCCCGGCGGGATCATTGTGCCAGAGCTCCACGTATCCACACGTGCAAATCAGCGGATGACCCATGGCAATCAGGCCGAGAACCTGGAAAATAAATGCGGCGCCCAGGAATGCGAGGCTCAACCCGACGTGAGGCTCCTGCCATCCGGCGGCCGGATTGCTCACCGCGTTCATGCGCATCGCCCAGCCTGTCGATCCATTGCTGCGCCTGTGGTCAAGGCTGGATCACGCGTTGTCATTTGATTCGCGTGAAGCGTTGAATTTGGCATTCAATACAGCGCCTGTCGGGATGGGCAAAAAATGTTAAGTTCGCTCCACTCACGCACGGTCAAGTTCCGCGGAGTCATGAAAGCGCTTAAGTTCCTTGCTTCACCGCATTTCCGGATGGCGAGCCGGTTCCCACTTCACCTGGAAATGCTCTACAGCGCGATTTATTCGGTTTGAATTGCAGTGCCTGCCTGACATTCTGTATTGTCGTATGATCTTATCGCAAAAGTCTGCAACTTTTCCGGATCATACTCTAGGACCCACCAAAAAGCCGGTTCCAATAATCGAGGAGCGTACCTGATGCGACTGTGCGCGCCACGATAACTGTAATTGCATAATATCCCCAGTGCGTAACATAGGAATAAGCAAAGCCGTTCGGTACACGCAAAATGAGATAGGGAAACGCAAGCCCGAACAGCATCGCCAGCAGGGAAAACCGTGCGACATAGCCCCAAGGCACATCGCCGAATGCGAGCAGAATGTGCGCGGCGCCAAACAGCACTGCGCAATAGACCGATATCTTGCGGAGACTTCCAGTCCCGTGCCGCCAATGCCAGCACGAGCGCGACAACAAGAAGTTGCTGAAACAGAATTTCGATGGATTTCGGCAGGAAGTACCACGCTGAGGCTAGCGGCAGTTCGGGCGGGGTCGAGGCCTGCCGCCAGTTGAACGGGGGCAATGCGGGAACCACATAGGCCGCGAAGGCGACGCAAACCGCGAAGGCGAGGGACCATACGACGATGCTTGTCAGTCGGTTTTCGAACGTGGCCCATCTGGTGTACCGGGGCCAAGTGGGCATAGTTCGGCCAGAAGGTGATGACGGCGATTCCGACCCAGAACAAATAATATATTGCGGCCGCGACCGGGCCCTCGTTGTAGTTCGAGTTCTCGCCGAGCAAAGGCAATAGAAAATAATATCCGAGATCTGAAACGACCCAGATGCCGGCGATCAGTGAAAGGGTCCGCGCCGAATCAAATGGACGGCGCGCATCCGCGTCGTTGGAATGTCCAGTGACGCCATCGTTATTGCGGTCCGATTCGTTCGTCATTCACCGCTGGCCACGACGCTAAAGCATCGACGGAAGAACGCGATCCGGCGGTCGGTGCCCATCCATGAAGGTCTTGATGTTGATGATGACCTTCTCGCCCATCTCGACCCGGCCCTCGATGGTCGCCGAGCCCATATGCGGCAGCAGGACCACCTTGCCGGCGCGCGCCAGCCGCACCAGCCGCGGATTGGCCGCCGGCTCGTGCTCGAACACGTCGAGCCCGGCGCCGCGGATCGCGCCGGCCTCGATCAGACGGATCAGGGCATTCTCGTCGATGACTTCGCCGCGCGCGGTGTTGACGATGTAGGATTCCGGCCGCATCAGCTTAAGCCGGCGGGCCGACAGCAGATGGAAGGTCGCCGGCGTGTGCGGGCAGTTGACCGAGATGATGTCCATGCGGGCGAGCATCTGGTCGAGGCTTTCCCAATAGGTCGCGCCCAGCTCTTCCTCGATCTGCGGCGCCACCGGTCGGCGGTTGTGATAGTGCACCTGCAGACCGAACGCATGCGCGCGCCGTGCCACCGCCTGGCCGATCCGCCCCATGCCGACAATGCCGAGCCGCTTGCCGCCGATGCGATGGCCGAGCATCCAGGTCGGCGACCACCCGGTCCATGGTTGATCGCCGGTCAGCACCGCGGCGCCCTCGATCAGTCGTCGCGGCACCGCCAGGATCAGCGCCATGGTCATGTCGGCGGTATCCTCGGTCAGCACCCGCGGCGTATTGGTCACCGTGATGCCGCGCTGAATCGCGGTCGCGACATCGATGTTGTCGACGCCATTGCCGAAATTGGCGATCAGCTTGAGCTTGTCGCCGGCATGGCTCAGCACCGCCGCGTCGATCCGGTCCGTGACCGTCGGCACCAGCACTTCGGCCTTTTTGACCGCATCGGCCAGCTCGGCCTGGCTCAACGGGGCATCGTCGAGGTTGAGCGCGGCGTCGAACAATTCCCGCATGCGGGTTTCGATGCTGTCCGGCAACCTGCGCGTCACGACAACCAGCGGCTTTTTTCAATTCGGCATAGGCTCGCCCTTCAGCGTCCGCTCATTCGTCCAACCCGGTCCAGGACCGATGAATTTTCCGGCCGCTCTTCGGCCTGTTCAGGGCTCCTTAACCCCGTTGGCCGAAACTCTTTCTGGCCACTTCGGCACGGGTGTGGGTCGTCATCATCAGCCTTCTGTATCAGATGGCCAATTGAACAGCCAAGCACTGACGCGCGCCCGGTTGGCGAGTGCCGCCACGCCATTTTGACAAACTGGACCAACTTTGGCCCCGGGGAGACGATGATCTTGCCATGCAACCCTCAGACGGCCGGCTGCAGGGTCCGCGCCGCGCTCGCGGCTGCTGCCGCTACCGTCATCATAACCGCCACGACGGCCGTCGCCGCGACCGTTGCCACGACAGCCACCGCGCTTGCCGCCGGCCAACTGCGCGCCGGCTCGGTCAGCGGCCTGCCGGTTCCGCGTTTCGTCAGCCTCAAGCCGAGCAAGGTGAATGTGCGGGGCGGGCCGACCAAGGACCACCAGGTGGTGTGGCAATACACCCGCGCCGGCCTGCCGGTTGAAGTCACCGCCGAATCGGAGAACTGGCGCCGCATCCGCGATTGGGAAGGCTCGGAAGGCTGGGTCTATCACTCCCTGCTGTCCGGCCGGCGCACCGCGATCGTCAAGTCGCGCAGCAAGGATCAGCTGGTGCCGCTGCACGAGCAGCCGGATCTCGAAAGCGCGCTGGCGGCGCGGCTGCAATCGGGTGTGTCCGCTGCTGTGAAAAGCTGCAACGGCCATTGGTGCCGCATCGCCGGCAAGGGTTTTGACGGCTGGGTGGTGCAGGAGCGCCTGTGGGGCGTCTATCCCAACGAAAAGATCGAGTGAGTGGCCAGAGTGCGATTCAAGCAGTTTGAATCGCGGTGACCATCTAACATCTTGGTTTGCCGTATGATCTTATCAGAAAAGTCTGCAAGCCTCGGGTCAAGCCCGAGGGCGTGCTTTTCCGGATCATACGCTGGCCAAGAAAAAGCCCGGCAGAGCCGGGCCTCTAAGTCCGCGCATGCGGGTTATTTTTTACCGCTTGCGTCGCAGCCGGACGACAACATCGACCCGGGCGATCTCATAGCCTTCAGGCGGGGTCGGGGTCTTGCCGACCATCATCTCGCTGGAGGCGATATCGACCAGCGCGTTCTCATCCTCGACGAAGAAGTGATGATGCTGGGTCGAGTTGGTATCGAAGTAGGTCTTTGACCCATCGACGGCGACCTGGCGCAGCAGGCCGACTTCGGTGAACTGGTGCAGCGTGTTGTAGACGGTGGCGAGCGACACCGGCACCTTGGCCGCAGTCGCTTCCTCGTAAAGCATTTCCGCCGTCAGATGGCGGTCGCCCTTGGCGAATAGTATCCAGCCCAGTGCCATGCGCTGGCGGGTCGGCCGCAGGCCGACATCCCGCAGCATGGATTTGACATCATGCCACGGACAGCCGGTCTTTTTCCCATGGTGCATGACCTGATGCATGGCATGAGCCAATTCCGCCTCCTGGGAGGATTGAGCCAGGGAAGGGAGAATTGTCGATTGCGGTTCTGTCATCGGCGCACCCAACCTGCTGCTCCGGGACTGGGGGTTGGCCCTCGGAAGATTGTTACATTTGCAACATATACGCATTTGCACCCTAGATGCAACCCCTTCGCAACAAGGGCGGCCTTTTGCCGCCGACGGGTCTTAATGGGTCGGAAACCGCGTCCTGGGCCGCGCCGGCTTTGCCCTCTGGCCGGCCTATGTTAGGAGAAGCCCGGGTGGAATATGGCGCGGAGCGACGAGGTTCAGATGGATATGCCCAATCGGCGGACGAGCTTTGACTACGAGGATCTGCTCGCCTGTGGCCGGGGAGAGATGTTTGCCCATGGGCCGCAGCTGCCGCTTCCGCCGATGCTGATGTTCGACCGCATTTCCGAAATCGCCGAGCATGGCGGCGAATACGGCAAGGGCATGGTCCGCGCGGTGCTGCATCTCAAGCCGGACCTCTGGTTTTTCCCCTGCCATTTCAAGGGCGATCCGGTGATGCCGGGATGTCTCGGGCTGGACGCGCTGTGGCAGATGCTGGGCTTCTTTCTGGGCTGGCTGGGCTCCTCCGGCAGTGGCCGCGCGCTCGGCATGGGCGAAGTGAAATTTTCCGGCCAGGTCGAGCCGACGATGAAGGAAGTCGTCTACGGCATCGATATCAAGCGGGTGATGCGCTCCAAACTGGTGCTCGGCATCGCCGACGGCTGGCTGTCGGCGGACGGCAACGTCATCTATCGCGCGCTCGACCTCAAGGTCGGCCTGTTCCGCCAGGATGCCGCGGCGCCGGCAAGCGGCGGCTGATTGCGCGCGACCGTCTCCGGCGGTCCCGCGCCTTCGGCCGTGCCAGCCGCGAAACGCGCTTGCAGGATTGCGCTTGCCGGGCCATGTGTGGCCCAATCAGCGGCCGGGGCTACCCCCGCGGTGAGCCGGCCAATCCGCGAATTCAAGAAGGGGTGAGGACGGGACAGCCATGCGACGAGTCGTCGTAACGGGGATGGGCATCGTCTCATCGATCGGAAACAATACTCAGGAAGTGCTTGCCAGCCTGCGCGAGACCAAGTCCGGCATCGTGCGCGCCGACAAATATGCCGAGCTCGGCTTCCGCTGCCAAGTGCACGGCGCGCCGACGCTCGATCCGACCGAGGCGGTCGATCGCCGCGCGATGCGCTTTCACGGCGGCGGCACGGCCTGGAATCACGTCGCCATGGATCAGGCGATCCGCGACGCCGGGCTCGAAGAGAAAGAGATTTCCAACGAGCGCACCGGCATCATCATGGGCTCCGGCGGACCATCGACCCGCACCATCGTCGAGGCGGCCGATACCACCCGCACCAAGGGACCTAAGCGCGTCGGCCCGTTCGCGGTACCGAAGGCGATGTCCTCGACCGCGTCGGCCACGCTCGCCACCTGGTTCAAGATCAAGGGCGTGAACTATTCGATTTCGTCGGCCTGCGCGACCTCCAACCATTGCATCGGCAACGCCGCCGAGACCATCCAATGGGGCAAGCAGGATCTGATTTTCGCCGGTGGCTGCGAGGACCTGGACTGGACCTTGTCGGTGCTGTTCGACGCCATGGGCGCGATGTCGTCGAAATACAACGACACGCCCGCGACCGCCTCGCGCGCCTATGACGTCAACCGCGACGGCTTCGTCATCGCCGGCGGCGCCGGCGTGCTGGTGCTGGAAGAGCTTGAACATGCCAAGGCGCGCGGCGCGCGCATCTATGCCGAGGTCGCCGGCTACGGCGCCACCTCCGACGGCGACGACATGGTCGCGCCCTCCGGCGAAGGCGCGGTGCGCTGCATGAAGATGGCGTTGCAGTCCGTCAAGGCGCCGATCGACTATATCAATCCGCACGCCACCGCGACGCCGGTCGGCGACGCCAAGGAAATCGAGGCGATCCGCGAAGTGTTCGGTGCGAAGTGTCCGCCGATCTCGGCGACCAAATCGCTGACCGGCCATTCGCTGGGTGCTGCCGGCGCGCAGGAAGCGATCTACGCGCTGTTGATGATGAACAACGGCTTTATCTGCGAGAGCGCCAACATTCAGGAACTCGATCCCGCCTTCGCCGACATGCCGATCGCGCGCGAACGCACGGACAATGTCAGGCTTGGCGCGGTGCTGTCGAACTCGTTCGGCTTCGGCGGCACCAATGCGTCGCTCGTGTTCAAGCGGCTGGAAGCGTGATGCCGATCGCGACGCGAAAGGGCCATGAGGTGGAGAACGGCTCTGCGCCGTTCGATCCTTCATGGTAAGGAGGCGCGCAAGCGCCGTCTCGAACCATGAGGCCTGATCGGTAGCCCCATCCTTCGAGACGCACGTGCTTCGCTCGCGCTCCTCAGGATGAGGTTGGAAAGAATAAATCCTCACGGCGGGGATGAGTTTAAAGAGGGCGACATGCAGGGGCTGATGCAGGGCAAGCGCGGGCTGATCATGGGGGTCGCCAACGATCATTCGATCGCCTGGGGCATTGCCCGCACCCTGGCCGCGCACGGCGCGACGCTCGCCTTCACCTATCAGGGCGATGCGCTCGGCAAGCGGGTCAAGCCGCTGGCCGCGACGCTGGGTTCGGATTTCGTCATGCCGTGCGATGTCGAGGACATCGCCAGCGTCGATGCGGTGTTTTCCGAAATCGCGAGCAAATGGGGCTCGCTCGATTTTCTCGTCCACGCGGTCGCCTTCTCCGACAAGAACGAATTGAAGGGCCGCTACGCCGACACCAGCCGCGCCAATTTCGTCCGCACCATGGTGATCTCCTGCTTTGCCTTCACCGAGGCGGCCAGGCGCGCGGCCGCGCTGATGCCGGCCGGCGGATCGATGCTGACCTTGACCTATAATGGTGGCCAGCGCGCCATGCCGAACTATAACGCCATGGGCGTCGCCAAGGCGGCGCTGGAAGCCTCGGTGCGGTATCTCGCAGTCGATTTCGGCGCCAGCGGCATCCGCGTCAATGCGATCTCGGCGGGTCCGATCCGCACCCTTGCCGGCGCCGGCATCGGTGACGCGCGCGCGATGTTCGCCTTCCAGCAGCGCCATTCGCCGTTGCATCGCGGGATTACGCTCGATGAGCTCGGCGGCGCCGGACTCTATCTGTTATCGGACTTGTCGACCGGCGTCACCGGCGACATTCATTTTGTTGATTCCGGCTACAACATCATCGCCATGCCGCATCCCGACGAGCTGAAAAACGGCGAGAGCGCGGGCGGCGATATCGCTGCGAGCAAGGACGCCGCGCAATAGGGCATGATCGGGAAAAGCATGCCACCAATCTCGGGTTAACCCGAGATTGGAATGATAAATGCGCAGGTCGGATCGACACGACCTGCGATTGGCTTGACCCGAGGGTTGCAGACTTTCCGAAGCGCGTAAGCTGCGAAGATCAGTTGAATGCAGGGGCCGCCGCGATATCGGCGGCCTGGCGTGACCCGATTGTTGTCTATTTCTTGCGCCGGCAAACCGTGCGGTTGACCCAGGCATCGTTGCCGACTTCGCTGTTCACAAACTGCATCGTGTTGGCATCGATGAGTTTGCCGTTGCGCCTGTTGACGTCGCCATAAGCGACGAAATCGACGCTGGTATTGTCCCAGCCGATCACACCGAGTGTCTTGCTGACATTGCTGAATGACGATTTGCCGCCCTGTTGGCCGGTGACGCCCTTGTCGTTCGGCAGCGTCCAGGTGAAATTCGCCTTCATCAGCGCGCCGCGCTGCTCGACGACGTTGATCGTATAGGTCAGCCGGGTCCATTGATCGCGGATCAACAAATCCGATGGATCGCATGTCCAGGTCCCCCGCAGGTCGGGAACGGCCGATTCCGCGGCGACCGGTGTCGGTACCGCGCCGACAGCGATTATGACGGCCAAGCTGCAATATCCGATAATGGTGCGCACGGCATCCTCCTGTTTGCTGTTTGTCGCGCCAGAGCGCTCGCAATCTAGCAGCCGTCGGCAGGCCGCCAAACAACATATCTACGATGGAATATCGGAAATATGAAACGGGAAAAGGAATAGCAGGATTTCAAACAAACAGACGGCCGGGGTCGTTCAGCCCTGGCCGTCTGTTTGCGGAATATTTCAGTTTTGTGTTTGGCCTTTCAATTTAAGGAGAATTTTGCAGGCGCTCTATAACCTTGTTTTGTCGCATTTCAGACGGCGAACCGGCGGGAGCAGAAAATCGCGCAGCCTTGTTCACCGAATCACCCGCTGCCGTTAGTCTTTCCGGCTGGAGGGGCTTTTATGCTCAACATCTTGCGATCTGAGCGGGCATTCCTGATCGGCGCCGCCTCGGCGATCGTCATTTACGTGGCCGGCGACCGGTTGTTCGACCTCACGCACCCCATTCTGCATGCGGCGCTTTTTGTGTGGGTGTTCGGCGTCATATTATGGGCTTCCTTCGGCGCCGTCCGCCACGCCGACAGTCTCGCGGAGCGGCTAGGCGAGCCCTATGGCACGCTAATCCTCACTTTCGCGGCGACCTTCATCGAGATTTCGGTGATGGCGCAGATCATGCTGCATGCCGAACTGAACCCGGGGCTACCGCGCGACACCATGATGGCGGTGGTAATGATCGTTTTGAACGGCATGGTCGGGCTTTGTCTGTTGATCGGCGGAATTCGGTTCCGTGAGCAGGAATTCAATCTGCAGGGGACGCGCGCCTTCCTCGGTGTGCTGGTCACCCTGGCGATCCTTGCGCTGATCCTGCCGCGATACATGACCAGAACCTCTGATTTTGAAATCAAGCTCGCCAGAGCGATTCCGTTCAGCCTCCTTGCCATTGCCCTTTACGGAGCGTTCCTCGTGATCCAGACAATCCGCCACCGCGGCTACTTCACCGAGCCGAGCCAGGACGGCACGCCACGGGTTCGCGAACATGGCAAATATCCACACGGCCTGATGACGCGCTCGGTGCCTTATCATGCGTGCCTGCTTGTCCTGACCTTGGTGGTGATCGTTCTGCTTGCCGAAAAGCTCGCAATTCTTATCAACGAAGGGACGAAAGCGCTGCATGCGCCGAGTGCCGCCGCCGGCATTCTCATCGCCATTCTGGTCCTGGCGCCGGAAGGGCTGGCTGCCATCCGCGCCGCGCGGATCAATCACCTGCAACGGGCGCTGAATATTTGTCTCGGGTCGGCACTCGCGACAATCAGCCTGACCGTCCCGGCCGTGGTCACCTTCAGCCTCGTGACCGGGACTCCCGTGGTGCTAGGGCTCGACGACGGCGGAACGGTTCTGCTGCTGATGACGCTCTTGGCCAGCGTCATCACATTTGCCGGCCAGCGTACCAATGTTTTGCAGGGCGCGGTACATCTCGTCATCTTCGCCATCTATGTCGTTATGGTCCTGGTTCCATGAATCAGTCCAAGGGGCGCACGCGCTGCTGAATTGCATCGCTGACTGCCATGTCAGGCCGCGGACGAAACCCGCCAACCCGGAATGACGGCAATAAAAAACGGCCGGGAATTTTCGGTCCCGGCCGTTCCGCGAACAAAGATTGTTCGAAGGTGCTTACGCCAGATCGAAGCGGTCGGCGTTCATCACCTTGGTCCAGGCCGCCACGAAGTCCTTCACGAACTTCTCCTTGGCGTCGTCCTGGGCGTAGACCTCGGCGTAGGCGCGCAGGATCGAGTTCGATCCGATCACGAGGTCCATACGCGTCGCCGTCCATTTGACCTTGCTGGTCTTGCAGTCGCGGATCTCGTAGAGGCCGTTGTCCGCCGGGACCCACTTGTAGGCCATGTCGGTCAGGTTGACGAAGAAGTCGTTCGTCAGCGCGCCTTCACGATCGGTGAAGACGCCATGCTTGGTGCCGCCGTGGTTGGTGCCCATCACGCGCATGCCGCCGACCAGGACGGTCATTTCCGGCGCGGTCAGGCCCATCAGCTGGGTGCGATCGAGCATCAGCTCTTCCGCGCTGACGACATAGTCCTTCTTCAGCCAGTTGCGATAGCCGTCGGCCAGCGGCTCCAGCGGCTCGAAGGATTCCGCGTCGGTCATCGTGTCGGTCGAGTTGCCGCGGCCCGGCGAGAACGGCACCGAGACGTTGAAGCCGGCAGCCTTCGCGGCCTTCTCGATGCCGACATTGCCGGCCAGAACGATGACGTCAGCGATGCTGGCGCCGGCTTGCTTCGCGATCGGCTCGAGGACGCCGAGCACCTTGGCGAGACGAGCCGGCTCGTTGCCTTCCCAGTCCTTCTGCGGGGCTAGGCGGATGCGCGCGCCGTTGGCGCCGCCGCGCATGTCCGACCCGCGGTAGGTGCGGGCGCTGTCCCAGGCGGTCGAGACCATTTCGCTGAGGCTGAGACCGCTCGCGGCGATCTTGGCCTTGACCGCGTCGACGTCGTACTTCGTGGAGCCGGCCGGGATCGGATCCTGCCAGATCAGATCTTCCGCCGGCACGTCCGGACCGAAGTAGCGCGCCTTCGGACCCATGTCGCGGTGGGTCAGCTTGAACCAGGCGCGGGCGAAGGTGTCCTTGAAGTACTCCGGATCGGCTATGAACTTTTCGCAGATCGCCTTGTAGGTCGGATCGAACCGCATCGCCATGTCGGCATCGGTCATCATCGGGTTATGGCGGATCGACGGATCGCTGGCGTCGACCGGCTTGTCCTCTTCCTTGATGCCGATCGGCTCCCACTGCCAGGCCCCGGCGGGGGATTTCTGCAACCACCAGTCATACCCGAACAACAGTTTGAAATAGCCCATGTCGAACTGGGTCGGATGGGTCGTCCAGGCGCCCTCGAGGCCCGAGGTCACCGCACGGCTTGCCAGCCCGTTCTGGTCGGGATTGGCCCAGCCCAGGCCCTGCATCTCGGGGCCGGCGGCTTCCGGATTGGGGCCGAGCTTGCTGGCGTCGCCGTTGCCGTGGGTCTTGCCGACGGTGTGGCCGCCGGCGGTCAGGGCTGCGGTCTCCTCGTCGTTCATCGCCATGCGCTTGAAGGTCTCGCGCACCTGCGCCGCGGTCTTCAGCGGGTCGGGCTTGCCGTTCACCCCTTCCGGATTGACGTAGATCAGGCCCATCTGCACGGCCGCCAGTGGGTTTTCCATCGTCGCCGGATCGTCGACGCTTTCATAGCGGCCGTCGCTCGGCGCCAGCCATTCCTTTTCCGCACCCCAGTAGGTGTCGATTTCCGGATGCCAGATATCCTCGCGGCCGAAACCGAAACCGAAAGTCTTCAGGCCCATGGACTCATACGCGACGTTGCCGGCCAGGATCATGAGGTCGGCCCAGGAGATCTTGTTGCCGTACTTCTTCTTGATCGGCCACAGCAGGCGGCGAGCCTTGTCGAGGCTGACATTGTCCGGCCAGGAGTTAAGCGGGGCGAAGCGCTGGTTGCCGGTGCCGCCGCCGCCGCGACCGTCGGCCAGACGGTAGGAACCGGCGGCGTGCCAGGCCATGCGGATCATGAGGCCGCCGTAGTGGCCCCAGTCCGCCGGCCACCAGACCTGGCTGTCGGTCATCAGCGCGGTGAGGTCCTTCTTCAGCGCTGCGACGTCGAGCTTCTTCAACGCCTCGCGGTAGTCGAAGTCCTTACCCATCGGGTTGGTCTTGGTGTCGTGCTGGCTGAGGATGTCCAGGTTGAGGGCATTCGGCCACCAGTCCATGTTCGACGTGCCGACCTCGGTGATCGCGCCGTGCATCACCGGGCATCCGCCGCTTCTTTTCCACTTTAGCGTCCATGTTTCTCTCCGATCGTGTTCTGTCATTTTCGCCGAGGTGTTCGGTATGGAACTCGCGACGTCTGGGGGGTATTGCCGCTAGGCTCCCAGTTGCCGTCCTCGGGGTTCGTTGGGGGCTGGCCGGCACCATACTCATTCTTTTGATCAGGTCTAATCGTATTGCCTGAAGGTGACGATAAGATTATCTTATCAAAATGATCACCTTGCGGCAGTTGCGTTATCTCGAGGCCTTGGCCGAGCACCGCCATTTTGGCCGGGCGGCGGAGGCCTGTTCGATCACCCAGCCGGCGCTGTCGATGCAGATCCGGGAACTGGAAAAGCAGCTTGGCGTCGAACTGGTCGAGCGTCGGCCAGGCGAGGTCGCGCTGACCGATATCGGGCGGGACGTGGCCGGACGGGCCGAACAGGTGCTGGCGGCCGCCCGCGATCTCGCCGATTTCGCCCGCCACCGCGGCCGGGTGCTGAGCGGAAAGCTCCAATTCGGCATCATCCCCTCGCTCGCGCCCTATGTCCTGCCGCGGATGCTGCCGGTTCTGCAGCAGCACTATCCGGACCTGCGGATCGAACTGCGCGAGACCCAGACCAAGCCGCTGCTGGAAGAACTCTCCCACGGCAAGCTCGACGTGGTGATGCTGGCGCTGCCGGTGGTCGAATCCGACATCGAGACCTGCGCGCTGTTCGAGGACCCGTTCCTGCTGGCGGTGCCGGCCGGCGATAGGCGCGCGCAGGACGACAGGGTCCGGCCCGATCAGATCGAGCAGGAGCGGCTGATCCTGCTGGAGGAGGGCCATTGCCTGCGCGATCAGGCGCTGGCCTATTGCGGCAACGGCCGGCGCGACGCCTCGCTCGGCCTCGGCGCCACCAGCCTCGCGACCGTGATGCAGATGGTCGCCAACGGCTATGGCATCACCCTGGTGCCGGAGATCGCCGCCGACGTCGAGGTGCGCGATGAGCGCGTGAAGCTGTTGCGCTTTGCCGAGCCGGAGCCCGGCCGCATTGTGGGTCTGGCGTGGCGGCGCACCTCGCCGCGCAAGGTCGATTTCAATTCGTTGGGTGAGGTCATCACCAAGGCGCTCGGCGTGGGTGCTTCGAAATGATGCGCTGTCGGGTTTCAGGAATTGCAATCAAACACCATCTCGGGACCGCACATCTAACCCTCCCCCGCTTAGCGGTGGGGAGGGTCGACGGTCATCGTGGTTTCGATGACCGTCGGGGTGGGGGTGCTCTCGACGGATTTCACGCCAAGCCATATCGCGACAATTGTCCCCCCACCCCCGACCCCTCCCCGCCGGGCGCTTCCGCGCACGGGGGGAGGGGCCAGAGCTACAATTCCACTTCGGCTTCCAGCGCGGCCCGGTCTTCCAGGCAATAATAGCCGGACAGGCGGGCCACGATTTTCCGCCGCATCCAGTCGTTGAGAATCCGGCTGACGTTCTCGCGTGCGATGCCGGCCATGGCGGCAATGTCGCTCTGCGTCACTTTCTGCCGGATCAGTATGCGGCCCGGCGCGACCTCGTGGCCGAAGGCGTCGCCGAGCCCGAGCAAGGCTTGCGCCACGCGGCCCTTCAACGACAGAAAGCTCGCCGCCAGCACCACATTGTTGGTGTCGCGCAGCCGTTGCACCAGCATGGCCATCATGTGGCGGTAGACTTCAGGATTCTTATCGGCGAAGGCGTTGAATGCCGCGCGGCTGACGAAGCTGAGTTCGGAATCGCGCACCGCCGCGACCGAGGCCGACCGCGCGCGGTCGTCCAGCAATGCGAGTTCACCGACGATCGCGCCCGGACCGAGAATGGCGAGAATACGTTCGCTGCCCGCGGGTGACAGCACGCTGACCTTGATCAGTCCCGCATCGATCCGGTAGCAGCCATCGCCGGGATCGTCCGTGACGAACAGAGTTCTGATCGGCCTTCAACTTGAGTTGGCGTGCTGCGGCAAACAATCCGCTCGCCAGCGCGTCCGGCAGGCCGGACAGCAGATCGGCGGTCTTGTGCGCCTGGTTTGTCATGGACGCCTTTCGGTGCGTTGCGACAAGACAATCGGGCAATCTGTGGAAATGATAAAGCGAACGACGGCTCGCTCCAACCCCGGCCGCGCATCGCCGGCAACGCAAAAGCCCCGACCCGCCCTCGCCGTCTCGGCGCGGGCGGGTCTAGGGGTCACGATGATCATGATCCACGAGGGCCTTAGTATCCGTCGCAGACCTTGATCACACGGCCGTACTTCCGGACGAAGTAGCAGTCGTAACTGTCGTTGTAGTACGACGGATAATAACCGTAGCCGTAGCCGTAACGGTACCACTTGCGGCCGTGCCACCGGTTGCCGTGCCACTTCTGGCCGTGTCCGCCATTCCACTTGTGGCCGCCGCCGTGCCACTTCTGACCGCCGCCATGGCCGCCAGCCGCCGTGGAAGCTGTGGCCGCCCCGCGGTTGCCGCCGCGGGCGAAGGCATCGCCGGAGGCTGCGAGCGAACCGACCGCGATCGCCGAAACGGCCAACGCGATCGCAACAAACTTTTTGGACTTGAACAACATGGTAGTCTCCTCAGGTTTTGCTCCAGGACGACCATCGCCCTGTGAGTGAATGCACCTTAGGGAGACCCGGTCGAGCGGGATGTGTTGGTCATCACAAATTGCGCGATTCCAGAAAAGGCCGATTTCGCGGGCATAAGTTCGATGCCAGCGGGACATTTTCCAATGCCGATGAAACCTTTTTCGCGCTCATGCGACTAAGTCGCGGGGACGCAGTCCCGCGGTACCCGATCCTGATTGTTTGTGCGCGCTGATATCTCCGGTGTTCCGGCGCCGCCCGATGCGCGACACTGTGATCCGCGCGACGCTGGTGCCAAAGGAGCAACGGATCGATGAGGCGATGACACGATGACCCGCTGGCGGGATCTGGTGCGCCGCGAACCCGAACGCGGCATTCAGCTTCCGGCCTGGGCCGGGCGGCTGATCTCGTTCGGCATCGTCAGCGACGATCCGCAGGTCGTGCGCCGCCAGCGCTGCATCAATGTCGCCGCCGGTGTGATCGCGGCCAACGCCGCCTCGCATTTCGTCATCAATGCTTTCTATGATTTCACGGGCTGGCGATCATCAATGTCTACAATGCGCTGATCGTCTGCCGATGCTGCTGGTCCCGCGCCTCCATCGCTTTGGCGAGAACGTCGCGGCGATCGCGCTGATCATCCTGCTATCGCCGGCAACATGTTCGTGGTCTGGGCGCTCGGCATCACCAGCGACCTGCACATCTATTTCACGCTCGCCGGCGCCATGCTGTTCTTGTTCGGCGTGCAGAATTGGAAGCTGTTTCTTGTGTTCTTTGTGCTGGTGACCGCCGTGCTGCTGTTCACGCTCAACTATGCGCCGGTCGACGGCTTCGTTGCTGCCGCACGACGGCCGGCTGCGCGACATGCTGTCGACCAACGCCATGATCAACACCATCACCATCAATGCGGCGATGATCTTCTACGTGTTGAGGGCGTTGCACAGCGCGGAGGCCGATCTCGCGCACCAGTACCAACGCTCGGAGGCGCTGGTGACGACGATGATGCCGGCGGCGATCGCCGAGCGACTGAAATCCGGCGCGGAGGAGCGCATCGCCGACCGCATCGACGCTCTCAGCGTGATGTTCACCGACCTCGTCGGCTTCACCGCCGCCGCGCACGACCTGCCGCCGGAGGAGGTGGTCGACTTTCTCGACCACATGGTGCGCGATTTCGACGGCCTGGCCGAGGCGCACGGCGTCGAGAAAATCAAGACCATCGGCGACGCCTACATGGCCGCGGCCGGACTTCGATGGCGATGCCGACGACCGGCCGCCATCGCTATCGGCCGGCTTCGCGCTGGCGATGCTGCGAGGCCAACGCCGCGCCAGCGCCGCTCTGGGAACCGCAAGCTCGCGCTGCGGATCGGCATCCATTGCGGGCCCGCGACCGCCGGCGTGATCGGCGACACGCGGTTTTCCTATGATGTCTGGGGCGCGGCGGTGAATGTCGCCTCGCGCATGGAATCGCATGGCGACTGCCCGGCCGCATCCATGTCTCGCGAGACGTTCCGCGATCTGACCGCCGCCGCCTTCGTGTTCGAGGAGCGCGGGCCGACCGACATCAAGAGCATCGGCGAGACACGGACGTTCTTTCTGGTGGGGGAACGGAAGAAACCATAGCGCACCCGACAACAAAGAAGGGCGGCCATCACGGCCGCCCTTGAATTGATACCTGTGCCACTCTTCCAGATCGCGCTTCGTCCCACTGCGTAAAGCGGTGGACCCAGGCAAGACATGCGAAACGTCAAATCTGTGGCATATGGATTCGCCGCTTGACGCGCGAATGAACGTATTATTTGTTGGTCAGCCGGCGACCGTCACTCGCCGCCGCGGCCTCGCGCGATTCCTGCGCTTCGGCCTTCTGCTTGGCCTCCAGGTCCTCGCCGGTCTCCTGGTCGACCACCTTCATCGACAGCCGCACCTTGCCGCGGTCGTCGAAGCCGAGCAGCTTGACCTTGACCTTGTCGCCTTCCTTGACGACGTCGGTGACCTTCTGCACCCGGCTGCGGCGGCGAGCTGGCTGATGTGGACCAGGCCGTCCTTGGCGCCGAAGAAGTTCACGAAGGCGCCGAAGTCCATGACCTTGACGACGGTGCCGTCGTAGATCTGGCCGACTTCCGGGTCGGAGGCGATCGACTTGATCCAGTTGATCGCCGCCTTGATCGATTCGCCTCTTGGCGGAGGCGACCTTCACGGTGCCGTCGTCCTCGATATTGATCTTGGCGCCGGTCTTTTCCACGATCTCGCGGATCACCTTGCCGCCGGTGCCGATCACTTCGCGGATCTTGTCGACCGGAATCTTGAACATCTCGATGCGCGGGGCATGCTCGCCGAGCTCGGCGCGCGGTGCTGGTCGATCGCCTTGCGCATTTCGCCGAGGATGTGCAGGCGGCCGTCCTTGGCCTGGCCGAGCGCGACCTTCATGATCTCCTCGGTGATGCCGGCGATCTTGATGTCCATCTGCAGCGAGGTGATGCCGCTGCTCGGTGCCGGCGACCTTGAAGTCCATGTCGCCGAGATGATCCTCGTCGCCGAGGATGTCGGACAGCACCGCGAAGCGCTCGCCTTCCAGGATCAGGCCCATGGCGATGCCGGCGGTCGGCCGCTTCAGCGGCACGCCGGCATCCATCAGCGCCAGCGAGGCGCCGCAGACCGTCGCCATCGACGACGAGCCGTTCGACTCGGTGATCTCCGAGACGACGCGCATGGTGTAGGGGAATTCGTGCTGCGGCGGCAGCATCGGATGGATCGCCCGCCAGGCCAGCTTGCCGTGGCCGATTTCGCGCCGGCCGGGCCGCCCATGCGGCCGGTCTCGCCGACCGAGAACGGCGGGAAGTTGTAGTGCAGCAGGAACGTCTCCTTGTAGGTGCCCGGCAGCGCGTCGATGAACTGCTCGTCCTCGCCGGTGCCGAGCGTGGCGACGACCAGCGCCTGGGTCTCGCCGCGGGTGAACAGCGCCGAGCCGTGGGCGCGCGGCAGCACGCCGACTTCCGACGACGATCGGGCGCACGGTCTTGACGTCGCGGCCGTCGATGCGCTTGCCGGTGTCGAGGATGTTCCAGCGCACGATCTTGGCTTCGAGCTCCTTGAACACGCCGGCGACGCGCTGCTTGTCGTAGTCCGGGCTCTCGACGCCTTCCGGGAAGTAGTGCGCCATCACCTTGGCCTTGACGGCGTCCTTGGCGGCATAGCGCTCGCCGCTTGTGCGCGGATGGCGTAGGCCGCGCGCAGGTCCTTCTCGACGAGGCCGAGCATCTCCTTTTCGAGCGCGTCATTGTCGTCGACGGCGAGGTCGCGCGGCTCCTTGGCGGCCTTTTCGGCCAGCTGGATGATGGCTTCGATCACCGGCTGGAAATGCCGGTGGCCGAACATCACGGCGCCGAGCATCACGTCCTCGGACAGTTCCTTGGCTTCCGATTCGACCATCAGCACCGCGTCGGCGGTGCCCGCGACGACCAGGTCGAGCTGGCTTTCCGACATTTCGTCGAGCTGCGGGTTGAGCACGTATTCGCCGTTGATGAAGCCGACGCGGGCGGCGCCGATCGGGCCCATGAACGGGGCGCCGGAGAGCGTCAGCGCGGCGGAGGCCGCGACCATGCGCCACCATGTCGGGATCGTTTTCCAGATCGTGCGACAGCGTGGTGATGATGACCTGGGTCTCGCAACGCCAGCCGTCGGCGAACAGCGGACGGATCGGCCGGTCGATCAGGCGCGAGATCAGCGTTTCCTTTTCGGTCGGGCGGCCTTCGCGCTTGAAGTAGCCGCCGGGAATGCGGCCGGCGGCGTAGATATTTTTCCTGGTAGTCGACGGTCAGCGGCAGGAAGTCGATGCCTTCGCGCGGCTGCTTGGCGGCGACCACGGTGGCCAGCACGGTGGTGTCGCCGTAGGTGGCGAACACCGCGCCGTCGGCCTGGCGGGCGATCTTGCCGGTTTCCAGGACCAGCTTGCGCCCGCCCCAGTCGAGTTCTTCACGATGGATATCAAACATATTCGATTGTCTCTCATGGTTCTTGCGAAGGCGCGGAAAGCCATGAGCAAGACGGCGAGAGGCTAAATCGACGCGGCACGGGAACGGCGCGGATTGACAGCGTCTGGCGATCCTGCCATGGCCTTCGGCCTTCTGTCATCGGACGGATCTCGTATTGCCCGGCCGATCCGTCCGGTCGGCGCCTCGCGGCCGGACTTCAAAGCAGCGGTGGCGCATCAGGCGCAACCGCTGACGAACGCGCGCGTGTGATTCCGCGCGCGAAACGATCTAGCGGCGGATGCCGAGCCGCTCGATCAGCGTCCTTGTAGCGGCGCTCGTCGTTCGCCTCAGATAGTCGAGCAATGTGCCGGCGCTGCGACACCATCTTGAGCAGGCCGCGGCGCGAATGGTTGTCCTTCGCGTGGGTCTTGAAGTGCTCGGTCAGGTTGGTGATGCGCTCCGACAGGATCGCGACCTGCACTTCCGGCGATCCGGTGTCGCCGGACTTGGTGCGCGTAGTTCTTGATGACTTCAGCCTTGCGTTCGGGGGTAATCGACATCGTCTAATACTCTCTTCCAGGACCGGCGCGGCCCACGAGGCCGGCCAGGTTGAACACGCGCTTGGGGACGATTTCACCGTGTTCGACTTCGGCCAGGGCCATCGAGCCGGCCGCGACGTCGTGACATAGACGGTGCCGCGGAGGATGGGCGCGTCCCGTCCGCGCATCAAAACGGCCTGGCCCCTTTGGAGCCTTGCCGCATCTGCCGGACTGACGGCCAGCGCCGGGATGTCGTCCAGCGCGGTCTCAACTGGCAGTAGAAAATCGGCAAGGCTTCCCTCGCCGGCCGCCGCTCTATGGCACAAAGCCTCCAGCCGTTCCAGCGAAATCATGTGGTTTTCGCCAAACGGGCCGACCCGGGTGCGCCGCAGCGCGCGTGACATGGCCGCGGCAGCCGAGTTCGCGGCCCATGTCGCGGGCCAGCGCCCGGACATAGGTGCCCTTGCCGCATTCGGCCTCGAACACGGCATGGTCGGCATCCGGCGACGTCGACCAGGTCGAGCCGGTGGATGGTGACGCTGCGCTCGGCCAGTTCGACCACTTCGCCCTCGCGGGCGAGATCATAGGCGCGCTCGCCGTCGATCTTGATCGCCGAATAGCGCGGCGGCACCTGGGCGATCGTGCCGGTGAAGCGCGGCAGCAGCGCGCGGATTGCCTCCGCGCTCGGGCCGCTGGTCGCTGGTCGCGACGACGCGGCCCTCGGCGTCGTCGGTGTCGCGCTCCTCGCCCCAGCGCACCGTGAACTGGTAGGCCTTGCGGCCATCCATCACGAACGGAACGGTCTTGGTCGCGTCGCCCATCGCGATCGGCAGCGAGCCGGAGGCCAGCGGATCGAGCGTGCCGGCATGGCCGGCGCGGCGTGCGGTGAACAGCCGCTTGATGATCGACGACCGCGTGCGGTCGACGTGATGCCGACCGGCTTGTCGAGCACAAGCCAGCCGTGCACGTCGCGCTTGTCACGCTTGCGCTGGGAATTTTTTTTGTCGCGTTTCTTTGGACCGGCCGGAACCGGCTGCTCGGGAGGCAGGACGGCCGGCGTTTCGTCGGGGATCGTCGTCATTCATCGTCCGATTTGGATTCGAGGTCGCGTTGGACCTGCGGTGTTCGCAAAAGCTTCTCAATTCGTTCCGCTTCATCGAATCGCTCATCGATTCGAAAACGGATGTCAGGTGCGAATTTTAGGTTAACGCGATGCGCGATCTCGCCGCGCAGAAAGCGCGCATTGTTTTCGAGCGCGGTCAGCACTTCCTTTTCGTCCTGCCCGCCGAGCGGCATGACATAGATCGTCGCCAGCCGCAGGTCCGGCGACATGCGCACCTCCGGCACCGTGATCATGTGGGTTTCGATTACCGGATCATGCACGTCGCCGCGCGTCAGCATTTCCGCCATGGCGTGGCGAACCAGTTCACCGACGCGCAACTGGCGTTGCGAAAGTGTTCCTGTTTGCGTGCGCTGACGCGGCCGGGCCATTGGGTCGTCGCCTTTCTGAAACAGCGTGATCAATGTTTAATTGTCATGCCCGGGCCCGAGCCCGCGCATCGCTCACATCAAATACGATTGTGGTCTGGTGATGGACTGCCGGGTCAGGCCCGGCAGTGACCGATCCATGCCAGCGCTTGCCAGAGATTTGGACTCTAAAGCGAGCGCTGCACCGTCTCCACACGGTAGCATTCGATCACGTCACCAGCACGCATGTCCTGGTAGTTCTCGAACGCCATGCCGCATTCCTGGCCGGCCGTCACACGGGTGGCGTCATCCTTGAAGCGCTTGAGTTGCGACAGCTTGCCCTCGTGAATGACGACGTTGTCGCGAATGAGGCGCACATTGGCGCCGCGTTCGACATTGCCGTCGGTCACCCGGCAGCCCGCGACCTTGCCGACCTTCGACACGTTGAAGACCTCCAGGATCTCCGCGTTGCCGAGCATGGTTTCGCGCAGGGTCGGCTCCAGCAGACCCGACATCGCCTTTTTCACATCATCCACGAGGTCGTAGATGATGTTGTAATAGCGGATCTCGATGCCGGAGCGTTCGGCCGCCTCGCGCGCTTCCTTGTGGGCGCGCACGTTGAAGCCGATGATCGGAACACCGGAGGCTTCCGCCAAGGTCACGTCGGATTCGGTGATGCCGCCGACGCCGGCATGCAGCACGCGTGCCGCCACCTCGTCGGTGCCGAGCTTGTCGAGCGCGCCGATGATGGCTTCGACCGAGCCCTGCACGTCGCCCTTGATGATCAGCGGGAATTCCTTCAGGCCCGCGGTCTTGAGCTGGCTCATCATTTGTTCGAGCGAGCCGCGCTTGCCGGTCGCGCGCGCGACCATCTTGTCGCGCTTGTCGCGGGCGCGATAATCGGTGATCTCGCGGGCGCGCGCTTCGTTCTCGACGGTCGCGAGCCGGTCGCCGGCGGCCGGCGTGCCGTTGAAACCGAGCACTTCGACCGGGGTCGACGGTCCCGCCGCGGTGATCGTGGCACCGGTATCCGACACCAGCGCCCGCACGCGGCCCCATTCCGAACCGGCAATGACGATATCGCCGACCCGCAGGGTGCCGCGCTGCACCAGCACGGTCGCCACCGGACCACGGCCGCGATCGAGCTTGGCCTCAATCACCGTGCCTTCGGCCGCGCGATCGGGATTGGCCTTGAGATCGAGCAGTTCGGCCTGCAGGCCGATGGTCTCGACCAGCTTGTCGATGTTGAGCTTCTGGATCGCCGACACTTCGACATCGAGCACATCGCCGCCGAGCGATTCGACCTGCACCTCGTGCTGCAGCAATTCGGTGCGCACGCGGTCGGGCTTGGCGTCGGGCCGGTCGATCTTGTTGATCGCGACGATCATCGGCACCTTGGCCGCCTTGGCGTGATGGATCGCCTCGATCGTCTGCGGCATGACGCCGTCATCGGCCGCCACCACCAGCACCACGACGTCGGTCACCTTGGCGCCGCGCGCGCGCATCGCGGTAAAGGCGGCGTGGCCGGGGGTGTCGATGAAGGTCACCTTGGCGCCGGACGGCGAGGTCACCTGATAGGCGCCGATATGCTGGGTGATGCCGCCATGTTCGCCGGCGGCGACCTCGGTCGAGCGGATCGCGTCGAGCAGGGAGGTCTTGCCGTGGTCGACGTGGCCCATGACGGTCACGACCGGCGGGCGCGGCATCAAGGTGGCCGGATCGTCCGGCGCGTCGAACAGGCCTTCTTCGACGTCGGATTCTGCGACGCGCTTGACGCTGTGGCCCATTTCCTCCGCGATCAGCTGCGCGGTATCGGCGTCGATCACGTCGGTGATCTTCACCATCTGGCCCTGCTTCATCATCAAACGGATCACGTCGACCGCGCGCTCGGCCATGCGGTTGGCGAGTTCCTGCACGGTGATCGTTTCCGGGATCGTGACCTCGCGGATCAGCTTTTCTTTTGGTTCGTTGTCGCGATGGCCGGCCATGCGTTGCATGCGTCGGCGGAACGACGCCACTGAGCGCTCGCGCACCTCATCGGCATTCATGGCGGTCACGACCGTTAGCCGGCCGCGGCGCTTTTCGGCGCCCGGCCGTGCCGGTTTGGCCGCGGGTGCCGGCCGCGCCGGACCTGCGCCGCTGCCGCGGCGTGGCCGCCGGTCATCGTCGTCGGCTTCCGGAACAAGGGTACGCGCGGCTGGCGCCGGTGCGGCCTTGGCCGTCGTCGTCGTCGCTGCCTTGGCTTCCTCTTCGCCACCGAACCGCTTTTTGGCCTCCTGCTCGGCCTTGCGTTTGGCCTCCTCCTCCTGGCGGCGGCGTTCCTCTTCGTCGTGCTTGCGCGCCTCTGCGGCCTCGCGCTCGGAGCGCTCGCTCACTTCCATGCTGGCGCGGCGGCGGGCTTCTTCCTCGGCAATGCGGCGTTCTTCGGCCTCGCGCACGCGCGCGTCGGCAAGCGCATGGGCGCGCGCGTTGCGTTCTTCATCGGTCAGCGTGCGCAGCACAACGCCGGATGTCTTCGGCGCGGACGTCTTTGCGGTCTCGGCAGAACCGCCCTTTGCCGATGCGCCGCGCCGCGCCGCCGGTGGGGCAGCCGGTGCAGGCCGTTCGACCGCTGCGGGGGCCGGGGCCGCAGCCGCCGGCGCTTCCGGCGCCTTGGTCTCTGGGGTGATGACGCGCCGCTTGACCTTCTCGACAACGACGGCCTTGCTGCGGCCGTGGCTGAAACTCTGGCGCACGACTCCCTGCTCGACGCCGCGCTTGAGCGTCAACGTCTTGCTCGGGCTGACGCTCAGCGTCTTTTCGCCTGGGTTTTTGGTCTCAGCCATTCCGTATCCTGGTTCCCGCCTACTCGTTACGATCCGTCGCGAACGCCGCGCTTGTCCGGACCGCCGGCCCGGAACCGATCAAGCCGCGACGCGCGCGCCAGGAACGTTTCGCTGGCGGGGCTCGCAAGCAGCGCTGCATGTACCACATTTGGACGTCCAAATGCCAAATCCATTTGAGACGCAGTAAACGTTCTTATCTGGATGATCGGTTTGCCATCCATCTCGACCCGGCGCCACATGGCGCCATCGATCTTGCGGACCCCGTCCGCGCTGGCCTCGGCCGCGTGCAGGACGGCGACCACCCGCTCGCGCGCGAGCGCGGCTTCGACCTTGGTGAAGCCCGCCACCGCGCATCCGGCCTTATGCACCATGGCGAGTGCATCGAGCGCGGCCTGTTCGAGCAGCGCATCGGTAAAGGCGGCCAGATCGGGCCGCACCTTGGCGTCACGCTTGAAGCCGCGGGCAAACGCCTTGCGCTTGATCGCCGCTTCCAGCGCCAGGTGGTTGGCGGTCACCCACAGGCCGCGCCCGGGCAATTTCTGCTTCAGGTCCGGCGTCACCGCGCCGTCCGGGTCGAGAACGAACCGCATCAGCTCCGCGATCGGCTTGACTGTGCCGGTTGCAACGCAAAACCGCTCGGTCCCGGCCGCGCCTGCGCGCGGTCCGGCATCGAGCCCGGTCTCTTCGTTGGCCTCCGGCATGGTCATCGTATCGCTCAAGCCTCAATTCCCTTCCTGCGTCAGGCCGGTGTCGCGGTGCCTTCTTCGGCGACTTCCTCAGCCGCGGGCGGCGGCGCCAGATCGGCCTCGGTGATCCAGCCGGCCTTCAGCCGCGCCTGCATGATCATGCTCTCGGCCTCCTCGCGCGACATCTCGAAGCCGTCGAGAATGCCGGGATGACGGGTGGTTTCGCCGTCCTTGCGCTCGGTCCAGCCGACCAGTTCGTCGGTGGCGCAGCCGGCGAGATCTTCGATTGACTTGATGTCGTTCTCGCCGAAATTCACCAGCATCTTGGTGGTGACGCCGGGGACCTCCAGAACCTCGTCGGCGACCCCGAGCTCGCGCCGGCGCGCATCGTATTCGCCTTCGATCCGCGCCAGATATTCGTTGGCGCGCGCCTGAAGTTCCTGCGCCGTCTCCTCGTCAAAGCCTTCGATGCCGGCGATTTCCTTCTCGTCGACCATTGCCAGTTCCTCGACGGAGGTGAAGCCTTCCGAAGCCAGAAGCTGGCCGACCACCTCATCAAGATTGAGCGCCTCGGTGAACAGCCGGGTGCGGTTTTCGAACTCGGCCTGGCGATGCTCGGATTCTTCCTGCTCGGTCAGAATGTCGATGTCCCAGCCGGTGAGCTGCGAGGCGAGCCGCACGTTCTGGCCGCGCCGGCCGATCGCGAGCGACAATTGCGGATCGGGCACCACCACTTCGATGCGTTCGCGCTCCTCGTCGAGCACGACCTTGGCGACTTCGGCCGGTGCCAGTGCGTTGACCACGAAGGTCGCGATGTCCGGCGACCACGGAATGATGTCGATCTTCTCGCCCTGCAATTCGTTCACCACCGCCTGCACGCGCGAGCCGCGCATGCCGACGCAGGCGCCGACCGGATCGACCGAGGAATCGCGCGAGATCACCGCGATCTTGGCGCGTGAGCCGGGATCGCGCGCGACCGCGCGGATCTCGACGATGCCGTCGTAGATTTCCGGCACTTCCTGCGCGAACAGCTTGGCCATGAATTGCGGATGCGTGCGCGACAGGAAGATCTGCGGCCCGCGCGGTTCGCGCCGCACGTCGTAGATGAAGGCGCGAATCCGGTCGCCGTTGCGGAACACTTCACGCGGCAGCAATTCGTCGCGCCGCACGATCGCTTCGCCGCGGCCGAGATCGGCTACCACGTTGCCGTATTCGACCCGCTTGACCACGCCGTTGACGATGTCGCCGATGCGGTCCTTGAATTCCTGATATTGCCGGTCGCGCTCGGCCTCGCGCACCTTCTGCACGATCACCTGCTTGGCCGATTGCGCCGCGATCCGTCCGTATTCCAGCGGCGGCAGCGCATCGGCGATGGTGTCGCCGACCTGAGCGGCGGGATTATGCCGGCGGGCGTCTTCGAGCCCGATCTGGTTGGACGGGTTTTCGACACTGTCGACCACCAGCATGTGGCGCGCGAGCCGCAATTCGCCGCTCTTGGGATTGATCTCGGCATGCACGTCGGTCTCGCTGCCATAGCGGGAGCGCGCCGCTTTCGCGATCGCGTCCTCCATGGCGGCAATGACGATGCCGCGATCGATCGTCTTTTCGCGGGCGACCGCGTCGGCAATCTGCAGAAGCTCGAGCCGGTTGGCGCTGACGGCCATCGGTCACTCTCCCTTATTTGAGCCGCATGCCGCGCATTGGCCGGCATCGGCAGTTGGGTGTTATGGCGCGGGCATTGGAGCGGAATGATTGTTCCTCGCATCGCCGTCCCGCTCCAACGTGTCGTTTTGCGTGTGATCTTTTCCGAAAACCGGTTGCCAATATTTCGGGATCACGCGCTAGCCCGGTTCGTTGTCCTGTTCAATCGGTTGTTCGAAGGGTTCGCCGGCCTCATCGCCGGCCGTTTCTCCAGATCTGGCTTCGCGTTCGGCGGCCTTGCCGCGCCTCAGCGATTCTTCAATCAGCGCGTCGGTGAGGACGAGCCTGGCTTCCGCCATGTCCGCGATCGGCAGCAACACCTCATCCGGCTCGCCGGCCGCCGCGTCGTCGCGCTTGAGCCGCGCCGCCGCGTCCTCGGTTCCCAGCAGCATGCCGCGAAACCGTTTGCGGCCGCCGAGCGCCAGCGCCATTTCGATCTTTGCGACATGGCCGGCATAGCGGTCGAAATCGGAAAGCCGCACCAGCGGCCGGTCGATGCCGGGGGAGGAAATCTCCAGCCGGTAGGCGCTGTCGATCGGATCGGCCACATCAAACACTGGCGACAGCGCGCGCGACACCGTCTCGCAATCCTCAATCGTCATCGTACCGTCCGGCCGTTCGGCCATGATCTGGACATTGCAGCCACCGAGCCCGGAAATCTTCGCCCGCACCAGCCGGTATCCCAGACCCTCCAGGACCGGCTCGGCGATCGCGGCCACCCGCGCGGCAAGCCCCGGCTCGATGATCAGCCGTCTTTCGCGCAGGTCCTGCGTTCCGATCGTCTCGGTATTCGTCACCGTTGGCATCATCCGTCTTGCGTCGTCATTTCGGCCGTATCCCGGCCCTGTTCAATCGGCCGGCATGTCCGCATCTGCACACCGGCTTGCGCCCTGGTCGTGCGCAACCTGCGTGCGTGGCTTGGGCCGCCTCGCGCGGGACCGGCCAAGTCCATCGCCTGGAATGGGGCGGCGCCGAGATAACAAAAAAGAGCGGGTCCCGGGGGGCCCACTCTCAAAACCCGATCGGATCAGATCCGACCGTTATGAGATATCCTCAATGGATATCGCCCAATATAGCAACAACCCTCGATTTTGCAAGACCGCCGGTTTGCAAGGCCGCCGGCGGGCCCCGGGTGCTGGCCACCCGCGGGACCGTTTCGTCGGCCGCGCGGGTGGGCCGCTTGTCGCGGATCATGGAGCTATTCGATCAGTGCCTTGGCCTTGGCCTTTTGCGGCGCAGGGGTCGCCAGCACTTCGGCGACGATTTTCTGCATGTCGGCTCCGTGTACTGGGTCGACCTCGACCTTGGCGGCGGCGGCCTCCTTCAGGAATTCCGGGTCCTTCATCACGGCGTCGAAGGCGTCACGCAGCGCCTTGAGCCGTTCGGCCGGCACGCCGGGAGGCGCCCCGAGCGGGCGTCCGAGGCGGGTTCCGGACACGATCAGTTCGGCCACCTGGAGGTCGCCCTTGTCCTTGATGACGTCGGCGAGCGTCGGCACGCCCGGCAGGTCCTTCGCTTTCGGACCGGCCTGCACCAGGATGATGATGTCCTTGTTTTTCAGCCATTCCGGCTTGGTGACCTTCCAGCTCGACCAGGTGTTGTTGCGCGCCGCGACCTCGCCGCGCTCCATCGCCAGGTTGACGCCGTTGCCGCCGCGATAACCGGTGACGACCTTGAACTTGGTTCCGGCGAGCGCATTGAGCATGGTCGGAAAAGTCGCGGTGATGGCGCCGCGTCCGGTCGCACCGGCGACGATCTCCTTCTGGCGCGCATCCTCGAGCGACTTGACCCCGGCGGTCTTCCAGACCGCCATGGTTTCCACCGTCGGCGAGATTGAGCCGATCCAGCCGAACTTGCTGGTGTCGAAGTTGATGCCCTTGGCGCCGATCGCCTGCTGCGCCGGGAAGTTGTTGCCCAGCATGCCGATGTAGGTGCCGTCCTTAGGCGCGACATTGTAGAGATAGTTGGCCATTTTCAGGCCGCCGGCACCGGTCATGTTCTGCGGCACGATGGTCGGATTGCCGGGAATGTGCTTGCCGAGATGGCGCGCCACCAGCCGTGCGTGCAGATCGTATTCACCGCCGGCGCCGACCCCGATCAGCACATTGAGGTTCTTGCCTTTATAGAAATCGGCGATCGGGTCGGCCTTGGCCGCCGGAATGCCGGCGGGCGCAAGTGCGAGCGCCGTCAGGATGGCGCCGAGCGCGCCGGAGCGCCGCAAACTGATTGTCATGTTTTCCTCCGCGATGGACTTTTGATGATGGTCTATTGATGGATGTTCGCCGGCGCAGGCGCGCGGCGGCTGATCTTCGAATGGTATTTTAAAGCACTGCGGCGGCAGGTCGATACCAAATCGCCGCTTCGTGCCGCGGCAAGGTGCGACGATATGCGTGCGACGGGCGCAAGCTAACCGTTCCTTCATATTCCTTTATTAACTATGGCGAAGTTGCGTCTCACCGGAGCGTTAGCGGTTCGCCGCTGGGTTGCGTCATGGCCTATTCCGCCTCGCTGATCTCGGACCTTGAAGAGGTCATCCAGCACGGCTCCCTTCATTGGCGGGCCGAGACGCTGACCCGTATTGCCAATCTGTTTGCCGATGGCGCGAGCCGCTATGCGAACGACCATGTGGCGGTGTTCGGCGACGTCTTCGACCGTCTGCTCGAGGGCGCCGATATCAACGTGCGCGCCGACTTGTCGCACCGCCTGGCCGTGATTGCCAATGCGCCGGCGGTGACAGTATGCCGGCTGGCGCATGACAGCGATCCCGCGGTGGCCGCGCCGGTGCTGCGGCGTTCGGCGCACATTCCCGATGACGATCTGATCGAGATCATCGAAACCGGCAGCCAGGCGCACCGTCTGGCGATCGCGCGCCGCGCCGCTCTCAGTGAGCCAGTGGCCGACCGGCTGGTGACGCTCGGCGATCGCGAGGTACTCAATACGGTTCTGGAGAATCCGGCGTCGCTGCCGCCGACGGCCTTCGTCATTCTCATGAAGCGTGCCAAGAGCGATGCGGCGCTGACGGCGCGGATCGGCGAGCGCGCGGATATTCCGACCCAAATGCTGCAGGAACTGGCGATCCAGGCGAGCGATATCGCGCGGCGGCAATTCCAGCAGGCAACGACCGTCACCGAATCCCGGGCGGAGTTGCGGCGCGAGCCGGGCGATCCCGCCGCGCCCACAGCGCTGATGCCCCGCACGGTCCAGCCGGCCTATGGCCCGCAGCCCCTGCGGTTCCGCACGGCGCTGGCGCAGCCTGATCGCGAGGCGGGCGCCCCGTCGCTGATGGAGCTGGCGCAGTCCGGCCATCACGAGGACATCCTGGCCGGTCTGTCGGCGCAATGCGCGGTGCCGATCCATGTCGTTGATCGTCTGATGCGGTCCGAGCGGCTCGATCCGATCCTGGTGCTCTGCAAGGCCGGCGGCTTGGCGTGGCCGACAGTGCGTGCCGTGATCGAGGCACGGCCGAAGGATCATGAAGCGTCGCTGCCGGCGATCGAAGCCGCGCAGACCTATTACGAACGTCTGGCGCCTGCGACCGCGCGGCGCGTGCTGCGGTTCTGGCAGGTCCAGCCCTCAAGCCTCGATCATCATTAAATTCAGCTATGATTTGTTTGTTGACCTGAACGCGGTGCGAGCGCCGGCGGCGGTTTCCGATTGCGCTCACCTGCGTCGGAAAATCAGATAACAGGGCGTGCGGCCCTCGCGCAGCGCCTTGGCTTCGTAGCGCGTGCGCGTGAAGCCGGGCCAGGCTTGCCGCCAATCATCGGCATGCTCGGCGGTCCATTCGAATTCCGGCGAGCGCATAACCCGCGCCAAAGTCCATTCCACGTAGCCGGGAATGTCGGACGCGAAGCGGAACTCCCCGCCCGGCCGCAACACCCGCGCCAGTTCGGCGACGGTTTCGGTCTGCACGAACCGGCGCTTCCAATGCCGGCGCTTCGGCCACGGGTCGGGATAGAGCAGATCGATGCGCGCGATCGCGCCGGCCGGCAGCCGCGCCATGAGGTGCGTGGCGTCGCCGGCATGGAGGCGGATATTGCCAAGCGGGGCGCGGTCGAGCGCCGCCAGGATCTTGGCCATGCCGTTGATGAACGGTTCGCTGCCGATGAAGCCGGCGCGCGGATGCGCGGCGGCTTCAGCGATCAAATGCTCGCCACCGCCGAAACCGATTTCGAGCCGCACCTCGTCGACGGCGGCGTCAAACAAGGCCCGCAGGTCTGCCGGCAGCGATTGATCGGGATTGATTGCGCGCGTCGGCAGCGCATTTGCCAACAGGCCGCTCTGGCGCGGCCGCAGCCGGTGACCCTTGCGGCGGCCGAAAAAAGCGCCGGCCGCTTTCGGGCCGGCGCTGTCATCGGTGATCATGGCATGCTCCGCCGGTTGCGATCCGGCGAGGATTGTAGCGCCGTTTATTTAACGGCGCCGCGCAGCGAGTCGGCGAGGTCGGTCTTCTCCCAGGAGAAGCCGCCGTCGGCGTCCGGCGCCCGGCCGAAATGGCCGTAGGCGGAGGTGCGCGCATAGATCGGACGGTTGAGATTGAGATGCTGGCGGATGCCGCGCGGCGACAGGTCCATGACCTCGCCGAGCGCCTTTTCCAGCTTTGCCGTATCGACCTTGCCGGTCTCGTGCAGGTCGACATAGATCGACAGCGGCTTGGCGACGCCAATGGCATAGGCCAGCTGAATGGTGCAGCGGTCGGCCAGATCGGCCGCGACGACGTTCTTGGCGAGATAGCGCGCCGCATAGGCCGCCGAGCGATCGACCTTGGTCGGATCCTTGCCGGAGAACGCGCCGCCGCCGTGCGGGGCCGCGCCGCCGTAAGTATCGACAATGATCTTGCGGCCGGTCAGGCCGGCGTCACCGTCGGGTCCGCCGATCACGAACTTGCCGGTCGGATTGACGTGCCAGACGGTGTTTTTGGTGATCCAATCGCCGGGCAGTGCGCTGCGCACATAAGGCTCAACGACAGCCTTGATGTCATGCGATGACATGCCTTCGTCGAGATGCTGGGTGGAAATGACGATCTGGGTCGCCTCGACCGGCTTGCCGTTTTCGTAGCGCACGGTCACCTGGCTCTTGGCGTCCGGACCCAGCGCCTTGGTCTCACCGGAATGACGCGCGTCGGCCATCACCTTGAGAATCTTGTGCGCGTAGTAGATCGGGGCCGGCATCAACTCCGGCGTTTCGCGGCAGGCATAGCCGAACATGATGCCCTGGTCGCCGGCGCCTTCGTCCTTGTTGCCGGCGGAATCGACGCCCTGCGCGATATCGATCGACTGGGCGTGGAGATGGACTTCCACCGAGGCATTGGCCCAGTGAAAACCGGCCTGTTCGTAGCCGATGTCCTTGATCGCCAGCCGCGCCAGATGCGCGATGTAATCATGCGTGATCGTGTTCGGTCCGCGCGTCTCGCCGGCGATGACGACGCGATTGGTCGTGCACAGCGTTTCACAGGCGACGCGCAACTGGCTCGGATCCCATCCGTTTTTCGGACCAAGTTCGAAAAATGCATCGACGACTTCGTCCGAAATACGATCGCAGACCTTGTCGGGATGACCCTCGGAGACGGATTCACTGGTGAAAAGATAGCTATTGCGGGACACGGCCAAACACTCCTCGCGGGCAACGGTTTCGTGGTTTTGTCTTATTTGCGCGGGTGTTCTTGCAGCGTCTCCGGTCGCGGTCAAGATGTGGGCTGACGTGGGCAGTTGCCACCTAAAAAGCGGGCAACTGCCTATATCGCCGGTTCTTCGGTGGAGAGCTGCTCGACCAGGTCGACGATGCGGCGCCGGACCTTGTTGTTCTTGATGCGCATGAAGGCCTTGGTCAGGGCGAGGCCGTCGGACGTGGCAAGAAAATCGGAGACGTACGACGGCGACGGCGCTTCCGCCATGCCACCCTCGCCATCGACCTGCCCATTTGGCGCGCCTTCAAAGAAGAATGACACTGGCACCTGAAGAATGTGCGAAATCTGTTGCAGCCGGCTGGCGCCAATTCGATTGGTGCCTTTTTCGTATTTCTGCACTTGCTGAAACGTCAGACCGAGGGCGTCTCCCAGTTTTTCCTGGCTCATGCTGAGCATCATTCGCCGCATGCGGACGCGGCTGCCAACATGCTTGTCAACTGGGTTCGGCGCCTTCTTTATCATAATGATCTCCTATACAACCCACGCAAGCCGTAATGCTCACAATCTTGAGTTGGGCGCAATGTTAAAATTGAAATATACGCAAAAAGCCGCAATATTTGTGGCATATTTTTGTACTTTGTGGCAATAGTTGAAGGCTATGGGTCGTGAGCACTGCTTCTCTATTCAATAACGTCAGAAAACGGTGTTTTTGCCGATGTCCCGGATGCGATTGTATTATTAAATCATATTGCATCTTGGTTGCAATTCAAACGACTTTGTACAACCCGTCGACAACCGCAAATCGGTGGAAATCATTTTAGCCGATGCTGCGCCGCCGGATCAGCACCATTGCGAGGGCGCCGAAAACAACCAGTGCGACGGGCAGGTCGCCGGCGCGGGCATGGATGGTCGGCGCGATCGGCTGCGGCAACGATCCGTCCAGCACGCCCTTTGCTCCGAGTGGCAGCGCGGCAACGATACGGCCGACTGGGTCGATGATCGCCGAGATGCCGGAATTGGCCGCGCGCACCAGCGGCAGCCCCTGGCTGATCGCTAACAGCCGGGTCTGTTGAAAATGCTGGTAGGGCCCGCTGCTGATTCCGAACCAGCCGTCATTGGTGAGATTGAGCAGCCAGCCCGGCCGTTCGCCGTCGGGGACCGCTTCGCCCGGGAACACGGCCTCGTAACAGATGAGCGGCAGAAAGCGCGGCGCCGGCGGCGCCATCATGACCCGGCGGCGATCGCCAGCGACGAAGCCACCGCGCACCTTGGTGAGTTGCATCAGGCCGAGCCGCTCGAGCAGATCTTGAAACGGCAGGAATTCGCCGAACGGCACTAGGTGCAGCTTGTCGTACACGCTGAGCACCGAACCGGTGTGGTCAATGACATAGACCGAATTGTACGCGCGGCGATCGGGACCGCGCGGCACGGCGTTGACCGGCCGCACCCCGCCGGTGATCAGCACGGTGCCGGGCTTCAAGAGGCTGGCGATCTGGGCCAGCGCGTCCGGCTCCCGCACCAGGAAGAAGGGAAACGCCGATTCCGGCCAGATCAGATGGGTCACGCTATTGAGGCCATCGGGCCATTGTGTGCCCGGCTGCTGCGACAGCGCCAGATAATCGGCCATCACCCGTCCCTTGGCCGAATAGTTGAATTTGTCGTTTTGCGGCAGGTTGGGCTGCATGATCCGCAGTCGGACACCATCGACAAATTGCGTGGGCGTTGCCGCCAGCCGCACCGTGCCGAAGACTGCGAATGCGACCAGAACGGCGGCGGCGAGGCCCGGTGCCAGCCATCGCCATCGTGACCGCGGTTGGTCGAGTATCACGGCCGGGCTCGCATAGACCGCCACCGCCACAAACGTCAGGCCCCAGATTCCGGTCACCGAGACGGCCTGGGCAATCGGCAACGGGCCGGCCAGCAGATCGCCGAAGGCGTTCCAGGGAAATCCGGTGAGCAGATGACCGCGCAGCCATTCCGCGATCGTCAGCGCGACCGCGAACGACACAATGCGCAGCGGCCCCGGCAGCCACAGCGCACGCGCGATCGCAAATCCGAGTCCGGTAAAGAGGGAAAGATAAGCCGGCAGCCCCGTGACCGCGAACGGCAGCAGCCAGGCAAAGGTATCCGCATCAACCAGGAACGCGTAGCCGATCCAGTACAGGCCGGCCACAAAATAGCCGAAGCCGAACAGCCAGCCGGTCATCGCTGCGGAGACGATGCCGCCGAAACGGCCGGCATCGGCGCCGTCGATCAGCCAGATCAAAATGGGAAAGGTGAGAAACGGCACCGGCCACAGATCGAGTGGCGGCAGCGCGAGGACTGTAACCGCGCCGGCTGCGAGCGCGATCGCCGTCCGCCGCCAGCCCCAGGCCAGCGTGATGGAATTGACGAGGCCGGTCGCCGTCACGGTCCGTGCGGATCTTTGGCCGGCCCAGGATCGGGCGAAAGCCGCACGGATTCGTCATTGGCCGCCGGCAGTTCCGGCGATGTCGTCGCCGGGCTCGCCGGCGCCGATGCGCTCTCGGCGGTATTGGGGCGGCGGCGGCCGTCGCGCGCACGCGCTTCCGCGCGCGCCCGGGTACGGTAGATGCGCAGCCGCTTGACCCGGCGCGGGTCGGCATCCAACACTTCGAATTCGAACTTGCCCGGGCCCGGGATCAACTCGCCGCGCACCGGCAGGCGCCCGATCTTCGTCACCAGATAGCCGCCGATGGTGTCGACTTCGTCGGCCATCTCGCCGACATCGAATTCCGCGCCGACGATGGCGGTGACATCTTCCAGGCTGGCGCGCGCGTCGGCCAAAAACGAGCCGTCGGCCTGCGGTTCGATGGCAGGCAGCACGTCTTCGTCGTGCTCGTCGGCGATGTCGCCGACGATCAGTTCGACGATGTCCTCGATCGAGACCAGCCCGTCGGCGCCGCCATATTCATCGATCACCAGCGCCAGATGGATGCGGGTCGCCTGCATCTTCGCGAGCAGGTCCATCGCCGGCATCGATGGCGGCACGAACAGCATTTCGCGCACGATCTTGGTCGCCGACAGCGGAGTCGACAGGTCGACCTCGGCAAGGTTGAGATCGGCCGGCAATGGCTTCTTGCGCCGCGCACCAGTACTCGGCTTGACCACCGCCTGCGCTGTCATGAAGGCGATGAGGTCGCGGATGTGCACCATGCCGATGGGGTCATCGAGGGTGTCGTCATAGACCACGAGGCGCGAATGTCCCGCGCCCTCAAATACCCGGATCAGTTCGCCGAGGATAATGTCCTTCTGCACCGCGATGATATCCGCCCGCGGAATCATGATGTCGTCGACGCGGGCTTCGCGCGCCGCCAGAATATTGCGAAGCAGCGTGACTTCTTCCGGCGAGAACCCGGTTTCGCCGTTGCCTTCCAGCATGTCCTTCAGGTCGGCGCGAAACGATCCGGTCCGCCACCCGAACATGGCGCGCAATACCCGCGAGAACCAGCTGTCGCCGACCGAACGGGCGTCTTCCAGCGGGCTCGGCGGCGGCACCGGAACCGGAAGGTTGCGCCGCTCGCCGGCAGGCATCGCCGGATCGTTGGCGATCGACGATTCGCCGGGACCTGGAGGGTCGTTGTCTGGCATGTCCAGTTGGCTGTCGGGTCGATTGTCAGGCACCGGCATCGTGCGGTCCGTAAGGGTCGGCGATGGCGAGTCGTGCCAGGATAGCGGTTTCCAGCCGCTCCATGGTATCGGCCTCGCTTGCATCCTCGTGATCGTAACCCAGAAGGTGCAGAAATCCATGCACGGCGAGATGGGCGAGGTGATGGTCGAGCGGTATGCTCTGCGCGGCGGCGTCGCGCGCGGCGGTCTCGAAGGCGATGATGATGTCGCCAAGTCCGGCGCGCGGATCGGCGGTCGGAAACGACAGCACGTTGGTCGCCTTGTCGAGGCCGCGCCATTCGCGATTGAGCGTGCGGATCGCGGCGTCGTCGGTGAGCACGATTGCAAGCTCGCCGCTGGCGCGCTCGGTGGCCGCCGCGGCGGCTGCGAGAGCATCGCGGATCGTGCTCTCGGCGCCGGGAAGGTCTCGCCACAGTGGCGACTCGATCAGAAAATCGACTGTCAAATCGGTTGCGGGCGATGCGGCGGCCCGCGCCCCCGGTGCCCGGCTCATTCCTTAGCCTCGCGCCGCGTTGATTTCGAACTCGCCGCGTTGTCGTAGGCTGCGACGATGCGCGCCACCAACTCGTGACGGATGACATCCTCATGGGTGAAGGTCGCCTTTCCGATCCCCTCGACCCCCTCAAGCAGCTGCGCCGCCTCCGCCAGGCCCGATGTCTGTCCGGGCGGCAGGTCGACCTGGCTCGGATCGCCGGTCACGATCATCCGGCTGTTTTCGCCGAGCCGCGTGAGGAACATCTTCATCTGCATCGTGGAGGTGTTCTGCGCCTCGTCAAGAATGACCGCCGCGTTCGACAAGGTGCGCCCGCGCATGAACGCGAGCGGCGCGATCTCGATCTCATTGGTCTGCAGTGCGCGTTCGACAATGCGCGCATCCATCAGATCGTAGAGCGCGTCATAGATCGGCCGCAGATAGGGATCGACCTTCTCGCGCATGTCGCCGGGCAGAAAGCCGAGCCGCTCGCCGGCCTCGACCGCCGGGCGCGATAGCACGATGCGGTCGACTTCCTTGCGCTCGAACAATTGCACCGCATGCGCAACCGCCAGCCAGGTCTTGCCGGTGCCGGCCGGGCCGATTCCGAATACCAGGGCGTGGCGCCGCAGCGCTCGGATATAGGCGTCCTGCGCCGGGGTGCGCGCCCGCACCGTGCGCTTGCGCAGATTGATTTCCTCAAAACTCGCGCGCGCTCCGGTGCCTTCGACGTCGAACAGCGAGCCTTGCGCCACCGTCAGCCGGATCGCGCCCTCGACATCGCCGGGGACCAGTTCGTCGCCGCGTTTGAGCCGCTCATAGAGCCCTTCCAGCACCCGGCGGGCCTGATCACAGCCGTCGCGGGAACCCGCGATCGTCAGTTGATTGCCGCGCTGGTCGGCGACGACGCCGAGCCGGCGCTCGATCAGCGCCAGGTTCTGGCCGTATTGGCCGAACAGCGAGGAGGCGAGCCGGTTGTCTTCGAACGCCAGAATGATCTGGGTCGCGGCATCCTCTTCGGCCGCGCGCGGCGGCGTCAGCAGGGATCCATTGTCCGGTCCAAACTTGCGCAAATGCCTCAGGCTCCTGCCGCGGCTGGCGCCCGCTCGCCGGCCTGAGCCGGCGGGATGGCCACAAGTTTGCCGAACAGACTGTTTGCACTGACCTCGGTGATAATCACCGGATGAATTTCTCCGATCATTGTCGCGGGTGCCATGACCTGGACAGGCTGAAGATATGGGGAGCGGCCGACGATTTGACCAGCATAACGCCCCGGTTTCTCGAACAGGATGTCGAATCGTCGCCCCAGGCAACCGGCGTTGAACGCACTCTGGTGGCGATCGATAACGGTTTGGAGACGGCGCAGGCGCTCGGTCTTGACCGATTCCGCGACCAGATCGTCCATGTCGGCGGCCGGCGTGCCGGGGCGCGGCGAATATTTGAAGGAGTAAGAACCGGCGTAGCCGACGTCATCCACGATCGACAGCGTGTCTTCGAATTCCGCGTCGGTCTCGCCGGGAAAGCCGACGATGAAGTCGGACGTGAAGGCCATGACGGGCTGGGCTGCGCGCAGCCGCTCGATCACATCGAGATAGTCCGCGCGCGTGTGCTTGCGGTTCATGGCCGCGAGGATGCGGTCGGCCCCCGACTGGACCGGCAAATGCAGATTCGGCATCAGGCTCGGCAGATCGCGGTGGGCCGCGATCAGTTCGCCGTCGACGTCGCGTGGATGGCTGGTGGTGTAGCGCAGGCGCGCAATGCCGGGAATGTCTGACAGCCGGTAGAGCAGGCGGCCCAAGGTCCAGGTCCGGCCGTCCGGTCCATCGCCGTGATAGGCATTCACGTTCTGCCCGATCAAGGTGACCTCGCGCACACCGTCGCCGGCCAGCCGCTCGACTTCGGCGATGACGCGTGCGGCCGGCCGTGAGACTTCCGCGCCGCGGGTATAGGGCACCACACAGAAGGTGCAGAACTTGTTGCATCCCTCCTGCACCGTCACGAAGGCGGTGACGCCGCGGGCGCGGGTGGCCTGCGCGCTCGGCGCCGCGAGATGATCGAACTTGTCCTCGACCGGAAATTCGGTGTCGACGACCTTGGCGCCGTTCGCCGTTCTGGCCAGCAGGTCCGGCAGCCGGTGGTAGTTCTGCGGGCCGATCACCAGATCGACCGCTGGCGCCCGGCGCAGGATTTCCTCGCCTTCGGCCTGCGCGACGCAGCCGGCAACCGCGATGGTGAGGCGACGGCCTTCGCGCGCGGCGGCCTCCTTCATCAGCCGGATGCGGCCGAGTTCGGAATAGACCTTTTCGGCCGCCTTTTCCCGGATGTGGCAGGTGTTGAGAATGACGAGGTCGGCGTCCTCGGCGATCGCGGTTTCGGCAAAGCCGGCCGGCGCCAGGGTGTCCGCCATACGATGGGAATCGTAGACGTTCATCTGGCAGCCATAGGACTTGATATGGAGCTTGCGGGGTCCGCTCATGCCGTTCAAATCGAAGCCGATTCCCGACTTTGTCGCCAGGGTCCGAGGCAAATCTCTAAAATTATTGGCAAATCCGCCGCCGTAGGTTGATCGCGCGCCTCATCGATACATAGCGGCTTTGCCGGCCAAAAGGAATGCGGCGCACGGTCAAAATCGATGCTGTTTAGGTCGTTGTTTCCGGCCGACCCCGCAGTGCGGCCGTCGTCAGGCGGCGGACTTGGCTTTCCAGCGCCTTTACGGTCGCCTTGCGGTCGGCCTGGGTATCGAAATGCGCCGGTTCCCCGAAGGTTAGCAAGGCGTCGACCGCGCAATGGCGCATGAACCGCCACAGGTGCGGAACGAAGTCGAGGTCGCCATACCAGGCGACCAGCGGCCGATGCTGGCGGCCCATCGCCATGCCCTGGTGTTTGACATAACAGACCGCCAGTGGCTGCACCGCGACCGGCCGGTCCGGTCCCAGCTGGCTGACCGCTTCGTTGACGGCGCCCAAAAGCGCCGAGCGGAACGGCAGGACGCGGTTGCCGTCGCTCGATGTGCCTTCCGCGAACAGCAGCACGGCATCGCCGCGCGCGAGCCGCTCGGCGATTTCAGCGACTGCGTTGCCGGTCTGCTGGCGCCGGCCCCGATCGACGAACACCGCGCGCTGCGCCCGTGACGCCGGGCCGACCACCGGCCAGGTACCGACCTCGCTCTTGGCGACGAACACCACCGGCGTCACCGACCCGATCACCATGATGTCGAGCCAGGACACGTGATTGGAAACGACCAGGACCGGTCCCGGCGCGCGCTCGCCGATCACCGTGACCCGTACCCGCAGCATTGTGTTGATGATTCGATAGTAGCGCGCCCATAGCGCGCCGCCACCGCCGCGCCCGGTCTTGGTCAAGACCCACTGAACGCCCACGAAGACCGGCGTTGCCGTGAACAGAAAGATCACCAGGAGCGGAAAGCGCAGCACGGTCTCGGCACGCTTTGTTTGTTGACGCTATTGCCGGGTCTTGTCTTCGAGCGGCACGGCAAACAATTCCAGCCGGTGATCGACCAGCCGGTAGCCGAGCCGGCGCGCAATCTCGGCCTGCAGCTCTTCGATTTCCTCGGAATGAAATTCGATCACCTCGCCGGTGCGGATATTGATCAGGTGGTCGTGGTGAGTATCCGGCATCTGCTCATAGCGGGCGCGGCCATCGCGGAAATCGTGCCGTTCGATGATGCCGGCATCCTCGAACAGCTTGACGGTGCGATAGACCGTCGACAACGATATGCGGTCGTCAATCGCCGAACAGCGCCGATAGAGTTCCTCGACATCAGGATGATCTTCGGACGACGCCAGAACGCGCGCGATGGTGCGCCGCTGATCGGTCATGCGCATGCCCTTGGCCACGCATTGCGCCTCGATATCGCTGTTCTTGTGCGTCGTCACGAGCGCTCCTTGTCACGGCCGGACAGCATAGTTTCCGACGGTCAAAGCGTCCATTGCCCACGGCCTACACAAAGTCGCAGCGTAGCACCAGCGCGGTCGAGGCGTGGCCGTGCTGGTCGCGATAATAGCCTTGCCGGCGGCCCACTTCGCGGAAGCCGGCGCGGTCATAGAGCCGTCGCGCCGGATTGTTTCGTTCGTCGACCTCAAGGAAGACGGCGCCGACCCCGACATTGTTGAGCCGGTTGAGATGCTGACGGAGCAGGCGGCCGGCCAGCCCGCGGCCCTTGTGCGAGTTCGGCGATCGCGACTGAGAGGATTTCCGCCTCGCCGGCCGCGACCCGCGACAGGATGAAACCGACCAGCCGTCGCCCGCGCACGGCGCGATGGGCGTAGACGCTGCGGTCGGTCAACAGGCTTTCAACTTCGTCCTCGCTCCAGCCGTGACGGAACGACGCGCCATGCAACGCCGCGACCGCGGCGGCATCGTCCGCGCCCGCCTCGCTCAAGGCCGGTTCGCCACGGGACAGGAGGCGGGCAAGGATCGCGATCATTTGCGCGGCAATTGGGCGGCGTGCTGCGGTTGCGCGTCCGGTGCGCGCAGATAGAGCGGCTTCGGCGGTGCCTGGCCCTCCGGCGCGACCGCGCCCAGCCGCGCGACCCAGGCGATGTCCGGTGCCGCGCATTGGTCGAGCACCGGCGGCGGTGGCTCCGATGGCGGCCAGGCCGCGCGCACCAGTTCGGCCGCATTGCCGGTGAGCCGGGCCTTGCCCGCGGTCGCCGCCCGCGCGGCTTCGCGCAGCGGCGCGATGCGCGGCGCGACCAGCGTGCGCCCACCGGGCCCAAAGACCTGCATATAGACCTGCTCGTGACGGGCATCGATCACGGCGACGACCGACGCCTGGCTGTCGGCGGCGACATGCGTGGCGGCAAAAGCTGACAGCGTCGTCAAGCCGACAACCGGCTTGCCGGCGGCCAGCGCCAGGCCCCGGGCCGCCGATATACCGACCCGCAACCCGGTAAAACTGCCGGGCCCAACGGTGACCGCAATGCGGTCAAGCGTGGGAAAATCGACCCCTGCTGCGTCCATCACCCTGGCGATCACCGGCATGATCGCCTCGGCGTGGCCGCGCATCATGGGCAGCGATTCGCTTGCCAGAATGGCGCCGGCCGCGGTGTCGAGCACCGCAGCCGAACAGGCCGCAAGGGCGGTATCGATAGCAAGGACGCGCATGATGGATCAGCAATAGAGCCGGCGGCACGGGCGTCAATAGCGATCCGCGCCGGGCCGGCAGGACCCAAGCGCGCCGCCGGTCCGGAATCCGCCGCTCAGGCCGACGGCCGCACCTCGACCACGTCCGGCACGAAATGGCGCAACAGGTTCTGGATGCCGTGCTTGAGCGTGGCGGTGGAGGAGGGGCAGCCGGCGCAGGATCCCTTCATATCGAGATAGACGATGCCGTCCTTGAAGCCGCGGAAGGTGATATCACCGCCGTCATTGGCGACCGCCGGGCGCACGCGGGTCTCGATCAGGTCCTTGATGGTGGCGACGGTCTCAGCGTCCTTCTCCTCGAAGAATTCATCGGCCGTGCCGGCCGCACTGTCCTCGCCCGACGCCAGGATCGGCGCGCCTGACATGAAATGTTCCATGATGGCGCCGAGGATCATCGGTTTGAGCTGTTGCCAATCACTGCCGGTCTTGGTGACGGTGATGAAGTCGGAGCCGAAGAACACGCCATCGACCTGGGAAATCGCAAACAATTTTTCGGCGAGTGGCGACTGCGCGGCGTCGGCCGGGCTGCGCATATCGAGGGTGCCGTCGGTCAGGACAGGCCGTCCCGGAAGGAATTTGAGCGTCGCCGGATTGGGCGTCGCCTCGGTCTGAATGAACATGGTCTGCTCCGTCACCTGCGCGGGATCAAAGGCCCGCGTGGTTGAGAATGGGTCGTAAAACCTAGTTTTTACATTCTAATACGTGGCGCCGCCTGGCGAAAGTTCAAGGTCGCGCCGCCCGCCTCAGGTCACCGCCTCAAGTTCCTCGTCGCTGAGCTGGCCGGGCACGATGGCGACCGGAATCGGGAAAGTGGCGGCGGATTTGCCGAGATTCGACACCAGCGGCCCCGGACCTTCCTTGTTGGCGCCGGCGGCCAGCACCAGCAGGGCGATATCCTCGTCCTCCTCGATCAGGTCAAGGATCTGCTCCGCAGTGTCGCCTTCGCGGATCACCCGTTCGACATCGATGCCGGCGATGTTGTTGGCGCGCACTGCATAGCTGTCGAGCTGCGCGTTGGCGGCCTCGTGCGCTTCCGCGCGCATGAGATCGGCGACGCCGAGCCATTGCTGATTGCTGTCCTGCATGTCGATGACGTGCAGCATGATCAATTTCGCGCCGACCCTTCCGGCGCGCCGGGCGGCGAAATAGACCGCGCGATCGCATTCCTGCGTGTCATCGATGATGACCAGGAATTTCGGTTTGTGACCGGATTCATAACTACGGCGGATGCGGCTCATAGGTGTTCTCCGGATACGGAGGCGGCGGCCCCTTGAAGATCGGCGTGGCAGTCGGCGGACACGATCAGCGTCGCACGCGGCGCGCGATGCTGCCATGATGATCGGCCGCCCCACAAGCGGCAATCAACGCCGGAATGTGCGGCGCGTTCGCGAGCAATTTCGATTGACTTTGCGTCAGCGCCGCACGAATCCGACAATGTCCTTGACCGCCTTCATGGTGTCGGCGGCGATCGCCTGCGCCCGTTCGGAGCCGTCGGCAAGAACTGAATCGATATAGGCCGGATCCTGCACCAAGTGTTTCATGTCGGAGCCGATCGGTCCAAGCTTGGCCACCGCGAGATCGACCAGCGCCGATTTGAAGTTCGAGAACTGTCCGCCGCCGAAGTCGCGCAGCACATCTGTTTTCGTTGAACCGGCGAGAGCGGCGTAGATGCCGACCAGATTGTCGGCCTCCGGGCGCGCCTCGAGGCCCTTTTCTTCGCTCGGCAGCGGTTCGGGGTCGGTCTTGGCCTTGCGGATCTTCTGCGCGATGGCGTCGGCATCGTCGGTGAGATTGATGCGGGAATAATCCGACGCATCGGACTTCGACATTTTTTTGGTGCCGTCGCGCAGGCTCATCACGCGCGTCGCCGGTCCCTGGATCAGCGGCTCCGGCAGCGGAAAGAATGCCTCGCCGAAGCCGTGCGCATGGATCGAACCGGCATAGTCGTTGTTGAACTTCTGCGCGACGTCGCGCGAGAGTTCCAGATGCTGCTTCTGGTCCTCGCCGACCGGCACATGGGTCGCGCGATAAACCAGAATGTCGGCCGCCATCAAGGTTGGATAGGAATAGAGGCCGACCGATGCGTTCTCGCGATCCTTGCCGGCCTTCTCCTTGAACTGGGTCATGCGGTTGAGCCAGCCCATGCGTGCGATACAGTTGAAGACCCAGGCGAGTTCGGCGTGTTCGGCGACCTGGCTCTGATTGAAAATGATGTGCTTCTTCGGATCGATGCCGCAGGCGAGGAACGCCGCTGTTACTTCGCGGGTCGCGCGCGGTAGTTCGGCCGGGTCCTGCCACACCGTGATGGCATGCAGATCGACCACGCAATAGATGCAGTCGTAATTGTCCTGCAGCGCGACGAATTTCACGATCGCGCCGAGATAATTGCCAAGGTGCAAATTGCCGGTCGGCTGCACCCCTGAAAAGACCCGTTCCTTAAATGCCATCGTGGCACTTCTCCATCACTTGCGGTGGGTCCCATGCCACGAGGCGGCGCCCCTCCGCAAGGGGCGGCTATACTCCTCTGCGGACGGCCGCAATCAGGTCCCGCGGCCGCACGACCCCGGTCACCCGCAGGCTGACGACGTAGAACGCCAGCCCGGCCGCGACCAGCACCAGCAACAGCCCGATTCGCCCGGCGGTGCCTGTCGTCGCGCCGGGGACCATCAGCAGCCCAAACTGGAGGATGGCGATGAAGATGGCCGTCGCCAGCGCCGCCAGCACAATGCGTGGCAGCCGGTGCCGCGCCTCGCCGTCGAGCGCGAGCCATCGCCGCCGCGCCAGGATCAGGCCGAGCAGTCCCGCGCCGACCCAGCCGGAGATGCCGATCGCGGCGGCGATGCCGACATGCCCGTAGCGCGGAAACAGTACGATCGCGCCGAGGATGGCGGCGGCCAGTCCGGCAAGCGCGGTGAGCATCGGAGTGCGGGTATCTTCATGGGCGAATGCGATGGCGCCGAACACTTTTTCCAGGATATGCCCGGGCAATCCGACGGCGATGGCGGCCAGTGCGCCGGCAACCGCGGCGGTATCGTTGGCGTCGAACGCGCCGCGTTGGAACAGCCCGCCGGCGATTGGGCCCGCGATCACGGCGAACGCAACCGCGGCCGGCAGCGCGATGCCGAGCGCGATTTCGAAGGCGCGGGATTGCGCGGCCCTGATGTCGGCATCGATACCGGCGCGCACGCCGGCGGCGATCAGCGGCACGATCACAGCTGAAATGGCCACCGAGACGACACCGAGCGGAAACTCATAGAGCCGGTTGGCGTAATAGAGCCACGACACCGCCCCTGGCGCGCTCGAAGCCACCATCAGGCCCGCGATCAGTTTGAACTGCGGGATGCCGGCGGCGACGATTCCCGGCACGACCAAAGTGAGAAACCGGCGTGTTTCCCGCGATCGCTCAAGGCGCGGCCGCCGTAGCGCCGCCGGGATTTGCAGCATCGCGCCGCCGACCAGCAGCAATTGAGCGAACCCTGCCACGATCACGGCGATTGACAGGGTCGTCCCCGCGGCCGCCAGATCGGCTGGACGGAGGATCACGATGGCCAGCACGGCGACGAGCAACACGCAGTTGAACACCACCGCGCCGTAGGCCGCGGCCGTCACCCGCCGCTCGGCGTTGAGGACGGCAGCCGCAATCGCCACCGCTCCGGCGATGGCGATGTATCCGATCGACAGCCGCACATACTGCACGGCCAGTCCATGGCGCTCGCCGCCGGCGAAGCCCGGCGCGAACAGATCGACCAGCAATGGCGCCAGCAGGACACCGACGATCGCGAGCGCGCCGAGCGCCAGCAGCATGGTGCCAAGAATGCGCTCGCCAAAGCGTTGCGCGGCCGGCAAGCCGTCATCATTCTTGATACGCAGCCACAGCGGCACGAATGCCGAATTGATCGCGCCGTCCGACAACAGCCGGCGGAACAGGTTCGGAATCTGCATCGCGGCGAAATAGGCGTCCGACAGCGCGCCGGCCCCCAGCACGGCGGCGATGCCGACATCGCGAAAAAACGCGAGCACCCGCGACAGCAAGGTCGCGCTGCCAACGGTCATGAGATTGCGGGCAAGCGACATGCGAAATCGGCCTCCTAAGTAATTCTAGTGGTCAGATTCCGACATTTGATGAACGGCTAGCCGCGAATGGATATCAAATGTCAAATTCGCTCCACTAGGGCCAAAACCTTACGATTTGAATCCGGAACACCTGTCTCGCCGGATGGGCGCCGCGTCGATTGGGCGGCAAGCCGACCGCTGGCTGCTGGCACTGACCGCCGCTGCCCACTATGCGCCGATAAATTGCGACGAACCGTGCCGCATTGCCCATTGTTGCCTCGCGGCGGCTGCTGGCTATAGTGCGCGCCAAATTGAAAGGCGCTTCATATGACCAGCACTCGCTTCGACGTCCTCGGCATCGGCAACGCCATCGTCGATATCATCGCGCGCGCGGAGGACGACTTCCTCGCCGGACAGAACATGCCTAAGGGCTCGATGAGTCTGATCGACGAGCCGCGGGCGGAAGCGATCTACGACGCCATGGGCCCCGCCATGGAGATTTCCGGCGGCTCGGCCGCCAACACCATTGTCGGCATTGCGAGCCTGGGCGGCGCGGCCGCCTTCATCGGCAAGGTCAAGGATGACGAACTCGGCCGCGCCTTCGCGCACGACATTCGCGCCGCCGGGGTCGCCTTCGATACCGCACCGGCGGCGGATGGACCCTCGACCGCGCGCTGTTACGTGCTGGTCACGCCCGACGGTGAGCGCACCATGAACACCTATCTCGGCGCTGCGCAGGACCTGCATTCCAACGACATCGACGAGGATGCGATCGCGGCGGCGCGCATCACCTACCTCGAAGGATATCTGTGGGATCCGCCGCACGCCAAGGAAGCTTTCCTGAAGGCCGCCAAGATCGCGCACAACGCCAAGCGCCGCGTGGCGCTGACCCTGTCGGATGCGTTCTGTGTCGACCGCTGGCGCGACGAGTTCCTCGGCCTGATCCGCTCCGGCACGGTCGATATTCTGTTTGCCAACGAGCGCGAGTTGCATAGCCTCTATCAGACCGCCGACTTCGACACCGCGGTCAACGCGCTGCGCCAGGATGCCAAGCTCGCGGTCATTACCCGCAGCGAGAAGGGCTGCCTCGTCGTTACCCGCGAACAGACGGATGCCGTGCATGCTCTGCCGGTTGATCGCGTGGTCGACGCCACCGGCGCCGGCGATCTGTTCGCCGCCGGCTTCCTGACCGGGCTCGCGCGCGGATCGACCAATCGCGATGCCGCCCGCCTCGGTGCGCTAGCCGCCGCCGAGGTGATCCAACATATGGGCGCGCGGCCGGAAATCTCGCTCAAGACGTTGGCGCAGGAAAACGGCCTGCTCACCTGAGCAGATGAGCGGCTGACGAACTGCGGATCAGACCGAGCCGCAATGATCGTGACCGATTGCCGCTGCTGTGGCATCGCTTGCGTATTTGATGTGGCGGTTTTTCACATGGGTTCCGGGGATGTCGCGCGAAACTGTGGACATCCGCCATGCGGGTGCGAATTTTGCGAGTTAGAGCGCCGCCGTCTGTGCAATCTCTCTGTTGAGACATCCGATGCGGGCACCATTGGACCTGCGTCGGCGCCGGGCGGGCGGACCCGTCCTTTGGGACGACGCCCGGCGCTTTCTCTGCAACATCTCCAGTATCCTCGATCGCAAGTCGGCATCAGCACGTTGACTGTGCTGCCAATGCGCATTGTAACGCATTTCTCATCACAGCGAACGCATGATATCGAAGACGCGTGGCGTTTTCGGGCGTGGCAGTTCAACAGACCGGGAATGGCGCAGGAGGCCGTCGTGATAAAACATTGGTTTTTGACGCTTGCTTTCGTTCTGGCCGTGGCGCCCGCGGCCTGGTCGGATGCGCGACCGGTTGCCGTCGATCAGCCGGTTGTGGTGAAAAAAATTCTGCAGACCCGGACCACGGCCGCCGGCCAGCCGCTCAAGGTGCCGCAAGATCCCGAGCTGATCGTCACCAGCTACGAGATCGCGCCCAATACGACCTTGCCGCTGCACAAGCATCCCTATGCGCGTTATGCCTATGTGCTTTCCGGCGAGCTCACCGTGTACGCAGCCCAGGGACGGAGCTTCCACTACAAGACCGGCGACGTTGTCGTCGAAGTCATCGATCAGTGGCACACCGGCATCACCGGCGCATCGCCGGTCAAGCTCATCGTGTTCGACCAGGTACCGGCTGGCACGCCGACCACCGTGCTGTGGGACAAGGACGCCAAGCACTAAACTTGTCCAAGCACTGACTTGGTATCAATGCGCCGCCGCGCCGGCCTGCCATTCGCGGATCGCGTCGAACGGATGGATCAGCATGATGATATTGAGGGTCAGGTTATCGCGGATGACGTAGCCGGCGACGGCCTCCATCACGACGGCCAGAAGCACCGTCAGCCAGACCGGCAGCCGGATCGCCAAGAGAAATCCGATGACCATGGCGAGAATATCGCTGATCGAGTTTAGGACGCTGTCGCCGAAATAGTTCAGCGAAATCGTGCCTTCGCGGTAGCGGTTGATCACCATGTCGGTGTTTTCAAAAATTTCCCAGCCGCCTTCGATCGTGATCGCGATCAGCAGCCGCAAGCCGGTGGTCGATCGCGGCAGAATCAGCCACAGCACAAAATAGAAAATGAAACCGTGGATGATATGTGAGAACGTGTACCAGTCGGAAATCTGTTGCGAGTTTTCGGAGCTGTTCGGATCACCGTGCCACAGCTTGATGTAACCGCATTCACAGAACGGCACCCGCCCCATCGCCAGCAGAACAACCGCGATCGCAACCAGCATGGAGGCAACGATCAAAATGTAAGTTCGCAGCGATACACGTTCGAGCTGGATCATTCTTCGTTCGATTGCCTCGCGCCGTTGTTAGAGCGCATTCAAACTAGAGCGCTTTCGATCTAAATAGAGTCACGAAACGCTCCAACTTCCTGATTTGTCGCATTTCCGGACTGCGAACCGGTTTCCACTTCGCCTGGAAATGCTCTAGCGAAATCATGATGCGCTCAAATCCGGCCGACAACGAGATCGTCCCGGTGGATCATCTCTGCTCGGCCGCCGAAGCCGAGGATCGAGAGAATATCGGACGAGGGCCGGCCCTTGATCAACTGCGCATCGTCGGCATCGAAGGCAACCAGTCCGCGCCCGACTTCGGCGCCGTCCGGCCCGCGAATGATCACCGCGTCGCCGCGCGCGAAATTCCCCTCGACCCGGATGATCCCGGCGGGCAGCAGGCTCTTGCCGTTGCGCAGGGCCGCGACCGCGCCGGCATCGATTGTCAGCACGCCCTTGGCTTCCAGCGAGCCGCCGATCCAGCGCTTGCGTGAGGTCACCGGATTGGCCGGAGTCAGGAACCAGGTCGACGGCGCGCCATCGGCGATACGCCGTAGCGGATGGTCGACCCGTCCGGAGGCGATTACCATGTGGGTGCCCGCATTGGTGGCAATGCGGCCGGCCTCGAGCTTGGTCTGCATGCCGCCGCGGGAGAGTTCAGAGCCGGCCGAGCCGGCCATTGCCTCGATCTCCGGCGTGATGCGCTCGACCACGGGCAACAGCCTGGCGTTCTTGTTGACGCCTGGCGGCGCGTCGTAGAGCCCGTCGACATCCGACAACAGGATCAGCAGATCGGCGCTGACCATGGTGGCGACGCGGGCGGCAAGCCGGTCGTTGTCGCCGTAGCGGATTTCATTGGTCGCGACCGTGTCGTTTTCGTTGATCACCGGCACGCAACGCCACTCGATAAGCTTGGTGATGGTCGAGCGGGCGTTGAGATAGCGCCGCCGCTCCTCGGTATCGCCGAGCGTGACCAGCACCTGTCCGGCGACGATGGCGTGGCGCGCCAGCACTTCGGCCCAGATGCGGGCGAGCGCGATCTGCCCGACAGCCGCGGCCGCCTGGGAATCCTCGAGCTTTAGTTGACCCTTCGGCAGTTTCAGCACCGACCGGCCGAGCGCGATCGCGCCCGAGGACACCACGATGACGTCGCGCTTTTCGCCATGCAGCGCCGCGATATCGGCGGCGAGCGACTTGAGCCAGTCCTCGTGGACCCGGCCGCCTTCGGAATCGACCAGCAGGGACGAGCCGATCTTCACCACGATGTGGCGGAAGTCGGTCAGGGTGGGAGGCTTGCGGGTCATCTGATTGCCGGCATTCACGCATCGGGGAATGGCCGCATGCTGTCTCACACCGTCACCGGCTTGGCAATTGCCGGGCAGCGGAGGCGGCGGCGCACGGGAACGGTTCTATCGGAACGGAAACGCCTCGCGCGCGTCCTCGGGTTCGGATTGTCGCGCCTGGTCGATCACCGAGACCAGGGCGCGCAGGACCTCCGGCACGCCCGCGCCGCTCACCCCGGACAGCACCAGCGGAGTGCGCCCGGCGGCGCGCTTGAGCCGCGCGACCTGGGTCTTGAGTTGTTCCAGCGTCAGCGCATCGGCCTTGTTGAGGCCGACCACTTCCGGCTTGTCCGCAAGCTCGGCGCCATAGGCTTCCAGCTCGGCGCGGACGGTCTTGTAGGCGGCGGCGACATCCTCGCCGGTGCCGTCGACCAGATGCAGGATCACCCGGCAGCGTTCGATATGACCGAGAAAGCGCACGCCAAGGCCGACGCCCTCATGCGCGCCCTCGATCAGGCCGGGAATATCCGCCAGCACGAACTCGCGTTCGCCCAACGACACCACGCCAAGCTGCGGGTGCAGGGTGGTGAACGGATAGTCGGCGATCTTCGGCTTGGCCGCCGAGACTGCGGCCAGGAATGTCGATTTGCCGGCGTTCGGCAGCCCGACCAGGCCGGCATCCGCGATCAGTTTCAGCCGCAGCCGGATGGTGCGCTCCTCGCCGGGCTGGCCGGGATTGGCGTGGCGCGGCGCGCGGTTGGTCGAACTCTTGAAGCGCGCATTGCCGAAACCGCCATTGCCGCCTTTGGCGAGCACGACACGGTCGCCAACATGGCTGAGATCGGCGAGCAAGGTCTCACCGTCCTCCTCATAGATCTGCGTTCCGACCGGCACTTTCATGACGATATCGTCGCCGCTCGCGCCGTGGCGGTCCTTGCCCATGCCGGGAATGCCGCTCTTGGCCTTGAAATGCTGCTGATAGCGATAGTCGATCAGCGTGTTGAGGCCTTCGACCGCTTCCGCGACGACATCGCCGCCGCGACCGCCGTCGCCGCCGTTCGGTCCGCCGAACTCGATATATTTCTCGCGCCGGAATGCCACGCAGCCGTTGCCGCCATTGCCCGAGCGGATATAGACCTTGGCCTCATCAAGAAATTTCATAACAACAACTGCCTGAAACCGGACCGAGTTAGCGCGGTATTGAGGTGCGGAAAATTCGCGCCGCGCGGCCGCGAATACAACGAAGTCTCGCCGTCCACAATGAATCCAAGCTTTTCCTGAACCCTTAACGACGCGGCATTCTCTTTAAACACGCCACTATAGATAATGTCGTCTGGCCGTGCCGCAAAGATACACGAGATCAAGGCATTGGCGGCTTCGGTCATATAGCCGTGGCCCCAGTAGGGCTCGCCCAGCCAATAACCGATGTGAGGTCCGGGCGCGTCCTGAAGTTCGCTCGCGGGCCGCAGTCGCGCGCCGACGCACCCGATCGGGACATCATCGATCGTGATTGCAAACGGAACATCCTGCTCTTCGGAGGTCGCCTTTAACGCGCCGTTGACGAAGGCTTCGGCGTCGGTCCGGGCATAGGGCCACGGCGGCGAGGAGAGGAAGCGGATTACGCTCCAGTTGTTGAACAGATCAAACAACCGGCCGGCGTCGCTCACCCGCAAAGGCCGCAATGTCAGCCGCGCGGAACGGATTTCGCTGTTGACCTTAATGAGCGATTGCATGGTTCGATTGCGCCTGTCGCGACTTGTTCGCTGCGCCAAGCAACGCTGCCCGGTTTGTTCGCGTGCCGTTCCGGATGCGTTGCCAAAGCTGGTAAATATTAGAATTCGATCTGTTTTGGATTGCGAAGCGGACTGTTAGCTGTCCGCAAAATTCATGATTGCGGAGGGTACAGCGGCCTATTTTTGGACCGGGCCTTTCAACTCAACGCCATTGCCTTCCGGGTCTTTCAGATAGACCGACGGGCCTTGACCTTCGGCGCCATAGCGGGACTCTTCTCCGCCGCAGGCGACGCCATTCAGGGCAAAATGCGCCGCAATGGCCTTTGCATCGAACGGCGCGATCCGCAGACACAGATGATCGAGGTTCGCCCCGCCGGTCGCGGACGTGCCGCCTGCGGGTCCGTCTTCCGAGGCCGGAACGAGGTCGATCAGCGCGCTGCCAGCGCGCAGCTGCGTCAGGCTTCCCTGACGCTTTTCGAGGCTGCAGCCGAGCACCTCGATATAGAAGCACTCCAGCGCCGACGGATTGGCGGCGCGAATGACGATGTGATCGATGCCAACCAGTTTGAACGGGGCCGTCACCGGCAACTCCTGTTTCCTTCATCCCGCGTCGGCGGCCATCTGGCCGCCCGCGGATCAACACCAGCTCTTGAGCGAGGCCCATAGGCTGCGATCAAGCCGGAACCGATCGGACGGCGCGGAACTCGCAATGGCGCGCACGCGCCGCAGTTCGACACCGGTCCATTGGAAGCCGCATTTTACCAGCACGCGCCGCGAGGCCGGATTACTGACCAGGGCGCCGGCATGCAGCACGTCATGGCCGGCGGTACCGAAGGCATGATCGACCACCGCGCGCGCCGCCTCGGTGGCATAGCCGCGGCCCCAGAACGGCACGCCCAGCCAATAACCAAGCTCCGGCAGCCCTTCGCCGAGGCGGGTGATCCCGCAGGCGCCGGCAATCGTGCCGTCGGCCAAGGTCACCAGAAACACGCAATCGCCTGATGATGCATTGGCTGCGGCGATAAAAGCTTCCGCATCGGCCAAATGATAGGGATGCGGCATACGCGCGGTTCTTTCCGCAATGCGGCGGTCGTTGGCTAGCATCGCCAGGGCTTTAGCGTCCTCGAGTTGCGGCGCGCGCAGAACAAGCCGCTTGGTCTCGAGGACGGGGATACTGCTTTCCCGGAAGGTTCCGTCCGGCCGGTGTTCCAGCAACGTCATCGTTCAGGTTCCTTGCATGCGCACGGGGGTGCAAAAGCATCGAGGGGAAGCCGGCTTCCCGTCTCCCCCTCTCGGAACCCTGATGGGTCCGCCGGTTTGACTGGATGCCGGCAGACCTCGTTATGGTCTACCGTTTACTCGGCCGCGGCCTCCATTGCCGGAACAACCGATACGAAGGTGCGGCCCTTGGCTTTGGTACGGAACTCCACCCGGCCGTCGCAGAGCGCGAACAGCGTGTGGTCCTTGCCCAGGCCGACATTGCGACCCGGGTGCCACTTGGTACCGCGCTGGCGCGCAAGAATATTGCCGGCGATCACAGCTTGTCCGCCAGCCATCTTGAGACCGAGGCGTCGACCGGCGGAATCGCGCCCGTTGCGCGAGGAACCGCCTGCTTTCTTGTGGGCCATGGCTCGTTATCCCTTAGTCAGTTCACTAATAACCCGATTCCGTGACGGAATCATCTCGATTCGGCGGCGAAATCAGGTCTTTTGCCAAAGCCTGATTCACGTCTTGTTGCGATCTCTTACGTTGCGGCGGCCTCGGCGGCGGTTTCGCCAGCCGGCTCGGCTGCCACATCGGCAGCGCTCGCCTCGGCGGCCTTCGGCTTTGCGGTCCGCGGCTTTGCGGCCTTGCTCGGCTTCTCGCCGTCGGTCAGGATTTCAGTCACCCGCACCAGGGTGAATTCCTGGCGATGGCCGCGCTTGCGCTGCGAATGCTTGCGCCGGCGCTTCTTGAAGGCGATCACCGTCGGATGACGGCCCTGTTCCAGCACCTCCGCCGCGACGCTCGCGCCGGAGACCATCGGTGCGCCGAGTGTGGGCGTATCGCCGCCCACGACAAGCACTTCGCCGAATTGGATGATCTCACCGGGCTCGCCCGGGATCTTGTCGATCTTGATCATGTCGTCGGCGGCGACGCGATACTGCTTCCCGCCGGTACGAATGACTGCGAACATCTTTGTTGTCCTTGTGTTCGAAACCCCGTCTCAGACGCTCTAAGCGCCCACGCGGACGGGCTTTTTTCAGTCGAATGGCTTTTCAGTCGGTTCAGATGGTTTTCGGCGCCGCCCTGGTCACGAGGACCTTACAGGCACAACCGAAATGCGCCCGCACCTCAAAGGTGTGCACGGCCGGATGCTTATGAAGGCGGGCGGGCCCCTTTGTCAAGAAAGCAGAATTTCCGGCCGTCAATCCTGCGCGGGCGGAAACGCCACGGCATCGGCATTGATGATCGTCAGGCCGACCTTGCTGTCGACCGGCCATTTCGTCATGGCCTCGTAACCGGGCAGCCGCACCAGGACGCGGACCGGCGGCGCGGTGGCGGTGTCGACATAGAGATCGACGTGCCCGCCCTGATAGATCTGCGCCGCCACGGTGCCGTCGACCGCGACCGGGGCGCCGGCTTCGGCGACCCGCAGCTGCTCCGGCCGCAGGAACAGATCGACCGCCGATCCGGGCGCGACTCCGCCAGCGGTCCGGCCGGTACCTCGAGCCGGACAGCGCCGATCGTCACCGTTGCAGAGGATGCGATCTGGTCGAGCCGGGCCTGCAGGATATTGGTGTCGCCGACGAACGAGGCGACGAAGCGGTCCTGTGGCCGTCGGTAAATCTCGTCCGGCATGCCGACCTGCCGGATATAGCCCTGCGACATCACGGCGACCCGGTCTGACAGGCTCAGCGCTTCGCTCTGGTCATGGGTGACGAAAATCGTCGTCAGGGCGAGCTTGCGCTGGATCTCCTTGACTTCGACCTGCATGGAGGCGCGCAGGTTCTTGTCGAGCGCGGAAAACGGCTCGTCGAGCAGCAGCACCTTCGGCTTGATCACCAGCGCGCGCGCCAGCGCCACCCGCTGCTGCTGACCGCCGCTCAATTGCCGCGGCCGGCGGTCTTCCAGCCCGGTCAGCTTGACCAGCGCGAGCGCCTCGCGGACCCGCTGTCCGATCTCGGATTTTCCGACGCCGCGCATCCGCAGGCCGTAGCCGACGTTGGCCGCGACATCCATGTGCGGGAACAAGGCGTAGTTCTGGAACATCATGCCGATCTGGCGCTTGTAGGTCGGCAGGTCGTTGACCCGGCTGCCGTCGATGGTGATCTCGCCGCCGTCGGGACTGAAGAAGCCGGCGACCAGATTGAGCAATGTCGTCTTGCCGCAACCGGATGGGCCGAGCAGCGTCATCAGCTCGCCGCGGCGGATCGGCAGCCACGCCTCGTGCAGCGCCGTGACTTCGCCGAAATGCTTGCTGACGCCGGCGAGGTGAACGGCGATGTCCGCGTCCGCCGGAGCGGTGCCGGCCGCCGCATCCCGGTGCGCTTCTGAATTTAGCGGCCGCTTTCGACATTCAAAACCTTCCCGAGACCGAGAAACACATTGGCGAACGTCAGCAATGTCGCGGTCGCCACGATGTACATGACCGACAGCGCCGCCATCGACGGATCGGCATATTCGCGGACGTAATTGTACATCGCGACCGGCAGGGTCTGCGTGCTTTGCGAAGTCACGAACAATGAAGCGGTGAACTCGTTGAACGACAGGATCGCGGCGAACAGCCAGCCGCTGACCAGACCCGGAACCAGAAGCGGGATCGTGACCGTCAGCAGCACCCGATGCGGCGGCGCGCCGAGGCTGGCGGCGGCCAGTTCGTAGCTCTGATCGAGATTGCGCAAGCGAGACATAGACGCTGCGCAACACGAAAGGCAGCACCAGCACGACATGACAGATGATGACGACGGCGTAGGTCCGCGCCGCGCCGATCTGCGCGGCGAGAATGAGAAATCCGAGACCGATGGTGAAATGCGGCACCACCAGCGGCGACAGCAGCACCGTCTCAATCGAATGTTTGAGCCGGAACTGATAGCGGTCGAGGGCAAACGCAAACGCCGCCCCGACCACCAGCGCGATCGACGACGCCCACGACGTCACGATCAGGCCATTCTGAAATCCGGCGCGGAAATCGTCATAGGTGAGCGCCTTGACGAACCACCGCAACGACCATGCCTGCGGCGGAAACGACAGAATGCGCCCGGTCGTTGAAGGCCGCAAAGAACACCACGATGGCCGGCAGGACCACGAAGCCCAGCACCGCCACGACAAACAGCGTGCCGACGACGCGCAACAGATGCTGGAAGGGCGAGCGTGGCATGGTCAGTGCTGCCCTATTCTTTCGAACGGCCGCGCGATCAGCCGGATCAGCGCGATCAGCCCGAAGGCCAGAGCGAGCCCCGCGACCGACAGGCTGGCGGCGAACGGAAAATTGAAGCTGGCATAGCCGAGCTGATAGACCAGATTGGAGACCATGTTGACCTGGCCGCCGCCGATCAGTTGCGGCGTGGCGAAGGCGCTGAACGTCCAGGCGAAGGCCGTGGTCACGCCGGCGACGATGCCGGGCGTCGACAGCGGCAAGGTAATTGTCAAAAAGGCGCGGATCGGACCGGCGCCGAGGCTCTCGGCCGCCCGCGTGTAGTCGCGATCGATGTGCGACAGCGCCGCCGCCAGCATGATCGCCATGACCGGCAGGGTGACGTGCACCAGCGCGGTGACGACGCCAAACACGGTGAACATGAATTGCAGCGGCTTGTCGATCAGGCCGAGCTGCAGCAGCATGGAATTGATGAAGCCATTGTTGCCGAGCACGATGATCCAGGAATAGGTGCGCACCACCTCGCCGAGAAACAGCGGCGTGACCACGATCACCAGAATGATCGATTTGAGCAGCACATTGCGCGTGTGCACCAGGGCATAGGCGATCGGATAGCCGATCAGCAGGGTGACGAGCGCCGTCAGAAAACAGATCCAGACCGTGTCGAGAAAAACCTGCGCATAGAGCGGCTTCAGCAGCGCGGTGAAATTGGCGAGCGTGAACCCGCCGGCATCCAGCGATCCGGGAATGAAGGCGCGGAAGCTGTATTGCAGCACGGCCGCCATGGCGGCGAGAAAGCCGAAGGCGCACAACGCCGCCGGCGAGACGAATGCGCGGAGAAAAGGCTGCGACCTCATGGCGATCGATCGCCGCGGCCGTCACGAATCGCGGACATGAAATGTTGGTCCCGAGAATCGGCCAATGTTCGCAAAGGAAACCATGCGGCCGGTCGAAATGATAGCGGTGACCGTCAGATCAGATTGATGCTGGCGAACCTGCGCCGTGCGGATTGCGCCAGCCTCGGATGCGGCCTGCCGGATAATCCGGCACGCATCCCATGGTGCCGGCCGGGAGGATCGCAGCGCGCGGACCGGAAAAGCGGCGAGGAATCGTCGCTGTCCGGTCGCGCGCCGCGCTTACGGCCGTCCGTGGTTCATTTGGCGATGATGTTTTCCGTGAACCACTTGCGCCATTCCGCGGTCTTCTCGGCCCGCAGCTTGTGGTCGATGACGATCGCCTGTTTGTCCCACTGCTCCGGTGTCGAGAACACGCCCGGAAGCTTGGCGATGACCGGATCGAGCTTGGCGTTGGAGACGACCGGGCTGCCCTTCTTGATCTTGGCGACTTCGGCCTGAACCTCGGGATCCAGCATGGTGTTGATGAACTTGTAGGCGAGATCCGACTTTTTCGTCCCGGCCATGATGCCGACCGCATCGACACCGAGGATGGCGCCTTCCACCGGGATCACCAGTTTGATCGGCACGCCCTGGCTGATCATGTAATGCGCGTTCATCGACAGCAGAATCTGCACCGGTGTCTCGCCGCTGCCGATCAGCTGCTGGCTGTTGGCGTCATTAGTGTAGAATGCCTTGAAGTTCGGCTTGAGTTGTTTCAGCTTTTCCTGACCCTTCTCCCAGGTCTTGGCGTCACCGCCGGAAAGGATGGCCGCGATGGTGATGATGTGGCTCGGATCAAAATCCGGCGCTGCGATCATACCTTTCAGTTCCGGCTTCCACAGATCCTTCCAGCTGGTGAAGGTGACGTTTTTCACCAGGTCCGGCCGGTAGCCGATGGTGTAGACATAGGCCCAGACGCCGATGTGATAGGGGCTGATCTTCGCCTGTTTGACCAGGTTCTTGGCGTTCGGAATCTTGGCGAGATCGAGCTTCTCGAACAGGCCGTCATTGGCGTAGAGCCAGCCGACATGCGACGTCGTAATGGAGAGATCGCTTTCGGGATTGCCCTTGGCGAGCTTGGCCTTGTTCAGCCGGTCGATCGTGCCGCCGGTGATGAACTTGACCGGCACGCCCGTCTCGGCGGTGAATTTCTTGGCCGCGGTGTTGGCGACCAGGTCGCGCCAGCTGCCGCCCCACATGCTGATCACGAGCGGTTCCTGCGCCGCCGCCGGAAGCGCCGGCAAGGCGATCGCAAGCGCGACAAGCGAAATCCATAAACGTTTCATGCTTGGTACCTCCGTTGTCCCGGCGTTCAGGCAAAGCGACGTCAAAGTCTAAAACCGTTCGGCACCAGCTGCCAGGTGGCTGAGGCGCCGTCCACTCCCGCAAGCCTTGGTAACAAGCGTCCAACCCGTTTGGCTGAGCTGATGGCCGCAGGTCTTGTCGACAAGAATGCCAATGATGCATACCATTGTCCAGGTCATGAAATACGGCAATCCGTCACTGGGGCTTCAATCTGCGATTGCGGACCAGAGCGGTGATCGACGAATTCTGATGAGCGCGGCAATCGCGCGCAAGGTGTTGAAACGGCCCCAATCGCATGAAGCCGCCGCCCTTCGACTACATCAAGGCCGAAGTCACCGCAGCACGCCTGTGAATTGCTGGCCGCGCACGGCGAGGAGGCGCGCCTGCTGGCTGGCGGACAAAGCCTGATCCCGATGATGAATCTGCGGCTGGCGCGGCCTTCGGTGCTGATCGACATCGGCCGTCTGGAGATGGGTGGGGCCGCTGTTGCCGGGGAGAGCGTGCGCCTCGGCGCAACGGTGCGGCACCGTCAATTGCTGGAGGATGCGGATCTTGCGCGTCACGCGCCGATTTTTGCCGAGACCGCGCGCCACATCGCCCATCCGACCATCCGCAATCTCGGCACCGCGGGCGGCAGCGTCGCCACCGCCGATCCGACCGGTGAATTGCCGGCACTGCTGATGTTGTTGAACGGTGAAGTGACAGCAATGTCGCAAACTGGAACGCGGCAAATCCCGGCGGTGAACTTCTTCCGTGGTGCATTCACCACCAGTCTTGAGCCGCATGAGATGGTGACGGAACTGCGCCTGACTCTGCCGGCGGGATCGTGGGGCGGATGCTTCCTGGAACTCGCGGAACGCGACGGCGACTTTGCCACCGCTTCGGTCGGTGCGGTCGTTGCGGTCACGGGCGAGCGGATCGCCAGTACGGCGATTGTGCTGTCGGGCGCGGAGTCGGTTCCGGTTCGGGCGGACGCGGCCGAAAAGCTATTGGCCGGCGAGGTGATGACGGATGATCTCGCGCGCGCGGCCGGGGAGGCCGCGATCGAAGGCCATGCGTCCTACAGCGACATCCGCGCCACCGCCGCCTATCGCCGGCATCTGCTGAGCGAGTTCACCCGCCGCGCGCTGCTCAGCGCCTATTCCCGCGCGAGGGCCGCGGCATGATGACGATCACCTTGACCGTCAACGGTGTGACCAAATCGGTTGAAGTCGAGCCGCGGCGGTTGCTTGCCGACGTGCTGCGCCATGATTTCGGCTGCTACGGCGTCCGCTTCGGCTGCTCGCACGGCGCCTGCGGCTGCTGCACGGTTCAAGTCGATGGCACGCCGCGGCTGTCCTGCCTGGCGTTTGCCGTGCAATGCGACGGCGCGGCAATCACCACCATTGAAGGACTGGCGCCCGCGAACGGTCTGCATCCGCTGCAGCAGGCATTTATCGATGAGCACGGCCTGCAATGCGGCTATTGCACTGCCGGCTTCATCATGGCGCTGACGCCGCTGGTCGAGCGTGGCGGCGCGCGTGAGCGACGCCGAGATCCGTGAAGCCATGTCCGGCAATATCTGCCGCTGCACCGGCTATCACAGCATCGTCGCCGCCGTGCGCCGCGCCATTCGTGAACGCAATAAGGAACAGTCTGTCAATGTTGCGTAAGGCCGAACAGCCACGTTTTATTGGTGCACGCATCACGCGGCTCGAGGACCCGCGGCTGGTGCGGGGGCAGGGCCGCTATGTCGATGACCTTGTGCTGCCCGGCATGCTGCACATGCGGCTGGTCCGCTCCGAATTCGCACACGCCAAACTGATCAGCATCGACACATCGCTGATGCTTGAGACCTATCCCGCGGCGCAGATCTTCACCGGCGCCGACATCGGTAACCTTGCGATCCGCGCCCACGCCGACCTGCCGAATTCGCAGCGTTCGTTGCAGCCGCTGTTGGCGCAGGATCGGGTGCGCTTTGTCGGCGAGCCGATCGCCGCGGTGCTGCTTGAAGACGCCTATGCGGTCGAGGATGCCGCTGAACAGGTCTTTGTCGACTACGATCCGCTTGCCGGTGCTGGCCGACATCGACAGCGCGACCGCGCCGGGCGCCGCGCCCCTGTTCGATGGCTGGCGCGGCAACCTGTTCATCGAGCAATCGCGGCACGGCGGCGACATGGCGGCGGCGCGGGCGGCGGCCGCGCATGTCATCAAACGCACCTATCGCAACCAGCGCCAGGCCGGCGTGCCGATGGAATGCCGCGGCGTGATAGCCGCGCTCGATCCGGCGGGCCAGTTGCTCACGGTCTGGTCGTCGACCCAGATCCCGCATCTGTTGCGGACCTATCTCGCCGAAGAACTGCAATGGCCGGAGAACGCGATCCGCGTCATCGCACCTGAAGTGGGCGGCGGCTTCGGCGTCAAGGGCCACGTCTTTGCCGAGGAGGTGCTGGTCGCCTGGCTCGCGATCCGCACGCGGCGCCCGGTCAAGTGGATCGAGGACCGGCGCGAGCATCTGATCGCCAGCATCCATGCCCGCGAACACGTCCACACCTTGGAGGCCTATGTCGCGGCCGACGGCAAGGTGCTCGGCCTGAAGGCCGACATCACCGTCGATGTCGGTGCTTATTCGGTCTGGCCGTTCACGGCGGCGAGCGATCCCGGCATGGTCGCGAAGGTGATGCCGGGGCCCTACGATCTGGCGGCCTACGAGGCGACGTTCCGCGGCGTCGCGACCAACAAATGCCCGATCGGCACCTATCGCGGTGTCGGCCGGCCGTCGGCGGTGTTCTCGCAGGAACGGCTGATGGACGAGATCGCGGTCGAGCTCGGCATCGATCCGATCACCTTGCGCGAACGCAATCTGATTCCGAGCTTTCCCTACAAGAACGTGCTTGGCTTCACCTATGACGAAGGCTCCTATGCGGCAAGCCTGCGTCAAGGATGCGCGAACTGCTGGCGCCGGATATCGAAGCCGCCCGCAATCCGACCAAGCCAAATATTCGCACCGGTGTCGGTCTTGCGCTGTTCCTGGAACAGACCGCCCATGGCACGCCCGATTTTGTCCGGCGGCGCACGCCGATCGAGACCGGCTATGAATCGGCCAAGGTTGAAATGCATCCCGACGGCCAGGTGACCGTTTTCAGCGGCGTGCAATGCCACGGCCAGGGCCATGAGACGACGTTTGCGCAACTGGTCGCGGACCAGCTTGGAATTCACGCCGGGCGATGTCATCGTCCGCCACGGCGATACCATGACCAGTCCCTATTCGGTCGGCACCTGGGGCAGCCGCGGCATCACCCTCGGCGGCGGCGCGGCGCATCGCGCGGCCGGCATGTTGCGCGACAAGCTGATCGCAATCGCCGCCCAGCACCTGCAGGCCGCGCCCGACGACATCGAACTCGCCGCGTAGCCATGCCCGTATCAAGGCAACAGCCCGATCGCGGCATCCGGATCGCGACCTTGGCGCGCTGGGCGCAGCGCAACGTCGAAAACCTGCCGCCTGGCATGGAGCCCGGGCTGATCGCGGTCGTCGTTTGTCGATGGCCCGCCGGACGGCAGCTACACCAATGCCGTTCATGCCGCCGTGGTCGAGATCGATCTTGAGACCGCGAAGCTGAAGCTCAAACGCTTCGTCATTGTCGAAGACTGCGGCACCATCGTCAATCCGATGATCGTTGACGGCCAGGTGCGCGGCGGCGTGGTGCAGGGCATCGGCTCGGCGCTGTGGGAGCACTTCATCTACGACGACCAGGGCCAGCCGCTGACCACCAATTTCGCCGACTATCTGATGCCGAGCGCGACCGGGCTGCCCGACATCGAGGTCCATCACATCGAAACGCCGTCGGCGGTGACCCCGCTCGGCATGAAGGGTCTGGGCGAGGGCGGCGCCATCGGCCCGGCGGCGGCGATCGCCAATGCGGTGCAGAACGCGCTCGGCGTTCCGGTGCGTGAGACGCCGATCACCGCCAATCGAATTGGGAACTGATCCGCTCGCGAGCGGAGAGCGCCGCGCCATAGCGTTATGCGGGGGGATTATTGCTGTGTCGGGAAGCTCACGCAGATGTTCTTGATCGCCTGATAGGCATTGATCGCTTCGAGTCCTTTTTCGCGGCCGAAACCGCTCTGCTTGAAGCCGCCGAACGGGAACTCGACATCGAGCCCGACCCAGAACGAATTCACCCAGACCTGGCCGACCCGCAGCCTTTCGCCAAGCCGCATCGCCGCGTTGATGTTGCTGGTGTGAACGCCCGCGACCAGGCCATAGGGTGAATCGTTTGCGATTGTGATCGCTTCATCGACCGTGTCGAACTGAATCACGGTCAGGATCGGTCCGAAGATTTCCTCGCGTGCCACCCGCGCCTTGTTTGATGCCCCGACCACCAGCGCAGGGCGCACAAAATTGCCGGCCTTCAATTCGGGTTCGGTCGGCAGCTCGGAGCCGAGCAGCAAGTCGCCTTCCTTGCCGGCAAGCTCGTAATAGGCCTCCACTTTGGATTTCTGCGTCGGATTGATGAGAGGACCCATGCCGGGATCGTCGAGCCCTTTGCCGAGCTTCAGCCCGCGCGCCTTGGCGTGCAGCGCCTCGACGACCTTGTCGTGGATCGAACGCTCGACCAGCAAGCGCGTGCCGGCATTGCAGACCTGGCCGCAATGTAAAAACGCGCCGCCGGCGATGATGTCGAGCGCGGGTTCAAGATCGGCATCCGCGAACAGGATTTGCGGCGACTTGCCGCCGAGTTCCATCGAACACGGGATGGTGTGGGTGGCGGCGGCCGCCAGCACTTTCTGTCCGGTCGCGACCGAGCCGGTGAAGGTGATCTGATCCACTCCGGCGTGCCGCGCCAGGAGATCGCCGGCGACCGGCCCGCGCCCGGGCACCAGATTGACCTGTCCGGCCGGCAGGCCGGCCTCGCGGCAGATCTTCACGAATTCATAGGCTGTCGTCGGCGTCTCCTCCGACGGCTTGATGATGACGGCGCAGCCGGCGGCGAGCGCTGGCGCAACGCCACGCGCGATCAGCTGGAACGGATAGTTCCAGGGCACGATATGCAGGCTGACCCCGATCGGTTCGCGAATGGTCCAGTCCATCCAGCCATTGCCGAGCGGAACCGAGGTGCCTTGCAGCTTGTCGGCCGCGCCGCCGTAGAACTCGAAATTGCGCGCGGCGCAATCGACCTCCCAGGCGGCGTCACGCAGCGGCTTGCCGCTGTCGCGGCACTCCATCCGGATCAGTTCCTCGCGCCGCGCCAGCATCATTTCGCCGATGCGCTGCATGATGCGCCCGCGCTCGAACGGCCGCATTCTGCCCCAGGGGCCGTGGTCGAAGGCCTTGCGGGCGGCGGCGACCGCCTTGTCGACCTCGCGTGCCCCGGAGCAGGCGAATTCGGCAATCGCTTCGCCAGTCGCCGGATCGTGCGCGGTCAGGCTGCCGTCGCTGGCGTCGAAAATCTCCTCATCACCGCAGACGATCGGGATGCGCGCAAGATTGCGGGTCATGGGGTATTCCTGCAAAAGGTCCAACGAAACGCGCCAAATCGGATGGCGGCGAATAGTAAGCCGATCGCTGTTTTGCATGCAAATCGATTGATATTGTCGACATAGCTTCTTAGATTTCGACGCTAAGTCGCACTCTGCCAAATGATGTTTCCAATGACGTTTCCGGACCGCGATCGATCATGCGTATTGAACAGCAAATTCATGTCAGTCGTCCGCCGGACGCGGTCTGGGAATTTCTCAAGGATGTTCCCGCCGTTGCCGCCTGCATTCCCGGCGCCGAACTGACCGACGTCGCCGCCGACAACACGTTTCGCGGCGCCTTCCGGCTGAAGGTCGGACCGCTGTCCGCCAAGATCGAGGGCGATGGGCGGCTGGAACGCGACGATGACGCGCGCACCGGCAAGATCGAAGGCAAGGGCGTCGATCGCCGCGGCGGCTCGCGGGTCTCCGCCACCATGTCCTATCAGGTCAAACCGGAGGCGGACGGCACGCGCGTGCTGGTGGTCGCCGACCTGACGCTGGCCGGCCAGCTCTCCCAGATCGGCCGCACCGGCCTGATCGAGGACGTCGCCAGGCGGCTGACGGAAGAATTTTCGCAGGCGCTCGCCAAGCGCCTCGCCGAGGCGCCGCCGTCGGCGTCTATGGCCACTGAGCCATCATTCACGGCGGGCTCACCGGAGCCCGCGAAGGCATCGGAACCTGCCGCCTTCGATGCCGGACGCGCCGTCGGCGCAAGCCTGTGGAATCGGATTTGCGCCTGGTTTCGACGATTGTTTGGCCGCTGACCGGCGAATTGCCCGCGATATTCCGCTTGCGGCGAGGGCGCCGATTCCATAGGGGTCTTGCCGGCTCGGCCGGCCGGCGGCTGTGAACACCTGCCGGGTTTATGGTAACCCTGTCATGATCCGAGGCGCTAAGAAGCCGGCGGTTGCGATCGATGGTTGGATACATGGCTGCAAACGGGGCGAAGAAGGCGGTGTCGTCGAAGACCAACGGTCACGACGGGCAGGCGCTGTCGCGTTCGGAATCGCTGCTGCATCAGCTCGAAGAAGAAATTTTTCTCGGCAAGCTGCCGCCCGGCGCACGCCTGGATGAAAAGCTGTTGGCCGAACGTTTCAAGGTGTCGCGCACGCCGGTGCGCGAGGCGCTCTGGCACCTGGCATCCTCCGGCCTGATCGAGATGCGCCGCAATCAGGGCGCCGTGGTCAAGCAGCTGACCCTGATCGAATTGATTGAAATGTTCCAGGTGATGGCCGAGCTCGAAGGTCTCTGCGCGCGCCTGGCGGCGCGGCGCATGTCGGCCGCCGAACGCAAGGAGTTGCTGCGCATTCACAAGGAGAGCGGCAAGCGCATCACGGATGACAACTTCGAAGGCTTCTTCGAGGACAACAACGACTTTCACGAAGTCATCTTCGTCGCCAGCAAAAACAGGTTCCTGCAGCAGGAAAGCCGCTCGCTGCGCAATCGCGTCAATCCCTACCGGCGCTATATCACTTATCTTCCGGGCCGCATGGCGAAATCCTACGCCGAGCATGACCAGATCATCGCCGCCATCGATCGCGGTGATGCCGATGCCGCGCAGAGCCTGATGCGTGATCACGTCAATCTGTTGGGCGAGATGGTCGCTGACTTCATCGCTTCGCTGTCAGGCGATTCCCTGCCGGCGTCGGCGTTGCAAAGTTTGATGGAAACGGAACAGCAGCCGCGCTTGATCAGTCTTCCGAAGCCGCATGCGAAAAAGCGCCAGCCGGCAGGTGCGCGCAAGGCGGCGCGTCCGCGTGCGAAATCAAGTGAAGGCGCGCGTCGCGGACTGTGATGGCTATGGCTGAACGATCGTCATGACCAGGCTGACGCTGTCGCGTTGGCCCTCGTTGATCGTGGCGTGCGGATCGCCCGGCTCGAACAGCACCGCCTCGCCGGCCTGCAAGGTGAAGCGCTCCTTGCCGGTGTCGAACGTCAATTCGCCGTCGAGCACATAGAACACCTGCGACCAGTCATCGTGGTGATGCTTTTCGCCGCCGCCGCCGGGTGGGGCGACCGACACCTGAACGGAAAAATTATGTCCCGCCAGCGGGACGATATTGGCGACCTTGAGCCCGCCGAAATGGGCCGGGGGTGTAAAGCGCTCGCCTTCGCCTTTCCAGATCTGCATGCCTGCTCCTTAAATGTTCAGCCCGATATCGCCGCCATATAGGGACTGATCCTGCTCGCGACCGGGATCTGCACCAGCGTCGGCCCGGTACCGGCCAATGCCTGGCGCATGGCCGCGCCGATTTCGTGTGCGTCTCTTGCCTGCAGGCCGTCGCCGCCGAGCCCCTTGGCGACGGTCGCCCAGTCGCGGTGCGGAATGTCCATCGCATAGTCCGTGCCGTAGGATAATTGCTGCGGCAGTGCGATCGCGCCCCATTTCTCGTCATCGAGCACGACCACAATCAGCTTGCGGCCGTGGCGCGCCGCGGTATCGAGTTCGCTGATGGCAAACCCCACACCACCGTCACCGACAAACACCACCACCGGGCGGTCCGGCGCGGCGAAGCTCGCGCCGACACCATAGGGAAGCTCGGCGCCGAGCGCGCCCGCTTGGCCCGCGCGCAGATAGCCGCCAGCTTGATGCACGATCAGCCGCGCATCGGCCCAGAAATCGACATTGCCGTGCGAACTGACGAAGATGGTTTCGCGCGGGCAGGCCGCGATCACCGCATCGATGGCGGCAACCGGATGCAACCGGCCACCGTCATTCTCACCAAGTTGTTCCTGCCGCTCGCTCGCCCAGCCGGTGGTCAGCGCGCGCGTCCAGCGGGGATCGACCGCGCCCTGGAACGCGCCGATCGCAGCGAGCGCTTCGCGTGGGCTTGCGGCCACCGCAAGATCAGCCGCGCGGTTGCGGTCGAGCACGGTCTTGTCCGAGGCGACCTGCACGACCCTGGTGTTCCGGCCAAGCCCGTCTCCGAAGCCGAGGTCAAACTCGAAATCGTGCCCCAGGAGCACGACCAGATCGGCGTCACGGAGCGACTTCGCGAATGTCGCGTTGCAGGGCGTGTAGCCGGGGCCCGCCCACAGCGGATGGGCTTCGTCGATCGCGCCGCGCGCAAGCCGTGCGGTGACGAACGGCGCGCCCCACTTTTCGATGAAGTCCTGAAGGTGCTCCGGCGGATCCCAGAACACCTCGTCACCGAGAATGACGATCGGCCGTTTCGCATTGGCAAGTTCAGACTGCAGCGCGGCGGCATCGTGCGCCGCGATGCCCGATCGGGACCGCGTGAGCGGCAAGATGTCCTGCGCGCTGGCTGGCCCGGCAAGCACGTTGACCGGCACTTCCAGATAGACCGGTCCCGGCCGCCCGGCCCACATCTGCCGCCAGGCCATGGCGAGGTATTCCGGCAGGCGCGCGGTGTCGTGCACCTGTGCCGCCCATTTCACCAGCGGTGCCATGACCGGCAGGGTCTCGTAGGCCATGCCGGCGCCGCGTCCGAAATTGGCGACCGCCGTCTGCGCGCCGATGATCAGCAAGGGCGTGCCGCCGAGGCGCGCGACCAGTGCCGGCGTTGCGCAATTGGTGACGCCCGGACCGAGCGTCACCAGCGCCGCACCGGCGTGGCGCGTCACGCGCGCGGCCGCTTCCGCCATGAAGCATGCTGCCGCTTCATGACGGGTATGAATCAGCGGCAGCCCGTAGCGGTCGGCGGCGCGGTAGACCGAATTGATCGGGCCGCCCGACACGGAGAACAGATGCCGGACGCCTAGCGCCTGCAGCGACTGAACGACAAGATCGCCACCTTCGAAACGTTCGTTGCGTGCCACGATTTCAAACCCTCAATAAGCGCGCGCCTTGCCGCCGTCGACGGCGATCGCCTGGCCGGTGACATAGGACGAGCGTTCGGAGACGAGCATCGCGAGCACGTCGCCAAATTCCCGCGGGTCCGCCATGCGTGCGAGCGGCACTTCCTCGACCCAGATCGCGGTCGCTTCCTCTCGGCTGATGCCGCGCTGCGTCATGGTCTGCGTTACCAATTCGTCCATGCGGTCGGTGGCAATAGGGCCGGGGCAAAGGCAGTTGACCAGGATGTTGTCCCTGGCGTGCTCGATCGCCAGCGATTTACCGAGCCCGACAATGGCCAGCCGGATCGAGTCCGACAGCACCATATTCGGCTGCACCACTTTGACGCCGACCGTGGTGATGAACACGATCCGCCCGCCGCCGCTTGCGATCATGATCGGAAGGGCGGCCTGGCACAGATCGATCATCGGCATCAGCATCGCGTCGAGGGCCTCCTGCCAGGTCTCGCGCGCGATCGACAGGAACGGCCCCGAGGTCGGACCGCCGGTGTTGCCGACGACGATGTCGAGACCGCCCCAGCGCTCAGCGACCGATGCCACCGCCGACTGGATCGCGGCCGGATCGGAAAGGTCCATTTTGACTGCGCAGGCGTCGGGTGAACCGGCGGCTTTCAATTCGTCGACAAGATTTTCCAGCACTTCGATCCGGCGGCTGGCGATCGCAACCCGCGCGCCTTCGCCCGCGAGTGACAATGCGCTGGCACGTCCCAGCCCTTGGGAGCCGGCGGTGATCAGCGCACGCTTGTTTTCAAGACCGAGGTCCACGATGGCGAATTCCGATGTGATGTCGAAGGATTGGTGAAAAGGCTAGGTGATCCCTTGGGACGCGGCAACCAACCGGTCAGACCGGCAGCTTGGACGGAAGGGCATCGCGGCATCGCCGACTGGTTGTGACACGTGCGGCCCTCCATTGTCCGTATAATTCATCTTATCACACTATTTACAGTATCAATTTCGGGCGACTAACGCTTTGGTCGAGTTTGGTTTTTTCACTTGGCTTGATTTAAGGTAACATATGTCCTGAAATGCCGTCGGTGGAAAAATACTTTTTTCCGCCGTGCCGCATGCTCCGGGACGATAGTGCAGTGTCGGCAAGTCAAACGGCTTCTTGCCGAGGTGGATTTGGCGAGGGCGAATTCCGGCGTTATGTGCGCTTCGAGAAAGGTTTTGATCATCGAAGCATAGTGGGCCGAAGGCGAATCCGGTTCGCCGTCCGACGATGTGAAACATCAAAAGTCCAGGCCAGAAAAAGGGAACGGTAAGCCATGTTGATCAATCGACGAAATGCTCTGACCGGTGCCGCGGCTGTATCCGCGCTGACCTTTGCGAAATGGCTGCCTGCGTCCGCGCAGACACCGGGCAATACGCTGGTCGTGGCGCTGGGCGATTTTCCCAACAGCCTCGACATTCAACGGCGCGGCTCCAATCGGCCGTCCTATATGACATCGATGATGCTCTACGATCGCCTGGTCGGTTTCGGCGTTCAGACGATGCCGGACGGCTCGATGACGTTCGATCCGAATAAGATCGTGCCGGAGCTTGCCGAATCCTGGACCATCGCTCCCGACGGCAAGTCGATCACCTTCAAGCTGCGTCAGGATGCCACCTTCGCCAGCGGACGGAAGGTCACGGCCAAGGATGTCAAATATTCCTTCGATCGCGCGGTCGGCGTTGGCGGCTTTCCGCCGGCGCAGATGCGCGCCGGTCTGATGGAAAAGCCTGAACAGTTTGTGATGGTCGACGATTACACCTTCCGCGTCGACTTCCCGCAGGCCAGCAAGCTGGCACTGCCCGATATCGCCGTGCCGATTCCGTTCATTCTCGATTCCGAGGAAGTGAAGAAACACAGTACCGACAAGGACAAATGGGGCCACGAATTTGTCGTCAAGAACGATGTCGGCAGCGGTGCCTATCGGCTCGAAGGTATCGAACCCGGACAACAGATCGTGCTCCGCCGCAACGACAAGTGGAAGTCCGGCCCGCTGCCGGCGATCGAGCGGGTGGTGCTGCGGCAGGTGCCGTCCTCGGCCACCCGTCGCGCGCTGGTGGTGCGTGGGGACGTCGACGTCAATTTCGACATTCCGCCGAAGGACGCCAGCGAATTGTCGAAGACCAAGGGCGACGTCGCGATCGTCGGCAACCCGATCGCCAACACCATTCATGGCGTCGGCCTGAACTTCGCCTTCAAGCCGCTCGACAATCTGAAGGTCCGCCAGGCGATAGCCCATGCGCTGCCATATGATCAGATTTTCGCGGCGGCCGCCTATGGCCGCGGCGCCAAGCTCTACGGCGCCACATGGAAGGACGGCGCGCCGTCCAATGTCAGTTGGCCGCAGCCGCTGCCCTATCACACCGATCTCGACAAGGCGAAGGCGCTGATGAAGGAATCCGGCGTCTCCGGTTTCGAGACCGTGATCGGCTACAACCTCGCGCTTGCCGACTGGATGGAGCCGGCGGCGCTGCTCGTGCAGGAAGCGCTCGGCAAACTCGGCATCAAGAGCACGCTCAACAAGGTTCCCGGCGCGAACTGGCGCACGGTCGCCCTGATCGAGAAGAAGGTGCCGATCAATTTCACCAACTTCGGCGGCTGGCTCGACTATTGCGAGTACTACTGCTTTTTCCAATACCGCGGCGCCAGCATCTTCAACTCGATGTCCTACAAGAGCCCCGAGGTCGACAAGCTGATTGCGGAGACACTTCACATGGCCGTCTCCGATCCGCAGCGCGAACCCAAGGTGAAAGAGCTGATCAAGATCGTTACCGACAGCTATTCGATGCTGCCGCTCTATCAGCCCTATCTCGACGTCGCCACGCGCAACGACGTTCACGGCTACGTGTCGTACTATCACCGGCAGCTTGACGCCCGTTCGATGAGCAAGAAGTAAGGCGAGGCGTCCGGCGCCGTAGACCGACACGGATATCCATTGACACGCCGGTAGCGCGGCTGAAGCGGGGGCAGGGAAGACGTGGCTGTGCGGTCCCGGACGGCACTGATTGCGCTACGGGTATCTCAGGCGGTGCCGACGATCATCGGAGTGATCGTCGTCACTTTCGTCATGACGCGAATGCTGCCGGGCGATCCGGCGGTGTTCTTTGCCGGCCCCACGGCGACACCGGAATCGATCGCCGAGATCCGCCAGCAACTCGGCCTGGACCAGAGCTGGCTGGTGCAGTTCTGGCTCTATTTGCAGGCGCTTGCGACCGGCGACCTTGGGCAATCCCTGGTCGCCGGGCGGCCGGTCCTGGAAGAAATCCTGCGGCGCCTACCGGCTTCGCTCGAACTCACCTTCTTTGGATTGGTCTTCGCGATTTCGGTCGCCCTGCCGCTTGGCGTATTGGCGGCGACGCGCCCGAATTCCTGGATCGATCATCTGTGCCGGTTCGTGGTGACGCTCGGAGTCTCATTGCCGACATTTTTCACCGGCCTCCTGCTGATCTACATTTTCTATTATTTGCTCGGTCTGTCACCGTCGCCGGTCGGGCGCCTGGATTTTTCCACCTTGCCGCCGCCGAAGGTCACCGGATTCTATACCGTCGACGGCCTCATCGCCGGGCGGCCGGACACGTTCTGGCGGGCGTTGAGCCAGCTCTTTCTGCCTGCGGTGACGCTCGGCGTCTTCGCGCTCGCGCCGATCGCGCGCATGACCCGCGCGGCGATGTTGCAGGTGCTTATCGAGTGATTTCGTGCGAGCCGCGCGCGCCGCCGGCCTGCGCCGCCGGACCGTGCTGTTCACCTATGCGTTTCGCAATGCGCATGCTGCCGGTGCTGACCACGCTCGGCATCGTGTTCTCCTTCATGCTCGGCGCGAACGTGCTGGTCGAGAAGGTCTATGCCTGGCCCGGCATCGGCTCCTTCGCGCTGAAGCGCTGGTGGCGTCTCGACTATGCCGCCGATCCAGGGTTTCGTGCTGACGATGACGCTGTTCTTCGTCGTGCTCAACCTCATCATCGATGTCGTCTACAGCCTCGTCGATCCGCGCATCGAAGTGACCGGCTGACCAGGATGGCCGGAGTTCGGCCGCCATTTCCGCTATGTGCTCGCCGAAAATCCGGTGACGGCGGTCGCGCTCGGCATGGTCGGCGGTCTTCATCTTCGCCGCGGTCTTCGGTCCGGCGCTGGCGCCCTACGATCCGATAGCGACCAACACCGCGATCGCGCTGCAGCCGCCGCAACTGGCAGCATTGGTTCGGCACCGACAATCTCGGCCGCGACGTATTCAGCCGGGTGCGTGGTGGCAACGCGGCTTGATCTGTTGATCTCGGTGGCGGCGGTCGCGTTATCGTTCGCCATCGGCAGTTCGCTCGGAGACGCTGTCGGGCTATTTCGGCGGATGGCTCGACCGCATTGTCGGCCGCATCATGGACACGATCATGGCGTTCCCGCTGTTCGTGCTGGCGATGGGCGTGGTGGCCGCGCTCGGCAATACGGTCGAGAACGTTGTCTACGCCACCGCGATATCAACCTGCCGTTCTATACCCGCGTCGCCCGCGCCGAAGTCCACGATCCGCCGTCACGCCGGTTTCATCGAGGCCGCGCGGCTTGCCGGCAATTCCGAAGCCCGACTGGTCGCGCTTCATATCTTTCCGAACGTCCTGCCGCCGATGATGGTGCAGATTTCGCTCAATCTCGGCTGGGCGATCCTCAACGCCGCCGGCCTGTCGTTTATTGGTCTCGGCGTTCGACCGCCGACGCCGGAATGGGGCATCATGGTCGCGGAAGGCGCCTCCTTCATCGTCTCCGGCGAATGGTGGCTGGCGCTGCTTGCCCGGCTGCGGCGCTGATGTTCGCCGTGCTGGCTTCAATCTGATGGGCGACGGTCTGCGCGACCTCGTCGATCCGCAGGCGGCGGACCTGAGCCATGCCTTTGCTGACGGTTGAAGATCATGGCGATCGAATTCCGCACCCGCAGCGGCACCGTGCATGCGCTGGAGCATGTCGTCTGACAGTCGAGACCGGCGAGATCGTCGGCGTCGTCGGCGAAATCGGCTCGGGCAAGTCGGTGACCGCCTTCGCCATCATGGGCATTCTCGATCCGGCCGCGCGCGTCACCAGCCGGCCGCATCATGTTCGACGGCCACGATATCCTCAAAGCGTCGGAGCGGCAGTTGAGCGAAATCCGCGGCCGCGAGATCGCCATGATCTTCCAGAACCCGCGCGGCTCACTCAATCCGATCCGCACGGTCGGCGACCAGATCGCCGACGTGCTCAAGCGCCACAGCGATGTTGCGCGCAAGGCCGATGCGCGACAAGGCCATATCGGCACTTTCGGCTGTGCGCATCCCCGACCCGGAGCGATGCGGGCGAACGCCTATCCTTACGAACTGTCCGGCGGCATGTGCCAGCGGATCGGATCGCGCTGGCGCATGTCGTGCACACCGACCTTCTTGATTGCGGACGAACCGACGACCGGGCTTGATGTGACGACGCAGGCGACGATCATGGACCTGATCACGGACCTCGTTCGCGCCGGCCGATACTCGCGACCATACTGATCACCCATGATCTGCGGCTGGCGGCGGAATATTGCGACCGCATCGTCGTCATGCATGCCGGCCACGTCGTCGAGGCCGCGCGCAAGCAGGACCTGTTCGCACACCCGCGCCACCCGTACACCGCCGCGCTGATCCGGTCGACGCCGGGCGAAGACACCCGGATCGATACCTTGAGCCCGATCGAAGGCAGCATTCCCGATCTGCGGCGGTCCCTGCCACCGTGCCGGTTCGCGGAGCGTTGCCCGCGCCGCATCGAGGATTGCGTCACCAAGCCGCTGCCGCGTATCACCGATGACAACGGCCATATGGTCGCCTGCTGGAGGCCGCTATGAGCGCGCTTCTCGACGTCGCCGGCCTGAGCAAGATTTATCCGCTGGCTGACGGCGGCATTCATCTCTGGCCAGGCCGCGCCCATCACCGCAGCCTGCATGCGGTCGACGATATATCGTTTGCGATCGCGCCGGGCGAAAGCCTCGGGCTGGTCGGCAAATCCGGCTGTGGCAAATCGACGGTGGTGCGCCTGATCGCGCGGCTGATCGATGCCACCGCCGGCGCGATGACGTTCGACGGTCGCGATATTTCCGCCATTCCCGCAAGTCACTTTGGTCGCGATCCCTCACGGCGCGAAATCCAGGTCGTGTTTCAGGACCCGACCGACAGCCTCGATCCGCGCTACTCGGCGTTCGAGACCATTGCCGAGCCGATCCGGCTGTTGGACGCCGCCGAAAGCCGTGAGGCGCTGCGGGCGCGCGTCACCGAAGCGGCGCGGCTGGTCGGCCTGCCGGAGGAATTGCTGACGCGTCTGCCGCATCAGCTCTCGGGCGGACAGAAGGCGAGGGTCAACATCGCGCGCGCCATTGCAGTTCATCCGAAATTACTGATTCTGGATGAGCCGACCTCGGCACTGGATGTCTCGGTGCAGGCGGTGGTCCTGCGGTTCTCGACGATCTGCGCCGCCGGCTCGGCATGAGTTATCTGTTTGTCTCTCACGACCTCAATGTCGTGCGCCTGCTTTGCCATCGGGTCGCCGGTGATGTATCTCGGTCGTATTGTCGAGATCGGCCCGGTCGACGAGGTGTTCGACGCGTCCGCGCCATCCTTACACCCGCGCGCTGATCGAGGCTGATTCCCAGGCTGGCAGGGCGAGAAGGTCCGAGCGGCTCCGACCGGCGAGCCGTTAGGAGTCCGATCGATCCGAATCCGGCGACCTCCGCTTTTACGGCCGCTGTCCGATCGGACAGGAGATCTGCCACCGCCAAGATGCCGCTGCTCGAACTTCGCGGCGGCGGCCACCCGGTGGCCTGCCATACTCCGCTGGCCGCCCGCGCGGTCGGCGCCCGCGATCTGAAAAATCAGAACTATCCCTTGCGCGGCTGCGCGCGACGCCATACAGAAAGACGAGGAAACCTATCGATCTCCAATTGAAAGGCAGCAAGGTTCTGATTACCGGTGCTTCCAAGGGCATCGGGCTTTCCGCCGCCCGCTCCTTCGCCCAGGAAGGCTGCGACCTTGTGCTCGCCGCGCGTTCGGCCGAGCAATTTCGGCGGCGAAGGCCGAAATCGAGGCCGCGCATGGCGTAAGTGTCGCGATCTATCCGATGGACCTCTCCACGACCGAGAGCATGATCGCGCTGGCGCAACGCCTGCGGCGACATCGACGTGCTGGTCAACAATGCCGGCGACATCCCCGCCGGTGCGCTGGAAACGCTGAGCGAAGAGGACTGGCGCCGTGGCTTTGATCTGAAAGTTTTCGGCTATATCACGCTGACCCGAGAAATTCTATCGGCGCATGAAGGCGCGCAAGAAGGGCGTCATCATCAACGACATCGGCAATTCCGGCGAGAACTGGGATGCGCGCTACATCGCCGGTTCAGACCGGCAACGCGGCTATGATGTCCTTCACCAAGGCGCTGGGAGGCGCGAGCCTCGACGACGGCATCCGCGTCGTCGGCGTCAATCCGGGTCCGGTCGCGACCGACCGCATGATCAAGCTGATGAAACGCCGCGCGCTCGACTGGTATAGTGATGAAAGCCGCTGGCAGGAACTATACGACAAATATCCCGGCAAGCGCCCCGCGACCCGGAAGAGGTCGCCGACCTGATGGTGTTCCTTGCTTCCCCGCGCGCCGGCTATATCACCGGCACCATCGTCACGATCGACGGCGGATCTCGGCGCAAGGATCAATTATCTGATCGCGCAATCGTCCGGAAACACCATGCGCGAATTTGAGCAGAAGAACGCCTATTTCGACCGGCTGTTTTTCACACCGATCTGAATGGCTCGGCCAGAACACCAACCATACGCCGATGCACCCGGCCGTGCGCGAGGCGATGGTCGCGGCAATCGACGATGAAAGTTTTCATGCGTACGCGCCGCCGGCCGGCTTTAGGAATTGCGCCACGGCATCGTCGACGATCTTGGGCTCTGCCGACGCCCACGCGCTGGTGACCGAAGGCGCGGTCAACGCGCTGTTTCTCGCCTGCCGCGCGTTTGCCGGCCCGGCAGCAATTTCGTCACCACCGACCCGGGCTGGAAATGGCCGATGCAGTTCGCCCGACAAGCCGGCGCCGAAGTACGGGAAATTCCGATCTACGGCACTGAGACAACTACAAATGACGGCAGAGCAGCTCGCTGCAACGGTCGATGACAAGACCAGCGATCATCTATCTGGTCGATCCTAACAATCCGCTCGGCATCTGCTATACGGACGACTGAAATCAGGCGCTTTCACGGATATTGCGCGCGGCGTGAAGGCGGTGTTCGTGCATGACTGCACCTATCGGCAGTTCGCCGATCATCACACGCTTGCGGCGCGCTTCTATTCCGAGCGCTCGATCACGATCTACAGTTTCTCGAAATGGCTTGGCCTT
>CAWDZJ010000015.1:175000-177320 GCA_963806815.1 uncultured Alphaproteobacteria bacterium | reverse complement strand
GCTACGTGTACCCGGTGATCGGCAGGCTGCCGGTCGGGGTGATAGACCGGTCGCTTGTCCTGCGGGTGCTCGAGCAGCGCCACTCCGACGCGCTGGCTGTAGCGAAGGAGGACGGAAAAATGGTTCGGCGCGTTATGAGGACTTCATGATCACCGAGATATGCGCGGTCGACAGTCCGGCCCAGATGGGCGCCCGGGCGCTCCTTATGAAACGGGACGACAGCGCACAGGAGCACGACGATATGACGATTTGAGAGATCACCCGCGACGAGCCGCGCTCGTTCGGTTTGCTCGAAGTGGCGATGGCGCACCTTTGCGAGCAGCAAGGGCTGAGCCGACTGGACGCGATGAGAAGGCCGCGCGCGCGGCCCGACCTGCTGGCGAAGTATCCGCAGGAAGGCGAGGAGTCGCCAAGGCGCACGCCGAGGCGGCAGCGCCGAAGCCGGTCAGCAAGGCGGTCGCGGACTTCGACGACATCGTCAGCGAGATCGCGAAGCGCGACGGCTGCCCGCGCCACGTGGCGATGGAGCGGGCGCGCGCGCGGTACCCCGCTCTGTTCAAGGCCTACCGCCAGGCGTGAACAAACTGCCGGCGGGGCTTGTTGGCCTCGCCGGACGCAGCCGCGCGCCGCTCCACCTCCCCCTGGATATGGCGGTGCGCGGCCAGACCCCGGCCTCTGGGCACTGGCCGGGCCGACCAGCGGGCAGGTGTCGGAGACAACAGCCCGCAGCGCGCTACGGACCAATCGTCATTCTCCGGTCCGGGGGCGCGCCTCCTTGTTTGTCAAGCAGGGCGGCGGACCGACCGATCAAGCGGCCCGCCGCCCCGTCCAGGGCCGTGAAAGGAAGTCCTCTGCTAGCTGGCGCGGCTCGACGGAACTATCGGGGCAGCCGCGGTGAACCCGAATGCGGCGTTGAGACCGTGCAACGGGCACGCATCGTCGGGAGCAAACAGCCGGATGCCGGATTGGCCTCGGTGGCCCTCGCCGTTGCAATTTTCGACCGGGTCGCAAGTGCATCCGCGCTTAATGGCTTCGGGCGCGCCCGGACTTTGCGCGCGCCTATGTGCGTGGCTGCTCACGGCTGTCCGCATCCGCATCTCCCCACCCAATTCGCCCGAGTGGCGCAATTGTCCACAGAACTGCGACTTAATTACCATGATATGCTGTCTTTATTGCCTACCTCTTAAGACCAAGTTAGGGTTTATCGTAAGTTGCGTAACTTACAGCAAATAAGAGGTATCCGAGCATGGCCAAGTTGAGCGCAGACGTACCTGCCCTCATTTCCTCTTGGGCAGTCGCGAAGATTCCAGGAACTCAGCAGGTCGCCATCAAGTTCAATGACTTGCCGCCCGTGTTGATGAATGCCGAAGATGCGAGAGAGTTCGTTGCCGCGATGGATGCCGAACTCGGGGAGCCTGTCGTCCCTGAAGTTAGCAGGCTGCTCAGGCTGGCCTAGTCTTCGAGCCCAGCACATCGAGCGTCTGGCGCGCGCTTTTCCTCGACCGACCGCACCTGAACCACCGGTCAAACCTGCGCCCGCGGTTTATGCCGTCCGCCGCAAAGTGCCGGCTAAAGAAATTGCTGAGGCACGGTAATCTCTCACTCTGGAGCTCGCTAACAATCGCCTGCCTTTGGCGGGGTCGACCCGGGGGTCGACTTTGGAAAACAGCAATTTCCGTAATGAAGTCAGATAGGAGCGGCGGCGCCTCCCGGCGCTCCATCACGACGGCCGATATGGGGGCCGCCGTTCCCGCCGCCGCCCGGGTAGCCGCGCCTCATGAGTGCGGCGCGGTCGGCGATGGGACGAAGCAAATATAGGGAATGATAGGAAAATAGTCAAGGGAACGCGCACAAAGCAACTCGGCTTCCGCAAGCCAACAGCCGCTATATCATCGCGCGCAGAACGATGTAGCCGCCGAGCGTGACCTGCGAGGCGAAGAAGATCTTGCGAAATCGCTGCTCGGGGAGCAGTTGCCGCAATTTCTGGCCGATGAACATGCCGATCAGCGCCGGTATCGTCGCCAGCGCCGATGCGAGACCGAGCTCGACCCCCAGCAGCCGCTGGCCGCCAAGCGCGAGCGCCAAGGATATGCTGGAAACAGAAAACAGTATGCCGAGCGCTTGAATGAGTTGGTCGCGCGGCAGGCCGATCGCCTGCAGATATGGAATTCCCGGCACACCGAGGGAGCCTGTCATGCCGCCGAGGACGCCGCTCAAGAGCCCGGCAACGATTCCGATCGGCATTTGCTTGCGTTGCGGAATCACCAAGGGCGGACGCAGCAGGCCGAAGGCTCCATAAAGCGCGAGGAGAAAGCCGAGC
>CAWDZJ010000015.1:0-167500 GCA_963806815.1 uncultured Alphaproteobacteria bacterium | reverse complement strand
TGGCGGCCCAGCCGGCGCTGAACCCGACGCCGAAGTCTCCTTCGTAACCCGTGATCTCAATGCCGTGCTGCCCCGCGCGCGCATTGCCGCGACGGTCCCGGTCAGTGACATTCTGGCCGATGTGCGCCAAGCCGCTAGTTGGGCGAGTAGCGGCGCGGTCCGCCATACTCTGGCAAGCGCCAATCCCAGCGGCATGCGCCTCGCCTATGCGCCGGAGGGACGAACGGATCCCTATGCCGGTTTTGAGACGCGCATCGTTCCGGAAAACATTACGATGCTGCCGAAGACCGCCACGCGTGCGACCGGCGGCAGCAACGCCAGCGAGCGCACCGTCACGGTGAAGAAGGGCGAAACAATCGACTCGATCCTGAAAGAGCTCGGCGCCAACGAAACCGAGATCAAGGCAATCCTGGGGGTCCTGGGAAACTACGGCCGCGAAGGCGGTGTCCAGGAAGGCCACAAGCTGCGAATTCTGCTCAGTCCGGCAACCGCGCTCGGCACCCGCATGCAGCCGGCCCGTGTCATCGTGATGGGTGACACCGGCATCGAAGCGGTCGCTGCCCTCTCCGATGCCGGACGCTATGTCGCAGTTGATGTGAACAATGTCGAAACCGAGGTCGCGGAAAGCCGCGAAGAGGAAGACGACGACAACGGCAGCGGCGTGCGCCTCTATCAAAGCGTCTATGAGACCGGCCTGCGCAACCACGTGCCGCGCTCGGTGATCGATGACCTTATCCGCGTCTACTCGTTCGACGTTGATTTCCAGCGGCGGGTCCAGCCGGGCGACTCATTCGAGGTCCTGTTCGTCGGCTCCGATGATTCCGGCAAGCCCGGCGACGATGACGACAAGGCCGAAGTCCTGTTTGCCGCACTCACCGTCGGCGGCGAGACCCGCAAATACTATCGATACCGGACCGACGACGACGGCATCATTGATTACTACGACGAGTCCGGCAAGAGCGCGAAGAAGTTCCTGGTCCGCAAGCCGGTCGCGGCTGGTATCATGCGATCAGGTTTCGGCATGCGCCGGCACCCGATCCTAAAATATTCCAAGATGCACACCGGCGTTGACTGGGCGGCGCCGTTTGGCACCAAGATTTTTGCCTCCGGCAATGGCGTCGTCGTCAAGGCCAAATGGGAAGGCGGATACGGCAAGTATATCCGTATCCGGCACGCCAACGGCTATGAGACCGCCTATGGCCACATGTCGGCGTTTGCCCGCAACATCAAACCCGGCACCAAGGTCCGGCAGGGCCAGTTGATCGGCTTTGTCGGCTCGACCGGCCTCTCGACCGGCGCCCATCTGCACTACGAGATCCTGGTGAATTCGCGCTTCGTCAATCCGATGCGCATCCGGCTGCCGCGCGGACGGTCACTCGCCGGCCGCACCCTTGCGAGTTTCGACAAGGAACGCGACCGGATCGAGAAGCTGATGACCCGCGCCAGTTCGCGCCCCCTCCGCACCACTCAACTGCAGAAGTAAAAATGTTCGCGGCCACCCGCAAGCGGCTGCGCCGAGGCTTTATGCCGCCTCGGCGCGGACCGCCGTGCCGTTGAAGGTGAGGCCCTGCTTGCCGGCTGAAATCTTGACGGTCTCGCCGTCCTTGATCTGGCCGGCCAGCAGCATCTCCGCCATTGGATCCTGCACCGATTTCTGGATCACCCGCTTGAGCGGGCGGGCACCATAGGCCGGGTCCCAGCCCTTGTCGGCCAGCCATTCCCGCGCCTTCGGCTCCAGATTGACGGTGATCTTCCGCTCCTCGAGCAGCTTGCCCAGCCGCGACATCTGGATGTCGACGATGCGCCCCATCTCGTCGCGTTTGAGGCGGTGGAACAGGATGATCTCGTCAACCCGGTTAAGGAATTCCGGCCGGAAATTGGCGCGCACCACCGTCATCACCTCGTTGCGCACCGCATCCGTGTCCTCGCCTTCCGGCTGGTTCACCAAGAACTCCGCCCCGAGATTCGAGGTCATGATGATCAGCGTATTGCGGAAGTCGACGGTGTGGCCCTGCCCATCGGTCAGGCGGCCGTCATCGAGCACCTGCAACAGGACGTTGAACACGTCCGGATGGGCCTTTTCGATTTCGTCGAACAGCACGACCTGATAGGGCCGCCTGCGCACCGCCTCGGTGAGCGCGCCGCCTTCCTCGTAGCCGACATAACCGGGAGGTGCGCCGATCAGCCGCGCGACCGAATGCTTCTCCATGTATTCCGACATGTCGACGCGCAGCAGCGCGTTCTCATCGTCGAACAGATACTCGGCGAGCGCCTTGGTCAGTTCGGTCTTGCCGACGCCAGTCGGCCCCAGGAACATGAACGAGCCGATCGGCCGGTTCGGGTCCTGCAGTCCAGCGCGCGCGCGCCGCACCGCGGTCGAGACCGCTTTGACAGCTTCGGCCTGGCCGATGACGCGCTTGCCGATCTGCTCTTCCATGCGCAGCAGCTTTTCCTTCTCGCCTTCGAGCATGCGGTCGACCGGAATGCCGGTCCAGCGCGAGACCACATAGGCGACGTGGTCGGCGGTCACCGCCTCCTCCATCATCGCGTTCTTGGCTTCGCTCTCCTCGATGTCGGCGAGCTTCTTTTCCAGTTCCGGAATGCGGCCATAGGCCAGTTCGCCGGCGCGCTGATACTCCCCGCGGCGCTGCGCATTGGCGAGTTCGACCCGCAACTGATCGAGCTCGTTCTTGAATTTCTGCGCCTCGGAAAGCTTTTCCTTTTCCGACTTCCAGCGGCTGGTCAGGTCGGCCGACTGTTTTTCCAGCCGCGACAACTCGCCTTCGAGCCGCTTGAGCCGGTCCTTCGAACCGGCATCGCTTTCCTTCTTCAGCGCTTCCTGCTCGATCTTCAGACGCACGATTTCGCGGTCCATCAGGTCGAGTTCTTCCGGCTTGGAATCGACCTGCATTTTCAGCCGCGCGGCGGCCTCGTCGATCAGGTCAATCGCCTTGTCGGGAAGGAAGCGGTCGGTGATGTAGCGGTTCGACAACGTCGCAGCCGACACGATCGCGGCGTCGGTGATGCGCACGCCGTGATGGGCCTCGTACTTTTCCTTCAGGCCGCGCAGGATCGATATCGTGTCTTCCACCGTCGGCTCGGGCACGAACACCGGCTGGAACCGGCGGGCAAGCGCGGCGTCCTTTTCGACATGCTTCTTGTATTCATCGAGCGTGGTCGCGCCGATGCAATGCAGTTCGCCGCGCGCGAGCGCGGGCTTCAACAAATTGGACGCATCCATCGCACCGTCGGTCTTGCCGGCGCCGACCAAGGTGTGCATCTCGTCGATGAATAGGATGATGCCGCCCTCGGCGCTGGTGACCTCCTGCAGTACGGCTTTCAGCCGCTCCTCGAACTCGCCGCGATATTTCGCGCCTGCGATCAGGGCACCCATGTCGAGTGCGAGCAGCTTCTTGTCGTGCAGGCTGTCGGGCACGTCGCCGTTGATGATGCGCTGCGCGAGACCTTCCACGATCGCGGTCTTGCCGACGCCGGGCTCGCCGATCAGCACCGGATTGTTCTTGGTCCGGCGCGACAGAACTTGAATTGTCCTGCGGATTTCCTCGTCGCGGCCGATCACCGGATCGATCTTGCCATCGCGGGCGGCCTGGGTCAGGTCGCGGGCATATTTCTTCAGGGCTTCATAGGCGTTTTCCGCCGAGGACGAGTCGGCGGTGCGGCCCTGGCGCAGCGCGTTGATCGCGGCATTGAGGTTCTGCGCGTTGACGCCGACCTTGGCGAGGATCTTGCCAGCCTCGCTGTCCTTTTCGATCGCCAGCGCCAGCAGCAGGCGCTCGACCGTGACATAACTGTCTCCGGCCTTTTCCGCCGCCTTTTCGGCGGCCTCGAACACCCGGGCGGTGGCGGGGGCGAGATAGAGTTGGGCGCCGCTGCCGGAGACTTTCGGCATCTTGGCAAGCGCCGCCTCGACGTCGGCCAATGCCTGGCGCGAATTGCCGCCGGAGCGATCGATCAGGCCGGCCGCCAATCCTTCGGGATCGTCGAGCAGCACCTTCAGCAGATGTTCGGGAGCGAATTGTTGGTGGCCCTCGCGCAGGGCCATCGATTGGGCAGACTGGATGAAACCGCGAGCGCGGTCAGTGTATTTCTCAAAATTCATGATATTTCCCTCGGCCTGCTCCTCCCGCCCTGTCGGCACAGTCGGAACATCGTCATTGGGTGGACTGCGGGCCTTTGGCGGCCCGCAAAATCTATGTGGGAGGTGTTTCGAGAAGATGAAAGAGCCTGCACGGGCAAAATTCCCCCAAAAAACGACCCATGACGGAAACGAAAGGCCTTCAGGGACGGCACCGGAATTCGGTAACGGGTCTATCGCAACCGGTCTGCGGCAATAAGTGCCGTCAGCGTTAACAAGACCTTTGCCGGCGGTCAGCCGCCATGACCAGGATCAAGCCATCGGGAACCATCCATGCCGACCGACCAGCCGACGGTTCAAGCGATCTATCGTTATCCCGTGAAGGGGCTTTCGCCTGAGGTGCTGGAGCGGGCCGGCCTCGCGGTCGGCGCGACCTTGGTCGGCGACCGCGCTTATGCCATCGAGAACGGGCCGTCCGGTTTCGATCCGGCCGCGCCCGCGCATCTGCCCAAGATCAGATTTCTGATGCTGATGCGCAATGAACGGCTGGCGACCCTGCGCAGCCACTACGATGACGCCACCCATACGCTGGTGATCGAGGCGGAAGGCCGCGAGGCCGCGCGTGGCGACCTGTCGAGCGCGACCGGGCGCGCGGCGATCGAAGCGTTTTTCGCGAACTTTTGCGCCGCCGATCTGCGCGGGCCGCCGCGCGTGCTGCAGGCCGCCGATTTCAGCTTCTCCGATGTGGCGAAAAAAGGTGGTTTCCATCATCAATCTCGCCTCGGTCGCCGCGATCGAAACCGCGACCGGCACCGCCGTCCATCCGCTGCGCTTTCGCGGCAATGTCTATGTCGCGGGCTGGCCGGCCTGGCACGAATTCGACCTGCTGGGCCGGGAGATCGCGATCGGGCCGAACGCGCGGCTGAAAGTCGTCAAGCGGATCGTGCGCTGCGCCGCCACCGATGTCGATCCCGACACCGGCATCCGCGATCTGGAAATCCCAAAGACGCTTGATGCAGACCTTCGATCATGCCGATTGCGGCGTCTATGCCGAAGTCGTCGCGGCCGGCGAAATCGCGACCGGCGACACCATCACCGCTTGATGACAATTCAACACACCGGTTCGGCATTCAGCCAACGGCGTCAGTTCCGAAGCTTTTCTCCAACGGCACGCGCAACGCCCGCGTGTTCATCACCGTGCTGTTGTAGAACGAGACCGTCATTGTCAGTTCCACGATCTCGCGCGGCGAAAACGTCCGCGCCAGAGCTTCGAAGGTGGCATCATCGACGCTCTCGGGCGCCATCATGGCATCGGTATAGGCCAGTACGGCCTGCTGAACATCGTCGAAAGCCGCGCTCTGCCGCCAGGCACCCACCGCGTCGATCTGTTCCGCGCTGAGCCCGCTCGCCATCGCCATCGGCACGTGCTCGGCCCGCACATAATCGCCGTTTGCGAGGTGCGCCACGCGCAGAATCGCCAATTCGCGATGCGCCCGCGCGATCGCGGTTTTCGAGCGCAGCGCCATCGCATAATTGATCCGCGCCTTGAACGATTCGGGCGCATTGGCCATCGCCCGGTGCATGTTGAGCGGCCTGGCGCGGCGCGCCCGCACATTGGCGAAAATTTCCGCCACCACCGGCTCGTCACTATCGGGATCCACCAGCGGCACGCGTGCACCCGGATCGTCGTTACGGACCTTGGTCATCAAGGCGTCCCCCTGCGCGCGGCGTTCAATCGACGACGGCGATGGCGTTGATTTCCACCAGGCAGCGCGGATCGGTGGCAAGCCGCACCACCTGGACCGTGGTGGTGGTCGGCTTGGCATCGCCAAAATACTCGCCCCAGACCTTATTGAGCGCGTCCTGCTGCTCCATGTCGGTGACGAAGCGGTCGGCTGTCACCACGTCGGCGAAGTTGCGCACCGACCGCTTCCAGTCCGCGCTTGAGATTCTCGAGCGCCGGCGCGCGCCTGACCTTCCATGTCCGGCGGCATGGAATCGAATTCTTCCGGTCCGGTGCGGATGGTGATGATAGACCGGCGCCGCGGTGACCCCGGCGAGATAGACCGTAGTGCCGCCCGTGACCTTGATCGCCGGCGCATAGGGCATCCACATGTCGGGGGCGTCCGGCCAATGAATATGCTCGATCGTCTTGGACATGGCGGGCTCCCTTTGTCGGCGGTTGATAGATCGGCAGCGCGTTTGATCGCCCGATTTGGAGCGCGTCGCAAGGACGGATGTCTGCAAGCCAACGCTCCGCGGCCCGGAGGCTTGAGGATGCCGGGCTCCACCCTTCCTTTCCTTCGCCCCTCGGATCGGCCGAGGGGGTGGAGCGCCGGGACGCGCATCCAACTTGTCTCCGCGCTGATGAGGCGCGGCGCGCGTCTTGCGAGGACGCGCGCGCCATCCGGCGCTCCAAGCGTACGACCAGCAAAAGTGGACGCCGGTTATGCGTCCGATCGCACGCTCTTATTTGGCGGCTATTTTATTGCGTCTCCGGGCCACGCTTTCCGAAACTGCTCTTGCGAGCCTCTCGATCAGCCAGTTCCTGGCGGGGGGTTCGTAGTGACCCCCGGGTGGAGCCCCGGGACGCCCGATGGCGCGATTGCGAGCCGCGCCAGCAGGAGCCGCACCCTGCTCCGCTCTCAGAACGCCTCATGAGTGCGCCCCTCGGTGAGCAAGGCGCGCATAGGAATAATATCCTTAGGAATATTATCAAGCCCCGTTCGCGCGGATGTCGTCATTCGACGTCTCGCCATATCCGCCGTCCCAAGGACAGCCCGCGCTGCGGGCAGCATGGGCAATCCCGGTTGCAATGGCGTCATCATACGGAGAGAAACTTAGCTCTGCTTGTGGAAATCACGCTCGAATTTGCGTTATGTTTTTGATCTCCTATCGACCAGGGCATTCCCGATATGAATATTGTCGCCAGGATCAAATTTGCCGTCGCCGCGATCGTTATCCTGCTGCTGTTTGCCACAGATGCCCATGCGGAAAAGCGGGTGGCATTAGTCATCGGCAATTCGGCCTATCAACACATTCCGCGTCTGCCAAACCCTGCAAATGACGCTCGGCTGGTCGGAAATACTCTGCGCGGGCTTCAATTCACGCTCGTCGGCGGCGGGGCCCAAATCGATCTCGATATAGCAAGTCTGAACCGTGTGGTGCGGACGTTCAGGGAGCAGTTGTCCGGCGCCGACGTCGGCCTATTTTATTACGCCGGTCATGGCATGCAGATCAAAGGCCAAAACTATCTCGTGCCGGTCGACGCCAACCCGACCGTGGAGGCCGATGTCGACTTTCAGATGCTCGATATGAACGTTGTACTTCGGCAGATGGAAAGTACCGGCACCAAGCTCAATCTCGTGATCCTTGATGCCTGCCGCAACAACCCGTTCGGCGGGCGTGGGTTACGCTCGGCGACGTCCGGTCTCGCCACCATGCAAGCGCCCGAAGGCACGCTGATTTCATTCGCCACACAGCCGGGCAATGTTGCCCTCGACGGCAGCGGCGGCAACAGCCCCTATACCACGGCGCTGGTGCATTCGATGCGCAAGCCGGGCCTCGGCATTTTCCGCGCTTTCAACGATGTCGGGCTCTCGGTTTCGCAGGTGACGGCCGGAGCGCAAAAACCCTGGATGTCGTCGTCACCCATCAAGGGTGACTTTTATTTCTCACCGCCGCGCAATACGCCCGCCCCGTCCACCGAAAAATCTCCAGCCACGGTGGATGATCGTCCTGCACGCGCGTGGGACGCCGTGAAAACGACCAGCGACCAGACAGTTCTGCAGGCTTTCATCCGCGAATATCCGAATAGCGTCTACGCGGCGCTCGCGGTCGCGAGACTCAAGGAACTGAACAAAATGGCGATGCGAACCCCGGCGGAGACGCCGGACCGCCTCCCCGCGCCGCCGCCACCAACGCGTGCGGAGCCGGAAGGATTTCTCTTTCCCGATTCCGACCGGCGCAATCTCTCGCGCAACGAGTTGCGCGGCCTGTCGCCCGCGCAGCTGCGTATCGCGCGCAACGAAATCTACGCGCGCCGCGGCCGTTTCTTTAAGAGCGCGGACCTTAACCAGCATTTTCGGCGTTTCTCCTGGTACCGGCCCAATACGTGGAATCCGAGTCTCAATGCTTATGAAAGAGCGAACGTGCAAACCATCCAGTCGATGGAGCGTTGATGCGATCACTCGCCGTTTTGATCCTTGCTGGCGTCTCACTTGCTGCATCGCCTGCACCTGCCAAGGCCGATCCGGCGCTTGACGCGCTCGTGACCGCCTATCCCGACCATCTTGCCGGCTACGACGACAAGGACCTGATCTGGAAGGACGGCACCCGCATGCCGATCTCCGATGGCAAGACAGACAAGAGTTTTGATCAATTGCTGAACGCGCCCGATATCGACGATCAGTTCGCGTTTGCCTACCCGCTCGGCGCCAAGTTCGCCACGCCCGCGACCAATTTCGATCCCGGGCGCATTCGCTATGAACCGCTGTTCCGCAAGATGTACGGCGATTGCAAACAGCGGCAGGTTCGGGGCCATCTCAAGCCCGTTCCTTGGCTACCGAATCGCGGTGGCGGCACCATTACCGCAACGACCGTCAACGGCGTCGCCGACAAGCTCGCCGCCGTCTCGCGCGACCTTTCCGCGCTCCCCGCCAGCATGACGCGCTATCTCGTCCCCACCTCAGGCACCTACAATTGCCGCGTCATCGCCGGCACCAAACGGATGTCAGTGCATGCTTTCGGCGCCGCGATTGATATCAACGCACGGCGCGCCGATTACTGGCGCTGGTCCAAACCGGCCAACGGCGCAATTGCCTGGCGTAGTCAGATCCCGCTGCAGATCGTCGAGATATTCGAGCGCCACGGCTTTATCTGGGGCGGCAAATGGTATCACTACGACACCATGCATTTCGAGTATCGTCCAGAATTGATAGCGCTAGCCAAGCGGCAGCAGCGGTCGAAGCAGCCCATGCGGAAAAACGAAAATTGACTAGCGGGAGGCCCCGTGCCGACCCGATCCGGCCCGGCTCAAGAGAAACACCGCCTGCTCACCGAACAGGTTCCAGAACCACCACGGCGCATTGAGCCGCAGCGGCTTGCCCCAGGCATTGAGCGCGACCGCCTTTTCGCGATGTGCGCCGATATCGTCGCACAACTGCACGAAGTCCTTCAGCGTGCAGAAGTGGATGTTGGGGGTGTTGTACCAGGTGTCCGGCAGGTTGGCGGTGCGCGGCATGCGCCCGCCCGTCAGGAGCTTGGTGCGGATCTTCCAGTGGCCGAAATTCGGGAACGACACGATGGCGTAGCGCCCAATCCGCAGCATGTGTTCGAGCACCTCGCGCGGATGACGGGTAGCCTGAATGGTCTGCGACAGGATCACGTAGTCGAAGGCATCGTCGGGATAATTGGCCAGATCGGTGTCGGCATCGCCCTGGATCACCGCGAGCCCCTTGGCGACGCATTCGTTGACGCCCTCGCGCGAAATCTCGATGCCGCGGCCGTCGACGCCGCGCCCCTCCAGCAGTTGCAGCAGCTCGCCGTCGCCGCAGCCGACGTCGAGCACGCGCGATCCCTGCGCGACCATGTCGGCGACCGCGACCAGGTCGACACGCGTGCCGCCCTGGGTCCGCGCCGTTTCGCGCATGGTGAGATCGTGTTTGATCCGTGACAGCATGACTTAAGACTTCGCAACTGGCGGCAGGCCGCGGGCCTTGGCCGCGCCCTCGAGAAAGCCGCGCACGATCCCAAGCAGCTCCGGCTCGTCGAGCAGAAAGGCGTCGTGGCCCTTGTCGGTCACGATTTCCGCAAACGAAACCCGCGCCCCACCGGCATTGAGCGCATGCACGATGGCGCGCGAATCCGTGGTCGGGAACAGCCAGTCCGAGGTGAACGAGATCACGCAAAACCGCGTCTTCGTGCCCTTGAAGGCATTGGCGACGATGCCGTCGCAGTCGGCGGCAAGATCGAAGTAGTCCATCGCGCGCGTGAGATAGAGATAGGAATTGGCGTCGAACCGCTCGACGAAGGTGATGCCCTGGTGGCGCAGATAGGATTCCACCTGGAAATCGGCGTCGAACGAGAACGTCGGATTATCGCGGTCCTGGAATCGGCGGCCGAACTTGCGATGCAGCGCGGCGTCGGACAGGTAGGTGATATGCGCGCCCATACGCGCGACCGCGAGCCCGCGCCGCGGATTGGTGCCCTCGGCGAAATAGCGCCCGCTGCGCCAGTCCGGATCGGCCATGACGGCTTGGCGGCCGACCTCATGGAAGGCGATGTTCTGCGCGCTGTGGCGGGTCGCCGCCGCGATCGGCAGCGCGGAAAACACCCGCTCCGGATAGCTCGCCGCCCATTGCAGCACCTGCATGCCGCCCATCGAACCACCGGCGACCGAGAACACGGTCTCGATGCCGAGATGATCGAGCAGCATGGCCTGCGCCCGCACCATGTCGCGAATGGTGATGACCGGAAATTCCAGCCCCCACGGCATACCGGTATCCGGATTGATCGACGCCGGTCCGCTCGAGCCCATACAGCCGCCGATCACGTTTGGGCAGATCACGAAATAGCGCTCGGTATCGATCGGCCGGCCCGGTCCGACCATGGTCTCCCACCAGCCCGGCTTTTCGGTCATGGGATGCACGTTCGCCACATGCTGGTCGCCGGTCAGGGCATGACAGACCAGCACCGCGTTCGAACGCTGCGCATTGAGCGCGCCATAGGTCTGATAGGCGATCTGAAACGGCGCAAGGGTAACGCCCGCGTCCAGCTGCAACGGCTTGGCGCGATCGAACTGCACAACCAGCGAATGCGGGTTGTCCGCCTCGCGCGTGCGATTAGCAAGATCGAGCACTGCGCTCGACTTGGCCTCACCCATTCTCACCTCACCCACCGTGCTCTCAGTCCCGGCGCCGCCAGCACCCCGGCGGTGGAAGGATTAGCAGGACGGAAAGGATACCGGGGTCGGTTAGCTAGGGATCGGCAGTGGTGACTGTCAATGTTTTCTTTGATTTCGGCCGTCGCGCCCCGCATAACCGGGGCGCCAAAATCGGGGATCCGGACTACGTCCGGTCAAGCCGCCATGCCGAACACGCCCACCGCGCCCAACCTCGGCGAGCTCCGAAAGGAGATCGACCGCATCGATGAGACGATCCATCGGCTCCTGATGGAGCGCGGCGATATCATCGACCGCCTGATCGCGGTCAAGCAGACGCAGGAGACCGGCTCGGCTTTCCGCCCCGCGCGCGAGGCCGACATGATGCGCCGGCTGGTCAAGCGTCATCACGGCATCCTGCCGCTCGATACGGTGGAGAGCATTTGGCGGGTCATTATCGCCACCTTCACCTATGTGCAGGCGCCGTTTTCGGTGCATGCCGATCTGGCGGCGGGGGATGCCGCGATGCGCGATTCCGCCCGCTTTCACTTTGGATTTACCGTCCCATTCGTGGCCCATATGGGCGCGGCAAGCGTGGTCGCCGCGGTTTCCGATTCCAAGGGCGATCTTGGCCTGGTGCCGGCCTTCGCGGCGGCCGGCGCGGGCGCCTGGTGGAGTGCGCTCGAATTCGACACCGCCCCGCGCATCATCGCGCGGCTGCCCTTCATCATTCGCGGCGACCACCCAGCCGCCATGCCGCTGTTCGTGGTCTCGCGCGCGGCCGCCGACGCCATGGTGACGGAGGTCGAGGTCTGGAGCATCCGCGTCTCCGGCTGGAGCACGGCCGCCGCCCATGCACTCAGCCCCCTGGCGGAGGTGATCGTGGTGCCCGACAATGCCTTCGACGGCGCGGCGCTGCTGGTGTCGATCCCGCAAGGCGGCAGCATCACCACTATCACCGACACCCTGGTCGCCGCCCACGCCTCGGTGCGCGCATCGACCCTCGTCGGCAGCCACGCAACTCGCTATACCGTGCCCGCCAAGACCGCCGGTCATGGCTCGGCCGGCTGACAGCCGCCGCCCGATCCACAGCGCGGTCCTTCCGATCCTTGAAAAGCCCCGCCCTGGCCGGGCGCGGACAACGAGACGAACCATGTCGAACCTGCAACGCCCCACGCCGCGCGCCGGCGTGCTCGCGATCAAGGCCTATGTCCCGGGCAAGAGCACCGCGCCCAATGTCGAGCGCGTATTCAAGCTCTCCTCCAACGAGACACCGCTCGGGCCGAGCCCGAAGGCCATCGCCGCCTATCACGCGGTCGCCGATTATCTTCAGGACTATCCCGACGGTGCGGCAACCGCGCTGCGCGAAGCCATCGGCGGCACCTTCGGCCTTGAACCCAGCCGCATCGTCTGCGGCGCCGGTTCGGACGATCTGATCAACCTGCTGTCGCACGCCTATGTCGCACCGGGCGACGAGGCGATTCACACCACCCACGGCTTCCTGATGTATCCGATCGCGATCCTCGGCGCCGGCGGCAAGCCGGTGATCGCGCGCGAGGTCGATCATACCGCCGAAGTCGACGCGATTCTCGGCGTCGTCACCGACCGCACCCGGATCGTGTTTCTCGCCAATCCAAACAATCCGACCGGCACCTATGTTCCGTTCGACGAGGTCAAGCGGCTGCACCGGGCGCTGCCGCCGCATGTGCTGCTGGTGCTCGATGCCGCCTATGCCGAATACGTGCAGCGCAACGACTACGAATCCGGCATCGAACTGGTCGCCACCAGCGAGAACGTCGTCATGCTGCGCACGTTCTCGAAGATCCACGGCCTGGCGGCGCTGCGGCTCGGCTGGCTTTACGCGCCGGAACACGTTGCCGATGCGCTCAACCGCATTCGCGGCCCATTCAACGTCAATGCGCCCGCCATGGCCGCCGGCATCGAAGCGATTGCCGACGCCGCGCATGTCGAAGCCTCGCGCGCGCACAACGACCGCTGGCTCGCCTGGGTCACGCAGGAGATCGGCAAGCTCGGCCTCAAAGTGACGCCGAGCGTGGCGAATTTCGTGCTGATTCACTTTCCGGAAACCAACGGCCGAACTGCCAAGGAAGCTGACCAGTTTCTCACCGCCCGTGGGCTGGTGCTCCGGCGGGTCGACGGTTATCAGTTACCGCACGCGCTGCGCATGACCATCGGCAGCGAGGAAGCCAACCGCCTCGTGGTCGCGGCATTGGCGGAGTTCATGGGACGGGCGGCGTGACGGAACCGATTTTCAACCGTCTTGCGCTGATCGGGGTCGGCCTGATTGGCTCTTCGATCGCGCGGGCGGCGCGCGCGCAGGGCGCGGTGCGCACCATCGTGGCGACCGCACGCTCCGGCGCGACGCGCCGGCGCATCGCCGAACTCGGCATTGCCGATCAGGTGGTCGAGACCAATGCCGAAGCTGCAGAGGGCGCCGATCTGGTCATCGTTTGCATTCCGGTCGGCCAGAGCGGCGCGGTTGCCAAGGAGATCGCCCCGCATCTGAAAGCCGGCGCCACAATCTCCGATGTCGGCTCGGTGAAGGCCGCCGTGCTGCGCGACATGGCGCCCTATATTCCGAACGGCGTGCACTTCATTCCGGCCCATCCGGTCGCCGGGACCGAGCATTCCGGCCCCGATGCCGGCTTCGCCGAACTGTTCATCAATCGCTGGTGCATCCTGACGCCGCCGGAAGGCGCGGACCCCGCCGCGGTTGAACGGCTGACCGCCTTCTGGCGCCTGCTCGGCGCCAATGTCGCGACCATGTCGGCCGAACATCACGACCTGGTGCTCGCCATCACCAGCCACGTGCCGCACCTGATCGCCTACACCATCGTCGGCACCGCCGACGACCTGCGCGAAGTGACCCGTTCTGAGGTGCTGACCTATTCCGCCGGCGGCTTCCGCGACTTCACCCGCATCGCCGCGTCCGATCCGACCATGTGGCGCGATGTCTTCCTGTACAACAAGGACGCGGTGCTGGAGATGCTCGGCCGTTTCAACGAGGACCTCTCGGCGCTGACGCGCGCGATCCGCCGTGGCGACGGCGACACGTTGTTCGATCTGTTTACCCGCACCCGCGCGATTCGCCGCGGCATCGTCGAGGCCGGACAGGATTCGCCCGACCCCGACTTCGGCCGACTGCACCCATCGCTCGGGCAAAAGGAGATCCCGCGACCCTACGCGGCGGAAGACTGACGCCAAATTCGCAACAAAATGAAAAAGCCCGCCTTGGAGGCGGGCCAAGCAGGCCTCAGACGGCACATACGTCTGAGGCCATAGCTTTTAACGATCGCAGCGCGGGTGTCTTCGCCGTCGGCCTATGGCGCTCAGGTTGTAACGAAAGACGCGATTAAGCGCCACAATTGTCGGCTAAACGAAATCAATTACACACTTGGACGTCGAAGGTACCGCGGGGATTGCCGCGGCGATCGTAGAGTTGCATCGGCTGCATTCTGCAACGGCGTCGCGGTGGCTGAAACTGCGGCGGCGGATTCCGCGGCCCTTGAGTCTGCTGCAGCTTGTAACCGTTTCTTTTAAAGGCCTGCCCAGCCCCATTGAGGAAGTAGTCCCCGCTAACGATACTTTGTCGGGTGTGGCAAAAACCGCACGACTGTCCGGTCTGGCTTCCAAATGCTGGTGTGGCGCTTGCGGTGCCGGTTGGCAGAATCAACGCCAAGGCCACTGTTGCAGCGAAAGCAGCCCCCCCCATCGCGTGCGAAGCACGCGACGACAACAGATCAAATTTCATAATTATTCCTCGTTTAGCTAGCAGATGAGTTGTATTTTTCGCTATTCACTAGCCAGTCCTCCTTTAACGCCCCCTGGCCGCCGCATCTATGCCTTATTTTTCGGTGGCGCGGCAAGCAGCGGGTTCATTATTAAGTAGAGGTATTGAATTACCGCCACATGTCAGCAACGACATTTGCCATGTGCAAGCACGCCAGCCCGGAGCAGCGCCACCAATACGGAGTGAACAATAAACTGACAGAACAATAAAAAGCGGAAATGAAATTGGGTCCGGAAACAAACAAACCCGAACCCTAAAACAGAAATCTAAAACAGCGGCGCGGTGCGCCCGATGCGCAGCGGCCCGAGCATCACCGAGCCGTTCTCGAACCGCAGCGGCACGGTGACGGCACGCTGTCCTTCGAGCGTCGTGCGCTCCCCGATCAGGCCGAGCCCGGCGACAATGCTGGCACCCGCATGCTGGCGCGCGATGCCGCCGAGACCGGGCAGAACGCGGTCAAGCGCGTTGAAAGCCGGCGCATAGCGGTCGAGCGCGCGGTTCTGCGCCTGCGGCTGATCGATCCCCAGTTCCTTGAGAAATCGTTCCAGGCCGGCGATCGTCACTTTCATTTCGCCGTCGAGGTGACCGTTCGGGCTCAGGCCGAACGAGCCGTCGCCGACCATGATCATGCTGCCCTGGCGAAGCCGCATCTTGCGCACATCGATGGTCCCGCCGCGCTCCTGAATTTCGCGGAAGCGCTGCGGCCATGGCTTCGGCGAAAAATCCTTCAGGCCGCGCAGTTGAGCTTCCAGGTCGACGTCGAATGGCTCGGCCGCCAGCGAATGAATTTCCGGCGCCGTGGCGCCGCGCACATCCAGCGCCACATCGATCACCGGATTGGCGCGCACCGATCCCGAAACGATGCGGCCGTGCACCGCCAGGCGACGCGCCTGCCCCCAATTGGTCCGTCCGTCCACACCGACATGATCCACCGTCGGTTCGTCGATCACGACGGAGGCGCGCTGCGGCGCGCGCGGCGTGCCGCGCACGCTTGCCTGCAACAATTTCCAGTTGGCGATATAGGACACCGGTCCGCCGGATTCGGCGATGGTCATGGGGCCGGAGAATTCGCTGATGATAAGCGTCGGATCATAGATCTGCGCCGCGGCGACGGCGGATGGCGCCTTCAGAACCAGCGGTGGGCGGGTATCCCGCAGGGCGATACCGGCGTCCTTGCAGCGGACCTCGATGCGGAACGGATAACCGCCGATGCTCTCAGAACCGCAGGTATGGACCCGGCCGCCTCGCGCCTCGCGCGCCCGCCATTGCGCGACCGTATCCTCCGCCTTGGAGGCGGCGTAAAACCATCCGACGGACCATCCGATCGCAATGACGATGACAATGCCGGTCGGAACAAAGACCGGCCAGAGGCGGCGACGCGGGGGATCGGTCAGTTGATGCATGAAGCTCGGTACCCTCCAGGAAATCGCGCGGCAATGGTCTCGCGGCGATCCTGTGCCCTGATTGTTCGCTGCCAAGTGGAACACCCGGCCCGGCAGACCCCTCCCCATGGTGCAACGCTATGAATACGGCGTTTCCGTGAGTGATTCGAGCCCTTAAACGCCTCTTTTGTTTCAACGACAGCATTGCAAGGCATTGTGTTGCCTGTTAGGCGAACTCAAGCGCGGCGTCTACCTGCCAGACCGCCTGTTGTCCCCAGCCATGACCGATATCTCCGAAGATCATTCCGGCGACCTTTGGGTATTTGGTTATGGCTCGCTGATGTGGCGGCCCGATTTCCCCTATCGTGAACGCGTCCAGGCCCGCCTGATCGGGGCCCATCGCGCGCTCTGCGTCTACTCCTTCGTTCACCGCGGCACGCCGGAGCGGCCCGGCCTGGTGCTCGGTCTCGATCGCGGCGGCACCTGCCGCGGCATCGCCTACCGGGTCGCCGCCGCCGATCGCCGCGATACCATCGCCTATCTGCGGGCCCGTGAACAGGTCACCATGGTCTATCGCGAGGCGACGCGCGGCGTGTGGCTGCAGGGCGAGCCGGCCAAGCGGATCGAGGCGCTGTGCTACGTGGTCGACCGCGGCCATCCGCAATATGCCGGCAGGCTCTCGCTCGAACAACAACTCCATCACGTCCGGCAGGGCCATGGCCGCTCGGGACCGAACCGCGAATATGTGCTGGCCGCGGTCAAGGAACTCGCCGCGCTTGGCCTTCGCGATGATGGTCTGTTCAGGCTGTCGCAACATCTCGGCGCCTGACGGCAAGAGCGTTGCGGCCGACCGTCAGGCCGCCGTCCGCTGCTGCGGCACCTACGGCTCGGCGGCGACCCCATCCCGTTCTCGCAGGCCGATCGTGACCAGACGCGCCGTCGCTGTTTCGATGTCATTCTGTAGGCGTTCGCGAAATGGTTTCCGCTTCAGACCGGGATAAATCGGATCGAGCACCTCAACGCGAATGACTCCGGGATAGCGCAGAAATTTCCGCCGCGGCCAGAACACGCCGGAATTGAGCGCCAACGGCACGCAGGGAATTTCCAGATGCGCGTAAAGGAAATAGACGCCCGGCTTGTAATCGGGCTCGGCTCCCGGCGCCTTGCGCGTGCCCTCCGGAAAGATCACGATCTGGTGGCCTTGCGCGATCGCCTCATCGGCTCCCTGGAGCATGGTCTCGAGTGCGCGTACCCCTGCCGCGCGATCAACACCGATATTGCCGAATTTCCAGAGATACCAGCCGAAGAACGGAATCCAGAACAACTCCCGCTTGGCGATAAAAACCGGATTGGGAAACAACAACGCAACGGCAAACGTTTCCCAGATCGATTGATGTTTGGAGGCAACGAAGAACGGGCCTGATGGAATCCTTTCGCGGCCGACGACTGCGATTCGCTGATTGCAGATGACGCGCATCAGCCAGAAATTGACCCATCCCCACAATCGCACGCCCGCCATTATGGCTGGCCGCGGCAGGATCAGTGTCGGCGTCAAGATCAGGCAAAAAAACGCCAACACCAGATAGAACACGAAATTGAAGATCAGCGAGCGAAGGACGAGCACGTGGGTCGAACCGCTATTGATGTGCGACATTCGCTGCATCGGAGTGACGGGGATCGCGCGCGGTGCCCGTTCTCGCCGCGGTAGCGGCCGACGGCGGATCGACACGGATGCCGATCTGCGCCGCGACGTATTTCAGATATTCCAGCATCAGCAGCCGCGCCGTCGCCTCGCTCTCCCACCAGCGCGCCAGCCGCATCCGGTCGGTGACAACCGGATACGAAATCAGCTCGACGTCGGGAAGCTGGCGCGCCAGTTCCACCATCGCCCGCGGCATGTGATAGCTCGACGTCACCACGATGAGCGAGCGGAAGCCGCGTTTCTCCACCCAGCGGCGGGTTTCAATGGCGTTGCCGAGCGTGTTCAGCGCCGAGTGATCGAGATCGACGCAGCAGTGAATCTCACGTTCATATTGCGGCGTCAGACGCGAAATCTCACGCGTGCTGGTGGTGCGGTGCACCCCGGTGATCAACAGCCGCTGGCCATGCCCGGCGGCCAAAAGCTTGAAGGCATCGCTGATGCGCGAGGCTCCACCAGTCAGCACGACGATGCCGTCGGCCTTGTCCTTGAGTTCGGTCTCCTCGTCGGCGATCTGCCAGATGAACAGTCCGAACCCAAGAACCAGAGCCAGCAGGGCGAGCGGGATGACCAGAACCATGAGCAGGCCGAGGCGGCGAAACCATCGGCGCGACCGGACGGGCGGCGCAGGTTGCTCCGCCGGCGGTCCGGCGCCGCCGCTGGTTGCATTTTTTCCTGGCTCGGTCGCCGACATCAATCACCACTAGATCATCTTTCTGCCTTGAGGTGGAACCGCAATCGCGGCTCCACCTCAAGGCAGAAAGATGATCGAATCAGAAGAATCGAGCAACCTTCTGCATTTGGCTGCTCTAGCCCGAAAATAGCATCCAAATCCAGCACTTGGACCGCGAATTGGCAGACATCAGGATACGGTCCTGAGCGTCTGCGTCACGGTTCGACGCGATGCCCAGGCCGTGACGGCGGCGACCAATATGACCAGAAAAATGACGGCAAAATAGCCGGCAAACCCGAGCGAAAAGCTGCCGAACAACGCCGAGACCTGGTCGCCACCCGCAGTCCCAAGCAGACGGTCGCTTAGCAGGCCGGCAACGACGAACAGGACGATGGCCGCTCCGCCGCCAATAGCGCCGCCCTTGAGACCGAGCCACAGGAAGTGCTGCTGAAAGTTCCAGGCGATGTAGCTGTCTTTGGCGCCGATGAAGTGCAGGACTTCGATGATCGGCCGATTCGCGGCCATGGCGCCCCGGGTCGCGAATGTCACCGACAGAACGGTCGCGACAAACACCAGGATGAGGATCGCGATGCCGCCCATTACCGCAGTCTGCGACATGGTGCGCATCCGGTCGATCCAGCCACGGTGATCGTCGAGGCTCGCGCTTGGCGCCTGCTCTTTGAGCAGCGTGCGCATCTGTTGCAGATCGGGCTGCGGCGCACTTCCGATCCGCAGCACGATGATGCGCGGTACCGGCAGGTCTTCGACGCGCAGCCCGCTGCCCAGCCACGGCTCCAATAGCGCCGCGGATTCTTCCTTCGAATAGATCCGTACACTATCGATACCCGCGACGTTGCGCGCGATGTCGGCCGCCCGCGCCACATCGGCATCGAGATTGCGCCCGCGCATCGGACGGACCTGGATGGTCATTTCGCGCGCGACATCCGATTCCCATTCGCCGGCCTGCGCATGGACCAGGATCACCGCGCCCAGGGTCAGTGAGGCCAGAAAGGTCATGATGGCGACGACGGCCACCAAGGCGTGGCCGGCGATCGAGCTTTTCGGGACGATTGGCGTTTCGACATAGGCCTGCTCGTCGCCATTCACTTCCGCGGGCGGCATCGCCGTCTGGTTGTCGGGTTGGCGCGGATCGTCGCTCATCGCCCGTTCACTCGTAAATATGCATGCGGCCCTCGTGCAGCACGAGCCGCCGCGCATCGTACTGATCCATCAGCGCGATATCGTGGGTCGCGATGATGACGGCCGTGCCCGACTTGTTGAGTTCGATGAACAGTCGCAACAGCCGTTGCGCCAGGCTCGGATCGACATTGCCGGTCGGTTCATCGGCGAGCAGCAATTGCGGCCGCGCGATCACCGCGCGCGCGATCGCCGCACGCTGCTTCTCACCGCCGGAGAGCACCGGCGGATGAGCCCACATCCGGTCGCCGAGACCGACCCAGTGCAGCAGTTCGGTCACCTCCTCGCGGTAGCTTTCCTCCTTGCGGCCGAGCACGCGCAGCGGCAGCGAGACATTCTCGTAGGTCGACATGTGATCGAGCAGGCGGAAGTCCTGGAAAACGATGCCGATCCGGCGCCGCAGGGTGGCGAGCGCGTCGGTGTCGAGGGTCGCGACGTCATGGCCGAACAGCGTGATCAGACCGCGCGTCGGCTTCAGCGACAGGAACAGGAGGCGCAGCAGCGAGGTCTTGCCCGCGCCCGAGGGGCCGGTCAGAAACTGGAAGGAATGCGGTTCGATCCGCACCGAGAGGTCGCGCAGCACCTCCGGTCCGAGTCCATAGCGCAGTCCAACATTTTCAAACCGGACCAAACCTGTCTCCGATTGCTTCCTGCCGGGGCCGGTCCGACATCCCCATGAACCCGCCGCGGATCGACAACGCTGCCCCGATTCGTGCTCCGGCTACAGCAATACCACGGCCGTCCTGCCACGGCCCCAAGTTCCACGAGCCAACAGGTTTCGCGGCCCAGGGTTCCACGAACCGCCGTCCAACCACCTTCAACGGCAGCCGATCATCGGCCCTCGGAACCGCAATCCGCTCGGGCTCAGGCGCGACGGTGCTCGGATTATGGTTTCCGTTTCGTTAACGGTCCGTTGGTAGCGTGTGGGCGCGAACCCGAACAGCCCTGATTCGGCCATGCAGATCATAGGTCCATCCTGCGCAAGGTCCGGCATAGAGCCCTGCCAAAGCCCGCCGCCGAAGTCCGCGCGCGCCGATGGGCGCACCCGAGGGGGCCCTGCGTTCGCCTACTTGCGAGGACGCCATGACCGAAGTCACCCATCTGATGCCTGACGGCCCGTTACCGGCCAACCGGCCGGCCGGAATGACCATCATCACCACCATGCCGGAGCCGGCGATCGGGGAAATCGCGAATCGGGGTCGTCGGCGCGAACCAGGAACCGAAGTGGCGCAATGGAATTCAGGGCCTGCGGAACCTGGGACGGCGGTTGGCGCAACTGCCGGTGCCGACGACATTCGTCCTGGGGCTGTTGGCAGTCAACCTTGCCCTGATCGGCTTCCGCGACTGGATCGCACAGGCCGTGCCGCCGACCGCCGGGCTTTATGCGGCGATCGGCCTGTCGGCCGGCCCGCGCGGACCCACAATCGAGAATGTTACCACCACCATGACCCGCCGGGACGGCATGCCGACATTGATGATCCAGGGCAAGATCACCAGCCGCGCCCCGCAATCTGTCGATGTTCCGAGGCTCAACTTCGCGATCCTCAACGCGCGCGGCAGTGAAATCGTGACCTGGTCGACGCTGCCGAGCCGGGAACAGTTGGCGGCCGGCGCCACCTTGGAGTTCGCTTCGCAATACGCCGTACCGCCGGGAGATTCCCACGAGGTGGTGGTGCGGTTTTCCAGCCGCTCCAGCGCCTTGGCCAGGTCCAGATAGGGGTCGCGATGGCGCGCATTCTGATTGCTGAAGACGAAGAGCCTGTCCGAACGCTGGTGGCCCGCGCCCTTGCGCAGGATGGACACGAAGTCATGACAGCCGCCGATGGCACGGCCGCGCTCGACGTGCTTGCCCGCGAAGCCGGCAATATCGCCCTGCTTCTGAGCGACATCCGCATGCCCGGCATGGACGGCATCGCGCTGGCCCATGCCACTGCACGCCACCATCCCGACGTCGCCATTCTGCTGATGACCGGCTTTGCCGACCAGCGCGAACGTGCCCACGACATCGTTGCCGTCGTTCATGACGTGGTCACCAAACCGTTTTCGTTGAATGAGATCCGCCACGCCGTAAGGCGAGCACTCGCCGCCGGCAAACCGCGGGCGCATTGATCATTACAAAACGGCGCCGCAAGTTGCGACTATGGCGACCCGATCAAACAAAAATGCCGCCATGGCGATGTATCGGCGTCGACACCTCGGCAGCGATAGGCCGCTACCGCGCGCGCCGCGCCTGGCCAACTCAGAAATCCTTCAACAGCCGCTCGATGTAGTCGAGTTCGAGCTGCGGGCGGAAGCGCTCGCCGAAGCGCCGGCGCAATTCTTCGAGAATGCGGCGCGCGCGCTGCACATCGATCTCGCCCGGCACCTTGACCGTGAGATCGTCGCCATAGTCACGCCCGCGCAACGGCCGGCCGAGCGGATCGGTGTTCTGCTCGGCGCGCGCACGGCCGAACCGGCCGGGCTGGCCCGGACCGGGCCCTCTGCCCCGGGCCTGGCGCTGCATCGCCTGCGCCATACCCTGCGCACCGCGGCGCAGCGCCTCCAGCGCGCGGCCCTGCGAGCCAACCGCGCCGTCGGCATTGCCCTCGCCGAGCTGGCCTTCGGCTTTGCCCATCTCGCGGCCGGCCCGGCCAAGCTGGCCACGCCGCCTTTGCTCACCTTGGTCGGCCTGCTGGCCCAGGCCGTGCTTGCGCAACTGCTCCATCAGCTGCTGGAGCTGGTCGCGCAATGCCTGTTGATCGCGCTGCAGATCGCCAAGTCCTGCCCCTGTTCGCCCTGCTGGCCTTGCCGGTCCTGCGCTGATCCTGACCTTCGCGGAAGGTCCGGTCACGCAATTGCTGCTGGCGGCGGATCATGTCGCCCAACTGATCGAGCGCCGAGTTCATGTCGTCTCGCCATCTGGGCTGCAGCCCGGGCGCGCCATCTGCAGGTTTTCCAGCATCTGCTGCAACTGATCGAGCATCCGCCGCGCCGCCGTCGCGATTGCCGGACCGCGCCAGCTTTTCCATCTGATCGAGCATGCTGCGCAGATCCTGCGGCCGCAGCACGCGCGTATTCTGGATCGAGCGGCCGGCATGCTGTTGCGGGTTGCGCCGCATCTGCTCGGCGAGCGCCTGCATGAATCGATCGAGCGCGGCGCGAAGCTGATCCATCAGCTTCTTGAGTTCCTCGTCGCTCGCCCCTCGTTCCAGCGCCTGGCGCAGCGCCTCCTGCGGCGGCGCGCAACGCACGCTCGACGTCCGACAGGTTGCCATCCTCGATGGCACCGCCATCGACCACAGCCGCGCAACCACCGTCACGCAGCTTATCGTCGCTCTCGGCGCGGCCGATCTGCCAGATAGATCGTCCGCAGCCCGAGATAGACGCCGGCGTCGATCTTGAAACGTTCCGGCGCCGATCGCCATCGCATCCAGCGCCATCAGCACATCGCCGCGCGCTTCGGTGTCGAGCGCAAGCTTGCGCCGCTGCTCGATCAGCGCCCGCGCCAATCGGCTTGACGAACACGCCGTTCGCGGCAGCCGCACTTCATGCGGCTCGCTACGTCCCTCGTTGCCGCCATCGTCGCGCGCGACCAGCGTCATCATCACCTCGGCGCCGGCCCAGGGATGCTCGGTCAGATCCTTGACGGTCTGGCCGGCACCTTTGCGGGTGCGCGCCTGCGGCAGCGGAGCAGCACAATCTCCGGCGGATCGAACAGCGGCGTCGGCAGCCGTTGCGCGTCCTTCTCGCTTGCTCGGCGGGCTTTTCGCGCAAATGTCGCCTTGGCGCCAACCACGCCGTAGTCGTCCTCGAGCTTGTATTGGCCAGCTGCAGGCTGCCGCGCGCCTGCCGCTCCGGATCCTTGGTCAGCGCGATGGTCGGCGGCTTGTCGGGAATGCCGCGGAACACCCAGGAGACATTGCCGGCGCCCGAATGCCGCGCACGATGGCGGTGCCGTCGCCAGCGATCGCATAACGATGCTCCGTCCGCACCGGCGACTGGCGCGCTTCTCGGCCTCTCGGCGGGCTTCAATTCTCCCTTGACATCGACGTCGAGCTGCACCGAACCGGTCGCGCGCATGACCAAGGTGCTGCCAACGGGAACCGAGAACTCGTTCGCGCCGACGGCCTGCATCGGGCTCGCCGGCACGCATACCGGGCAGCAGGATCGGCGGACGGGCGGTATAGGGTGGCGGCGTGACCCAGGCATCGACGCGGAAGTTCGCCGGCGCGACCACGCCCTGCCAGTCGAACGCCGCGCGCGATACGGCTCCAGTGCTCTCCGCCGGCGGCAAAGAAGGCGGCGACGACGAACACCAGGACAGCCGCCCGCACCGCATAGGGATCGCGCTGCGGCACCTTCGGCGCGGGAAGCCCGGCCTTCAACGCCCTAGCCGCGGCGATGCGCACGCTCGACATGGGCCCGCCACAGCGCATTCGACAACGGATCGTCGCGTCGGGGTGGCGATTTGGTCCGCCATGGCGGTGGCCGGCCGATGCGACCATGCCGCTGAACCGGTCCAGCCGCGCGCAAGGCATCTCCGTTGCTCGGAAACCGGACGGAAGCAGCGGGACCGCCGACGCGCCGACCAGCCCCAGACAGACAACCAGGCCCGACGGCGCGCGCGATCGGCGGCAGCCAAAGCCATAGGCCAAGCCAGGACAGCGCCAGAAACACGCCGACAGCCGTCGCGATCGACGCCAGCGCCGGCCAAAGACGTTCCCAGAAAATCGTCCAGCGCGCCCGCTTCACGCGCCTGCGCGAGTGCCGCCGTCAGCGACGCTCCTCGCGGGCCTGCCGCTCGTCTTGGGCCTCCAGTGGCCGATCGGTCACTGGTCTCTCCTGCAGAATCCTGCGACACAATAACACAGGGCCGTGCGGCCAACACCGGCTAGGCTGTCAGCAGCTTTTCACCAAGCTGTGATGCAAAACCCAGTGCCGCTAAAGCCACGGCGCAGGGCGATCGAGCGCAATCAATGCGTCGATATCGAGGCGCGGGCGGACCAGCGCCCATTCGCTCCTCGTGCACCAGCACCTCCGGCACCAGCGGGCGGGTGTTGTAGGTGCCGGCCTGCACCGCGCCGTAGGCGCCGGCCGACATCACCGCGAGCAGATCGCCCGGCGCGGTTCAGCGGCATGTCGCGATCAAGGGCAAGGAAATCGCCCGATTCGCACACCGGCCCGACCACGTCGGCCACTGATCCGCGGCGCATTCGGCGCCGGCTCGCCGCACCGGCCGGATGCCGTGGTGCGCCTCGTAAAGCGTCGGCCGCACCAGATCGTTCATGCCCGGCATCGACGATGATGAAGGTCTTGGCCTCGCCGCGCTTCACGTAGATGCACGCGCGTCACCAGAATGCCGGCATTGCCGACGATCAGCCGGCCAGGCTCGAAGATCAGGGTGCAGCCGAGATCGCGGGTCGCGGCCTTGACGACCTCGGCATAGGCGTCCGGGATGCGGCGGCGGTTCGTTGTCGTCGTGATAGGGAATGCCCAAGCCCGCCACCGAGGTCGACATGATCGATGTCATGGCCGTCGGCCGCGCAGCGTGCGCACGAATTCGGTCAGCAACGCGAAGGCGTCGCCGAACGGCTGCAACTCGGTGATCTGGCTGCCGATGTGCATATCGACGCCGGTGACGCTCAGGCCAGGCAAGCGCGCGGCATGCGCATAGACCTCGCGGGCGCGGCTGATCGGAATGCCGAACTTGTTCTCCGACTTGCCGGTCGCGATCTTGTGGTGGGTCTTGGCGTCGATGTCCGGATTGACGCGAACGGAAATCCGCGCGGCGCGCCCTTTGGCCGCCGCGATCTTCGACAGCAGTTCCAGTTCCTCGTCGGACTCCACATTGACGCACAGGATGTCCTCGTCCAGCGCCAGCGCCAGTTCGCGCTCGGTCTTGCCGACGCCGGAGAACATGATCTTCTCCGGCGGAATGCCGGCGGCGCGCGCGCGCTTGAGCTCGCCCTCCGAGACGACATCAGCACCCGGCGCCGAGCCGCGCCAGCGTCTTGATCACCGCCTGGTTGGAATTCGCCTTCATGGCGTAGCAGACGAGCGACGGCGTATCGGCAAACGCGCCGGCGAACACGCTGGTAGTGTCGCTCCAGTGTCGCGGTCGAATAGCAATAGAACGGCGTTCCGACCGACGCGGCGAGCGTCTGCCAGGCTCACCGCCTCGGCGTGCAGCACGCCGTTGCGATAGGCGAAATGATGCATCGTAGAAGACCGCGAGTGTCCCGAATCCGAAGTTCGTCGTACCATTCAGCCAGCTCCGTACGAACTTCGGATTCTATAAGGACACTAGCAAAACAATGATTTTAGTGTGGTGGTTCGAAGTTCGCTTGAATAGCAAGCCGAGAGAACTTAGCGAACTTCTGAACCACCACACTACCGCGCTGCTGCAAGCATGACCCGGAAGAGCCGCGGACTTTTCCGAAAGGATCACGCGACAAATCAATCAATGTCAGGGTGTCGACCGGGTTTCAACCTGTACGGATGACGGCTTAACCGATCAACGGGTCGAGGATGAACGGCTTTTTCGGACCGCGTTGCCTCTTCTGCCCCTGCGCTTGAAGCCTGCAGCTTCCGCGTCGTCATCGTCCTCGGCCGCCGAAACGGCCTTTGCCTTCTGTGCCGCCCTTCCGGCCGCGCCCGGCTGGCTTGCCGCCGCCGACGGCGGCAGTTCAAGCGGACCTTCGCGCCCGCAGCCGGCAAGGCCGAGCGTCGCGGCCAATACGCCGATGATTGCGAGGCGGACAACGATCCGTTCGTTCAAACCGGGCACAGACGGCACTCCTGAATTCGGCGGCACTATAGCCGATCGATGGCGTGATGCGAGGTTTTCCCCCCGGACACGACACTGTTGGGCGACAGCGTCAACCTGGGGAGGATGACGGCGCAACATGGCAACACAATGCAGGCCGACAGTACTGTGTAAAACTCAGCGCAAGCGCGGCACTCCCGGCAATGCGATCCCTCAACGATTTTCCTTGTCGAGGCGGCGCAGCCATTTGCGCGCCTCGGCCCGCACGTTCTTCGGCGCGGTGCCGCCATAGCTGACCCGGCTCCTCACCGAGCGCTCGACCGACAGCACCGCGAACACGTCCTTGGTGATGCGCGGCTCGACCGCCTGCATGGCCGCGAGCGGCAGCCGGTGCAGCGCCACGCCCTGCTCGGCGGCCTGCGCGACGATCCGCCCGGTGACGTGATGCGCCTCGCGGAACGGCATCTGCAGGGTCCGGACCAGCCAGTCGGCCAGATCGGTCGCGGTCGAATAGCCCTCGCCGGCCGCCTTCTTCATGCGCGCGCGTGTCAGGCTGCATGTCGCGCACCATGCCGGTCATGGCCGCGATCGCCAGCGACAGCGCGGCCAGCGCATCCATGGCGCCTTCTTTGTCTTCCTGCATGTCCTTCTGATAGGCGAGCGGCAGCCCCTTCATCACCACCAACAGCGCGTTGAGCGCGCCGATGATCCGGCCGGTCTTGGCGCGCACCAGTTCCGCCGCGTCGGGATTGCGCTTCTGCGGCATGATCGACGAGCCGGTGGTGAACTTGTCCGACAGCGCCAGCAGGCCGACCACCGGCGAGGTCCAGATCACGATCTCTTCGGCGAAGCGCGACAGATGCACCGCCGTGATCGCGATGCCGCCGCCAGCGTCTCCAGCACGAAGTCGCGGTCGGACACGGCGTCGAGCGAATTCGCCGTCGGCCGGTCGAAGCCGAGCGCCTTGGCGGTCATCGCGCGGTCGAGCGGAAACGACGGTGCCGGCCAAGCGCCGCCGCCCCCAGCGGGCATCTCGTTGAGCCGCCGCCGGGCATCCGCAAAGCGGCCGCGGTCGCGCGCCGCCATCTCCACATAGGCCAGCAGATGATGGCCGAACGTCACCGGCTGCGCGGTCTGCAGATGGGTGAAGCCCGGCATCACCGTGCCGGCATGCTCCTGCGCCCGCTCGGCCAGCGCGCGCTGATAACCGGCGAGCGCGGCGTCGAGGCGCATCGATGGTGTCGCGCACCCAGAGCCGGAAGTCGGTCGCCACCTGATCGTTGCGCGAGCGCGCGGTATGCAGCCGGCCGGCGGCCGGCCCGATCAGCTCGGCGAGCCGGCTTTCGACGTTCATGTGAATGTCTTCGAGCGCCCGCTTGAACTCGAACCGGCCCGCCTCGATCTCTGACAGGATCGTGTCTAGACCGTGAGCGATCTGCGCGGCATCGTCCGCCGCGATAATGCCCTGCTTCGCCAGCATGGCCGCATGGGCCTTGGACGCGGCGATGTCCTGGCGGTAGAGGTGCCGGTCGACATCGATGGAGGCGTTGATTTCCTCCATGATGGCATCGGGACCCGACGCAAAGCGCCCGCCCCACATCTTGTTGCTCATGCCATCACCGAAGGTTTGCCGATCATGATGTCCAGCAACCGATGACGCCGCGCACGCTATCGCCAAAAAGCGGCTCGCCGTGATCGTGGCGGGCGGACTTGCCGGAATCGTCGTCGGGCTGGCGGCGGTATACGGGATTGCCACCCTCACAGGCAATCCGGCTGCCGATCGCGGCCTGCCAGCCGGCTGTGGACCTCGCCAAGCGGATCGCCCCGTTGGCGCACGGCGAGGTGGCGGCGTGTCGCGCCGGCCAGCCAAGCCGCTGGAGCTTCCCGCCCTGACCTATCTCGACCGGACCGGGCAAGGCCCGCAAGCTTGCCGGATTGGCGCGGCCGCACGGTGCTGCTCAACCTGTGGGCCACCTGGTGCGTCCCCTGCCGCAAGGAGATGCCGGCCCTGGACGCGCTGCAAAGAAAGCTCGGCGGGCCCGAAATTCGAGGTGGTCGCGGTCAATATCGATACCCGCAATCCCGACAAGCCAAAGGCCTGGCTCAAGGAGGTCGGCGTCACGGCGCTGACCTACTACGCCGATCCGAACGCCAAAGTGTTTCAGGACCTTAAAGTCGATCGGCCGCGCCGTCGGCCTGCCGACCACGCTGCTGGTCGACCGGAAGGGCTGCGAGATCGGCCTATCTCGCCGGTCCGGCGGAATGGGCGAGCCACGACGCGGTCAAGCTGGTCCAGGCTGCGCTGACGAAATAGCCGCGCCCGGAACCGGTCGCCGCCGGCTTCGCGATTCGGCATTTGCCTTTGGCCGCGGTTTCATGCCAGCACGGTCGCCCTTTACCCCGGATCCGGCATGTCGGAACGCCCCACGCTCTCCGCCACCAACTGGTTGCTCATCATCATCCTGTCGGTGCTGTGGGGCGGCACGTTCTTTTTCACCAAGATCGCGATCAGCGAAATTCCAACCTTCGCGCTCACCTTCGCGCGCGTGTTGATCGCCGCCGCGTTCCTGGCCTGCGTCGTGCAAATCTCCGGCCTGTCGTTTCCACGCGGCGGGAAATTGTGGCGCCAGCTCTTCGTCATGGCGTTGTTCAACAATGCCGTCCCGTTTTGCCTGATCACCTGGGGGCAGAACTATACGACCGCCGGGCTGGCCTCGATCCTGATCGCCACCACGCCGCTGTTCGGCGCGGTCATCGCGCATCTTGGGACGCTCGACGAAAAATTGACCGGATCGCGCATCATCGGCCTGGCGATCGGATTCTCCGGCGTGGTGGTGATGATCGGTCCCGACCTGTTGCACGACATCGGGACAGAAGTTGTTGCCCAGCTTGCGATCCTGGTAAGCGCGGTGATGTACGCCGGCTCGATCGTCTATGGGCGTCGCTTCCGGATTCACCCGCCCACCGCAATCGCCTGCGGACAGTTGATCGCGGCGAGCACCCTGCTTTTCATTCCGACGATGCTGATCGACCGTCCGTGGTCGCTCATGATGCCAAGCACCGGGCCGCTCTTGGCGATGTTCGGGCTGGGGCTGCTCTCAACCGGCGTCGGATTCATGATCTTTCTGCGCGTGTTGTCGCACGCGGGCGCAACCAATCTGATGTTCGTCAACTTCCTCAATCCGGTCAGCGCGATTCTGCTCGGCGGCCTGTTCCTCGATGAAACGCTAACGCAGCAGCAGATGCTCGGCATGGCGGCGATCGCGATCGGACTGGCGGCGATCGACGGCCGGCCGGCGCGTTGGCTCGGCGGCGCCTTTCGCCGCGCATTCTCGGCAGCGCGCTGAGGACGATCAAAACCGGAATTGAGGCGTGATGCGGTTTTACCGCGTCGGCACCGGATGCTCGCCGCGATAATCGTAGAAGCCGCGCTGCGTCTTGCGGCCGAGCCAGCCGGCCTCGACGTATTTCACCAGCAGCGGGCATGGCCGGTATTTGGAATCGGCGAGCCCCTCGTGCAGCACCTGCATGACCGAAAGACAGGTATCGAGGCCGATGAAGTCGGCCAGTTCCAGCGGCCCCATCGGGTGATGCGCGCCGAGCCGCATCGCCGTGTCGATCGCATCGACGGTACCGACACCCTCATAGAGCGTGTAGATCGCCTCGTTGATCATCGGCAGCAGAATGCGGTTGACGATGAACGCCGGGAAGTCCTCTGAGACCGCGATCGTCTTGCCGAGCTTGGTGACGAACGCCTTGGTCGATTCGAAGGTGTCGTCGTCGGTGGCGATACCGCGAATGATTTCGACCAGTTCCATCAGCGGCACCGGATTCATGAAATGAATGCCGATGAAGCGTTCCGGCCGGTCGGTGGCGGCGGCAAGCCGCGTGATCGAAATTGACGAGGTGTTGGACCCGATCATCGCGTCCGGCTTGAGCGAGGCGCACAGGTCGTTGAAAATCCTGCGCTTGACGTCTTCCTTCTCGGTCGCCGACTCGATCACCAGATCGCAATCGGCAAGATCGGCATAGGTCTCCGCCCCCGATATCAGTCCGAGCGCCTGCTTCTTGTCGTCCTCGGTAATGACGTTCTTGGCGACCTGGCGGGTCATGTTGCCGTTGATGGTCGCCATCCCGGCCTTGATGCGGTCGGCGCTCACATCATTGAGCAGAACGGAATAGCCGCCGAGCGCGCAGACATGCGCAATGCCGTTGCCCATCTGCCCGGCGCCGATGACACCGATCTTCTGAATTGTGACCGCCATGATCCTCGTCCGAATCTCGCATGCATCCCGCGCGATCTGACCGGTTCCGGTCTCGCGCCGCAGGCGCAGGGCTGCCCTTTTACGACGAACCGCGGGCGGGTTCTACCCGTGCCCGCGGCCCTTTTGAAATACCGGTTACCGTTTGACCGATTTGAGCGCCGTGGCGAGCTCCGGTAGCGCCTGAAACAGGTCGGCGACCAGCCCGTAGTCGGCCACCTGAAAGATCGGCGCCTCTTCGTCCTTGTTGATCGCGACAATGACCTTGGAATCCTTCATTCCCGCAAGATGCTGAATCGCCCCGGAAATCCCGACGGCGATATAGAGGTTCGGAGCCACCACCTTGCCGGTCTGCCCGACCTGCCAGTCGTTGGGGGCGTAGCCGGCGTCGACCGCGGCGCGCGAGGCGCCGACCGCGGCGCCCAGTTCATCGGCGACGGGCTCGATGTATTTGGCGAAGTTCTCCCGATTCTGCATCGCCCGGCCGCCGGAGATGATGATCGTGGCCGAAGTCAGCTCTGGCCGGTCAGTCTTGGACAGTTCCTCGCCGACGAAGGACGACAGGCCGGGGTCGGCCGCGGCCGCTACGTCCTCGATCGGCGCCGAGCCGCCCTCGCCGGCCGCCGGGAAGGTCGACGTCCGCACCGTGATCACCTTCTTGGCGTCGCCCGAGCGCACCGTCTGCACCGCATTGCCGGCATAGATCAGCCGCTCGAAGGTGTCCGGCGCGATCGACCTTGGTGATTTCCGAGACCTGCATGACGTCGAGCAGCGCGGCCGCGCGCGGCATGAAGTTCTTTCCCGTCGTGGTTGCCGGCGCCACGATCGCGTCGTAGCCGCCGGCGAGCGACACCACCAGGGCGGCCATCGGCTCGGCGAGCATGTGATCGTAGACCGGCGCGTCGGCCAGCAGCACCTTGGCGACGCCGTCGAGCTTGGCCGCGACTTCGGCCGCTGCCCGGCATTGACTGCCCGCCACCAGCACATGAACGTCGCCGCCGAGATCCTTGGCAGCGCTCAGCGCCTTGTTGGTGGCATCCTTCAGGTTTGCATTGTCGTGTTCGGCAATCAGAAGCGTGGTCATCTCACAGCACCCCCGCTTCGTTCTTCAATTTGTCGACCAGTTCTCCGACCGAGGCGACCTTGACGCCGGCCTTGCGCGTCGGCGGCTCGGTAGTCTTGAGCACCTCCAGCCGCGGCACGACATCGACGCCGTAATCGGCCGGCGTCTTTTCGTCGATCGGCTTCTTCTTGGCCTTCATGATGTTGGGCAGGCTGGCGTAGCGCGGCTCGTTGAGCCGCAAGTCGGTGGTGACGATCGCCGGGCCCTTGAGGCGCACCGTCTGCAATCCGCCGTCGACCTCGCGCGTCACCAGGACCGCGTCGCCTTCGATCTCCAGCTTGGAGGCGAACGTGCCCTGCGGCCAGCCGGTCAGCGCGGCCAGCATCTGCCCGGTCTGATTGCTGTCGTCGTCGATCGCCTGCTTGCCCATGATGACGAGGCCGGGCTGTTCGGCATCGACGATCGCCTTGAGGATCTTGGCGACGGCAAGCGGCTCGAGCGCGGTGTCGGTCTTTACCAGGATGCCGCGATCGGCGGTCATGGCAAGCGCGGTGCGGATGGTTTCGGCGGCTTGCGCCGGCCCGATCGAGACGCACACGACCTCGGTCGCCTTGCCCTGTTCCTTGAGCCGGATCGCCTCCTCGACGGCGATCTCGTCGAACGGGTTCATCGCCATCTTGACGTTGGCCAGGTCGACCCCGGATTGGTCGGATTTGACGCGAATTTTGACGTTTGCATCGACAACCCGTTTGACGGGCACCAGTACTTTCATGAATTTCGCTCTCGCGGTGAGGGGCGACGGCCGCCAACCCAAGCGCCGACGCAAGGCTTAGACCCTCGTGTGGTCTAGTTCAGTCGCAATTGTCCACTTTTGATTTGATTATTGTCTTTTCGCACGGCCGTTTTCCGAACAATCTACTGTCATCCGGGACCGTGATCGCCGCAACCTAGCGCGCAAATTCCGCCAGGGAAAGCCGGTCGCACCGCGGCGCACTGCCAAAGCGCCGCAAGTCTTTTCAAGCCGGCAGGCCCCTGTCGAACAAGGGGACATTGGGCCTGCGGAAGAACGGGATCAGGGCCGCCCCAGCGGCAAGTCCGCCGATATGCGCCCACCAGGCCGTCCCGTCGTCGGTCGCCATGGCCACGTTGAAGAATTGCAGCAAGATCCACGCCCCGATCGCCCACATGGCGCTGATCTTGAGTGGGATCCGCATCAGCACCAGAACCCACAATTTCACGCGGGGATGCAGCATCAGATAGGCCGCCAGCACGCCGGCGACCGCGCCGGAGGCGCCGACCAGCGGGATCGGGGAATCCGGTGTGGCAAGCGCATGCGCAACCCCGGCCGCGATCCCGCACAACAGATAGAACACAACGAACCGCAAATGGCCCATGGCATCCTCGACATTGTCGCCGAACACCCACAGGAACAGCATGTTGACGCCGAGATGCATCCAGCTGCCGTGCAGGAACATGTAGGTAACGAAAGTCAACGGCTCCGGGATGACGGCGAGCGCCGCGCGCAACCCGGTGTGATGCAGGAACTCATCCGGGATCACCGCATAGCCGCCGGCGGCGGCGAGGTCGGCATTGAGCACCAGACCGGACTGAAACACCAGATAGACCAGAACGGTGAACGCAATCAGTCCGCGCGTGGCATACGGCCACATGATGGTGCGCAACGGATTGAGATCGTAGATCGGGATGAACATGCGCTGAACCCATTCGTTCTTAGTGAACCTGGAACAGTTTGACGCCCGCGCGACGAAACGCAAACACCAGCGCCACGCCGGCGAAGAAGCCGCCAAGATGGCTCCAATATGCAACCTCGGTGTCGGACGGAATGAACATGGCATTGACGAATTGCCAGACGATCCACGCCGTCAGTAGCCAATAGGCGTGAATGCGCACCGTGATGATGCCGAACACCAACACGATGATGCGCGCGAATGGCCGCAGCATCAGATAGGCGCCGATCACGCCCGCCACCGCGCCGGAGGCGCCGACCAGCGGAATCAGCGACCTCGGTGCCACCGCGAGATGCGTGGCGCCGCCGGCCATCCCGCACAGCAGATAGAACATCAGATAGCGGACATGTCCCACCGCCGCTTCGATGTCATCGCCGAACACCCAGAGGAAAATCATGTTGGCGGCAAGGTGCACCCAACTCTGGTGAATGAACATGTAGCTCACCAGTGTGAGCAGCGGCGGTATCAGGAGGCCGAGTTCGCCGGTGTTGAAATAGCCGGTGATGAAGCCCGGAACGACACCGAAATTGAAACCGATCGCGACCACCGTCTCGTCCGGCAGCACCGCCAGAAAAAGCACAACCACGACATTAATTGCGACCAGCAGCCACGTCACCCAAGGCCAGAAGCCTGGACGCGCGATGCCGTTCTCATCGTAGACCGGAATGACCACCGGCGTTCCTTGCCCGTCAGCGGTTGGCGCCCGGCACCCACAGCACGTCGCTAGCGCCCTTGTGGTTGGCATAGCGGGCGGCGACGAACAGAAAGTCGGACAGGCGGTTGATATACTGCATCGCCGCGTCCGAAATCGCCTCGTCCGGCTGATCGGCGAGTTCGACCATCATGCGCTCGGCGCGCCGGCAGACGGTGCGCGCCAGATGCAGATGCGCCGCCGCCGCGGTGCCCCCCGGCAGCACGAAGGACTGCAGCGGCGACAGATCCGCGTTAAGCCGGTCGATGTCGTTCTCGATGCGCGTGACCTGCGAGGACGCGATCCGCAGCCGTTTGGATTCGCGCTTGCCGCCGACCGGCACGCACAGATCGGCGCCAAGATCGAACAGGTCGTTCTGAATGCGCGCCAGCATGCCGTCGAGCCCGCCGTCATTGCCGGCAGCGTCGTCCGCGGTATGCAGCCGCGCCATGCCGATCACCGCATTGACCTCATCGACCGTGCCGTAGGCAGCGACGCGCATATCGTATTTCTTGCGCCGTTCGCCGGTGCCGAGCGCGGTGGTGCCGTCATCGCCGGTGCGGGTATAGATCTTGTTGAGGACGACCATGATACCCGGCTCTCGTGGAAGGACAGATCAGCGGCCCATCGCCCAGATCGTCAACATGATCACGATCAGCGCAACGAACTGCAGCAGCACGCGCCACCGCATCAGCCGCTGCGATGTGTTGGGCGAGCCGCCGCGCATCATGTTGACGAGACCGAGCAGCAGGACGATCGCGACCGCCCCGAGCGCAATCGGAACGAGATAAAGTGCCATGAAACCTGACATGGCGAATGCATAGCACCGGCTGCGCGGCCTTGCTACCGCCCGATGACGACCGTTTCCGGCGGCGCCACGATTGATGCTAAGACCGGCCAACCCGTGACCCGAACCTGAGACCCCGATGTCCGACCGTCCGCAACGCCTTAAACCCCGCACCCTCGCCGCCCAAGCGCTCGGGTCCATCGAACCGGTAACCAAGGCCGTGGTTCCACCGGTCCATGTCGCGACCACTTTCATTCGCGACCCGGACAATCAGTATCGCGCGGGCTATTCCTATGGCCGCGCCGACAACGCCACCGTCCGCCAGGCCGAGGCGGTCATCGCCGCGCTGGAGGAAGCGCCGGCGGCCGCCCTGTTCGGCTCCGGCATGGCGGCGGCGACCGGACTGATCCTGGCGCTGCCCGCGCCCTCTCACATCATTGCCTCCGCCGTGATGTATTGGGCGTTCCGCGACTGGCTCGCCAACGAGGCGCCGCGCATTGGCCATTCGATCGAATTTGTCGACACCTCCGACCTCGCGGCATTGGCGCGGGCGGTGCAACCCGGCAAGACCCGGCTGGTCTACGTCGAGACGCCCGGCAATCCGTTGTGGACCATCACCGACATCAGGGCAGCGGCAGAGATCGCCCACGGTGCTGGCGCGATCATAGCGGTCGATTCGACCTCCGCCACCCCGGTGGTGACCCGGCCGCTGACACTTGGCGCCGACATCGTGATGCATTCGGCATCGAAATATCTCAACGGCCATTCCGATGTGATCGCCGGCACGCTGGTCACCGCGCGCGAGGATGCGTTGTGGGCGCGCGTCCAGACTATCCGCGCCCGTCACGGCGCCATTCTCGGCCCGTTCGAGGCCTGGCTGCTACTGCGCGGGCTGCGCACATTGGATGTTCGGGTCAAGGCGCAATGCGAAACCGCCGCCCTGCTGGCGGCCCGGTTCGGCGCGCATCCAACGGTCGCCGCGGTGTTGTATCCCGGGCTGCCCTCGCATCCCGACCATGCCATCGCCGCCCGCCAGATGAGCGGCTTCGGCGGCATGTTGTCGATTCGCGTTCACGGTGGCGAAGCGGCCGCGATCGCCACCGCCGCCCATGTGGAATTGTGGAATCGCGCGACCTCGCTCGGCGGCGTCGAAAGCCTGATCGAACATCGCGCCTCGGTCGAGGGTCCGACATCGCCCTGCCCGCCCGACCTGCTCAGGCTCTCGGTTGGTCTTGAGGACCCCGACGACCTTTTCGCCGATCTGGACCAGGCGATGCGCCGCGCCGGGCGTTGACGCAAACCACGACATAGTCGCGGCACAGCCAACAGTTCTGCTCCTGAAAACTCAGCAAACAAACACGATACCGAGAATGAAATGAACGGACGTATTCTGATCCTGGGCGCATCCGGCCGGCTTGGCCGTGCCGCGGCAGACGCCTTTCGCCGCGCCGGCTGGTCGGTCACCGGCCTGATCCGCCCCGGCACGTCGGCACGGGCACCCTCGGGCATTGCTATCGTCGAAGGTGACGCCTTGAACGGCAACGCCGTTGTCGAAGCCGCGCGGGGCAACGATGTCGTTCTGCACGCCCTCAATCCGATTTCCTACAGCGAGTGGCGCAAGTTTTCGCTGCCGCTTGCCTACAACGCCATCGCCGCCGCCGAGGCCGCCGGTGCCACGCTGATGTTTCCGGGCAACGTCTATAATTACGGCGCCGGCATGCCGGACGCGCTCGATGAAACGACGCCGATGCGGCCGACCACGCGGAAGGGACAGTTGCGGTTCGAAATCGAGGGCCGCATGCGCGAGGCCGCCGAGCGCGGCGTGCGCACCATCATCGCGCGAGCCGGCGATTTCTTTGGTGCCGGCCGCGGCTCATGGTTCGATCTGGTCATCGTCAAGGAATTGGCGTCGAACCGCATCACATATCCCGGCCCGCTCAATGTCATTCACGAATGGGCCTACGTCCCCGACCTTGCCGCCGTCATGGTGAAGATCGCCGCGATCCGCGACCGGCTCGAACCGTTCGAAACGTTCGGATTTTCGGGACATGCGGTGACCGGCCAGGAACTGAAGATCGCGCTGGAAAAAGCGACCGGCTTCGGACTTACGGTCAAGCCGATCTGGTGGCCGATGATGCGCGCGGTCGGCCTCGTCATGCCGCTCGCGCGCGAACTGGCTGAGATTTCCTATCTGTGGCAACGCCCGCACCGCATATCCGGCAACAAGTTGCGCGCCGCGATCGGCGATATTCCGCACACGCCGTTTGCCAAGGCCATTCGCAACGCGCTCGATGATTTGGCTTCGAAGAAATGAGTTGCTGGCGAGGACTTACCCCTTCGGCGTGCCGACCAGGATCTTCTCAATCTCAAAGACCGGCATCTTGACATAATCCTTGGCGATCTCTTCTCGGATCGCGGCGGTCACGGCGTGGGTATAGTGCGGCCGGATCATGCCGAGCGCGCGCGGCGAGGCAATCACCACCATGGACTTGGCCTCGCCCTTCGTGACGGCCACATTGAGCCGTTCGGCCAATTCCTTCAGGAAAGCGTGCTCGGCCTGATCGTGCCAGTCGGTTTGGCCGACCGCGCTGCGCGCGGTGGTGAAGGACTGATGCGAGCGGCCCGGTGCGTCGGTGCCTTGTTCATGCGTCGGCGCATGATTCTGCTCGTACGTCTCACGCGTCCGCAGATTGGGAAACATGGCGTCGCCGTGGTTTTCCAGCACCAGCGCCTTCGCGCCGTCGCAGACCACGACCCATTCGCCCTGTTCGATCTTGAGCTTGTCCATCCGGCACCTCATTCATTCGCGATACTTCTGTAGCGCGTTTCGGCGACGGCAATTTGCGTTGAATCAAATGGCCGCGCCACCGCTACCCAACTGACATGGGGCGGTGGCGCGGCAAAATCAATTGCGATCGTCGAGTAGGCGCTTGGCGATGACCTGGGCCTGGATTTCCGCCGCGCCTTCGAAAATATTCAGAATGCGGGCATCACACAGCAGCCGCGAGACCGGAAATTCCATGGCAAAGCCGTTGCCGCCGTGGATCTGCACCGCGTTGTCGGCGGCCGCCCACGCCACCCGCGCGGCCAAAAGCTTGGCCATGCCGGCCTCCAGATCGCAGCGGCGGCCGGAATCCTTCTGCCGGGCGGCGAAATAGGTAAGCTGGCGGGTGACCATGATTTCCACCGCCATCATCGCGATCTTGTCGGCGACCCGCGGGAACTCGACAATCGCCTTGCCGAACTGCTTGCGGTCCTCGGCATATTGCAGCGCCTGCTCCATGGCCGCCTGCGCGACGCCGATCGCGCGCGCCGCGGTCTGAATGCGCGCGGACTCAAAGGTCTGCATCAATTGTTTGAAGCCGTTGCCTTCGATACCACCGAGCACGGCGTCGGCGGCAACCTCGAAACCATCAAATGCGATCTCGTATTCTTTCATTCCGCGATAGCCGATCACCTCGATTTCGGTGCCGGACATGCCGGGCGCCGGGAACGGATCGGCATCGCTGCCGCGCGGCTTCTCGGCCAGCAGCATCGACAATCCGCGATAACCGGGTTCGCTGGCGTTGGTTCGCACCAGCAGCGTCATCAGATCGGCGCGCACCGGATGGGTGATCCAGGTCTTGTTGCCGTTGACCTTGTAGACGTCGCCGTGGCGCACCGCGCGCGTCTTCAGGGCGGCGAGATCGGAGCCGGTATTCGGCTCGGTGAACACCGCCGTCGGCAGCACCTCGCCGGTCGCGATCTTCGGCAGCCATTGGCGCTTCTGGTCTTCGGTGCCGCTGCCGAGAATGAGTTCGGCCGCGATTTCGGAGCGGGTGCCGAGACTGCCGACGCCGATATAGCCGCGCGAAAGCTCCTCCGACACGACGCACATCGATTCCTTGCCGAGACCCATGCCGCCGTAATCTTCCGGTATCGTCAGCGCGAACACCCCGAGTTCGGCCATCTGGGTGACGATCTCCATCGGGATGTAGTCGTTTTTCAGATGCCAGTCGTGGGCATGCGCCGCCACTTCGCTGTCGGCGAATTTGCGCATTTCCTCACGGATGGAATTGAGCGTCTCATCGAGCCCGCACTCGCCGACGGTCGCCTCGTGCCGCTCGCGCATCAGTTCGACCAGGCGCGCCCGATGCTCGACGGTATTGCCGGATGCGATCAGAGCCTCGACCGCCGGCGTCAGCCGCGCCGCCACCGCGCTGGCCGACAGGCCGAGATCGGCCGGCCGCACCAACTCGCCCTGGCTCATCGGAATGCCGCCGATCATCTGGGCGAGGAATTCGCCAAGGCCGATGCGGATGAGAAGCTCCTCGACCTCGCCTAGCGCATCGTCGTCCAGCAGCCGCTCGGCATAGGCACAAAGCTGGCGGACACTTTCGACATAAGTGGCAAACCAGGACAGCCCGTGGGTCGCCCGCTGTTCGCGCTCGAACAGCCGTTCAACCGTCTGCCGCTCGACCGCCACCCGTTCGCCGACGGCCTTGAGCGCGTCGTCAAGCAGCGCATCGGCGACGCCACGCGCCTCCCGCGCCATGACCAGGAGATCGTTTCCAGCGCTCGGTCGGACGACGGACAATGCCATTGTTACCCTCCGCTGACGGCGCGATGCGATTCGCATCCGGCCCGCCCTAACCCGTGAATCCACAACCCCGAGATTATGCGTGCACTGCACAAAAGCAAAGCGGCAGAATGCGGGCGGCAAGCCACTTTTCGCGGCATTGATGGCTCTCGGCGCCCGGAACCACCGGTTCCGCGTACGATTTCCGTGTGGCGCCGCAGGAACGGCCCTTGCCTATCTGGGGTCAAAACGCGATGACAAGCTGACACCCGACCGGGAGCATTCGTGGAACTCTTACGCCAAACGGTCCGGATCGCCTGGACGGCCTATCAAAGGTTCAACGAGAACGATGGCTGGGCAACCGCCAGTAATATTGCCCTGACGTCGCTCATGGCGTTGTTTCCGTTTTTGATCTTTCTGGTCTCGCTCGCCGGCCTGTTCGGCTCCAAGGAACTGGCCGATCAGGTCGCCAATTTGATGCTGGAAACCTGGCCGAAGGAGGTCCGCGATCCGATCGAGGGCGAGATCAGCCGCGTCCTGACCACGTTTCGCGGCGACGTCCTGACCTACAGCGTCGCCTTGGCGATCTTTTTTGCCTCCAGTGGCGTCGAGACCTTGCGGATCGGCCTGACCCGCGCCTATCGCACGGTCGAAACGCGGCATTGGCTGCTGCTGCGCATCGAATCGATGCTCTACGTTATCATCGGCGCTTTTTCGCTGCTGGCGCTCGGCTTTCTGGTCGTCCTGGGACCGCTACTGTTCGCGGCCGCAATGTCCTACTTTGAATGGCTCGAACCTCTGCAGTCTTATTTCACCGCCGCACGCTTCGGGACGGCTTCACTTGTCCTGATCATTGCTCTGGTGATTGCGCACAAATGGCTTCCGCCCGGACGCCGCCGCTTGATCGACATCGCACCCGGCATAATTGCGACGCTGGTGCTGTGGCTGATCGCCGGCAATGTCTTCGGCGGCTATCTCGCCCAGCGCGGCGGTGCTTATGTGATCTACTACGCCGGCCTTGCGACCGCGATGATGGCACTGGTGTTTCTCTATTTGACTGCGATGATTTTTATTTATGGCGGCGAACTCAACGCGGTCATCGCTCAGGTGCGAGCGGACGCCAAACACGACACCGACAACGCAAAACCGGCCAGCGACGGGAATAGTACATGACCTGGAAAAATCACGAAGTTTTCCGATCACGCCGTTTGGTCACGGCATCAGTTTCGCGTACCAGTTCGTTGCCCCGCGTACCGACGGGGTAAACGTCATCTCGACTGCGGCCGGCGTGCCGCACAGATCGAAGGTCCAGCGCTCGACCCAGGGATCGCGCCCTTTCGGTGGCGTGACGACATTGGTGTCCGTCAAGACCGCTCGGTGGCAGCCTTCCGGTTTTTTGACTTTGACGACAGCGCGCGCCGCCGCATTGGCGTCGCGCTGCAGGAGCGGATCGGTTCGCGTCAGGCCGGGCAGCAATTCGCCGATCCGGATCTGGTCATCTTCGAGCAGCAGAAGAAAACTGCGCGTCGCGCGCGGCTTGCAGCCAACCTCGTAGGTCTCGATCCAGGACACCACGCCGGGCCGCACCGGATAGGGAACGAGATCGGTCAGGGCGATTTTTGTTCCGGCCGAGCAGTCGAAACCCGGCACCATCTTTTGCGAACGGGCCATCGCCTGCTGGCGGATCGACGTGTAGTCGTCGGAAAAAATCTTGTGCGCGATCTCCGGACCGAATGCCTTAGTTACGGCGTCCGGCTTGGCACGGATATAACGCGGGGTCTGCGCAACGGCGTGGCACGAGGCGCAAATGGCGATAGCCAACCCAACAACGGCCCTAAGGCCGCATCGAGCCGACCGCAACGCCGCGCCCGCACGCATGAACCGCCTCTTTGGTTATTTCCCCGGACAGGAAGGAAGCACGGAATTGCTCCGGCGTCGATAGCTTCGAACCGCGATAGCATGCGTCTTAAAAGTTGCAGTTTTTCGGCAAGAATCAGGCGCTGCATGTCTTAAAGGCCGGCAACGTGCAAGGATTCACGGCCGTGCAATCTCAGGCGCGGCATTGGAGCATGGAAGGGGCGCGCCATAGTTTATTCAGCGCCGCTTGCCGCCTCCATCACGTCCTCGAAGTTATGCAGTCCCGGACGCTGGGCGTTGACCAGCACGGCCATATTGCCCGGCCGATGCTGGTTCTTCCACATCTTGGTGTGAGCGGCGGGAATCTGTGCCCAACCGAGCACCTCGCTCATGCAAGGGTCTATTCGACGGTCGAGCACGAACCGATTGGCGGCCGAAGCTTGTTTCAAATGCGCGAAGTGCGAGCCTTGGATGCGCTTCTGCCGCATCCAGACATAGCGAGCGTCGAAAGTGAGATTAAAGCCGGTGGTACCGGCGCAGAATACGACCATGCCGCCGCGCTTCACCACCAGGCATGAGACCGGGAAGGTCTGTTCGCCGGGATGTTCGAACACGATGTCGACGTCGCGCTTGCCGGTGATGTCCCAGATCGCCTTGCCGAACTTTCGCGCCTCCTTCACCCAGGTGTCGTATTCCGGGGAATTGACCGCCGGCATCTGGCCCCAGCACTTGAATTCCTTGCGGATGATCGCGCCCTTGGCGCCAAGGCTGAGCACGTAGTCGCGCTTTTCTTCGTCGGAGACGATCCCAATCGCATTGGCGCCGGAGGCCGCCGCCAATTGCAGGCCAAACACACCGAGGCCGCCGGAAGCGCCCCATACCAGCACATTGTCGCCTGGCTTGAGCGTGTGCGGCGGATGGCCGAACAGCATGCGATAAGCGGTCGCCAAAGTGAGCGTATAGCAGGCCGATTCTTCCCAGGTCAGATGCGCCGGCTTCTCCATCAATTGCCGCGACTGCACCCGGCAGAACTGCGCGAACGAGCCGTCCGGCGTCTCGTAGCCCCAAATGCGCTGAGACGGCGACAGCATCGGGTCGCCGCCATTGCAGTCCTCGTCGTCGCCGTCGTCCTGATTGCAGTGGATGATGACTTCGTCGCCGACCTTCCAGCGCCGGACCTTCTTGCCGACCGCCCAAACCACGCCCGACGCATCCGAGCCGGCGACGTGAATGGGATTCTTATGGACGTCGAGCACCGAAATCGGCTGGCCGAGACCGGCCCAGATGCCGTTGTAGTTGACGCCGCCGGCCATCACGAACACCAGCACTTCGTCGTCGCCGATCGGCCAGGTCGGTATCACTTCCAGCTGCATGGCCGTGTCGGGGGGACCGTGGCGATCCTTGCGGATCACCCAGGCGTGCATCCGCGCCGGCACATGGCCGAGCGGCGGAACCTCACCGACGTCGTAGAGGTCCTTCAGCGGAGCCGGTCCGGATGCGTCCGGCAGGGTCGTTTGCGCGCGAGCGGACATGGTGACCGCCTTTCTCGGCTGCGCCGGCGGCCAAGCCGCCGATCACGCCTAATTTGCCGCAAACGATTTTGCGATGCAACGCACGTGCTGCGTCGCACTAGCTGTGGGCGGCTCGACCTTTGGCGTATACGCCGGTCACGACTGCGATATCGTGTCCGCGTTAATGTGCGAATCAGCCGTGGAAGGCCGTCGCAATCGGCGGCCGACGGACATGGGGGAGATCGCGATCATGGGTATCGAATTGTTGATCGTCTGGTTGATCGTGGGTGGCGTCGCCGGGTGGCTCGCCGGGCTCATCGTGAAGGGCTATGGCTTCGGTCTGATCGGCAACATCGTCGTCGGCATCATCGGCGCATTCGTCGCCGGCTGGCTGCTGCCGCGGATCGGCATCATGATCGGTGGCGGCATTATCGCCGCGATCATCAACGCCGTCATCGGCGCGGTGATCCTGCTGCTGATCGTCGGGGTCATCCGGCGGGCCTAGCGCACGCCGAGCGCTGCAGCCGTCCCCGCTCCCGGGCCGCTGACCTCTATCCGCGGCCTGAGGGCGGATTGAAAATTGTGGAGCCTGTCGTGCCTGACGGGCCCGTGTTTATTTTTATTGCACCGCAATATCTGGCGGCGCATGATCCTGCGGTTATTGTCGTGAGGATTGGCGCGTGCCCGACAAGCCCTGGATTTTCCGCACCTATGCCGGCCATTCGAACGCCGCGGAATCGAACGCGCTGTTCCGCCGCAACCTACTGAAGGGCCAGACCGGCCTCTCCATCGCCTTCGATCTGCCGACCCAGACCGGCTACGACAGCGACCATCCGCTGGCGCGCGGCGAGGTCGGCAAGGTCGGCGTGCCGATCGGCCATCTCGGCGACATGCGGGCGCTGCTCGACGGCATCCCGCTCGGCGCCATGAACACGTCGATGACCATCAACGCGACGGCGGCGTGGCTGCTCGCGCTCTATGTCGCGCTCGCCGACGAGCAGGGCACCGACCGCAAGGCGCTTGCCGGCACCACCCAGAACGACATCATCAAGGAATATCTCGCCCGCGGCACCTATGTGTTCCCGCCTGGCCCCTCGATGCGGCTGATCAAGGACACCATCCTGTTCAGCAAGACCGAACTGCCGAAATGGAATCCGGTCAACGTCTGCTCCTACCACCTGCAGGAGGCCGGTGCGACGCCGGTGCAGGAACTCTCCTTCGCGCTCGCGACCGCGATCGCCATCCTCGACACCGTGCGCGCGTCCGGTCCGGTCGATCCGGACGATTTCGGCGACGTGGTCGGCCGCATCTCGTTCTTCGTCAATGCCGGGCTTCGGTTCGTCACCGAAGTCTGCAAGATGCGCGCCTTCACCGAACTCTGGGACGAGATCACCCGCGAACGCTATGGCGTCAAAGATGCCAAGCAGCGACTGTTCCGCTACGGCGTGCAGGTCAATTCGCTCGGCCTGACCGAACAGCAGCCGGAAAACAACATCGCCCGCATCCTGATCGAGATGCTGGCGGTGACGCTTGTCGAAAAACGCGCGCGCCCGCGCGGTGCAGTTGCCGGCCTGGAACGAGGCGCTCGGCCTGCCGCGGTCCTGGGATCAGCAATGGTCGCTGCGCATGCAGCAGATCCTCGCCTACGAGACCGACCTGCTGGAATTCGGCGACATCTTTGACGGCTCGCACGGCGATCGAACAGAAGGTCGCCGAACTAAAAAAAGCCGCGCTTGAGGAACTCGCCACCATCGATGCGATGGGCGGCGCCATTGCCGCCGTCGAGCAGGGCTACATGAAGCAGCAATTGGTGGAATCCAACACTGCGCGGCTGGAAGCCATCGAGCGCGGCGAGCAGACCGTGGTCGGCGTCAACCGCTTCGTCGAAACCGAACCGTCTCCGCTGGCCGACGCCGCCGACGCGATCCTCACCGTCGCGCCGGAAGCCGAAGCCGCCCAGATCGAACAGCTCAAGGCTTGGCGCGCGCAGCGCGACGCCAAGGCGGTCGCGGGCGTCATTAAAGGAATTGCGCCGCGCGGCGGCCGAAGGCCGCAACATCATGGAGCCGTCGATTGCCTGCGCCAAGGCCGGCGTCACCACCGGCGAATGGGGCTTCACCCTGCGCGAAGCGTTCGGCGAATTCCGCGCACCGACCGGCGTCGGCCGCGCGCCACGCAACGAGACCCAAGGCCTCGACGATATCCGCGCGGAAGTCGAGCGGGTCTCCAGCAAACTTGGCCGCCGGTTGAAATTCCTGGTGGGCAAGCCCGGTCTCGATGGCCATTCCAACGGCGCCGAACAGATCGCGGTGCGCGCGCGCGATGCCGGCATCGATGTCGTCTATGACGGCATCCGCCTTACCCCGGAAGAGATCGTCAAAGCCGCCGCCAGCGGCAACGTGCACGTGGTCGGCCTGTCGATCCTGTCCGGCTCGCACCTGCCGCTGGTGCGCGAAGTGATGACCCGCATGCGCGCGGAAGGCATCGCAGTGCCGGTCGTGGTCGGCGGCATCATTCCGCCGGAGGACGCGGATTTGTTGAAGGCAGCCGGCGTCGCGGCGGTCTATACGCCGAAGGATTTCGAGCTGAACCGCATCATGACGGATATCGTTGCGATCGTGGATACCAACACAGAATATGCAAACGAGACCTCCGAAGAATTCGAGGTTTTTGAAATCCCGATCATTGTTGGTGAAAGCCGTAGACAAAGGTAAAATTATTTGCGAATGATTTGTTCGTGTTTTGTTCTGATGGTTGGGCCCTGAGGTATCGTCCCCTGATGTACGACGCTAGAGCGATATCCAATTATTTTCTAGATCGAGCCGACGATCGCGGAATAAAATTGACTATTATGACACTATTAAAAGTCCTATACTTCGCTCATGCATGGTACTTAGCAAAGAATGACAAGCCACTAATTGCACAACCATTCGAGGCTTGGGAATATGGGCCTGTAAGTCGGCTAGTCTACGACCAGTTTAAAAACAACGGGAAGAATCCGATAAGCCAAAGAGCGATTTCTCTTGATCCTTCAACTGCGTCATTTTATCCGACAAAATATAAATTCGACATGGAGACTAAAATATTTTTAGATAACGTATTTGATTACTATAGTCAATTTGATCCATTTCATCTTTCAGACCTCACCCATGAAAAGGGTAGTCCTTGGCACATTACTTGGACTTCGGCCAAAACTAGGGCCGTGCCAGGCATGTTCATCCCCGACGAGCTAATAGCGGCTTGGTTTAAACGGCGGCGGGAGGTATACAGTACATAACATGAACGACTGAGGCGATTCTCATGGCAGAGAAGCGTTTACCGCCACCCCCAGTTCCCGACCTCGCGCGTATCGAGGGAGAAACGGTTGACGAGGTAATTCAGTGGCTAACTCATTACTATGAAGATGAGGGATGCCCCTGGAATTATCGAACCGGAACGAAAGCAATAAAGTCCGCTTACAAAGGTCTACATCGACTCGACCCGTTGCTGGCTGGCTGCTTGAAAGAAAAAACAAAGCAAGGTCGCATCTCAAATTCTGAGATCGTCCGACATGCCGCTCCACTGGCCTTTGGACGTTCCAGTCAAGTTTTCGATCTTCCGCCACGCAAGTTTTCATTCGGCCAGAATCGATTTGCCGCATATCGCATTCCATTTTTTTTCGTCGAGAATGGGGTTGTTAAGTTGTATTTTGTTCAACCTCGCAAAGAGCACGGACCCACATTCGATCAGCTTGGAATGATTGCTAAAATTCACAGCAAGTACCTGCTGGGCATTGAATTTTTCGGACAACCTTCGAATGTTGAATACGTGGACCTAGGAACTTTAGAAAAGAAAGGCCCGCGTATAGTTCGTTCTTATTCATTAAGTGAGCTTAATATTTGGTCGGACAAAAAGCTAACGGATCGATTGACTTTAATTTCTGAAGCTCTCGATAAAATTGAAGAGCGGGGAGTTGTGCAATCTCGCCGTCGGATAATTCAGCGTCCTGAGCCGGAGATGCCTTTGTTTGACTAGTCGAATGAATCTGATTGCCTTTATCGAGAGATTGCGTTGATTGCGCAATTGTCAGCGCGCTTCTGCCAACCCCACTATCCGTCTCACATCCTCCGGCGTCGCGCCGGCCTCACGCAACGAACGCAGCGCCGTCGAAGCGTTCGACTTCGACAGCTTGCGGCCGTCCTCATCTAAAATCAGGCGGTGATGGTGATAGGCCGGCGCCGGCAAATCGAGCAGCGCCTGCAGCAGCCGATGCACGCTGGTCGACCAGAACAGATCAGTGCCGCGAATGACATGGGTGATGCCCTGCAGCGCGTCATCGACCACCACCGAGAGGTGATAGCTGGTCGGCGTCTCCTTGCGCGCCAGCACCACGTCGCCCCAATCCTTCGGCCGCGCAGTGACCGTACCGGTCTCGCCGCCGGGTCCCACGCCGGTCTCCTGCCAGGACAACGCGCCGGCCTCCGCGACCGCGACGTCCATCATCAGCCGCCAGGCATAGGGCTCGCCCGCCGCGATGCGCCGCGCGCGTTCGCATTCTGTCAGTGAGCGAGCAGTCCCAGGATAGACCGGCGCGCCGTCAGGATCGCGCGGCCATGGCCCGGCCTGTTCGCGTTCCGCCACCAGGCGCGCGATCTCGGTACGGCTTTCGAAGCTCGGATAAATCAGCCCGCGCGCCTTGAGCCCATCGAGCGCGTCGCGATAGGCATCGAGATGATCGGACTGCCGCCGCACCTTCTGTTCCCAGGTGATCCCGAGCCAGACCAAATCGTCGTAGATCGCCTGTTCGAATTCCGGCCGGCTCCGCGTCGCGTCGATATCCTCGATCCGCAGCAGGCAGCGCCCGCCGGCCGCGCGCGCCATCTCGAAATTCAGCAGCGCCGAAAAGGCATGTCCGAGATGCAGATAGCCGTTCGGGCTGGGCGCGAAGCGTGCGACGAAAGTCATACGGGTTTTTGCGATCCCAGTTTGGCCGTGCGGAGCCAGTCGCGATGGGGCATGATAGCAATCACCAACCCGACGCAAAATGGCAGGGGCAACAGGCCGAAAAGAAATAGAAGGAGCGCACCATGTCCGCCACCCAACGGCTGCAGGCATTCAACTTCAAGAAATGGATCGACGAGCATCAGCATCTTTTGAAGCCGCCGGTCGGCAATCAGAAGGTGTTCGAGGACGGCCAGATGACGGTGATGGTCGTCGGCGGCCCCAACAAGCGCACCGACTATCACGACGATCCGGTGGAGGAATTCTTCTACCAGCTCAAGGGCGACATGCTGCTCAAGGTGGTCGACAACGGCGCGTTCTATGACGTGAAGATCAGCGAAGGCGACGTCTTCCTGCTGCCGCCGCATGTGCGCCATTCGCCGCAGCGCCCGCAGGAAGGATCGGTCGGCCTGGTGGTCGAACCGGCGCGCCATTTGGACCAGAAGGACGGATTCGAATGGTATTGCTTCAACTGCCATGCGCTGGTGCACCGGGTCGAGGTCAAGGTGCAGAGCCTGGTGAAGGATCTGCCGCCGCTCTACGAGGCGTTCTACGCCGACGAGAAGGCACGCACTTGCCCGAAATGCGGCACCGTCCATCCCGGCAAGGCGCCGCCGGAGGGATGGGTTAACCTGTAGGCCGCAGCGCGTGATGTCATCCCATGCCGGCACCGCGCATCACCACCGATGCCCAGCTCAAGGCCGCGCTTGCCAGTCTGATCGCGGCCGATCCCCGGCTTGATCCGATTGCGGCCATCGCCGGCCAGCCGCCGTTGCGCCGGCGCGAAGCCGGCTGTGCCGGGCTCGCGGCCATCGTGGTCTCGCAGCAGATTTCGACCGCGGCCGCGGCCGCGATCTGGGGCCGGCTGGAAGCCGCGCTCGATCCCCTCGATCATCACACCCTGTTGCGGGCCCGCGCCGACAAGCTCAAGCGCGCCGGCCTTTCTGCACCGAAGGTGCGCGCGCTCAAGGCGATCGCCCGTGCGATCGAAGACGGCGAACTCGATCTTGCCGCCATCGCCAGGGCGCCGGCCGACGACGCCCATCGCGCGCTGACCGCTATTCACGGCATCGGGCCCTGGACCGCGGACGCCTATCTGCTGTTCTGCCTAGGCCACGCCGACGCCTGGCCCGCCGGCGATCTCGCCTTGCAGGAAGCGGTGCGCTATGCCTTCGAACGCGACGCGCGCCCAAGCGCGAAGGAGATGGGACCGCTTGCCGAACCGTGGCGGCCTTGGCGTGGGGTGGCCGCGCGGCTGCTCTGGACCTATTATCGAACCATCAAAGGGCGCGACGCCGCGCCCGTTCAGCCACAATAGTCAGCACCGATCACCGGTCCGGAGGTCCTCATGGCCGCAACAATCGACGGCCCACGGCTTGCGCCGAAGGCAGGCGGCGCCGCACGCCAGCTCGTGGTTTTCCTGCACGGCTATGGCGCCGACGGCAACGACTTGATCGACCTCGGCCGGGCCTGGGCGGAACTTCTGCCGAACGCCGCGTTCGTGTCCCCGCATGCGCCGGAGCCGTGCGCGCAGGCGGCTACTGGCCGGCAATGGTTCGAACTCACCTTCCGCGAACCCGATGAGCGCTGGCGCGGGGTGAACACGGCGGCACCGGTCCTGGAGCAGTTTCTCGACGCTGAACTCGCCCGCCACAATCTGCCGCCCACGGCGCTGGCGCTGGTCGGCTTCAGCCAGGGCACCATGATGGCGCTGCATGTCGGCCTGCGCCGCGCCGCCGCCCCCACCGCCATCGTCGGCTATTCCGGGCTGCTGGTGGCCCCTGCGAACGGCGATCTCGACGCCTTCGCGGCCGAGATTCGCAGCCGCCCGCCGGTCCTGCTGGTCCACGGTGACAGTGACGAATTGATCCCGGCACAGGCCCTGTTCCAGGCCTCCCAGGCGCTGGCCGCGCTGGAAGTTCCGGTCGAATGGCACCTGTCCGCCGGCGTCGGTCACGGCATCGATGCCGAGGGTCTTCGCCACGGCGGCGAGTTCCTGGCGCGCCGGTTTGCGGCCATACGCTGACGCGCCCGCGGTAAGCATTGGAAACGGCTTCACATTCCGGTCACGCTCCCTGTAGACTATGCAGCGCAAGGCAACTCGCAGATTCGGCGGCTGGAGAGCGCTGACGTGAGAAGACTGACGTGAACGTGCACGTATCGCCCACGGGCTGGCCCGCCCTCGTTCTCAACGCGGACTTCAGGCCGCTGAGCTACTATCCGCTGTCGCTGTGGTCCTGGCAGGACACCATCAAGGCGGTTTTTCTCGACCGGGTAAATATCGTCGCCCATTACGACCGCGCGGTGCACAGCCCGAGCTTCGAGATGCGGCTGCCGAGCGTCGTCTCGCTCAAGACCTATGTGAAGCCGACGACCAATCCGGCCTTCACGCGGTTCAATGTCTTCCTGCGCGACAGGTTCTCCTGCCAATATTGCGGCACCCGTGACGACCTGACGTTCGATCATCTGCTTCCGCGTTCGCGCGGCGGGCTGACGACCTGGGGCAATGTCGTCGCCGCCTGCTCGCCCTGCAATCTCAGGAAGGGCAATAAGACGGCCGGCGAAGCCGGCATGCATCCCGCACAGATGCCGTTCCAGCCATCGGTGCAGCATCTCCACCGCAATGGCCGGCTGTTTCCACCGAATTATCTGCACGACAGCTGGGTCGACTATCTCTATTGGGATACTGAACTCGATCCCTGATCGCGGGTCAGCGCGCGCCGTTCGAACCGCGCATTGCCGCCAGAATTCCGCACACTGCGATCGCCGACAGCGCCAGCGAGATCAGCACGTTGTAACCGGCAAGCGACAGCCCGAGGAAGCGCCACGCCGCCTCATCGCAGCGCACGACGTGGATCGACTGCAACTGACCGAGCAAGCCGCCGGATTTTCCCAGATTGTTGAGCGGTCCCGTGCAATCGGCCGGGCCCGGCCACCACTTCCACTCGATGCCGGCGTGATAGGCCGCAAGTCCTGCGCCGATCAGCATGATCAGCGCGACCACGCCGAGCCCGGCGAGCGCCAGTCCCCGCGGCACACGCCCGGCGGCAATGGCGATCACGACGGCCAGCGGAATCGCGACGTAATAGGGGATGCGCTGATCGAGGCAGAGCGGACAGGGCGGATACTTCAGCACGAATTCGAAGAAGTAGGCGCCAAGGATCGTCGCCGCCCCGCCGATGGCTACCGCGAGCGCCGCGAACACGATCGGCTGACGGTTCGAGGATGAGCCAGCCGTCGAGGACATTCCGCTGACCGTCATTGTACTCCTCCCCGGCGTCCTGCCGGCAACCTCGGCGCCATGGGTCGCTGCCGCCTCTCACGCGCGAAACCGGAGCAACCACCATGACCTGCTTGAAGCATGGTCCGGCCACGATCGCAGCACTTGCGCGGTCGCGATCCGATCACATCTCGGCGATCAATGCGATACGCGCGGCCAGACGGCCGGCAAAGCGGCGGGTCAAAGCCGTTGACCAAGCGCGCTGCCCCGCTATGATCCGCCCGCCTAGTTCCTGAGGCGAAACCGGTAGCCGTGCCAAACTCAAAAATCCCAGCACCTGGGTAATTGACCAAGCGCGCGGTGAATTTGTATCGAGTTTGCTGCGGAGGCGGAATCGCTTCAAGCGCGCGGGTGTGGCGGAATTGGTAGACGCGCACGAACTCAAAATCGTGTTCCGCAAGGAGTGTCGGTTCGATTCCGACCACCCGCACCAAAGGCGCCGAAATCTGGCGGCCTTATTTATAGTTTGCGAAAATCAAAGCATCGAAAATTGATTTGCGCCGGAGACGGGTTCGCTATCGCGATCCCGCGAGCGACCGGTTGACCAAGGAAAAACTGGCTGGCAACGATCAGCCAGTTCTTTTTTCGATCAAGGCCAAATGGGAAATTCGTGGATCGCCTTGAGGGCTCTACACCCGTCACCTTCCCCTTACCACACCAAAGATCAGCGAAACGACAAACAGAATGATCGCGATAAAGAAGATGATCTTGGCGATCTCAATCGAGGCGCCGGCAATCCCGGTAAAATCCGAGAAGCCCGGCAATCAAGGCGACGACCAGAAATGTAATAACCCAGCCAAGCATGTTGCGCTCCCTGTGTATCGGTAACAACGTCCAACTGCCGGTCGAATCCTTTCGTTCATGACACCCAACAACCCGGCGGTCGCCATTTTTCGTCGATGCGAGATCAACATGCAGCGGGTTCTCAACGCGAGGACTGACTAAAAGTTCCCGCGATGCGATCGCAAATCATCAGGAACATCGATTGAGGTGCGCAGGGAAACACAAATCGCCGGCGGCGCGGCCGACGGTGCCTTTCGGATTCAGTACTCCGAGTCAAGGCGCGCTTATGGATTGAAGTACGTGTCTTGCCACGTCACTTCCGGCAGCGGCAGATCGATGTGCAAAACCATGCCGGTTTCCGGCCATTTCATTTGCACATCCGCGCCAAGGGCCTGACGCAGACTACGATCAATCAAGATTGTACCAAATCCCTTTTCGTTGGGCGGCCGCACGCGCGGCCCGTCCTTTTCCTGCCAAATCATATGAACGATTCGGCCTGCGCCCGTCCCCTCCACCGTCCAGGACACATCAACATGTCCCTGCATTGTTGAAAGCGCGCCGTACTTCAGGGCATTCGAAGTCAACTCGTGCAAGACCAGCGCGAAATTCAGCGCGACCTGTCCGGAAAGAAAGATGCCCGGACCGTCGGCATGAATTCGCGACGGCTCAACCATTCCGCTTGCCGTCGTCTGCGACATGACAAGCTCAGCGAGATCTGCGCGTTGCCAGCTCTCCTGCGTGAGCAGGTCGTGCGCACGCGCCATCGCCTGAAGACGCGATTGAAAACTTGTTACGAAATGTTCCGTGCTGTCACTGTAACGCAAACTCTGATTGGCGATCGATTGCATCATCGACATGATGTTCTTGACGCGGTGATTGAGTTCACCGAGCAACAGCCGCTGCCGCTCCTCGGTTTCCTTTCGCGACGTGATATCCTCGATCACCATAATCGCGAACAGCGGATTGTTATTCTCCGCCCGCTGAAGCGAAACAGTCACGTTCACCCACACGAAGGTTCCATCCTTGCGAACGTAACGCTTTTCTCTTGTGTAGTTGTCAATGTCGCCGACTTTCAGGCGGCTGAATTGAACGAGGTGCCCTGCCAAGTCATCGGAGTGTGTGATTTCGGGTAACGTCTTGGTCAACAGCTCTTCTTTGGTATATCCTAGGATGTCCAGCAGGACATGATTGACGTAAAGCCAACGGCTGTTCAGTGAAACATGCGCCATGCCGACGGCGACATTTTCAAACGTTCCGCGAAACCGGATTTCACATTGGCGCAATCGCAACTCGGTGGATTTGCGGTCGGAAACATCAGACCCTGATGCTATCAAGTAAGTTACGCGTCCGTCGGCATCCCGCATCGGCGCCAGCATAAGATCGATCGAACTGTAGGCGCTCATGCTGGGCTGGATCATGGCATCAAATCGCGATGCATGCCCATCGGCAGCCCGCTCGATAGCGTGCTGCAATGGCGGCCATGCTTCCGGGATGTCGGACCACCAGTCGCATTCCCACAATGGCTTGCCACGGGACGCCTTCAAAGTCTGCTGGTTTGGGTTTGCCGGCGCTTCGTCGGCGTCGATCAGCGTCCCGTCCGGCTGAAGGACAGCAACGAAAGCAAACGATTGATCCGATCGAGGACGAAAAAGATGATCGTCAAGCGCCGCCTGAAGACGGTTTTGCCAGGTCGCGTGCAATGTTCGATGAAGCTCCAACTCGTCAATCACGAGGGCGGAAAGGTCGCGCAGGATCTTTCGCTGGTCGTCATCCAATCGCCGTTCCACATGATCGGCGACGCAGAGCGCGCCCAGGCGGAAGCCCAAGGGTGAGATCAACGGAACAGCCGCATAGAATCGGACCCGCGGTTCGCCGGTGACCATTAAGCATTTCGAAAAGCGCGAATCCTGCCGGGCGTCGCGGGCTTCGAGAATCTCGGAACTGCGAACCACCTCAGAACAAATCGACCCGTCGCGCGACAATTCATTGATTTTGCAGCCGAAGACCGATTTGAACCACTCCCGGCGATCGTCCAGAAAGGAGATCAGCGATATCGGCATGCCCAACAGCATCGCCGCAAACGTCGTGATGCGGTCGAAGCGCTCGTCAGCCGCCGAGTTCGAGAATGTTATAGTGCCGAAGCTCCGCCAATCGGGCTGGCTCGGCCTGTACCCCACTATCTTGCATCATGCACCGGCAATGGAACTTGACCCGCAGCGGATATGACCGGCGGGGATTGAATTGGCGCTATCGCGACTATGTCAAATGCCGGGGATGGTAAAAAGTTCCGACGACGACAAAATAAGATTTTCGTCCCTTACAGGTACTGACGAGCCGGCCGCCTTCGAATCAACGCTAGCCGTGACGTGCCCCGTCTCCGGCATCCGCGGTACCGTCGGTACGACAGGGAAATTCAATCACGCACCGGACTCCCTCCGCCCGATAGTCAAGCGCGGCGGTGCCACCAAGGCTGCGCTCGACCACGAACTTGGTGACATTCGTGCCAAAACCGGCATGCACCGGCTCGACCACCAACGGGCCACCCACTTCCTCCCAGACCAGACGCAGACGCTTGTCCGCGCCGTCCCCGGTGTGCTCCCAGAAAAGATTGATCTGTCCACTCGGGCAGGACAGCGCGCCGTATTTGGTCGCGTTGGTTGCCAATTCATTAAAGAGCACGCTCAACATGATGGCGGTATTTGGCGGAAGCACGATCGACGCCCCCTGCACATTCACCCGCGTCTCACCTTCATCTTGATAGGGCTTGAGCACTTCGGTGACCAGGGAACCCATTTCCGTCGCATAGCTGCGGCCGGACGTCAGCAGGTCATGCACGCGGCCGAGCGCCTGTAGGCGCATTCGGAACGCGCGATCGAATTCACTCAGCGTTTCGCTATGGCGAACGGTTTGGGACGCAATTGCAGTTACCACCGTCAATGTATTCTTGACCCGGTGTCCGAGTTCGCGCACCGCAAGCGATAGCTGCTCCTGCGCCGACCGGCGTTCGGTCACTTCCACCGAGAGGCGCTGCGTCGCGACATGCTGGGCCTCGCGCTGCAATGCGACGAAGCCAACGATCAGGCCGGCCATGACGGAAATGAGCGTGCCAAGAATTGCAGCCAGCATCGGCTTCCAAAAGGTCAGCCTGGAATTAAACGCCGAGGTCGAACTCAACTGAATTGTCCAGGGAGTACGATGTAACGTCAAATTGACGGTATTTTCAAATGCGCCGCCTTTCTCAACACCGAAAGAGGAATTATCGGCAATCGAACGATGCCGGCTGTCGAACAGAAGAGAATCCTTGCCGACCTTGCCGTCGTAGATCCGGATGTTCACAAGGTCGAACATTCCCGCATCCCACAAACGAAGCGACTTCTTAATGAGATCATTCATGCGGAACGGGCTGTAAACGAATCCCCTTAACGCCGCACGGCGATCGGCCATGGTAACCAGCGGCTTGGTGGTATCATAGAGCGGAAGGTACAACAGTGTGCCGGCCTGAACGTCTTCGGTGGCCTCTTGTAACAACAAGACCTTGCCGCTGAGAACCGGATCGCCGCTGTCGCGTGCCGCTTCCATCGCCAGGCGACGCGTCGATTCGGAAAGCATATCGAACCCGACCGCCCGCTTGTTGCGCCAATCCATCGGTTCCAGGAAAACAATCGACGTGCATACCTCGCGGTCACAACTCGGGAAGTAGCGGAAATCCTTGTTACCCGAAGCTCGCTGGCGCGCGACAAAGGCATCAATTCCAGTCGGCGGCACGACGGCAGTGTAGCCGACGCCCTGAATGCCGGGATAATTGCTTTGCAGCTTTAGGCTTGCAACGTAGGTTCGCCAATCGCTCGGTGTCGCGTCGGGCTTGACTTGCAGGAGCCCGCCGGCGCCACGCAGGATCTGCTCATAGGCATCCATCGAATCATTCAACGACAGGACGATCCGGTCGCTCAGCGCGGCAAAGCGGGCTTCACCATCCGCTAGAACGTCCTGGCGCGTCATTTCAGCAATGATTGCCGTAACCGCCAAGCCAAGCGTCAGCATCAGCCATGCGGGACGCAGGGCGGGACGAAAGACTTGCTTCAGCCGTTGGAAAAATGTTGCTGTGGCGGGCAGAGATTGGGTTTCCTTGCGGCGTTCCGGCCCGGCTGTGCGGTCCGGACTGGCCAACGGCAAAACCAAAATATCGGGTGGCCGCGTAATAGCAATCATCTCGGCATCTCGTATCATCAAGTGGCCACCTACCCGGGCAATCTAGATGATCGAGCAGCTTTTGCATTAAAGTAAGACATACTGACAAGCGCCAATTGGTTGGACCTTTAACTTTATTATTCCCTGCCACCGGATGCTGTTTTTCATGCTAAGGCTGATGATCTTTGCAGGCTTTTGGACTTCTTTCGCAATGGCTCGAAAAGCAACCAGGGTGCCGGAACAGACCAAATGCCAGCGCTGCCCGCTTCGGCAGTTGCAGGTTTTTCGCGCCTTTGAGGGCGATGAACTGAAATTCATCGAGTGGTTCAAAACCGGAGAACTGGTCGCCAGCCCGGGCGCGACAATCCTGGCGGAAGGCCATAACAGCCCACATCTTTTTACCGTGCTGTCCGGGTGGGCCTTTCGCTACAAGACTCTACCGGACGGGCGGCGTCAGATCTTGAACTTCGCAATGGCCGGGGATTTTCTTGGGCTGCAATCGGCCATGCTGGAAGAGATGCAGCACTCCATTGAGGCATTGACCGACATCGTTCTTTGTATTTTTCCGCGTGAACGGCTCTGGTCTTTGTATGAAAAGTATCCGAACCTGGCTTTCGATGTGACTTGGCTGGCTTCACGTTCGGAACGTCTGCTCGACGAACAAATGCTCAATATCGGCAGACGGTCGGCTGCTGAGCGGATGGCCTATTTACTGCTCTATCTTTTCGACCGCGCGTGGGAGCTTGGCCTAGCTGAAGGCGCGCGCGTCAAGCTCCCGGTGACTTAACAGCACATCGCAGACGCCCTCGGCCTGTCGCTCGTTCATACCAACAAAACGCTCAAGTCGCTGGCCGGACGAAAGCTGATCGAGTGGCGCGACGGCTACTTCAAGATCTTGGATCGCGATGCACTCATCGGGATCGCCGCCTATGAGCGCGACAACAAACGCCTGAGCCCGCTGATGTAGTGGCGGCGGCGCGGCAACCGCCTCATCGCCACGCAGCGGCTGTATGCGGCAGCCGGAGTAGCGCCACGCGGCGGCAACGGGCGACAGAAAAATCATAAGCCATTGATTTTACATGTGAAATTAATTGGAACTTTCTGAGACCTCGGGCATTAATACGTACCACGCGTGTTGGCTGCCGAGGTCCGGCGGCAGCGCAACAGGAGTGGCGGCAAGCGAGCATTGCGTGCCCAAGGTCGAACGAACGGAATGCAATTGGACGACAATATCGACCGGACTCGTTCCAGCCATGTTTTCAACGACGAAACGAATGACCGTTGTAATGAACAGCAGCAAGCCTCCCGCGAAGCCGCGTCCTCAGGAAGCCCGATTTCGTCCAACCGGAACCGCGCTTCCCAAAGACGTGCAGACCCATCTCGGCCGCAAGCTGCGGGCCGTTTATGGCGAAATGGTACAGGAGCCCGTTCCGGACAAATTTTTGAGTCTGCTGGAACAGCTTGCAAAAACCGAAGGCGGCCCGGACCAGGACGAATTCAGATCTTCCGGATCGTGCCGACGGCAAGCATCAGGGCACCGGCAAGGAACCGCGATCGTGACACCCAGCACGGATCTGCAACAAGCCCTCATTGAGGCAGTGCCGCATCTGCGCGCCTTCGCCACATCGCTTTGCGGTAACCGCGAGCACGCCGACGACTTGGTGCAGGAGACGCTTGTAAAGGCCTGGAACAATCTGGCTTCCTTCACGGAAGGGACGAACCTGAAAGCGTGGCTTTTTACAATTCTGCGCAACACCTACTTTTCCGAGCGCCGCAAGCGCAAACGGGAGGTCGAGGATGCCGACGGGCAATATTCGTCACGCGTCGCCGTTCATTCTGCCCAACAGGGGCACATGGACCTCCAGGATTTTCGATCCGCGCTGGACAAGTTGTCGGATGACCAGCGTGAGGCGCTGATCTTGGTTGGCGCTGAAGGATTTTCCTATGAGGAGGCAGCCGAAATCGCCGGCTGCGCCGTCGGCACCGTCAAAAGCCGTGTCAACCGCGCGCGAACCCGACTGGCCGAGCTGCTCGGCGTGAATCGCATTGAAGAATTTGGTCCCGATCCCCATGTCGGTGCTGTGCTCGGCAGCGTGGCCGGACGTTGATGGATTGGCACGCCATGGGGCGGCCGGTCTGACCTGATAGAATTCTCATGATGTCAAAATCTGGGGAACGCGCGACCGTCAAAAGAAACGGCTCGGAATATTCTCAAACATGGATGTCAGCCTACGTTGGCCTGCGAACCAGCACCACCTTAGCTGGCCGCAACGGCACGCAGTAGCACGCCGCTAGCGTGTTCCAAGGACCGCGCAGCGCGATCGGAAACAGGAGACCAAAATGTCGCTTTCCAGCCTTATCGCACCCCAACTTCCTTATCTTCGGCGCTATGCCCGCGCCCTGTCCGGAACACAGCAGAGCGGCGATGAATACGTTGCGGCGGTTTTGGAGGCGCTCATCGCCGATCAATCCAGTTTCGATCAGTCGTTGGCGCCTCGGATTGCGCTCTATCGAACGTTTTCAAAATTGTGGAATTCTTTTGCCGTAAACGGCGAGACGGATTTGGGTGGCGTCATCGATCAGGACCCCGCCGACCGGCGCATCGAAGCATTGACCCCGTATCCGCGCCAGGCCTTTTTGCTGGTTTCCGTCGAAGGATTTACGCCGTCTGAAGCCGCGGAAATTCTCGAGATCCCCGAAAGCGAAGTCGGCGAACTGATCACCAAGGCTGGCGAGGAGATTTCGGATCAATTGCAGGCCGACGTCCTGATCATCGAGGATGAGCCGCTGATTGCGATGGATATCGAGGGGCTTGTCACCGACCTCGGTCATGTTGTTCTGTCCATTGCACGCACCCACCGCGAAGCGGTGGCGGCGGTCGAGGCCAAGCGCCCCACCCTGGTACTGGCCGATATCCAGCTTGCCGATGGCAGTTCCGGCCTGGAAGCCGTCCATGAAATTCTCGGAAGCATGGAAGTGCCTGTCATCTTTATCACCGCCTATCCGGAACGACTCCTGACTGGCGAACGCCCGGAACCGGTCTTTCTGGTCTCCAAGCCGTTCCAGCCGGAAATGGTGAAGGCGCTGATCAGCCAAGCCCTGTTCTTCGAGACCCGTGCGCACCGTCGGCGCGCCGCCTAGCAATGGCACTGCGCTCGATGCGAGCGCCGGGATAGTCGCAGATCGTACCGTCAGGCATTCGCCAGGACTGTCCCAAATGATCAATTATGGGGTTCATACGGCGAACCAAGACTTCGGCTGATCGCTGTGATTCACGTTGAAGTCCCGTGTTGAACACCAGACAAAGCACAACTCAGAAAAATGGCGCTCGGCCGAAGCCGAGCGCCATCCCATTTAAGGTTACTTGCGCGGAGTTCAACTCAGTCCGCTTGTCCTTGTTCGTCCTCGCCGCCGCCTGGGTATCGTACTTGAACGTCGGCGCCTGCTTCAGCTCATCCTTGGTGTAGGTCACGCTGATCTTCTCGATCGCGTCACCATCCTTGGTCGGCACGATCGTCAGCTGGCTGAACGGAACGGCCACGTTCTTTTCGCCCAATCCGAGAAAGCCGCCGACTCCGATCACGACATACCGAACGCCGCCATCGGTATCGACCAGGACCTCGTTGACATCGCCAATGGTGGCGCCACCCGGGCCTGCGATGCTGGAACCGATGATCTTGGAAGCGCGCCATTCATCGGCGCTCCGCACGGCGGCGAACGTTTCCGGCTGCTTCTTCGTCATGGGCGCATTCGCCATCGGCTTTTCCATCCGATCGCTGGTGGCCGGCGACGTCATGTCCTTGCTCGGCGGAGCCGCCGGCTTCATCTGATCGTTCGCAGCCGGGGGCGAGGTCGTCGTCGCTGGCGGCATGGTCGATTGCGCCAGAGCCGGCGCAACCATCAGTGCGATGAGCGCGGTAGCGGTAGCTGTGTGCTTAAGCATGAATTGCCTCCTGATTTGAATTCCAAATTATTCGGAAATGCTCAACCGGACATTGTTGCCGGCGGCTACGGTCAGAACGTCCTCAATGTGGAGTCGTTCCACGCCGTTTCCCGCTGCGGCGCTGCAATCTCAAATCGCGACAGGTGGCAGGTTTTTCATCACGATAATTTCGAAACTGCACGGGAACCGGAGCGCAGCGACGGCGTTAAAACGTGCTGACTATAGCTTCAGCACTGTCGCGAAAGTCGGACTGAAAAATATCTGACACCCGCCAGAAACGTCTTGAATCGAAATTACTGAAACGGAGCCTGTCTTGGACGCTCAGCGTAGTGTTGCCGTAAGGCGGGATGCCGACGTAACTGAGGAATTGCTGCCGAGCTTGGATCCGGCCTTTCTAAGGCCCTGGGCGAACGCGTCGACGATCGGAATCTTTGTTTTGCTGGTCAGCGCCACATTGTATTTCTGTCAATCACTTTTAATGCCAGTGACGGCGGCATTGATTTTCGGAATGACCTTGGCACCTATCGTCCGCTGGGCGGCCAAAAGACGAATGCCAACGTCGATCACCAGCGTCATTTTGGTGCTCGCGATATTGGGCGTTGGCGCTTTTGCTGTAACTGTCCTCGCGGGACCAATCGGGGAATGGCTTGGACGCGGCCCGGAAATCGCCGCGCGCATGCGCGAAAAGCTCTTCGTCTTGGACAGACCGCTGGAGGCATTACAGGCCCTGCAAGATTCTGGTCATGCCGAAGAACAAGGACGCGGTAAAAGTCGACACTGCCGAGCCGAATATTCTGCTGCCGATCGTAACCTATCTCACGCCCGCGGTCGGTCAGATCATAATCTTTTTTGGGACACTGACCTTCTATCTTCTCGCGCAAGACAGCTTTCGCAGACGTCTTGTTGGAATCTTCGTGGGCCGGGAAGCGCGGCTACGCGTTCTGCGGATTGCCAATAGCGTCGAGCAGGACCTTGCTTCCTATGTCGCCGTCGTCACCGCCATCAATATTTCTCTCGGTATTGTCGTGACCTTTGGCGCATGGCTTTTCGGTTTCCAAAGTCCCTGGATATTCGGCATCGTGGCAATGACGCTGAACTATTTGCCATACATCGGTGCCGCGGTTACGGCACTCGTCTTGTTCGGCGTTGGCCTCATCACATTTTCCTCGCTCGGCTATGCGGTTCTGCCGCCCCTTGCCTACGTCACAATGACCACGCTCGAAGGGCATTTTATTACGCCGACCATCCTCGGCCGGCGGCTGACACTACCGCCATTGTTCATCTTCCTGTCGCTGGCATTCTGGACCTGGATGTGGGGTCCGATCGGCGCCTTTCTGGCCGTGCCGCTCTCCATTGTGGCTGTTGCAGTGTACAGTCATCTGCGCCCCAGCGACGAGAACAAGATTCCGGATTAGTTGTGTCAGGCTCGGGAACTTTTCCGGCCGCGCGCGGTTCTTGAACTCGAAGATAATCACGTCCCAAATCGATCACCTCAACGGGAGCACCGAATGTCCACGCCCTCTTCCATGACCGGTTCGTCCGGCAGCGCATCACAAGCCGTCAACGCAGCCAAAGAGGCTGCCGAGAAGAAGGTCGATGCCGCCGCGGGCACGGTTCAGAGTGAGCTGCAGTCTCTTCAGCAGGAAGTCTCGCGCCTGGCCAGCCAACTCGCCGAGGCGACCGCAGCGAAGGGTGAGGCGGTCTGGCGGCGTGCCCGGGAAAGCAGCGCCGATGCGGCCGACGCACTGCGTGGCGTGTCGAGTGACGTCACCGAAGCGGTCGATGAATCGATTCGTGAGCGGCCCTATATTTCGCTCGCTCTGGCTTTGGGGCTCGGCTTCGTTCTCGGTGCGACCTGGCGACGTTAAGGCGCCAGGTCTATGTTTGCTCGCATCACGCAGAGCCTGAAGCTGGCGCTTGCTTCCAAGACAGGCGTCAGTTCTGGCCTGATAGTTTTTGCAGTTATTGCCGCATTGTCGGCGATCATGGCTTTCGTGTTCGCCTGCGTCGTGGCGTTCATCTGGCTCAGCCAGCGCTTCACGACGTTCGAGGCCGCCGGAATTCTTGCCGGTAGTTTTCTGGCGTTGGCGGTTGTCACGGCAATCGCCGCATTGGTCATCCGCCAGCGCAACATGCATCGCGCAAGTCTCGCCTTGCGTGCGCAGGCTTCAGCGTTGTTGGCGGAACCGCGGGTCATGGCCGCCGGCTATCAGATCGGCCGCGCACTCGGCTGGAAGACCGTCCTTCCGGTGGCGCTGGTCGCGCTTGCGATTTTCGGCGTTGCGCGCGGCCGGTCAGCCTCTGAATAGCCGGACGCCACTCAACGCATATAAAAACTGCGCAGGCTCGCCATCGCCGCGTGTTTCGGAATATCCAGCACCACCGCCGCCGCATAGACCGCCGCCGCCAGCACGGGATCGACGTCCTTGGTCTCATCGCTCGGCAGCGGCAAATCCGTGATCGCTTCCGCGCGCCCGCCGAGATCGTCGTATAGAATGCCGCCGGCGACATAAACACCGTTGCGGCGCCCGCGACTTGCCGGAAATCGGGATCACGACCTGATCACGTTTGGCGGCGAGATCGTCGTGGATGCGCCGCCCGTCCGCATCGTCGACATTGACGACCGCGCCCTGCGGGCCGGTCTGGCGATGAAACACCCAGCGGCTGGCGGCGATGGTTTCCTCGCGCGTCTGGCGCATGGCGGCCAGGCGCCATTGCCGAGATCAAGAAACACCGCTGCATCGAAAGTAATCGACAGGGTCAGTTCCGCCCGCGCCGGCGGCATGTCGAGGACATAGATGCCGCCGAACTCGAGCGGATAAAGACTCGAGCAGCGGACTGCCGGCATCGCCGCCGACCTCCGTCTCGCGCCCGGAAATCTGAAACACATGGCAGAACAGATCGAGCGCAGCGAGTCGCCCGACTGCGCGAGACAATCGCGACAAAGCCAGCATCGCGCTGCGCCCGTGCCAGCAATTCGGTATCGGCGATGACCTCGCAGCCGGCCGCTTTGGCGGCGCCGACCAGCGGATGCGCGCCCGCCGTGACCGTGCGGTATCGTGTGCTCGATCACGAAACTGACCGGCTCGCGCCAGTCGAGCTCCGTCAAGTCCCGCAGCGGCACTCTCGGCGGCGGCGGCGGCCGCGCGCTTGGCTTCGTCGTCGTCCCAGGCCCAGACCTCGGCTCCGCTGCGCGACAGCGCGCGAGCCGTCGCCAAGCCCTCCGGGCCCGAGCCCCAGCACGGCGACCGGAAAGCCGGAAAACGGAAACAGATCGATCATGCCGCCGCCCTTTGATCTTTCTCATTGTTCATGTTTGCATACCCCGCAATCCTGTGGTACCTTGACCACGACGAAAACCGCAGGATCCGAGACGGCGGTAATCTGATCTTATGATGGCACCGATTTGCGATCGAATTGCGACCGCCAGGTTGAACACGGATTTCCGCTTAACGGAGGCGCTCGGATGAGCCGAAGCATCGACCGTATCACGGCGCGAGATCTGGACGCGCAAGCTGATCTACCCCGGCCACACCTTTCCGACCGCCTTTGCGCCGGTCATCGTCGCGGTCGGGCTTGCCGTTCACGACCAGGTGTTCGCGGCCGTGCCGGCGCTGTTGGCGCTGTCTGGCCGGATGGCTGATCCAGTTTGCCGGGCGTGTGACCGACAACTACGAGAACCTGGTCCGCCAGCCGGACGACCGCGAACACCCGGAACTGGTCGACGCGGTGCGCAGCGGCCTGCTGACACTGTCCGGGCTCAAGGCCACGATCCTCGATCTGCTATGGCTGGCGCTCGCGGCCGGTCTATTGCATTGGTGTACCTGGCGGGCATGCCGGTCGTCGTCATCGGGCTCGTCAGCATCCTGGCGAGCTGGGCCTATTCGGCGGGCCCCTGGCCGTTCGGCCGCTATCGGCTATCGCCGACCCGATCTTCTTTCTGTTCTTCGGCACGGTGTCGGTGCGTCGGCACCTACTACGTCCAGGCCGCCATGGTGCTGGGAACGGCGCATTGGACGCAAGCCCTGCCACTCTACGGCGATCGCGGTCAGCCTGCCGCTCGGCGCGCTGATTACCGACATCCTGGTGATCGACGATATTCGCGACCGCACTTTCGACGCGGTGAAAGGCAAGAACACCATCGCGGTGCGCTTCGGCATCGGCCTGGAGCCGGATCGAATTCGTGGCCCTGCTGTGCGCCGCCTATCTGCTGCCGTTCTGGTTCTGGCTCGGGCTCGGCTTTAATGCCTGGGTGCTGCTGCCGCTCCTGACCGCTCCGCTCGCCTACGTCGATCGCCATGCTCGTGTGCACCCACGACCGATTTCGCCGATCTGGTGCCAATGACACCACGGCTTGGCGATGCTGACGGTCGGCTATGCGTTGCTGCTGGCGGCTGGTGCTGGCCGCTTGGCGTGATCACCAGACACTCTGAGTTGATCTGTATCAATGCCGCTTTTCGAAAACGCCATATGTATGTCTGATCTTGATCCGATCAAAGCTTTCGGCCCACGCACAATGGCGCAGCGCAGTGTTGGTCGTTGGAAGCAGTGCAGTGACCGCGATGGTGAGGTGCCGATGTCCGGACGTCGTTGGCTGGTCATCATAGCCTTGATCGCGGTGGGCGCCGTCGATCGGCGCCGGCGCGCATCATCGCCAGCGTCGAGGTCAACCGACATACATCGACCGACGCCTTCTGCACCTCATGCCACAGCATGACGCTGGTCGCCGCCGATCCGCATTTCCAGCAGTCGGCGCACCGCAACAATTCCGCCGGCGTGCACGCGAACTGCGGCGACTGTCATATCCCTAAAACCAATTGGTTCATCGAAACCTACGCGCATGCCGCCAGTCGGCATCAAAGATACCATCGCCGAATACACCAACGACTTCAGCAAACCCGCACATGGGAAGCGCGCCGGATCGAACTTGCGCATGAAGTGCGTGACAAGATGCGCCGGCAGGACAGCGTGACCTGCCGATCCTGCCATGACGCCGCTTCGATCCACCCGTCCAGCGAGCGCGGCCGCGCAGCACACGCGCTTGCAGCGCGAGCGAAATCTGACCTGCATCGATTGCCACTTCAACCTGGTACACGCGCCGGTTCCCCCGCGGCTTGAGTTTCTGCGTGGCTCCGATCTCGGGGGGACGAAATGATCCGGCGCATGAGGCGTGGCGCATCGCCAACGAAAGGCGCGAGCCATCGTCGCGTTCCAGCCCATAATGGGCAAGGGAGCATGTCATGATCGAACAACGGAAAGTTCCGGCACTTTTGATGGCCGCCCTGTTATCGGCGGTTCTCACAACGGTCGTCATCCCGTTATTCGGCGGCTCGCCACATGCGCAGACGGCAACCCCGCCGGCGGCGCCAACGCAGGCAACCCCAGCGCAGCCCGCGCCAACGCAGCCCGCGGCCGCCGCCGGTACGATCGCGCTCAAAGATGTGCCGTTCTATGCGGACTGGGCGAGTTCACCCCATGCCGATCACCGCGCCGAACCGTTCAATCACTGGAACAAGGAAGGCGCCATTCCGGTCACATGCGCCCGCTGCCACTCGACCCCCGGCTTCCTCGACTATCTCGGCGCCGACGGCACCGCGCCCGGCGTCGTGAACCACCCGGCGCCGGTCGGCACCGTCATCACCTGCGTCGCCTGCCACAATAACAAGACGCGTACGCTTGCCTCCGTGACCTTCCCCTCCGGCCTGACGGTGGATCATCTCGGCGCGGAAGCGCGCTGCATGACCTGCCACCAGGGCGTCGAGTCCAAGGCAAGCGTCGACAAGGCGGTCGCCCACATGGCCGACGACACCGTCGAGCCGAAGCTCACCTTCATCAACGTCCACTACCGGGCCGCGGGCGCCACGCTCTATGGCACGATGGCGAAGGTCGCCTACGAGTATGACGGCAAAACCTACGCCGGCCGCTTCCAGCATCGCGCGCCCTACAACACCTGTATCACTTGCCACGATCTGCATCGTGTCGCAGTCAAGGTGTCGGATTGCAGCGGCTGCCATAAGGAGGTCACCGACAAGCAATCGCTTCATCGCATTCGGACCAGCAAGGTCGACTACGACGGTAACGGCAACATCAACGAAGGCGTGGCGCAGGAGGTCGACCATCTGCGCGGACGGTTGCTCACCGCGATCATGGACTACGCCAAGACAATTGCCGGCAAGCCGATCGTCTACGACCCGGCGACCTATCCGTATTTCTTTGTTGACAGCAACAGCAATGGCGTTGCCGATAAGGCCGAGGCGCGGTTCCCAAACAAATACAATGCCTGGACGCCGCGGCTGTTAAAGGCAGCCTACAATTATCAGTTCGTCACCAAGGACCCTGGCGCCTTTGCCCACAACCCGACCTATACGCTTCAAATTCTCTACGATTCGCTTGCTGATCTCGGCGCCAAGGTGAAAATCGATATGGCGCAGGCGAAAAGGCCGCAATAGCAATCCTCGCAGCGCGCCCGCCTTCGGGCGGACGTGCCTGCTAAGCACAAACGTGTTTGCTATTCGGCCGGCGCAGCCGCGGGTTCCGCGGGCGGCTCCTTGGCTTCGCTCTCGATCTGCTTCAACCACAGCGAATGATGCTCACGCGCCCAGTTCACATCGACTTCACCGGTGGACATCGCGCTGAATGCGCCCTCCATGCCCAAGGTTCCGATGTAGATGTGGGCGATGACCATGGCGATCAGCAACAAAGCCACCACGCCGTGCCATAGCAACGACAGCTGCATTTCCTGCAGCAGCGTCAAATCGGTCGGCAAGGTCGCGCCGAAGCCGTTGAGCACCTTGAAGGTCGGCCCGAACAGATGAAACTCGAACGGCATCAGCAGCGCCAGGCCCGACACCGACACCGACACGCCGCCGATGACGACCAGCCAGAACAAGATTTTCTGCCCGGCATTGAACTTGTAGGCGGGCGGATGGCTGCCCTTGAGGAACATGCCGCCGCCAGACGCAGCCACTTGACGTCGGTCCAGGTCGGGAGATTGTTACGCAGCCAGATCACGAACATCAGCACTAGGCCGAGCATGAAGGCGAACGAGATATAGTTGTGCGAGTACTTGCCCCAGATCGTCATGGTCGCGAACGCCGCATCGCCCATCATCGGCTTGAGCACATAGCGCCCGTACAACATGTTGAGCCCGGTCAGGCCCAGTACGATGAAGGCAATTGCGGTCAGCCAATGCGTGAAGCGGTCAATCCGTTGAAACGCTCGATCGTCTGCCCGCAGAAGCCGTCATCGACCCTGATGCGTCCCCGCAAGCGCGAAGAACACGCCAGCAGCACGACCATCGCCAGCATCAACCAGCCGCCCCATATCGACAGCGGCCCGTTGCGAATGACGCGGAAATTCTCGCCTTCCGACTGCACCAGGATGCCGGCCTTCTTGTCCGGGATCGAGACCCGGCCCGCGACGCCTTGCCGGATTGCGCGCCACATTTCCGCCGAAGGCACGGTCGCCGGCATTGACGTTGCTCGGCAGTGAGCCGGACGCCCTGGTTGGTCGCTGGCGTTGGCGTCCGCCGGCGGCCGGACCGATGACATTGCGCCTGAGACGAGGCTCGCTGATGGTCATCGACAGCGACGACTGCGGCAATCACGGTCAGCGTCAACAACGTGACGAGCACGGCACTGTACCGCAGAAACGTTCGAACCGATACCCGCTGTCATGAGCGCATCCCCAATCGCTTGTCATCACGCCATTCTGGCGGCGTCAGTTTCCGGACTGCTGCCGCAGGCGATTGTTCAACGTCCTTCTCGTGCAACGGCGGTGCCCTGGCCGGAGCCTGCGGCGGTGCGGCATCGTCCTTGGACTTTCGCCCGCGCCGGCGGTCGGCGGCAGGCGCCGCGGCGCGATGCCGATGTACCGGATCGCCCTGCATGCATGACCCGCGTCGTTGAGTTCGTCGATCTGCGTCTTGCTGAGCGTCGCGATCTTGCGGACCGGAATAGGTCCCCTTGTCGTAGATGAGTGCGCGGCCCTGCTCTTCCTCGCGGCATCCGGCGAGGCGGCCGGCCGCAGCACGACCGCGGCGAAGGCAATGATCGTGCGACACATCTTCCAAGCCTTTGCTGCTTCGTAAGCCCTCAGATGAAACGGCGGCGGCGTGCTGACGCACGTCGCCGCCCGCTGGCGCCCGCACATTGCGCCTGCGCAGTGTCCCGACGACGGTCAGGACCCGACTTGGTGCGGTAGGCCGTGCCCCACCCCCAGGCGCCGGAACCGAAACCGCGCGCGACGATGCGCTCGCGATAGATCTTCGACACCATGTCGCCGTCGCCGGCGAGCAGCGCCTTGGTCGAGCACATCTCCGCGCACAGCGGCAGCTTGCCCTCGGCCAGACGGTTGCGGCCGTACTTCTTGAACTCGGCCGTCGACTTGTCCGGCTCGGGCCCGCCGTTGCAGAAGGTGCACTTGTCCATCTTGCCGCGGCTGCCGAAATTGCCGGCCTGCGGATATTGCGGCGCGCCGAACGGACACGCGAAGAAGCAATAGCCGCAGCCGATGCACAGGTCCTTGTTGTGCAGCACCACGCCTTGCGGCGGTCTGATAGAAGCAGTCCACCGGGCACACCGCCTTGCACGGCGCGTCCGAGCAGTGCATGCAGGCGACCGAGATCGAACGCTCGCCGGGCTTGCCGTCATTGAGCGTCACGACGCGCCGGCGGTTGACGCCCCACGGGACCTCGTTCTCGTTCTTACAGGCGGTGACGCAGGCGTTGCACTCGATGCAGCGCTCGGCGTCGCAGAGAAATTTCATCCGTGCCATGTCAGATCTCCCTCAACGCCGCCTTTGGCCCGCTTCGACGCGACACAGCGTGACCTTGGTCTCCTGCATCTGCGTCACCGAATCGATAACCGTAGGTTCCGCACATGTTGGACGCTTCGCCCAGCACGTAAGGGTCGGCACCCTTGCGGATACTTGCTGCGCAGGTCCTTGCCCTGCCAGTGCCCGCCGAAGTGGAACGGCATGAACACGACGCCGGCGCGCGACCCGCTCGGTGACCATGGCCTTGACCATGCACCTTGCCGCCTTCCGGGCTGTGCACCCAGATATTGCCGCCCTCGCGGATGCCGATGATTGTTGGCATCGCGCGGATTGATCTCGCAGAACATCTCCTGCTGCAGTTCGGCGAGCCACTTGTTCGACCGCGACTCGTCGCCGCCGCCCTCGTACTCGACCAGACGGCCGGAGGTCAGGATGATCGGGAACTTCTTGGAGTAGTCGTTCTTCTGGATCGACTCGTAGAGCGTCGGCAGCCGCCAAGCCTTGCGGTCGGTGTAGGTCGGATACTTGGCCACCAGATCGCGCCGCGGCGTGTAGAGCGGCTCGCGATGCAGCGGGATCGGATCCGGGAAGGTCCACACCACGGTGCGCGCCTTGGCGTTACCGAACGGCGCGCAGCCATGCTTGATCGCCACCCGCTGGATGCCGCCGGACAGGTCGATCTTCCAGTTGCACTTGTCGCCGCCGGTCTTCTCGATCGCCGCCCGTTCCGTCGTCGGTGAGATCCTTGTCCCAGCCGAGCTTCTTGAGCATCGCCATGGTGAATTCCGGATAGCCGTCCTTGAGTTCCGAACCCGCCGAGTACGAGCCTTCGGCCAGCAGGTTCTGGCCGTTGCGCTCGACGCCGAACCGGGCGCGGAACGTCAGACCGCCTTCCGCCACCGACTTGGAGGTGTCGTACAGGATCGGCGTGCCGGGATGGTTGAGTTCCGCGGTACCCCAGCATGGCCACGGCAGACCGTAATAGTCGCCGTCGCAGGGGCCGCCATTGGCGAGCAGCGTGGTCCTGTCGAAGGTCGCCTGGTTGGCCATGTGCTTCTTCAGCCGTTCCGGCGACTGGCCGGTATAGCCGATCGTCCACATGCCGCGGTTGAACTCGCGGGTGATGTCCTCGATCAGCGGCTCGTTCTTCTCGACCTTGATGTGCTTGAACATCTCCTTGTCGAAGCCGAGCTTCTTGGCGAACAGGTACATGATCTCGTGATCCGGCTTCGATCTCGAAGATCGGCTCCACGACCTTGTCGCGCCATTGCAGCGAACGGTTCGACGCGGTGACCGAGCCGTAGGTCTCGTACTGCGTGCACGCCGGCAGCACGTAGATGCCGTCCTTGCGGTCCGGAATGATCGGAGGCGAAGGTCGGCACCGGATCGACCACGACCATCAGGTCGAGCTTCTCCATCGCCTTCTTCATTTCGGGCAGCCGGGTCTGCGAATTGACCGCATGGCCCCAGAGCACCATCGCCCGGATGTTGTTCGGCTGGTCCATCTTGCTCTTGTCTTCCAGCACGCCGTCGATCCAGCGCGACACCGGAATGCCCTTGCTCTGCATCAGCTTCTCGGATCGGCAAAGCGGCCCTTCAGGAATTCGTAGTCGACGTCCCAGACCCGCGCCCAGTGCTGCCAGGAGCCCTTGGCGAGGCCGTAATAGCCGGGCAGCGTGTCGGCCAGCACGCCGAGGTCGGTCGCGCCCTGCACGTTGTCATGGCCGCGGAAGATGTTGGCGCCGCCGCCGGCCTTGCCGATGTTGCCGAGCGCAAGCTGCAGCACGCAGTAGGCGCGGGTGTTGTTGTTGCCGTTGGTGTGCTGGGTGCCGCCCATGCACCAGACGATGGTGCCCGGGCGATTGTCGGCCAAGGTGCGCGCGACGCGCTTGAGCTGCGAGCCCGGCACGCCGGTGACGCGCTCGGTCTCTTCCGGCGTCCATTTCGCGACTTCGGCCCGGATCTGGTCCATGCCCCAGACGCGCTGGCGGATGTATTCCTTGTCCTCCCAGCCGTTCTCGAAGATGTGGTAGAGGATGCCCCAGATCAGCGCGACGTCGGTGCCCGGACGGAACCGCACGAATTCGTTGGCGTGCGCGGCGGTGCGGGTGAAGCGCGGATCGCAGACGATCAGCGCGGCGTTGTTCTGCTCCTTCGCCTTCAGAATGTGCTGCACCGCCACCGGATGCGCCTCGGCCGGATTGGAGCCGATCAGGAACATCGCACGCGAATTGTGCATGTCGTTGTAGGAGTTGGTCATCGCGCCGTAGCCCCAGGTATTGGCGACGCCGGCGACCGTGGTCGAGTGACAGATGCGCGCCTGATGGTCGCCGTTGTTCGACCCCCAGAACGCATAGAACTTGCGGAACAGATAAGCCTGCTCGTTGTTGAACTTGGCCGAGCCGAGCCAGTAGACCGAGTTCGGGGCCGGAGGCCTTGCGGATCTCCAGCATCTTGTCGCCGATCTCGTTGATCGCCTGATCCCACGAGATCCGCTTCCACTTGCCGCCTTCCAGCTTCATCGGATATTTCAGCCGGCGTTCGCAATGGGCATGCTCGCGCACCGCGGCGCCCTTGGCGCAGTGACGCGCCGAGATTGAACGGGCTGTCGAAACCGGGCTCCTGGCCGACCCAGACGCCTTTTTCGACTTCGGCCATCACGGTGCAACCGACCGAGCAATGGGTGCACACCGACTTGACCATCTTCGCGGGTCCGAGCGCGGCGCTGGGCCTGCACCTTCTTGACCGCGCCGACGGAGATCGTCGTCGCGAAGGCGGCACCGCCGGCCATCAGGCCGGAGCGCGCCAGAAACGTCCGCCGGTCAACCGGCTTTCCGACGACTGATGCCAAGGCCTGCTTCATCCGAGGCCTCATCGCAGCCCCGTTTGCTTTCTTGGTCAGCATCTGTACCTCCCAACTGGAATTCGCTGTCGCTCGCTCAACCGGCAAAGCCGCGAGGTCTTAAAATGATGGGTGACGATCAGAACCGCGCCAGTTCGTAATAGCGGCGCACATGCTCTGTTTCCTGGTAGCCCGCGGACTTGCCTTGCGGCTCGCTGGTGGCGGCGACAGCATCGCCTTCGGCGATGGCCGCGACCGCCCCGGCCGAACCGATCGCGAGCCCGGCCCCCTTCAGGAAACCGCGGCGATCGAGCTTCACAGCCCCGTCCTTGTCCTTGCGCATGGTATGATCCTCCACCTCAAGCCTCATGGTCGGCCGAACGACGCCGTAGCGACGCCGTCGCCGTCTCATCCCTGTAAAAATCGAAAAGGCGTTCTTCTCCCGCTGCACCCGCTTCGAGGCGGGCGATCTAGTCTTACATTGGAAAAACTATAGCCTGCAGCTATGCCCAAAGAAAGCGCAAACACACGTTTGCAGCGCAACAAGAAGATATACAAATCAATAGGATAGGCCCACCGTACCGCATGGTGGGCGCGGCCAAATGATTGCAATTTAACAAGATTTTGATGGGAGAGCGGGCTCAGGCGGTCTCCGCCGGACCGGCATCCGGCTCCTGCGACCTTTTGCCGGTCGCGGCTTCCGGTGGATTGTCATCCACAGCGGCCGGGTCGCCAGCTGCGACCGCGACACCTTCGGCATCCGATTCGGTCCCGGCTGCTTCCGGTTCGGAAGCGGGTTCCGAAACGGGCCGCCCGCTGTCGGCGATCGTCGCTCCGGCTGGTTCGTCGACCGGCTCCGGCTCGGGCTCGGGTTCGTCCTGATCGAGAAAGCCGCGTCCGATCCTGTAGTTGGTGTCGGCCATCGTGATGATGCGATCGGTAAGATTGAAATCTTCGTCGTAGTCGTTCAGCCCATCGAGCACGGCGTAGACCGGATCGCTGGTCCAGAGCTTGCGCAATGCGGCATTCTTCAACGCCTGCGGCACACCATCGACCAGGAATTGCGTGTAGTCGGATTCCGCTGTCAGTTCATCCAACGGCGGCAACGTCGCGGTGATGTCGGCTGTTGCATTGCCGGCGGCGGAAGGCGGCCCCGCATCCGCCTGATCGGGGGCCTTTGCGAGACCCTGACCGTCGACGGGTTGGTTGATGGCGCTATCGACCCGCGCAGCGATCTCGTCTGCGGACTCTCCGGGCGGCTGCGAATCCGCAAGCGGCGCCGGAGCCGCGCTGCCGTGACGCGATTGACGCGCGGCATGTTTGCGCTGCGACCAGCGCGCAAACCGGCCGACCGCGCCGTCACTCACGACACCCTCCGTGGATTGCGGACCGGCGGCGCGATGCCGCTTTCGTCCTGATGCCGCCGGTTCTTGCGCTTCAGGAATGGCTGATCGACGTGATAGCGGGCGACGAACTCGCCGAGCCAAGCCATGACTTCCGGCGGCATCACCACACTCTCGACGGTCTCATCACCGCTCTCGCCATAGCCCATCGCCTCATAGGGACAAACTGTCACGTGGAACGGCTCGACATCCAGTTCCTCCGCGCTTTCGCCCCGGCGCAAGATCACAAACACGACCGGCGGCGATTGCGAGAGGTTCACCAGATATCCCTCGGTCTCGCCGCGATGGAGTTCCAATTGCAACGTGCCGACCTGAAAATGGGCCCAATCGTCGCCCTCGGACAACAATTTCCCGTGTTCGTGCGCGACTTGCGGCAAAACGCCAATCGGGCGCCAGTAATAGTCCTGCCAGGGACTATTACTGGCGCGCCGCTCCATGATGACACTCACGGACATGGTGGCTTCGGCCGACATGCCGGCAGCTCCTTTGGGCGTTTTCAGGCGCAAGGTGACCTTGCTCTATTACAGGACTTGATTGCAATATGCGCGCCCTTTCGCCGGCCGCAAGCCCATCGCCCAGCAAATAAACAAACGCGGCGACACGGAGATCCGCCAGAGCATGCCGACACCTAAGAAGGACACGCGCTTTCAGGTCCTGACCTGCGATTGCCAGGAAACGAGCCCGCTCGATCGGAAGTCGATCGAGGCCGCCGCCGGCATCGCGCTCGACTATTGCGGCACGCAGCTTTGTCGCCAGCAGATCGACCGCTTCAAGTCCGCGCTTGAAGGCGACCAGCCGCTTCTGGTCGGCTGCACGCAGGAGGCGCCGCTATTCCTGGAAATCGCCGACGATGCGGAATTTTCCGGCGACCTGCGTTTCGTCAACATTCGTGAAAAGGCGGGCTGGTCCTCGCAAGGCCGTGACGCCGGCGCCAAGATGGGCGCGTTGATCGCCGAAGCGATGCTGACGATCGGCGGACCGCGAACCGTCACCATGACCAGCACCGGTGTGGTGCTGGTCATCGGCCGCGACGAGATCGCGTTGGAGGCCGCCCAGCAACTCGCGTCGCGCATGGATGTGACATTACTGCTGGTCGGCGATCCTGATATTTCGCCACCGCGCATTGCGGAGTTTCCGATCTTTCACGGCACGCCGCAGCAGGCACGCGGTCATCTCGGCGCATTCGAAGTGGAGATCGCCGGCTACGCACCGGCAGTGCCGGCCGCGCGCGATCGCATCACCTTCCAGCCGGCGGCGGCCGCGCGGTCGCTGTCGCAATGCGACATCATTCTCGATCTGCGTGGCGCGGCACCGCTCGTTCCCGCTCCCGAAAAGCGCGACGGCTATTTCAATCCCGATCCGCGCAACCCAGCCGCCGTGGCGCGGGTGTTGTTCGACATTTCAAATCTTGTCGGCGAGTTCGAGAAGCCGCGCTACGTCGAATACGACCAAGCGATCTGCGCGCATTCACGCAACGGCATCGTTTCCTGCACGCGCTGTCTCGACAATTGCCCGACCAGCGCCATCACGCCGAAGGGCGACGGCGTCGACATCGATCCTTACGTCTGCGCCGGCTGCGGCAATTGCGCCGGCGTCTGCCCGACCGGCGCGGTCCGCTATGCCATGCCGGAGAGCGAAAGCGTACTCCAGCGCATGCAGACCCTGCTCAAGGCCTATGGCGCCGGCGGCGGTCGTCGGCCGGTCCTGCTGGTGCATGACGGCGAATTCGGCGAGGAGATGATCGCCACGATCGCGCGCCATGCCGACGGACTCCCCGCCAACGTTCTGCCGGTCGCCGTCAACGCGGTGAGCCAATGCGGCCTCGAAACACTGACGGCCGCCCGCGCCTACGGCGCCGTCAGGACACTGATTCTCATTCCACCGGCTTTGGATGATGAGATCGCCGCGCTGAACGAGGCCGCCGCGCTCAGCAACCTCATCATGAAGACACTCGGCTACGGCGACGGTGAGACCGAAATCGTCACCGAGCGCGATCCCGAAGCGCTCGCGGCGCTGCTGCGCAGCGTGGCCGCAAGCGCCGAAGACGGCCTGCCGGTCGAGGCATTTTCGCCATTCGGCCGCAAGCGGGATCTCATGTCACTGGCGCTTTCCGCGCTCTACCGGGCCGCGCCAACGCCGGTCGAGGAGATGACGCTGCCGGCCGGTGCGCCGTTCGGCACGCTTGACATCGACGTGCCCAATTGCACGCTCTGCATGGCCTGTGTCGGCGTTTGTCCGGCCAATGCCTTGCGTGATAGCGCGGATCATCCGCGCCTGTCGTTCGTAGAATCGGCTTGCGTGCAGTGCGGCCTGTGCGCCAAGACCTGTCCGGAGAAGGTCATCACTTTGCGGCCGCGACTCGACTTCACCGGCGCCGCGCAGAATGCGCGCACCATCAAGGAGGAAGAGCCGTTCGAATGCGTGCGCTGCGGCAAGCCGTTCGCTACCAAGACCATGATCGCGACCATCCAGGCGCGCATGCGCACCCACAGCATGTTCGGCAACGATCAGGCGTTGCGCCGGCTGATGATGTGCGGGGACTGCCGCGTGATGGACCTGGCCGAAAGCACCGACGATCCGTTCAAGAGCAAGCCACGCACCGTACCGCGCACCACCGACGATTATTTGCGCGAGCGCGAACTCGGTATCGAGGATGATGACGACGACAAACGCAGTTGATCGGTTCGATCATTGCGCAGGGGTGATCGCATTTTTAGATGGAGGGAGATAACAGCAACGCGCGGACGTCACGACGCCATCGCGTAGGCCTCACTCTCGATCGTGATGAACGCCCGGCCGAGTGCCCCCACCCGGCGATAGAATTCCGAAGCCTCGTTCTGTTCGAGATCACCGAAGAAGCGCCCGATCCAGGGCGCGAGATGTTTTTCGAACATCGCGTGCTCGCTGCCCTCCGGTGCCTCGAAACGTCCGGAGATCAAACCGGCCATGACCTCGCACAACACTGCGGCATGATCCTCCGGCTCGCTGTGCCCTTCGCTGCGCGCGATCCCGAGCCGGGCAAGATCCGAGCGCAGCGCCGCCAGCGGCTGCTCATAGAGAAAACCGGTCAAGTAGAATGAACCGTAGGGCAGCAATTCGCCGCGGCCGATGCCGATAAAGAGGTTGAAATATTCCGATTCGATCTGTTTCGGATCGGCTTGCCCAGCAGCCTCGGCGAGCGACGCATGGGCCCGGCCCAGGATGGTGTCATCGCCGCCCATCTCGGCAAGCTGTCCGAGAATTTCGGCATCCGGCGCCCGCGTCAGCAGAAGCGCAAGCATGGAATATTCCGCGGCCCGCGCCGCGTCGATCACGTCAATGCCGTTGTTGTCATCCGGCGTCTCGTCACCATAGAGGTCCGGCCGCAAGATCGACCGGCTCACGCCGCTGATCGCCTCGACCGCCAGCACGCGCTCGGCCGGCACGCGCGTCCAGTTCGAAACCGAAGGCTGCGAGATGCCGAGACGGCGCGCAAGTTCGCTGATGCCGCCGGCGGCGGAAATCGCCAGATCAAGGCCAGGATCGCGCATCAGACTTTCCTCGCGTGCGACTTAATCTCATTGAACGCGGCAACCACCTAACATCCTGGTTCGCGCCCCGCCAGCCGCAGTATTGTTGACGCTGATCTCAACTCACCGATTCAGCCTGGCGTACCGGCAAGCCGTTGATCAGATTTTGCGGCTTCATCATCAGCCGCCGTTCCGGCGTCATCGCCAGGATAAGATAGACCGGCTCCCCGCGCACGCGCTCGCTCATCACCGCCGGATCATCGAATGTCAGGCGGTAGAGCCCGACGATCTGCGCCTGGGTCGCATCGTCAAGTTCTTCGCCCTGCCACAACGCATCCCCGATCCGCGTGCCATTGGTATCGAGGCCGACATACCAGGCGAAGTTGACGCCCTGCAACGCGGTCCGCGGCTCGACCGTGACATCCACGGAAAGCATGTGCCGAGTCCAGGCCGCAATAACGCGGCCGAGCGCGGCGAGCCCTTCGCGTCCCGCGGTCAGATCGAGCGCGGTATCGAACCGGTCGCTGCGCTCGAAATAGATTTTCGCATTGTCCGCGTGCAGCACGTCGATCTGGCCCGCCGCCGGATAGCCGCCCATCATCGCCACCAGCGGCGAGACCGGCTGCTCGCTCAGCCCCGCGATGGTCTCCTCGTCGGCGACGAGCAGCGATCCCTCGTGCAGCGTCACCCGTTGTTCGCGGAAGAACAATTCGGCCGCCCGCAGCATTAGCGCATCCTCGCAGCCGTCGAGCAGATTGCGCAGGATCACATGCACCAATTGATGGAGGAACATGGATGGGGTGCGGCCGTCGCCGCGGTGGATGAGATCGATATAGGCGGCCTCAAGCGTGCGGTGGCGAATGAGATGATCGCGAAACGCCAGCATCACCTGCCAGTTTTCGCGCGCGTCGGCGTCGGCGATCGCGGCGATGTCATCGTATACAACCGGACGCCGCGGCTCGGACAACAGCGCCGCATGTAACGTGCGTTCGACCACGCACGCCTCCGGCGGCGGCACCAGTTCCGGCCGCGCCAGATAGACCTTGAGAAAGTCGTCGGTCACCAGAAGGCCACCGCCTTCGTCGCGATCAAGCAAATGATGTCCGCAGGACAGCCAGAAATCGGTCATCAGTCTCCCTTCCCGCGCAATTTGGTCGCAAGCTCGATCAGGTTGACCGTTTCGCCTTTTTCCGCGTCCTCGTCGTCGACTTCAACAAAGGAAAAGACCCTCATCGGTGTCTGGTCGTCGCGCGGCTCCAGCGAACGGAAGGTCTCGCGGATCGCGCCATCCTCAAAAGTCCGCTGCACGGCGATCAGCACACCCGGCGGATGGACGCAAAGCGAGGCGGCAAAGACCAGTTCCTCCGCCGCCGCTTCGCTTGCCGCCGCGACACTGGGGGCGCCGAGCCGCTCACAGAACTGATTCACCATCATTTCCAGGCAAAGCTTGCGGTCGGTTTCGCTGACCTCGACGATCTCAGCCAGCGTCGTCCAGCCGAAGGATTGCACGCCTAGCAATCCGCCGCGAAATGCCGCGCGTGGCTTGCCGGTGAGCGTCTCCGGATCGGTCCCGGCGAACATGAAGGCGCCCGACACCGCCCATTCGCCCGGCTCCGCCGCATGGTCGAACACCAGCGTATCGGTTGGATCGAGACGGATGGTACGCAACAGCTTCATCAATCGGCGGTCCCATGCATCGAATCACGGCACCACAGGCCGGCGGCCAGCCGTACCAACAAAGCCCTTGGTCTTGTTTCCAACATCGTTCATCCCGGCGGGCGGTGCGCTCAACGCTCGTCTATCGCGAATGTGTCTCACGGTCCACCGGCAGGCATCGCGTCGGCAACGCCGCACGAGAACCGACGGCATTATTGCTTGGTGACCTTTTCAAGGAATTTGACCAGCGCCTCGCGATCTTCGGCCCGACTGATCCGCTGCTCCGGCATCTTGGTGCCCGGCGTGTAGGCCGCCGGACCGACCTCGAACAGCTTGGCCACCGTCCGGGGCGTCCAGACAATGTCGAGATGCTTGAGCGCCGCGGAAAATTTGTAGCCCGGCAAGGTCGCGATCCGTCGCCCGAAGATGCCGGCCAGGGTCGGCCCGGCGCGATTGCCCTCGTCCGGCGACAGCGTGTGACAGGCGACGCACGCCCGGAATATCTTGGCTCCGGGCTCGCCGCGATAGGCGGCCAGCGGATCCTTGGCGCCGCCGACCACCACCGATCCGATCGGCTCGCCTTTGATCGCGTCCCAGCGCCGGATCATGCGGTCAGCCCCGCCGGTTAACAACGTCCGGCTATCCGGCATGAAAGCGACCGACCAGACCGGCAATCCCGGCCCGACGAGGGTGCGCACCAGTTTCCGGCTCTTGCGCGCGACAATACCGACTGAGCCGCGAATGCCGGCGGCGGCGACATATTTGCCGTCGGGCGACAGGGCCAGTGAAATGATCGACGTCGGCTGCGCTTCAACTTCGCCGGCCCGCTGTCCCTCGGCTGTCAAAAAATACAGCTTGCCGTTGGCGCCGCCGGCGATGATCTCGCCGTCCGGTGCCACCGCGACCGCGTTCAGCGGCGTCGGCAGGGTCCGCACCGCCGACGGTGCGCCGCCGGCAAGCGGCCAGATCCGCACGGTCAGATCGTAGCCGGCCGTAACGAGGGAGCGCCCGTCCGGCGAAAACGCAACGCCATTGGCGTTGTCGCGGTGGCCCTTGAGCACCCGCGGCTGACCGCCGGCGAGCGGCCAGATCCGAACCGTGCGATCCCAAGACGACGAAGCAAGGAGCTTGCCGTCGGGCGATACCGCAAGCGACACGATCGGCCCGCTGTGGCCGGACAACACCGTGGATGGGGCTTGTTCGCCCGGCCGCCATATCGCGATGCGCCGGTCCATGCCGGCGGTCGCGACCCGGCCGTCCTTGAGGAAGGCGACCGCATTTACCGCGCCATCGTGAAACCGCAACACCTGCTCGGCCGCGCCACGCGGCAGCGACCAGCAAATGGCGGAGGTGTCAAAACTGCCGGAGATTACTTTGGTACCGTCCGCGGAGACCGCGACCGCGCGCACCGGACCGCCGTGGCCGCGCAACTGCGCCGCAGCCGGCCCCACCGCACCGGTCATCAAAACCAGGCCCAAACAAAGAGGGAGTGAAAGACGGCTGATCATCGAACCGATTTGGCACATGAATCACGGCAATGGCGTGGCACAGTCTCGAAATCGGATCAAACAAGACGTTGCAGGCGAAGTCCAGGCTGTCGGTCGCTGGAATGGCAATCATGTGAACATGCGACAATCGGCGGCGCGTGCTGGCCGACGCGCCGCCTGCGGAGATATGTGGCTGTGCAACATTTACCGATCCGGTCGGAATCCAACGGCCGGACCATCCGGCTACGAAGGGCGACGCATGCATCGCCTTCGCACAATCATCGGACCACCAGTTTGATCGGCTCCGAGCTGGGCGGATCGAAATATCCGAAGAACGCTTCAACCGCACCGGCGTCGCCCTTGATTTTCAGTTCGCCGGCGACAATCGCCTTGGCAACATTGGTCTTCCCAAGCAGGATGCGATCGAGCAGTTCCTTGGTTGCGACAAACGTCGCGTTGGTTTTTTCCGGCAGGGCATCGTGATACACCGCCACGCCATTACGGATTTCGAGCGCATTGGCCTCGCCGACATCGGTGAACTTGAAACCGATGGTCATCGCCGCGTCGGCCGCCTTCTTCGGATCGAGCCTGACCCGCATGGATTCAATGATCGCGCTTGCCGGCAGCGCCTTGATGATGTCGGGCGCTGAAAAATTCCACACCTTGGTGTAATCCAGCCGATCTTCCAGTTCGAGCGCGCCGCCCAGCGCCAGTCCGCGCCAATAGATGTTCGGTTGCTGGTAGGCCCATTTTCGCATCGCCTCGGCCTTGAGCTTGCGGGCGGCCATGTCGCCATGATTGATGCGGATCGGATGGGTGAGGATCTCCATCGCCCAGCCATAGTTCCCATCATCGATCGCCGCACGCGCCATTTTCAGGATCGCGTCGCGGCCGCCGAGCGCCTTGACATAGGCCGCCGCCTTCTCCTTGAAACCGGGCGTCGCCAGTTCGGTCGGATCGGCCTGATACCATCCGAGATAGCCGTCATAGATGTTGCGTGTTGAGTGCGCGACGGTTCCGTAATATTCGCCAAGCCAGGGATCGTTCGCCAGATGCGGCGGGAGCTTGATGGCATCGGCCAATTCCTCTCGGGTATAGCCGCGATTCATCAGGCGGACACTTTGGTCGTGGACGTACTGAATGGCGTCACGATAATTGGTGATGCGTTCGACGATGAATGTGTTGCCGACCCATGGCCGCATATGAGAGGCCGAATAGCTGTCGGCCTTTTTGGCGTATTTCAGGAGGTTGTCGACACCCTTGTACCACTGCACGGGGTCGCGGAACTTGGTGCCCCGCAACGTGTACATGTTCGGGAACGTTTCACCCTGGATAGTCTCCGATCCGTGGACATGTTTCAGATCCGGGAACCAGACGCCGATCTCGTCTTCCGCATCGCCATAGGCGTGGAACAGCTTCATCTTGATGCCGGCGATTTCGACGTCGCGTTCCTTGTCGAAGGTATCGGTCGGCTGCAGCAGCGAAACCGGACCGACGTCGAAGGTCGGGCCGAGCGCCTGATGGACGCGTCCCTCGGGCCCCACCGGCAGCAAGGTGCTCGCAAGCGCCGTGCGGATCGACAGGATCGGACCCACGACGCTGGCGTCGTTGATCAGATAGTCTTCAAAGGTCTTGTGCGCGAATATTCTGACGCGCTTGGACTTCACGTCGTCTTCGGTCACACCTAGGCCCTTGGAGCCGAACGGATGATCGGGGTGGCGATGGGTATAGATGATCGCCTTGATCGGCTTATCGGTGATCTTGCGGAAATCCTTCATCACCGCGGCGGCGAACCTGTCGTTCTCGCCGGAATCGATGATGATGATGCCATCATCACCAACGATCATCGTCGTGCTGGTGATGCCGTAACCGACGGCGACATAAACCTTGTCTTTCACCGGCATGTAGACGCCGCGGTCCATCTGCCTGGCAAACGCGGTCTGTTCCGGATGAATCGTATCGGCCGCCTTGGTGTAGGCCAAGTTGTCGCCGCGATCGATGACCAGCGGCGCCAGGTGCTTCTTGAATTGATCATGCCGTGCGACCAGCCGCGCAACTTCAGCTTCATCCGCCGCGGCACGACCGACCAATGACGTATTCAAATCAAGAAATACGTAAGTTGCCGCGCACACACTAAGCGCCATGGCCAGGGCGCGCAATCTACAGACATTTGTTAGGAAATTGTCCCCGGCAAGACCGCGGGAAATTGTCAAGTTGCGACGATCCGTCATCATTGTAAGACCTCTCCGAATATGGCGAACTCCAACGCTTGGCCGCAACGCATTGCCGCGGTCATTCGGGTTTCGCCAGATCGGTCACAAGCTACCGGCGGAGACGACGGCCCACCTGCCATTTTGCGACAAAATAGAACTTGGAGTGATCACTCATGAGCCGACATGTCACTCCCATGACATCGGCTCGTGGCATGGGTTCGCTGCCGACCTTGATTGAGCAAAGCGAAGGACCAACAGCGCTCCGGAAACTGTTTGGTCGCGTTGGCCTGCCACTCGAACTGACGGCCGAACCACACCGGATGATTCCGCTGCATGATCTGGTCGCCCTGTTTGAGAACGCCGCCCAGATGACCGGCGATCCGCTTTTCGGCCTGAGGGTCGGAACGGCGATGGCGGATGGTTTCGGACTCTGGGTTCGATATGCGCGATCGGCTCCCACCCTAGAGGCTTGTCTTGGAAGGGCCGCACGTGCGTTGCGCTATCATCAGACCGGCACGCAGCTGACCCTGAGCAGTGGCGGCGATCTGGTGCGCTTCTCCTATCACGTGGCCCTTGGACAACCGCAAACGCGCCGGCAGCATCTCGAACACACGCTCCCGGCGCTGCTGCAAACCTTCAGGTCTTATGCCGGCGATCACTGGCAGCCCAATTGCATCGAGGTGAACTATCCCGCCGACCGGCGGCTCGATGATTTGGAGCGGACGCTCGGCGTTCCCGTTCATGCGGAGGCAAACGCATTCTCGATCGTATTTGATCAAGAGAGCCTCAAACTCCCGCTCAATTCGCGGCAATTTCGCGGCCCGCCGGTAACGTGGTTTGATCTGCGAACCATGGTGCGCCAGCGGGCGCCCCGCAGCACCGCCGGTATCGTGTTCGAGATTGTCCAAACCCGCCTGTTGGAGGGCCATGCCGGCTTCGATGGCGTAGCAAAAAAACTGGCGATGGGACCGCGGACCTTGCAGCGCCGGCTCGACCAGGACGGCTGCTCCTATCGCAGGCTTCTCTCCGAGGCGCGACTTGCGCGCGCGTGTCATCTTCTCGCCGAAACCGACCAGACGATCATCGAAATCGCCTTGTCGCTTGGCTATAGTGATCCGGCTCATTTTACCCGCGCCTTTCGCAACGCAGTCTCAATCACACCGAACCGCTATCGCCGTGATCGCGCCTGATCAGGGCCGCCGAATTATTCGCAATGGGAATTCAGCTGACTGAAATCGCCATAGCCATTCTCGTCTTCGTCGTAATGACGATTGTCGGCACGGGACTGGTGCTGGATGATTTCCTGCGAGTTTTTCGCTTTCCACGCGCCGTAACGGTCGGAACCATCGGACAGACGGCCCTGGTCCCGGCCATGGCAGCCCTGATCGTCACCACTGTCGATATCGCGCCGGACACCGCGATCGCCATCCTCATCCTGGCGCTCTGTCCGGGTGGCGCCCTATCCAACTTCTATTGCGCCATCGCCAGGCAGAATGTGGCCCTGTCGATCACGCTGACTGCCATCAGTTCGCTGGTCTGCATCGCGACCATTCCCGTTGTCGGCACCGGCCTGATCGCGATTTCAGGTGGCACGCTCCCGCTGTCGGCTGTCCCGTTGCGGATCGTGATCACGCAACTCGTTCTGTTCCTGATTGTCCCAACCACGATCGGCCTCCTGTTGCGGGCAAGGTTCGACGACACGATGCGGCGGGCTCAGAAAAGCCTCCACGTCATTGGCTTGGTGCTCATGATAATGGTGCTGCTCCTGGCTACCTGGGAGCAACGCGAGAACCTGAGCCGGGCATTCACAATGACGGCGGTTCCGGCGGTTCTGTTCTCAATTGGCGCGCTGCTGCTCGGCCACGGAATTGCGGTCCTATGCGGCGTTCGGGATCGGATCGTGATTGCGATCGAGTTCGCCGTCCGCAACATTCCTATCGCGATATTGCTGGGCACGACATTGCATCAGCCTCAAATGGTGTCATTCGGTCTCAGCTATTTTCTGTTGCACGCGCCGATCGTGCTCGCCTATTCACTGCTGGCACGAAAGTTCACTCGTCCGGACACACTAAGTCTGGGTACGGCGCCCGATTCCTCCAGGTAATGGAAGCCGAGACGGACAGTGCCGGGGATTGACGAGCAAATTGACGTGGTGCGAATGCCACGCAATTCAGAACCAAATCTCAGGTGGCCACAGTCTTTCGCGTGCCAATGCCGAGCCGCAGCGCAATCAAGACGGCCGCGAACGCCGCACCGGCGATGTCAGTCCAGATCCCGAGCGGGAAGGCATTGGCCGGCACCAGCACGCCGATGCCGGCGATCGCGAACAGGACGCGATAAAGCCAATTGAGCGGGCCGGCGAAATAACCGACCGCGCCGATCGAGATCAGCCACACGCCCGCCAGCGCCGTGATCGCGATCAACGCCACCATCAGCGGATTGCCCACCATCAACAATTGCGGCGACATCACGAACAGAAACGGCACCACATAGGCTGGCCAGCCGAACGCCACCGCGCTCCATCCGGTCTTCATGAAGTCGGCGTTGGCCAGCGTCGCCGCCGCGAAGGCCGCCGCCGCGACCGGCGGCGTGATCATCGACAGAATGCCGAAATAGAACGCGAACATGTGCGCGGCGAGCGGCTGAATGCCGGCTTCTACCATTGACGGAATGACGATCGTCGCCAGTAGCAGGTAGACACCGACGGTCGGCATCCCCATGCCGAGAATGATCGACAGCATTCCGGCAAACAACAGGATCAGGAACATGTTGCCGCCGGCATAGGTGATCACCGCCTCCGTCAGTGCAAAGCCGAGGCCGGTAATGTTGAGCACGCCGATCACGATGCCGGCCATCGACGCCACCATCAACAACTGCACGACCAGGATCCCGGTCTGCCCCAGCGTCGCAACGATGGCGCGCCAATTCATCCGGTTGCCCTGATAGCCGAGCAGCAAGCCGACCGGAAGCAAGGTGGCGATCGCCCAGATCGCGGCGGTCTGCGGCCGCAGATTGAAAGCAAATAGTCCGATGATGATGGCCGCGAATGGCGCGATATAGGGCCACCCCGCCTTCATGACCGGACCGGCCTTGGGGATCGCACTCGCCTCGACCGGTGCAAGCTTGTCGCGCGCGGCGATCAAATCGGCCTGAATGAACAGCGACGTGTAATAGAGCAGCGCCGGCACCACAGCGGCGAGCACGATTTCCGTATAGGGGCGCTCCAGGAATTCGGCGACCAGAAAGGCCGCGGCGCCCATCATCGGCGGCATCAATTGACCGCCGGTGGATGCGACCGCCTCGATCGCCGCCGCGGTGTGTGCGCTGTAGCCCGCGCGCCGCATCAGCGGGATGGTGATGACGCCGGTCGATACGACATTGGAGACGGCGCTGCCGGAGATCGAACCGAACAGCGACGATGCCGTCACCGCAATCTTGGCCGAGCCGCCGCGATAGCGCCCCATCGCCGCACTTGAGATATCGGTAAAGAACTGCGAGCCGCCGGAGCGCTCAAGCAGGTTGCCGAAATAGATGAAGGGAATGACGACCCCGGTCACCACCGTCAATGGCAGCCCAAGCAATCCATTGGAATCAAGTCCGAGATAGATCAGCAGGCGATCGACCGCGACTTCCTGCCCCTGAAAATGGCCAGGAATCAGATAGCCAAAGAACCCGAACGCAACAAAGAGCAGCACAAAGAAGAACAGAAAAGTTCCAGCCGTTCTTCTCAGTCCCTCGACCACCAGCGCCAGAATGATGGCCGCCACCGCAACGATCGGCGGTGGCCGCAGATAGAATTGTTCGAGGATGTGCTCGTAGTCCCAGGCGACAAACAGACAGGCAAACAGTCCGGCAACGCCTGCGATCCAATCGTACCAGGGCACGCTCAGCCGCGGTGTGCCGAGCCGCGCGGGCTTGACCAGATAGAGCGTCGCGATCCCGATGCCGAGCATCGCGATGATCAACTGTTCGCCAAGCAGGACCACGCCGACGGCACGAAACAGATCGAGCGCTTCCGCGATCGCCGTGAGCGTCAGCACTCCGCCGAGGATCTTGGCCAGCACCCGCACCGGCCAGGTCGCGGTATCGGCGATGCGGACATCTTCGTCATCGCGGATGTCGACAGGGTCCTCCTCGCGGATTTCCTCGCTTATGTCGTCACGATTTTCTGACATGGCGGGAAAGCCGTGCTGGGACTGGTTGCCGACGACGGACTAGAGCATTTCCAGGCGAAGTGGAAACCGGTTCGCCGTCCGGAAATGCGACAAAGCAAGAAGATCGAGTGCCTTCATGATTCCACTTAATTTGAAATCGCTCTAAGTGAATCAGCGCGCGATGCCGACTTCCTTGTAGAATTTTTCCGCGCCGGGATGGACCTTCAGTCCGAGGTCCGGATTCATCGCCTTGGGATCGAAACCGCGGAACGCGCCAAGCGCAGCCGCGAGCTTGGCCTTGTTTTCATAGATCGCCTTGGTGACCTTGTAGACCACGTCGTCGGATGTCTTTTCGCTCGCCATCAGCAGGAACGGCAGCAACATGACATTGGTCGGACCTTCAACACCGGTAAATCTCGGTCCGGGTTTCACGGTTGCAATGGTCCCAGCCGGAACGACTTCCTTCATCGCTTTTTCGGCTTCCGGCGATTTCGGCAGGCTCAACACCCGGATGCCGCCCACCGAGGCCGCCGCCTGTTTCACCGCGCCCGAAGTAATCGAAAAGAAACCGGCGTCAGTCTTGCCTTCGGAAAAATCCTGCACGCCGCGCACACCGTTCGGCACCGGCACGCCGACGACATCCTTCAAGGTCATGCCAGCGGTCGCGAGACTTGCGGAGACGGTATATTCGACAATCTTCTGCTTCAGGAAGCCGGTCGGGATGCGCTTGCCCTTGAGGTCGGCAATGGTCTTGATCCCGGAATCCTTGCGGGTGAAGAAGCCGCTATAGAGCGGAAGCAGCGCGGCGACCACGCGCAGGTTATTCTGCGGGCGTCCCTTGAAGGTGTCCTTGCCGTCCTGTGCGAAGGAGGCCGCCCCGGCATTGGCGATCGAGAACGCCAATTCACCGTTGTTGACCAGCGGGATGGTCACGACCGGTCCGCCTTGCGGCGCGACCCGCATTTTCAGCCCAGCGGCTTCGATCACGACCTTGGAGACCGCCGCACCCGTTGCATAGGCCAGCGAACCCTGCGGATTGGTGCCGATGGAATAGGTTTGCGCGTTGGCGGTTGTCCCGGCCGTCAGCGCCGCGGTCAGTGTCGCGGCAACAAGGGTCATGGCACGCATGGCAATTCCTCCCATAATGAATGTCTGAGACAGACGTCCGGCCGGCATCTTGGGCGCCGCTGTTACTGCAGCTTAACGCGGCTATAATTTCATGTTAATTGAATTTTGGTGGAGTTGCTTGACTATTTCGACATGTTTTCGCGCGTCTTGTAGTTCCGCCGAAGCAACGCGAATGAGCTGCATCATGTACTGCGCGTGACGGGTGACGCCGGATTCCGTCCGTGTCGTGATCCCGACCGGCCCCTCCATCGACCGCGAGGTGGGTGCCAGTTCCAACAGCCGCCCGCTCATGATGTCGTCTTCGACAATTCCATAGGGCACGATCCACACCGCATCGGTCCGCCGCACGAACGCGCGCGCGAACTCCACCGAATTGGTTTCAATGGTGTTGGGGAGATGGTTCAAACCCAGGCTGATCAGAAAACGGTCGGTCTCGGCGCGAATGACCGTCTTCATGGCCGGAAGCACAATGGTCGGCAGGCTTGCGATTGCCTGTTCATTGAACGGAGAGGTTCCCAGCGGATGGCCGGGCCGCGCCACAACGGTCAGCCGCTCGAAATAAAGCGGCTCGAAGCTCAGCCCGGTCATCTCATCGGATTCGGCAAGCCGGCCAACGACGAAATCCACTTCGCCCAACCGCAGCTTTTCCAGCAGTTCACGATTGCTGCCAGCGGCGACGACCACCGGGACGTCGCCATGCTCTGCCTGAAAACGCTCGACCGCCTGCGGCATCACCCGCACCGCGATGGTCGGCAGCACGCCGACCAGCACGGTCCGCTGCGCCTGGCGCTTGTTGCGGGCGATCAGTTCGCAGCCTTCGCGCAAGGCGGTCAGGCTCGCGCTAGCATAGCGATTGAACAATTCGCCGGCCGGTGTCAGCGAAATGCCGCCGCGGTCACGTTCCAGCAACCGCTCGCCGATCAACTCTTCCAATTCGCGTAAGGTCTTCGAAGCCGCCGATTGCGACATCGACAGGCTTTCCGACGCCTTCAGCAGGCTGCCCTGCCGTACGATCTCGACAAAGCATCTGAGGTGGCGCTGTTTGACGCGTTCGCGCACGCGGATTCTCCAGGCCGGATGTCCGGCGGAGTATGCGGCGCCGGACGGCGGCATCTTACCAACGGTTCACGATACCGATACATTGTTATCGTTCGTTTTCGCCAGGATATAGAGGTGGGGCGACGACAACGGGGATATGGACGATGAAATGCATTTTAGCCGTAGCGGTCGCATTGTTGTTGACCGTTGCAACCGGGAGCCCCGGCAATGCGGCGAGCTTCAATTGCCATAAGGCGACCAAGGCCGACGAATTCGCGATTTGCGACAGCCGGCAATTGTCGGAACTCGATGTGAAAATGGCGACGATCTACGACATCGTCATCAAACTTGTGCCGATGGGCACGCGCGGCGCGATCGAGGACGAACAGCGCGCCTGGCTCGCCGCCCGGCAGGCCTGCGGAGCCGACCGGGGTTGCATCCGCAACCTCTATGACGCCCGCATCAAGACGCTGATGGCTCAGATCGACCGCATCGCCCGTGGCGGACCGTACTAATGATCCTGGTCAAGACGGCGCTATTGCGCCGTCATATTGACGATCTGCACCCGGCGATTGTCGGCGGCGAACGGATCGGACGGGACCTTCAGCTTCTGCTCGCCAAAACCGACCGCGATCAGGCTTTCCGACGGCAGTTGAAACCGTTGGATCAGGAACTGACGTACCGCCGCGGCACGGCGCTCGGACAGATCCTGATTGTAGCCGTCGCTTCCCTTGGCGTCGGTATGGCCGGCGATCATGAACACCGCACCATTGAATTCGCCGTTGGTGATGGCGCGTCCCAGCGTCACCGCCGTCGGCATCGCCGCGCCACTGATGACCGCTGAATTGTAGTCAAAGTTGATTTCCAAATCGATCGATGGCTTCGCCTTCGCGATCTCGGCCACCTTGCCGCGCTCCTCGATGGTGATGGCGCGGGTCGTCTTGCGGCGCAGATTGTTGATGAAGCGCCGTTCGTCCGCCGGTGGACTGACGACGCCGATCGAGCGCGTCATCCCGCGGGTCAATCCGCGCGTGGCGGGCTTCGCCTTCAAGGCATCGATGATCTGGGTTTCGCTTGGTCGCTCGGCGGCCGCCGCCGTCAATGCCGCCATGCCGCCGGCACCGGTAAACATTGCAGAGGCCAGCAAAAAAGCCAAGATACGAATCGGACGTGCCATCGCTTCGCTCCCAAATCTCGCGTGACAGAACGCCGGCAAAACCCAATGAAAGCGCCGCAATCTCACGACGCCCGAGCCGGCTGTGTGATGATGGGTCGGCCGAGCGCGTGCGGTGGTTCAATTCGCGGCCGCAATTTCGCGGCGCGCCCTGGGCATTTGCCTGGACATGTTTTAGCGCGGCAGGGCGCCAAGCTGCTGCATCAGGCCGAACTGATCGAAATCGTGCCAGTGCTCGGCGATCAGACCGGCCTCGAGCCGATAGAGATCCATGAACGAGACTTCGACCTTGGCCCCTGTCGGCGCCAGCGGCCCAAACGGTCCGCGATGGGTGCCGACAAATCGCGATCGCGCGAAAACCCGGTCCCCGGCGGCGACAAGCTCCTGCAATTCAAACCGCCCGTCCGGAAAGGCGACCCAGAATGCGGTGAGTTTTTCAACAACACCATCGCGCCCGGAAGATGTTCCCGCAGCCGGGTCATGATCGACAAAATTCGCCGCCAGAAACAATGCCGCGCGCGAGGCATCGCGGATCGCCAGCACCTCGGAGAAAAAATCTGAAATCCGGCCCGCATTCGCGCGCGCCGCAGCGCTTTCGGCGTGGATGCACGGCGTCGGGCTATCGGACAATGTTTGGTTCATCATTCGACCCCATTCACGCTGTCCCTGAGGTCTCGGATCAAACAACGCACGGCGCGTCTGGAGCACGCGGGGTCATGGGAGTCCGGTGTCTGGTGCTTGGTATCAGCGGCAGGCGGCGCGGATGACATAAGTCTCGACATCGCACTCGCCTGGCTTTCGGGGCCGGCCGGACAGCCAAATCTGCGCCGAGCATTTCTCCGCCGATTGCACTTCCAGGCTCGAACCCTGCTCAAAGCCCTTGCGGCGGCACAGCACGTTGGCGGCAACCCGGCAATCAGGCGCGCCATTCGGCGCTGCTTCACATCGCGCCCGTCCGTCGACGACGCGATTGGCGGGCAAGGCAACGATATTGCCGGCCGCGCCGGCCGTCAGATTGGCGGCGTCCTTGGCCGCGTCGGCCGCGCCCTTGACCATCTCGTTGGTCTGATTGCCGAGATTCCCGAATGTCGCGCTCCCACCCTTGAGATTGGAATTCAGGCTGTTGACCGAATTTTCCAGCATACGGCCGAGTTCCTGCAGCAGCCCGGGACGGAAGGGATTCAGTGCATCGATTTTGGTCGTGTCCGGGACGGCCGCCGGCGGAGTTGCCGGGGTCGCGGCTTCAGGACTGGACGCGGACTGGCTTGCCACGGGGGCCTCGGGATTGGACGCAGATTGGCTCACCGCCGGGTGCTGGCCGGGAGGGACCGCCGGCGCCTGCTGCTGGACCTGGGCCTGCGCAGTCATGACGGCGAACAGCAGAAACGCCGCCGCTGTGGCAGCCAAGGCCTGCCATTCCAAAGGATCTTTCCGCGTCAAAAGAACGATCATGCTCAACCAGCCACCCCCGAATGGCCGTGGTCCGACCGCAAATCGTAACCGCAAGAATGAGTACGCGCATATTGCGTCGGCCACATGGCAAAATTGCGGACCGGTCGATTCAATCAGAACACATAGACTGCGGCAATAATGCCGGAGACCAGCACAATTGCGCCCAGTGTCACCAACACGCCCAGATGCTTTTCGATGAACTCGCGCGCCTGCATGCCGTAGCGGTTGAGCAGAAATGCCAGCATAAAGAACCGCATGCCGCGGGCGATAATCGAAAACAGGATGAAAAGGAAAATATTGTAGCCGGCAAAGCCGGACGTGATGGTGACGATCTTATAGGGGATCGGTGTCAAGCCCTTGAGCAGAATGATCCAGGCGCCGTATTGGGCATAGGCCTCGCGAAAGGCTTCGACCTTATCGCCATAGCCATAGAGCCCGATCAGCCAGAGCCCGACGGTGTCATACAGGGCGGCACCGATGAGATAGCCAAGTATCCCGCCGACGACCGAGGTCCAGGTGCACAGGCCGGCGAAACGCCAAGCCTTTTCCGGCCGCGCCAGCGACATCGGTATCAGCATGATGTCAGGCGGAATGGGAAAGAACGAGCTCTCGGCAAACGAGATCCCGCCCATCGTCCAGGCCGCGTGCGGCTTGTCGGCGGCGGCGATGGCCCAGTCATAAAGGCGGCGAAGCATGGCGCGCCTGCTTAGCGGTGCCCGCGATCCTTGTCCATGACCAAGTCCGGACTTGCGCTGGACAGAAAAGTTTGCAGAGAGGCGATTGTGACCGCGCTGTGACAGCAGGCTGCTCCAAACGCGGCGGATCATCCAACCGCATGCAAAATCGCTCAAACTCTGTCAGTCGTCGCCCGCCAGCAGCGACGCATTGCCGCCGGCCGCCGCGGTGTTGATCGTCACCACCTGTTCGGTGACAAAACGATGCAGATAGTTCGGTCCGCCGGCCTTCGGCCCGGTGCCGGAGAGATGCGTGCCGCCGAACGGCTGGGTGCCGACCACCGCACCGATCATCGAGCGGTTGATATAGACGTTGCCGTTCGCGAGCCGCGCGGCGATGTGCTCGGCAGTGGCATCGATGCGGGAATGAATGCCGAGCGTGAGCGCGTAATTGTTGGCGGCAAGATCATCGAGCAGGGCCTCGAGCCGGTCCGCGCGGTAGCGCACCACATGCAGGACGGGGCCGAACACTTCCTCCGTCAGGTCGCGCGCGGATTCGAGTTCGACAATGGCCGGCCCCACATAGGTGCCCGTCGACGCCAGCGCTGGGTTCAACTCGGCGCGGAAGCGCACAAGATTGCGCCGCTCCATGTCGGCAACCCAGGCATCGAGCCGCGCCTTGGCCTCGGCGTCGATGACCGGCCCGATGTGGGTCGCCGGATCGCGCGGATCGCCGATTTTCAGCTCACGCGCGGCACCGATGATCATCGCCAGCATGCGTTCCGCGACATTGTCCTGCAGGCATAACAGCCGCAATGCCGAACAGCGCTGACCGGCCGAACGGAATGCCGAGGTCAGAACGTCGTCCGCGACCTGTTCAGGCAAGGCGGTGGCATCGACGATCATGGCGTTGATGCCGCCGGTCTCCGCGATCAGCGGCACGATCGGACCACTCTTGGCGGCCAGCACACGATTGATGTCGCGGGCAACCGCGGTCGACCCGGTAAACACCACGCCATCGGCATCACGATCGGCGACCAGCGCGGCACCGGTCGTGCCATCGCCGGGAGCAAGATGCAGCGCACTCGTCGGCACGCCGGCGGCGTGCAGCAATCGTACGGCGAGCGAGGCGGTCAGCGGCGTCTGCTCGGCGGGCTTGGCAACGACGCTGTTGCCGGCAACCAATGCCGCCGCGATCTGGCCGACGAAAATCGCCAACGGAAAATTCCACGGGCTTATGCACACGAACACGCCGCGTCCGCGGTAGAGCAGTTCGTTGGTCTCGCCGGTCGGGCCCGGCATGATCTGCGGCGTCAAGGCACGGCGCGCTTGCGCGGCGTAGTAGCGGCAGAAATCGGCCGCCTCGCGAACCTCCGACACCGCATCATCGAGCGTTTTGCCGCCTTCATCCTGCAACAGCGCGATCAACCGCCCGCGATCGGCCTCGATCGCGTCGCCGGCACTTTCGATCACCGCTGCGCGGATGTCCGGCGCCATCGCTGCCCATGCGGTCAAGCCGGCGCGGGCCGCCGCCATGGCCGATCGCGCGATGGCCGCGTCCGCCTCGCTCACCCTCCCGATCACCTTGCCGTCGATCGGGGAATTGACGACGCGTTCGGCGCCCATCACGGCAATGCCGTCGATCAGCGGCCACGCCTCGGCCGGCTCGCGTTTGGTCTCGATCTCCGCGCACAGCGCTTGCAGCGCGGCGCGATCACCGAATTCCACGCCGGACGAATTGCGCCGATGGGGCACATAGAGATCGCGCGGCAGCGGGATCTTCGGATTGCGCGCGAACCGCGCATCGCCGATCCAGGCTTGCGGCCGCTTCAGGATGGTTGCAACCGGCACCGTGGCGTCCGCCGCCACCGCCACAAACGAGGAATTCGCGCCGTTCTCCAACAGCCGCCGCACGAGATAGGCCAGAAGATCGCGATGGCCGCCGACCGGCGCATAGATCTGGCAGCGCAGATCCGGATAGTCGGATCGCAGGGATTTGTAGAGCGCCTCGCCCATGCCATAGAGCCGCTGGAATTCGAAGCCTTCGACCCCCCCGGCGTCCTCGATCGCACATGCGACCGTCAGCGCGTTGTGGGTCGCGACCTGCGGATAAAGACGCGGCCGCGCGGCCAACAGTTTGCGCAGGCAGTGCAGATAACAAAGGTCGGTCATCGCCTTGCGGGTAAAGACGGGATAATTAGAGAGCCCACGTTCCTGAGCGCGCTTGACCTCCGTATCCCAATAGGCGCCCTTGACCAGCCGCACCTTGAACCGGCGATTGAACCTGCCGGCCATCTCCGACAGCCAGTCGATCACCGCCGGAGCGCGTTTCTGATAGGCCTGTATCGCGAGCCCGAACCCGTCCCACGCTCCGAGCGCCTGATCGGCGAGCACGGAACCGATCACGTCGAGCGACAATTCCAACCGGTCGGCTTCTTCCGCATCGACAGTCAGATTGAGATTGCGGCCGCAGGCCTCGCGCGCCAGCGCGGCGACCCGCGGCACCAGTTCGGCCATGACCCGTGCCCGCGAAACCGCCTCGAAGCGCGGGTGCAGCGCCGACAATTTGATCGAAATGCCAGGCCGGTCCGGCAAACCTGACTTGTCTGCCCAGGCTGCGATGCCATCGATCGCCGCCGCATAGGATTTGAAATAGGCCTCGGCATCGCCGGCCGTGCGGGCGCCCTCACCCAGCATGTCGAAGGAATAACTGGCCTTCGAGTGATGACCCGCGCGCCGCAGCGCCTCGGCGATGGTTTGCCCGATCACGAAATGGCCGCCCAAGAGCCGCATCGCCTGGCGCGTCGCGGTCCGCATCGCCGGGACACCGAGCCGCCGGACCATCGTGTCGAGGATCGTCTCCGGGGTTTCGCCGGGATGGATGATGCGGGCGCTCACGCCCAGGGTCCATGCCGCCGCCGACACCAGCAGCGCGTCGGATTTCACATCCTGCTCGGACCAGTGGCCGGCCGCGAGCTTGTCCTCGATCAGCCGGTCGGCGGTTGCGGCATCGGGCACCCGGAGCAGTGCCTCCGCCAGCACCATCAGCGCCAGTCCCTCCTTCGTAGACAAAGAATAGGCATGGAGAAAATCCTCGACCCCGCCCAGACCGCCATGACGCGAGCGGATCGCCGCAACCAGGCGGGCGGCACGGTCATCGATGCGCGCCTCGGCGGCGGGCGCACGTGGCGCATCGGCGAGCAATTGCGCGGCGACGGCTTCATCCGGCGCCGCGTAGGGCGCGCGGAACTCCGGTATGACCGTGGAATCGGCGCTCACCAAAGGCCCTCCCTGACATCGATGATCGCAACACCCACCGGCCCACCGCCTCCTCCGGCGGACAACCGGATGGCAGATGCCAGCCGCATCAAGCCGTGCAACCCGTTCCCGCTCCGACCGACACCGTCATTTTTTGCAACAAATTCATGCGACATGTTCAGCCTTGCCTTGCTCTTTACGTCAGCATGTTCTTTGTTGGGGCCGAAGACAAACACCGGTGGTGGGCGGGCGGAACAAGCTGCGTCGCGGGGGGACCGCGCAAGGAGATTGAGAAGGCTCATGGCTCTCCGTGCCCTCCACCGGCTGATCCGGATCGGGATCGGCATGACCCTCGCCGCCATGGTGCTTGGGACCGGCCCCGTTGCCGCCCAGACCAAGGTCAAGTTCAGTCTCGATGGCCGGGTCGAGGGTCCCTCGGCATTCTTTCTGGTCCCGCTCGACAAAGGCTACTTCAAGGCCGAAGGTCTCGACGTTACGATCGACCCGGCCGGTTCGGCGCTGGAGCCGATCAAGCGCGTCGCCGACGGTGGCTATGACATCGCATTCGCCGATCTCAATGCGCTGATCAAGTTCCGCGACCAGAACCCGAGTCTGCCGATCAAGGCGGTGTTCATGGTCTACAATAAGCCGCCCTATTCGATCGTCAGCCGCAAGAGCCGCGGCATCACCGCCCCGAAGGATCTCGAGGGCAAGCGGCTGGGCGCGCCGGCAATGGGAGCGACCGCGGCGCAATGGCCGCTTTTCGCCAAACTGACCGGCATCGATGCGGCCAAGGTGAAGGTCGAGAATGTCGGGATTCCGGTCCGCGCGCCCATGCTGGCGGCCGGACAGGTGGACGCCGTCACCGGCTATTCGTTCAACTCCTACATCAACCTGAAGGATCGCGGCGTCCCGGTTAACGACATTGTCCTAATGCTGATGCCCGATTACGGCATGATCCTGTACGGCGCGGCGATCATCGTGAATCCGAAGTTCCAGGCCAGCAATCCGAAGGCGGTTAGCGCCTTCCTGCGCGCTTTTCTCAAGGGCCTCAAGGAAACGGTCCGCAATCCGGGAACTGCAGTTGAGAGCGTGGTCCGGCGCAATGAACTGGCCAAACGCGAGGTCGAACTCGAACGCCTGCGCTTGGCGATCAAGGACAATGTCCGCACGCCCGAGGTCCGGGCGAATGGCTATGGCCCTGTTGACATGTCCCGGCTGGCCGCTTCGATTGATCAGCTGGCCTTGACCTACCCGTTCAAGGCCAAGCCCAAGGCGACCGATATTTTCGATGAAAGCTTTCTGCCGCCGGCCAAGGCCCGGGCGGCCAGATAATTTCGCCGCCGTAAAGTGTTGATCTAGAGCTTTTCCAGGCGAAGTGGAAACCGGTTCGCCGTCCGGAAATGCGACAAATCAAGAAGATAGAGCGCTTTTGTAATTCAACTAAAATCGAAAGCGCCCTAGGCACCGTCGCCGGCCTCGACCAGCACGCGTGGCACCGATCCGGCCGGCGTCTTCGCCAATGTCACTTGTGGTCGCAGCAGCACCGCAATGGCGTCGGCGAGTTCCTCAAGTGCCTCCCGATTGCTGCCATCCCGCAGATAGATCCCGCCATAGACCTTGGCGAGTTTCGGCAACGGCCCATCTTCCCAGATGCTGAGATCATCGAACACCATGCGGCTGCGGGTGTGCGCCATGACCCCGAGGCCGGCGCGTACTGCGGCGGCGAGCGAAATGGTGCTGGCGGCATTGAAGACGAGATCGCATTTCCGTCCGGCATTGTAGAGCGCCGAAACCGCAGTCCGGTAATACGGGCAGCGCTCGCCATAGGCGACCAGCGAGACCGGGGCATTCGGTTCGAGGCGGGTCTCCTTGCCGCGTACCCAGACCGTGTCCTCCTTCCACATGTAACGCGGCTCGAAGGCCGGCGGCGCTATGGATACGCCGACCACCAGATCGATGGAGCCCTGACGCATTTCGTTCAGCATGTCCTCGAATTCGCCGTGCCGGACCTTGAAACGCACATCCGGCCACCGTGATCGCAGCTTGGAGAGAGTCGCCGGGAATCTTGGCGCCGGCAAAGTCGCCGGGAATGCCGAGCCGCAACGTCTGCGCCGAACGGCGGCCCCCCGCCAGGTGGAGGATCTCGTCATTTAACGACAATAACTGCCGGGCATGATGCACGACGATCTCGCCGGACGGCGTCAAAGCGACGCCTGGTGTAGCCCGGTCGAGCAGATCGGTTCCGAGCAGCAGTTGCAGCCGCTTGATATGCGCGCTGACGGCCGGCTGGGTCACCCCCAGCGATTGGGCCGCCTTGGTGAAGCTGCGCAGATCCACAACCGCCACCAGCGTGCGCAACAAATCGGTCGGAATATTTGTAATCATGTGATCCTGCAGGCCTTCAGGTGTGGCCTCAAAACATCGAGAGACGGAATATAAACCAATGCGATTCCAAAACGATGAAACGGAATCGACATTCCTTGATTTCTCAATAACGGAATAGGACCTAACATTCATTCACAAATATTTGAGCAGTATCCAGCCCACATGATATAGGTTCTAATTTTAGAACGATAGAATGAATGAGCGCATTGCTTGCATGCGATAGAAGCGGGAGCCGAGCCCATCACGCGCGCTTGGCGTCGCGCCCGATCATTCCTTGATAGTCCGACCGGCGGATCCTCTGCAAAGCGCTGCATTCGTCGCCACACCCACAACCCAACGCTGCGGCATCGTCAATAACGGCTGGCTTACGTTTATTTGATACGTTCGAGGATACTCACGTAATTGGCGACCGCGGTCCCGCCCATGTTGAATATGCCGCCCAACGTTGCGTGCGGGATCTGCATGTCGCCGGCGTTTCCGCAGACTTGCATTGCGGTTAGCGCATGCATTGAGACGCCAGTCGCTCCAATCGGATGGCCTTTGGATTTAAGTCCGCCCGACGGATTGACCGGCAACGGTCCCGTCTTTTCCGTCAGCCCCTCTGCAACCGCGCGCGCCCCTTCGCCTTCGGGCACCAGCCCCATCGCCTCATATTCGATGAGCTCAGCGATGGTGAAACAATCATGCGTTTCAACGAATGAGAGGTCGTGCAGTGTTATTCCGGCGCGACGAAGCGCGCGCGCCCAGGCTTCCGCGCAGCCCTCGAAACGCAGCACATCACGCTTTGACATCGGCAGGAAATCCTGGACGTGCTCCGCGGCGCGGAAGGCGACTGCCTTGCCCAACCGCAACGCGGTCTCAACATCGGCAAGGACGAGCGCCGCCGCACCGTCCGACACCAGCGAACAATCGGTGCGCTTCAAGGGGCCGGCGACCAGAGGATTTTTCGCGCTCTCGGTCCGGCAGAAGTCGTAGCCCAGATCCTTGCGAAGTTGGGCGTAGGGATTCCCAACGCCGTTTTTATGATTCTTGGCCGCGATGCGCGCCAGCGCGTCCGATTGATCGCCCCAGCGCTGAAAATAGCGCGCCGCGATCTGACCGAAGATGCCGGCAAAGCCGCCGGCAATGTCGGCCTCGTCCCGCACATAGGACGCCTTCAGCAGATTGCGGCCAACCTCCTCCGGTGGCGTGGTTGTCATCTGTTCGACACCAACGACCAGCACGATCCGTGCTGATTTCGCGGCAATCGCATTCAAGCCAAGATGCACCGCCGCGGAACCCGTGGCACAGGCATTCTCGACCCGGGTCGCGCGCTTGAAGCGCAGATCGGGAGACGCCTGCAGGACCAACGCGGCGGTGAAATCCTGGGTGGAGAAGCCGGCATTGAAATGCCCGAGCACGATTTCATCGACATCGGCTGGCGCGACCCCGGCATCGGCCAAGGCGCCATTGGCGACCCGCACGATCAGGCTTTCGATGGTCTCCTCCGGCAGCCGGCCGAAGGCCGTGTGGTCCCATCCGACGATGCAGGCGGTCAACGGCGCCTCCTTGGATTCGACAGTTCCGAGCCGACCTTTGGTCGACATCGCCAAGATTCGGCCCACATTGCCGAACTTTGGTCGCTTTCCTCAACGAATAACACAACACCAAGCATGCGTATTTCGAGATGCAGCGTTGCTTTTGCGTTTCGACCACCATTCAGGTTAGATAGGCGGTGCTTCCCGCTCGAGAAACGTACCGTTTCCGAGGCCCGACCCAAACCGGACCGCGAGCCGTGGCGATTTGTGACAGATTTGCAGTTTCCTCGCTTCTTAATCGGCAGTCTTGCCGGATGTGCACTGGCGGTCGCACTTGCGGTCCCGTCTGCTTCTGCTGTGCGGGCCGAGGAGGCCCTGCTGGTCGTCGAAGTCGACAGCGGCAAGGTGCTGGTGGCGGAAAACGCCACCCGGCAGTGGTATCCGGCCTCAGTCACCAAGATCATGACCGCCTACATCACTTTGCGTGCGGTCAAGGAGGGTCGGATCACGTTCGACACACCGCTGAAAGTGTCGAGCAACGCCGCCGCGCAGCAGCCCTCCAAGATGGGCTTCAAGCCGGGCACCATTGTCACGGTCGACAACGCGCTGAAGATGCTGATGGTCAAGTCGGCCAACGATATCGCCGTCGTCCTGGCCGAGGGCGTATCCGGGTCGATCGAGAATTTCGCCACCGAGATGAACCGCACCGCCGCCCGCCTCGGCATGACGCAATCGCATTACGTCAATCCGAACGGCCTGCCGGCGGAAGAGCAACTGACCTCCGCACGCGATCTTGCCATCCTGGCCCGCGCCGCGATCCTGGAACTCCCGGAATACAAGGACTACTGGGATATCCCGGCGATCAAGTTCGGCAAGCGCACCATGCGCAACTACAATACCCTGATCGGACGCTATCCCGGCGCCGACGGCATGAAGACCGGCTTTATCTGCGCCTCCGGGCTTTAATCTGGTGGCGACCGCGAGCCGCAACGGCAAGCGGCTGATCGCTGTGGTTCTGGGCGCACCGTCCTCGCCGGTACGGGCGGTGAAAGCCGCTCACCTGCTGGAAACGGGCTTCAATATCGGTCCATTTACCTGGCTGACACCGTCGCTTGGCACCGTCAACAACCTGGTGCCGCTCAACGCCCCGCCGCCCAATTTGCGCGACGAGATGTGCGGACCGCACCGCCGCCGGCCGGCGGCGGAAACGGTCGACGATGAAGTCAGCGAATCGAACGGAAATTTCGTCACGCAATTGTCGAACCTGCGTGCCCCGTCGCTGAAGCCGAGCGAATTGCTGCAGCCGCCGAGCCCGATCATCAATCCGGTCCGGGTCTTTGTCGGCCCGGCCAAGAACTCCCCCGCTCCCCAGGTGGCGAAGCAGACCGCGCCCATCACAAACCGCAGGGCCGGCGCCAATGCGGCCGGGTCCTTCGCGACGGCATCGGCGCCGCCAGCGGCACGGTCGGCCGAGGTCATCCCGCTGCCGCGCGCCCGGCCGAAAAAGCGGCGGGCCAACCGCCGCCGGCGATGACCGCAGCGGACAGCGCCCCGACAGATTCCGCGTTGGGCATTCCGGTTCCAGTGACCGTCCTGACCGGATTTCTCGGTGCCGGTAAGACCACACTGCTCAACCGCCTGATCAAAGATCCCGCCCTCGCGGACACCGCGGTCATCATCAACGAATTCGGCGAGATCGGCCTCGATCATCTGCTGGTCGAGCAGATCGAGTCCGGCATGGTTCTGCTGCAGAGCGGCTGCCTGTGCTGCACCATGCGCGGCGACCTGGTCGATGCGCTCGAACGGCTGCTGCGCCAGCGCGATGACGGCCGCGCCAGCTTTCCGGCGGGTAGTCCTGGAGACCACCGGGCTCGCCGACCCGGCGCCGGTGCTGCAGACCCTGATGGTCCATCCCTATCTGGTGACGCCGGTATCGCCTCGACGGCGTGGTGACACTGGTCGACGCCGTCAACGGCATGGCGACGCTGGATGAGCATCCGGAATCGGTCAAGCAGGCCGCGGTGGCCGACCGCCTGGTCCTGACCAAGACCGACCTGATCCCCGCAGCCGATCGAGCCGATGTGGTCAGGCGGCTGACCAGCCGCTTGCGGGCGCTCAATCCCGCTGCGCCCTTTCTCGATTCGGCAAACCGTCCGATCGCACCGGCCGAAATTCTGAATTGCGGCCTCTACGATCCCGATCGCAAGATCCCGGATGTCCGGCGCTGGCTCGCGGCGGAAACCTACGCGCCCGCGGCGGCCGAGCATGGCAACCATGCCCATCACGATCACCAGCACGACCGCAATCGCCATGACGATCGTATCCGCGCCTTCGCGCTCACGAGCGACGTCGCGATGTCCGAAAGCGCATTGGAGATGTTTCTCGATCTCCTGCGCTCGGTGCATGGCCCGAACCTGCTGCGCCTCAAGGGCGTCGTGAAGATCGCCGAATCGCCCGAGACGCCGCTGGTGATCCACGGCGTCCAGCACATCCTGCATCCGCCGGCCCGGCTCGCGGCCTGGCCCGATAATGACTATCGCACCCGCCTGGTTTTCATTACCCGTGACATGGATCGCGAGGTCATCGACCGCCTGTTCGGCGCCGTCCTCAACACCGCCGCGCCCGACCGGCCGGACCGCGCCGCACTGATCGACAATCCGCTCGTTCCCTTCGGCGGCAGCGACCGGTAATCTGACTTGCCTGCGCGCAACGGCGCGCTGGCCGCGAGCGATACCGACCGCGCGTTGCGGAAGAGACGGCCAAGAGAGCGCCGGCATGACGATCCTGCAACGCCTCGCCACCGATGCCATCTACATCAAGGATGCTTGGCGGGCGCTGCGCGCCACCGGGCCGATCGCGCGCAACCCGACGCGCATTTTCCCACGCGTCATCGATGATCTCGCCGACCGCTATGGCGACGCGACCGCGCTGCTCGACGACCACGACATCATGACCTATCGGGCGCTCGCCGCCCGCGCCAATCGCTATGCGCGCTGGGCGCTCGACGCAATCTTGCCAAGGGCGAGACGGTCTGTCTGATGATGTCCGAACCGGCCGGAATTCCTCGCGATCTGGCTCGGCATCACCAGCGCCGGCGGCACGCGCGGCGCTGCTCAACACCAATCTGGTCGGGCCTACCCTGGCGCATTGCATCGATGTCGTCGCGCCCAAGCACCTGATCGTCGCCGCCGATCATTTCGAAGCGGTGAGCACTGTGCTGCCGCAGCTCGACCTCGCGGCCGCAACTTTGGCTGCATGGCGTCGCGCCGGCCGATGCGCCACGCATCGATCAAGCGGTCGACGGAATTGCCGGGCGAACCGCTCACCGGCTCCGAGCGCCGGGCGCTGACCATCGAGGACTCCGCCCTCTACATCTACACCTCCGGCACCACCGGGCTGCCAAAGGCGGCCAATATCAACCATTACCGGGTGATGCTGATAACGCTCGCCTTTGCGGCGGTGATGCAGACCCGCTCAAGCGACCGCATGTACAATTGCCTGCCGATGTACCACACCGCCGGCGGGCTGATCGCGACCGGCGCCCCGCTTGTGGAACGGCGGCACGGTGGTGCTGCGCGAACGGTTCTCGTCCAGCGATTTCTGGCCCGACATCGTGCGCCACGACTGCACGCTGTTCCAATATATCGGCGAGCTGTGCCGCTACCTCGTCAACTCGCCGCCGCATCCGGACGAAGCCCGTCATCGGCTGCGGCTGGTCTGCGGCAACGGCCTGCGCCCCGACATATGGAACGAATTCAAGCAGCGGTTCCGCATCCCGAAGATCATCGAGTTCTACGCGGCGACCGAAGGCAACGTCACGCTGTTCAACTTCGACGGCAAGCCCGGCGCGGTCGGCCGCATTCCCTGGTATCTCGCTCACCGGTTCCCGACCGCGACCATCAAATACGACGTGGAAACCGACCGGCCGATCCGCGGCGCCGACGGCCTGTGCATCCGCTGCGCGCCGGATGAACCGGGCGAGGCGATCGGCAAGATCGTCAGCGATCCGACCATGCCCGGCAACCGCTTCGAGGGTTACGCCAACAAGGCCGACGACGAGCACAAGATCCTGCGCGACGTGTTCGAACCAGGCGACGCCTGGTTCCGCACCGGCGACCTGCTGCGCCAGGACGCCGAAGGCTATTATTATTTCGTCGACCGGGTCGGCGATACCTTCCGCTGGAAGGGCGAGAATGTCTCCACGACCGAGGTCGCCGACATGATCGCCCGCTTCCCGGGCATCCGCGATGTGACCGTCTATGGCGTGCATGTCGCCGGCCAGGAGGGCCGCGCCGGCATGGCGGCGCTGGTGACCGAGGACGGCCTCGATCTCGGCAGCGCTCCACCGCCATCTCGCCGATCATCTGCCGGACTACGCCCAGCCGCTGTTCCTGCGCATCCGCGGAGAAATCGACCTGACATCGACCTTCAAGCAGAAAAAGATCGACCTGAAAAAGCAGGGTTTCGATCCGACGCTAAGCCGCGAACTGATCTATTTCAACGATCCGGCGGCGCAGGCCTTCGTACCGCTCGACGCCGATCTTTATCACCGCATTCAAACCGGACAGATCAGATTATGAATGACAACAATCACATCGCGGCCCCGGCCGAAGTCCTCGCCTTCTGGCGCGAGGCCGGTCCAGAAAAATGGTTCAAGAAGGACGACGCTTTCGACGCCGAGATCAAACAGCGCTTCCTCTCGACTTACGAGGCTGCGGCGGCCGGCCGTCTGGCCGAATGGGCCGCAACCGCGGAAGGCACGCTTGCGCTCCTTCTCGTGCTCGACCAGTTTCCGCGCAACATGTTCCGCGGCAGCGCGCGCATGTTCGCCGCCGATCCGCTGGCGAAGTCGATCGCCGAAGAAGCGCTTGCCCGCGGCTTCGACCGGCAGACCGCGATGCCGGATAGAACCTTCTTCTACCTGCCGTTCGAGCATTCCGAGGATCTGGCCAACCAGGAGCGCTGCGTGGCGCTCTGCCAAGCCTACGCCGATGCCGAAGCCGTGAAATGGGCGGAACTTCATGCCGACATCATTCGCCGCTTCGGGCGCTTCCCCCATCGCAATGCCGTTCTGGGCCGGCAGACCACCCCGGAGGAGCAGGCCTTCCTCGACGATGGTGGTTTCGCCGGCTGATCGTGATGGCGGTCGCCATGGCAGATGGGCTAGCATCCTCAGCCAACGATCGCAGACGACGGCGAGATCCGCGCCGGCCGATCGATCGCCAGCCTGAAATCGACATCCGGAGCGGCCTGCCAACAGGCGCCCAGGGGAGGGACCATGCCCAAACTCATATCGGCCGCGATCACAGCCGCCGTTTTCTCGCTTAGCGCCACGGCTTTCGCCCAGGCGCCGCAGGGTTATCCGGCCGACTACGGCAAGATCGTCGACGCGGCCAAAAAGGAAGGCAAGGTCGTCATCTATTCGACCACGGATGCCGCAGCCGCCAATCCGCTGATCCGCGATTTCGAGGCGCTCTATCCCGGCATCACGGTAGAGTATTCCGACCTCAACTCGACCGAACTCTATAATCGTTTCATTGCCGAGGCGGCGTCCGGCTCCGGCACCGCCGACGTCGCCTGGTCTTCGGCCATGGATCTGCAGGTCAAGCTGGTCGCCGACGGCCAGGCCGCGACCTACGCCTCGCCCGAAATCCCCGCGCTGCCGAAATGGGCGGTCTGGAACAATCAGGCATACGGCACCACCTATGAGCCGATCACCTTCGTCTACAACAAGCGTCTGGTTCCCGCCGGCGACGTGCCGCAGGACCACACCGCGCTGCTGAACCTGCTCACCACCAAGACCGCCGCCTACAAGGGCAAGATCACCGCCTACGATCCGGAACGCTCCGGCGTCGGCTATCTGTTCGTCAACGAGGACGTCAAGGACTATCCGAAAGCCTGGGATCTGTTCCGCGCCTTCGGCAAGGCCGGTATCCGTCTCTACACCAGTGCCGGCGCGATGATGGAGCGTGTTACCTCGGGCGAGCACCTGATCGCCTATGGCATTTTCGGCTCCTATGCGCTGGCGCGCTCGAAGAAGAATCCGAATTTGGGGGTGATCCTTCCCAAGGACTATACGCTCGTCACATCGCGCGTGATGTTTATCTCCAAGCAGGCGAAGAACCCGAACGCCGCGAAGCTGTTTCTCGACTACATGCTGTCAAAGCGCGGACAGAACATCATCGCCAACAAGGCCTCGCTCTATTCGCTGCGCGCCGATGTCACCGGCGAGGCGACAGCCAAGCGCGTGACGGAGTTGGTTGGCGACAAGGCGCGGCCGGTCCCGATTGGGCCGGAATTGCTCACCAATCTCGATCGCACCAAGCGGCTCGCATTCCTGAAAATGTGGCAGGCCGCGATGAAGGGGCAATAACCCTCTCAAATTTCCGGTCGCGGCGGCCTGCCAAAAAAGAGCCGCGACCGCCATGCCGAACAAGGTGCAGGGGCGATCGTGTGACGATCCGTTTTTCCTATATCCGCATCATCGTCATCGCCCTAACCGCCACCGCGGTGTTGGCGCCACTGTCGCTGGTCTTCTATCAGAGCTTTCTGACGGCGCCGTTCTTCGTCCCCAACGCAGCGCTGTCGCTTGAAGCCTACAGCTTTGTTTTCGCCGATCCGGATTTCTGGTCGGCCTTTGTTACCACGCTTGTCGTCGCCGCCGGCATGACCATCATTGCCGTACCGCTCGGCGCCGGTCTTGCCTTTATCATGGTGCGCACCAATGTGCCGGGGCGTTCCTGGCTCGAGCCGTTCATTCTGATCCCGATCTTCGTCTCCGCCGTTGTTATCGCCTTCGGCTATGTGGTCGCCCTCGGCCCGGTCGGATTCGTCTCCATCGCGCTCAAATCGGTCATCGGCATCGTGCCTTGGAACATCTATTCCATCGCTGCGCTGGTGATCATCGCCGGGCTCACCCATGTGCCGCACGTCTATCTGTACACCGCCGCCGCCCTGCGCAGCCTCGGCACCGATCTGGAAGAGGCCGCGCGCGTCACCGGGGCCGATCCCTGGAAGGTCGCGACCGAGGTCAGCCTGCCGATGGTGCGGCCGGCGATCCTGTTCGCCGGCGTGCTGGTGTTCTTCCTCGGCTTCGAACTGTTCGGCCTGCCGCTGGTGCTCGGCGATCCGCAGGGCGTGTTGATGCTCTCGACCTATCTCTACAAGCTCACCAACAAGCTCGGCGTTCCCTCCTACCAGTTGATGGCGGTGGTCGTGGTCGTCATTGTCGCCGTCGTGGCGCCGCTGGTCTATCTGCAACGCCGCCTGCTGAAGGATGCGCAGCGCTACGCCTCGGTGCGCGGCAAGGGACTGAACATCGCCCCCTTGCCGCTCGGCCGCTGGCGCTGGCCGGCCTTTCTCGCTCATCGTGCTGTGGTTCACGATCACGGTTGTGATCCCGCTCGCCGGGATCACCTTGCGCTCTTTCGTCACCAGTTGGGGCGAGGGCGTGGTGCTGTCCGAAGTGTTGACGCTCGACCATTATCGCGAACTGCTGGAATATCCCAACGTCGTGCGCGGCATGATCAACACGCTCGGCATCGGCATCATCGGCGGCGCCGTCGCCGTCGTCTGCTACGCCGCGATCGCGCTGTCGATCCATCGCTGGCCGTCGCCCTGGTCGCGCGTGGTCGACTATCTGGTGATGGTGCCGCGCGCCATGCCCGGCATAGTCGCCGGCCTTGCCATGCTGTGGGTGTTTCTGTTCTTCAAGCCGCTGACACCGCTCAAGGCCACGATGTTTTCGGTCTGGCTTGCCTACACCATCGTCTGGCTCGCCTACGGCATGCGGCTGATTTCCGGCACGCTGCTGCAGGTCGGCCCGGAGCTGGAAGAAGCCGCGCGCACCGTCGGCGCCGACGATTGGCAGGTCAAGCGCGACGTGACGTTGCCGTTGATCCGCTACGGTCTGCTGGCCAGCTGGCTGCTGATGTTCCTGATATTCGTGCGCGAATATTCCACCGGTGTCTATCTGCTCGGCCCCGGCACCGAGGTGATCGGCTCGCTGCTGGTCTCGCTGTGGGGCACCGGTGCTGTCGACCTGGTCTCGGCACTATCGGTGGTCAATGTCGTAATGATCGGCGTCGGCCTTCTGGTCGCCATCCGTCTGGGAGTGCGGCCTCATGGCTGATCTCGTCATCGAAGACCTTCGCCTGCGCCTTGGCGGCAACGAGATCCTCAAAGGCCTCTCGGTCACCTTGCCGGCCGGCAAGGTCTCCGCTTTGCTCGGGCCATCCGGCAGCGGCAAGACGACTTTGCTGCGCGCGGTCGCCGGGCTTGAAACGCCGCACCAGGGTGCCATCCGCATCGGCGACACGGTGTTGTTCGACGCCGCGCGCAAGATCAACCTGCCGGCCGAGAAGCGCGGCCTCGGTCTGGTGTTTCAATCCTACGCACTGTGGCCGCACCGCACCGTGTTCGACAACGTCGCCTACAGTCTCAGACTGCGCAAAGTCGACGACGGCGAGATCAAGACACGGGTTGCAAACGCCCTCACGCAAATCGGCCTTGGCGATCTCGGCGCGCGCTTTCCGCATCAACTCTCCGGCGGCCAGCAGCAGCGCGTCGCGCTGGCCCGCGCGCTGGTCTACGAGCCGCCGGTGATCTTGCTCGACGAGCCGCTGTCGAATCTCGACGCCAAGCTGCGCGAGGAGGCGCGCGCCTGGCTGCGCCAGCTCATTGTCGAGCTTGGCCTGTCCGCGCTGGTGGTCACCCACGACCAGATCGAGGCGATGGCGATCGCCGACCGCATCACCTTATTGAATGCCGGCATGATCGAACAGGAAGGCACGCCGACCGAACTTTATACCGAGCCCGCGACCCTGTTCGCGGCCGAGTTCATGGGCAGCAACAACCGGCTCGACGGCACGCTGGTGGCGATAACCGGCTACCGTGCGACGTTCGAGATTGGCGGCCAGCGCTTCGAGGGCATGGCCCGCACCAACGCCGCGCCCGGCGACAAGGTCACCGCCGTCACCCGCATGGAACGTATCCTGATCGGCGGCGGACCGGGACCGAACCGCATCCTGATGGATCTCACAACCCAGCTCTATCTCGGCGAGCGCTGGGAGATGGTCTTCAACAAAGACGGCCACACCGCACGCACCCATCAGACCCGCGAGTTGCGGCATGGCGCCTATCACATCGAATATCCGGCGGAATCGCTATGGGTGTTTTCGAGCGAGACAAAAAAGAAAGATCGATAACGGCGCCACCCATTCCGATTCGGGACACTCCGTTCGTCCCCGCGAAAACGCCCGTCCAGGATCGCAAATCGAAACGTCACGGTTAGGGCTCCTGGACTCCCGCTGACAGGAGATGAACGGAACGGGGTACAGACCCTGGCGGCATTTCCGGAATTCGCACCCTCCAATCGGTATTCCGGCCGTGCTAGAACGCGGGTCCCGGCGGCAAACCCTCGCGCCGCGACACCCGTCACGGAGGACGCCCATGTCCCGTCACAGCAACTACCTTCCGCACGGCGTCATCCCGGCCGTCCTGCTGCCGTTCCATGACGATCTGTCGATCGACGAGGCGAGTTTCCGCAAGCACCTGCGCGACGTGGCGGCGACCGAGGGCCTATCGGCCCTCACCATCAACGCCCATTCCACCGAGGTCGCCTCCTGCAACTTCGACGAACAGCGGCGCGTGCTCGACATCACCCAGGACGAGGTCGGCGACGACATCCCGATCGTTCACGGCATCTGGGCCGATGGCAGCCTGGAGGCCGCCCGTATCGCCCGCATGGCGACCGAGGGCGGCGCCTCCGCGCTCCTGGTGTTTCCGCCGGCGCCGTTCACGCTCGGCCAGAGCCCGGACATGGCCGTCACGCACTTCAAGCGCATCGCCGATGCCAGCCATCTGCCGTTGATCGCATTTCAATATCCGCTGGCGACCGGGCAGGGCTATCCGATGCCGACCCTGCTGCGCATGGCCGAGGAAGTGCCGACCCTGCGCGCGATCAAGGACTGGTCCGGCAACGTGACTCAGCACGAGATGCATGTACGCACGCTGCAGAGCCTGCCGCGTCCGGTCAATGTGCTGACCACGCACAGTTCCTGGCTCTATTCCTCGCTGGTGCTGGGCTGCAACGGCCTGTTGTCGGGCAGCGGCAGCGTCATCGCCGATCTGCAATCCGCCCTGTTCCGCGCGGTCAAGTCCGATGACATGGCCGAGGCCCGCAAGCTCAACGACCGCATCTCGCCGCTGGCGCGCATCTTCTATTCCGAACCCTGGGCCGACATGCACAACCGCATGAAGGAGGCGCTGGTGCTGCTCGGGCGGCTGCCGCGCGCGGTGGTGCGGCCGCCGCTGGTCAAGATCGGCCGCGCCGAGATCGACCGCATTCGCGCCGCTCTGGTCGAAGCCGGTCTGCTCGGCCCGCGCGCCGGCCGCGACGCGGCCTGACAATGGCCGAATTCCACGGCGTCTTTCCCTATCTGGTGTCGCCGGTCGATGCCTCCGGCCGCGTGCTCACCGATGTGCTGGGACGCCTGTCCGGCGACCTGATCGAGGCCGGCGTCCATGGCCTGACCCCGCTCGGCTCGACCGGCGAGTTCGCTTATCTCGATCGCGACCAACGCACCGCGATCGTGCGCGCGACCATCGAGGCGGCGGCGGGCCGCGTGCCGGTGGTCGCCGGCGTTGCCGCGACCACCATCGCCGACGCTGTCGAACAGGCAAAGACCTATCAGCGGCTCGGCGCCGACGGCATCCTCGCGATCCTGGAAGCCTACTTCCCGCTCAAGGACCCGCAGATCGAGGGATACTTCCGCGCCATCGCCGATGCCGTCGACATTCCGGTCGTGCTCTACACCAATCCGCAATTCCAGCGCAGCGACCTGAGCCTCAACGTGATCGCACGTCTGAGCGAGCACCCGCGCATCCGCTACATCAAGGATGCCTCGACCAATACCGGTCGGCTGCTGTCGATCATGAACCGCTGCGGCGACCGGCTCGCGGTGTTTTCCGCCTCCGCGCATATCCCGGCTTGCGTGATGCTGATCGGCGGCGTCGGCTGGATGGCCGGACCGGCCTGTCTGATTCCGCGCCAGAGCGTCGCGCTCTATGACCTGGGCCGCGCCGGAAAATGGGCCGAGGCAATGCAATTGCAGCGCGCACTCTGGCGCATCAACGAGGCCTTCGCGCGCTTCAATCTTGCCGCTTGCATCAAGGCGGGCCTGCAGGCGCAAGGCTATGCCGTCGGCGACCCGATCCCGCCGCAGCCGGCGTTGACCGCCGAGGAACGGCGGGTGGTCGAACAGGTTCTGGCCGACCTCGACGCGCTGGCACGGCTGCAACCGCGCGCCGAGCCGACAACCATTGGTTGAATTCCGAACCAATTCTTAATGTCTTCTTGCTAACCCCCTCTCGCGCCCCCAGATGGCGGATCGGTGCGGGGAATGGAGGTTGGTCGTGGCCATGACGGATTCGGACCGCATGCCGGTTTTGGCGCGGCTCGCCGACCGATGGACCCGCCTCAAGGCCGCGCTCGGCGATACCGAGCAACTCCTGGCACAGCGGCTTGCCGGCACCGTATTTCTGATCCGCGTTTTCAGCGCCATCCTCGCCTTCGGTTCGCAGGTTCTGTTTGCGCGCTGGATGGGCAGCTTTGAATTCGGCATCTACGTCTATGTCTGGACCTGGGTGCTGCTGATCGGCGCAGCACTCGATCTCGGCCTCGGCTCCGCCGCCCAGCGCTTCATTCCGGAATACCGCGAGCATCAGGCCTTCGCGCATCTGCGCGGCTTTCTCTCCGGCAGCCGGTGGTTCTCTTTCCTGATGTCGATCGGCTTCGCTCTGCTCGGCGCGCTGATCGTCTTCCTACTGACACCTTGGCTCAGCAACTACACGATTGTTCCGCTCTACCTCGCCTGCGCCAGCCTGCCGGCCTTCGCGCTTGCCAAGGCGCAGGACGGCATATCGCGCTCCTACGATTGGGTCGGCCTCGCGCTGGGCCCGACCTTCATTGCGCGCCAACTCGTTTTGATTGCGATGATGGCTATCGCCTATGCCGGCGGCCTGCCGATGGATGCGATCACGGCAACGGCAGTTGCGGCCTTGTCGATGTGGGCCACCACGATCGGGCAGACGCTGGTTCTCAACCGGCGCCTCAAACAAAAGACCGAAGCCGGGCCGCGCGCCTATGATTTCAAGATCTGGCTCGCCACCGCCTTGCCGATCCTGCTGGTCGAAGGCTTCTATCTGTTGCTGGCCTATACCGACATTCTGGTGCTCGAGCAGTTCCGTTCGCCCGAAGAGGTCGCGATCTACTACGCCGCGGTCAAGACCCTGGCGCTGGTATCGTTCGTGCACTTCTCGATCGCGGCGACCACCGCGCACCGCTTCAGCGAATATCACGTCACCGGCGACCGCGAGGGCCTGACCCGGTTCCTCGCCCGTTCGATCCGCTGGACCTTCTGGCCCTCGCTGGTCGCCACCATTGTGCTGCTCGCCCTTGGCAAACCGATGCTGTGGTTGTTCGGTGAGCAGTTTACCTCCGGCTATTATCTGATGTTCATCTTGGCTGCCGGCTTGCTGGCGCGCGCCGCGGTCGGGCCGATCGAGCGGCTGCTCAACATGCTGGGCGAACAGCGCGCCTGCGCATTGGTCTATGGCAGCGCCTTCGCGATCAATCTCGGCCTGTGCTTTGTGCTAATTCCGTACTTCGGCGCAGCCGGTGCGGCGGTCGCCACCGCAATCGCGATCATCGCGGAATTGCTGATGCTGTTCTTTGCAACCCGCTCGCGCCTCGGTCTGCACGTTTTCATCTGGCGCCGGCACGCGGACACCTGAGACCGGCCATGCACGGCACCATCGATTCCCAGTTCTGGGTTGAATGGCGGCCGCTCGATCAGTTGATGGCCATCGCCAGCGAATGGCGGGCGCTCGCCGACCGCGCGATCGAACCCAACGTGTTCTATTCGCCGTCATTTGCGCTCGCCGCAGCGCCCGTGCTCGGCCGCGATGTCGGTGCCTGTCTGGTCTGGTCACAGAACCCGCCGCAACGGCTGGTCGGCTTTTTCCCGGCGCGGATCGAACAGCGGCGCTACGGCCTGAAGCTACCGGTCCTGGTCGGCTGGACGCACCCCTACGGGCCGCTCGGCATGCCGCTGGTCGACCTGACCATGCCGGCGCCGGTGATTACGGCCTGGCTTATGCATATCGCGGACAATCAAAACCTGCCGGATCTGGTTCTCATGCCGCTGCTGCCGGAATCCGGCCCCTTGGCATCGAGTTTCAAGGCGGCATTGGCGCGGGTCGACGCGCGCACGGCGTCATACGCGTCGCATGCCCGCGCGGCCCTGATTCCGGGCCCGGACCGCGCCCACTATCTCGACCACGCCATCGGCCGCCGCAAGCGCAAGGACCTCGACCGGCAATATCGCCGCCTCGCCGAGCGCGGGACGCTTCAAACGACCAGCACGACCGAACCAAAGGACATCAATTCCGCTATCGAGGAATTCCTGTCGCTTGAGATGCGCGGCTGGAAGGGCCGCGCTGGGACGGCAGCGACGCTCGATCCCGGCATTCGGCTGTTCATGCAGCACGCGATCGTCAGTCTGGCTGCGACCGGCCAAGCCCGCATCGATATCCTGCGCATCGACGGCCGACCGATCGCCGTCACGGTCACCTTGATCAACGGCGACACAGCCTGGTGCTGGAAAATTGCCTACGAAGAAGACTTCGCGCGTTTATCGCCCGGCGTGCAGATAATCCGCGAACTGACCCAGCGGTTGCTGGCGGACGAAGCGATCAAACGCGTCGATTCCTGCGCCACCGCCGATCACCCGATGATCGATCACCTATGGCGCGAGCGGCTGGCGCTGTCGGATCAATTGATCGCCGTGCGCGGCGGCAAGACCTTCAAATTTGCGGTGGCAAGCCGACTTGAAACCTTGCGCCGCGCCGCCATCGCGGCCGCCAAGGCACTGCGAGACCGCGTCCGCTCCCACTGAACACCGCCGCCCCTCACGCCTGTTCGCGCAGCTTGCGCCGGATGACCTTGCCGGTCGTCGTCATCGGCATGACGTCGATGAACGCGATCTCGCGCGGATATTCGTGCGCTGACAGCCGCGTGCTTGACGAAGTCCTGGATTTCGGTGCCCACCGCATCGGTGACGGTCATGCCGTCCTTGAGCACGATGAACGCCTTGACGATCTCGGTGCGCACCGGATCGGGCTTGCCGACGACCGCCGCCAGCGCCACCGCCGGATGCCTGATCAGGCAATCCTCGATTTCGCCCGGCCCGATGCGATAGCCCGACGAGGTGATGACATCATCTTCGCGGCCGACGAAATGGAAGTAGCCGTCTTCGTCGACGATCGCCCTCGTCGCCGGTCGTCATCCAATCGCCGATGAATTTGTCGCGGTGGCGTCAGGCCGCCCCCAGTACTCCAGGAACATCACCGGGTCGGGCCGCCGCACCGCGATCTGGCCCTGCTCGCCGGCGCGCAGACCGAGCCGTCGTCGCGGATCACCGCGACCTCGATGCCCGGCACCGGCTTGCCGATGGCGCCTGGGCGCGACACGCCGATCGCGCGCGCACGAGGCCAGCACCAGATTGCACTCGGTCTGGCCGTAGAACTCGTTGATGGCGAGCCCGAGCGCGTCGCGGCCCCATTCGAAGCGTCTCGGCGCCGAGCGATCTCGCCGCCCGAGCCGACCGTGCGCAGGCGGATGTCATGACGGCCGCGCGGACTCGGCACGGCGCGCAGCATCCGCAGCGCCGTCGGCGGAATGAAGGCATTGCGCACGCCAGCGCGAAGCCATCAGCGCATAGGCCTCCTCCGGATCGAAGCGCTCGAACCGGCGCGCCACCACCGGAACACCGTAGTGCAAGCCGGGCAGCAGCACATTGAGCAACCCTCCGGCCCAGGCCCAGTCGGCCGGAGTCCAGAGCCGATCGCCGGCTGCGGCAGGAACTCGTGGTGGCGTTTCAATCCCGGGCAGATGGCCGAGCAGCACGCGATGCCCGTGCAGCGCGCCCTTCGGCGGACCGGTGGTGCCGGAGGTGTAGACCATCATTGCCGGATCGTCGGGCGAGGTCTCGACGGCCTCGAATTCCGAGCGGCTTTGTCCAGCAGGTCCCGCCAGCCTTGCGCGCCGTCGCCCGCGCCATCGATCGACATCACCGCGTCAGCTCCGGAAGCTGATCGCGAATTTCGCCGATCTTGGCAGCGCCCGAAGCGTTGGTGATCACCGCGGCCCACCGGCATCCTGCAGGCGATACCACAGTGCATCGACGCCGAACAGCATCGCGAGCGGCAACGCGACGCCGCCAAGTTTGTAGATCGCGACATGCGCGGCCGCGACCTCCGGCATCTGCGGCAACAGGATCGCCACCCGATCGCCCCGCAGGATACCAATGCGCGCAGCACATTGGCAAGCCGGTTCGAGGTCTCGGCGAGCCAGCCATAGGACATCTCGTCGACGCCACCGTCCGGCCGCGCGAGCAAAATGGCGGTCCGGCGCGGTTCGGTCGCCGCCCAGCGGTCACAGACATCGCCGCCGATGTTGTAAGTTCCGGCAGGCGCCAGCGGAATTCGCGGCACAGCTCGGCGTAGTCGCGGACTTTGGGCAGGACCGGCGGGGCGTACATGCCAGTGAAATCTAGAGCATTTCCAGGCGAAGTGGAAACCGGTTCGCCGTCCGGCAATGCGACAAACTGGAGAGATAAAGCGCTTTCAAGACTTCATTTGAACTGAAAGCGCTATGGTCCCGCCGCCAGCATGGGTTTAGCGGCCCCTTGCGCCGATTGACACGGGTCTCCTGTCCTCTACTGATTTGGTCCCGCGCAATTCGGCACGACACAAGCCAACGGCTCATTTCACATGACGAAACCGATTCAGATCCGCATGGCCGGCTACGGCCCGCCCACCACCTCGTTCAGCCGTGGCGCTGAAGCTGATCGGCGACCGCGCTGCGACGCGCGAGTTCGGCGACCGCGTCGACGTCAAGTACGTCTGGAACATCATGGATTTCGGCTACAAGGCCGAAGAATCTTGCTGGCTGGTCGAGCACGGCGTGCTGACGCTCGGCTATCAGTCGTCGAGCTATCTCACCGACCGGGTGCCGGAGCTCGGCATCGTCGACCTGCCGTTCTTCTTTCGCCTGCAAGGAGCAGGCGCGCGCGGCGATGGACGGGCGCACTCGGCGAGCGGCTGACGCAAGCGATCGAGGAGCGGATCCGCTATCGCGTGCTCGGCTGGTTCGAGAACGGCATGCGCCACATCTCCAACCGGCTGCGGCCGCTCAACATGCCCGCCGATCTTGCCGGCATGAAGATCCGCGTGCTGCCGAGCGATGTCCAGGCGCGCACCTTCGCGCTGCTAGGCGCCGAGCCGGTGAAGTGCGACCTGACGGAGGCGATTGCCTGGATCAAGGAAGGCAAGCTCGACGCCCAGGAAAACCCGCTCGCCAACACCGTCACCTACGGCGTGCACAAGTTCCATCACTTCCACTCGCTCACCAGCCACTTCTACATTTCGCGGCCGATCTTTCTTCACCGTACCGCCTTTGATCCTGGCCTGCCGATCTCCAGAACGCCATGCGCCGCGCGGTCAGGGACGCCGTCGTCTGGCAGCGCGAACAGGCAATCGAGGAAGACCGCGATGCCCGAAAGGCGATCGAAGATCAGGGCTGCAAGATCAGCGAACTCACCCCGGACGAACACGCCGCCTTCGCCCGCGCCGTCGAGCCGTTAACGCGGGACGGGCACACCACCTATGGCGAAGAACTCTTTCGACTTGTTCGCGCCCGCGCCGCGTGAACGCCGCTTCGGCGCCGCATCAGGCGCGGCCATGATCAGAGTCCAATAGACCTTGTACTTCGAGCGCCCGTTGTAGGCGACCGCGATGCCCATCTCCGTCACGCCGCCGCGCAGCATGTTGGCGCGATGCTGCGGCGAGTTCCGCCAGCCCGAGAACGCTTCCGCCAGCGTGTGATACCCGGCGCCAATGTTCTCCACCGCAATTTTGGCGTCATAGCCGGCCCGCGAAAGCCGCGCGGGCAGCGAGCGCACGAGATTGTGGTCGAGCTTGTCGCGTGCCGCCATCGCCCGCGACTGCTCGGCCGCCATGCGCATCAAGGTGGAATTGAGTTTGACCGCCCCCTGGCCGTGGTTGCGCCGGTAGCCTGAAATCATCGAGGCGGCGGTCGCCGCATCGACGCTGGCGCCGGCCGAGTTCATGCTTCGATAAAAGCTCGGTTCTTGGCTTGGACCGCGGGCGGTGTCGGCACAGCCGGCAACCATCGTGAAGAATCGCGAGCGCGGCAACCGGTCCGGCAGATGCGGTCGGGATCGGCAGGAACAGGCGGCGGCTTGGCATGGCGGGGGACTTGCGAAAAGGCAGTCACTGAGATGGCGAGCATAGCGCAATTGCACCGGTTATGATGCCGCTGGATCGCCGCCATCAACCGATGTTTGCGCGCCGGCCGGCACCGGATGCAGACCGCTGCGGATATGCAGATCGCGCTGCGGGAACGGAATCTCGATCCCGGCCTCGCGGAACTTGCGCAGCACCGCGAAGTTCAGATCGCTTTTGATCATGAACGAATTGTCGACATTGCCGATATATGCGCGCAGTTCGAAATCCAGCGACGAATCGCCGAAATTCAACAGCAGCGCCCGCGGTGGTGGCGATTCCAAGACCAGCGGATGGTCCTCCGCGATCGTGATCAGGACGTCACGGACTTTGTCGGCATCGCTGCTGTAGGACACACCGACCTTGATGATGACCCGGCCGACGGTGTTGGCGTGGGTCCAGTTCTTCACCACCTCGGTGATGAACTGCTGGTTGGGAATCAGTACGCTGGCGCGATCGAAAGTTTCGATTTCGGTGGCGCGCACCGCGATCCGGCGCACATGGCCCTCCTCGCTTCCGACCACCACCCAGTCGCCGACCCGGATCGGCCGCTCGGTCAACAGGATCAGACCGGAGACGAAGTTAGAAACGATCGACTGCAAGCCGAAGCCGATGCCGACGGATAGCGCGCCTGCGATCAGTGCGAATTTTTGCAGGTCGATGCCGATCATCCCCAACGCTATGGCCAGAACAGCGATGACCGCGACGTAGCCAAAGATGGTGGAGATCGAATTCTGCAGACTGGACTCAAGTCCTGTGCGCGGCAGAAACCGCACGTCGAGCCAGCGCTGCACCGCACGGACGACGAGTATCCCGATGATCAGCGCGGCGATGGCGCCGAGTATGGCCGGCAGCGAAATCGTCAGATCGCCGATGCGGAAGCCGTACACGCCTTCCTTCACGTCGCCAAAGAAGTCGGTGGCGAAGAAGCCCCAGGGTCCGAGCAGCATGAACACCGCGGCCAGCACCAGAAGGATGCGGACAACCGCCGAGGCCAAGGTCGCGATCAAGCCGATGCCGCGCGGCGACAGGCCGAGCACAGCCGCGACGCGCTTGCCCCCCGGAGCGTCGCCGGCCAGCACCTCCGAAAACAGGGAATCGACAAACGCAAAGCAGAGATAGAGCGCGCCAAATACACCGACAGCGACCAGCAGCCGGCCGCCGACGAACGCGGCAAACGCGATGTAGCCGGTCGCCAGGGCGGCGATCAGGACCGCGACCGTCAGCCACAATCCGACCCGCAACCATGCCAGCCAGCGTTCGGCCCGAATGGCGGGTTCAGCCTTCGCGCCGGTCCCGCGCCTCATCAAAAAGGCAATGACGATGATGCTGATCAGAATGCCGAACAGCGCACTGGTGCCAACGGTGAGCGTTAACGGCGCGCCCGTGGCCCGGTGCATCGCATCGAGAAAAATCATCGCGCCAAGCACGCGCGACGTCCAGGTCAGGGTCAGCGCCATGCGGCTTGCGCCGAGGCCATCGACTTGAACCAGCCGGCGCTCCGGCGCATCGGGCGCGAACAAGGCCAGCGCGATGCCACGACCGAATGTTGCAGCCGCGACCCCGCCAAAGACACTGAGCCCGATCGCCATGATCGGATCGGACATGAGATCGAAGGACCTCAGGACCAGAACGACCACCAGCATTGCGACCGGCAGCACGGCAGCGGTGCGGATCCACGTCAACATAGCGGCCGATGCCAGGACAAATTGCGACGTTCCGCCGTTCACGGCCGGCACCGGCAGCCGGGCAAATCGCAGCGCAATCAATCCGGCGGCGGCAAGTCCGATCAGGACCAGCGCCGCGCCGATCGCACCTTGTCGACCGCCGTGGCTTTGCGCGTAGGCCAAGCCAGCGGCCCAGATATCCTGCAGTTTCTCGAATTGCAGCGTGGCTGCATTTGCAGCCATTTTCCAAAGACCCGGATCCAGGATCGAGGTCGAACGGCGGAACAGGTTGCTGGCAAACAGCTCGCGGCGGCGTTCGCCGATCTTGTCATCGAGCTGATCCGCGCTCAAAGCCAGCAGGCGCGCCTGCTTCAGGGTGCTTTCGATGTCGTCGCGCAGCTTGGCAAGGCGCGCGCGTTCGGCGGTGACTGTCGGGTCCTCGGCGGCGCCACCGGCCGGCGGCGCGCCGAGCGGCTTCAGGCGGGATTCGAATTCGGTAACCTGCTTGGCGACCTCGTCGGCCAGGCCGCGCAACTGCGTGCGCAGCGGCTCGAGCTCCGTCTTGAGTTCCGCCAGCCTTTCGTCGGTCGGCGCATCGCGGACGGCCTCCTCCAGCTGATCAAGGCGTTGCTTGAGCGGCTCGAGGCTGGCGATCGGCGACGGATCGGTACCCGGTTGCTGCGCCACGGCGGCGAGCGGCGCGAAAAAACACCATAGCACCACCAGTCCGGTCACAAGCGACGCCGCCCTCCGGCGCCCCGCCCACAAATTCGCGATCAAACCCAATAGCATTCCGGTCTCCGAAGTCGGCTGGGACCGGAGATGGCTGCTTTGGCGAGAACATGGCGAACACCCGTGGGAGCACGGAAATTTCAGGTTGAATCGTCAATTCTCGTTAACGCCCGGGTGTCGCGGCGGATGACACGCGCAAAACGACGCCCAAGGATGTCGGTGGATCGTAGATCGTGGCAGCGCTCGCGGGACCGCTCACCGGTTATGCGAGGGATCGGAATCTTGCCGGCCGCGTACCCGCCCACGCCCATACACCCGTCGGGCGGTGCCGGACGAAATCTCGTTGTGTTCGGTCGCGGACAGCTTTGCCAACAAATTGCGATAGGTGGCCCAGATATCGTGATAATGCGACGACAATGTCGAAACTGGCCAATTGCCCCCCAACATCAGGCGCTTGGCTCCAAACACGGCAAGCGCGTGATCGACGAACGGACGCCAGTCGACGGCGGTCCAGGCCCACCAGCGCGAGCACATATCCAGGCCGGAAATCTTGGCGACGACGTTCGGCCGCTCTGCGGCCGCGGTCAGCAGTTCCGCCCACGGATGCAGCATCCCCTCGGCAATCGGCGGATTGTTGAGATGGTCAAGCACGATCGTCGTGTCGGGACAGGCATCGGCGAGCCGCGGCAACACGGCGAGTTGCTCGATCCTTGCGCCGACATAGTCGAACGTCAGTCCAACCTCAGCAAGACGGCGCAAGCTATCGATCACCGGCGGCTGCAGGATCCATTCGGGATCAGGTTCGGAATTGATCAGATGTCGGACCCCGACGAGGCTTTCGATATCGCGGTAACGATCGATTGCCGCCGCGAACGCTTGTGGGTCCAAAAGCGGCAGCCAACCGACCACCCCAAAGACCCAATCGTGTTCGTCTGCAAGCTTGAGCAGAGCATCGGTCTCCACGCGCAAATCAGCTGATTCGACCAGCACGGCGCCGTCGATGCCTTCGACCGCCAGCAGCCGTGCCAGCGCCTCAGGCGGAAATGTTTTTCTGATCGGGTCCCAGCGTGGATCGCCACGAAATGGTGTTCGATCGAGCCAACCGAATTCCGGTGACCCGACCGCCCAGATATGCGCATGCGCGTCGATCATGGCCGCCTCAGCGTGCGCAGCGCCGCCGGCCCCTCGCACATCAGCCGCGATAAACCGGCTCCGGCTGGGTGAAGAAGCTCATCAGAATGTGATAGACGATCCGGTAGTTCTTCTGCTGGATCGAGGCATGGGAAATGCCCGGCATAACCGCGAACTGCTTGTCAGGATTGGGCAGCTTGTCGAAGAACGCCAGCAAATCGTCCATGCCGGCGATGCCGTCCCATTGGCCGCGCATGACGACGGTCGGTGACGTGATTTTCTCCGGATCGACGATCGGCAGCTTGGAACACATGTCGACATAGGTGCCAGTCGGAACGGAATTATCCAGCGCCAGGATGGCGTCGGCGAACGCTTCGATCACCGCATCCTCAGCCGCGCCGGGATGGTCGCGGTTGAAGATCGAGAACACGAACGGCCGGTCGATCGGCCGGCGTTTCTTGGCCTTGAATTCCGGCAGCTTCTTGGTGCGCTCGGCCAATGTCGGCGAGCCCTTGCCGGTCCAAACCATCGCATCGAGGGCGAGCCGTCGGACCCGGTCGGGATGGCGCTGCGCGAACAGCGCCGCACGCAACGCGCCGGAGGAAATGCCGTAGACCATCAGCGGCCCGGTATTGCGGGTTTTCATGATGAATTCGGAGGCCGCCGCGAGATCGTCGGCGCCGTTCGGGATGTCAAAATTGATATCGCGCGTCTTGTCGGAGCGGCCGTAGCCTTCCATGTCGACGCACCAGGTGTCGAAGCCGCGCGCGGTAAAATAATCCATGATCGAGGAATCGTTGCGCCCCGGCACCTGCAGATCGAAAGTCGGGGTCGAAGCCATCGAGGAGCCGTGCACGAACAGGATGGTGCCGGCCGGCGGCGTCTGCTCGCTGACCCGCTTTTCCCACAGGAACAGGCGTACATCGCTCTTGTTGGTCCAGTGCTCCTGGCCGCGGATCGCAGCGCTCGGCGAAATCGGCTTGTTCATGGCGACGCTCCCGAAAAGATGTGTTGGCGGACCGGACGAATCCGACGGTGGAATGCCTCCGCCCCGCCGCCAAGCCCTTACAATACCGCGCCGTGCCGCGCCATCCTCTTGATCGCGCAGCCTCCCGCCAATGATATCCGGGCTGTCAGCCGAAGGGCTTGCCGCGGCCGTCGGACGTCCGCTCGATCTTGATCAGCACGCCCATGCCGGTATCGGCGCCTTCATGCTCCTGCTCGCGCTTCGAAAGCTTGGCGAAGATCGCGTCATAGATCGGGCCGCTCTCGTGCAGCACGGCGGTGCCGTAGAACCGCAGAATGCCGGAATCCAGTTCTCCGGAGCGCTGCGCCGGCATGTTGCTGTAGACCACCACCACCCGATTGTCCTGGTGCAGGTTGTCGAGCGCCTTCTTCTTGGAGCGCTCCCAATAGGCCAGATGATCGTCGTCAAAGACCAGCATGCTGCCCTTCGGCGTGACGTTTGGGCCGTCCCGACCGGCTGTCGCCAGCAGGCAGACGTAACCGTCCACCCAGGAACTGTTGATGAGATCCTTGATTTTCTGGCTAATCGCCATGTCGCCCCTCCGCAGTGGTCGTGTTTTCAGTTCTTAAAGTTTCAGTTTACGTCAGCGCCTTGCCTAAGCAAATCGTCCTGATACACGATCCTTTGAATGTGTCCCGCATCCCGCCGGGAGGTTTCACGGTCTATCCGCAAGGCTTGGTGGGCAAAGTCCCCAGCCGGACGGCGGACCGCAGCGGTCTGTGACCGGCAGCGGCCTGCGGGCCGGGGACACTGCCCGCAGGCGCCGCAACTCCTGCTCTTGCCGTAGGGTGGCGTCGACCGCTAATGGTCAGTCGCCTGCTTCAAGCTTCGACCGGGAGAACATCATGCCCGCGGCGTCCCCGCTACCGACATCCGCAATGAGGAATGACACCGGCGCGTGGCGCCTGCGCTGCGAAGTGGCGGCGTGCAGCCGTCTGCTCAACGACCTGGGGCTGCTGGGCTATAGCGGCCACGTCAGCGCTCGGCTGCCGGACCGCGAGACCTTTCTGATTCAGTCCTTCGACCAGCCGCGCTCGGGTCTCGCGCCGGACGATCTGTTGGTCTGCGATTTCGACGGCAATGTTGTCGCGGGCCCGGACGGCATCCGTCCGCCGTCGGAGGTCGCGCTGCATTGCGAAATCCTCCGCGCCCGAGCCGACGCGAATTCCGTTGCCCATTTTCACCATGACCGCACCACGACCTTCTCGCTGGTCGAAGGCATCACGCTCAAGCCGATCAAGAACCACGCGGTGCGGTGGGCCGACGGCATTCCGATCCATCCCGACCCGAGCCACGTCGCCGGCGCCGCGCTCGGCCGGACCCTCGCCGCGACGCTCGCCGACCACCACGCGCTGATCATTCGCGCCCATGGCGAGGTGATTGTCGCGGAATCAGTCCCTGCGGTTTTGATCGACAGCGTACATTTCGTCGAGAATGCCGAGGCGATGTATCACGCTGCGCTGCTCGGTCCGGTGATCCCCCTCAGCGACGAAGAAATCGAAGCCTTCCAGCACGACTTCCATCGCGGCCGTCACATCGCCAAGCTGTGGCAGTATTACGTCAGCGGTGGCCGCGCCAAGGGCCTGCTGCCCGCCGATTGGCAACTGTAATCGCAATCCTCTGTCCTGTCGTTGAAGGGGACGCCATGACCAACCCAATGATTCCACGCGAGCGTTGTGACTATTCCGCCATTGTCGACCGCCCGCACTTGAAACTGCCCGGCGGCGCGCGGCTGATCTTCTGGTCGATCGTCAATTACGAGGTCTGGGACATCGGCCGGCCGATGGCGCGCCAGGCGCTGCCGGCGCCGACCGGCGTGCCGCTGCTGCCCGACACGCCGCATTGGAGCTGGCACGAATACGGCATGCGGGTCGGCGCCTGGCGCTTTTTCGATCTGTACGAGAAACTCGGCCTGAAACCGACGCTCGCGACCAACGCCCGCGTCTGCGAGGACTATGTCCGCGTCGCCGAGGAGGCGCGCCGCCAGGGCTGGGAGTTCATGGGCCATGCCTATGACCAGATGCCGATCCACAAGCACGACGACCAGGCCGGCATGATCAACCGTTCGATGGACATCCTCGAACGCTTCACCGGTACGCGACCCATCGGCTGGCTCGGACCGGGCCTCACCCAGACGCTCGACACCCCGGAACTGCTGGTCGATGCTGGCGTCAAATATATTGGTGACTGGGTCTATGACGATGAGCCGACACGGATCCGCACCGCCAACGGCTCGCTGGTCACCTTGCCCTACACCATCGAGATCAACGACATCACGATGATGATCGTGCAGCATCACGAAAGCGATTATCTGCTCAAGCGCGCGATCGACCAGTTCGACCGGCTCTATGCTGAGGGCGAGCATCGCGCCAAGGTGATGGCGCTGGCGATCCACCCCTACATCAGCGGCCAGCCACACCGGATCAAATATCTCGAAGCGATCTACGATTACGTCAACCGCTTTCCCGGCGTGCTGCATATGAACGGCGCGGAGATCTACGACTGGTACACATCGGTCGAGAGCAAGGGGCGTTGACGGCACGGCGGCAGCGGCGACGCGTTGCCAAGACGGCGTCAGCGATTAGTTGCGAGACGTAAAACTGCGTTCACTGAATCGCAAACCGGTTCCAGGCGTCGAGGCCCGCGATCTTGTAGGCCTCGGCGAGAGTCGGGTAGTTGAACGTATTCTCAATGAAATAATCGATCGTCCCTTTGAGATTGAGCACGGCCTGACCGATATGGATCAACTCGGTCGCGCCTTCGCCGACGATGTGAACGCCAAGCAGACGCCGTGATCTGGTCGAAAAAATCATCTTCATCATGCCGCTGTTGAGCCCCATGATGTGACCGCGCGAGGTTTCCCGAAAACGCGCCGTGCCGCATTCGTAGGGAATTTCGCGGCGCTGGACCTCCTCCTCGCTCATGCCGACGGTCGAAATCTCCGGTACCGAATAGATGCCGTATGGAAAGAATTCCGGCGGCGGATGCGGCGCCATGTTGAAGGCGTGGCAGGCCGCCACCCGCCCCTGCTCCATCGATGTCGAGGCCAGGCTTGGGAAGCCGATGACATCGCCGGCGGCATAGATATGCGGCATGGCGGTCTGCATCGTCTTCGGATCGACGACGATGCGGCCGCGATCGTCGGCCGCCAGGCCGGCAGCGGCGAGATTGAGAGTATCGGTCGCTCCGACCCGTCCGGCGGCGAACATCAGCAGGTCGGTCGTTATCTGCCGGCCATTGGCGAGCCTGATTGTCGGCCGCCCGGTGTCGCCGACGTCGATCGCGGTCACAGCCGACCCAAGCCGCAACGCCACATTGCGATCGCGCAGATCGTGGGTGAACTCCTCGATCAACTCGCGGTCGATAAAATCGAGAATGGTGGAGCGGGTATCGACCACGGTGACAGCGACATCGAGCGCGCTGAAGATGGTGGCATATTCAATTCCGATGACGCCCGCCCCGATTACGGTCAGGCTGTGCGGCAGCCGCGGCAGGTCGACGATTTCGTCGCTGTCGAAAACGCTCGTGCGGTTGAACGGCACGTAGTCCGGGCGGTAGGGCCGCGTCCCGCAGGCAACGAGAACGTTTTCAGCGTTGTAGATCCGGGTCTCGCCAGCCTCCCCCGTCACCTCGATCTCGTGAGGCCCGACAAAGCGGCCGGCGCCGCGCACCGTCGCGACGCGATTGCGGTTGAACTGATGCTCGAGGACCTCGACCTCGTGGTCGAGAGTCTTGTGCAGTTGGGCCATGAGGTCGCCGACGTCGATATTCTGTTTGACCCGATAGGACCGGCCATAAAAGCCGCGCTCGCGCCAGCCGGACAGATTGAGCACGGTTTCACGCAACGTCTTCGACGGGATGGTTCCCGTGTGAACTGACACCCCTCCGACCCGTCGGCCCTTCTCGACCACGAGGACTTTTTTTCCGATTTTCGCCGATTGAATGGCGGCGCGGCGCCCGGAGGGACCGCTGCCGATGACGATGATGTCGTAGTCGTACATGGGAGAATTTGCCACGCCGCCATCATCGACGAAATCGGTTCACCCGAGCCTGCCAGAAATCACTTAGACAGCAGGCCGTGGGGCAGCGTCATGCCGGCATCGGATACGGCGTGCCGCCGGCGGCGGACAGTTGAAGGTCTACGCGGACGAAGGACCCCTGCCGCCAGTGCGCGTGAGCGTCCGTTGGACGCTCACGCATCGTATTGACCAGCCGCCGGCCGGATGCAGCACGCCGGCGGTTCGACCGTGCCGACGGATCGATCAGGCCGCCGCGCTTGCCTTGCTGTCCGTTGCGACGGAAGCGATCGTCTTCAGGATCTGCGAAGCGATCTGGTAGGGGTCGCCTTGCGAATTCGGGCGGCGGTCTTCGAGATAGCCCTTGTAGCCATTGTTGACGAAGCGAGTGCGGCACGCGGATCGACGCACCGCGGTCGGCCACGCCGTAGCTGAAGGTGTCGATCGAGGCGGTCTCGTGCTTGCCGGTCAGCCGCATGTGGTTGTCCGGGCCGTAGACCGCGATGTGATCGGCACGGTTCGACTTGAACGCTTCCATCAGCTTCTCGAAATATTCCTTGCCGCCGCTCTCGCGCAGATAGGTGGTCGAGAAGTTGGCGTGCATTCCGGAGCCGTTCCAGTCGGTATCGCCGAGCGGCTTGCAGTGGAATTCGATATCGACGCCATATTTTTCCGTGAGGCGGAGCATCAGATAGCGCGCCATCCACATCTCGTCGGCGGCCTTCTTGGAGCCCTTGCCGAAGATCTGGAATTCCCACTGGCCCTTGGCAACCTCGGCATTGATGCCTTCATGGTTGATACCGGATGCGAGGCACAGATCAAGATGCTCCTCGACGATCTGGCGCGCGACATCGCCGACATTCTTGTAGCCGACACCGGTATAGTATGGGCCTTGCGGCGCCGGATAGCCGGCGGCGGGAAAGCCGAGCGGCCGGCCGTCCTTATAAAAGAAGTATTCCTGCTCGAAGCCGAACCATGCGCCCGGATCGTCCAGAATGGTCGCACGCTTGTTCGAGGGATGTGGCGTCTTGCCGTCGGGCATCATGACTTCGCACATCACCAGCACGCCGTTGGTGCGCGCGCCGTCGGGATAGACTGCGACCGGTTTGAGCACGCAGTCTGAGTTGGAGCCTTCCGCCTGCATGGTGGAGCTTCCGTCGAAGCCCCACAGCGGAAGCTGCTCAAGCGTCGGGAAAACGTCATACTCTTTAATCTGCGTCTTGCCGCGCAGATTCGGCGTCGGCGTATATCCATCGAGCCAAATGTACTCGAGTTTATACTTAGTCATTGCGGCCCTCTCGGTTTGACGGTTTGACGGCAAGCGAGCCTTGCCCCGGCATCGGCCAACAGGACGGCGCATGAAGACTGCGCCCGGCCGCCGACGCCCACCGCGGGCCTAGCATCAAATATGCCAGTCAGCCGGGCAGTTATGCGCAAACGACTTGGCTGCCAGGACATCAGCCTATGGCAAGCACAGCACCCTGAATTTGCGACGTATAGCCGGCAAAACCGGCCACAATTCGAGTCGCTGCAGCACTGATCAAACGCCGCGGCCGAATCTGCCAATCGGATAAGCAAAAGACGGCCTGCACGAATAATCGGCAAATGCCTTTTTTTTGATAGGCACTACGAGCAATCCTCATGCAAAGCCTGTTAAAGAGACTATGTACCATGCCCATTGATTCTCGGAACGGAGACAAAAACGATGCATGATCATGTCAGCCGGCCATCGGCCAAGATCTACCAATTCCCTTTGAAGACGCGGAAGGCCGACGGGAACCTGGGCGGAAATTCCAAGTTGGCATTCGATACTTCGGCGGTGCTTATGCCGGAAGTCGCGTCCTGCGGCTCGTGGTATCATGAAGAAGCCATTCAAGCTGCCAAGCTGGCTGGAAAACGTTGATGCCGCCGGGCGACACAATAATAGCAAGGCCACCGCCGCTATTGCGGCGACGTGAAGTTCGAAAGAGGGTCGAGACAAATCTGCTTCGGCCCTCTTTTTATTTTTATTGACACTTTTCAATTCCGCCGTGCTTTGAACGAATTTTATTTGCGCGGACCTTTGGATCCCGCGCGAAGCCTTCAGGTTTCGGACGCGGACTACATCGGAAAGCCCTATCGCGCGGCATTGTCCGCTGCCTGCCGCATTCCGGGACATGCGGTCTTCAGTTCTAGATGATGACCAGCGCGCGCTCGATGAACCAGTACGCCGCGAGGCTGCCGGCGCCATAGGTGAGCAGGCGCCGGATGTCCGTGACATGACGGTCGCTGAGCAGATGACGCAGGCCGGCGAGAACGATGAACATGACGGCGACGAAGACAAGCTGACCGACTTCCACCCCGACATTGAAGAACAACAGCGCGAGCGGGATCGCTCCTTGCGGCAATCCAACCTCGGCCAACGCGCCGGCAAAACCGAAGCCGTGCAGCAGGCCGAAGCAGAAGGCGATCACCCACGGTGCGCGGGAGATCAGGGAGCTGCGCTCCGCCTCCGGCCGTAGCGCCTCGGCCGCCGCCAGCACGATCGACAGTGCGATCATCGCCTCCACCGGCCCAGGCGGCAGCGACACGTGACCGAGTGTTGCCGCGGCGAGCGTGATGCTGTGCGCGACCGTGAACGCGGTGATAAGGCCGAGCAGCCGCCACCAGTTTCCGGCCAGCAACATGAGGGTCAGGACGAACAGCAGATGATCGATGCCGAACAGGATATGTTCGACGCCGACAACAAAATAGGTGCCTGCCACCATCCAGAAACTGGGCGCGGCCGCGACCTCCGCGCTCGGGCTGGTCGATGACAGTTTCAGGACTTGCGCGCGGCCATCCGCCATGGTGATCCGCACCAGCGCATCCATCAGCGTGGCTTCGATTCCGTCGATGGCGATGCGGCCGCCGGCTAGGCCGGCCGGGCAATCGATCGTCCAGCGGTTGGCGCTGGCATCCGACGTGGCGACCTCGACGCGAGGCGTCAGATCAACACAGGTTTTGGGGAATCGTGGCGCGATTCTAAGACGCGCCTCGCCCAGCGCCGGCACTTTCCAGAATACGTCAAAACGATTGGGCTGGGTCTCGACGAGTTCAAGATAAGCCGGGCGCGATTCGTGCGCGCTTGCTGGCGCAGTCGCAGCAAGCATGACCACGACCAAAGCGAGAAGGATGGCGAAGGGCCGTCTCATTCCTTGCCGCCATTGGCTGTGCCGCCGCTCGTCTTTCCGTCGTATGGCCGGCCGGCGACAGATACCTGATATTTCTGTTGGAGCCGGGAATAGAACGCCTCGCGGGCGGCAACGCGCTGTGCCGCGCGCCAGTCGCGCTCGACTGCCTTGCGGACCTCGGCAAGCGCCGGCTTGAGCGCGGGCACCTTTGCGGTCACCAGGACAATGTGACTGCCGTAAGCGGAACGCACCGGCCCGGTCCAGGTGTTCAGTTCCGCACCGGCGATCGCGTCGGCGAATGCGCGGCCGAACCGGCGCGCGATGATGGAAGGCGGCTCGCTCTCGATCTCCAGCGGCAGGATCGTCGGATCGCCGAGTGTGTTGGGAACTGCGCCGGCTTTCAGCGCCGCCAGCGCCTTCGCGACATCGTCCTTCTGTGCTTCGCCCTGGCGATCGGCCTTGAAGAACACCTGACGAAACGACAGGCGCGGCTCGATCTCGTAGTCCTTGACGTTTTGATCGAGGAATTCCTGCAACTCGGTATCGGTCGGATCGCGGCGGGCGGCGAGATCGTCGGTGAGAAAATCAATCTTCTGCACCAGCCGGCGGCGGATGATCGGATCGTCGTCATTGAGCCCCAGCGCCTGTGCCTCGCGATAAAGCACCTCCTCGCGCACGCGACCGGCAATCAGGCCGTTGAGTTCCTGCGCCGTCGGCGGACGACGCCATGTGCGCTCGAACAGGCGGCCGAGATTTTGGATATCGCCTTCGCTCAGCGCGATCGCAGACGGCGACGGCTCGGATTTTTTCCAGGCCACGCTGATCCCAAACAGGATCGCGCCGATCACCGCGAAATGCAGGAGCGGCTCCCGCAGGAGCCGCTTCAGGACGTTCATTGTCGTCAACCCGCTACTGGTCAGCTGTTCGGATTGTACCAGATCGGTGCGGTGTAAGCGCGCTCCTGATGAATGGTCGTGGCGCCTTTCGGGATCGCGGTGCCATAGCGGAACGCGTCGTAAACGATCCAGCGCGGTGTCGGGATCTCGATCACGCGGGCGTAATAGAACGCCTTGTCGGCCGGATTGAAGTCCGGGTCGGTCCAGACCGTGCCAAGTTCCGAACCGCCGATGGTGTTGGTCCAGTTGGCGTTCTTGATGTCGACCGTATTGCCGACCGGCGGCAGCTTGCCGTCAGCCCCCGGCTTGCGATCCCCGGCCCAGGCGACGTCATAAACCTTCTCGTGGGTCTTGCCGTCCTTGTCGAGCCAGCCCTTGATGATCTGGATGCGGTCGAGATTGGCGCCGATCGGATCGCGCAGCGCATAGATCATAAAGCTCGGCGCCTTGGAGCCGTTGCGTGTCTTCAGGTCGGCGCCCATCGGCACGCCCTTCTCATAGCCGCGGAAGGCGGGCTGCCGGCTTTTCAGATCCTGGTCGGTGAAGTCCCAGCCGCCGAAGAATCGCACCACCATGCGCGGACCGGTGGTGCCATAAACCTCCTTGCGCTTGATGGCATCGAAGATCGCCTCGCGGGTGTTCTCGGTCGCCCAGACCGCGGCCCGTCCGGAAGCCACGGTCTGCCAGCCGGCAAATTCGCCGAAGTTGGTCTTGGTGAACGGATGCAGCATGCGGTCGGGCGACGGTTCACCGCCGGAATGCTTGCCGAAAAAATTGTCTTCTTCCGCCGTCGTCAGTCCGGTGTGGCTGTCGGTCGATCCGATCATGCCGAACTTGTAGGGATTGGTCCCGAGCCGCTTTTCGAGCACCAGGCCGTTCTTCAACGCTTCGCGCGCATATTCGCGCGGCAGCATGTCCTTGGTCTTGGCTTGCGTGAGGTCCAGATTGCCGACATCCCAAGTCTCGTAGTCGGCGAACTCATCATTGGGTGACAGCGCGGGATGGGCCTCGCCATCGCCCTTGATCTGGGTGACCTCGTAGGCCGGCTCCCATTTGGCGCGCTCGTTGACGTAGGTCGCGTCAAGCTTGCGGCCGGTATATTGCGCGTCGACCGGGAACATCAGGCCGTTGGACAGGTTGCCATTGTGCGCGATCGCCAGCACCGACCCGCCGGTCTTGGCTTCGTAGTTTGCCAGCCACTTGTAGAGATCAAGCGGATCGGTGCTGCCGACCGGCGGCTGGGTGGTGTAGGGCACGACCTGGCCGGCCTTGGCCGCGCCGTCGCGGAACAGGACATTGCGGTGCAGGTTGTTGCCCTTGACCAGCGACGTCCATTCAAAGCCGATCATCGCCGTGAAACGCCCCGGTTCGTTGTAGGCCTCGGCGGTGTCGACCACCTTCTTCCAGACCGAGGAATAGATGCTGGAGCCCGGAGAATAGGTCGCCATCAGCTTGGGATCGATCTTGCCCTGCGCAAAGTTGGTGATGAGATCGAGTGCGGTGTCGACGGCGGTCTGGCCGCCGGCGCGCAGGCCCTTCGACCAGCGCTCTCCTTGTGGGAATTTGGTAACGTTCGGCGAGGCCTTGGCAAGATCCTGGACCATGCCCATGCCGTCGGAATGGTCGGCGATTACCAGAAAGTCGAGCGGCCGGGCGAGCTTGACCGGCTGGCCGGTCGACGAGACGACTTCCTCGCCGCGCGCGAATTTGTAGGCCTCGTCCAGGCCGAGCCGCGCACCGAACAATCCGGCGTCAACCGACAGACCCGTGTGCAGATGCGTGTCGCCCCACATCGGCCTTGAGGGAAAGCCTCGCTGCGCGTAAGGCGAATAAACCTTGCCGGCATAGAGATGCGACAGCGATTCCTTCGATGGCACGATCTGCGCTTTCGCCGGCGTGACGAGCGCCAGAAGTACCGCGAACCCTGCAAGCGCAAGTGCTCGAATCATGACACCACTCCCTTTCCGCATTCCAAATATTCCACACGACCACGTCTGCGGCCGAGAAAACGATTGTTTGTTTGGCCTATCCGCCCTCGGCATCCCGCGGACGCTCAATCGTCCACGCCAAGCCGTATACCCGGCGCCTTACCCTTTCGGCGCGCACCAGACCGGAGCGGTATCGGCTCGCTCCGTCTCACCATCGGCACCTCGCCCGACATTCTGATGCCATCGCAGGAACAAGGCATCTCCTCCCGAATCCTGCGACCGCCGAACGCGCCGACGATGTGCGTCCACTGCTCGGCCTCAGGCCCGACACGCGATTGCCTCACCGAAGCGGGTCAACGTATTCAATCAACCAACGGAGATATTAAGGCTCAGCCTTATTCCGCGGAAGTAGCCCGGTACAGTTGCGTCGATCAGTCATGATCGTGCCGAACGACGCCCCGCGTTGCCGGCCGTCCTGAAAAAGAGGACACCGATCGTGCTCGCAAGCAGGTCGTTGCGAGACGGGACTGTCGGCTGAGGCGTGCGGCGTGGCGGCTCATTGTCGGCGGCAGAGCATTTTCAGCCGAAAGCCTGCCACCAATCTCGGATTAACCCGAGATGGGTGGCAGGCTTTTCCGGATCATACTCTAAGCCGACTTCGCCACCGGCGGCAGGTCGGCGAGTTCCGCCGCATAGGCCGCATCCATCTGCGGTGTCAGGCCGTGCTTGCCGAGTTCCTGTTTGAACATATTGCGGACTTCCTGCGTCTCGTCGACATAGTCGATCTGATCGCCGCCGAGCCGCCGGCTGATCCACGCCTTCGGCACGCCCTGCGAATTGCGCACCGACACCACCTCGTGTTTGAAGGCGAGATAGCGCGCAGGCGTGGTGCCGGTGTTGAAGTGCTGATGCATCCACATGTTCGGTGGCACGATCATGGAGCCGACCTGCCAGTCGTAACGGCGCGGCTCCTCCCCCTCCGGCCACATCAGCGAAAATCCCTCGCCGGACAGGATGATCACATGCGCGCCCGGCCCATGGCAGTGCGCCTTCTTGTAGGTGCCGACCGGAAACTGCGAGATGTGGCTGTTCATCGAGCCCTTGGCCATGTTGAAGCGGATATGGCCGCCGCCTGCGCCACGCTCCTTGGCCGCGATCAGCGGCAGGTTGACGGCATCCGACACGAAATTGGTGACCAGCAGCAAGCCCTTCTGCTCGCCCTTGGCGCTGAAATAATCCGGCTCGCCGTTGAAGCGGTCCTTGAAGTCGTGCGCGGTACCGAACACGAAGTCGATATCTTCATAAAGGTTGATCACCGGCGGCGCGTTGGTCACCGCAACGAACCGTACTGGTTCGCGTCCCGAGCCGTTGAAATGTTGGTGCCAGGCATTGAGCGGGATCGCGAACATCGCGCCCGCCTTCCACTCGAAGGTGATGCGGTGGCCGGAATCGTTCCAAACGGTGGTCGAACCGCGGCCGTCCAGCACCAGGATCATCTCCTCGAATAATTGCCGCTGCGGCTCCAGTTTCTTGGCTGGCGGGATCTCGCAGACATAGCAGTCGTTCGACGTGCGGGAGGCTTCGTGATTGATGAAGATGCCGGAGCCACCGCGCCGCGCCCACGGCTTCAACTCGACCGTGTGCAGGTTCGGCACATAATGCGCACCGATGATGTCGAGGCCCTCGCTCTTGACCCAGCGGGTATAGGGGGTCTCCTTTTCGGTCGCGAATTTCTTCGCCAGTTCCTCCGACACGATGGCATTCTTGGCCATGCGGCGCTCCTTCATTCTTTATCTTGAGTGTCCTGCCGGTCCTGATGGACCGGCCGACCGGGGCTGAAGCAGGCTTACACCTTTCCAGCCCCGATCGCATCCATTCCGTCAATCGTGCCGGTGCGGCTCGCCGCCGTGGCTATGGCCGTGGTCATGATCATGGCCGTGACCATGGGAATGGTCGTGGGAATGGTCATGGTGGTGGTCATGATGATGATCGTGATCATGGTCGTGGTGGTGCAGCCGCTGGCGCGGCCGCGGCCCGCGCGGGTCCTCGCTGAACACCAGCGACTTGATGGTGACCGGCACTGTGTTCGACGGCATCCGGATCTTGCCAAGATCGATGTAATCGAAGTCCCACAAAACAACGCCGTCGATCGACAGAATCTCGCTGCCGAGGTCCATTTCCTCGTGCATGATCGCGCCCAAGGTTTGCGCGATATCGCCGTCGAGCATGATGTACAATGGCTTGTTCTGCGCGATCGTCGCCGTCATGGCGCGGCGGATGCCCTCGCCGAACGCCGCGATCCGCTCATAGGACGGCAGCCCCTGCCAGCGGAATGCCAGCGCCACCTCCGCCTCGCCTTCCACCAGATCGAATGCGGTAAAATGCGCCCGGATCGCCTGCGCCAGCGGCTCCGGATCAATAGTCTCCTCGCAGACGAAATCCGGCTGCAGCACCTGCAGATTGCGCCGCGGCAACAGCTTGCCCGGATTGGAGATGTAGCTGGTATTGCCGGAAAGCTGGACACTGTATTCGGAAGCCCCCAGCGCGGTCGCGCGGATGCATTCGCCGGCCGGCAGCATCGGCCACGGCAGCGCGCCGGCATCGATCCGCCGCCGGATCGCCAACCCAAGCCGGCGGCCGAGGTCGCCGAAATCGCGCTGCTCGCGGCCGTAGACGTATTCACCCACCCCGCCGGAAAACACGATGGCCTCGACCCCGCTCAGATCCGCGATCGGATCGGTGAGAAACAGATGCTCGATCGCCGGCGGCCGCGGGCTTGCGGTCAGCGCGGTCACCAGCGTGTCCGCCATCACTTCGGCAACGTGGTCGAGCGCCGCCGGGTCGATGACGTCGCCCTTGTTCCAGTCGAAACCCGCCTGCCGCGCATGATAGCGCCCGGCCGGATCGAGCCGCTCAATGCGGCCGTCGGCATCGACAACCTGCAGGCGGCCACCAATATGGATCGCCGCCGTTGCGATCACCTTGCCCTTCTCGATCAGCGCCAGCTTGGTGGTGCCGCCGCCGATGTCGATATTGAGGATGCGCTTGTCCTGTTCGCTTGAAATCTTGGCCGCGCCGGAGCCGTAGCCCGCCAGCATCGATTCCATGTGATGGCCCGCGGTGGCGCAGACAAACTCGCCGCCCTGTTCCGACAGCATACGGGCGATCGCCTGGGCGTTCTCCCGCCGCAGCGCCTCGCCGGTCAGGATGACCGCGCCGGTATCGATGTCGCCCGGCGCGATGCCGGCATGGTCATAGGCGTCTTGGATGATCGCCCGCAGCGCCGTATCGTCGATACGCTCCTCGCTCTGATAGGGCGTCAGCGCAACCGGAGATTGATAGAGCGTCTCGCGCGAAACCACGAAATATCGGCTCGACAGATCCTCGCCGAGCCGGCGCAGCTTGATGCGTGAAAAAATAACCTGCGTTCCCGACGAGCCGATATCGATGCCGACGCTCGACAGCGTCACGTGATCCTGGATCCAGATCGGATTTTCTTCCAGCGGCGTGTCGTCATCGAAGTCGAAATGATCGTGGTCGTGATCGGAATCGCCGTCATGCACATGCGCGAAGTCCGCGCCGAGCACATGATCGGTGAGGGTATGGCCGGTCTTCGGCTGTCCGTCGTTGTTTTCCTGATCATTGCCGTCGTCCGCAGCCGTCATCCGAAACCATCCTCCGCTACGCGCGACCGTCAGCCCCAACCCCGCGGGACCACGTGGCCCGGCCCGGGACCGGAGCGCGATCCCGACCGTGTGATAGCGAAAGACGAGCCTTTATAATAGTGCGACGGCGATGCAACCCGAGCGTCAATTGACACGACTACATCGACCTGTAACCCTGTCATCAGTTCCAAGAATCTTATTCGGGTCCGCGAATAAATCCCTGTGCCTGCAAGTTAACTGAAGTAGGCACCGAGTATCGGATCAACCCGACATCCATAACGGAGGACACGCGAATGAGCAGCAAACCAAGGCTGAGCCGCGGCCTGATAGCCGGCGCCGTGGCCCTGACACTCGCCGCCGGCGGCGGTCTGGCACTGGCGCAAACCAAGGCGTTGCGGATCGGCACGTCGAGTTCCGGCAGTATCTACTACACGCTGGCGGTCGGCCTGAGCACGATGCTCACCAAACAGGCAGGGATTGCGGCCACCGCCGAGCCGGTCGGCGGTTCGAGCGCGAATGTCTTCGCGCTCGCGGCCGATAAGATTGACTTGGCTGTTATTAATGCCGGTGCGGCCTACGATGGTTATCATGGCGAACGGCCGTTCAAACGGAAGGTGGCGATGGGGCTGATCGGGCAGGGTCAGCTCGCCCATCGCCAATTGATCGTGCGGGTCGGCTCTGGAATCGAGAAGCCGGAGGACCTCGTCGGCAAGACCATTATCGGCAAGCGCCCGGCATTGCCGGAAACCGAAAAGATCACCAATGCCCTGCTGAAGGTCTACAACATCGACCCGAGCAAGGTGAAGATCGTCTCCACTACCAATACCGGCGAAGTCATCAGCGCATTGAAGAGCGACACTGTCGACGGCGCCGTGATCCCGGGTGGCCGCGGCGCGAGCTACCTGCGCTCGCTTTCGGAAGACGGCAAGATCAAGTTCATCGACATCCCGGACGACAAGATCAAGGCGATGCAGGCGCTGCTGCCGAAATCCTTGCTGGTCACCGTCCTGCCGGCCAACAGCTACAAAGGCCAGACCAAGGCGATCAAGGTGTTCAGCCTGTCGACCTATCTGGTCGCGGCCTCCCGCGTTCCCGATCAGACGGTCTATGAAGTGACAAAAACGCTTTTCGACCACATCGCCGAGTTTCACACCTTCCACGGCACCGCGAAGGCCTGGACCTTGGAGCACACGTTGACCGACCCGGGAATCCCGTTCCATCCGGGCGCGATCCGCTATTTCAAGGAAAAGGGTATCTGGACCCCGGCGCTCGAAAAGCTGCAGACCGAACTTAAAAACTAATCAATCATCCGGCGTCGCCACACTCCGCCATCCGGTGGAGCGCGGCGGCTCCGCCTTGCCTGACGGACGCGCATGATGACCGTGAGTGAGCAAACCGCACGACCGGTCACCGTGTTCGGCTGGTTCGCAACCGCGATCGTCATCTATCATGTCGTCGTTGTCGGCAAGCTCGCCGCCATGGCCGGGTTCTTTATTCCCGACCAGGTCCATGGCGCGATCAGCCTTGCCGCAGCCCTGTCCGTCATCTTTCTCACGATCCCGGCGGTCGGCGCGCATCCCGGCATCGCGCCCGATCCTACGGCAGAAAAACGCCGGCCGACCTTGTTTGATCTCGCCTTGACCGCTTCGGCGCTGATCAGTCTCGGCTATGTCGTTTTCTTCTACCAGGACATGCTCGACTACAGCCTCTACGGCTTCCTCGATACCAAAGGCATCATGCTCGCGCTGATGCTGTGCCTGCCGCTGTTCGAGGCTGTGCGCCGCACCACCGGCGTCACCTTGCCGATCCTGGTGTCGCTCCTGGTGCTCGGCACCGTGTTTCAGAACGTGCTTGCCGGGCGTCCTCTACGGCCGCGGTTACGACATCGACCGCCTGCTCTATTCCGCTTATGTGGGCGAGTCGGGCATCTTCGGCCTGCCGCTCAATGTCGCCGACCAACATCATCATCGTCTTCGTGTTGTTCGGCGCATTGATGGAGGCGAGCGGCGCCGGACGATGGTTCCTGCAACTGGCGCTGGCGCTCACCGGCTGGTCGCGTGGCGGACCGGCCAAGGCCGCGGTCGTCTCCAGCGCCCTGTTCGGCTCGATCTCCGGCTCGCCGTCCGCCAACGTCGCCACCACCGGCGTCTTCACCATTCCGCTGATGAAGCAGATCGGCTACCGCGCCGGCCTTCGCCGGCGCGGTCGAGGCGGTGTCGTCGACCGGCGGCCAGATCCTGCCGCCGGTGATGGGCGCCATCGCCTTCGTCATGGCGGAATGGATCGAGCGTGCCCTATTCGGAGATCGCCTTCGCCGCGCTTTGTTCCGGCGGTGCTCTATTTCTTGATCGTCTTCGTTTCGGTGCATCTGCAGGCCCATCGCGATGGCATCGAGCCGCTGGCCGCGCGCCGATTTGCCGAAGCTCGGCGCGGTGTTTCGCGGAGGGCTGGTTCTATCTGATCCCGATCGCGGCGCTGATCTACTTCCTGCTGGTCAAGGCCTATCCGCCCGGCATGGCCGGCATGCTCACGGTGCCGTTCGCCATCGGCGTCGAGCTTCCTGTCGCGCGACCGCGACAACTGGCTGCTGCCGCGCAAGATCGTCGACCGTCAGCATGCGCGCGGTGCGCGGCTGGGTCACCATCGCCGCGATCACCGGCTTTGTCGGCATCATGATCGGCGCCATGGAACTCAGCGGCGTCGGCATCAAGATTTCGACCTTCATCCTCGACCTGTCCGGCGGCAACCTGATCATCACGCTGGTGCTGGTCGGGCTTGCCAGCTTCATCCTCGGGCATGGGGCTCGATTCGATTCCCGTCTACATCACGCTTGCCACCCTGATGGCGCCGGCGCTGATCAAGCTCGGCGTGCCCGACATCGCGGCGCATCTGTTCGTGGTCTATTGGGGGCTTGCCTCGTTCTTCACGCCGCCGCTGTGCATCGCGGTCTTCGTCGCGATCGCGATCAGCGGCAGCCGGCTGTGGGAGACCGGCGGCGAGGCGGTGCGGCTCGGCATCGCCGCCTTCATCGTCCCCTTCGCCTTCGTCCTGTCCCCCGGCCTGATCCTGCAGGGTTCGCCGAGCAAGATCGCCTGGGCGATCGCGACGGCCCTTGCAGGAGCGGTATTGCTGGCCTGCGGAATTCGCGGGTATGCGCTCTCGCTACTCGACCCGCTGCGCCGTTTGGTCTTAATAGTCGCCGGACTTCTCATGATCGGTCCCGGTCTCTATCCCCCGCTGATCGGCAGCCTGTTGGGGGTGGCCGCGATAATCCGTCCGGCCAAATGGCTGCGGGCCCGAACCAACAGCGGAACGAGTACATGAATATTCAACAAACGACCAAGAAGACCACCGCGGAAGCCTATCTCGAGCGGATGGCCGAGCGCGGGGTCGAATATGTGTTCGCCAATGCCGGCACCGACTTTGCCCCGATCGTCGAGGCGCTGTCCGACCGACTCAAGCGCAAATATCCGCGCTTCCTGACCGTTCCGCATGAAAACGTCGCGATGGCGATGGCGGACGGCTACTACCGGATCGACCGGCAAGCCGGCCGGCGTCATGGTCCATGTCACCGTCGGAACCGCCAATACGATCTGCGGACTGATGAACTCCTCCCGCAACAACGTGCCGATCATCCTCGCCGCCGGGCGCACCCCGATCACCGAAACCGGCCATATCGCCTCGCGCAACCGCTCGATCCATTGGGGCCAGGAATCCTTCGATCAGGGCGGCATGGTCCGCGAGTTCGTGAAATGGGACTACGAATTGCGCGCCGGCCAGCCGGCCGAAGCGGTCGTCGACCGCGCGCTCGATATCGCCATGAGCGAGCCGCGCGGCCCGGTCTATCTCACTCTGCCGCGCGAGGTGCTGGCCGATCCGGCGGTCGCCGCCGCGCCGCCAGACCGTGCGGCCGATGGGCTCGATCGCGGCGGAACCGTCGGAGGCCGGCATCGCGCAGGCCGCCGAAATGATCGCCAAGGCCGAGTTCCCGCTGATCCTGACCTCGTGCACCGGACGTTCAGCCCGCCGCATTCGAAGCGTTGTCAAAACTGGCGGAAGCCTTCGCGCTGCCGGTGATGCAGACCGAAGCGCGCGACATCAATATCTCGCACCGATCATCCGATGCATTTCGGCTTCGACACCGCGTTGATGATCGACAGGCGGACGTGATTCTGGTGCTCGACGCCGCGGTGCCGTGGATCCCCCGGTCGTCAGCCCTGCATCACCAGGCCAAGGTCATCCACATCGCGCCCGACCCGCTGCGAATCGGGCTATCCGTTCCGCGAATTCGAAGGCGACCTGCTGATTGCCGGATCGGCCATCGGCGCATGCGGGGCCCTCGGCAAGGCGCTACAGAAAGTGACCAAGGGCCAAGAGGCGAAAATCGACAAGCGCCGGCGAAGCGTTGGCCGAAACGAGAAGCGCGTTTCTGGCGCGCCGCGCAAGAATCGCGGAATCGACGCGCGAGCGAGACGCCGGTCAACCTTGCCTACCTCGCGACCTGCATCAACGAGGTCAAGGCCGACAATGCCATCATCGTCAACGAACTCGGCCTGCCGGTCAGCCAGCTCAATCTGACCCACCCGAACTCCTATATCGGCTCCAGTCTCGCCGGCGGTCTCGGCGCCGGCATTGGTCAGGCGCTCGGCGCCAAGCTCGGCGCGCCCGACCGCGAGGTCATCGCCGCCGTTGGTGACGGCTCCTACATGTTCGGCAATCCGCTGCCGGCCGCGTTCGTCGGCCGCGCAGAAAGTCTGCCGACGCTGACCATCGTCTCCAACAACCGCACCTGGATGGCGGTGCGCCGCGCCACGCTTGACGTCTATCCGGACGGCAAGGCGGCCAAGGCGAACAACATGCCGCTGACCGAACTCAATCCCTCGCCGGACTTCGAAAAAATCGTGGAGAGCTGCGGCGGCCATGGCGCCAAGGTCGACACGCCGGAGGAATTGCTTCCGGCACTGCGCCGCGCGCTCGATGCCGTGCGTTCCGGCACGCCGGCGGTTCTCAACGTGCATACCCAAGGCCGGCGCTGATTGCGGCCATGCCGGCAGACTTCCGCACTTCGGTCGCGGCACGCGCAAGGTGCCGCGACCAAAACAACGATCAAAACAACGAACAAAACAAACCGGGAGGAAACTTTATGGCCGACTCGCTTGCCGGAGCGCGCGAGCAGTTGTCGCTCGCCAACCGCATCCTGGCCCATGAAGGCGTGATCGATGCCTTCGGCCATGTCAGCATGCGGCACCCGACCAATCCCGACCGCTATCTGATTTCGCGCCATCGCGCCGCCGAACTGGTCGAACCCGACGACGTGCTCGAACTCACGCTCGATTCGGTCCCGGTAAAACCGACGACGGTGCGGCTCTATGGCGAGTTGGTGATCCACGCCTGCATTTATCAGGCGCGGCCCGATGTCATGGCGGTCTGCCACCATCATTCCGATTCGATCATGCCTTATTGCATGACCGACGTGGAACTGCAGCCGGTGTACCACATCGGCGCATCGCTCGGCCCCAAGGTGCCGATCTGGGACAGCCGCGACGAGTTCGGTGACACGCAACTCGTCGTGGTCAAGCCGGAGGAGGGCCGCTCGCTTGCCCGCGGCTTGGGCCCGCATTGGATCGTGCTGATGCGCCATCACGGTGCGACCGTCGCCGGCACGTCGCTGATCGATATGGTCTATCGCACCATCTACACCAGCCGGAACGCGGAACTGCAGAGCCGCGCCTTGGCGCTCGGCAAGGTCGATCCGTTGAGTCAGGGCGAGCGCGACAAGTGTTTCGTGTTCAATCAGCAGCCGCGCCCGACCGAACGCGCCTGGGAATATTGGACAATGCGGGTGAAAAAGGCCGACGCGCTGAACGCCATGGCAATGCAGGCGCTGGAGCAGGCTAAAATTTCAGCCGTGAAGTCCCGCGGCACGGCCAAAAAAACGTCCAAGACTACGGCAAAGCGCAAGACTGGAACAACCGCCGCCAAAACGCGCGCAGCAAAAACCAAGGGCCGAGCAGCGAAAAGGCCGGTGGCAAAGTCCCACGGACGGCGGTGATCGGTACCAAAGGGACAGGAAGATTGATAAGGCGCCGGCGCTCGGGCGTGTGAAAAAAGAACGGTCCCGGTCACCCCTGGTCGGCAGGAGCGGAGAGTTCTGACCGGGGCCGTTCATTACGGGACGAGGACCTTCCGGTCCGCCGGCGCTTAACGGGATAGTTGTATTGGCTTGAGCCTTTCTTAAACCGATCATTAAAAGCGTCACGATTGCCAAGCGTCTCCCGCATGGTGGGCCCGTAGCGCCGTGTTGGTTCAAAAAAACCCCGTAAAATCCAATGGTCCCGCGCCATGGGTGCAGCGCGAGCGCGCCTTGTCCGCGGCAAATCGTCAGCATCACAAAATTGCGACTGAGCCGCCACGACACCCCGTTGGCCGGGCTGTGGCGGCATCGTCCGCCATTGCGGGGCGAGCGGCGATCCCGTATTGACCGAGGCGGCACCGACAGGGGACGCACCATGACAGGTCTCTACGAACAAAAGCCGGGGATTGGCCACAATCGGCCGGATGATCACGCTCCCGACCTCGAAAGCGAAAATCAGCAATGGGAGCGCTGGGCCAAGAAGCGGGTTTTCGTCCGCCAGCTCGAGGGCACCTACAGCCATCTTTATAAGACATTGCTGGAAGAACCGCGGGTCTATTCCTCCCGCGACCTGCCCTGGAAGGGCGGTCCCGGCCTGTTCGGCAAGCACGTCATCAGCCCGCAGAACGCGACCGTCACCCAGTCGATCGAGACCCACATCGAAGTCTATGCGCCCGGCACCTACGGCCAGAAGCACGGCCATCTCAACAGCGCCGTGTTCTACGTTCTAAAGGGCCGCGGCCACGACATTCACGACGGCCGGCGGATCGAATGGAAAGCCGGCGACATCATGATCGTCGAGAACGGCTGCGTTCATCAGCATTTCAACGACGATCCGGACAGCGAGGCGATCCTCCTGGTTTTCAAGGCCAAACCTTTGTTTCTGTTCATGCATCTCCTGTTTCAGAAGATCGTGGAATGGCCGCCCAAGGAACTGCCCGAAGGCCAGCCGGAATTCGTTCCGCCGACCGATCTCTGAAAACAGCATCGCAGCGAGACCCGCGCCATGACGAACGTGTTGGACGAACGCGACTTCGCCCATGTCGGCGAAAAGATCTGCAGCTTCCGCGCCGAGGACGTCGCCGCCTCGCAGGAATTCCGCAAGGCCTATGAGAGCCGGCTCAATGTCATCGCCGCCGAGGACATGCCGTTTGAAAAATCGGCCGACGGCCTGATCAAGCATCTCGTGCACGAAAAGCTGAACACCCGCGAATGCTGCGTCGAAGCCTACATGCAGTTCCTCAAGGGCGGCGAACAATCTGGCAAGCACCGCCACATGTGGGAAGAAATCATCTTTGTGGTCGAGGGCACCGGCTATGACCTGCATTGGGATCTGAAATTCGATTGCCTGGAAGCCTTCAAATGGGAATGGTCGGACGAGCCGAAACGCTATGAATGGAAGCGCGGCGATTTCATCTATGTCCCGCCATTCACCGTGCACCAGCATCTCAATGCCGACCCTGAAGCGGAGGCGCGGCTGATCGTCATCAGCAACCGCATCGTCAAAGCCATGGGTTTTGATTGGTTCGACCAGGTTGAAAACGCACCGGGATACTGATCCGGCGCGGGCACACCGGCCATTGTGGCCAATCTGCAACCACAAGGCGGCCGGCCCGATACGCCGACACGCAATTTGCCGCAAGACAGGGCGGTGGGATTGCAGTAATTCAAGATACGAGCGTTACGACAGGCCGGACAACGGCCGCGAACGCGATTCAAAAAGGGAGGAGTGATATGCGCTTCGGAAGCATCCTGCGCTGGATAGCGCCGGCCGTTCTCGCCGTTCTGCCGGTTTCCGTCGGTCATGCCGACGATGTCGCCGACTTCTACAAGGGCAAGGTCGTCGAGTTCTACATCGGCTATAGCGCCGGCGGCGGCTACGACACCTACGCCCGCCTGATTGCCAAGCACCTCGGAAAGCACATTCCCGGCAATCCGACGGTTGTGCCGAAGAACATGCCCGGCGGCGGCAGCCTGAAATTGACGAATTGGCTCTACAACGTCGCGCCCAAGGACGGCACCGCCATTGGCTCGATCGGCCGCGGCACCGGATTCGACCCTTTGCTGGGCTCGAAGGGCGCCAAATTCGACGCCACCAAATTCCTCTGGCTCGGCAGCGCCAACAATGAAGTCAGCGTCTGTGTCGCCTGGCACACCAGCGCCATCAACAAATTCGATGATCTATACACCAAGCAACTCGTCGTCGGCGGCACTGGTGCGGCGGCAGACACCGACCAGTTTCCCAAGATACTCAACGGCACCCTCGGCACCAAGTTCAAGATCGTGACCGGCTATCCCGGCGGCAACGACGTCAACCTGGCGATGGAGCGCGGCGAGGTCATGGGGCGGTGCGGCTGGTCGTGGTCGAGCGTTGTCGCCACGCGCAAGGACTGGCTCGACAGCAAGAAGATCACTGTGCTGGTCCAATTGTCCCTGCACAAGCATGCCGACCTGCCGAACACGCCGGTGGTCATCGATCTCGCCAAGACCGACGAACAGAAGAAGATCTTCAAATTGATTTTTGCCCGTCAGGTCATGGGCCGGCCGTATCTTGCGCCGCCCGGGATTCCGAAGGAGCGGGCCGCCGCACTTCGCAAGGCTTTCGCGGATACCCTGAAGGACAAGGAGTTCCGCGCCGACGCCGATCAGGCCAAGCTCGAAATCCAACCGGTCTCGGGCGAGGAGGTTGAAGCGCTGGTCAAAGAAATTTATCAGGCGCCGAAATCGGTGGCCGAAAAGGCCGCGACCATAATCCGTTCCAAATGACGTTGTTGCGGCGGCGCTCGCAATCCGCCGCCGCATCTTAATGAATGATCCGGAAAAGCATGTCCTCGGGCCTGACCCGAGGGTTGCAGACTTTCCCTATAAGATCATACGACAATACAAGATATTAGGTGGTCATCGCGATTCAAACCGCCTGAATCGCATTCTTATGGCGGATCGTCAGATCTCGATGAAAACCTTTCCGTCGGCAACGACGGTCTTATAGGTCTTCATCGGTATCATGCAGGGCGGTGATACCACCTCGCCGGTCTTGATGTTGAACTGACCGTTGTGGAAATTGCACTCCACCACATCGCCCTCGATATAGCCCTCCGACAGAGACCCGGGCCCGTGGGTGCACAGGTCGTCCATCACATAGAATTCACCATCGACGTTGAACACCGCGAGCCCCAGATCGCCGGTTTCCACCTTGAGGGCAGCACCCGGTTCGACATCGTCTGTACTGCATAATTCGATCCGGTTAGTCGGCGCGGACATGGCGCGGGCTCCTCATTGACGGCGGTCGGTGGCTAATGGTACTTGTGTTTTGTTCTAAGGAACGTCGTTCCGTATAAAGGAACAAGCGATCCTATTGATAAACACAGCTTTACACTGAGGTCAACGCGCCGGACGATACCGGATCTCAGTTTATCCCGTTCGGCCGCCGGCGGCCCCATGAACAGGCAAATTAGAGAGTGGAGGTGCGCGATGCTCAGGAAGGAACAAAACGATCTTTTGACCCAGACCGGCCCTGGTGCGCCGATGGGCGACTTGTTCCGCTGCAATTGGATCCCGGCTCTATTGTCGGAGGAACTCCCGAAGAACGATTGCCCGCCGGTTCGCGTCAAGCTGTTGTCCGAGCGTCTGTTGGCGGTACGCGACAGCGAGGGCCGCTACGGACTGATCGATGAATTCTGCGCCCATCGCGGCATTTCGCTTTGGTTTGGCCGCACTGAGGAAGGTGGCATCCGCTGCCCCTATCATGGCTGGAAATATGATGTCACCGGCCAGTGCGTCGACGTGCCCTCCGAGCCGGCCGAGAGCGGCTATTGCAAAAAGGTCAAGCTGAAGAGCTATCCGCTGATCGATATGGGCGGCGTGCTGTGGACCTATATGGGGCCGGCCGACAAAAAACCGCCGCTGCCGGAATGGGAATTCGCCCAGATGCCGGAAGCGCAGCGTTTCATGTCCAAGCGGCTGCAGGAATGCAATTGGCTGCAGGCGATGGAAGGCGGCATCGATTCCAGCCATGTGAGTTGGCTGCACCGCGGTGCGCTCGCGACCGATCCGTTGTTCAAGGGCGCAGGCGGCAACAAATACAATCTCGGCGATGCGCGCCCCCATTTCGAAGTCGTCGAAAGCCCGGGCGGTCTCTACATCGGCGCGCGCCGCAATGCCGAGAACGGCAATTATTATTGGCGCATCACCCAATGGGTCATGCCGTCCTTCACCATGATCGCGCCACGCGGCAATCACACCGTCCATGGCCATTTCTGGGTTCCGATCGACGACGACAATTGCTGGGCCTGGAGCTTTGACTACCATCCGATCCGCGCCATCACCGACGTTGAGCGCCAGGCGATGAAGGACGGCATGGGGGTGCATGCGCCGCTGATTCCCGGCACGTACCGCCCGCAGGCTAACAAGGACAACGACTATTTGATCGACCGCGCGGCACAAAAGCGCGGCGACACCTACAGCGGCGTCGACGGCATCGCCATGCAGGACGCGTCGCTGCAGGAAAGCATGGGTCCGATTGTCGACCGCACCAAGGAAAATCTGGTCTCGACCGACAACGGCATCATCATGGCCCGTCACCGTCTGATGCGTGCGGTCAAGGCTATGAAGGAAAAAGATGTCACGCCGCCGGGCGTCGATCCCGCCCATCATCATGTCCGGTCGGCCGCCGTCGTCCTGCCGCCGGATCAGCCATTCGCCGAAGCGGCCAAGGAACATCTGGTGGTACGACCCGGCGTCGCGCATGCTTCGGTGTGAGCCTGGAGCCGACAATTAAAGAGAGGACGGCGCAGTGAGAGACAGCGAAAGCGCGCGCGTGACCAGTGCGGCGGAAGCGCGCTTCCGTATCGACTATCCCAACTCGCAGCCGCGCGCGGTCAAGGTGATCGCGCTCGATGCGGCGAGCGAAAAGCTGGTCGATGCTATCGCCAAGGACAAATGGAATCGCGCCGCGTTCTTCACGGCGTCGGCCTTTTCCGAGTCGCCGGCGGCAGGCGACAGATTCTCGATGAAAGGCTGGCTCAGCGATCTTGCAGGCCGCACCAAGGATTTGATCGCCGAAATCGATTCCGCCGATCTGGTCGTGATGGTCGCCAGTGCCGGAGCCAGCGCTGACGCCGCTTCCATCATCGGTGAGGCCTGCTGGCTGCGGAAGGTCATGACGACGGGGCTGATTGTCGGCAGCGCCGCGCAGTCCGACGCGGCATTGGCCAAAACGCTGGCGCAATTGCGGCCGCATACCCAGATGCTCGTGATCGCCAGCGACGACGATTACATCAAGGACATGCTGACCGCACTGCGCGCGTAACACCTGTCATGTGACAGGCTGGGCGCGGCACGCCGCTCATTCGGCCGCCCGCGCGCGATAGCCGATGCGCGCGGAAATCGCGTAGGCCGTCGCGACCACATGCGGGATGAATGCGGCAACCGTCTTCTTTGACAACCGGCTGACCGGCCCGGCGACGCCAATCGCCGCGATCACCTCGCCGGCATCGTTGCGGATAGGCGCCGCGATGCAGCGCAGGCCTGCTTCGCTTTCTTCATCTTCAACGGCATAACCGCGCTGCCGCACCTGGGCGAGTGCTTCGCGGAATTTCGCCGGCGCGGTGATCGTCGCCGGCGTGCGCGGCTCCAGCCCGGCGGCAATCACCTGCTCCATGACATGCGCGGGTTTGAAAGCCAGGATCGCCTGACCCTCCGCGGTGCAATAGGCCGGCTTGCGCGCACCGAGGTTGGAGCGCAGCCGCACTGCCTGCGTGCTTTCCAGATCGTAGACGTAGATCGTCTCGCTGCCGTCCAGGATCGCCAGATGCACGGTCTCGTTGGTGATTTCCCGCAGCTCGAACAAATAAGGCCGTGCCTCGTTGGAAACGTTGAGGCGCCGCCGCACCAGCGTGCCCAACCGGAACAGGGCGATCCCCAGCCGGTACTTCCCCGTGACCGGGTCCTGTTCCAACAGCCCCTCGGACAGCAGCGTCGCCGCCAGGCGATGCACCGTGCTCTTGGCGACACCGAGCCGCTTGGCGAGCGCACTGATGCCGAACTCGGTCTCGTCCTCGGAAAAAGCCTTCAGCAGTTTGATTGCCGTCGCCACCGACGACAGCCGACCGGCCTTGCCATGCGGCTCCTCGTGCGGTTCGGCTGAATGGGACATGCTGATCGGATCCGTGTCGAACGGCGCCCGGTGCCCGCCCTGGACATTTTCCGGTAGCCGCGCCAGATAGGGCCGTTCCGCTCCTCGGACCGGCGTTCCGGAAACTAGGCCCCCGGCCACCGAAGTCAACACGTCGCGGAACCTGGCACAATCGGTCAATGGAAGGGCGCCCGCCATGAGTTCGCAAGATTGTCGTCATCGGCGCCGGCCCGGCCGCCGTCGCCGCGGCCCTCGGCGCCAAGCAGCAGGATGCCGCCGCCGAAGTGCTGCTGCTGAGCGACGAACATTGCGAGCCCTATGAGAAGCCGCCACTGTCGAAGGCCGTGCTGACCGGCAAGGCGACCCCGCACGATGCGCCGATCGCGGGTCCTCAGGGCGTTGCCGGCCATGATGTCGTGATGCAGCTTGAAACACGGGCCGCGAATATCGACCGCACTGCGCAGGCGGTGATCACCCGCGAAGGCAAGCGCATTCCCTACGACGCACTGGTGCTGGCGACCGGCGCGACTGCACGCATCGTGCCACTACTACCCGACGATCAGGTCGGCATCTATTATCTGCGCACCATCAAGGATTCGCTTGCCCTGAAGGCTCATCTCGGCGAAAGCCGGTCCGTTCTCGTCGTCGGCGGCGGACTGATCGGCCTTGAGGTAGCGGCATCGGCGGCGGAACTCGGCCTCCAAACAACAGTCATCGAAATCGCGCCGCGTATCATGGCGCGGGTCTGCGATCCGGAGACCTCCGCGCTGGTCCATGCCCGCCACACGGAAAGCGGCGTCGATATCCGGCTTTCGACTGCTGTCGAAGACGTTCACCCCCGCGACGGCAAGGGCTTCACCGTGACGTTGAGCGACGGCAGCGCGCTTGAAGCGGACTTGATCGTGGTCGGAACCGGCTCAATCCCGGATGGCGAACTGGCGCGCATGGCCGGACTGGCGGTCGAGGATGGCATCATCATCGATGATCACTGCCGCACCTCCGATCCGGCGATCTTCGCAGCCGGCGACTGCACGCGCTTTCCCGGCCCGCATGGGCCGGTGCGGCTGGAGAACTGGCGCCACGCTCAGGAACAGGGTGCCATCGCCGGACGCAATGCCGCCGGCGGCGAAGCCGCCTACAACGTCGCCCCCTCCTACTGGTCCGAGCAATACGAACTCTATATCCAGGGGGCCGGCTGGCCGATTGCCGAGCCGAGCCAGCGCGTGCGCCGGCAACTCGCCGGCGGCGCAACCATTTTGTTTGAACTGGATGGTGCCTATTTAACCCATGTCGTGGGCATCAATGCCCAGCGCGATGTCGCAATGGCGCGGCGGCTGATCGAGCGCCGTATTCCGGTCGACCCCACCGCGCTGGCCGATCCGGCCAAGCCGCTTGCGGCTATGCTCAAGGCCAAAGCCTGAAGAAACCCCTCGCCTCGCCCCCGGCCGCCGGACATGATAAAAGGCCGCCGTTTGACAAATAAAACGACCGCCGGACCAGACCGATGACCGCACCGCTGAAAACCATCGACGGCAATTCCGATATCGCGACCATCATGCGCGACATCGGCCGCCGCGCCCGCGCCGCCGCTCATGTCCTGGCCTTGGCGCCGCGCGCCCGGAAGGACCAGGCGCTTGCGGCGATGGCGCAAGCGATCCGCGATCACGCCGCCGCCATTCTCAAGGCCAATGCCGAGGATGTGGGGGAAGCCAAAGCCGGCGGCGCCAACACAGCCTTCCTCGACCGGCTGGCCCTCAACGACAAGCGGGTCGCGGCGATGGCCGAAGGCCTCGACGTCGTGCGCAATCTGGAAGACCCGGTGGGCACGGTGCTGGCGTCCTGGACGCGTCCGAACGGCATGACCATCGAGCGCGTGCGGGTGCCGCTCGGCGTCGTCGGCGTCATCTATGAAAGCCGCCCCAACGTCACAGCCGATGCCGGCGCGCTCTGTCTGAAGGCCGGCAATGCGGTGATCCTGCGCGGCGGCTCCGACAGCATGCGGTCAAGCCGCGCCATTCGTACTGCGCTCGTCGAAGGGCTGCTTGCCGCCGGCCTGCCAGAGGATTCCATCCAGATCGTGCCAACCCGCGATCGCGCCGCGGTCGGCGAGATGCTGCGCGGACTTGACGGCAATATCGATGTCATCGTGCCGCGCGGCGGCAAGAGCCTGGTCGCGCGCGTGCAGAGCGAGGCGCGCGTACCGGTCTTCGCGCATCTTGAAGGTATCTGTCACGTCTATGTCGATCGCGCCGCCGATCTTGATATGGCGAAGGCGATCGTGCTCAACGCCAAGATGCGCCGCACCGGCGTCTGCGGCGCGGCCGAGACCCTGCTGGTCGACCGTGCCTGCGCGGAGACGCATCTGAAACCGCTGGTGACGATGCTGCTCGATGCCGGCTGCGAAGTGCGCGGCGATGCCGACACCCAGAAGGCCGATCCGCGCGTCAAGCCCGCGCACGAAGACGACTGGTCGACGGAATATCTCGACGCCATCATCGCCGCGAAAGTCGTTGATGGTGTCGATGCCGCGATCGCCCACATCGCGCATTACGGCTCGCAGCACACCGATGCCATCGTCACCAGCGATCAGGCGACCGCCGACAAGTTCCTGAACGAAGTCAATTCGGCGATCGTGTTGCACAACGCCTCGACCCAATTCGCCGACGGTGGCGAATTCGGATTCGGCGCTGAGATCGGCATCGCCACCGGAAAGCTGCACGCCCGCGGTCCGGTCGGCGTCGAGCAACTCACCAGCTTCAAATATCGCGTCCGCGGCACGGGCCAGATCAGGCCGTGATGCACGGCGCGGCATCCCGCTCGTCCGAACATAGCGACCGACTGCCACCGCACGCTTCCGGCATGCGCATCGGCCTGTTCGGCGGCTCGTTCAATCCGCCGCATGCGGCCCATCGCGCGGTCAGCCTCTATGCCATGAAGCGGCTCGGCCTTGACCGGGTCTGGTGGCTGGTCACCCCCGGCAATCCGCTCAAGGACATCAGCGGCCTGCCACCGCTCGGTGAGCGCATGGCAGCCGCGCGCCGGCTGGCGCATCATCCCCGGATCGACGTGACCGGCATCGAGGCTGCAATCGGCACGTCATATTCCTATGAGACCATCCTCTGGCTGAAGCGACGCTGCCCCGACGTGCGATTCGTCTGGATCATGGGTGCGGACAATTTGAAGAGCTTCCACCGCTGGCGGAATTGGCGCGGCATTTTCACCGCCCTCCCGATCGCCGTGGTCGACCGCCCCGACGGCGCCCTGGCGGCCACCGCCACCCGCGCTTTTCAGGCCTTTTCCCAGGAACGACTCCCGGAAAACCACGCCAAAATCCTGGCGAACAGCCCCCCGCCGGCCTGGATTTACCTCCACGGCCTCAAGTCTCCGCTATCATCGACCGCCCTCCGGGAGGGCGGAACGCTGGTCACCGCCAACACGAACAGTTGAAAACCGCGGTCGTGAATGCCTATCTTTAGTATGTGCCGGCTGGAGTCGCCGGAACCGACGCAGCGTACCGGCCGAGATCGGCCGGCGTTGAAACCGCAGAAAGGAAAAGCCGCCCTGTCCACTGTTGCCTTATCTCGGGCCGACACGTCTCGCGCGCCCGAAACCGTCTCCCAGGTGCCGCCTGACGCCGAGGAGACCCTTCGCGTGGTCCTCGCCAGTCTTGAAGACATCAAGGCCGAGGAAACCGTCACCATCGATCTACACGGCAAATCGTCGATCGCCGACCACATGGTTGTGACCTCCGGACGGTCGCATCGCCATGTCGGCGCGATTGCCGAGCACGTCCTGAAGGACCTGCAGGCTGCTGGCGTCCGCCGCGTGCGGATCGAGGGCATGCCGAATTGCGATTGGGTCCTGATCGATGCGGGTGACGTCATCATCCACGTCTTCCGCCCCGAAGTCCGCATCTTCTACAATCTCGAAAAGATGTGGACGCCCGGACGCCCGGCGGAACGGCGCGTAAGCTGAGCGCGGTCGAAGGCCGCGCACGATCCATGCGTATCGTGATCGCCGCCATCGGCCGCATGAAATCGGGTCCGGAACGGGACCTGGCGGAGCGCTACCGCAAGCGCGCGGCCGACGTCGGCCGCAAATTGGGCGTCCGCGATATCGAGGTTATCGAGATCCGGGAAAGCCGTGCCGCGGAGGCCGACAAGCGCGCGCTGGAAGAGTCGATTGCGCTCGCCAATGTGATCCCGAAAGACGCCGCCGTAATCCTGCTCGACGAGCGCGGCGACAATCTCGACAGCACGACATTCAGCGGCATGCTCGGCGGTTGGCGCGACGGCGGCAGGCCCGCCCTGGTCTGCGTGATCGGCGGCGCCGACGGTCTCGCGCCGAGCCTGCACGACAAGGCCGAGCTTGGCCTCGCCTTCGGGACTGCGACCTGGCCGCATCAACTGGTCCGGATCATGCTGCTCGAACAGCTTTATCGCGCGCTGACGATCCTCGCCGGCCATCCCTATCACCGCGCCTGAGGTGCGATTCGCCGGCACGCGGACCGATCGCAGCGGACGGCATGTCACATAACGCCGCGCCCGGAGGAACGCGTCTTAATCCCGCGCCAATTGTCCCGCCTATTGTCGACCCATCGAGACTGGCGCATATCTTGAAGTCGCTTCGAATCAACCCGCGCGTTAAGGATATGAGCCGGAATGGGTGCGAACCTTTCGGCTAGATCATTCGACTGACTAGAATGTTGGATCCTAACGGCAATTCAGTTCGATCGGACCGCGCCTTCGGCAAGGCGGCGCGATGCTCCGGCATCGCCATTACCTCCGGCGTCACCGTTGTCGGACTGGCTTTGCTCGGATTTGCCGCCAGTGCACCGGCCGAGCCGGCCAAAAACACCGCGACAAGCCCGCCGCCCGCGGCCGCCGGTCAATCCGGCGCTTTGCCCGGCAGCCCCGCGCCGCCGGCCGATGCCGACACCTTGAAACAGCGCGCGCGGGAACTGGAAGCCCTACGGGCCGCCCAACGCAAGGCACAGGACAGCGAAGTTGAGCTCAGGCGGGAAGTCGAGGCGGTCGGCGCCGACCGGCGCAAGCTCAATGCGCAATTGATCGGGACGGCCGCGCGCATTCGCGCGGTCGAAAACCGTATCAGTGCCACCGAAGCGCGCGTGACGCCGCTCGACGAGAACGAGCGCTCCATGCGCAAGTCGCTCGACGAGCGCCGCGCCGTCATTGCCGAAGTCCTTGCGGCATTACAACGCATCGGGCGCCGACCGCCTCCGGCAATCCTCGTGCGGCCCGAGGACGCCTTGGCGTCGGTCCGCACCGCCATCATGCTGGGCGCGGTGCTGCCGGAGATGCGTTACCAGGCCGAGGTGGTCGCCAATGACCTTGCGGAACTCGCACGCATCCGCAAGGAGATCGCCGAGGAGCGCGCCAGCCTGTCGAGCGACCTGACCGCCATCGCGCGCGATCAATTGCGGCTGGCGCTCCTGGTGCAGCACCGGCAAAAGAAGCAGAAAGAAGTGGAAAAGGCCTTGTCCGAGGCGCGCGAACGCGCGGTCGCCTTGGCCCGCCAGGCCGATAATCTCAATGAATTGATCGCCAAACTCGAACAAAGTGTCGGCCGCCAGGGCCAGGAACAGCCGGCCGTAACAGTCTTTCCGAGCCCGGACGGCCGCTCCAATCTCGCTGCCTTGAAGGATCCCGGCCGCATGAGTCCGGCCATCGCCTTTGCCACGGCAAAAGGCAGATTACCGTTACCGGTCAACGGGGTGAGACTGCGTGAATTCGGCGCAGCCGACGGTTATGGTGGCACCGAACGCGGGCTCTCCCTATCTACTCGATCAGGCGCCCAAGTGACCGCGCCTTGTGACGGCTGGGTGGTCTATTCCGGACCCTTCCGTAATTACGGCCAACTCTTGATCCTGAATGCCGGCGGCGGATATCATGTTCTGCTAGCGGGAATGGAGCGGATATCCGTTGACCTGGGTCAGTTCGTACTGACCGGTGAGCCGGTTGCAGTGATGGGAGGCGGATCTCGTGCCGCATCCGCAATTGCAATCGGGTCCGGCCAGCCGGTTCTATACGTTGAATTCCGAAAGGACGGGACACCCGTCGATCCAAGCCCGTGGTGGGCGGCAATTGAAGGCGAAAAGGTTCGCGGATGATGCGCAAGACGTCTCTGATACTCCTCAGTGCAGCGACAGGGGCAGCGTTGACGCTGTTCGTGACGCAACCGCCCTCGATTTTGTTGAGCGCGAAGGCCGCTGCGGCGGACACCTATCGCCAGCTCAACCTGTTCGGCGACGTGTTTGAACGCGTTCGCGCCGACTATGTCGAGAAGCCCGAAGACAGCAAGCTGGTTCAGACGGCCATCAATGGCATGCTGACCAGTCTCGATCCGCATTCCAGCTACATGGACGCCAAGAGCTTCCGTGACATGCAGGTGCAGACCCGCGGCGAGTTCGGCGGTCTCGGCATCGAGGTCACGATGCAGGACGGCGTGATCAAGGTGGTTGCGCCGATCGACGACACCCCGGCGGCCAAGGCCGGAATCATGGCCAATGACCTGATCACCCATATCGACGACGAACCGATCCAGGGCCTGACGCTCAATCAGGCGGTCGAGAAGATGCGCGGTCCGGTCAACACCAAGATCAAGATCAAGGTCGTGCGCAAGGGCCAGACCAAGCCGCTGGAACTAAGCATCGTGCGCGACATCATTCGCGTGCGCTCAGTTCGCTCGCGGCTTGAAAATCCCGACGTTGGCTATATCCGCATCACTCAGTTCAACGAGCAGACCACCGAGGGTCTGAAGAAGGCGCTCGCTGATCTGTCCGAGAAGGCTGGCAAGGACAAACTCAAGGGCTACATCGTCGACCTTCGCAACAATCCAGGCGGACTGCTGGATCAGGCGATTTCGGTGTCGGACGCCTTCCTCAACAAGGGCGAAATCGTTTCCACCCGCGGCCGCAATGCCGAGGAAACCCAGCGCTTCAACGCCCGCAGCGGCGACCTGACCAAGGGCAAGCCGGTCATCGTATTGATCAATGGTGGCTCGGCCTCGGCATCGGAAATCGTCGCCGGTGCTTTGCAGGACCATAAGCGCGCGACCATTCTCGGCACGCGCTCCTTTGGCAAGGGATCGGTGCAGACCATCATCCCGCTCGGTTCCGGCAATGGTGCCCTGCGGCTGACCACCGCGCGCTACTTCACACCGGCCGGCCGCTCGATTCAGGCCAAAGGCATCGTGCCCGATGTCGAAGTGCTTCAGGACGTGCCGGAAGAATTGAAAGCCCGCAGCGACACCAAAGGCGAAGCCTCGCTCCGCGGCCATCTCAAGGCCGAAGGCGAGGAAGAGAAGGGCTCACAGTCCTACATTCCGCCGGAAGCCAAGGACGACAAGGCGTTGCATAGCGCGCTCGACATGCTGCGTGGCGTGAAGCGGAATTCGGCTACCCCGCCGAACCCCAAGGCGCCGGTGCCGAATTGATCTGAATTCTGCAGACCGCTGCTGACGTTGAGGGCGGCCGCGAGGCCGCCCTTTTCTTTGGAAGCCGGCCATCCGGGCGAAAATGCAGACGGGAAGCGGCCCGGGTTCGGGTGAAAAACCGCATTGCCCCCTACCCTTCGCGACCACGACCCGATTCCTCTTTGCAGGCGATCGAACTAGACTCGCCAGATTGATTCGCGCGAGAGCACAAGCTGTGACGACGGATGACCTGAGCACGCCGCTCGGACAGGGCACACGGAAGAAGCCACGATCTGGCTTCGGGCTCCGCGCGCCGCTTGTGGTAGCCGGAACCCTTGCCCTGATCGCGCTCCTGTTTGTGCTCTGGACCGTAACCGGCGACAGTCTTTATAGCGGCCGGCCAATGGCCAGCGCTCCAATCGAACCGGTGCCGTCCGTGACCGCACCCGCCAACGGCACCGCGACGGTCTCGGCCCCCGCCGCACCGCTGCGGCAGGCCATGCCCGCCGGGCCTTCCCTCCAGGATGACAAGCCGACCGGCTCGATTCAGGATCCGGAACCAACGGTCGAGCCGGGCATGACGACCGTCACCATTATTGACGGGTCGAGCGGCAAGCGCCGCAAGGTCCTGGTCCGCGACCCCGGTGCCGAGGCGGCGCCTGCTAGTGCGCGCTAGCAGGTTGCTGAAAAGCTCGTTCGACCGCGGGAATGACATGTTATTCCGTGACTTGAGCCACGGAGGTGTTTCGCCGTGGTTTATCCGGCTCACACAGCACCGACCTTGAATGGCCTCGCGGACATCTGTTTCCTCAAATCCGGGAGCTGTCGTGGCAAGCTTTGAAAATCTTCCCTATCGCCCCTGCGTCGGCGCCACGGTGTTCAATCGTGACGGGCTCGTTTTTATCGGCCACCGTATGGAAGGCGTCGAGCATATCGACGAAACACATGTCTGGCAGATGCCGCAGGGCGGGGTCGATCGCAATGAGGACCCCTATCAGGCGGTGCTGCGCGAGCTCTACGAGGAAACCAGCATCCGCTCGGTCGCGCCACTCGGCGAAATTGCGGAATGGCTCAGCTATGACATTCCGAGCGAAATCGCCGGTCAGGCTTGGAATGGCCGGTATCGCGGCCAGACGCAGCGCTGGTTCGCACTGCGTTTCCTTGGCGACGATAGCGAGATCAACATCCTCAGCCCGGCCGGCGGCCATGAGCCGGAGTTCATCGCCTGGCGCTGGGAGCCAATCGGAAATCTTCCCGGACTGATCATCCCGTTCAAGCGCAAGATCTACGAACGGGTGGTCAGCGAGTTCACGAAATTCGCCCGGCCGGAATAAGGCCCGCGTGACGTCAATGTGGTGCTTATGCCGCCACGACCGCCTGCAGCGCCTTCAACTGCTCAATGCGATGGTTGAGCTTGTCGCGCTGCGCCTCGTCCTTTGAGTCGGCGGCGTCTTCTTCCGCGTTCTTGATTTCGGCGGCCAACCGCGCGGTATCGAACTGTTCGACCGGCACCGCCAGATCGGCCAGCACCGTCAGCCCGCGCGCGCCGACTTCGGCGAAACCGCCGCTGACGACGATCCGCTGCGGCGCGCCCTCGTCGTGGACCACCAAGATGCCCGGCCGCAGCATGGCGACCACCGGCGCGTGATCGGCCAGAACGCCGAACTCGCCCTCGGAGCCGGGAACGTCAACCTGCTCGACTTTACCGGAAAACACCAATCGCTCCGGCGACACCAGGTCGAAATCAAAGGTCGTCATGACGGCCGTTGTCCTTCTCCGAGCCCTTCGCGCGACTGCAGCTGCGTACCGCAGAACGGACAGTGGATCACGGCGTGGTCAAACCAGCCGATCTGTCCGCTGCCAACCTCGGCATAGCCCACGCACATGTAGAGCTTTCCATCCTCGCCGATAAAGATCAAAGGCTCGAATTCGTCCGCATCCATTACCTCCTGCAGTTCATCGCAGCAGGACCCAAACCCCTTGGGCTCATCCGACATCAATCAAGCCGCCTCGGCCGCGAGCTTCTTACCTTTCTCGACCGCCTCTTCGATGGTCCCGACCATATAGAACGCGGCCTCCGGCAGGTAATCGTACTGGCCCTCGCACAGCCCATTAAAGCCGCGGATGGTATCGGCGAGATCGACGAACTTGCCGGGCGCGCCGGTGAACACTTCGGCGACGAAGAACGGCTGCGACAGGAAGCGCTCGATCTTGCGGGCGCGGCCGACAGCCAGTTTGTCCTCTTCCGAGAGTTCGTCCATGCCGAGAATGGCGATGATGTCCTGCAGCGCCTTGTAGCGCTGGAGGATCTCCTGCACGCGGCGTGCGACCTTGTAGTGCTCGTCGCCGACGACGCGCGGATCGAGCATGCGCGAGGTGGAATCCAGCGGATCGACCGCCGGATAGATGCCCTTTTCGGCAATGCTGCGCGACAGCACCGTGGTGGCGTCAAGATGCGCGAACGACGTCGCCGGAGCCGGGTCGGTCAAGTCGTCGGCCGGCACATAGATCGCCTGCACCGATGTCACCGACCCTTGGTGGTGGTGGTGATGCGCTCCTGCAGCGCGCCCATGTCGGTGGCCAAGGTCGGCTGATAGCCGACCGCCGAAGGAATGCGGCCGAGCAGCGCCGACACTTCCGAGCCGGCCTGGGTGAAGCGGAAGATGTTGTCGACGAAGAACAGCACGTCCTGGCCCTGATCGCGGAAAAATTCCGCGACCGTGAGCCCCGACAGGCCGACCCGCATGCGCGCGCCCGGCGGCTCGTTCATCTGCCCGTAGACCAGCGCGCATTTCGAACCCTCGGTGGAACCGTTGTTCTTATGCGGATCCTTGTTCACGCCCGATTCGATGAACTCATGATAGAGGTCGTTGCCCTCGCGGGTACGCTCGCCGACGCCAGCGAACACCGAATAACCACCATGCGCCTTGGCGACGTTGTTGATCAGTTCCTGAATCAGCACGGTCTTGCCGACGCCGGCACCGCCGAACAGGCCGATCTTGCCGCCCTTGGCGTAAGGCGCCAGCAGATCGACGACCTTGATGCCGGTGACCAGAATTTCGGCTTCGGTCGACTGATCGGTATAGGCCGGAGCGGGCGCGTGGATCGGCCGAGTTTCGGTGTGCGGCACCGGACCGGCCTCGTCGACCGGCTCGCCGACGACATTCATGATGCGGCCCAGCGTACCGACACCGACCGGCACCGAAATCGGCAGCCCGGTATCGCTGACCTGCTGGCCGCGCACCAGACCTTCGGTGGTGTCCATGGCGACGGCGCGAACGGTGGATTCGCCCAGATGCTGAGCGACCTCCAGCACCAGGCGGCTGCCCTGGTTCTCCGTCACCAGCGCGTTGAGAATCGCCGGCAGCTGGCCTTCGAACTGCACGTCGACGACGGCGCCGATGACCTGGGTGATGTGTCCGAATTCTTGAGCCATGAATCGTCCTCGTCACAAATGGATGCGGTGCGCCCGATCAGAGCGCCTCGGCGCCGGAGATGATCTCGATCAATTCCTTGGTGATCATCGCCTGGCGCGTTCGGTTGTAGATGAGCGTCTGCTTGTGGATCATGTCGCCGGCATTGCGGGTCGCACTGTCCATCGCGGTCATGCGCGCGCCCTGCTCGGACGCGGCGTTTTCCAGAAGCGCGCGGAAAACCTGCACCGCGAGATTGCGCGGCAGCAACTCGGTGAGAATGTCGTTTTCGTCCGGCTCGTATTCGTAGGACGCGCCGGCACCATCGTCTTTGCCGTCTGCTTCAAATACTGGCGGAATGATCTGCAGCGCGGTCGGGATTTGCGCCATCACCGACTTGAAGCGCGAGAAGAACAGGGTGCAGACATCGAAGGCGCTGTCGTCATAAAGGCCGATGACCTTCTCGGCGATCGCCTTGGCATCCTCGAAACGCAGCGAGCGCACGCCGCGCAGATCGACCGTCTCGATGATGTATTTCCCGTAGAGCCGGCGAAGCTGGTCGTGGCCCTTGCGGCCGACACAGAGGATTTTGACCTCCTTGCCGGCATTCAGCAGTGCATTGATGCGCTCGCGCGCCAGCCGCACGATGGCGGAATTGAACGGTCCGCACAGGCCGCGTTCCGCCGTGCACACCACCAGGAGGTGGACCTGATCGCTGCCGGTACCGCCGAGCAGCGCCGGCGCCGAGGCGATGTCGGAAATCGACCCGGCAATGTTGCCGAGCACTTTTTCCATCTGCTCGGCATAGGGGCGCGCGGCCTCAGCCGCAGCCTGGGCACGGCGCAGCTTGGAGGCGGCCACCATCTGCATCGCCTTGGTAATCTTCTGCGTCGCCTTGGTGGCGGCGATGCGCACGCGCATGTCCTTGAGGGAGGCCATTGCGAACTAGTCCATCTCTTTCGTCGTCATGCCGCGGTGGTGGGCCGTTGCTTCCAACATCACGCAAAGGTCTTGGCGTAGCCGTCGACCACCGCCTTGAGCTTGGCAGCAAGCGCGTCGTCGAGATCGCGGGTATCGCGGATGGCATTGAGAATGTCGACATTCTGCGTCCGCAGCAGCGTCAGCAGGCCGTCCTCGAACGCCCGCACCCGGTCGACCGGGATCGGATCGAGATAGCCGTTGACGCCGGCATAGATGACGCAGACCTGCTCTTCCATCTTCAGCGGCGAGAATTGCGGCTGCTTCAGCAACTCCGTCAGCCGCGCGCCGCGATTGAGCATCCGCTGCGTGGTCGCGTCGAGATCGGAACCGAACTGCGCGAACGCCGCCATTTCGCGGTACTGCGCGAGTTCACCCTTGATCCGCCCGGCGACCTTCTTCATCGCCTTGGTCTGTGCCGAGGAGCCCACGCGCGAGACCGACAGACCGACGTTCACCGCCGGCCGGATGCCCTGATAGAACAGATCGGTTTCCAGAAAGATCTGGCCATCGGTGATCGAGATCACGTTGGTCGGAATGTAGGCCGACACGTCGTTGGCCTGGGTTTCGATCACCGGCAACGCGGTGAGCGAGCCGGAGCCGCTATCCTTGTTCATCTTGGCCGCGCGCTCCAGGAGCCGCGAATGCAGATAGAACACGTCGCCCGGATAGGCCTCGCGGCCGGGCGGGCGGCGCAGCAAAAGCGACATCTGACGATAGGCGACCGCCTGCTTCGACAGGTCGTCGTAGATGATGACGGCGTGCATGCCGTTGTCGCGGAAATACTCGCCCATGGTGCAGCCGGCGAACGGCGCCAGGAACTGCATCGGCGCCGGATCGGAGGCGGTGGCGGCGACCACGATCGAATAATCGAGCGCGCCGTTTTCCTCCAGAAGTTTCACGAACTGCGCCACCGTCGAGCGCTTCTGTCCGACCGCGACGTAGACGCAATAGAGCTTGATGGACTTATCGCCGCTGGCGTTGAGCGGCTTCTGATTGAGAATGGTGTCGAGCGCGATCGCGGTCTTGCCGGTCTGGCGGTCGCCGATGATCAGTTCGCGCTGGCCGCGGCCGATCGGGATCAGCGCATCGATTGCCTTCAGGCCGGTCGCCATCGGCTCATGCACGGACTGGCGCGGAATGATGCCGGGCGCCTTGACGTCGACCCGCTTGCGCTCGTCCGACACGATCGGGCCCTTGCCGTCGATCGGATTGCCGAGCGCATCGACCACGCGGCCGAGCAGGCCACGGCCGACCGGCACGTCCACGATGGCGCGGGTGCGCTTGACGGTCTGGCCTTCCTTGATCTCACGGTCGGCGCCGAAGATGACGATACCGACATTGTCGATTTCGAGATTGAGCGCCATGCCGCGCACGCCGTTCTCGAATTCGACCATTTCACCGGCCTGCACGTTGTCGAGGCCGTAGACGCGGGCGATGCCGTCACCGACGGACAGCACTTGGCCGACTTCCGAAACCTCGGCCTCCTGGCCGAAATTCTTGATCTGCTCTTTGAGAATTGCCGAAATCTCGGCGGCACGGATGTCCATCAGCCAACCTCTTTCATGGCGTGCTTGATCGCGTTGAGTTTGGTGCGCAGGGAGGAATCGACCATGCGCGAGCCGAGCTTGACCACCAGCCCGCCGATGATCGCCGGATCGACCTTGACGTCGACCTGCACGTCCTTCTTGGTAATTGCGTTGAGTGCGTCTTTGACCGCGGCCAAATGCTGTTCGCTCGGTGCTTCGGCGAACGTGACCTCGGCCGTCACCTCGCCGCGATGAACCGCGACCTGCGCCCGGAAACCCCTGATCATGTCGGGCACCGCGAACAGCCGGCGGTTATGCGCGACGACCCGCAGGAAATTCCCGGCAATTCCGCCAATTTCCGCCTTGTCGAGGACCGCCGACAGCGCCTTGAGCTGCTCCTCGGCGGTGAAGACAGGACTCTTGACCAGCCGGGCCAGGTCCGGGCTCTCGGCTATTAGCGTCTCGAAACGCGCCAAATCCGCCAGGACGGCGTCCACAGCTTTCTCTTCGAGCGCGAGCTCGAACAGCGCCGACGCATAGCGACCCGCCATGCCAGATACGATCTGATGTTCGCCTGCCACCAGTTACTCTCTTTGAGGCCATTGCGCAGGCCCGGCACCGTCGCGAATGGGCGGCGCAAGCCCTTGAAATTCAAGTGGAACTTTGGATTCCCCGGCGTGGGGTCGCGGGGCACCCCAGTCCGCCCGCAAAATCGCGCCGTTGCCTAACATACGGTGCGGGGCGGTGCAACATGAGGAATCGATTTGGTATATCAGCCGAATGACCCATCATTGGCGCGCCTTCAGCGCACCTCGCTATCCCGGACAATCAGCCGCATTTTCGAAGCCCCCCAAAAGAGGTTCCCGCATGGCCTGGATCTATCTCACCATTGCCGGTCTGTTCGAAATCGCCTGGGCGATTGGGCTGAAATACACCGAGGGCTTCAGCCGGCTCTATCCGTCGCTGTGGACGGTCGCGAGCATGGCGATCAGCTTCCTGTTTCTCAGTCTGGCGCTGAAGATGCTGCCGGTCGGCACTGCCTATGCGGTATGGACCGGCATCGGCGCCGTCGGCACCGCAATCCTCGGGATCTATCTGTTTGGCGAACCGGCGACCGTGCTGCGGCTCGGTGCCATCGGCCTTATCGTCGCCGGTATCGTTGGACTGAAGCTTGTCGCCTGATTCCCGTCTTTGGCCCGCTGCCGGGGACCAATCGGCCCCGGCAGCGGGCAAACATCGCGTCTCACTTTGATTTCGGTCGGGTTGCCGTCGGCGTTTTGGGCTTTTCCATCGCCTGCTTCAGTCCAGCGTGGCGCCTTTTGTCCCAATAGTGCCGCCCGAACTCGGCGCGGGCGATGCCGCTGGCGAAACGATCCGAGACCTTGGCTTCCGCCTCGGCCGACCGTGGCGTCGGCTCCGGAACCGGCTGCCCGCTTTTTGCGTCGTTTCGCGCCGCTGTTTCCGCCCGCCACGCTTCGCGCCACTTGAGCGCCTGCTCATGTGCCCAGGCTTGCTGTTCCGGCAAGAGCCGTTGAGCGAGATCCCGGCGGCGGTCCGTCCGCCCGGGTCCAAGTCCATGTCCATGTGATGTCAAGACAGTCTCCCACGGTTTGAACCGACGGCCGCGAATGCGGCCGCCTCGATCAGCCGCGCGCACGAGTGCGCACACGGCGGCGATCGAGGTGGGAGAGGGTCGCTAGGCGGCCCGAATGCCGTTCCTGTTTGACATGATGCTGCAATCTCTGAGCAACGCGGCAAAACGATGGCCGCGTCCATGGGACGTACCAAAGGCGCCGGCGGTTCAAACAGTGATCAAGTGTCGGAAATCCGGCATGCCAGCCATGCCAGCGCGCTGACCGGTTTGCACGACCGCGCATTATCGCTAGAACACGCGCCACGCCGCGATCGGGCGGCCGCTTACGGCCATTTATTCGGTCCGGAATATTCTCGGCTCATGCACAGCCTCAAGCACAGCGGATTGCTCCTTGTCTGAGCCCCCTTCCTCCAATGACGGTTCCGGAACCGCCGGAGCGCGGCTGCTGCTCGTGCTGCTGACGTTCTCCTGGGGACTGGCGTGGCCGGCGACGCGCATCGCGCTCGATGAGGTTTCGCCGTGGACTGTGCGGCTGAGCACGATGGCGCTCGGCGGCATCAGCATGTTTGCCGTCGCCATCATTCAAGGCCGCGATCTCCACATCCGGCGCACTGCGGACTGGGCCCACGTCACCATTGTCGGCTTTTTCAACATGGCGGCCTTTGGCCTGTTCAGCGCTTTCGCCCAGACCGAGGCGATGACGACGCGCGTGATCATCATTGCCTATACGATGCCGATCTGGGCGAGCCTGATGGCTTGGCTGTTTCTCGGCGAACGGTTCACGCCACGGCGGCTCCTGGCCTTGGCCCTGTGCGCCGCCGGACTGTCGATCCTGGTCTATCCGCTGATTGGAACCGCCGATCCGACCAGCCTGTTGCTAGCGCTCGGCTGTGCCTTGAGCTGGGCGTCCGGCACGATCTATCTGAAATGGTCGCGCCTGCAGGGCGACCCGATCGTGATCGTTGCCTGGCAGACACCACTCAGCCTCATTATCGTCGGCGCCGGCGTGTTGCTTTTTGAAGATCCGCCATTGCCGTGGACATTCAGCACGATCACCATCCTGGCCTTGATCTATGGCGGTGTCGTCGGCATTGGCATTGCGAACATCCTCTGGTTTCAGATCGTCGGCCGGCTTTCGGCGATGACCGCATCGCTTGGCGTCCTGAGCGTCCCGTTTGTCGGCATTCTCAGTTCAATGATCCTGCTCGGTGACCGCCCGCGCCTGACCGACATGATCGGATTCGTCCTGGTGCTGGCGGCTTCGGCCTGCGTGCTGCTGCAGCCGAACGACGGACCCGGCAACGGCGTGCGAGCCTGAGCGCGTCTACAGGAAGCTCTGCGGATCGACGTCGATATCGAGCTTGAGGCTGCCCTTGGTTTTCGGCGCCGCCGCCAGCCATCCGCGCAGATAGTTCGACAGATCGAAGGCGCGCGGCGACTTGATCAGCAGCCGATAGCGGTGCCGTCCGCGCACCACCGCAAGCGGCGCTTCCGCCGGACCGAGCACCCGCACGGCCTCCTCGCGCGGCGCCGCAGCCACCAACCGCCGGGCAAAACTCTCCGCCGCGGCCTTGTCGGCATCGGATACGACCAGGCTCGCCAGCCGCCCGAACGGCGGGTAGCCCGCCTGTTCGCGCGCCGCGATCTCGGCGGCATAGAAGGCTTCGCGATCGCCCGCGATCAGCGCTTTCATGACAGGGTGTTCCGGCTGATGGGTCTGCAGGAAGCCGTAGCCCCTGCCCGCCTCACGGCCGGCGCGGCCGACCACCTGATGCAGCAGTTGAAACGTACGCTCTGCCGCGCGCGGATCGCCGTTCGACAGGCCGAGATCCGCATCGATGATGCCGACCAGATTGAGCTTCGGAAAATGATGTCCCTTGGCGACCAGCTGGGTGCCGATGACGATATCGACCAGGCCCTCTTCAATCTCCTTCAACTCCTCGCGCATGCGCTCGACCGAGGCGATCAGATCGCTCGACAGCACCATGATCCGCGCTTCCGGAAACAGGCCGGCGACCTCCTCTTCCAAGCGCTCCACACCTGGCCCGCAGGCGACAAACGAATTCGGCTGCGGAACATTTCGGACAGGCTTCCGGCTGCGGCATCGAGAAGCCGCAATGATGGCAGACCAGCCGGCGCCGGAAGCGGTGATCGACCAGCCAGGCGTCGCAATTGGGACATGCGAGCCGGAAACCGCAGGCCCGGCATAACGTCAGTGGCGCATAGCCGCGGCGATTGAGAAACAACAGCGCCTGTTCGCCGCGCTCGATGGCGATCTTCACCGCCTCCGCCAGCCGCGGTGCGATAAAGCGGCTGCGCGCCGGCCCCTCGCGGGTCAGATCGATCGGCTCGATCGACGGCAATTGCTGGCCACCGAACCGTTCAGGCAGATGAATGCGCCGATAGCGGCCGCGTCGCGCATTGACTTCCGTTTCCACCGACGGCGTGGCGGACGCCAGCACCACCGGCAGGCTGCCCAGATGCGCCCGCACCACCGCCATGTCGCGAGCGTGATAATGCACGCCGTCTTCCTGCTTGTAGGCCGGGTCGTGCTCCTCATCGACAATGATCAAGCCGAGATCGGCATAGGGCAGAAACAGCGCCGAGCGCGCACCGACCACGACGCTGACCTCGCCGGCCGCGACCGCGGCCCAGGTCCGCGCACGCTTGCGCGGCGAGAGTTGGGAATGCCATTCCGCGGGACGCGTGCCGAAGCGCTCGGCGAAGCGATCGAGAAACTGCGCGGTGAGCGCGATCTCCGGCATCAGGATCAGCGTCTGCTTGCCGCGCCGGATGGTCTCGGCCACACCCTCGAAATAGACCTGGGTCTTGCCGGAGCCGGTGACACCGTCGATCAGCGACACGGCATATCCGCCGCCCGCGATCGTCGCGCGCAATTCATCGCCGCCCGCCTGCTGGGCCGGCGTGAAGTCCGGCGGCGCGAAGTCGGGATCGGGCGCTTCCGCGACCGGCAGCGGCGGCATGACCAGGGTTTCCAAGGTGCCCTTGTCGATCAGCCCATCGATCACGCCGACGGAGACCCCGGCCTCCTGCGCCGCCTCGCTCTTCGCCCGCAGAAATCCATCGCCGAGCAGCGTCAGCACCTTACGCCGCGCGGGCGTCATCCGCTGCGGCGCCGGGCCGGCCAGCCGCACGGCGACGCGCTCGCGTTCGGCGCCGAGATGCTCGCCCATGCGCAGGCACATGCGCAGCACCATGCCGCGCGGGGAGAGGGTGTAGTTCGACACCCAATCGACAAACGCCCGCTGCTGCGCCTTGAGCGGCGGCACATCGAGCCGGTCCTCGACATCCTTCATGCGGTTGTCGAGCCGCGGATTGGGATTAGGGTTTTCCGCCCACACCACCGCCGTCGCCTCCCGCGCGCCCAGTGGCACGGTCACCACGTCGCCGGGGGCGAGCGTCATGCCGTCCGGTACCCGGTAGGAATAGGCCTGGTCGAGCGCGACCGGCACCAGGACGTCGACCACGCGTTTTGCCATCAATCCGCCGGCCTGCTTGAGCGATAACGGGGTGCTTAACGAAAGGTAAACGAAAGGTTGAGATTATCGCTGCGCTGTCAAGCCGCGGCCGGAAACTCCAGGCCGGCAACGCGCAACGCCATCAGTGGCCTCGGAACACATGAGCAGGACCAAAACGCAGAACGAATTGCCCGCCATTCCTTTTGCCGCCGCCGATGTCGCGGCCGAGGTCGTGCGCTGGCATGCCTATCTTGCCGCCGAGCGCCGCATGTCGCCCAAGACCATCGAAGCCTATGGCCGCGATGTGTCGCAGTTTCTCGCCTTTATGGCCGAGCATCTTGGCGGCGCGCCCTCGCTCAAGAAGCTGGAACAGCTTGCGCCGCAGGACGTACGCGCCTTCATGGCGGCGCGCCGCGCCGACGGCATCACCGGCCGCTCGCTGATGCGGACGCTGGCCGGGGTGCGCTCCTTCGCGCGCTTTCTTGAGAAGAATGGCAAGGGCAAGGTCGGCGCACTCGCGGCCGTCCGCACGCCGAAGATTCCGAAATCGCTGCCGAAGCCGCTCGCCATCGCCGATGCGAGGCGCGTCGCCGATGCCGACCTGCGCGCCGGCGAGGACCGCGAGCCCTGGGTGCTGGCGCGCGACGCCGCCGTGCTGGCACTGCTCTACGGTTCCGGCCTGCGCATTTCCGAAGCGCTCGGGCTGACCCGCGCCGAGGTTCCCGCTCCCGGCAAGGGCGACACCCTCGTCGTCACCGGCAAGGGCAGCAAGAAACGCATGGTGCCGGTGCTGCAGCAGGTGCTGCAACTGATCGCGGATTATGCCGTGCTCTGCCCCTATGATCTGCCGCCGAACGGCCCGATCTTCGTCGGCGCGCGCGGCGGGCCACTGTCGCCGCGTATCATCCAGCTGGTGATGCAGCGCCTGCGCGGCGCGCTTGGCCTGGCCGACACCGCGACCCCGCATGCGCTGCGGCATTCTTTCGCCACCCATCTTTTGGCGCGCGGCGGTGACCTGCGCGCGATCCAGGAGCTGCTCGGCCACGCCTCACTCTCGACCACGCAGATCTATACCGCCGTCGATTCCGAGCGCCTGCTCGCCGCCTATCGCGCCGCCCATCCGCGCGCATAAAATTTCCGTCAATATCGCAGCAACGTGCTTGCGCGCCCTGCCGGCTCGGCTACATCCCTGCGCGCGAACTTCCTCATGCACGGGTAGGGACAATCGATGAGCGGCGGACATGGACACGGTGCCGGCCACGGTGACGATCACGGGCCGATGACCGACCGGAACAAGAAAATTGCACTCGTCATTTCAGTGCTCGCGCTGTGCCTGGCGTTTTCCGAAACGCTCGGCAAAAGCGCGCAGACCGCGGCGCTCAGCGACAATATCGAGGCCTCGAATCTGTGGGCGTTCTTCCAGGCCAAGACCATCCGCATGACGACGCTGCGTACCGCCGCCGAAATCCGCGGTTTTGACGTCAACGCAGTCGCGGACCCGGCGATCAAGACGGCCATGGCCAAGCAGATCGACACCTGGAAAAAGAACGCCGCGCGCTATGACGATGAGCCGGACACCGGCGAAGGCCGCAAGCAGCTCGCCTCCCGCGCCAAGAAAGCCGAAATAAAACGCGACGACGCCCTGGCGCGCTATCACCACTATGAAGTTGCCTCGGCCGCATTTCAGATCGGCATCGTGCTGGCGTCAGCCGCCGTCATCACCGGAGCCATTGCGCTGGTGTGGCTGGCCGGCGGCCTCGGTGTCGCCGGCGTCGCATTCATCGTGATTGCACTGTTCGTGCCGCACGCGGTGCATATTCTCTGAGGAATGCCGGATTGACCGGCACATTACGGCGCGCGCCCTCATCCTTCGAGACGCGCGCTTTCACGCGCTCCTCGACAAGAACGCGTCTATTTGATCCTCGTGGTGAGGAGCGTGAGCGGAGCTCACGCGTCTCGAACCATGAGGCCTAAACATAAGCCACGATTTCAGATGTGAATCGCGCGGCCGCCGGCGGCGAGCGCGGCTTCCTTGACTGCCTCGCTCAAGGTCGGATGTGCATGGCAGGTGCGCGCGATGTCTTCCGCCGACGCGCCGAATTCCATCGCCACGGCGGCCTCGGCGATCATGTTGCCGGCGTCAGGCCCGAGAATGTGCACGCCGAGCACACGGTCGGTCTTGACGTCGGCCAGGATTTTCACGAAGCCGTCGGTCTGATGATTGACCTTGGCGCGGCCGTTTGCGGTGAACGGAAATTTTCCGACATTGTAGGCGATGCCGGCGTCTTTGAGTTCCTCTTCGCTCTTCCCGACCGAGGCAACCTCCGGATAGGTGTAGACCACATTCGGAATAACGTCGTAGTTCACGTGGCCGGCCTGGCCGGCGATGATCTCCGCCACCGCGACGCCTTCGTCCTCGGCCTT